>NZ_JASKMS010000001.1 GCF_030124145.1 Streptomyces sp. 378
TCAAGGAACGGTCGCTTCCTTTGTACTCACCCTCTCGGGCTTTCCTCCGGGCTTCCCTTCGGTCTTGCGTTTCCGACTCTATCAGATCTTTTCTCGACCCGATTTCCTCGGCGCTTTCCAGGTTTCCGCTTTCGCGTTTCCCTTTCCGGCGGCTCCGACTCTATCAGATCCTTTCGGGCCCGATCCCCGGTCGGCGGGGTTTGTCTTCGCGGCTGTTGGGCCGTTCCGACGAGTGAGACTTTAGCGGATTCCCCGGCTCCCGAGCCAATCGGGGGCCTCGTCCTTTCGAACGTGGATTCCTCATTCCGTAAATACACAAGCCAATGAAACGACGACAGACGTACTGCACGTCGAAGAGTGGTTGGTACCTGCGGATTGGCTGCCCGGGGACCGACCGGGGTCGGCGCTCACGTCGGACAACTCGGAGAACAGTACGGATGGGGTCTGGGCGTGTCAACTCAAGGGCGGACGGCACCCCCGGGGCGTACTGTGGGCCGCATGACGACGCGTACGTGCACCCAGCTGTGGTGGGCCGCCTGACGGCGGCCGTCCCCACGTATGCAACGCGACGGCCGCCGCTTCGGCGGCCGTTCTCGTTTCTCCCTCCGGCACCGCGGAGGGGCGGCCGCCCGGAGGCGGCGGTCCTGACCTAGGAGGAGGAACGATGACACGGGTCTTCAGCGGGGTCAAGCCCACGGGGCATCTGACGCTGGGGAACTACCTCGGGGCCATGCGGCGGTGGGCCGCGGTCGATCAGCACGAGGCCGACGCCTTGTTCTGCGTCGTCGATCTGCACGCCCTGACCGTGGACCACGATCCCGCGCGGGTGCGCAGGCTGAGTCGGCAGTCGGCGACGCTGCTGCTGGCGGCCGGGTTGGATCCGGAGCTCTGCACGGTGTTCGTGCAGAGCCATGTGGACGAGCACGCGCGGTTGTCGTACGTACTGGAGTGCGTGGCCACCGACGGTGAGATGCGGCGGATGATCCAGTACAAGGAGAAGGCGGCGCGGGAGCAGCGGCGGGGTGGGAGTGTGCGGCTGTCGCTGCTGACGTATCCCGTGCTGATGGCTGCGGACATCCTGGCGTACGGGGCCGACGAGGTGCCGGTGGGGGACGACCAGGTGCAGCACGTCGAGCTGACGCGGGATCTTGCAATGCGGTTCAACCAGCGGTACGGGCATACGTTCGTGATTCCGCGGGCGACGCGGCCGGGGGTGGCGGCGCGGGTGATGAATCTGCAGGATCCGGCGTCGAAGATGGGCAAGAGCGATGACGTCGGGCCCGGCATCGTCTACCTGCTGGACGAGCCGGACGTGGTGCGCAGGAAGGTGCTGCGGGCCGTGACCGACAGCGGGCGGGAGGTCGTCTACGACCGGCAGGCCCGGCCGGGGCTCGCCAACCTGCTGGAGATCCTCGCGGCCTGCACGGGCGGGGAGCCCGCATCGTTGAGTGGTGCGTACACGTCGTACGGGGCCCTGAAGAAGGACACTGCGGAGGCTGTGATCGAGGTGCTCAGGCCCTTGCAGGCCAGGCATCAGGAGTTGTGCGCCGACCCCGGTTACGTGGAGGGGGTGCTGCGGGACGGTGCGCAGCGGGCCCGGGGGATGGCCCGGCCGACGGTGGATGCCGCGTATCGCGCGATCGGGCTGCTGCCCGCCGTGCCGGAGGCGGCCGGGGCCGTGTCGGCGGTGTGAGGTGACGTCGCCGCGGGGGCGGGAGCGGGCCCGCCCCCCGGTGGTCAGCTGTTGTTTCCGGAGGCCAGGGCGCGGCTGCGGTCGCGGGCGGCTTCGAGTGCGGCGATGAGGGCGGCCCGGACGCCGTGGTTCTCGAGTTCGCGGATGGCGTTGATCGTCGTGCCGGCGGGGGACGTGACGTTCTCGCGGAGCCTGACCGGGTGTTCGCCGCTGTCGCGGAGCATCGTCGCGGCGCCGATGGCGGACTGGACGATGAGGTCGTGGGCCTTGTCGCGGGGCAGGCCGAGGAGGATGCCGGCGTCGGTCATGGCTTCGACCAGGTAGAAGAAGTAGGCCGGGCCGGAGCCGGAGAGGGCGGTGCAGGCGTCCTGCTGGGACTCGGGGACGCGGAGCGTCTTGCCGACGGCGCCGAAGATCTCCTCGGTGTGGGCGAGGTGGTCGGCGGTGGCGTGGGTGCCGGCGGAGATGACGGACATCGCCTCGTCGACGAGGGCGGGGGTGTTCGTCATGACGCGGACGACGGGGGTGTCGGGGGCGAGACGCTCCTCGAAGTAGGCCGTGGGGATGCCGGCGGCACCGCTGATGACCAGGCGGTCGGCGGGCACGTGGGGGGCGAGCTCGTCGAGCAGCGTGCCCATGTCCTGCGGTTTGACCGTGAGGATCAGGGTGTCGGCCGTCTTGGCGGCTTCGGGGTTGCTGACCGGGGTGACGCCGTAGCGGGTGCGGAGTTCCTCGGCTCGTTCCGGGCGGCGGGCTGTGACCAGGAGGTCGGCCGGGGTCCAGCCGGCCCGGATCATTCCGCTGAGCAGGGCTTCGCCGATCTTGCCGGTGCCGAGGACTGCGACTTTCTGGGTCATGGCTTTCGGTGCCCTCCGGGGGTTGCGTCGTCCGTTTCATCCTCGCACTCGGGGGTGCCGGGTGGGGGTCGTGTCCGGTGGGCGGGATGTGTGCGTCCTCGCCCGGCGATCTACGCCGTCCGGCGCCTGAGGGTCGCGGCGCCGAGAATCAGGACCAGGAGGGCGCAGCCCGCGACGATCAGGACGTCGCGGACGAACGCGGCGGTCATGTCCGTGTGGCGGAGGACCTCGTTCATGCCGTCGACGGCGTAGGACATGGGGAGGACGTCGGAGAGGGCCTCCAGGGCCGGGTGCATGGTGTCGCGCGGGGCGAACAGGCCGCACAGGAGGAGCTGGGGGAAGATCACCGCCGGCATGAACTGGACCGCCTGGAATTCCGAGGCCGCGAAAGCCGAGACGAAGAGGCCGAGGGCCGTGCCGAGGAGGGCGTCGAGGAGGGCCACCAGGAGGAGGAGCCAGGGGCTGCCGGTGACGTCGAGACCGAGGAACCAGACCGCGAGGCCCGTGGCCAGGGCGGACTGGATGATCGCCAGGGTGCCGAAGGCGAGGGCGTATCCGGCGATCAGGTCGCCCTTGCCGAGGGGCATGGCGAGGAGGCGTTCGAGGGTGCCCGAGGTGCGTTCGCGCAGGGTGGCGATGGACGTCACCAGGAACATCGTGATCAGCGGGAAGATCCCGAGGAGGGACGCGCCGATGCTGTCGAAGGTGCGGGGACTGCCGTCGAAGACGTAGCGCAGCAGGAACAGCATCACGCAGGGGATGAGGATCAGCAGCGCGATGGTGCGGGGGTCGTGGGTGAGCTGGCGCAGGACCCGGGCGGCGGTGGCGCCGGTGCGGGAGGCGCTCAGACTCTTCGGTGGGGTGGCCGGCCTGGTGGCGGTGGTGGTCATCGGGTCGTCTCCTTCGTGCGGTCCGCCGCTGCCGCCTCGTCGACCAGGTGGAGGAAGGCCTCCTCGACCGTGGCGGCGCCGGTGCGGGTCCGCAGGGCGTCGGGTGTGTCGTCGGCGAGGAGTTCGCCGTCGCGCATGAGGAGGAGGCGGTGGCAGCGTTCGGCCTCGTCCATGACGTGGGAGGAGACGAGGATCGTCGCGCCGCGGCCGGTCGCGATGTCGTGGAAGAGGTTCCACAGGTCGCGGCGCAGGACCGGGTCGAGTCCGACGGTCGGTTCGTCGAGGACCAGGAGTTCGGGGGTGCCGAGGAGGGCGACGGCCAGGGAGACGCGGCTGCGCTGGCCGCCGGAGAGGTTTCCGGCGAGGGCGTCGGCGTGAGTGGTGAGGTCGACGTCGGCGATCGCGCGGGTGACGTCGGCGTCGCGGCGGTCGGCGGCGGCGCGGCCGGGGTCGAGGATCGCGGCGAAGTAGTCGAGGTTCTGGCGGACGGTCAGGTCGTCGTAGACGGAGGGGGCCTGGGTGACGTAGCCGATGCGGGTGCGCAGGGCGGGGTGGCCTGCGGGATGGCCGAGGACGTCGAGGGTGCCGGTGACCTTGGCCTGGGTGCCGACCAGGGCACGCATCAGGGTCGACTTGCCGCATCCGGAGGGGCCGAGGAGGCCGGTGATCCGGCCCCGGGGGACGGTGAAGCCGAGGTCGCGCAGGACGGTGCGGGGGCCGCGGACGACGGTGAGGTTCTCGGCGTGGACGGCCGGCGGGTCCGGGTGCGGGCGGGTGTCGGGGCCCGGGCGTGGCGAGCCGGGAGGATTATTCATCATGTGATGAATAATCCTCCCGGTGGTCGGACGCGTCAAGCGGTCGCGGTGGTCGGGCGCGCGTCAGGCCGGGGTCTTCGCGTGGAGGAGGACAACCTCGTAGACCTCCTCCACGAAGCCGTCCGGGAAGGCCCGCAGAAGGAGCTCGCGCTCCGCGGCCAGGAACGCCGCGGTGTGTTCGGGGCCGTGCACCAGGAAGACCGAGTGGCTGCCGATGTTGGCGAGGTGAGTGTCGACCGGGACGTGGCGGCTCCAGCGGACCGTGCGGCGGGTGAAGTCGAGGCGGCCGGTGGGATCGGCGGCGCGGGCGTCGACGTTGCGCTTCTCGGCGGAGATGTCGATCCCGAAGTGGCGGGCGGTGCGGGCGGCGGCCTCGGCGATCCAGGGGACGTCGAGGGCCTCGGTGTTCCACCACAGGGCGAGGGCGCCGCCGGGGCGCAGGACGCGCAGGGCCTCCGGGACGGCGCGGGCGGGGTCGGTCCAGTGCCAGGCCTGGGCGTAGGTGACGAGGTCGACGGAGCCGTCGGCGAGGGGGAGGTCGTCACCCGTGCCGCGGATGATCGGGACGCCGGGAAGGACACGGCGGAACTGGGCCGCCATGCCGTCCCCGGGTTCCACGGCGACGACGTTCGCGCCCCTGCCGTGCAGGAGGGCGGTGGCGATGCCGGTACCGGCGCCGACGTCCGCGACGCGGGCGCCGGAGAGGGGGCGGCCCGTCAGGTCTTCCATCGCGTCGAAGAGGGCCGGGGGGTAGGAGGGGCGGTTGGCCGCGTACTGGGCAGCGACGGCGTTGAACGAGTGGGCCCGGGCGGTGCGGGGTGACTCGGGGGCGGGGTCCCCGGCGAGGGGTTCGGGGGTGGTGGCGTCGGCTCCGGCGGGGTGGTGGGCGGGGGGAGGTGTGGTCATACGGCCATGGTGGCCGGGGGCGGGGTGGGGGCGGTGAGATTTCGGTGAGACCGGTGGAGGGGGCCCGGGTGCGGGGGCGGTTCGTCAGGGGGCCGTGCCCGGGTGCACACCGCCCCGCTTCGGTGGCCTACGCCCGACCCCGGTTCGTGGTCCCACACCCGGCCCCCGTCCCGCGGCCCACACCCCACCCCGGCTCGGGATCCCACACACCGCCCCGTCCCGCGCCCTACGCCCGGCGTCGGTTCCTCGGGTTGCCCGAGCGGCGGGTCGTGCGCTTCTCGTACTGCTTGCGGGCCTCTTCGTACTCCTCGCGGTGGAGCTTCTCTCCGGGGGCCTCGGTGAGGGAGCGGAAGAAGTAGGCGAGGAGGGAGCCGACGAAACCGATGGTCAGAAGACCGCGGAGGGATGCATGGCGGTCGGGGTCGGGGCGGCGGGTGAAGCCGTCCCAGGTGTGGCGGAAGGCCATCGCGCTGCAGATCGCGAACATCACGACCATGAGGAGCGTGACGAAGCCACCGATCGCGGCGATCTGAAGGCCCTCGTAGGCGAGGCGGAGGACGAGGCAGGAGGCGACGGCGGTGGCCAGGGAGCCGACGGCGACCGCGATACGGCGGGCGGTGTAGCCGTGGTCGTGGTTCAGCCAGGTCGTGCCGAAGAAGCGCAAGGGCTCGGGGCGGGGGCCGAGGCCCTCGGCCGTGGAGCCCGCGGGGCCGGCGGGGGTGCTGTCATCTGCGCTCACGGGTCGATTATGACCGTTCCTGGTCGATGACCAGGAGGGGAGTCCTGGACCCGTACCCGGTCTCGGCGGACACCCCGAACGGTTGGGCTGGTCGTGCCGGACGCGGCGAGTGCGCCCCGGGGCACGCCGGTCGGCTTGGACGGTCCGGTGCCCGTGCACATCACCGCGGTGTGCACGGGCGGTGTCGTCCGCCGCCGGATCGGGTGCCCCTGGGCACGCCGCCCGGTCGCGATGCTCGCGGCATCGTGCCGGGTGGTCCTACGGGTGGGCCGTCGCCGCTGGTGGCGGCAGCCGGATCAGGAGCAGCGCGGGCGGACGTAACCGTCGCTGCCCGTCTGCACATAGGCGTCCGAGACGTACTCGCCGCCGTCGATGTTGTCCCAGATGTTCGACGTGCCGTACGGGCCCGCCACCGTCGTGCCGGGCCTCTGGCAGAAGATGGTGACCCTGGCTCCCTCGGGCAGCACGCGGACGACGGCGTAGCCGGTGCCGGGACCGCTGCGCACGTTCAGGCGGACGCCCGGGGCGACCGGGTACGAGCGCAGGGCCGACGCCGCCATGGTGACGGCCTCTTTCCCGCCTCTGTCTTCGAGTTCCCCGACATGGTCGACAGACATGACATTCCTCCCCCGTTGAGCCCCATGACTGCCATGGGGTCTCGTTGATTCCCTTGAGTCACACCATGAAACACATGTGCGCAACTCGTGCCCGGAGGCTAGCAAGCCGCCTCTGTGCCGAACGAGTCATCGACTAGGCTCCCTGCGTCGCGCGCGCGGACGAAGAGCACGGGGGTGTTTCCATGGCGCCACAGAGCAGCACCGGAGCGGGCGCGGAAGCGGAACTTCCCGAGTACGCCGGGCACTACCGGCTGGAGTCGACTCTGGGCTCCGGGGGCATGGGTGTGGTGCATCTCGCGCGCAGCACGTCCGGAATGAAGCTGGCGGTGAAGGTCGTCCATGCCGAGTTCGCCAGGGATCCCGAGTTCAGGGGGCGGTTCCGCCAGGAGGTGGCGGCCGCGCGACAGGTCAGCGGTGCCTTCACCGCGTCCGTCGTCGACGCCGACTCGGAGGCCGAACGGCCGTGGATGGCCACGCTGTTCATTCCCGGTCCCACCCTGTCCGAGCATGTGAAGCGGAACGGGGCCATGAGTCCGGCCGCGCTGCGTCGCCTGATGGCCGGACTGGCCGAGGCGCTGCGCGACATCCACCGGGTCGGCGTGGTGCACCGGGATCTCAAACCGAGCAACGTGCTCCTCGCCGAGGACGGGCCCAAGGTCATCGACTTCGGCATCTCCCGGCCGAAGAACAGCGAACTGCGCACCGAGACGGGGAAGTTGATCGGGACCCCGCCGTTCATGGCGCCGGAGCAGTTCCGGCGCCCTCGGGAGGTGGGGCCCGCCGCCGACGTGTTCGCGCTCGGGTCGGTGATGGTGCACGCGGCCACGGGCCGGGGGCCGTTCGACTCGGACAGCCCGTACGTCGTCGCCTACCAGGTCGTCCACGACGAGCCGGATATGACCGGCGTGCCGGAGAATCTCGCGCCGCTCGTGCTGCGGTGTCTCGCCAAAGAGCCCGAGGACCGGCCGACGCCGGACGAGTTGATGCGGGAACTGCGGTCCGTCGCGGCTTCGTACGACACACAGACGTTCATACCGGCTCAGCGGACCGGGGACACCGAACGTTCGTGGCCGCCCGCCGGGGATGCCGGTCGGGCGGCGGAAGCCGGTCATGCCGTGGAAGCCGGTCACGCGGCGGACGCCGGTCACGCGGCGGAGACCGGTCGTGTGGCGAAAGCCGGTCGTGGCAGGGGGCGGCGGCTCGGCAGGCGGGCGGTCCTGGGAGCCGGGGCGTTCGGTCTGGCCGTCGTCGGTGCTCTGGTCTCACTCCCGCTGCTCGACGCTGCCGGCGGCTCACCGCGTCCCGCCGCCCCGCGGACCACGTCCGCCGCGTTCAGCGGGTGGCAGACGACACCGGCGTCCGGAGACAGCGCACCCCTGTGCTCCCACGGCACCGGACGGCTGCTCTGCGCCACGTCCGGACTCGTCTTCGCCCTGGATCCGTCCGACGGGCACCTGTTGTGGCGGCACCCCGTCGGCAAGGGGCCCCGGAAGGGACCGCCGGTGCTGGTCGGTGGACTCGTCCAGCCCTCGACGGGCCGGGGGCATCGCCTGGAGGCACTCGATCCGGCCTCGGGCAAGGCGCGCTGGCAGCGGGACGTGCCCGAGGCCGGCAGTGCGGTGTACGCCGGCGGCATGCTCCTGGTCAGGGATGCCCAGGGGAAGGTCACCGGCGTGGACGGCGCCACCGGTGACCCGCGGTGGAGTCACCGGATCCCTGGCCATGAGGTGCCGTACTTCGCCACGTTCACCGGTGACCCGCTGGCGTACGCCACCAGCGCGTCGACGGACGGGGAGAGCACCCGGCTCAGCGTGGTGGATCCGCGGACGGGTGACGTGCGGTCGGACGCCCGGCTCGACGGGACGCTGGAGCCCTTCGGCGCGACGGACGGATCGGTGTTTCTCCTGTCGGTCGACGCGACGCACGGCGACGCCCGTGCCGTGGTCCGCTACACCCCGGCGACGGGTGAGACCCGACGGGTGCCCCTCGCCGTCCCCCTCCAGCAGGCCCATGGCGCCGTGCGCGGGAACCTCGCCTTTCTCATGGGGACCGGGGGATCGCTGGTGGCCGTCGATGTCGAGGCGCGCCGGCAGGTGTGGAGCCTGGAGACGGGAATCCTGCGGGGATCCACCCCGGTCGTCGGTGACGGGTATGTCTACGTCACGGCGCCGGACGGGCGGCTGCTCGCCGTCGACGCGCGGCGCGGGAAGCTCGCCGGGCAGACGCCTCCCCGGCTGGGTGACCGGTCGGACCGGGTCCCGGCCTCGCTCCCCGAGCCCGTGCTCGTGCGGGACCGGGTCTACGGCAGTGCGCCGGACGGGAGCGTCTTCGCCGTCAACGGGCGCGATCCGGCCGCCTGGTAGCCGGCGGGCATGCGCGAGGGCCGCCCCCGGCAATGGGAGGCGGCCCTCGGTGCGAGAAGGGGTCAGGCGAGCTTCGACACGTCCCGCACGGCGCCCTTGTCCGCGCTGGTCGCCATCGCCGCGTAGGCGCGCAGCGCCGCCGAGACCTTGCGCTCGCGGTTCTTCGGGGCGTACACGCCGTTCAGCGCCTGCTCGCGGCGGGCCAGCTCGGCGTCGTCCACCAGCAGCTCGATGGAACGGTTCGGGATGTCGATGCGGATGCGGTCGCCGTCCTCGACCAGGGCGATGGTGCCGCCCGCGGCCGCCTCGGGCGAGGCGTGGCCGATGGAGAGGCCGGAGGTGCCGCCGGAGAAGCGGCCGTCCGTGACCAGCGCGCAGGTCTTCCCCAGGCCGCGGCCCTTCAGGTACGAGGTCGGGTAGAGCATCTCCTGCATGCCGGGGCCGCCCTTGGGGCCCTCGTAGCGGATGACGACGACGTCGCCGTCCTTGACCTGCTGGGTGAGGATCTTCTGGACGGCCTCCTCCTGCGACTCGCAGACGACCGCCGGGCCCTCGAAGGTCCAGATGGACTCGTCGACGCCGGCCGTCTTCACGACGCAGCCGTCCACGGCCAGGTTGCCCTTGAGGACCGCGAGGCCGCCGTCCTTGGAGTAGGCGTGCTCGGCGGAGCGGATGCAACCGCCCTCGGCGTCCTCGTCCAGGGCCTCCCAGCGCTCGGACTGGGAGAAGGCCTCGGCGGAGCGGACGCAGCCTGGGGCCGCGTGCCACAGCTCGACGGCCTTCGCGGAGGGGGAGCCACCGCGCACGTCCCAGGTCTTGAGCCAGTCGGCGAGGGACGGGCTGTGCACGGAGTGGACGTCCTCGTTGAGCAGGCCGGCCCGGTGCAGCTCGCCGAGCAGGGCGGGGATGCCGCCGGCGCGGTGCACGTCCTCCATGTAGTACGTGCGGTCCTTGGCGACGTTCGGGGCGACCTTGGCCAGGCACGGCACGCGGCGCGAGACCGCGTTGATCTCGTCCAGGCCGAAGGGGACGCCCGCCTCCTGGGCGGCGGCCAGCAGGTGCAGGATCGTGTTGGTGGAGCCGCCCATGGCGATGTCGAGGGCCATGGCGTTCTCGAAGGCCGCGAAGGACGCCACGCTGCGGGGCAGGACCGTCTCGTCGTCCTGCTCGTAGTAGCGGCGGGTGATGTCCATGACCGTCTGCGCCGCGTCGACGTACAGCTGCTTGCGGGCGGTGTGGGTGGCGAGGACCGAGCCGTTGCCGGGGAGGGAGAGGCCGATGGCCTCGGTCAGGCAGTTCATCGAGTTGGCGGTGAACATACCCGAACAGGAGCCACAGGTCGGACAGGCGTTCTCCTCGATGCGGAGGATGTCCTCGTCCGAGATCTTGTCGTTCACGGCGTCGGAGATCGCGTCGACCAGGTCGAGCGTGCGGACCGTGCCGTCGACGAGGGTGGCGCGGCCGGACTCCATCGGGCCGCCGGAGACGAACACGGTGGGGATGTTCAGCCGCAGGGCCGCGTTCAGCATGCCCGGGGTGATCTTGTCGCAGTTGGAGATGCAGATCAGGGCGTCGGCGCAGTGCGCCTCGACCATGTACTCCACGCTGTCCGCGATCAGGTCGCGGGAGGGCAGGGAGTAGAGCATGCCGCCGTGGCCCATGGCGATGCCGTCGTCGACGGCGATCGTGTTGAACTCGCGCGGGATGCCGCCGGCCGCGACGACCGCCTCGCTGACGATCCGGCCGACCGGCGCCAGGTGCGTGTGCCCCGGCACGAACTCCGTGAAGCTGTTGGCGACCGCGATGATCGGCTTGCGGCCGATGTCCGCACCCGGTACACCGGAGGCGCGCATCAGGGCGCGGGCGCCCGCCATGTTGCGGCCGTGGGTGACTGTGCGGGACCTCAGCTCGGGCATCGTCGCTCGCTCCTTCGACAGACGGCGTCAGAGGATTCGGAGATTTCTGACTGCTACCGAGCGTACGCCCGTCTTCCAGTGGGCGGGACGGAGTGTCCGGAATGCGGGATGGCCGTCTCGGACGACGTCACCCGGCGGGCCTCACGGATCGGTCAGATGTCCCTGGACGACCGGGGCCAGCCGCGCGATGACCTCCTCCGGGTCCGCCGAGGCAAGCGGCTCGACCTTGATGACATACCGCAGGATGGCGGTTCCCACGAGCTGGGCGGCCGCCAGTTCGGCCCGCAGCTCGGCGTCCGGCAGCTCCAGCCGTACGGCGATGCGGCGCAGCACCTGCGTGGCGACGATCCGCCGGAAGACGGCCGCCGCCGTGTCGTTCGTGAGGGCGGAGCGGACGACTGCCAGCAGGGGCGCGCGGGTCGCCGGGTTCTCCCAGACGCCGAAGAAGAAGCGGGCCAGGCGCTCCCCCACCCCGTCGAGCGGGCCCTCCTCGATGGCCTGGGGGGCCTGCAGGACCGGCCCGAAGGACTGGGTGATCGCCGCCTCGAAGACCTGCTCCTTGGTGCCGAAGTAGTGGTGCACGAGGGCCGAGTCGACGCCGGCGGACTTGGCGATGCCGCGCACGGACGTCTTCTCGTAGCCGCGCTCGGAGAACTCGTCGCGGGCGGCGGTCAGGATGCGGTCGCGGGTGTCGGCCGCCGCGGTGCGCGGGGGGCGGCCGCGGCGGCGGGCGGCGGGGCCGGTGCCGGCCGGTGGCCGGTCGGTCATCGGCGCGGCACCCGCGCCGCCGAGGCCAGGTGCAGGCGGGTGAAGGCCAGGGCCTCCGCCAGGTCGGCCTCGCGCTCCGCGCTCGACATCGCGCGGCGGGTGTTGACCTCGATGACGACGTGCCCGTCGAAGCCGGTCCGGGCGAGCCGCTCCAGCAGCTCCGCGCAGGGCTGGGTGCCGCGGCCGGGCACCAGGTGCTCGTCCTTCGCGGAGCCCCGGCCGTCGGCGAGGTGGACGTGGCCGAGGCGGTCCCCCATGCGGTCGACCATGTCCAGCGCGTCGGAGCGGGCCGTCGCGGTGTGGCTGAGGTCGATCGTGAAGTGCCGGTAGTCGTCCTTCGTCACGTCCCAGTCGGGGGCGTACGCGAGCATCTCGCGGTCGCGGTAGCGCCAGGGGTACATGTTCTCGACGGCGAACCGTACGTCCGTCTCGTTCGCCATGCGCCAGATGCCGGAGACGAAGTCCCGGGCGTACTGGCGCTGCCAGCGGAAAGGGGGGTGGACGACGACCGTGCTCGCTTCGAGCTTCTCGGCGGCCGCGCGGGCCCGCTGGAGCTTGGTCCAGGGGTCGGTGGACCAGACGCGCTGCGTGATCAGCAGACAGGGGGCGTGCACGGCCAGGATCGGGATCCGGTGGTAGTCGCTGAGTCTGCGCAGGGCCTCGATGTCCTGGCTGACCGGGTCGGTCCAGACCATGACCTCGACTCCGTCGTAACCGAGGCGCGCGGCGATCTCGAAGGCCGTGGCCGTCGACTCCGGGTAGACCGAGGCCGTCGACAGGGCGACCTTCGCGTCCGGGATCTTCACGGCTGGCTCTGCCATGCAGGACAGATTACGGGGTGTGGTCGGGGTGAGGTGGGGGGCCTCTTCGCCGTTGTGGTGTTTGCCATAGCGGCCGGGTCTCCTACACGGACTCCATGTGATCCAGGCGACGCAGGATCACGCCCTCCCGCAGCGCCCAGGGGCATATGTCGACGCGCTCCACGCCGAAGAGGTCCATCGCGGCCTCGGCCACCAGGGCGCCCGCCAGGAGCTGGCCGGCCCTGCCCTCCGACACGCCGGGCAGCTCCGCGCGCTCCCGCTCCGTCATGGCGGCCAGGCGCGGGACCCAGCCCTCCAGGGACTCCCGCTTGAGCTCGCGCTGGACGTAGAGGCCTTCGGCGGAGCGGGCCGCGCCGGCGATGCGGGCCAGCTGCTTGAACGTCTTGGACGTGGCGACGACGTGGTCGGGGGCGCCGAAGCGGCTGAACTCGCCGACCGTGCGGGCGATCTCGGTGCGGACGTGGCGGCGCAGGGCCCGGACGTCGGCCGGGTCGGGCGGGTCACCGGGCAGCCAGCCTGCGGTGAGGCGGCCGGCGCCCAGCGGCAGCGAGGCGGCAGCGTCGGGCTCCTCGTCCATGCCGTAGGCGATCTCCAGGGAGCCGCCGCCGATGTCCAGGACCAGCAGCTTTCCGGCCGACCAGCCGAACCAGCGGCGGGCGGCGAGGAAGGTGAGGCGGGCCTCCTCCTCGCCGGTGAGGACCTGGAGCTCGACGCCGGTCTCGGTGCGTACCCGCGCGAGGACGTCGTCGGCGTTGCCGGCCTCGCGGACGGCGGAGGTGGCGAAGGGCAGCATCTCCTCGACGCCCTTGTCCTCGGCGGCCTGAAGCGCCTCGTGGATGACCGAGACCAGCCGGTCGACGCCGTGCGGGCCGATCGCGCCGTCCTCTTCGAGGAGCTGGGCGAGGCGCAGTTCCGCCTTGTGCGAGTGCGCGGGCAACGGGCACGCGCCGGGATGCGCGTCCACCACGAGCAGATGCACCGTGTTCGATCCCACGTCGAGGACACCGAGTCTCATGTACGGCACGCTACTGCCCACGGGGCCGTCCGCCGTCCTCGGCGGGGGTACAAGGCCCGTACCCTGGACTCGTGCCAAAGACGAAAAAGGCGAAGCGCGACAAATCACCGGGCCTCGTCCCCGACGAGAAGGGGCTCGACTTCGCTCGCGCGTGGGTGGAGTTTCCTGATCCGGCGGACGACGAGCAGGTCTTCCGCTGCGATCTGACATGGCTGACCTCTCGCTGGAACTGCATCTTCGGCAGCGGCTGCCAGGGCATCCAGGCGGGCCGCGCGGACGACGGGTGCTGCACCCTGGGTGCCCACTTCTCCGACGAGGACGACGAGAAGCGTGTCGCCGAGCACGTGGCCAGGCTCACGCCGGACATCTGGCAGCACCACGCCGAGGGCACGCGGGGCGGCTGGGTCTCCGAGGACGAGGACGGCGAACGGCAGACGCGGCCCTTCCAGGGCTCGTGCATCTTCCAGAACCGGCCCGGCTTCCCGGGCGGCATGGGCTGCTCGCTGCACATCCTCGCCCTGAAGGAGGGCCGCGAGCCGCTGGAGACCAAGCCGGACGTGTGCTGGCAACTGCCGGTGCGCCGGACGTACGAGTGGATCGACCGGCCCGACGACACCCGCGTCCTCCAGGTGTCGATCGGCGAGTACGACCGCCGGGGCTGGGGCCCGGGCGGCCACGACCTGCACTGGTGGTGCACGTCGGCGACCTCGGCGCACGGCGCGGGCGATCCCGTCTACGTCTCCTACCGCCCGGAGCTGATCGAGCTGATGGGCAAGGCCGGCTACGACCGGCTGGTCGAGCTGTGCGAGGAGCGGCTGGCCTCCCAGCTGCCGTTGCTGGCCCCCCACCCCGCGGATCCGGTCACCTGAGCGTCGGCTACGACGTGGCCGGGCTCGGGTCGCCGCTGTCCGAGGGCGGTGGCGTGGAGCCCGTCGGATCGGTCGGGCCCGCGTCCGTGGGCGTGGGCTCCGGGTCGGGCGACGGGGGCGGGGTGGTCGGCGTCGGGTCCGGGTCCGGGGCTGAGGTCGTGGGCGTCGGATCGGGCCGGGGCGGACCCGGGTCGCCCGGACCGCTGGGCCGGGGATCCGGACCGGGGCCGGAAGGGCTGGGCGCGGTGCCGTAGCCCTCGATGTGGACGACGACGCCCACCGGTGCGACCGCCACGCGCGCCTGCCAGGGGCCGGCGGGCTCCCGCAGAGGGTCGACGTACACCTTGATCGTCAACGACTCGCCCGGTCCGAGCGTTCCCGACGACTGGCTGAGGTAGAGCCACGGGGCTCCCGTGGACGCCGACCAGCGGACCGGGGCGGGGCCGGTGGCGGTCAGGGTGACGAGGGTGGTGTCGCCGCTGTTGTCCGCCGTGACCTCCAGGGCGGTCGTGCGGCCGGCTCCCGCGACGCCGATGACCTCCACGGAGACATCGGCCTTGCCGTCCTCGCCGAAGCGGGGACCGGGCCGGGTGCTCGCGTTGCCGGTGTTCTCGTAGCCGCCGCCCGCCATCTCACCGTCCAGGCCGAACGGGTCGTCCGCCTCACGCGCGGAGGACGAGCGGTCGTTGTGGCCCTCGCCGATCGGGGTGCCCCGGTAGGCCGCCCACAGGGCGAGCACGGGGGCGGCGACGACGGTGGCGACCACGGTCGTGGTGATGGCACGCGCGCGAAGGCGGTCCCTGCGGGCGGCGTGGTCCTTGGGGTCCATCGGGAACCCGCGCCGGTCGAAGCGGGGTGTGACACCGCGCGGATGGTGCGCCATGGCGATGTGCAGGGCCGCCCGGGGTGCCGGCAGGACGGGCAGTTCGGCGGGCGTGACGCTGGTGCCGGGCCAGCGGCCGGGGACGGCGCGCTCGGCGGTGCGGCGGCAGCGCGGGCAGTCGTCGACGTGCCGGACGAGTTCGCGGCGCAGGGCCGTGCCGAGCACGAGCCGGTCGTCGCCGGCGAAGTGCGCCACGCTCGGGCACGCCCCGGTCTCGACCACGGCGAGGGCCGCACGCGTGCGTTCCACCTCGCAGGCGGCGGAGGCCAGCAGATCACGGGCGGCGGCCGGGTCCATGCCGAGGACGGCGGCGACCTCGCGGGCGGCGAGGTGGTGGCGCACGGCCAGTTCGAGCGCCTCCCGCTGCTCCGGGGTGGTGCCGGCGGCCTCCGGCCAGGCGAGCAGGGCCAGTTCGCGACGGCGCCGCTCCTGGACCTCCTCGGAGGGGGCCGGGGCGGCCGAGCGGTCGGGGTGCTGTCGCCCGGTGCGGCCCGCGGCGTGGCCGCTCTGACGTTTCTGCTTGGCCTCGGCCAGCTTGCGCAGGCACGCCCAGCGGGCCATCGCGTACAGCCAGGCCCTGCGGTCCGCGGGTGCCTCCGGGACGTGCCGGCCGCGGCGCTCGGCGAGCGCGAGGACCTCGCCCAGGGCGGCGGTCGCGGCCTCGTGGTCGCACAGCACGGACAGGCAGTAGGTGAACAGGCCGTCCAGGTAGGGCTCGTAGCGTGCCGGCGGACGCTGCGCCAGTGTGCGCGCAGCCCCGCGGTCACGCGCTTCCCGGTGCGCCCGGTGCGCGCCGGCCGTGCGGGTCGAGATCTCCGGAGTACTGCTCGTCATTCGGCGACCGTAGGGGGCCGGGAGTGGCACCTTCCGTCGGCTTGAGCACATTTAACCCGTACGGGTGAAACGATCCCTCAAACGGGGACATGAACCGGTGGTTCCACGGCTGGCGCGGGGTGGCGGACCCCTGGCGCGCAGCCGGCCGCCGTCGGTCCGTCCCCGCGATGTCTCGGCCCGTCCCCGCGATGTCAGTGCCGGCGGCTACGGTTTCGTCCATGGCTGCCCGTACGAAGACCACCAAGGACCGACCGTCCTACCGCTGCACCGAATGCGGCTGGCAGACGGCGAAGTGGCTCGGCCGCTGCCCCGAGTGCCAGGCCTGGGGGACGGTCGAGGAGTACGGCGCGCCCGCGGTGCGTACGACGGCACCGGGCCGGGTCACCACCTCCGCCCTGCCCATCGGCCAGGTGGACGCCCGGCAGGCCACCGCCCGCCCCACCGGCGTGCCGGAGTTGGACCGCGTGCTCGGCGGCGGACTGGTGCCCGGCGCGGTGGTGCTGGTCGCGGGCGAACCGGGCGTCGGCAAGTCGACGCTCCTGCTCGACGTGGCGGCCAAGTCCGCGAGCGACGAGCACCGCACGCTGTACGTCACGGGTGAGGAGTCGGCGAGCCAGGTCCGGCTGCGCGCCGACCGCATCGGCGCCATCGACGATCACCTGTACCTGGCGGCCGAGACGGATCTGGCGGCCGTGCTGGGCCACTTGGACGCGGTGAAGCCGTCGCTGCTGATCATGGACTCGGTGCAGACGGTGGCCTCCCCCGAGATCGACGGCGCGCCCGGCGGCATGGCCCAGGTGCGGGAGGTCGCGGGCGCGCTCATCCGGGCCTCCAAGGAACGCGGCATGTCCACCCTGCTGGTGGGCCACGTCACCAAGGACGGCGCGATCGCGGGCCCGCGCCTGCTGGAGCACCTCGTGGACGTCGTGCTGTCCTTCGAGGGCGACCGGCACGCCCGCCTGCGTCTCGTGCGCGGCGTCAAGAACCGCTACGGCACCACCGACGAGGTCGGCTGCTTCGAGCTGCACGACGAGGGCATCACGGGCCTCGCCGACCCGAGCGGCCTCTTCCTGACCCGCCGGGCCGAACCCGTCCCGGGCACCTGCCTGACCGTCACCCTGGAGGGCCGCCGCCCCCTGGTCGCCGAGGTCCAGGCGCTCACGGTGGACTCGCAGATCCCCTCCCCGCGCCGCACGACCTCGGGCCTGGAGACCTCCCGCGTCTCGATGATGCTCGCGGTGCTGGAACAGCGCGGGCGGATCAGCGCCTTGGGCAAAAGGGACATCTACTCCGCGACAGTCGGCGGTGTGAAGCTCTCGGAGCCCGCCGCGGACCTGGCCGTCGCGCTCGCCCTGGCGAGCGCGGCGAGTGACACACCTCTCCCGAAGAATCTCGTCGCGATCGGCGAAGTGGGCCTCGCGGGCGAGGTGAGACGGGTCACCGGAGTGCAGCGCAGGCTGGCCGAAGCCCACCGTCTGGGGTTCACGCACGCGCTGGTCCCGGGCGACCCGGGCAAGGTCCCGGCGGGTATGAAGGTCCTGGAAGTCGCGGACATAGGGGACGCCCTGCGGGTCCTTCCCCGGTCCCGTCGCAGAGAGGCCCCACAGGACGAGGAGGGTCGCCGGTAGACTTTGCCCTGGTCTCGCCCGTCCGTGCGAACCGAGCGCGCGACACGGGGGCGCCCAGGACCAGCGACCGGAGGAGTGCAGTGGCAGCCAACGACCGGGCATCTGCTCCCGGAAAATCCGGCGGGAGCGCCGGTACCGATGGCCTGATGCGCGCCTCGCTGAGCGCCGTGGCACCCGGCACCGCCCTGCGTGACGGCCTGGAGCGCGTGCTCCGCGGCAACACCGGCGGGCTCATCGTGCTCGGCTCCGACAAGACGGTCGAGGCGCTGTGCAGCGGCGGTTTCGTGCTGGACGTCGAGTTCACCGCGACCCGTCTGCGCGAGCTGTGCAAGCTGGACGGCGGCATCGTGCTGTCCTCGGACCTGTCGAAGATCCTGCGCGCGGGTGTGCAGCTGGTCCCGGACCCGACGATCCCGACGGAGGAGACCGGCACCCGGCACCGCACCGCGGACCGCGTCAGCAAGCAGGTCGGCTTCCCGGTCGTCTCGGTCTCCCAGTCGATGCGGCTGATCGCCCTGTACGTCGACGGCCAGCGCCGCGTCCTGGAGGACTCTGCGGCGATCCTGTCCCGCGCCAACCAGGCGCTCGCCACCCTGGAGCGCTACAAGCTGCGCCTCGACGAGGTCGCGGGCACATTGTCGGCGCTGGAGATCGAGGACCTGGTGACCGTCCGGGACGTCTCGGCGGTCGCCCAGCGCCTGGAGATGGTGCGCCGCATCGCCACGGAGATCGCCGAGTACGTGGTGGAGCTGGGCACGGACGGCCGGCTGCTGGCGCTTCAGCTCGACGAGCTGATCGCGGGCGTGGAGCCCGAGCGCGAGCTGGTCGTGCGGGACTACGTCCCCGAACCCACGGCCAAGCGCTCCCGCACGGTCGACGAGGCCCTCGCCGAACTCGACGCCCTCACCCACGCCGAGCTGCTCGAAATGTCCACGGTGGCACGGGCGTTGGGCTACACCGGCGCGCCCGAGACGCTGGACTCGGCAGTGTCCCCGCGCGGCTTCCGCCTCCTCGCCAAGGTGCCCCGGCTCCCCGGCGCGATCATCGACCGCCTCGTCGAGCACTTCGGCGGGCTGCAGAAGCTGCTCGCCGCCAGCGTCGACGATCTGCAGACGGTGGACGGCGTGGGCGAGGCCCGGGCGCGCAGCGTCCGCGAGGGGCTGTCGCGGCTGGCGGAGTCGTCGATCCTGGAGCGGTACGTCTGACGCGGACGGCCGACCCGGCTGGAACGGCTGAGGGCGGTACCCGGCAAGGGGTACCGCCCTCGTACCGCCCTCCGGCCTTCTCCTAGTCGGCGGAGAGCACGAACGACGTCTGCACCTTCGCGAAGCCCGGGGCCTTGGCCTCCACCAGGTAGGTGCCCGCCTTGGCCGAACCCGCCGGAGGCGTCGCGCACTCGGGGACGCTCGGCTTGCGGTCCCACTTCACGGTGTAGGTGATGCCGCTGCCGGCGGCGACCCGGTACAGCTGGTGCGCGGCGGCCTTGGGGCAGTCCTCGGAGGACCAGTAGTCGTCGTCGCTGCTCGCCGGGGCGATGGTGAACACCGCGTTCTTCGGTCCGAGATCGATCTTGCAGTCGCTGCCGGAGATGTTCCGCGCGGTCAGCAGGAAGGTGGGCGTCTGCCCGGGGTCGTAGGTGTTGTGCCGGCTGCGCAGGCTGAACTTGACCGCACTCGCGGTGCAGTTGGGAAGGGTGGAACCGGCCGGCAGTGTGTCGCCCTCGGCGACGCCGCCCGCGGTGGTGCCGCTTCCCGAGCCGCCGGACCCCCCGGACCCGGCCGAGCCGGAACCGCCGCCGGAGCCGGAACCGTCTCCCGACCCGTTGCCCGAGCCGTCACCCGAACCGTCGCCGGACCCGGACGAGGAGCCGCCGGAACCGCCGCCGCCCGACTCCTCGCGTCCGCCGGGGGCTTGGCTGATGGCCGGTCCCGAACTCGACGGGCCGGGCGTGATGGAAGGCGCGGGATTCTTGCCGTTGGCGCCGTCGTCGCCGTCCTTGCCGCCCCCGCCGCCCATGGTCACGATCCAGGTGGTCAGCAACGCCAACAGGGCGACCACAGACACCAGTACGACCCTCCGACGCCAGTAGATGGAGGAGGGAAGCGGCCCGACCGGATTGCGCAGAGATCCCACGGCGCAAACCTTACGAGAGATCGGCGCGTTCACCCGTCCCACCCGCCGCTCGGGGCCACAACTTTTCCGGATCATCATTCCGGAAATCGCCTCCCCACCCCTGCCTTTCGTCGGGTGCGGGAGGAGATGATCACACAGGGCGACGATGTCGCCCTGTCGCCTACCGTCCGTGACGATGAGCTTGGAAGGCATCGCACGGGACATGGGCAGCGGTCGAACTGCTCTCCGGCGCTGATGCGGCGCCATTTCCTCCGCACGAGACGCCCGTGCGCCGACGAGCCGGGCCGCACGGCGCACCGCCGGCCCGAGACGCCCGCGCGCCCCCGGCCGGCACCTGGCCGGAACGCGCGCCCGGCATCGCAGCCGGCTGAAGCGGCCTGCCTCGCCGGGCAGTTCAGGATGGAGCCGGGTGAACGGCCGTCCGTGGGAGGGCCATTGGGGAGGACGAAGGAGGCCGAAGCGGCGCTCCTTCACGATCAACCGCTCGAACGGAGACCTCCCGATCGTCGGGGCACCGCCTCGGCGGGGTGGCGGAGTGCCCGATTCGGCACCTCTGCGTGGCACCATCGAAGGGCCATGACTGCTCCCACGAAGCCCCCGCACCCCGCCGTCCCCTCCGCCGCCGCGCCCTCCGGCCCGCCCCTCGGAGAGAACCTGCACTCCCCCGTCATCGACTGGTTCGGCGACCACGCCCGCGACCTGCCGTGGCGGCGCCCCGAAGCCGGGGCATGGGGGGTGATGGTCAGCGAGTTCATGCTGCAGCAGACGCCGGTGAGCCGCGTCCTGCCCGTCTACGAGCAGTGGCTGGCGCGCTGGCCGCGCCCCGCCGACCTGGCCAAGGAGGCGCCCGGCGAGGCCGTCCGCGCCTGGGGCCGGCTCGGCTACCCGCGCCGCGCGCTGCGGCTGCACGGCGCCGCCGTCGCCATAACGGAACGGCACGGCGGTGACGTACCGGCCGACCACGCGCAGCTGCTGGCGCTGCCCGGCATCGGCGAGTACACGGCCGCCGCCGTCGCCTCCTTCGCCTACGGGCAGCGGCACCCGGTGCTGGACACCAACGTGCGCCGGGTCTTCGCCCGCGCCGTCACCGGCGTGCAGTACCCGCCGAACGCGACCACCGCCGCCGAGCGCAAGCTGGCCCGCGCGCTGCTGCCCGAGGACGAGCCGACCGCCGCCCGCTGGGCCGCCGCCTCCATGGAGCTGGGCGCGCTGGTGTGCACGGCGAAGAGCGAGTCGTGCCACCGCTGCCCGATCGCCGCGCAGTGCGCGTGGCGGCTGGCGGGCAAGCCGGCGCACGACGGTCCGCCGCGCCGCGGGCAGACCTACGCGGGCACCGACCGGCAGGTGCGCGGGCGGCTGCTCGCCGTGCTGCGGGAGGCGCACGGGGCCGTTCCGCAGGCGGCCCTGGACCGGGTGTGGCACGAGCCGGTGCAGCGGGCCCGCGCGTTGGACGGCCTCGTCGCCGACGGTCTGGTGGAGCCGCTGGAGGACGGTTCGTACCGCCTGCCGCTGACCTGACGCACCTGAGGGTCACAGCGGCGGATCGCCGACCGTCACAGAACTCAGGGTGGACAAACCGCCCTGAATCAGACCCAAGACCCCCACCTCCTTATCCCGTTCCGACTTCCGTTACACAACCGACGGACAGCCGAGCGCTGGCCGCAGGCTGCTTCGGACAGCGCCGTGACAACGCCTCCGTACCTTCAATCGCGTTCCCGGAAGACACGGGACGACGGAAGACCACAGGCAGTGCACGGGCGGCGGGGAGCCGGCCCGAACGGGGAAACGGGAGGCGGTTCACCATGGCGCAGGGCGAGGTGCTCGAGTTCGAGGAGTACGTCCGCACCCGGCAGGACGCGCTGCTGCGCAGTGCCCGCCGCCTGGTCCCGGACCCGACCGATGCGCAGGACCTGCTCCAGACGGCGCTGGTACGGACGTACGGCCGCTGGGAGACCATCGAGGACAAGCGGCTGGCCGACGCCTACCTGCGCCGGGTGATGATCAACACCCGCACGGAGTGGTGGCGGGCGCGGAAGCTGGACGAGGTCCCGACCGAGCAGCTCCCGGACGCCTCGGTCGACGACGCCACCGAGCAGCACGCGGACCGCGCCCTGCTGATGGACATCCTGAAGGTGCTCGCCCCGAAGCAGCGCAGTGTCGTGGTGCTGCGACACTGGGAGCAGATGTCCACGGAGGAGACGGCCGCCGCCCTCGGCATGTCGGCCGGAACGGTCAAGAGCACGCTGCACCGGGCGCTCGCCCGGCTCCGCGAGGAGCTGGAGTCCCGCGATCTGGACGCACGCGCGCTGGAGCGTGAGGAGCGGGAGCGGTGCGCGGCCTGACCGGCGAGGGTTCTGCGCGAACCCGGGGCGGTATCCAGGCGGTGGGCGCGGCACTGGCCGTGCCCACCGCCCTCGCCCTTTTGGTGTCCGGGTGCGGTGCCGGCGGGACCGGTGCCCGAGACGAGGGCCCGGCGCACGCCGACTCGGTGGCGGGTGCCGCCACCGCTTCCGCGGCTCCGTCGAAGACGCCTGACACCGTGAACGCGGTCAAGCTCGTCAAGGACGACCCGAAGGTCGCGCCCGAGGTGAAGCGCGAGCTGAAGCCCTGCGTCGCCGACGAGTACCCGGTCGACGTCTCCTACGGCAACCTGACCGGCGGCTCCGCGGACGACGTCGTCGTCAATGTGCTGACCTGCGGTGACGCGGTGGGTGTGGGCAGTTACGTGTATCACGAGCAGGACGGCTCGTACGAGAATGTGTTCAAGGCCGAGGAGCCGCCCGTCTACGCGGAGATCGACCGCGGCGACCTGGTCGTGACCAAGCAGGTGTACGAGAAGGGCGACCCGGTGTCGAGCCCCTCCGGGGAGAACGTGATCACGTACAGATGGGCCGCCGGCCGCTTCGCGGAGAAGTACCGCACACACAACGACTACGGGAAGGTCGTCGGCGACAGCCCGACGCCGGCGCCCCCGAGCTGACGTGGGCGGAAGGCCGCGTGAACCGATCGGGCCGCTCGGACCGATCTCTCGGTGAACGCATCGTACGAACCGTGCGTCCCCACAGGGAGAACGCACTCCCCACGGACCACGAAGGACTGAGAGCACCGGGATGGCAGACCAGACCCACGTCCTGTTCGTCGAGGACGACGACGTCATCCGCGAGGCCACGCAGCTCGCCCTGGAACGGGACGGCTTCGTGGTCACCGCCATGCCCGACGGGCTGTCGGGCCTGGAGGCGTTCCGGGCGGACCGCCCCGACATCGCGCTGCTGGACGTCATGGTGCCCGGCCTCGACGGGGTCAGCCTGTGCCGCCGCATCCGGGACGAGTCGACCGTCCCGGTCATCATGCTGTCGGCGCGGGCCGACTCCATCGACGTCGTACTGGGCCTGGAGGCGGGCGCCGACGACTACGTGACCAAACCGTTCGACGGGGCGGTGCTGGTCGCCCGGATCCGTGCGGTGCTGCGTCGCTTCGGGCACGCGGGCGGCGGCCGGGGCGAGGAGCCGGACGCCCCGACGAGCGGCGGAACGCTGGCCTTCGGGGACCTGGAGGTCGACACCGAGGGCATGGAGGTGCGCCGCGCCGGTCAGCCGGTGGCGCTGACACCGACCGAGATGCGGCTGCTGCTGGAGTTCTCCTCCGCGCCGGGCACGGTGCTCTCCCGCGACAAGCTGCTGGAGCGGGTCTGGGACTACGGCTGGGGCGGGGACACCCGCGTGGTCGACGTGCACGTGCAGCGGCTGCGGCAGAAGATCGGCCAGGACCGGATCGAGACGGTCCGTGGCTTCGGCTACAAGTTGAAGGCCTAGGCAGGGGTATGAGGGGGCACTTCCGGCGCCTGGTCGCCGCGGGCTTGGAGCGGGCGGGCATCCGCACCGGCCTCAGATGGAAGCTGAGCGCGGCCATCGCTCTGGTCGGGGCGCTGGTGGCGATCGCACTGAGCCTGGTCGTGCACAACGCCGCCCGGGTCTCGATGCTGGACAACGCGCGGGACCTCGCCGACGAACGCATCATGATCGCCCAGCGCAACTTCGAGCTGTCGGGGCGGATGAACTTCCCCAACACCAAGATCAATGACCCGGACCTGCCGCAGGCGCTGCGGGACCGGGTCGAGGCGGGGCAGCGGGCGACCTACGTGGCCGACCGGCCGGGTGACGTGCCCGACATATGGGCCGCCGTGCCGCTGAAGAACGGCCAGGTGATGTCCCTGCACTCGGGCTTCACCGACCGCAGCTCGGACATCCTCCAGGACCTGGACCAGGCCCTGCTGATCGGGTCCATCGCCGTCGTCCTCGGCGGAAGCGCCCTCGGGGTGCTCATCGGCGGGCATCTCTCACGGCGGCTGCGCAAGGCGGCCGTCGCGGCCAACCAGCTGGCGGGCGGCGAGACGGACGTGCGCGTGCGGGACGCCATGGGCGGGGTCGTGCGGGACGAGACGGACGACCTGGCGAGCGCGGTGGACGCCATGGCGGACGCGCTGCGGCAGCGCATCGAGGCCGAGCGGCGGGTCACCGCCGACATCGCGCACGAGCTGCGCACCCCGGTGACCGGACTGCTGACCGCCGCCGAGCTGCTGCCGCCCGGACGCCCGACCGAGCTGGTGCTGGACCGGGCGAAGGCCATGCGCACACTGGTCGAGGACGTGCTGGAGGTGGCCCGCCTCGACGGGGCCTCCGAGCGGGCGGAGCTGCAGGACATCATGCTCGGGGAGTTCGTCGCCCGGCGGGTGGCGGCCAAGGATCCGGCCGTCAAGGTGCGGATCGTGCACGAGTCGGAAGTCACCACCGACCCGCGCCGCCTGGAGCGCGTGCTGTTCAACCTGCTGGCCAACGCGGCCCGGCACGGCAAGCCGCCCATCGAGGTCAGCGTCGAGGGCCGGGTCATCCGGGTGCGCGACCACGGCCCGGGCTTCCCCGAGGACCTGCTCGCCGACGGGCCGAGCCGCTTCCGCACCGGCAGCAAGGACCGCGCCGGACACGGCCACGGACTCGGCCTGACCATCGCGGCCGGGCAGGCCCGGGTGCTGGGCGCCCGGCTGACCTTCCGCAACGTCCGCACCCCGGGCACACCGGAACATCTGCCGGCCGAGGGGGCGGTCGCCGTGCTGTGGCTGCCGGAGCACGCGCCGACGAACACCGGGAGCTATCCGATGCTGCCGGGGTCCTAGGGCCGCGGCGGGCAGCGTTTGTCCACGGAGGAGCGGCGTCCGGTGCGTACGTGCCTGCCGCGGCACCAGGCCCCTTCTGATGGATCTCCGTGGGAGAAGGAGCGGCGTCCGGTGCGTGCTCTGGGGGTCCCCCTGCTCGAAGAGCTTGGGGGAGTGCCGGCCGGAAGTCCACGCACTGGACGTACTTGGGCCATCGGCTGGTGCGGCGAGAGGGCGTGCCGGGCGTCCGACGGGGCGAACGTTGCCTGCCGCGGCACTGGACCGCCGGTCGTTTCAGCAGGTCCAGTCCTGGTCCATGTCGAGGCCGCCCTCGCGGGGCTGGGTGAAGGAGAACCAGTTTCCGGAGTCGTCGCGGAACAGCGCCTCCGTGCCGTACGGGCGCTCCTGCGGCTCCTGGAGGAACTCCACGCCCCGGTCCTTGAGCTTCTGGTAGTCGCCGTGGATGTCGTCGGTGGTCAGCACGCCCGCGCCGAGCGCGCCCTTCGTCACCAGCTTGCGGAGCATCTCGGCGGACTCGGGGTCCATCGCGGGTCCGCCGGGCACCATCAGCGTCAGCTCGACCTCGGGCTGGTTCGGCGAGCCGACCGTGAGCCAGCGCATGCCGCCCTCGCCCATGGTCATGTCCGTACGGACCTCCAGGCCCAGTTTCTCCGTGTAGAACTCCTTGGCCCGGTCCTGGTCGAGGACCCAGACGGTCGAGATGGCGAGACCTTTGATCATGGCGTGCTCCTGCTCTGGCTTCGCGGCCGGTTGTGCCTGCCCTGCCACGGTAGGCAGCGGGGGTGTCAGCCCGCTTCTCCGGAATTGCGCTCCTTGCCGGCGCCGGGGGCGGGACGGAAGCCGCCGGCCCAGAGCATGGCGTAGCAGCCGGGTATGAGGGCGGCGCCCCGGCCCACGTGCTTGGTCCGGTACTCGCTGGGCGTCAGGCCCGTCCAGGCCTTGAAGCGGGCCGAGAACGTGCCGACGCTGCTGTAGCCGACCAGGTGGCAGATGTCCGTCACCGACAGGTTCGCCGTGCGCAGCAGGTCCTCGGCGCGTTCTATGCGGCGGTGCGTGAGGTACTGGCCGGGGGTCTCGCCGTACGCCTCCTTGAAGGCGCGGATGAAGTGGTAGCGCGAGTACCCGGCGTGCGCGGCCACGGTGTCCAGGTCGAGCCCGGGGTCGGCCCAGTCCCGGTCCATGGCGTCCTTGGCGAGCCGGACCTGGCGCGTCTTGTCCATACGACCGATGGTGGCACGGGGGTCTGACATCGATGCCGATACTCAGGTTCCGGTGGTCGTGGCCCGGGGTCCGACCGACGCCCTGCCGAGCTGCCTTCCGGTTGTTCTGTCCGGCCGCCGGGACCCGTTCTCATGGCTCCGGCCCCGGCTCACGGCCGGGCATGGCGCTGACCCCCGGGCGGACACTCCCGGGGGCCTCGTGCGGCGCGGTCGGAGGGCCTCGGCGGTCAGACGGCCTCGACCAGGGGCGGCTGCGCCGCCGGGGCGTCCGGCGCGCCGTCCTCCTTCGGTCCCGCTCCCTTGAGCGGCACCTCCTTGACGAACACGGCCGCCGCGAGTGCGACCACCGCCACCGCGGCCCCGAGCAGGAACGCCGAGTGCGTACCGGCGGACACCGCGTGCTGGTACGCCTCCCGGGCCAGTACCGGGAGCTTCTCCAGGCTCTTCGCGTCGAGCTGCGCCGACTGCTCGGTCACCGTGGACCCCAGCGCACCGGCCCGCTCGGTCATGACGTCCTGGACGCGGTGGTTGAACAGCGCGCCCATGATCGCGACGCCGAAGGAGGAGCCGAGCGTACGGAACAAGGTCGTCGACGAGGACGCCACGCCCATGTCCTTCATCTCCACGCTGTTCTGCGCGACCAGCATGGTGATCTGCATCAGGCAGCCCATGCCGAGCCCGACCACGGCCATGAAGACACCGGAGGTCAGCCGGGAGGTCCCGGTGTCCATGGTGGACAGCAGGTAGAGACCGACGATCATCAGCACGCTGCCGGCGATCGGGAAGACCTTGTACCTGCCGGTGTTCGTGGTCACCCGCCCGGCGACCATCGAGGTCACGAGCATCGCGCCGAGCATCGGCAGGAGCAGCAGTCCGGAGTTCGTCGCGGAGGCCCCCTGCACGGACTGCTGGTACAGCGGCAGGAAGAGTGTGGCGCCGAACATCACGAAGCCGGTGATGAAGCCGATGACCGACATCAGTGTGAAGTTCAGGCTGCGGAAGATGTGCAGCGGCAGCACCGGCTCGGCCGCCCTGGTCTGCCAGAACACGAACCCGACGAGCGCGGCTACCCCGATGCCGATCAGTTCCATGATCCGCGCGGAGCTCCAGGCGTACTCCGTCCCGCCCCACGTCGTGACGAGCACGATCGC
The DNA here is from genome assembly GCF_030124145.1 of Streptomyces sp. 378. GTDB lineage: Bacteria > Actinomycetota > Actinomycetes > Streptomycetales > Streptomycetaceae > Streptomyces. The sequence goes on from NZ_JASKMS010000001.1 coordinate 27,289, forward strand.
GGTGATGCCGACGGTCAGCAGCCCGGCGCCCAGGTAGTCGATGCGCGCCTCGGAACGCTTCTTCGGCAGGTGCAGCACGGCACTGACGGCCACCAGCGCGACCGCGCCGAGGGGGAGGTTGATGTAGAAGGCCCAGCGCCAGCCCCAGTGGTCGGTGATGGTGCCGCCGACCAGCGGACCGCCGATCATCGCCAGCGCCATGACGCCGGCCATCATGCCCTGGTACTTGCCGCGCTCCCGGGGCGGGATCAGGTCACCGATGATCGCCATGACGCCGACCATCAGACCGCCGGCGCCCAGGCCCTGCACGGCGCGGAAGCCGATCAGCTGGCCCATGTCCTGGGCCATGCCGCTGAGCGCGGAGCCGACCAGGAACAGGACGATGGACGACAGGAACGTGCCCTTGCGGCCGTACATGTCGCCGAGCTTGCCCCACAGCGGGGTGGAGGCCGCGGTGGCGAGGGTGTAGGCGGTGACGACCCAGGAGAGGTGTTCGAGCCCGCCCAGCTCACCGACGATCGTCGGCATCGCCGTGCCGATGATCATGTTGTCGAGCATCGCGAGCATCATCGCGATCATCAGCGCGAGCAGGACGACCCGCACACTCTTCGGCTGTTTTCCCCCGGCGTCGGCCACCGGCGTGTCCGTCGTGTCCGTCATCGCTTCCCACTCCCCCAGTCACCGCTACTCACCACTGCTACTTACTTGCCGCCCGGCTAGTGAATACACTCGGAAGCTAGCCGCGGAACTAGCCGGGCGTCAAGTAAGTTTTATGGAAAGCGGGCGGCGTAGGAGGATGGGCGGCACCATGGACGGCACCAGGCAGCGGCGCCGCGGGGACACCCGTCGGCGCATCCAGGACGTAGCCCTCGAACTCTTCGCGCAGCAGGGCTACGAGAAGACGTCCCTGCGCGAGATCGCCGAGCAGCTGGACGTCACCAAGGCGGCGCTCTACTACCACTTCAAGACGAAGGAAGAGATCCTCGTCAGCATCTTCGAGGACCTCACGCAGCCGATCGAGGACCTGATCGAGTGGGGCCGGCGGCAGCCGCACACCCTCGCGACCAAGCAGGAGATCGTCCGCCGCTACGCCGACACGCTCGCTCAGGCGGCCCCGCTGTTCCGCTTCATGCACGAGAACCAGGCGACGGTACGGGAACTGCGTATCGGCGACTCCTTCAAGGAGCGCATCCGCAGCCTGCGCGACATCATCATCGACCCGGACGCGGACATGGCCGACCAGGTCCGCTGTGTGAGCGCGCTCTTCACCCTGCACGCAGGGATGTTCCTGATGCAGGACATGGAAGGCGACCCCGAGGAGAAGAACAAGGCCGTCCTCGAGGTCGCCACGGACCTGGTCACCCAGGCCCACCGGGGAGCCGGGGGCTCCTAGGGCCTGCCGTTCGGATCAGTCCGGCGTCGTGGGGCCTGGCACGCCCATCTGCGGCGTTGTCGTCGACTGACAGGGGCCGAGCCTCACAGCCGGCCCGATCCGAACAACAGGCCCGGGGCCTGAGCGGCCCGGGGTCGGTCAGACCTTCACGCCCTTGGCGCGCAGGAACTTCACCGGGTCGACCGCCGAGCCGTAGTTCGGGGTCGTACGGATCTCGAAGTGCAGGTGGGGACCGCTCGAGTTGCCGGTGTTGCCGGACTTGGCGATCTCCTGGCCGGTCTTGACGATCTGCCCGATCCGCACGGTGATCTTCGACAGGTGGGCGTACTGGGAGTACGTGCCGTTGCCGTGCTTGATCACGACGGCGTTGCCGTAGGCGGGGCCGTCACCGGCGCCGTTGCCACCGGCCTTGACCACGGTGCCGCCGTGGGCGGCGACGACCTGGGTGCCGCTCGGCACGGCGAAGTCCTGACCGCTGTGGGTGGACTGCCACATGCCGCCGTTCTGGGCGAAGCTCGCGGTCAGGGTGTACTTCTTCACCGGGTCGACCCAGGAGGGCTTGGCCTTCTTGGCAGCCGCCTTCTTCGCGACAGCGGCCTTGGCGGCCTTGGCCTGGACGGCGGTGGTTGCACCGGACGCGGCCGTGGTGTCGGCGGCGGACGCGACCCCGGCTCCCAGTGCGACCGAGACACCAAGGCCGGCGGCCAGCACGGTCGCACGGGTGCGGAGCTGGGACGTACGGGAAGAGCGGGACGTGACGCGCTGGGACATCGAAACCTCGTGTGGAAGGGGACGGAGAAAACCACCCGGCGCACTGACGCCCGCCGGATGGCCATCCCTTGGTAACCCGAAGTCCGACAAACACCCAAAAGCATGACCTACGACGCCAATTAGTAATCTGGTTCAGTGTTCTACGTCTCTTGACACAGCTGCCATTCGGTACAAATCAGGGCACCAGCCCGCATTCCCGCCCCCACTCTGGGGCGGGAATCCCTTTTGTCCGGGTCCCCTATCCACTATTCCGGCTAGTACCGGACATATCGCCTGTGCGGCATGTCACCGGGCACCTTCTCCGACCCGTACGGAAATGTGGCGCACGCCTCTAGGCACTTACCGTCCGGTAACCCTACGGTTCCCCTCGCGCCACCCTCGAGCACGAGCATGCACACGACATGTTGGCAGCGTCACGGACGTGAGAGGACCCCCACGACATGCAGATCCGACGCCCCTGGTTGCGCCGTGCATCAGTGACCGCCGCCTCGGCGGCAGCCCTGGTGGCGATGGCCGCACCGGCCGACGCCACGACCGCCACCCGCGCCGCCACGGCCGCGGCCGCCGACGTCGACTACGGCACCTGGCAGAAGGACTGCCAGGCCGTGATGGACCAGGCGCTGCCCTATCTGAAGCAGCGGATCGCGGCCACGAAGCCCGGCGAGAAGCAGGCGATCGTCCTCGACATCGACAACACGGCGCTGGAGACCGACTTCGGCTTCAGCTACCCACAGCCGGCCAACAAACCGGTTCTGGAGGCCGCCAGATACGCGCAGGAGCGCGGGGTCGCCCTGTTCTTCGTGACCGCCCGCCCGGACATCATCGCCTCGTTCACCCAGCACAACCTGAAGCAGACCGGCTACCAGGTCTCGGGGCTCTACGTCCGCAACTTCATCGACCTCTTCAAGAACGTCGCCGACTACAAGACGGCCCAGCGCGTCGACATCGAGCGCAAGGGCTACACGATCATCGCGAACATCGGCAACAGCGCCACCGACCTGTCCGGCGGCCACGCCGAGAAGACGTTCAAGCTGCCGGACTACGGCGGGCAGCTTTCCTGACCGGCCCGGGCAACCGCGGGTGGTCTCACCCCCGTTCGCGCGATCACGGGGGTGAGGCGGTTGGATCCGACGGTACTCGGCGGCAAGCCGGCGTCCTCACGGGTCGCCCCGCTGCTGAAGAAGCTCCGCCACCCGGACGGACCGGGAGCGGGCCGCCGCTCTTCCCGGACGCGGACCTCACCCTGGACCCGCGCTGAGGCAAGAGCCGGTGCACAGGGGCGGCCGACGGACGGGCCGGGCTGAGCACGACGTGGGGCCACCGCCCGAAGGCAGTGGCCCCACATTGGTGTCAGGAGCGTCCCCGCAGGGTCACGCGTCCTTGCTCAGGTTCGGACCCGAGCCACCCGCCGCCTGCTCGATCGGCGGGACGTCCGGGAGAGCAGCCTTCTCCTCGCCGCGGAAGGTGAAGGTCTTGGTCTCGCCCTCGCCCTCCGTGTCCACGACCACGATGTGACCGGGGCGCAGCTCGCCGAAGAGGATCTTCTCCGACAGCGAGTCCTCGATCTCGCGCTGGATGGTGCGACGCAGCGGACGCGCGCCCAGCACGGGGTCGTAACCCTTCTTGGACAGCAGCTCCTTGGCGGACTGGGAGAGCTCGATGCCCATGTCCCGGTCCTTGAGGCGCTCGTCGACCTTGTCGATCATCAGGTCGACGATCTTGAGGATGTCGTCCTGGCTGAGCTGCGGGAAGACGACCACGTCGTCGACGCGGTTGAGGAACTCGGGCCGGAAGTGCTGCTTGAGCTCGTCCGAGACCTTGTTCTTCATGCGCTCGTAGTTGGACTTGGTGTCGCCCTGGGCCGCGAAGCCCAGGTTGAAGCCCTTGGAGATGTCCCGGGTGCCGAGGTTGGTCGTCATGATGATGACCGTGTTCTTGAAGTCCACGACCCGGCCCTGGGAGTCGGTCAGGCGACCGTCCTCCAGGATCTGCAGCAGCGAGTTGAAGATGTCCGGGTGGGCCTTCTCGACCTCGTCGAACAGGACGACCGAGAACGGCTTGCGGCGGACCTTCTCGGTCAGCTGGCCGCCCTCCTCGTAGCCCACGTAGCCGGGGGGCGAACCGAAGAGACGCGAGACCGTGTGCTTCTCGCTGAACTCCGACATGTCGAGGGAGATCAGCGCGTCCTCGTCGCCGAAGAGGAACTCGGCGAGCGCCTTGGACAGCTCGGTCTTACCGACACCGGACGGGCCGGCGAAGATGAACGAGCCACCGGGGCGCTTCGGGTCCTTCAAACCGGCACGCGTACGGCGGATCGCCTTCGACAGCGCCTTGACGGCGTCGACCTGGCCGATGACCCGCTTGTGGAGCTCGTCCTCCATGCGGAGCAGACGCGAGGACTCCTCCTCGGTCAGCTTGAAGACCGGGATGCCCGTGGCCGTGGCGAGGACCTCGGCGATCAGCTCGCCGTCGACCTCGGCGACGACGTCCATGTCGCCGGCCTTCCACTCCTTCTCGCGCTTGGCCTTGGCGGCCAGGAGCTGCTTCTCCTTGTCGCGCAGGGAGGCGGCCTTCTCGAAGTCCTGCGAGTCGATCGCGGACTCCTTGTCGCGGCGGACGCCGGCGATCTTCTCGTCGAACTCGCGCAGGTCCGGCGGCGCGGTCATCCGGCGGATGCGCATCCGGGAACCGGCCTCGTCGATCAGGTCGATCGCCTTGTCCGGCAGGAAGCGGTCCGAGATGTACCGGTCGGCCAGGGTGGCGGCCTGGACCAGCGCCTCGTCGGTGATGGAGACGCGGTGGTGGGCCTCGTACCGGTCACGCAGACCCTTGAGGATCTCGATCGTGTGCGGCAGGGACGGCTCCGCGACCTGGATGGGCTGGAAGCGGCGCTCGAGGGCCGCGTCCTTCTCCAGGTGCTTGCGGTACTCGTCGAGCGTGGTCGCGCCGATGGTCTGGAGCTCACCGCGGGCCAGCATCGGCTTCAGGATGGAAGCCGCGTCGATGGCGCCCTCGGCGGCACCCGCACCGACCAGCGTGTGGAGCTCGTCGATGAACAGGATGATGTCGCCGCGGGTGCGGATCTCCTTGAGGACCTTCTTCAGGCGCTCCTCGAAGTCACCGCGGTAGCGGGAACCGGCGACCAGCGCACCGAGGTCCAGGGTGTAGAGGTGCTTGTCCTTGAGGGTCTCGGGCACCTCGCCCTTGACGATGGCCTGGGCGAGGCCCTCGACGACGGCGGTCTTGCCGACGCCGGGCTCACCGATCAGCACCGGGTTGTTCTTGGTGCGGCGGGACAGCACCTGCATGACCCGCTCGATCTCCTTCTCGCGCCCGATGACCGGGTCGAGCTTGGACTCACGAGCGGCCTGGGTGAGGTTCCGGCCGAACTGGTCGAGGACCAGGGACGTGGAGGGCGTGCCCTCGGCAGGACCGCCGGCGGCGGCGGTCTCCTTGCCCTGGTAACCGGAGAGCAGCTGGATGACCTGCTGCCGCACGCGGTTGAGATCTGCGCCCAGCTTGACGAGGACCTGGGCTGCGACGCCCTCGCCCTCGCGGATCAGGCCGAGCAGGATGTGCTCCGTGCCGATGTAGTTGTGGCCCAGCTGAAGGGCCTCGCGGAGCGACAGCTCCAGGACCTTCTTGGCACGGGGGGTGAAGGGGATGTGGCCGGACGGGGCCTGCTGGCCCTGGCCGATGATCTCCTCCACCTGCTGGCGGACCGCCTCGAGCGAAATCCCGAGGCTCTCAAGGGCCTTGGCGGCGACACCTTCACCCTCGTGGATCAGGCCCAGGAGGATGTGCTCAGTGCCGATGTAGTTGTGGTTGAGCATCCGGGCTTCTTCCTGAGCCAGGACGACAACCCGCCGCGCGCGGTCGGTGAACCTCTCGAACATCGTTAATCGCTCCTCAGAGCGGTCAGGCAGTGGGGGGAACTTCCCCTCCCTGTCCTTCCGCAGCTTAGTCCCGCAAGCGGGGACCGCTCATTCCAACTGCCGACACCGTCCTTGGCCTCCTGACCCCGAACGCCGACATCTGCTCCAACCCGATGGTGCGAGACGATGTTCCCGCAGGCCAGGCAGATACCCCACTCGCCAGTACGCCGATGGCGAACGTGAGACGTCCTTTCCTGCGTGTCGCCCCCTCCCACTAGGGATGTCTTACCCGTACGGACCGGAAGTCCATGCCGGGCACCCCCGTCCCCTCCGCTACGGGCGAACAACCTTGCGCCTCCCCGCACCCCCCGCACGCCCCTGTTTCGACACTCTGTGCGTGCGGGACGCCACCCAGCGTAACCCGCACGCCCTTCCGGCTGTTGCGCTTGGCATGTTCCAGACCTCTCCGCCCGTGATCGCGTCCGCGACCCCGCTCGTGCCGCTCCCCCGCCGGCCGCTCGACCCGGCCGGCTCGAGCGGTCAGGTCCGGCGGTGGTACGAGAACGAACTGGGGTGGCCGACGGTGCACGGCGAACCGCCGCGGCTGGTGGTGGGAGTGCGGTACGACGTCCTGGACGTGCCGGCGGAGGCGGGGCACGCGGCCCTGCGGCGCTCGGCGGCGGGCTCTCCCGTCGCCCTTCACGGCGACCGGATGCTGCTCCTGGTGGCCGCGGGCAGCGCGGAGGAGATTCCCGGGCTGCTGGAGTGGCTCGACTGGGGGTCCCTGCCGCTGGACCTGGTGCCGATCGGTGCGGACGGCCTCATCGAGGCGCCGTCGCCCCCGGTGCCCGACGAGCGGCGGGCGGTACCGGCGCCCTGCGGCCCGAACGCCGTGGTGCCCTGCAGGCCGCGGACCCCCTCGCCCCCCGGCGCGCACACGCCGCTCGGAGACGCGCTGCCGCCCGGTCCTCCGGGACGGGCCGGTTCCCAGGGGGCCGCCGTGTGGCTGCGGCCCCCCGAGCCGGGATGCGAGGTCGAGGCCTCGCTGCCGACGCTGTCGGCGCTGGGGGGCGCTGGGGACGCCCCCGATCTCGTGCGGCTGGTGAACACGGTGGCGACCCAGTGCCACCGGGTCCGGCTGCGGCGCGCGAGCGCCCAGCCGCCGGCCATGCGTGCGCAGGGTCGGTAGTGCCGCTGTTCAGCCGTTGGCCTTCTCGTAAGCCTCGCGGATGGTCGCGGGAACACGGCCGCGGTCGTTGACCTCGTAGCCGTTCTCCTTCGCCCAGGCGCGGATCGCCGCGGTGTCCTGGCTGCCGCTCGCAGCCGCGCGCGCCTTTCCACGCCCGCCCGAAGCACGGCCTCCGGTACGACGACCGCCCTTCACGTATGGCTCGAGAAGGCCACGGAGCTTGTCCGCATTGGCGGTGGTGAGATCGATCTCGTACGTCTTGCCGTCCAGCGCGAACGTCACGGTCTCGTCCGCCTCGCCACCGTCGAGGTCGTCGACAAGAAGGACCTGAACCTTCTGTGCCACCGGATTTCCTTTCATCGATATCTTCAGGGCCGGGGTGAGCCGGCGTCCGCCGTATCGCCGTCCCCTGTTATATGCAGTACTGCAGTACCTCGGAAAGCAAACCGCTTTTGCCGGAAAAACACAAACCCCCGGCAGAGACCGGCAGCCCTGGCTCCGTCCGGAAACGTGCGCGTTTCGGACATAGGGCACCTGGGCAGGGTCGGGCCCAGCGAATATGCCGAGACGAACCGAGCGGTCCTCTTGCGAGTGACTTGCGGCCGACGATCACAGATGCAGAAGCATCCGGCTGTTGCCCAAGGTGTTCGGTTTCACTCGTTCGAGTCCCAGGAACTCCGCGACGCCCTCGTCATAGGAACGCAGCAGCTCCGCGTAGACATCCGTGTCGACGGGCGTCTCACCGATCTCCACGAAGCCGTGCTTGCCGAAGAAGTCGACTTCGAAGGTCAGACAGAAAACGCGGCGAACACCGAGCCAGCGGGCGGTCTGCAGCAACTTCTCCAGCACCCGGTGTCCGACGCCCGCGCCCTTCAGGCCCGGCTTCACCGCGAGAGTGCGGACTTCCGCGAGGTCTTCCCACATCACGTGCAGCGCACCGCAGCCGACGACCTCGGCGTTGTCGTCCCGTTCCGCGACCCAGAACTCCTGGATGTCCTCGTAAAGCGTCACCGTTGCTTTGTCGAGCAGGATGCCGCCGCGGACGTAGGCGTCGAGGAGGCGGCGCACGGCCGGGACATCGCTGGTGCGGGCCCGTCGGACGGTGATGGCTTTTGCGGTGGCTTCGGGGCTCTTCGCGGACATGACGGGACGCTATCGCCCGCCGTGGTCCCGAGCGGAGGCGGGGTTCTCCGGGGGTCCTTCCCGGGGTTCCGCTCGTTCGGCCGGTTCTGCGGATTCCGACGGTTCGGTCGGTTCCCGGGTTTCCGGGCCCTGGACGATGCGTACGGCATCGCTGAGGTACCGCCGCTGTTCCTCGCTCATCATGCCGAAGAAGGCGACGAGAGCGGCGGCGGGGTTGTCGCTCTGGGACCAGGCGTCGTTCATCAGGGCGGCCGCGTAGGCGGCGCGGGTGGAGACCGCCTCATATCGATAGGCGCGGCCTTCCGCCTCGCGGCGCACCCAGCCCTTCTGATGGAGATTGTCCAAAACGGTCATCACGGTGGTGTACGCGATGGACCGCTCCTTCTGAAGATCTTCCAGGACTTCTCGAACGGTCACCGGGCGGTTCCACTTCCACACCCGCGACATGACCGCGTCTTCGAGTTCTCCCAATGGGCGAGGCACAGCTCAGAACAATAGTGGGAGATCCCGGTAATGGCGTGGCGGACGTGCGCTTCACCGGCGAACGGGAACAAAAAGGGCGTACGACCTGAAAGTGCGGGCGCCGCGAGGTGCGGGCTCGCCGAGTCGTACGCCCTCGGAGGATGAGGTCAGGCTTCGGCCTTCGGCGGCGTGGCGGCGGGCCGGCGGGCGCCCTCCACGCGTGCGAGGGCGGCGTCCACGGCCGCGTCCTCCTTGGCCTTGTTGGCGCCGCCCTGGGTCTTCACGATCACCCGGATCACGCCGACGAAGAAGACGGCCATGACGGCCGGGGGCAGGAGCGCGGAGACGTAGTCCATGGATCCAGGGTAGCCACGTCAGCCCGCGGCGAGCTGCTGGGGGTTCGCCGGGGGTGGCGGTGTCGGCTTGCGGCGCGGGAAGACCTCACCGGGGGTGGGGATCGGACGGGAGGGCTTCGGGGCGCCGGGGGCGGGCGCGGGGGACGGGGCCGGGGCGGGCTTGGGGGCGGCCGGTTTGCGAGCGGGCTTCTTCTCCGGCTGCTTGTCCGGGCCGTTCCCGGCGGCGCCGACGGGGGCGCGGCGGCCTCCCGGGAGGGCCAGGAGGCGGGTACGGGAGCCCGGAACGGCGGCCGTGGGGACGGCGGCGGCGGGGACGGGCGTGACCGCGCAGCGGTCCAGAAGGGCCGCCGCGGTGGGGTTGCCGCGCAGGGCACCCAGGGCGGCGAGGTCGTCGGGGAGGGGGCGGTAGCCGGCGCCCAGCGCCTCGTCCAGGAGTGCGAGGTAGCCGGCGGCGGTACCGGGGAGGGCGGCGCGGTAGCGGCCCAGGTCGGCCACGAGGAAGGCTCGCAGCCTCGCCCCCTCCCGCATCACCTCGTCGAGCGACTCTGCGAGGCGGAGGCAGTCCTGGACGTCGTCGGCCGAGGCGGGGGTGGGGTGGAGGGTGAGGGCGAGAGCGCGGCGGAGCACACGCAGCTCCTCCACGCCGAACGCCATGCCGCCGCGGGATCCGTATGGCGTGGGCATGTGGCGACGATACGCGCTAATCAGACAAATTCGACATAGGGGGCGGGTGTGGCGCGCAGGACCACCCGTCCCGCCCAGGGGACGGGACTTCGCCGTCCCGCCCGGAGCGCCCCGACACCGCGTCGCCCTCGGAGACCAGACCCTGCGGCATCCGGGCGCGGGGGACTCCGGGGCCGGATGTCACGGGGCGGACGGGACTTCGCGGGGACGGACGGGACTTCGCCGTCCCGCCCGGAGCGCCCCCGGCGCCGCCTCGCCCCCGGGAGAGCAGGCCCTGCGGCCCCCGCGACGCGGAGGGACTCCGGGGCCGGGTGACACGGGACGCTGCGGGGCTACACCATCCCTGCCCAGAGCGCCCTCGACACTGCGTCGCGCCGCCTCGCCCCGGAGGGCTGGCCCTGCGGCGCCAGGCGCGGAGGAAATCCGGGGCCGGATCGCACCGGAACGGACGGGGCTATGCCATCCCCGCCCAGGACGCCCCCGACACCGCCTCGCCCCGGGAGGGCAGGCCCTGCGGCGCCAGGCGCGGAGGAAACCGGGGCCGGATCACACGGAACGGACGGGACTACGCCGTCCCGCCGGCCCTGCCGCGGGCGTGGCGGCCCGCGGCGGGCGTCACGCCGCGACGGGGGCGGGCCGTCCCCGCCACGTCCGCGGCAGGGCCGGCGGGCCCCCCGGCCCCGTCGCGCGGCGACGCTGGCGGGGACGGGGCCCGCGGCGGCTCACATCCGGGAGACGTTCCGCTCGTACACCAGCCGCAGCCCGATCAGCGTCAGCCACGGCTCGTGCTCGTCGATCACCGACGACTCGCCCAAAACCAGCGGCGCGAGGCCGCCCGTCGCGATGACGGTGACGTCCTCGGGCTCCTCCGACAGCTCGCGGGCCATGCGGTTGACCACACCGTCGACCTGGCCGGCGAAGCCGTAGATGACGCCCGACTGCATCGCCTCGACCGTGTTCTTGCCGATGACGCTGCGGGGCCGGGCCACCTCGATCTTGCGGAGCTGGGCGCCGCGGACGCCCAGGGCCTCCACGGAGATCTCGATGCCGGGCGAGATGACCCCGCCGACGTACTCCCCCCGCGCGCTGACCGCGTCGAACGTCGTCGCCGTGCCGAAGTCGACGACGATGGCGGGGCCGCCGTAGAGCTCGACCGCCGCGACCGCGTTGATGATGCGGTCGGCGCCGACCTCCTTGGGGTTGTCCATGAGGATCGGGACGCCCGTCTTGACGCCCGGCTCGACGAGGATGGCGGGCACGTCGCCGTAGTAGCGCCGCGTCACCTCGCGGAGCTCGTGCAGGACCGAGGGGACGGTCGCGCAGATGGCGATGCCGTCGATGCCGTCGCCCAGCTCGTCGCCGAGGAGCGGGTGCATGCCCATCAAGCCCTGGAGGAGGACCGCCAGTTCGTCGGCGGTGCGGCGGGCGTCCGTGGAGATGCGCCAGTGTTCGACGATCTCGTCGCCGTCGAACAGGCCGAGGACGGTGTGGGTGTTTCCGACGTCGATCGTGAGCAGCATGACCCGTACCCCGCCTACTCCGCCGACCGAAGGTCCAGGCCGATGTCCAGGATCGGCGAGGAGTGGGTGAGGGCGCCGACGGCGAGATAGTCGACGCCGGTGTCCGCGTACGCCTTGGCGTTGGCGAGGGTCAGGCGGCCCGAGGCCTCCAGGACGGCGCGGCCCTGGACGATCTCGACGGCCTCCGCGCACTCGGCGGGCGTGAAGTTGTCCAGCAGGATCAGGTCTGCCCCGGCGTCCAGGACCTCGCGGAGCTGGTGCAGGGTGTCGACCTCGACCTCGATGGGGACGTCCGGGAAGCGGTCGCGGACCGCCTGGAACGCCTGGGCGACACCGCCCGCGGCGACCACGTGGTTGTCCTTGACCAGGGCCGCGTCCGAGAGGGACATGCGGTGGTTGACGCCGCCGCCGCAGCGGACCGCGTACTTCTCCAAAGAGCGCAGGCCCGGGGTGGTCTTGCGGGTGTCGCGGACCTCGGCCTTCGTGCCGTCCAGGACGTCCGCCCACGCGCGCGTGGCCGTCGCGATGCCCGACAGGCGGCACAGGATGTTCAGCGCGCTGCGCTCGGCCGTGAGGAGGTCGCGGGTGCGGGTGGTGACGGAGAGGAGCTTGCGGCCCGCTTCGACGCGGTCGCCGTCCTCGGCGTGGCGCTCGATCTCGAGCTCCTCCTCGCAGACCACCGAGATGACCGCCTCGGCGATGCGCAGGCCGGCCACCGTGCCCGCCTCGCGGGCGGTGAAGTCGGCGGTGGCCACCGCGTCCTCGGGGATGGTCGCGACCGTGGTCACGTCCACGCCATGGGCCAGGTCCTCCTGGAGGGCCACGTTGGCGATGTCCTCGACCTCGACGGGGTCGAGGCCGGCGTCGGCCAGGAGCCGGGCGAGTGCGGGGTCCAGGCCGCACTCCAGGTACGTCTCGTCGTCCGCGCCGCAGGCGCAGCCGTCTGAGCAGCCTCCGGAGGAGGCGAGGGGAAGGTCGGGGGTGCTCACGTCGGTCACTGCTCCTGGTGGGCGTGGGTGGCGAGGGTTGCGGGGAAGTGTGTGGTGTCCGTGGTGTGCACGGCCAGCGTGCGGTCCGGATTGAGGCGCACGACGATGTGGCGGCGCCAGGTGGTGTCGTCGCGCTCGGGGCGGTCCTCGCGCCAGTGGCAGCCCCGGGTCTCCTCCCGCAGCAGGGCGGCGGCGACCAGGACCCGGGCCACGCACAGGAGGTTGGTGGCCTCCCAGGTGTCGACGCCGGCCTCGGCCGTCTTGCCGTTCTCGGCGAGGGCTTCCCGGGCGTCGGTGTGCAGTCGCTGGAGCTGGTCGGCGGCCCTGCCGAGGGACCCGGCCGAGCGCAGGACGCCCGCCCCGCTCGTCATGATCCGCTGGATCGCGAAGCGTGCCTCGGGGGTCTGCAGGGGGTGCTCGGGGATCTCCGGGTGCGGGACCGGCTCGGGCACGCGCGCCTGGAGGCCGTTCGCCGCGATGTCGGCCGCGATGCGCTCGGCGTAGACGAGGCCTTCGAGCAGGGAGTTGGACGCCAGCCGGTTGGCGCCGTGCACACCGGTGCAGGCGACCTCGCCGCACGCGTACAGGCCGGGGACGGTGGTCCGGCCGTGGGAGTCGGTGCGTACGCCGCCGGAGGCGTAGTGAGCGGCCGGGGCGACCGGGACGGGGGTGGTGACCGGGTCGATGCCGTGGGCGCGGCAGGCGGCGAGGATCGTCGGGAAGCGGTGTTCCCACATCTCGGCGCCGAAGTGACGGGCGTCGAGGAACATGTGCTCGGCGTCCTGCTCCTGCATGCGGCGCATGATGCCCTTGGCGACGATGTCGCGGGGGGCGAGTTCGGCGAGTTCGTGCTGCCCGACCATGAAGCGCACGCCGTCGGCGTCGATCAGGTGGGCGCCCTCGCCGCGCACGGCCTCGGAGACCAGGGGCTGCTGGCCCTCCGCGTCCGGGCCGAGGAACAGCACGGTCGGGTGGAACTGGACGAACTCCAGGTCGCTGACCTCCGCGCCCGCCCGCAGCGCGAGCGCCACGCCGTCGCCCGTCGACACCGACGGGTTGGTGGTCGCCGAGAAGACCTGGCCCATGCCGCCGGTCGCGAGGACCACCGCGGGGGCGTGGACGGCCCCGACACCGTCGTGCTGGCCCTCTCCCATGACGTGCAGGCTCACGCCGGCGGTGCGGCCCTCGGCGTCCGTGAGGAGGTCCAGGACGAGCGCGTTCTCGACGGTGCGCATGCCCCGCGCGCGGACGGCCTCGACCAGGGCGCGGGAGATCTCGGCGCCGGTGGCGTCGCCGCCCGCGTGGGCGATGCGGCGGCGGTGGTGGCCGCCCTCGCGGGTCAGGGCCAGCTCGCCCTCGGACTCGTCGAACCGGGCGCCGGTCTCGATGAGGCGGCGCACGGCGTCGGGTCCCTCGGTGACCAGCAGGCGGACGGCGTCCTCGTCGCACAGGCCCGCACCCGCGACCAGGGTGTCGTCCAGGTGCTGCTCGGGGGTGTCGCCGTCGCCGAGGGCCGCGGCGATGCCGCCCTGGGCCCAGCGGGTGGAGCCGTCGTCGAGACGGGCCTTGGTGACGACGACCGTCCGCAGGCCCGCGGCCTCGCAGCGCAGGGCGGCGGTCAGGCCCGCGACGCCGGAGCCGACGACGACCACGTCCGCGGCGATGGACCACCCGGGGGCGGGCGCGTGCAGTCGTATGCCTGTGGTGGTCACGAGGCGGCTCCGAAGCTTCCGAAGGTGAGGGGGATGTTGTCGATCAGCCGGGTCGTGCCGACCCGGGCGGCGACGGCGAGGACGGCGTCGCCGGTGAAGTCGTCCCCGATCTCGGTGAAGTCCGAGGGGTCGACCAGGGCGAGGTAGTCCAGGGCGAGCGGCGGATCGAGGCGGGCGGCCTCGTCGAGGAGCTGGCGGGCGGCCGCGCGTACGGCCGCCGGGCCGCCCGGGACGGCCGTCGCCACGGCGTGCGCGTCGGCCGCCGCGCGGGACTCCCCTATGGCGCTGAGGGCCTCGGCACGCGCCTGTGTGGCGGGTACTTCGCGGGCCCGGGCGCGCAGCGCCTCCTGCGCGGCATGCCGGTCCCGGCCCGCGAACAGAGCACCGGACAGGGCGAGGGCGGTGCGCCGCTCGGCGGCCGAGAGGTAGCGGTTGCGGCTGGACAGGGCCAGGCCGTCCTCCTCGCGGACGGTGGGCACACCGACGATCTCCACGCCGAAGTTCAGGTCCCGCACCATGCGGCGGATCAGGGCGAGCTGCTGGGCGTCCTTCTGCCCGTACAGGGCGACGTCGGGGCGCGTGAGGTGCAGCAGCTTGGCGACGACGGTGAGCATGCCGTCGAAGTGGCCGGGACGGGAAGACCCCTCCAGGCGCTCGCCCATGGGGCCGGCGGTGATGCGGACCTGGGGCTCGCCGCCGGGGTACACCTCGTCCACGGCGGGGGCGAACACCACGTCGGCGCCCGACTGTTCGGCGAGCCTGATGTCGGCGTCCAGGGTGCGCGGGTAGCGGTCGAGGTCCTCCCCCTCGCCGAACTGCAGCGGGTTGACGAAGACGGTGACGACGACCTCTCCGTCCGGCCCGGCGATGCCGCGCGCGGTGCGGATCAGCGTGGCGTGGCCCTCGTGCAGGGCGCCCATGGTCATCACCACGGCGCGACGGCCCGCACGCGTGCGTGCCCGCAGTTCACCCGCGGTGCGCAGCAGGGTGGTGGTCATCGGGCGCCCCCTTCGGTGCCGTCGGTCCCGGTGGCGAGTACCCCGAGGAGGTCCTCGGCGAGTTCCGGCTTCAGCAGACCGTGGGCCAGGGCCCGGTCGGCGGTCGCGCGGGCCATCGCCAGATAACCGGCGACGGTCTGCGGGGCGTGCCGGCGCAGCTCGGTGACGTGCGCGGCGACCGTGCCCGCGTCCCCGCGCGCGACCGGGCCGGTCAGGGCCGCGTCGCCGGAGCGCAGGGCGTTGTCCAGGGCCGCGCCGAGCAGCGGACCGAGCATGCGGTCGGGGGCCGTCACCCCGGCCGCGCTCAGCAGCTCCATGGACTGGGCGACCAGCGTGACCAGGTGGTTCGCGCCCAGGGCGAGCGCCGCGTGGTAGAGCGGCCGGTTCTCCTCGGCGATCCACTCCGGTTCGCCGCCCATCTCGATGACCAGGGCCTCGGCGGCCAGGCGCAGCTCCTCGGGGGCGGTGACGCCGAAGGAGCAGCCGGCCAGCCGCTGGACGTCCACGGGGGTGCCGGTGAAGGTCATCGCGGGGTGCAGGGCCAGCGGCAGGGCGCCCGCGCGCAGGGCGGGGTCGAGCACCCGCGCGCCGTACCGGCCGGAGGTGTGGACGAGCAGCTGCCCGGGCCGCACGGACCCGGTGTCGGCGAGACCGGTGACCAGCTCGGGCAGGGCGTCGTCGGGAACGGTCAGCAGCACCAGGTCGGCCCGCTTCAGGACCTCGGCGGGCGGCATCACCGGCACGTCGGGCAGCAGCTGCGCGGCCCGGCGCCGGGAGGTCTCCGAGACCGCCGAGACGGCGACCGGGCGGTGTCCGGCGAGCTGCAGGGACGCCGCCAGGGCGGGGCCGACGCGGCCGGCGCCGACGACGCCGACGGTGAGCCGCGCGGGGCGGTCCTTGGGGTCTGGCTGTGGGGTTGTGTTCACTCGACGGCGGCCTTCCCGTTCCAGTCCGCTCCGGGTACCGGACGATTTCTCGTCATGTTAACGCGATCGGTTCGAGGGACGTTCGGTCGTCCACAGGCTGTGCACGCCCGTGCGGCATTCCCGGGAGGGCGTAGCGAAATGCGGATGCCCGGCGACGCGCGGGCGAGGGAGGATCCGGCCATGACCGATACAGCAGCGGAACAGGACGGGCGGCCGGACGGACGGCCGGCGGACGAGGACCGGGGGGCACGACTGCGGGAGCGGCGGCTGGCCGCCCACCGCGCGGCACGGCGCGTGTTCGCGCGCTTCGGCTTCCACCGCACCCTCCGGGAACGCCTGGCGGTGCTGGAGGAGGCGGCGGGCGTGCACGACCTGGACGAGCTGTCCGACCTGTACGGCGGCGGTGTCGTCGAGGCGCTGGAGACGAAGGTCGCCGGGCTGCTCGGCACCGAGGCCGCCGCGTTCTTCCCGACGGGCACGATGGCCCAGCAGGTGGCCCTGCGCTGCTGGGCCGGCCGCACCGGGAACCCGACGGTCGCCCTGCACGCGCTCAGCCATCCCGAGGTGCACGAGCGGAACGCGTTCAGCGAGGTCGGCGGTCTGCGCCCGGTACGGCTGACGAGCGAGCCGCGGCTGCCGACCGCCGCGGAGGTGCGCGACTTCGAGGAGCCCTTCGGGGCGCTGATGCTGGAACTGCCCCTCAGGGACGCCGGTTTCCTGCTGCCCACCTGGGAGGAGCTCACCGCGGTCGTGGAGGCCGCGCGGGAACGGGACGCGGTCGTGCACTTCGACGGGGCCCGCCTGTGGGAGTCCACCGTCCACTTCGGCCGGCCCCTGGAGGAGATCGCTGGCCTGGCCGACAGCGTCTACGTGTCGTTCTACAAGTCCCTGGAGGCGTTCGGGGGCGCGGCGCTCGCGGGTCCGAGGGAGCTCGTCGAGGAGGCGAAGACCTGGCGGCACCGGTACGGCGGGATGGTCTTCCAGCAGTTCCCCACGGTGCTGTCGGCGCTGGTCGGGCTGGAGCGGCAACTGCCCCGGCTGCCGGAGTACGTGGCCCACGCGCGCGTGGTGGCCGCCGCGATGCGCGAGGGGTTCGCGGCGGCCGGGGTGCCGTGGGCGCGCGTGCATCCGGAGGCGCCGCACACCCACGACTTCCAGGTGTGGCTGCCCTACGAGCCGGACGTCCTCGCGGAGGCGGCGGTCCGCGCGGCCGAGGAGACGGGGGTCGTCCTGTTCGGCAGCGGCTGGGAGCGGGGCGGTCCGGGGTTGGCGTTCACGGAGGTGCATGTGCGGGCCGAGGGGCTGGAGTGGACCGCCGAGGACGTGAAGGCGGCGGTGGCCGAGTTCGTGACCCGGCTGCCGGAGCGGGTCGGGTAGGGCGCCGCCGCCACCGCCACCGCCACCGCCACACGGTCTCCCGGAACCGCCGCCGCGGCCGCTACGTCCCGCACCAGCCGGACGGGACGGTGGTGGCCCGGCTCGGCAGCGAGTTCCTGGAGGGGACCCTCAGGTAGCGGGCCCGGGCGGGCGGGTCAGCCGTGGCCGCCGGCCCGCACCAGCCCCGTCTCGTAGGCCAGCACCACGACCTGCACCCGGTCCCTGAGGCCCAGCTTGGTCAGGATGCGGCCCACGTGCGTCTTCACGGTCGCCTCCGACAGCACCAGCCGCGCCGCGATCTCACCGTTGGACAGGCCCTGCGCGACCAGCACCATGACCTCGCGCTCGCGTTCGGTGAGCCGCTCCAGCTCCTTGTGCTGGGGCTGCTTGGTGCCCGGCAGCATGGGCGCGAAGCGGTCCAGGAGCCGCCGGGTGGTGGAGGGCGCGACGACGGCGTCACCGCTGTGCACGGCCCTGATCGCGGCCAGCAGCTCGGCCGGCGGCACGTCCTTGAGCATGAAGCCGGAGGCGCCCGCCTTCAGCCCGGAGAAGGCGTACTCGTCGAGGTCGAAGGTGGTCAGGATGAGCACCTTCGGCGGGTCGGTGTCCGCGCAGATCCGCCGGGTCGTCTCCACCCCGTCGAGCTTCGGCATGCGGACGTCCATCAGCACCACGTCGACCTCGGCCGTGCGCAGTTCCTGGAGGGCCTCGACACCGTCGCCCGCCTCCGCGACGACCTCCATGTCCGGTTGGGCGGCGAGCACCATCCGGAACCCGGTGCGCAGCAGCACCTGGTCGTCGACGAGCATCACGCGGATCGCCATCGGTCCTCTTCCCTAAGGGTCGTTACAGGTGTCAGCAAGGGGCGTGTGCCGGTGTCAGTGCGCGGGTTTGAGCGGCAGCAGGGCACTGATGCGGAATCCTCCGCCCGGGCGCGGGCCCGCGTCCAGGGTGCCGCCGACCATACCGACCCGCTCGCGCATGCCGATCAGGCCGTGGCCCTGGCCGTCGAACCCGCCCTCCTCGTACAGCTCGTGCGGGGCGCCCTTGCCGTCGTCCTCGACGAGCAGGCCGAGGCCGTCGTCGAAGTACACCAGGCGCACGCTCGCGCCCGCGTTGGCGCCACCGTGCTTGCGGGTGTTGGTGAGCGCCTCCTGCACGATGCGGTAGGCGGTGAGCTCGACGCCGCTGGGCAGCGGGCGGGGCGTGCCCTCGACCTTGAAGTCGACGGGCAGTCCGGAACCGCGGCACTGCTCGACGAGGTCCTCGATCTGCCGCACATCGGGCTGCGGCACGTACTCTCCGGCCTCCTGGTGCTCACCGGTGCGCAGTACCCCCAGCAGGCGGCGCATCTCGGCGAGGGCCTGGCGGCCGGTGGAGGAGATCGTCTCCAGGGCCTTCTTGGCCTGGTCGGGCGCGGCGTCGAGGACGTAGGCGGCACCGTCGGCCTGGACCACCATCACCGAGACGTTGTGCGCCACGACGTCGTGCAACTCGCGGGCGATGCGGGCGCGTTCGGCGGCGACGGCGACCTTGGACTGCGCCTCGCGCTCCTTCTCCAACCGGGCGGCCCGCTCCTCGAGCTGCGCGAAGTAGGCGCGGCGGGTACGGATGGAGTCGCCCAGCACCCAGGCGAGGGCGAAGGGCACGGTCATGAAGACGGTCAGGACGATGTTGCCGAAGACGGAGGTCTCGTCGCTCGGCCAGCGCGCCTGGGCCAGGGGGGCCGCGCACAGGCCGGCGCCCAGCGCGAAGCGGGAGGCCCAGCGCGCGCCCTCCGCGGCGACCGTGTAGACGATCACGAGCATGGCGAAGTCGGCGGGGCTGATCTCCACGTCGGTGATCAGCTGGGCCACCCCGGCCGCGGCCGCGAGCAGCAGCATCTTCTCCGGCATCCGCCGGCGCAGCGCGATCACCAGGCACAGCAGCAGGGCGAGCGGAATGGCGGCGGCCGTGGGTCCGTAACCGCCCCCCACACCGCCCACCAGCGACATCCCGAGGAGGACGACGGCCCAGGTGCCGTCGACCCACGTCGGGTGCCTGCGGAGGAAGTCATAGAGGCGCTGCACGTAACCCAGCGTAGGGAAGCGGGATAGGTGCAGGGGTCAACCGGAGGGCCGATCCGTACCCGTCGCGCATACTCCGCAAGGTGGAGTTGCGTACGTTGCGTGCGCTTAGCCTGGGCCGGTGACAGCGGGAACCGGAGACCAGTGGCGCGGGTGGCGTGCGGCGGCGCGGGACGCCCTGTACGCGCCGGGGGGCTTCTACCGGCGCGCGGAGGGGCCGGCCGGACATTTCCGGACGTCCGTGCACGCCTCGCCACTGTTCGCCGGGGCCGTGGCCCGGCTGCTGTGCCGGGTCGACGAGGCCCTGGGGCGGCCCGCGGTGCTGGATTTCGTCGACATGGCGGCCGGGCGGGGCGAGCTGGCCGGCGGGGTGCTCACCGCGCTCCCCGCCGATGTGGCGGCCCGCACGCGCGCGTACGCCGTCGAGATCGCCGAGCGGCCCGCGGGGCTCGATCACCGGATCGAGTGGCTGGCCGAGCCCCCGCGGGGGACGACCGGGCTGCTGTTCGCCAACGAGTGGCTGGACAACGTCCCCGTGGAGGTCGCCGAGGTGGACGCCGCGGGCGTCGCACGGCGGGTGCTGGTCCGGGAGGACGGCACCGAGCGGCTCGGCGAGCCGGTGGACGGGGCGGCGGCGCGGTGGCTGGAGCGGTGGTGGCCACTGCCCGGCGAGGAGGGGCTGCGGGCCGAGATCGGCCTGCCCCGCGACGAGGCCTGGGCCGCGACGGTCGCGACGGTCGGCCGGGGGCTCGCCGTCACCGTGGACTACGCGCACACGGCGGCCACCCGGCCGCCGTTCGGGACGCTCACCGGCTTCCGCGGGGGCCGCGAGACCACACCGGTGCCGGACGGCTCGTGCGACCTCACCGCCCATGTCGCCCTGGACGCGTGCGCGCTGCCCGGCGGGCGGGTGCTTCCGCAGCACGAGGCGCTGCGCGCCCTGGGCGTGACCGGCGCACGCCCCCCGCTCACGCTGGCCTCCACCGACCCCGCCGGGTACGTGCGCGCCCTCGCGCGTGCCGGAGAGGCCGCCGAGCTCACCGCCGTGGGCGGGCTGGGCGACTTCGGCTGGCTGGTACAGCCGGTGGCGATCCCGGACCCGTTCCGGGAATGAGCCCTACTTGTCGATGTCCCCGACCACGAAGAACATCGACCCCAGAATCGCCACCATGTCCGCCACCAGCGTCCCCGGCAGCAGCTCCGTCAGCGCCTGGATGTTGTTGTACGACGCCGAGCGCAGCTTCAGCCGGTACGGGGTCTTCTCGCCCTTGCTGACGAGGTAGTAGCCGTTGATGCCGAGGGGGTTCTCGGTCCAGGCGTACGTGTGGCCCTCGGGCGCCTTCAGGACCTTCGGCAGGCGCTGGTTGACCGGCCCGGGCGGCAGCTCGGCGAGCCGGTCCAGACAGGCGTCGGCCAGGTCCAGCGCGTTGTGCGTCTGCTCCAGGAGGCACTCGAAGCGGGCCAGGCAGTCGCCCTCCTGCCGGGTGACCACCTTCAGGGTGTCCTGGAGCTCGCCGTAGGCGAGGTACGGCTCGTCCCGGCGCAGGTCGAAGTCGACGCCCGAGGCGCGCCCGATCGGCCCGCTCACCCCGTAGGCGTGCACGGCCTCCGGCGTGAGCCCGCCCACGCCCCGGGTGCGGCCCCGGAAGATCTCGTTGCCGAGCACCAGGTCGTCGAAGCGGTCCATCCGGGAGCGCACATCGGCGACGGAGGCACGCGCGCGCGTGGTCCACCCGGCCGGCAGGTCCTCCTTGAGGCCGCCGACCCGGTTGAACATGTAGTGCATCCGCCCGCCGGAGACCTCCTCCATGACGTGCTGGAGCTCCTCGCGCTCCCGGAAGGCGTAGAAGATCGGGGTGATGCCGCCGAGCTCCAGCGGGTACGAGCCGAGGAACATCAGGTGGTTGAGCACCCGGTTCAGCTCGGCCAGCAGGGTGCGCAGCCACACCGCGCGCTCGGGCACCTCCATGCCGAGCATCCGCTCCACGGCGAGGACCACGCCCAGCTCGTTGGAGAACGCCGACAGCCAGTCGTGGCGGTTGGCGAGCATGATGATCTGGCGGTAGTCGCGCGCCTCGAACAGCTTCTCCGCGCCGCGGTGCATATAGCCGATCACCGGCTCCGCGTGCCTGATGCGTTCGCCGTCCAGGACGAGCTTCAGCCGCAGCACGCCATGGGTGGACGGGTGCTGCGGCCCGATGTTGAGCACCATGTCGGTGCTCTCCGCGGCGCCGCCGATTCCGACCATGGTCTCCGTCGTAGGAGTCATGGACACAGTCTCTCCTACGTACGCTGGCCCTATGGATACGGGGAGTGCGCAGGAGGCGGGACCGGACGGGCCGCGGGGCACGATCGGGGCGGCCGGGGCCGAGCCGGTGTGGATCGCGCTGCCGCCCGGCCTGCTGAGGATGCGCCGGCTGCTGCTGGTGGTGTGGCTCGGGCTGATCGCCCTGGCCGCCGGGTTGCTGCCGGGGCTGCTGGCCGGGCCCGCCTGGGCCGCCTTCGCGCTGCCGCCGCTGGCGCTGCTGGCCTGGGGCTGGGTGATGATCGAGCGCAACTGGCGTTCCTGGCGGTACGCCGAGCGTGCCGACGACCTGCTGATCAGCCGTGGCGTGCTGTGGCGCGAGGAGACGGTCGTGCCCTACGGCCGGATGCAGCTGGTCGAGGTCACCTCCGGGCCCGTCGAGCGGCACTTCGGGCTGGCCAGCGTGCAACTGCACACGGCCGCCGCGGCCACCGACGCGACCATCCCCGGCCTGGACCCGGCCGAGGCGGAACGGCTGCGCGACCGGCTCACCGAGCTGGGCGAAGCCCGGTCGGCGGGGCTGTGACGGCGCCCGGGGCCGCCGAGACCTCACCGGGGGCCGTCGAGGTCATCGAGCGGCGACTGCACCCCGTCACACCGCTGCGCCGCGCCTGGGCACCGGTCGCCGTGCTCATCGGCTGGGCCGTGCACGACCCCGACGGGGCGCAGCGCCAGCTGACCCGGCTGACGACGACCACCCTGCTGATCGGCCTCGCCGTGCTCGTCCCGGCCGCCGCCCTCTACGGCTTCTGCTCCTGGTGGTTCACGCACTTCGCGGTGACCGAGACCGAACTGCGCATCCGTACCGGACTCGTCTTCCGGCGCACCGCGCACATCCGGCTGGAGCGGATCCAGGCCATCGACGTCACCCAGCCGCTGCTGGCCCGGGTCGTGGGCGTGTCCAAGCTCAAACTCGACGTCATAGGCACCGACAAGAAGGACGAACTGGCCTTCCTCGGCGCCGATGAGGCCCGGTCGCTGCGGGCCGAACTGCTCGCCCGGGCGGCCGGTTTCGCCCCCGAGACCGCGCACGAGGTGGGCGAGGCCCCGTCCCGGCGGCTGCTGCGGGTGCCGCCCGGCGTGCTCGCCCTGTCGCTGGTGCTGACGGGCGCCACCTGGGTGTCGCTGGCCGCGGCGCTCGTCGTCCCGCCGGTGCTGTGGCTGCTCACCCACAGCCTGTGGACGGTCCTCGCGGTCGCCCTGCCGCTGCTGGGCGCGGCGGGCGCGAGCAGCGTGGGGCGGTTCGTCGCCGAGTACGACTGGACGGTGGGCGAGTCGCCCGACGGGCTGCGCATCGACCACGGGCTGCTGGACCGGGCCCACGAGACGGTCCCGCCGGGGCGCGTGCAGACCGTGCGGATCGTGGAACCGCTGCTGTGGCGGCGGCGCGGCTGGGTGCGCGTGGAACTGGACGTGGCGGGCTCGTCCAACTCCGTGCTGGTGCCGGTGGCTCCGCGCGAGATCGCCGAGGACGTGATCGGGCGCGTGCTGCCCGGGGTGAGCGTGCCGGAGGCCGCGGCCCTGTCGCCCGCGCCGCGCAGCGCCCGCTGGTGCGTGCCCCTGTGGTGGCGCGGCTACGGACTCGCCGTCACGGACGCGGTGTTCGCGGCCCGGTCCGGGCTGCTGCGGCGGAGCCTGGCGCTGGTGCCGCACGCCAAGGTGCAGAGCGTGCGGATGACGCAGGGGCCGTGGGAGCGGGCCCGGGGCGTCGCCGACGTGTGTGTGGACACGGGCGCGAACAAGACGGTGCGGGCCCGGCTGCGGGAGGCCGGTGAGGCACGCGCGTTGCTGGCGGCGCAGGCGGAGCGGTCCCGGACGGGGCGCGCGGACGCGCGGCCGGATCGCTGGATGGCCTGACCGTCCGCACGCAGTGGGCCCCCCGGCCGCAGCCGAGGGGCCCTGCGTCGCGGCGAGCGTCAGGACACCGCGCTGCGCAGTCCCTGCAGGTCGATCTGCTCCGTCTCGTCGTGCGCCGTCAGGTCGATGACCTGGCCGATGCCGCGCGACTCCTCGTCGGCCGGCTTGTACCGGGCCTCGGTCTCGGCCTTGTGCAGGGCGAGCGCCTCCTGGCCGACGACATCGGCGAGGTCCTCGTTCTGCACGGCCTCCAGGGCCGCGCGCGAGGTGCCCGCCTTGGTGCCGAAGAAGTCGAATCCGCCCTCCGTCAGCGGACGCCGGACCGGCGGCTGCGGCGGGACGGCCACCGCGGTCGGCACGGTGTAGTGCCCGGCGAGCCGGCCACCGGACCGCTCGGCCCGGGCGGGCTCCGGCAGCTGACCGGCCTCGCCGACCGGGACGGAGGTCTTTCCGGCCGGTCCGGAGGTCTCGCCGCGGGGCGCGGAGGCTTCGTCGCCGGGCGCGGACGTGTCGGCGGTCGCGCGCTCGTGGCCGTCGGCGGCCGCCTCGGACCGCCCCTGCTTCTCGTCCTCCCGCGCCTGCTTCCCCCGCTCCGCCTGCTCCTGCTTCGGCGGCTGCGCGGACTCCGCGTCCTCGCCCCGCGGCACGCCGTCGCCGTCACCGCCGCCGTCCGGGTCCGGGGCCGTCTCACCGTCGAACCGGGCCAGTGCGGCAGCGGCCCGCAGGAACAGCCGGGAACCCTCGGGCGAGAACACGGCGGGAACCGCGGGCTCCTCCTCGGCGGCGGGAGCGGCCGGCGCCTCGTCCGGCCCCGGCGCCGTGTCCGCCGTCCCCGCCGGCAGCGCGGCCCGTGCCGGAACCGTCGCCTCTATCTCGAGCACCCGGCGTTCCTCCAGGACGCTCGCGCGCTCGGTCTCCGCCGTGGCGTACCGGCGCAGCAGCGCGGCGTGCTCGTTGCGCAGCCCGGCCAGTTCCGTGCGCTTGGCGCGCAGCCGCTGCTCCAGCTTGCCGCGCAGTTCGCGCGACTCCTCCAGGTCGGCCTCCAGTTCGGCGACCCGCTCCTCGAAGCGCCACTCGTCGCTCGCACGCGCGCGCGTGAGGTCGGCGACGCGCTTGCCCGCCTGGGTGTCCCAACGGCGCAGCACGACCGCGCCGATGATCGCCGTCGCCGCGGCGGCGGCGGCCAGACCGCGGAGCACCATCGGCTCCGTGAACACCCAGGGCCCCAGGGCGCAGACGAGGGAGACGCCTGCGATCGCCGACGGGGGCAGCAGCCTGTGCAGGGGCGGGGAATGGCGGTGACGTCCACGTGGCATGGCCAGAAACTTACCGCGCGTAGGCGAATCATGGTGACCCACCCCGCAAAAACAAAGCCACACCGAAACGTTCACACGGCATCAGAACGCGCGAAGAAGTGGAATCGGCCGCTCAAGCAATTCCCAAGATCATTTCAACGCCCGCCCAGCCGCCCGCTCATCCACTCCAGGGCCGCCGGAATCTCGCGCCGCCAGGTGTTGAAGTTGTGCCCACCGCTTTCCAGGATGATCGACGAGATCCGCGTCCGCCCGTTGCCCTTCACCCGCTCTATGAACCGCAGTGTGTCCCGGTAGTTGGCCTCTCCCCGCTTACTGCTGCTGACCAGCAGGGACGTATCGGGAGCGGGCATGTGCGCCAGGTACCACCACAGATCGGCGCGATTGCGCAGCCCCTTGTCACCCTGGAAGAGATCGCCTGTCGTGGCGTCGATCGGCGCCTTGTAGTACGCGGACAAGCCCGCCCCGGCGCCGTACACATCGGGATGGTGCAGGGCGATCTTCAACGCGCAGTAGCCGCCCGTGGAGTTGCCGATGATGCCCAGACCACCCGGCTTATCGGCCACCCTGTAGTGGGTGCGCAACGCGTCGGGGAGATCCTTCGCGAAGAACGACTCCGTCCGCGGTCCACCCGGGACATCGACGCACTCCGTGTCGCGGGGCGGCGCCACCGTGGGACGCAGCATCACGAGGATCATCGGCTTCGCCCGTCCCGCGCGGGCCAGTTCCAGAGCCGTACGCGGATAGTGCAGCTTCTCCACCAGCGCCGACGCCGTACCCGGGTAACCCGTCAGCACGACGGCCGTCGGGAACCGGTGGGTGCGGTAGCGCGGCTGGAAGTACTCCGGTGGCAGGTAGACGTACGCGGCCGTGGCGATGCGGGTCGTACGGCCCACGATGTCGACCTGCTGGACCCGGCCGCCGGCCCGGGGCAGCGCCCCGCCCGCCCCGGGCACCCGGCGCGAACCCACCACCTCCAGCGGGCCGCCACCGGCTGTGTGGTCGACGACCACACCCTGCTCCTTCTCCTGGCCGAACAGGTCCGCCCAGCTCGCGTAGAACCCGAACGCCTGGTTGGCGGCGAGGCCCACCGCGGCGAACAGCGCCACCTGGGTGCCCAGCAGCAGCCCGACACGCCCGCCCACCGCACGCCGGCTCCGCCGGGCCAGCCGCGGCCACAGCCAGACCGTGCCGGTGAACAGCAGCACCGCCGACAGCACCGCCAGCGCCAGCACCTTGTTGCTCGTCAGACCCATGGGTTGATTACCTGCACGCGCTCTCCGCCCGGAGTCGGCCCGCGCCGACACCTTCGCACGAGCTTGTCCCGGACTTTCCTTGGCCTTTGAAACGGCTTTGACGTGAGGAGTGAACCTCTCCCCCCGAGACACCGTCCTAGAGGGCGCAATGTCGCCGGATGACCGAAACGGCACCGGATTCAAGGTCTCTCGCAGAACTACGGGATGCGATGTCTGTCAGGACAGATGAGGAAATGTCGGGCGAGGTTCCGAGTCGCGGCAGCGGCACGGCCCGTCCGGGCCGGGTGCGCCGGATACTGAGCGGACCACGCCCCGAGGCGGTCCCCGTCCTCGTCGGCAGAGCCTGCGCCCTGGTGGGCGCCCTGGACATCGCCGCGGGCGTCTTCCCCCGCTTCCGGCACAGCCGGATGCACGCCATCGCCGAGGTCCTGCCCGGCGCGCTCGGCCCGTTCGCGGCCGCCCTCTCCCTCAGCACCGGCGTGCTGTTGCTGCTGCTCGCCCACGGCCTCAAGCGCGGCAAGCGCCGGGCCTGGCGGGCCGCGGTGGCGCTCCTGCCCGCCGGTGCCGTCGCGCAGTTCGCCTACCGGCACTCCCTGGTGGGCGTGCTGATCTCCCTGGCACTGCTGGCACCCCTGCTGCGCCACCGCGACCAGTTCAACGCCCTGCCCGACCCGCGCAGTCGCTGGCGGGCCCTGGCCAACTTCGTCCTCATGGGCGCCGGTTCACTGCTGCTCGGACTGCTCGTCGTCAGCGTCCACGCCGAGCACATCGTCGGCGACCCGAGCCTCGCCGACCGCATCACCCACGTCATCTACGGCCTGTTCGGCTTCGAGGGCCCCGTCGAGTACCAGGGCCCCACCTCCTGGACCGTCGCCTTCTCCCTCGGCGCCCTCGGCCTGCTCACCGCCGTCACCACCGTCTACCTGGCCTTCCGCCCCGAACACCCGGCCGCACAGCTCACCGAGGAGGACGAGGCCCGGCTGCGCGCCCTGCTGGACCAGCACGGGCGCCGCGACTCCCTCGGCCACTTCGCCCTGCGCCGCGACAAGGCCGTCGTCTTCTCCCCCAGCGGCAAGGCCGCGGTCACCTACCGCGTCGTCTCCGGCGTGATGCTCGCCAGCGGCGACCCGATCGGCGACGTCGAGGCCTGGCCCGGCGCCATCGAACGCTTCATGGACGAGGCCAAGGCCCACTCCTGGACCCCCGCCGTCATGGGCTGCTCCGAGACCGGCGGCGAGGTGTGGACCCGCGAGACCGGGCTCGACGCCCTCGAACTGGGCGACGAGGCGGTGGTGGACGTCACGGATTTCTCCCTCGCCGGCCGCGCGATGCGCAACGTGCGCCAGATGGTCAAGCGCATCGAGCGCGCCGGTTACGAAACCCGGGTACGACGTGTCCGTGACCTCGGCGAGACCGAACTGGAGCGCATCCGCCGGGCCGCCGACGACTGGCGCGGCACCGACACCGAACGCGGCTTCTCCATGGCACTGGGCCGCGTCGGAGACCCCGCCGACGGCGACTGCCTCATCGCCACCGCCCACAAGCAGGACGAGCACCCCGGCCCCTACGGCGACCTGAAGGCGATCCTGCACTTCGTGCCGTGGGGCACCGACGGTGCCTCCCTGGACCTGATGCGCCGCGACCGCTCCGCCGACCCCGGCATGAACGAACTGCTCATCGTGGCCTCCCTCCAAGCCGCCCCCAAGCTCGGCATCACGCGCGTCTCCCTCAACTTCGCCATGTTCCGCGCGGCACTGGCCCGCGGCGAGAAGATCGGAGCCGGACCGGTGCTGCGCGCCTGGCGCGGACTGCTGGTCTTCCTCTCCCGCTGGTTCCAGATCGAGTCCCTGTACAAGTTCAACGCCAAGTTCCAGCCGGGCTGGGAGCCGCGGTTCGTCGTCTACCGCGCCTCCGCCGACCTGCCCCGCATCGGCTTCGCCGCCATGCAGGCCGAGGGCTTCGTCAACCTCGCCCTGCCGCTGCCGCGCTTCCTGCGCCGTCGGCGCCCCGCCGCCCACCGCCCGTGCGCCCACGCCGCCAGGGCGGAACGCGACGTCCGGGCGGCCTGACCCGTCCCACGCCGGAGGCCGTCCGCCCGGGCCGAAGCGCCTGACGGCCCTCACCGGGGCCTACGCTGAACATATGAGCAACCAGAGCGGACGCGGGCGCGTGGCGGGCCTACCCGAATGGGACCGCTGCGCGGTCATGGGAGTCGTGAACGTCACCCCCGACTCCTTCTCCGACGGCGGCCGCTTCTTCGACACCACGGCCGCCGTCAAACGCGGCCTCGACCTGGTCACCGAAGGCGCGGACCTGGTCGACGTCGGCGGCGAGTCCACCCGCCCCGGAGCCACCCGGGTCGACGAGGCCGAGGAACTGCGCCGCGTCATCCCCGTCGTGCGCGGCCTGGCCTCCGAGGGGGTCACGGTCTCCGTCGACACCATGCGCGCCTCCGTCGCCGAACGGGCCCTCGCGGCCGGTGCCGCCCTGGTCAACGACGTCAGCGGCGGCCTCGCCGACCCCCGCATGATCCCGGCCGTCGCCGACGCCGGCGCCCCCTTCGTCGTCATGCACTGGCGCGGCTACCTCCAGGGCGGCAACGTCCGGGGCGAATACGCCGACGTCGTCACCGAAGTCGTCGACGAACTGCACGCGCGCGTCGAGGCCGTCCTGGCCGGCGGCATCACCCCCGACCGCGTCATCGTCGACCCCGGCCTCGGCTTCTCCAAGGACGCCGAGCACGACCTCGCCCTCCTCGCCCACCTCGACCGGGTCCTCGCCCTCGGCCACCCGCTGCTCGTCGCCGCCTCCCGCAAACGCTTCCTCGGCCGGGTCCTCGCCGCCCCCGACGGCCCGCCACCCCCCGCACGCGAACGCGACGCGGCCACCGCCGCCGTCTCCGCACTCGCGGCGCACGCCGGAGCATGGGCGGTCCGCGTCCACGAGGTACGCGCCACGGCGGACGCCGTCCGGGTCGCCCGCGCCCTCACCGCAGCACGCGGAACGAGCAGCGCGGAAGGAACCCGGTGAGCGCCCCGCACACCGACGTCGAGCAGGTCGAGGCCGCCAACACCGCCTTCTACGAGGCACTGGAACAGGGTGACTTCGAAGAACTCGCGTCGCTCTGGCTGACCCCCTCCGACCTGGGCGTCGACGAGACCTACCACGACCCGGCCGACACCGGCGTGGTCTCCTGCGTGCACCCCGGCTGGCCCGTGCTCACCGGCCGCGGCGAGGTCCTCCGGTCGTACGCGCTGATCATGGCGAACACCGACTACATCCAGTTCTTCCTCACCGACGTGCACGTCTCGGTCACCGGCGACACCGCCCTGGTGAACTGCACCGAGAACATCCTCAGCGGCGGCCCCGCCCCCGAGGGCGCCGGCGAGGAGCTCGGCCCGCTCGTCGGACAGCTCGTGGTCGCCACCAACGTGTTCCGGCGCACGCCCCAGGGGTGGAAGATCTGGTCGCACCACGCATCCCCCGTCCTCGCCGAAACCGACGAGGACGAACAGGACGACACCCCCACCTGAGTGGGTACGCGCCAGGAAGTGGTTGGAAGCACCCAGCCACGGGTAGGGGCGGCTACCAGCCTGTGAGCCGACGGGTTCCCCCGGGAAAACGCCGGATGAACCCTGCCGGACCCGGCCGAATCCCCCACCCCGTGACCCGGCCCCGTCGGTGCGCGCAGGTAGATTCGACCGAGGCCGGTGTGCCGACCGCACACGGCACCGCCCGGCCCTGACCGACGATTGCAGGAGTGATTCGCGTGGATCGTGTCGCGCTGCGCGGCCTGAAGGCCCGCGGGCACCACGGGGTGTTCCCGAAGGAACGCGAGGAGGGCCAGACCTTCATCGTGGACCTCGTCCTCGCCCTGGACACCCGCCCGGCCGCGGCCGACGACGACCTGGCGAAGACCGTGCACTACGGCATCGTGGCCGAGGAGGTCGTGGCCGCCGTCCAGGGCGAGCCCGTCGACCTCGTCGAGACCCTCGCCGAGCGCATCGCCCAGGTCTGCCTGAAGCACGAGGTGGTACAGGAGGTCGAGGTCTGCGTCCACAAGCCGGACGCCCCGATCACCGTCCCCTTCGACGACGTGACCGTCACCATCACCCGGAGCCGAGTATGACCGCGCCCTTCATCAAGGGTCCGACCGACCCGACCGTACAGCCGGTGCCCGCCGCCGTCGTCGAGAAGGTCGACGCCGCCGACACGACGCTGTCCAACCCCAAACGGGCCGTGGTCGCCCTCGGTTCCAACCTCGGCAACCGCCTGGAGACCCTCCAAGGGGCCATCGACGCCCTGGAGGACACGCCCGGCGTCCGCGTCAAGGGCGTCTCCCCGGTCTACGAGACCGAGCCCTGGGGCGTGGATCCCGGCAGCCAGCCCGCCTACTTCAACGCCGTCGTCGTCCTCAAGACCACCCTCCCGCCGTCCTCGCTCCTGGAGCGCGCACACGCGGTCGAGGAGGCCTTCCACCGCGTCCGGGACGAGCACTGGGGCCCCCGCACCCTCGACGTCGACATCGTGTCCTACGCCGAGGTCGTCTCCGACGACCCGCGGCTCACCCTCCCCCACCCCCGCGCCCACGAACGCGCCTTCGTCCTGGCCCCCTGGCACGACCTGGACCCCGAGGCGCAGCTGCCCGGCCACGGCCCCGTCGCCGGTCTGCTGGACTCCGTCACCCGCGACGGCGTGACACCCCGCGCGGACCTGGAACTCCGGCTGCCCGAGTAGCCGTTAAGGTCAAGACGGCCGCGAACCGGGCCGGAAGCCGGGGGAACCGAAGGGACACCGTGAGAGAGCTGCGTATCCGGGTGCTGGCCGGCGTCTTCGTCGTGGCCGCAGTCCTGTCCTGGGCGGGCGCCCGCCTGTGGAACTCGGTCGGAACGCTCCCCAGCGTCCCCCTGGCCGCCCCCGTCGTCCTCGCCGTGATCGCCGTGATCCTGCTGGCCACCGCGCTCTCGATCCGCGCCCGGCTCAAGGCCCAGCGCGAGCGCCGCCCCGAGGCCAAGGGCGTCGACCCCCTCATGGCGGCCCGCGCGGTCGTCTTCGGCCAGGCCAGTGCCCTGGTCGCCGCCCTCGTCTCCGGCATGTACGGCGGCACCGGCGTCTTCCTGCTGGAGTCCCTCGACATCCCCGCCCGCCGCGACCAGGCCGTCTACGCCGGCCTCTCCGTCCTCGCGGGCATCGGCGTCATAGCGGCAGCGATCTTCCTGGAACGCGTGTGCAAGCTCCCGGAAGACGACGAGAACGACGGCACGGGGGTGGCCCCGACGGTCTGACGCGGGGCTTCGGCGGGGCGTCAGCGGGCCATGATGAGGCTCATCGCCTCGTTCCGCGTCGCCATGTCCCGCAGCTGTCCCCGCACGGCCGACGTCAGCGTCTTGGCGCCCGGCTTGCGGATCCCCCGCATCGACATGCACATGTGCTCGCACTCCACGACGACGATGACCCCGCGCGGCTCCAACATCTCCATCAGGGAGTCCGCGATCTGCGTGGTGAGGCGTTCTTGTACCTGGGGGCGCCGGGCGTAGACGTCCACGAGACGGGCCAGCTTGGACAGCCCGGTGATCTTGCCGTTGGTGGCCGGGATATACCCGACGTGTGCGACTCCCCGGAACGGTACGAGATGGTGCTCACAGGTCGAGTACACCTCGATGTCCTTCACCAGCACCATCTCGTCGTGCCCGATGTCGAACGTCGTCGTCAGCACGTCCTCGGGCTTCTGCCACAGCCCCGCGAATATCTCCTTGTACGCCCGCGCCACCCGCGCCGGCGTCTCCCGGAGGCCCTCGCGGTCCGGGTCCTCACCGACCGCGATCAGCAGTTCGCGTACGGCGTTCTCGGCGCGCTTCTCGTCGAACTCGCCGATCCGGCCGTCGCCGTCCAGCGTCACGGGGTCGGTCATCTGGTGCCTCGTTCCTGTGTCTTCACGGGGCGGCCTGCGGAAATGGCGAAAAGCCGCGCCCCCCAGGCTAAAACCTGGGGGGCGCGGCATCCATTCCGGGGCCGTGGGCCGCCGGGAGAGCCGGGATCAGCTCTCGGGGCGGTCCTCCGGGGTCCGCTCGGGCGCCGGGGCGGGCTCCGCCGCGGTGCTCTTCGCGGTGGAGATGGCCGGCGTCGCGCCGTTCGCACCGTTCGTCAGGGCCAGCTCCTTGGGGGAGAGGACCGGCGGGCGGGTGGACGGCGTGCGGCGGGAGGAGCCGGTCCAGGCGGGCCTGGGCGGGCGCTTGACGATGGGGGCGAAGATCTCGGCGATCTGCTCCTTGCCCAGCGTCTCCTTCTCCAGCAGCTGCAGCACGAGGTTGTCGAGGACGTCGCGGTTCTCGACCAGGATCTCCCAGGCCTCGTTGTGCGCGGTCTCGATGAGCTTCTTGACCTCTTCGTCCACGAGCGCGGCGACCTCTTCCGAGTAGTCGCGCTGGTGAGACATCTCACGGCCGAGGAAGGGCTCGGTGTTGTCGCCGCCGAACTTGATCGCGCCGAGACGCTCGGTCATGCCGTACTGCGTGACCATCGCGCGGGCCAGACCGGTGGCCTTCTCGATGTCGTTCGCGGCGCCCGTGGTGGGGTCGTGGAAGACGAGCTCCTCGGCCGCGCGGCCGCCCAGCATGTAGGCGAGCTGGTCCAGCATCTCGTTGCGCGTGGTCGAGTACTTGTCCTCGTCCGGCAGGACCATCGTGTAGCCGAGAGCACGGCCTCTCGACAGGATCGTGATCTTGTGGACGGGGTCGGAGTTCGGCGAGGCCGCCGCGACCAGGGCGTGTCCGCCCTCGTGGTACGCGGTGATCTTCTTCTCCTTGTCCGACATGATCCGGGTCCGCTTCTGCGGGCCCGCGACCACACGGTCGATCGCCTCGTCCAGCATGTGGTTGTCGATCAGCTTCTGGTCGCTGCGGGCCGTCAGCAGGGCGGCCTCGTTCAGCACGTTGGCCAGATCGGCACCCGTCATGCCGGGCGTACGGCGGGCGACGGCCGACAGGTCGACGTCGGGCGCGACCGGCTTGCCCTTCTGGTGGACCTTGAGGATCTCCAGACGGCCCTGCATGTCCGGGCGGTCGACGGCGATCTGCCGGTCGAAGCGGCCGGGGCGCAGCAGCGCCGGGTCGAGGATGTCGGGCCGGTTCGTGGCGGCGATGAGGATCACGCCGCCCTTGACGTCGAAGCCGTCCATCTCGACGAGGAGCTGGTTCAGGGTCTGCTCGCGCTCGTCGTGACCGCCGCCGAGGCCGGCGCCGCGGTGGCGGCCGACCGCGTCGATCTCGTCGACGAAGACGATCGCCGGGGCGTTCGCCTTGGCCTGCTCGAACAGGTCTCGGACTCGGGAGGCACCGACACCGACGAACATCTCGACGAAGTCGGAACCGGAGATCGAGTAGAAGGGAACGCCCGCCTCGCCCGCGACGGCGCGTGCGAGCAGGGTCTTGCCGGTGCCTGGGGGCCCGTAGAGCAGGACGCCCTTGGGGATCTTGGCGCCGACGGCCTGGAACTTGGCCGGTTCCTGGAGGAACTCCTTGATCTCGTGGAGCTCCTCGACGGCCTCTTCGGATCCGGCGACGTCGGAGAAGGTGGTCTTGGGGGTGTCCTTGGTGATGAGCTTCGCCTTGGACTTCCCGAAGTTCATGACCCGGGAGCCGCCGCCCTGCATCTGATTCATCAGGAACAGGAACACGACCACGATCAGCACGAAGGGCAGCAGGGAGAGCAGGATGCCGACGAACGGGTTCTGCTTGGACGGCGAGACGGTGTAGCCGTCCGGGATCTGCTCGTCCTGGTACTTGTTCTGCAGCGTATTGGCGATGGCAACGCCTTGATCGCCGATGTAGCTCGCCTGGATCTTCGAGCTGCCCTCGATCTTTACGCCGTCTTTGAGCGTGGCCTTGATGGTCTGCTCGTCACCGGTGGTCAGCTTGGCCGACTCGATCTTGTTCTGGTTGATCGCCTGGACGACCTGGCCGGTGTCCACCGTCTTGTAGCCGCCGGACGAGCCGACGACCTGCATCAACACGACCACGGCAAGGACGGCCAGCACGATCCACATGACCGGCCCACGGAAGTATCGCTTCACGTCCATCCATACGGAGCGGTGCCGCCCCGTCCCTCCTGCCATAGTGAGTTTGATAAAGACTGTTCTTCGGACGGTACCCCAGCATTGTCACCTGAAGCCGCGAGGGACAACTGGCGATCCGCCTACGCATGCTCCAACGGCGGGAAGTCCGCTGGGGTTCCCGATCACCGGCACGGCACCCCGGCCGGGGTGTCAGCCGCCGTACACGTGGGGCGCGAGCGTACCGACGAACGGGAGATTGCGGTACTTCTCGGCGTAGTCGAGGCCGTAGCCCACGACGAATTCGTTGGGGATGTCGAAGCCGACCCATTCCACGTCGATGGCCACCTTCGCGGCCTCGGGCTTGCGCAGCAGCGTGCACACCTTGAGGGATGCGGGCTCGCGCGAGCCGAGGTTGGAGAGCAGCCAGGACAGGGTCAGGCCGGAGTCGATGATGTCCTCCACGATCAGGACGTGCTTGCCCTTGATGTCGGTGTCGAGATCCTTGAGGATCCGCACCACACCGGAGGACTGGGTGCCCGCCCCGTACGAGGATACGGCCATCCAGTCCATGGTGACGGGGGTGGACAGCGCCCGCGCGAGGTCGGCCATGACCATCACCGCGCCCTTGAGGACTCCGACGATCAGAAGGTCCTTGCCCGCGTACTCCGCGTCGATCTTCGCTGCCAGCTCGGTCAGCTTGGCGTCGATCTCTTCCTTGGTGATGAGCACCTTCTCGAGGTCGGCACCCATGTCTTTCGCGTCCACCCGCATCACTTTCGGTCGTCCCACCGGCCGAACGGCCCCTCCTGGCGACTGCGGGGAGGGGTCGTGGTTCAGCCTTGCCGAATCACCAGTCTGCCACCCTGCCGCTGTGCCACGACTTTGCCGGGGAGGTTGATGGCTCCCTGACCGCGCCAGCCGGTGATCAGCCGGTCGACTTCCTCGATGTGGCGGGCGAACAGCGATCCGGCGGGCGCACCGGCCGCGATGGCGGCCCGGCGCAGGACGCGGCGGCGTACGGCGGGCGGCAGGGCGTAGAGCTTGGCGCATTCCAGGAGTCCGGCGTCGTCGCGGACGGTGGCCTCGGCCTGACCGGCCCAGGAGTCGAGGGCGTCGGCGTCGTCGCGGGAGAGCCGGGCCGTGCGGGCGAGGGCTTCGACGACGCCTTTGCCGAGGGCCTTCTCCAGGGCGGGCAGGCCTTCGTGGCGCAGCCGGGAGCGGGTGTAGGCCGGGTCGGCGTTGTGCGGGTCGTCCCAGACGGGCAGGGACTGGACCATGCAGGCCTTGCGGGCGGTCTGCCGGTCGAGTCCCAGGAAGGGGCGGCGGTAGCGGCCGCCGGCCCCCGAGACCGCGGCCATGCCGGACAGGGAGCGGATGCCGGAGCCCCGGGCGAGGCCGAGCAGGACGGTTTCGGCCTGGTCGTCGCGGGTGTGGCCGAGCAGGACCGCGGCGGCGCCGTGGCGTTCGGCGGCGGTGTCGAGTGCGGCGTAGCGGGCGTCGCGGGCGGCGGCTTCGGGTCCGCCGGCGCGGCCGACGGTGACGGCGACGGAGTCGACCGGGTCGAGGCCGAGTTCGCGCAGGCGCTGGACGACCTCCGCGGCGCGGGCGTCGGAGCCGGGCTGGAGTCCGTGGTCGACGGTGACGCCGCCGGCCCTGATGCCGAGCTTGGGGGACTCGAAGGCGAGGGCGGAGGCGAGGGCCATCGAGTCGGCGCCGCCGGAGCATGCCACGAGCACGAGCGGCGGCTGCTGCGGCTCGTGCGGGGAGGCGTGCGGGACCGCGGCGGGGGCGCGGTGGTGTTCGGTGAGGAGGTCGTGGAGGACGCGGCGGACCGCCAGGCGTATCGCCGCGACCGCAGGATGGGGACCCATGTCCGGTTCCCTTCATGAAGTTTTCGGGGGGTGAGCCCGCGTGACGGTCACGCAGAGTGTGTAGATGGTGACAGAACCGGGCCGTTCCCCGAGCATTGCACGCCTACCCCTCCGTCACGGTCCCTCGGACGGGTGATTGGAGGGGCGTTCGCCTGCCGTCGGCCGATTTCCTTTCACGACCGTGCCGCGATGTTCACTACTCCGCCCTGCGATGCACCCGCGCGACCCAGTCCGCCGGTTTGGCGATCTCCGACTTGGTGGGGAGGGTGTTGGGCGAGGTCCACACACGGTTGAAGCCGTCCATGCCGACCTCGTCGACGACGGCCCGCACGAAGCGTTCGCCGTCGCGGTACTGGCGGAGCTTGGCGTCCAGGCCGAGCAGCTTGCGCAGGGCCAGGTCCAGGCGGGAGGCGCCCTTGGCGCGGCGCTGCTGGAACTTCTCGCGGATCTCGCCGACGGACGGCACGACGGACGGGCCGACGCCGTCCATCACGAAGTCGGCGTGGCCCTCCAGCAGGGACATCACGGCCGTGAGGCGGCCGAGGATCTCACGCTGGGCGGGGGTCTGGACGATCTCGACGAGGGAGCGGCCCCCGTCGTCCTCCTCGGCCTCGGGGCGGCCCCCGGCGAGGGTCTGGGCGGCTTCCCGGACGCGTTCCAGGACGGTCATGGGGTCGACGTCGGTCTCCGCGAGGAACGACTGGATTTCACCCTCAAGGTGGTCCCGCAGCCAGGGCACGGCGGTGAACTGGGTGCGGTGCGTCTCCTCGTGCAGGCACACCCAGAGCCTGAAGTCGTGCGGGTCGACGTCGAGTTCGCGCTCCACGTGCACGATGTTCGGGGCGACGAGCAGCAGCCGGCCGCCGCCGTTCTCGCCGGAGGGGAGTTCGCGGGTGGCCGGGGCGAAGGTCTCGTACTGGCCGAGGACGCGGGAGGCCAGGAAGGACAGCAGCATGCCGAGTTCGACGCCGGTGACCTTGCCGCCGACGGCGCTCATGACGGAGCCGCCGGGGGTGTCGCCGCGCCGTTCCTGCATCTTGTCGAGCAGGGGCCTGAGGATTTCCCGGAACCCGGCGACGTTGGCCCGGATCCAGCCCGCCCGGTCGACGACGAAGACGGGGGTGTCGTGCCCCTCCTCGGTGCCCAGCCGGGTGAATCCGCGGACGTGTTCCTCCGAGGTCTTGGCGTGCCGGCGCAGTTCCGCGACGACGGCCCGGGCCTCGTCGCGACTGACCTCGGGGCCCGGCCGCACGAGCCGGGTCGCGGTCGCGACCGCGAGATTCCAGTCGACCATGCCGGTTGAAGCGCCACCGATGCTCGTCATGCGTCAACCGTACGTGAGCGCCGCCCGCTGGGGCAGGGCGGCGAGGGCCGGGTGACGCCGGGTCCGTCGTCCGGTGCCCGGCGCCGGGGCCGTCATCTGCAGCCGCACGCCGCCAGGGCGCTGGCCACTCGGTCCAGGGCCTGCTGGGTCGCCTGCGGCCGGCCGGGGTCGGTGTCCGCGGCCAGGAACGCGAAGGCCAGCAGGCGGCCGTCCTCGTCGACCAGGGTGCCCGCGAGGGCGTGGACGCCCGAGAGGGTGCCGGTCTTGGCGCGCACGACGCCGGCCGCGCCGTCCGCGTAGCGGCTGGTCAGGGTGCCGGTGAAGCCGGCGACGGGGAGGCCGGTGAGGGCCGGGCGGAGCTCGGGGTGGGCGGGGTCGGCCGCCTTGGCGAGCAGCGCGGTGAGGAGGCCGGGGGTCAGTCGGTCGGCGCGGTTCAGGCCGCTGCCGTCCTTGAAGGCGGCGTCTTTCAGGGGGAGGCCGAGCTTGCGCAGCCGGGAGCTGACGGCCTTGCCGACGCCGGCGAAGTCGGCCCGCTCGCCCGTGGCGATCGCCGTCTGGCGGGCGAGGGCCTCGGCGATGTCGTTGTCGCTGTTGGTCAGCATGCGTTCGACGAGGGCGGAGAGCGGGGGCGAGGAGACCGCGGCGAGGGTGTCGGCGCGGGTGGTGGCCTTGGACGGGCCGGGGGCCGTGGTCTTGACGCCGTGGGACTTCAGGAAGTCCCCGAACCGGCGGGCCGCGTCCGCCGCCGGGTCCCGCACGCGTTCGGCCGGTCCGCTGGTCGAGTCGTTCGTGCGGCCCTCGTCGGCCATCAGGGGGGTGACGCGGGCGAGGTTGCCGTCGACCCCGATCGGGTGCATCTCGTCGCCCGCGTAGAGGGTCGTGTCGTAGGACAGGGTGACCTCGCGGACGCCCCGGTCGGCGAGGGCGGCGGCCGTGTCGGCGGCCAGGGTGCGCAGGCTCGCCGAGTCCCCGGCCTTCTCGCGGGCGGTGAGCGTGGGGTCGCCGCCGCCGACCAGGACGACTTCCTTCGTGTCGGGTTCCAGCGCGGCGCGGGTGGTGAGGCGGTGGTCGGGGCCCAGGGCGGACAGCACGGCGACGGCTGTGGCGATCTTCGTGGTGGAGGCGGGGGTGAGCCCGGTGTCCGGGTTCTTGCCGTACAGGCGCCTGCCGGTGGTGACGTCGATGACCGAGGCGGCGGGCCGGGGGCCGAGGGCCGGGTCCTTCAGCAGGGGTGTGAGGGCTCCGGCGAGGGCCTTGCCCTCCGGGGCGGACTTCACGGTGCTGACGCCGCCGAGGCCGGTGAGCACCGGTCCGGCGCTGGGGGCGGGCCGGGGCCGGCCGGGCGCGCCGGGGGCGCTGCCGTGATCTGTGCCACCCGGGCGGCCCAGGGCCACTGCCCGGTCCCGCTCGGCCGTACGCTGACCCGAGGAGTCCCAGGGACCGGCGGCGGTCACGGCACCGGCGGCCAGTGCGAGCCCGGCGGTGGCGGCGCCCGCGGTGTACTGCCAGGACTTCGGCCGCGTGACCCGCGCGACCTGCGCTTTCCCGGTTCGTGTGAGCCGTGCGAGCCGTGGTTTCGTGGCCGCTGCGGCCCGGGCCAGGCGCGGTCGTACGGCATCCGCGAGCCGCACCACATGCGGTCTCGCGGCCCGCCAAGGCCTCAGCTCTGGCACGACCACCAGCCCCTTTCGCGATCACACACCTGCGTGAGGGACACTTAACCACCAGAACTATGTGTTGATCATGGAGGAGCCACCGGTGGAGTTCGACGTCACGATCGAGATTCCGAAGGGTTCGCGCAACAAGTACGAGGTGGACCACGAGACCGGTCGTATCCGCCTGGACCGGCGACTCTTCACCTCGACCGCCTACCCGACCGACTACGGTTTCGTCGAGAACACCCTCGGCGAGGACGGCGACCCGCTGGACGCGCTGGTCATCCTCGACGAGCCGACCTTCCCGGGCTGTCTGATCCGCTGCCGCGCGATCGGCATGTTCCGCATGACGGACGAGGCGGGCGGCGACGACAAGCTGCTGTGCGTGCCGTCGACGGACCCGCGTGTGGAGCACCTGCGGGACATCCACCACGTGTCGGAGTTCGACCGCCTGGAGATCCAGCACTTCTTCGAGGTCTACAAGGACCTGGAGCCCGGCAAGTCCGTCGAGGGCGCCGACTGGGTGGGCCGTACCGACGCCGAGGCCGAGATCGAGCGGTCCTACAAGCGTTTCAAGGACCAGGGCGGTCACTGACCTCCGACTCCTGTTGCTGATGGGCCGCACGCATGCGCGTGCGGCCCGTTCGTCCGTCTGTGCACATACTGAGGCTGTGGGGGGTACGAGGCTGACGTGTCGTACAGGGAGCGCCAGGCAGTGACGGACGCGGAGGACCGCAAGCCGAGGTCGGACGAGGTGCGGAGCGCGTTTCTGCCTCCGGCCGGGACCGGCGTCGACGGTGACATGTCGACGACGTCGGAGTTCGCGATCCCCGAGGGCCTGGCCCTGCACAGAGCGGTCGGTGCGGAGTCCGAGGCGACGTCCGAGTTCGCCCTGCCGCAGGGGCTGGACGTCCAGGCGGCGCCCCCGGTGGAGCAGGAGGGGTCGGCGTTCACCCCGCCGAGCACCTACAGCGCGAAGCACCCCCCGACGGCTTTCACACCGCCGAGCGGGATGCCCGTGGTCAGCCTGACCAAGGACGTGCCCTGGCAGGACCGGATGCGCACGATGCTGCGCATGCCGGTGGCGGAGCGGCCGGCGCCGGAGTCGATCCAGCGCGGCGGCGACGAGAGCGGGCCGGCGGTGCCGCGCGTGCTCGACCTGACGCTGCGTATCGGCGAGTTGCTGCTGGCGGGCGGTGAGGGCGCCGAGGACGTGGAGGCGGCGATGTTCGCCGTCTGCCGGTCGTACGGGCTGGACCGCTGCGAGCCCAATGTCACCTTCACGCTGCTGGCGATCTCGTACCAGCCGTCCCTCGTCGAGGACCCGATCACGGCGTCGCGGACCGTGCGCCGCCGGGGCACCGACTACACGCGGCTGGCGGCCGTGTACCAGTTGGTGGACGACCTCAGTGACGGCGAGACGGCGGTCTCGCTGGAGGAGGC
The DNA here is from genome assembly GCF_030124145.1 of Streptomyces sp. 378. Taxonomy (GTDB): domain Bacteria; phylum Actinomycetota; class Actinomycetes; order Streptomycetales; family Streptomycetaceae; genus Streptomyces. Next base: position 67,827 of record NZ_JASKMS010000001.1, read on the forward strand.
CTACCGGCGGCTGGCGGAGATCCGCCGTAACCGGCACCCCTACTCCGGCTGGGTGCTGACCGGTGCGAGCGGGCTGCTGGCCGGTGCGGCCTCCGTGCTGGTGGGCGGCGGCCTGATCGTGTTCGTCGCCGCGGCGCTGGGCGCGATGCTCGGTGACCGGCTGGCGTGGCTGTGCGCGGGGCGCGGACTGCCGGAGTTCTACCAGTTCACGGTGGCCGCGATGCCGCCGGCCGCGATCGGGGTCGCGCTGACGCTGGGCCACGTGGACGTGAAGGCCTCCGCGGTCATCACCGGTGGGCTGTTCGCGCTGCTGCCCGGGCGGGCGCTGGTGGCGGCTGTGCAGGACGGTCTGACGGGCTTCTACATCACCGCGTCCGCGCGGCTGCTGGAGGTCATGTACTTCTTCGTGGGCATCGTCGCGGGTGTGCTGCTGGTGCTGTACTTCGGCGTGCAGCTGGGGGCGCGGCTCACCCCCGACCAGGCGCTCGGGGCCTCCGACGACCCGCTGATGATGATCGGCGCGTCGATGCTGCTGTCCCTGGCGTTCGCGGTGCTGCTCCAGCAGGAACGATCCACCGTGGTGTGGGTGACGCTGAACGGAGGTGTCGCGTGGGTCGTGTACGGCGCGATGCACAACGTGGGGGACATCTCGCCGGTGGCGTCCACGGCGGCGGCCGCGGGGCTGGTGGGGCTGTTCGGGCAGTTGCTGTCCCGGTATCAGTTCGCCTCCGCCCTGCCCTACACGACGGCGGCGATCGGGCCCCTGCTGCCGGGTTCGGCCACCTACTTCGGGCTGCTGGCCATCGCGCAGAGCGAGATCGACGAGGGGCTGGTGTCGCTGTCGAAGGCGGTGGCGCTCGCCATGGCCATCGCCATCGGGGTGAATCTCGGGTCGGAGATCTCCCGCATGTTCCTGCGGATCGGGTCCGCGGAGAAGCGGCGGGCCGCCAAACGGACCAGGGGTTTCTAGCCGTCGGCGGCCGTGGGGCCGGTGGAGTGAGGCGGTTCAGTAGCCGCCGTTGTACGGCTGCTGCGGCTGGTGGCCGCCGCCCTGCTGCGGCTGGTGGCCGTAGCCCGGGGCCTGGGGGTACTGGCCGTAGTACTGCTGGTCGTCGTAGCCGTTCCGGTTGCCGTACGGAGGCTGCTGCGGCTGGTGGTGGGGCGGCTGGTCATGCGGGGTGATGCGGCGGAGCTGGGTCGTGGCGTCGTCCATCACGGGGGGCTGCTGCCGTTCCAGGGGCGCCTGCGCCGCCGCGCGCTTCTTCTTCGAGCGGTCCCGCAGGTACTCGACGATGATCGGGACGACGGACAGCAGGACGATCAGGATGAGGATCGACTCGACGTTCTTCTTGATGAAGTCGATCTGGCCGAGCCAGTACCCCGCGAGGGTGACGCCGGTGCCCCAGGCGATGCCGCCGATGACGTTGTACGTGAAGAACGTGCGGTACTTCATGCGGCCGGCGCCGGCCACGATGGGGGCGAAGGTGCGCACGATGGGCACGAAGCGGGCCAGCACGATCGCCTTGGGGCCGTACTTCTCCATGAACTCGTGGGCCTTGTCCAGGTTCTCCTGCTTGAAGAGCTTGGAGTTGGGCCGGTTGAAGAGCCTCGGGCCGAGGACCTTGCCGATCGTGTAGCCCACTTGGTCGCCGAGGACGGCGGCGATCACGATCAGCGTGCAGACCAGCCACAGCGGCTGGGTGATGTAGGTGCCCTCGGCGACGAAGAGGCCCGCCGTGAACAGCAGGGAGTCACCCGGCAGGAAGGCGAAGAGACCGGACTCCGCGAAGACGATGAGCAGGATGCCGGGCAGGCTGAACGTCGAGATCAGGTAGTCCGGGCTGAGCCACTCGGGGCCGAGCGCAAGCGTGGTCACGGGGATGTGGCTCCTGCTGCTGTGGGATATGGGCGGGGCTGGCTGCCTCAAGGTATCAACGCAGCCGTCATGGCCCAGGTTCCACCAGGTTCCTTGGGCGTACTCAGGATGCACTGTGTGGGGTCCCGGTCAAAGCTGTGCACCATGGGCATCGATGAATACGGCGGCGGACAGGGCCCGGAGCCCGACGTTCTCGTCGTCACCACGAACGACATTCCCGGCTATCACGTGCGCGAGGTGATCGGCGAGGTCTTCGGCCTGACCGTGCGCTCCCGGCACCTGGGGAGCCAGATCGGCGCCGGGCTGAAGTCGATGGTCGGCGGCGAACTGCGCGGGCTCACCAAGACGCTCGTGCAGACCCGCAACCAGGCCATGGAACGGCTCGTCGAACAGGCACGCGCGCGTGGCGCCAACGGCGTGCTCGCCTTCCGCTTCGACGTGACGGAGGCGGCGGACGTGGGCACCGAGGTGTGCGCGTACGGCACGGCGGTGGTCCTGACCCGGGAGTGAGACACCCCCGGGCCGGGGATCAGGCGGTGTGACGCGCGGCGTTCGCGGCGATCGCGTCCTTCAGGTGCTCGGCGAGGCCCGGGCGCATCGCGTCGTAGAACGCCTTGAAGCGCTCGTCCGAGACGTACATCTCGCCGAGGCAGCGGTGCAGCTCGTAGGAGCACTCGTAGAACCACGTGCAGATGTGCTGCCGGTGCTCCTCCGCCAGGGTCATGGCGGCCTCGCCGGTGGGCGGCTCGTCCGCCGCCATCAGGGCGCCGTAACGCTCCCCCCAGTCGGCGGCCTCGGCCTGGACGCGCTTCCAGTCCTCCTTGGTGTAGCTCGCGGTGCGGCGCTGCGACTCGGCGTACTCGTCCGTGCCGCCCCAGCGCTCCTCCACCTCGTCGGCGTACTGCTCCGGGTCCTTGCCCCCGAAGACCTCGAACTTCTCCTCGGGCGTGAGGTTGAGTCCCATCTTGCGTGCCTCCATGGCGTGTTCCACGGCCGCCGCCATCTTGCGCAGCTTCTCGATCCGGGCGGTCAGCAGCTCGTGCCGGCGGCGCAGGTGCGCGCGCGGGTCCACGTCCGGGTCGTCCAGCAGGACGGCGACCTCGTCGAGCGGGAAGCCGAGCTCCCGGTAGAACAGGATCTGCTGCAGCCGGTCGAGGTCGGCGTCGTTGTAGCGCCGGTGGCCCGCACGGCTGCGCTCGCTCGGAACGAGCAGGCCGATGTCGTCGTAGTGGTGCAGCGTGCGCACCGTGACCCCGGCGAAGCCCGCGACCTGTCCCACGGAGTAGCTCACGTCCGCTCCCTTCTTCTTCCGTGCTCCACGGTCGGGCCTCACGCCACGTGAGGTGCAAGCACGTTCCCCGTTTGTCCCCTTTAGTGCGTTTATGGTGTGCGCGTGGTCCAGGATTCCGCGCGGCAGGCGCCCTCCGTCACCCCCGCGACTCCCGCCCGCGCCCTGCTGCCGACGATCCTGCCCGCTCTGGCCGTGGGGATCCTGTCCTGCCTGGTCCTGGTGGGGGTGGAGGTGGCCGCGGAGGAACTCCAGGACGTGCTCTGGGGGCCGCTGCCGGACGCGCTGGGCTTCGGCCGGTATTCCGTGGCGTGGATGTTCGTGATGCTCTTCGCCACGGGGGTCGCGGTCGGGCTGGTGGTGTGGAAGGCGCCGGGGCACGCCGGTCCGGATCCGGCGACCGTCGGACTGGACGCCCCTGTGCTGCCGCCCGTGGTACTGCCGGGACTGCTGCTGGTGACCGCGCTGATGCTGGCCGGCGGGCCCAGTCTCGGCCCGGAGAATCCCGTCATCACCGTGAACGTCGCCCTGGCGGCCTGGCTGGGCGCCCGGCTCGTGCCGCGGGCGCCGGGCCGCGTCTGGCCGGCGCTGGCCGAGGCGGCGACGATCGGCGCCCTGTTCGGCACGCCGGTCGCGGCCGCCCTGGTGATCTCGGAGGCGCTGGCCCTGCGGGAGACCCGCGGGCTGCTGTGGGACAACGTCTTCGCGCCGCTGACCGCCGGCACGGCCGGTGCCCTCACCGCCACCCTCATCGACCATCCGAGCTTCGATCTGGACCTGCCCTCCTTCGGCCGGCCCGGCTGGGGCGACCTGCTGTCGGCGATCGTGGTCGCCTCCGTGGGCGCCCTGCTCGGCATGGCCGTCGTGCGGGCCTTCCCGTACGTGCACGGCGTCTTCCACCGGCTGCGCCACCCGATGCTGATGCTCCCGGCGGGCGGCCTCGTGCTGGGCGCCCTCGCGGCCCTGGGCGGTCATCTGACGCTGTTCAAGGGACTGGACGAGATCGCCGAACTCGCGCGGGACCCGGACGGCCGGTCGGCCGGGGAGTACGCCCTGCTGACGGTCGTGAAGCTGGCCGCGCTGCTGGTCGCGGCGTCCTGCGGCTTCCGGGGCGGGCGCATCTTCCCGGCGGTGTTCGTCGGCACCGCCCTCGGCCTGGGCGCCCACGCCCTGGTGTCCGGAGTGCACCCCTCGATCGGGGTCTCCGCCGCCGTGCTCGGGCTGCTGCTGGCCATCACCCGGCAGGGCTGGGTCAGCCTGTTCGTCGCCGCGGTGCTGGTCGACTCGCCGGGGATCATCGCCGTGCTCTGCGTCGCCTCGCTGCCCGCCTGGCTGCTGGTGACGGGCCGGCCGCAGATGCAGCTGCGCCACGACGGCACGTCCGTCCGCTGAAGCCACCCCTCCCCCACCACCCCCTGGAGGCACCCATGCCGCTCACCGAAGGCTTCCCCCGGCCCGGCGACCGCCGCCTGTCCGTCAACCCCTTCTACGGCCCCGCCAACCCGCTCGGCGACATGGCCGAGGCCCCGCCCACGCACCGGCTCCCGGCCCAGCCCATGGCCCCGGCGACCGCCCACCAGTTGGTGCGTGACGAGCTGATGCTCGACGGCAACGCCCGGCTGAACCTCGCCACCTTCGTCACCACCTGGATGGAGCCGGAGGCGGGGGTGCTGATGGCGGAGTGCCGGGACAAGAACATGATCGACAAGGACGAGTACCCGCGCACCGCCGAACTGGAGCGGCGCTGCGTGGCGATGCTCGCCGATCTGTGGCACGCGCCCGATCCGGCGAGTGCCGTGGGGTGTTCGACGACCGGGTCGAGCGAGGCGTGCATGCTCGCCGGGATGGCGCTCAAGCGGCGCTGGGCCAAGCGCAACGCCGACCGCTACCCCGAGGCCCGGCCCAACCTGGTGATGGGCGTGAACGTGCAGGTCTGCTGGGAGAAGTTCTGCAACTTCTGGGAGGTGGAGGCCCGGCTGGTGCCCATGGAGGGCGAGCGGTTCCACCTGGACCCGCAGGCCGCCGCCGAGCTCTGCGACGAGAACACCATCGGTGTCGTCGGCATCCTGGGCTCCACCTTCGACGGCTCCTACGAGCCGATCGCCGACCTCTGCGCGGCGCTGGACGCGCTGCGGGAGCGCACCGGGCTCGACATCCCCGTGCATGTCGACGGGGCGTCGGGCGCCATGGTCGCGCCGTTCCTCGACGAGGACCTGGTGTGGGACTTCCGGCTGCCGAGGGTGGCGTCGATCAACACCTCGGGGCACAAGTACGGGCTGGTCTACCCGGGCGTCGGCTGGGCGCTGTGGCGGGACGCGGAGGCCCTGCCGGAGGAGCTGGTGTTCCGGGTGAACTACCTGGGTGGCGACATGCCGACGTTCGCGCTCAACTTCTCCCGGCCGGGCGCGCAGGTCGTGGCCCAGTACTACACGTTCCTGCGACTGGGCCGGGACGGCTACCGGGCCGTCCAGCAGGCCGCGCGGGACGTGGCCACGGAGCTGGCCGGGCGGGTCGCGGCGCTCGGCGACTTCCGGCTGCTCACCCGGGGCGACCAGTTGCCGGTGTTCGCCTTCACGACGGCGCCGGACGTCACGGCGTACGACGTCTTCGACGTCTCCCGGCGGCTGCGCGAGAGCGGCTGGCTGGTGCCCGCGTACACCTTCCCGGAGAACCGTCAGGACCTGTCCGTGCTGCGGGTGGTGTGCCGCAACGGCTTCTCCGCCGACCTCGCGGAGCTGCTCGCGCAGGACCTGGAACGGCTGCTGCCGGATCTGCGCCGGCAGCCGCGCCCGCTGACCGAGGACAAGGGGGCGGCGACCGGCTTTCACCACTAGGCGGTGTCGTCGGGCGGCAGCACGCCGGCGAACGGGTCGCCCTCGCCGGCGAAGGTGTAGGCGCCGGCGCGGACACGTTCGATGAGATCGCGGGTCCACTCCGCACCCGCGTCGGCCGAGTGGACCCAGAAGTTCATGATCTCGCCGATGTGGCCGAGCTGTTCCGGGCCCTGCGCGGGCAGGTAGTCCTTGACGACGGTGGCCCGCCACTCCTCGATGGCGCGCACCCGCTGTTCGAGCAGGCCGAGGGCCTCCTCACGGCCGAGGTCGACCATGAAACCGAGCGCGGTGGTGAGCACGTCCGGCTTCTGGTCGTAGGCGGTGAGGGACTGCCGGAGCAGCCTGAAGTACTCCTCGGTGCCCTGCTCGGTGACCTCGTACTCCGTGCGCGGCGGGCCGCCGGCCGTGGACGGGGCGATCTCGTGTGGCCGCAGCATTCCCTGCTTCGCCAGCTGCTTCAGGGCGTGGTAGATCGAGCCGGGCTTGGCGTTGGACCACTCGTGCGCGCCCCAGAACTCCAGATCGTTGCGCACCTGGTAACCATGGGCCCGCCCGTGCCGGCGGACCGCGCCGAGCACCAGGAGACGGATCGCTGACATGGGGCCAGCGTAGAACCGGGGAGGTCAGCCCCAGCTGCCACCCTGTTCTTTCGCCACCAGTTCGAAGGCGGTCGCACCGTCCAGGGACTCGCGGACGATGTCGGCGTGGCCCGCGTGCCGGGCCGTCTCGCGGATCAGGTGCAGACACAGCCAGCGCATCGAGAGCTGCTCGTCCTTCGGGTTCCAGGGCGTCTTCGGCAACAGGAAGGTGTCGTCGAGGCTGGGCACCGAGCGGATGAACGCCTCCGTGTCGGCGGCCACCTTCTCGTAGTACGCCAGGCACGAGTCCACCGTCTCGTCGCCGACCAGCCGGAAGCACTCGTGCCAGTTCGACTCGTCCCGGTGGACGGCCGGCGGCTCGCCCTTGGCGCGTGCGATCCAGCCCTGCTCGACCTCGGCGACGTGCTTGAGCAGCCCGGCGAGCGACAGCTCACTGGCGCTCGGAGTGCTCACGGCCTGCTCGTCCGTCAGCCCGAGCAGGGACCGGCGGATGCCGCCGCGCTGCTCGGCGAGGAAGGAGAGCAGTGCTCCGCGCTCGTCGCCGTGTGCCTCCGCGGGAACGTGCTTGACCATGACCGCCGCCTTTCGCCCACTCGGACCCCGCGTCGGGGGCCCTGCTGTCTGACACCGACCACGCTACGGACCCTTGCGGTCAGCTTCTGTCCGCAAGGGCCCGCGGTGTCTGCGCGACGGGTCTGTGGCGACGACCCGGGCGGGACTCCTCTACCGGTCGAGGTACAGACTCAGGTGCTGACCGGTGTGCGAGTGGACCGCCCGTGCCAGTTCGGCCGGGGTCCCCGTGAAGACGATCTCGCCGCCGGTGTTGCCGCCCTCGGGCCCGAGGTCGATGACCCAGTCGGCCTGGGAGATCACGGCCAGGTCGTGCTCGATGACGATGACGGTGTTGCCCCGGTCGACGATCCGGTTCAGCAGGCCGACGAGGTTGTCGATGTCGGACAGGTGGAGGCCGGTGGTCGGCTCGTCGAGGATGTAGACCGTCCCCGAGCCGGAGAGCCGGTCCGCGAGCTTGAGCCGCTGCCGTTCACCGCCGGACAGGGTGGCCAGCGACTGGCCGAGTCCGAGGTAGCCGATGCCGGTCTCGATCAGGGCGTTGGCCTTGGCGCGCAGCGGCCCCGAGAGGAAGAAGTCCCCCGCCTCCTCGGCGGACATCGCCAGGACGTCCGCGATGTTCTTGCCGCGCACCCGGTGCTGCAGCACCGACTCCTTGAAACGGCGGCCCTCGCAGACCTCGCAGTGCGTGGTGACCGGGTCCATGTAGGCGACCTCGGTGATGAGCAGGCCGCGGCCCTCGCACTCCTCGCACGCGCCCTTGGAGTTGAAGCTGAAGAGGCTGGCGTCCTCGCCGCTGGCCTTGGCGAAGAGCTTGCGGATCGGGTCCATGAGCTTGAGGTAGCTCGCCGGGGTGGACCGCGAGGACCGCGGGATGGGCGACTGGTCGACGAAGACGGACCCCGGGTACTGGGCGCGGAAGGCCTGGGCGATCAGGGAGCTCTTGCCCGCGCCGGCCACGCCGGTGACGGCCGTGAGGACCCCGGTCGGAATCTCGGTGGAGACGTCCTTCAGGTTGTTCACCGTCGCGTTCCGGATCGGGAGGGTCCGGCCCCACGGACGGGGTGTCTCCTTGATCCCGCCGGTGCGCCGCAGCCCCTGTCCGGTCAGCGTGTCGGTGACGCGGAGCTCCTCGTAGGCACCCTCGAAGACGATGGTCCCGCCGTGCACGCCGGCCCGCGGCCCGATCTCCACGACGTGGTCGGCGACCGCCATGACGTCGGGATCGTGCTCCACGACGAGGACCGTGTTGCCCTTGTCGCGCAGTGCGCGCAGCAGGTCGTTGAGCCGGCTGACGTCCCGGGGGTGCAGGCCGACGCTGGGCTCGTCGAAGATGTAGGTCAGGCCGGTCAGTTCGCTGCCGAGGTGGTTGACGAGCTTGAGCCGCTGGCCCTCGCCGCCCGAGAGCGTGGAGGTGGCCCGGTCGAGGGTGAGGTAGCCGAGGCCGATGGCCTGGATCTGCTCCAGGGTCTCGATGATGGTGGTGACGAGCGGCGTGTCGAGCCGCTCCCGGAGCGCGGAGACCACCCCGATGAGGTCGCTGACCTGCATCTGGCACCAGTCGGCGATGTTGTGGCCGTCGATACGGGTGGCGAGCGCCTTCTGGTTGAGCCGGGCGCCCTCGCACGTGGGGCAGACGCCCTCGGTGAAGAACTCGGCCGCCTTGTCGCGGGCGGCCTTGCTCATGCCGCCCGTGTCCCGCTTGAGGTGGCGGCGGACAAAACTGTCCACCAGGCCCTCGTAGCGCAGGGCCAGCACGTTGCCGTTGGGATAGGTCACCTCGACCGTGCCGCTGCTGCCGTGCAGCAGGGTGTGCATCTCCTCGTCCGTGTAGTCGGCGAGCTTCTTGTCGACGTCGAGGCGCTCGTAGTTGGCGTAGAACTGCCAGTTCGCGCTGCCGACGGTGTAACCGGGGAGGAGGATGGCGCCCTCGGCGATCGACTTGCCGAGGTCGGTCATGAGTTCCGGATTGGGGCGCCGGGCGCGGCCGAGGCCCTCGCACTCCGGGCACATGCCCTTGGGGTCGTTGAAGGAGTAGAGCCAGGTCTGGCCGAGGCCGTCGTTGCCGTGGTTGGCGAACAGCACACGCATCACGGTGTAGACGTCGGTGACGGTGCCGACGGTGGAACGGGCGTTGCCGCCCAGGGGCCGCTGGTCGACGACCACCGGGGTGGTCAGCCTGGTGACCGCGTCCACGTGCGGGCGTTCGAACTTGGGCAGGTCGTGCCGGATGTTCCAGGGGAAGGTGGCATTGAGCTGCCGCTGGGCCTCCACGGCGACGGTGTCGAAGACCAGGGAGGACTTTCCGGAGCCGGAGACGCCGACGAAGACTGTGATCCGGTTCTTGGGGATGACGAGGGAGACGTCCTTCAGGTTGTTCTCTCGGGCACCGACGACCTGAATGCCCTCGTCGGTTGCGGTAACCGGCGTCTGGTTCACAAATCATCCTCTCTGCATCGTGTGAGTCGTCGAGGAGCTGAGACTCGACGGGCTCAGTGCAACTGCGCGCGTACGGCGCGCAGGAGTTCGGGGTCCTGGGGGTCGACCGTGGGGCCGAAGCGCCCCACGCATGCGCCGGCGGACGAGACGAGGAACTTCTCGAAGTTCCAGCGCACGTCCCCGGTGTGGCCCTCCGCGTCGGCGAAGGAGGTCAGGGCTGCGTAGAGCGGGTGCCGGTCCGCTCCGTTGACGTCGGTCTTCTCGGTGAGCGGGAACGAGATCTGCTGGACGGAGCAGAAGTCGGCGATCTCCTCCGGGGTGCCCGGCTCCTGCTCGCCGAACTGGTTGCAGGGCACTCCGATGACGCTCAGCCCGTCCTCGCGGTGACGGCGGGCGAGCGTCTCCAGTCCGGCGTACTGGTCGGCCAGGGCGCAGCGGGAGGCGACGTTGACGATGAGCAGGGTCCGGCCGCGGTGCCGGGACAACAGATCGGCCCGGCCGTTCAGTTCCGCGATGTCGATGTCGAAGAGGGTCATGCGGTGCACGCTAGGTTCGGCCGCTCCGGACGTGGTCGACATCGCTTCGCGGGAACCTCGCGCACCGCTCGACGAAACGCCCGCCGGGTGGCGGGCGGGCTGGGGGGTGTGAGCCGGCCCGGGGGATGTAGCCGGCTCACACCCCGGCACGGGGCCGTCCCTACCGGCTCAGGGCGCGGTACTTGCGGACGGCCAGCGGGAAGAACACCAGGAAGATCGCGAGCGGCCAGACGAACGACATGAGCATCGCGTGTTCGGCGATCCACGAGGTGCCCCCCACACCCGGGTTGCCGAACAACTCACGGGTGGCGTGGGCGGTCGACGACAGCGGGTTCCACTCGGCGATCGTCGCCAGCCAGCCCGGCATCATCTCCGGGGAGGCGAAGGTGTTGGCGACGATGCCGAGCGGGAAGAGCAGGGTGTAGACGGCGGAGGCCGCCTCCGGGGTGCTGATGATCAGCCCGAGGTAGATGCCGACCCACAGCAGGGCGAACCGGAGCAGCAGCAGCAGCGCGAAGGCGCCCAGCGCCTGCCCGATCCCGTCGTTCCAGCCCCACCCGGCGATGACCCCGCAGCCCATGAGGATCATCAGGACCACGGTGCTGTACAGCATGTTGACGATGCTCTGCCCGATGACCACCGATGCGGCGGACATGGGCATGGAGCGGAACCGGTCGGTGACGCCCTTGGAGGCGTCGGCGGTGACGCCGGCCATGGTCTCGCCGATACCGAAGGCCATCGACATGACGAACATGCCGGGCATCAGGAACTCCATGTAGTCCCCGCCGCCCTCGACCTGCATGCCGCTGCCGAAGATGCCGCCGAACAACAGCACCATCAGGATCGGGAAAGCGAGGCCGGCCAGGATCTGGGTGGGGTTGCGGGCCCAGTGGGACAGTCCGCGGAGGGTGAGCGTCCAGGAGTCCGCGAGGACCCAGCCCAGTTTGGCCAGTGGGTTCCTGGGCAGTTCGGGCGCGATGATCGCGGTCATGACTGGGCGACCTCCTTGAGGCTCGGCTCGGCGGACGTGGCCGCCCCGTTTCCGGTCAGGTTCAGGAACACCTCGTCGAGTGTCGGCCTGCGCAGGGCGATGTCCTCGGCCTCGATGCCGGCGTCGTCGAGCTCGCGGGTCACGGCGGTGAGGGCGGCGACCCGGTTGGCGACGACGGCGCTGACGCGCCGGTTGTCGGCGTCCGTCTCGGGCTCGGAGCGCAACAGGGCGCCGATCATGCGGGCGGCGCGCTCGATGTCGTGGGACCGGCGGAGCACGACATCGATCCGGTCGCCGCCCATCTTGTTCTTGAGCTGGTCGGGAGTGCCGGACTCGACGACCCTGCCGTTGTCGATCAGGGCGATCCGGTCGGCCAGTTGGTCGGCCTCCTCGAGGTACTGGGTGGTCAGCAGGACGGTGCGGCCCTCGGCGATCAGGCCGCGGACGGATTCCCAGACGTCGTTGCGGCCCCGCGGGTCGAGCCCGGTGGTGGGCTCGTCGAGGAACAGCACGGACGGGGCCAGGATGAGGCTGGCGGCGAGGTCGAGCCGCCGCCGCATGCCGCCGGAGTACTGCTTGGCCGGCTTGCCGGCGGCGTCGGCCAGGCCGAAGCGCTCCAGCAGCTCGTCGGCCCGGCTCTGCGCGTTGCGCTTGCCGATGTGGTATAAGCGCCCGAACATCACGAGGTTCTGACGCCCGCTCAGGTCCTCGTCCACCGCGGCGTGCTGACCGAGGAGCCCGATGCTGTAGCGGACCTGGGCCGACTGGGTGGCGACGTCGTAGCCGGCGACCCGGGCCATTCCCTCGTCGTACTTCAGCAGGGTGGAGAGGATGCGGACCGCGGTGGTCTTTCCGGCGCCGTTCGGGCCGAGAAGCCCGTAGACGACCCCTCGGGGTACCTCCAGGTCGAGTCCCGCGAGGGCCTCCTTGTCGCCGTATTTCTTCTTCAGAGCTTCGGTCTGGATCGCCAGGTCGGCGCCGCCCATGCCCACCCCTTCTTTCGGGTGCTCAAATTTGGGTACCCGGCGAGCATAGTGAGGGCGGGCCGGATATTCAAGTTTTAGTACCCCCCGTCGGCGTCCTCCCCCCGGGCGTCCCAGTGGTCACGGTGGGCGGCGTACCACTCGACGGTCTCGCGCAGCCCGTCCGCCAGCGACCAGCGCGGCTCGTACCCCAGTTCGCGGCGGATCTTCGTGTCGTCCACGGCGTACCGGAAGTCGTGTCCCTTGCGGTCCTCGACCCGCTGCACGAGGTCCCAGCCGCGACCGCACAGCGCGAGGAGGCGGCCGGTCATCTCCTTGTTGGTCAGGTGGGTGCCGCCGCCGATGTTGTAGACCTCCCCCGGCCGGCCCCCGTCCAGCACCAGTCGCACCGCACGGCAGTGGTCGTCGACGTGCAGCCACTCCCGCAGGTTCGAGCCGTCCCCGTACAGCGGGACCGGCCGTCCGTCGAGGAGCCGGGTGACGAACAGCGGGACCAGCTTCTCGGGGTGCTGGCCGGGGCCGTAGTTGTTGGCGCACCGGGTGATGCGCACGTCGAGACCGTGGGTGCGCCAGTACGACCGGGCGATCAGGTCGGCCGCCGCCTTCGACGCCGCGTACGGCGAGTTGGGGAGCAGCGGCTCGTCCTCCGTCCAGCGCCCCTCGGCGATGGAGCCGTACGTCTCGTCCGTGGAGATGTGGACGAAAACGCCCGTCCCGTGCCGCAGCGCCGCTTCGAGCAGGGCCTGCGTGCCGAGCACGTTCGTGCGGACGAAGGCCTCGGCCCCCGCCACCGAACGGTCCACATGCGACTCGGCGGCGAAGTGCACCACCGCGTCGTGGCCCGGGAACACCTTGTCCAGCAGTGTGGTGTCGCAGATGTCGCCGTGCACGAAGTTCAGCCGCGGGTGGTGCGGGGGCAGGTTGTTCAGCGTTCCCGCGTAGGTGAGCTTGTCCACGACGGTCACCCGGTCCCCCTCGTGGCCGGGGTATCCGCCGCCGAGCAGTGTTCTGACGAAGTGCGAGCCGATGAAGCCGGCCGCGCCGGTCACCAGGATGTTCACGCTTCTCCCGTCCTCGTCACGTCAGCGCGCCGCGGCCGGCGATCGGTGACGTGCCGTCAGCTTCTCCAGAGTGGGCACCACTTCGTTGGGACTCGGCGCCGACAGCATGGCCAGACGCAACCGCCGCGCCCCCTCCGTGAACGAGGGGTCGTCGAGCACCCGCATGAGCTTGTCGCGCAGGATGTCGACGGTCAGACCCTCGGAGTGCAGGTGCAGCCCCGCGCCCAGCTCCTCCACCCGCTGGGCCCGGTAGATCGCGTCCCACATCCAGCCGAGCGCCACCTGCGGCACCCCGTGCGCGGCGGCGGTCGCCCAGGTGCCCGCACCGCCGTGGTGCACGATCGCCGAGCAGGTGGGCAACAGGGCCAGCAGAGCCACGTGGTCCACCACCCGGGTGTTGTCCGGCACCCGCGACACATGGGCGAGTTCCTTCTCGCTCAGCGTCGCCACCACCTCGACGTCCAGGTCGGCCAGCGAGGCGAAGACGTCGTTGACGTCGACGGCGTTGGGGAACTCCGTGTCCCGGATGGTGAGCCCGAGGGTGAGGCAGACACGGCGGCGCTCCGGCGGCCGGCGCAGCCAGTCCGGTACGACGGCCGGGCCGGGCCCGTTGTACGGCACGTAGCGCGTGGGCACCGTCGGCAGACCGAGCTCCATCCGCACACCGGGGGGCATCTGGTCGACCGACCACTGTCCCGTGATCACGTCGGGATCGAACGTCGCGCCGTGCCGGTCGAGGGTGTACGCCAGCCATTCCTCCAACGGGTCGTCGCGAAGTTCCCCGGGCAGTTCCGCCTGACGGCGGCGCAGCGTCAGATAGGTGTGGGCGAAGAGGTCGGGGAACGCCAGCAGCCGGGCGTGGGCGGCTCCCGTCGCCTTGGCGGCGACGGCCCCGGCGAAGGTGAAGGGTTCCCAGAGCACCAGGTCCGGCTGCCAGAACCGGGCGTAGTCGACGAGCGCGTCGATCATCGTGTCGTTGTTGATCTGCGCGTAGAAGGTCGCCGTCAGTATCGCGTTCGACGCCCGCAGGTAGTCGAGGCTCAGCCGCTCCGGACGGTTCTCGAGGTAGTCGCGGTCCATGTGGTGCATGAGCATCCCGGGACCGACGGTGGGGATGACGGCGTCCATCCGGTGGTTCTCGCCCACCGGAACGGCCGTCAGACCGGCCCGGGTGATGCTCTCGACCGCGGCCGGCTGGCTGGCCACCCGGACCTCGTGCCCGGCGGTCCGCAGTGCCCAGGCGAGCGGGACGATGCCGTTGAGATGGGCGTCCTGTGCGAAGGCTGTCAGCAGTACACGCACCGAGGTGCTCCTCCCCTGGTGATGGTCGGTCCGGTCATGCGACCGGGAAGCGCAGGACACCGCGCAGCACCGCCGAGCGCATGCGGTGCAACACCTCGGCGCCCGTGCGCAGGCCGGGCCGGAGCTCGGCGAGAACGCGGACCGCTGCTTCCGTCTGGACCCGGACCAGCGCCTCGGTGACCGGCGCCGCGGGACCGCCGAGGAGAGTGAGTGAACGGTCACCGTCGGCACGGTCGGGGACGAAGGCGTCCGGGTCGGCGAAGGACTCCGGGTCGCGGTTGGCCGCGTCGACAAGCACCACCACGCGCCGGCCCTCTTCGACGGTCTTGCCGTCGAGCTCGATCCGCTCGCGCGCGATACGGCTCTCGAACCTGAGCGGCGGAGCCAGGCGCAGGGCCTCCCGGACCGCGGCCCCGGCCAGTTCCGGGTTCTGCCCGATCCGCTCCCACTGCCCGGGGTGGTCCAGGAGGACCTGCACCGCGTTGCACACGGCGGTGGCGGTGACCTCGACGCCCACCACCACGGCGAGCGCCCCGATCGCGACCGCGTCCTGCGGCGAGGCGCCGGAGAGAGCGGCGAGGCCGGTGGCGCGGCCGGCGTCGACCAGGCCGGTCAGCTCGGCGGACAGGTCCGTCACGGCTGTGAGCAGCGCCCGGGCGGTCGCCAGCTGCTGCGGGCAGTGCCCGGCGTCCAGGGCGGTGGCAAGGCCGGCGTGCAGGTCGGCGAGGCGCTCGCGGGTTTCCACGGGCAGGCCGAGCACGTCGGCCACCGCACGCAGGGCGGCGGGGACGGCGAAGTCCCGGTACAGGTCGAACCGTTCGCCCCTCGCGGCCAGCGTCTCGCGGTAGACCGCCTCGATCTCCGGCAGCCGGGCCTCGAGCGCCTCGGCCGACAGCAGCGGAGCCGCCGCCTCGGCCAGCTTCCGGTATGCGGCCGGGTCGAGGTTGAGGTGGGCGTCGTCCAGGGGGACGACGTGGCACAGCAGCGGGTTCTCCCAGACGTCGACGCCCGGGTGGTGCTGGGGCCCCTCCTCGGCATGGCGCGGGGAGAACCGCGCATCGCCGAGGATGCGAGCACCGAGTTCGCGGCCGGCCGTGACCCACGCGCCGATGCTGCTCTCGTGCAGGCCGAGTTCACGGGCACGCGCCCCGTGGCCGAGCGGCTCGTCGTCACCGGCGCGAAGGATCATGGCGAAGGGGTCGCCCTGGGCGCCGAAGATGAACTGGACGCCTCGGATGGTCAGCAGATGCCGACCCAACTCGCTGTTGGTCTGCTCAGTCAGCATGACACCGTCCTCGAGAGAAGAATCCTGACAGGTGAGGAGAGGTCCGCCGGTTCGGACGAGAGGTCCGCGGATCCGACGGACGGAAGAAGGGGCGGAGCGCCAGGGGCGACGCTAGGCCGCGTGCCTACAAAGGCACTCGACACGCGCTACACCGCCCGTGCGGCCGGTAGTGGAGCGAGCTGCCGCAATGCCTCGGCGGCGGCGCGCACGGCGGCCACGTCGTCCTCGGCCGTTCCCGGCCGGGCGGGCAGCAGCGGGACGATGGCCGAGCCGCCGGACCGCACGGCCGGGTGGCGGCGGGCCAGCTGGGACAGCCCCTGTCCCGGACCGGCCTCGACGAGCACCAGGTCACCCTGCGCGAGGAGCGCGTCAAGGGCGGGCCAGAAGAGCACCGGCGCGACCGGCTGACGGGACCAGAAGGCCGGGTCCTTCGCCTCGGCGGGCGTCAGGAACCGTGCTGTGTACCCGGACATGACCGGGATGCGGGGCTCACCGACGGGGAGGGTGGCGATCCGCTCTTCGGCGCCGCTCATGGCCGGGGCCAGGGCCGGACTGTGGAACGCCGTGGCCGCCGGTACGCGCTGGAGCACGAACCCGGCTCCGGCCAGTGCCGCCGTGACGGTGCCCAGCGGGTCGTCGAGTCCGGCGAGGACCGTCTGGCGTGCCGCGTTGACGGCACCGACGACCACGCCGTCCGTGAGGAAGGGCTCCACCTCCTCCGGGCCGGCGGCGACGGCGACCATCCCGCCGGGCGGCGCGTCCGCCAGCCGCGAGACGCGGTCGTGCACCATGGCCGCGGCGTCCCGCAGCGTGAAGACGCCGGAGAGGACCGCGGCCGCCACCTCGCCGATGCTGTGGCCGAGCAGAGCGACGGGCCTCACGCCCCAGCTGAGCACGAGCCGCCCGAGGGCGTAGTCCACCGCGAACAGCAGCGGCTGGGACCGGGTGACGTGGTCCATCACCGCGGGGTCGTCGGTCCCCAGCCAGTCCTCGCGCAGGCCGGTGCCGGCCTCGCCCGGCCCGCCGAGGTCCGTCAGCGCGGTCAGCGCCTCGTCCATCGCCCCGGCGAAGACGGGCTCGGCGGCTACGAGTCCCGCGGCCATGCGCAGGTGCTGGGATCCCTGGCCGGGCAGCAGCAGGGCGACCGGGCGGGCCGCGGCCTCGTCCTTCCCGTCCGCGGTCGGACGCACGCCGTTCATCGGTTCCTCCAGGAAGGTGCTTTCAGGATCTCGACCACGGCGCAGGACCAGCTGAAGCCGGCGCCGACGCCGAAGAGCAGGCACGTGTCACCTGGTCCGAGCGACCCGCTGGTGACCAGGTGGTCGAGTCCGGCGAAGGGGTCTCCGGCGCCCAGGTGCCCGATCGTCCGGCTCCAGGACCAGGTGCTGCGTGCGGGGTCGATCCCGAACTTGGCGAAGTAGGCGACGTGGAGCCTGCGGTGGCCCAGGTGCGGCAGGACGAACCGGTCGATGTCCGCGAGGCCGAGCCCCGCGTCGGCGAGCGCCTGCTTGACGACGGCCTCCTGCGCGGCGGCGACCCGGGCGACGGTCGGGGTCACGCCGTGGCGGGCCAGGAAGTCCCGCTTGTGCGCCTCGAGATCGACGACCTCGCGGTGGCTGAACGGGGCGGGCCCGAACGGGTCGTCGCCGCGGTGCATGCCCTCCAGGTCGGGCGCGGAGACGGTCGCGATGCTGCGGACCCGGGCGAAACCGGAGTGCCGTGAGACCACGAGGGCGGTGCCGCCGTCGCCGTAGACGGTTCCCGGGTCACTGCGCCATCGGTCGAACCCGGGCAGGCAGAACCGGTCCCCGGTGGTCAGCAGGGCCGCCACCCTGGCCGGGTCGGCGGCCAGGTAGGCCCAGGCCAGGTCGAGTGCCGCCATGCCGCCGTTGGAGACCTGCCGGATCTCCATCGCGGGGCACTGGTTGCCGACGGCGGTGCGCTGGACGTACGAGGCGGGAGCCCACAGGTCGAAGCCCTGGTAGTAGAAGCTGGCGTGCAGCACCAGGTCGATGTCGCCCGGTTCGGTGGCGGCCCGCTCCAGTGCGGTCCGGGCGGCCCGGGCCGCCATCTCGGGGGCCGGGTCGTCCGCGGAGACGGTCACCGACTCCATCCGGGTGGAGCGGGCGACGACCACGTCGCAGCGGCCGTCCGCGACCGCGTCCGCGACCTGCTCGACGGGAGGCAGCCACGTCCCGGTCGCTCTGATGTACAGCTCGCCGCCGTTCACGCCGCCGCCCTCCCCCCGGACCGGGCAGCGACCGCGTCGGCGGGCGCGGGGGCCCGTACGACCATGGCGCTGTTGAAGCCGTGGTGGCCGCGGGCCAGGACCAGTGCCGCGGTGCCGGAGACGGGCCGGGGCCTGCCGACGACGAGGTCGAGACCGTAGGTGTCGGGAACCCGCGTGACGTTGACCGTCGGCGGGGCGAGCTGTTCGCGCAGGGTCATCAGGGCGGTGACCACGTCGAGCGGACCGGCACCGGAGTAGAGCCGGCCGGTGGCCGTCTTGGGCACGGTGACCGGGACTCCTCCCGCGCCGAAGACCTCGGTCAGCGCGGTGGCCTCGGCCGCGTCGAGTTCGGGCACGCCCGCACCGTCGGCGAAGACGACGGCGATCTCCTCCGGCCCCGTTCCGGCGTCGGCGAGCGCCTGCTCGACGGCCCGGCGCAGAGCCGGGGGCCGCCCGGATCCGGGGCGGGGGTCGAAGGTGGCGCCGAACCCGGCGATCTCGCCGTAGTGACCGCGTCCCCGCTCACGGGCCCGATCGCCGCTCTCCAGGGTCAGGAGAGCGCCGCCCTCGCCGGGCAGATGACCGGAGGCCCGGTCGTCGAAGGGCCGGTAGGTGTCGGCGGTGAGCCGTCCACCGGCCAGCTGGGCGGCCATGCCGTACGGGCACAGCGAGCAGTCCATACCGCCGGAGATCATCAGCTGCGCACCGGCCCGGATCTGGCGTCGGGCGTGGGCGAGGGCGTCCAGACCGCCGGCCTGCTCACCGACGAAGACGCCGGTCGGCCCGTTCATGCCGTGCCGGATGGAGATCTGGCCGGTGTTGACGGCGTAGAACCAGGCGAACGACATGTAGGCGCTGACCTTCTTGGGGGACTCGCCCCACAGGTGCTGGAGCTCGCGCTGGCCGAAGCCGAAGCCTCCGGAGGCGCCGGCCGTGATGACCCCGCGATCCAGTGACGGCACGGAGTCGAGGTCGATGCCGGCGTCGGCGACGGCCCAGTCGGCCGCGGCCAGGGCGAACTGGGTCATGCGGTCGGTCTGCGGGATCAGCCGGCCGGGCAGGTGGTCACCCGCCTCGAACCCGGTCACCTCACCCGCCCGGCGCGTCGGATAACGGCTGGGGTCGAACGCCTGGAGGCGTCGGATGCCGTCCTCGCCGCGCAGCGTCGCCGCCCAGTAGGCGTCCAGTCCGATACCGGTGGGGGCGACGACACCGATGCCCGTGACCACGACGGGGGTCATGCGGCCCACCCCTCGGGCCGGCGCAGCACCATGGCGCTCTGGAAGCCGCCGAAACCGCTGCCCAGGGTGAGCGCGGCCGACATGTGCTGCTCCCTGGCGTGCAGGGGAACGTAGTCCAGGTCGAGCTCGGGGTCGGGGTCGGTCAGGTTGGCGGTGGGCGGGATGACGCCGTGTTCGAGGGCCAGCGCGGTGGCGGCGATCTCGATGGAGCCGATGGCGCCCAGCGAGTGCCCGATCATCGACTTGATGGAGCTGACCGGGACCCGGTGGGCATCGGCTCCGAGACTGCGTTTGATGGCCGCGGTCTCGTGCACGTCGTTCTGCTTGGTGGCGGTGCCGTGGGCGTTGACGTAGCCGAGCGCGTCGGGCCCGAGCCGGGCCTCGTCGAGGGCGGCGTCGACGGCGGCGGCCAGCTCGCGCCCGTCGGTGCGCAGTCCGGTCATGTGGTACGCGTTGCCCCGGGAGGCGTAGCCGGCGATCTCGGCGTACACATGGGCCCCCCGGCGCCGGGCTGCTCCGAGCTCCTCGAGGACCAGGACGGCGGCACCCTCGCCGAGGACGAAGCCGTTGCGGGTGCGGTCGAAGGGACGCAGCGCGGTCGCCGGGTCGTCGTTGCGCGGCGAGGTGGCCCGGATGGCGTCGAAGCAGGCCACGGTGATCGGGGAAATGGGGGCGTCGGTGGCTCCGGCGATCATCACGTCGGCGGTGCCCTCGCGGATGAGGGCCGCCGCGTGCCCGACCGAGTCGAGGCCGGAGGTGCAGCCGGCCGAGACGACGGTGCAGGGGCCTTCGGCGCCGGCCTCCCAGGCGAGTTCGGCGGCCATGGAGCTCGGGACGAAATGGTCGTACAGGTGCACGCCGGCGGCGGTGTGGTCGACCAGCCACTCCCGTCCGCCGTCGCTCAGGGCCACGTACTCCTCTTCGAGCTTCTGGGTACAGCCGACCGCGCTGCCGAGACTGACACCGGTGCGGTGGGCGGTGTCGGGATCGGGTTCGAGACCGCTGTCGGCGACGGCCTCGCGCAGCGCGACCAGGGCGAACTGTGCCGCCCGGTCGAGCCGTCCGACGTCCTCGGGGCTCAGACCGTGCTCCGCGGCGTCGAAGTCGCACTCGGCCGCGATCCGGGAGCGGAAGGGCGCCGGGTCGAAGAGGCTGATGGTCCGGGTCGCGGTACGGCCGCCGGTGATGGTCTCCCAGAACTGCTTGGTGCCGATGCCGCCGGGGGCCACCACTCCGATGCCGGTGATCGCGACCCGCCGGGTCATCGTGCCTCCCCGGTGGCGCTGTGGCGCTCGAGGTACAGATTCGAGCTGCTGCTGCTGATCGCCCGCAGCGCCTCGGCGTGCGGCCGGAAGTCGGCCTGGCCCACGGCGGCGCGGAAGGAGCCGACGTCGGCCCAGCGGGCGATGTTGACGTAGGCCTGCGGCTGTTCCAGATGGCGTACGAGGCTGTAGCCGAGGAAACCTGGCTGGCGCTCCATGAAGCGTGCCGTGCGGGCGAAGACGTCCTCGAACTCCTCCGGGGTGGTGCGGAGGGTGAAGCTGTTGACGAAGGTGGCCGGGCCGCCGGAGGCGGGGCCGGGCTGCTCAGCTGACATGGGATCGGTGCTCCTCATCGTCCGGGCGTCCGGCGACGCGTACGCCGAGGTCAGACTGAAACCCTCGGTGGCGTGCCTCGCGACGGCCTAGAAGACGGCTGGATACCGCTCCCCGGTGGATACCGCTCCCCGGGTCAGGGGCCGACGCGCCCCAGTCGCACGGGGATGCCGACGTCGCGCTGCCAGGCGTGGCCGAGTCCGGCGGCGGCGGCGATGGCGCCCCAGCCGGCCAGCTCACCGCCCCGGTAGTGGACGATGTCGGAGCCGTACCGCCGGGGCAGGGCCCGGCCCGCGACGATCTCGGCGAGCAGCAGGGACTCGTGCCGGGGACCCGCGGAGCGGCCCCAGGGGGGAGCGAGGCTGATGTGCCGGACGTGGGGTTTGGAGGTGGCGGGCGTGGCCGTGGCGGTCTGGTCGATCAGGAGGGCCCCGGCCGCGAGCCATTCGGCCCGGACGGATGGATGGCCGCCGGTGACGGCGACGACGTCGGCGCCACCCGCGGTGGTGCGGGCGTCGTCGCAGACGCGCACCCGCAGGCCGGTGCGCAGGGCGGCCGCATCGGCGAAGTCCCGGGCCCGGCGCGGCTCCCGGTCGACGACGTGCACCTCCGAGAGCGACGGCAGCGCGCGATGCAGGACGAGGAGGCAGGACCAGGCCGGTTCGCCGGTGCCCAGGAGGGCGAGCAGGGAGGGCACCGGCGGGGCCAGGTACCGCGCGGCGAGCCCGGACGGGATGGCGCTGCGCCATCCGTCCAGGGCACCCGCGTCGACCAGGCCGAGGAGGGACCCGTCATCGGCGAGCAGCAGTTCCACGCGCGGGGCGGACGCGTCGGCGCCGGGGTCGAGACGGACGGCGAAGCAGCGGCCGAAGGGGCCGGGCGCGTGCGGTCCCACGGTCATCCGGCAGCGTGTGGCGGGGAGCAGGACCAGGGTCTCGGGGCCGAGCGCCGGCCCGCGGCCGAGGAGCAGTCGCTGGACGTCGGAGAACCGCTCCTCCATGAAGGCCTCGTCGTCGAAGGCGTCGTCCACGTCCTCCGAGGTCAGCATGATCGGCACAGCGGACGTCCTCTCGGGACGGGCGTGATGGGTATGCAAACTTGAGTATCACGGGACGCGTGCCGACATCCACCAAAGTGCCGTCAACGGCCGGAAGGGTGCCATGTCAGGCGCCCTTCTCCTCCCCGGCCATGACGTAGGCGCCCGCCTCCAGACGCTCGATCAGGGCCTCGGTCCAGGCGGCCTGGCTCGCGGCGCCGTGTTCCCAGAGGCCGAGGAGCTCACGGATGTGGGCCCGCTGCGGCCGCTCCCCCGCCGTCTCGTCGACCTTGGCGATCAGCTCCCCCTGCTCGGCCGAGAGCGACGCGATGCGCTCGCGCAGCAGGCGGATCGCCTCCTCGCGGCTGAGCGCGGGCAGCAGGACCAACGCCGCCCCCAGCATGTCCGGCCGGTTGTTTCCCTGGCGCAGCGCGTCGCGGAGCAGCCGGAAGAACTCCTCCTCACCGGGGGGCGCGATCTCGTAGTCGACCCGGCCCGGCCAGTCGGGGATGTCGGTCGACTTCAGCAGCCCGTCCTTGGCCAGCTGCCTGAGCGCGTGATAGATCGAGCCGAACTTGATGTGCGCCCATTCGTCGGCACCCCAGGACAGCAGCTCGGAGCGGACCAGATAGCCGTGTGCCCGGCCGTGCATCCGCACGACTCCCAGAACGAGCAATCGCGTGGCGGACATCGTCTCCCTGCTGAATCTCCCTCACGGCCCGGCCTGCAACCGGTGCTCCGCGCATCGACCGGGCCTCGCCGGCTGGTCCCACGGTAGTACATGACCTGCTGTTCTCCGCGGGCGCGGGAGGGACGGAACGCGCGCAGCGCCCCCCTGTCGAGTGCCGCTGCAACGACTCTCGACTTCCCTGCGAGGTCACGGCTCGAGGGTGGAGGCCCATCGCACACGGTCATTCGCCGAACAGGGGTTGGGATGCGGGTACTCTTCACCACCTTCGCCGCCAAGTCGCACATGCACGCCCAGGTGACACTCGCCTGGGCCCTCAAGGCAGCGGGCCATGATGTCAGGATCGCCAGTCATCCCGATCTCGCCGACGAGATCACCCGTACCGGGCTGACCGCCGTCGGTGTCGGGGAGGAACTGCATCTCGACGAGCAGATGCAGGAGACCCAGGAGAACATCGGCCAGGACGTCGACCAGCTGGAGAGCCAGGCGCAGGTCGGTCTCGACATGAGCGAGGTCCGCCCGGAGCGGCTGACCTGGGACTACACACTCGGTGTGTTCACGGCCATGACCTCGGTCGTCTTCCAGAACTGCTGTTCCGACCAGATGGTCGACGAGCTGGTGGAGCACTGCCGCTCCTGGAAACCCGACCTGGTCCTGTGGGACACCATGACCTTCGCCGGCGCGATCGCCGCCATGGCCACCGGGACGGCGCACGCCCGGCTGCTCTTCGGCCTCGACCTGGCGGGCCGGATGCGCGAGACCTTCCTGGAGCAGCTGGCGGCGCGCCCGCCGGAGCTGCGGGACGATCCGCTGCGCGAGTGGCTCACCTGGAGCCTGGAGCGGCACGGCGCCTCCTTCGAGGAGGCCGCGGTGACGGGCGACTTCACCGTCTGCCCGCTGCCGGCGTCCATGCGGTTCCCGGTGGACCTGCACTACGTCCCGGTGCGGTACGTGCCCTACAACGGCCAGTCCACGGTGCCGCGGTGGCTCCAGGAACCGCCGAAGCGGGGCCGCCGGGTGTGCATCACCCTGGGCGTGGCGCACCGCGAGGTGCTGGGTGCCGACCGGGCTTCCATCGGCGACCTGCTGGAAGCCGTCGCGGGTCTCGACGACGTCGAGGTCGTCGCCACGCTCAACGAGAGTCAGCTGAAGGACTTCGACACCCTCCCGGACAACGTGCGGGCCGTCGACTTCGTCCCGCTCGACGCCCTGCTGCCCACCTGCGACGCGGTGATCCACCACGGCGGGTCGGGCAGCTTCGGCACGGCGATGATCCACGCCGTGCCCCAGCTCATCGTCGTCGACGGCGTCTGGGACACCATCAACAAGGCCCGCTACCTGGAAGAGCACCAGGCCGGGCTGTACGTGCCCGGCAAGCTCAGCGCGAAGGGACTGCGCGAGCTGCTCGTCCGCCTGCTCGAGGAACCGGTCTTCAAGCGCAACGCCGAAGCACTGCGGCGTGAGGCGCTGGCCGCTCCCGCACCCGCACAGGTCGTTCCCACGCTGGAGCGCCTGGCCGCCGAGTACCGCCGCCGGTGACCGGCGCGACACGCGCACCAGGGCCGCCGGCCCAGCCGCACCCCACTACCACCCGGACGGTGAACCAAGCGATGCAGATCCGTAAGCTCAAGGTCGAGGGAGCGTACGAATTCACCCCCCGTCAGTTCCGTGACCATCGCGGGCTGTTCGTCTCGCCCTTCCAGCTGGAGGCGTTCCAGCAGGCCCTGGGACGGCCGCACTTCCCGGTGGCGCAGACCAACCACAGCATCTCCCGGCGCGGCACGGTCCGCGGCATCCACTTCACCGTCACGCCGCCCGGCACCGCGAAGTACGTGTACTGCGCACGCGGCCGGGCCCTCGACATCGTGGTCGACCTGCGGGTCGGCTCGCCGACCTTCCGGCAGTGGGACGCGGTCGAGATGGACCAGGTCCATTTCCGCGCCTCGTACTTCCCGGTCGGCGTCGGTCACGCCTTCGTGGCGCTCGAGGACGACACCGTCATGTCCTACCTGCTCACGGGCCCGTACGTGGCCGAGAACGAGCTCGCCGTCGACGTCTTCGACAAGGACCTGGGCGTGCGCGTCCCTTCGGACCTGGACACGGTGCAGTCGGACCGGGACCGGGTCGCGCTGTCCTTCGCCGCGGCACGGGCCCAGGGTCTGCTGCCCGACTACGCCGAGTCCGCGGAGGTCGAGGAGCGCCTGTGGCAGCCCTCCGGCATCGGCGTCCAGCGCTGAGCCCGGTGATGTCCACCAGGAAGCAGGACGAGACGGCCGCCGGCGCCGTGGCCGTGCTGGGTGCCACCGGGTGCGTCGGCCGCAGTGTCTGTGCCGAGCTGCTGCGGACCGGGCACCGGGTGCTCGCGGTGGCCCGGCGCCCGGCCCCCCACACACGGGCGCACGCCTTCGTTCCCCTCGATGTCGTCGACACCACGCCCGAGCAGCTCGCCGCACTCCTCGACGCGCACCGGGTCAACACGGTCGTCAACGCCACCGGCGGCTGGGGCGCCACTGTGGAGGAGATGCGCCGCGCCCACATCGACCTCCTGGAGCGCCTGGTCGACGGGTGCGCCGCGACATCCCGACGACTGCGGATCGTCCAGATGGGGTCGATCCACGAGTACGGACCCGTGCCCGACGGTGTCCTCATCGACGAACACCGCGAACCCGGCCCGCTGACCCCGTACGGGCTGACCAAGCGCACCGGCTCCGAGCACCTGCTCGCCCAGACCCGGGCGGGCAGGGTGGACGGGGTCGTGCTGCGCGCGGTCAACGTCTGCGGACCGCACACCACGTCGGCCAGTTTCCTCGGTGCCGTCGTGGCCCGGCTGCGCGCCCTCGGTCCCGGCGACGAGCTCACCCTCGACGTCGCCGACGCCCGGCGGGACTTCGTCGACGTGCGGGATCTGGCCCGGGCGGCCGTCGCCGCGGTGCACGCAGCCGTCACCGGCCTGGTCGTGAACATCGGGCGCGGTGAGGCGGTGCCCATGCGCGACCTGGTCGAGTCCCTGTTCGACGCGGCCGGCGTGGACGCCACGTCGGCACGGCTCAACTCCGCCGAGGTCGCCAGCAAGGGTGGCGGCTGGACCTGCGCGGACATCCGGTTCGCCGCCCAGGTGCTCGGCTGGCGGCCCACGATCTCCCTCGGCGACTCCGTCCGGGCGATGTGGGAAGCGGCAGCCGGCACCACCTCCCTGGAGGTCTCATGACCGACTCGCGTGCCCACACCTCCACGTCGACCCGCGATCCCGTCGAGCGGCGGATCGACGCGTCGGCGCGACTGCGGACCGGCCCTCTCGGCGACCTCTCCGACTTCACGGACTGGTTCGCCGACTACGGCCGGCGGGCCTACACCCATGTCGACCGGGTCCCCCTGCACGCCCTGGAGGGCTGGGAGACCGACCCGGACACCGGCGACCTGCGCCACCACACGGGCCGGTTCTTCACCGTGCACGGACTGGAGGTCGAGCGTCCGGGCGCGCCGGTCCCGCGGTGGACCCAGCCGATCATCAACCAGCCCGAGATCGGCATCCTGGGCATCCTCACCGCCCCCGTCGACGGGGTGCTGCACTGCCTGATGCAGGCGAAGGTCGAGCCCGGCAACGCGGAGGGGCTCCAGCTCTCCCCGACCGTCCAGGCGACCCGCAGCAACTACACCCGGGTCCACCAGGGACGCCCGGTGCCGTATCTGGAGCACTTCCTGGACATCCACAGCCGTCCCGGGGTGCTCGCCGACGTACGGCAGTCCGAGCAGGGGTCGTGGTTCTACCGCAAGCGCAACCGCAACGTGGTCGTCGAACTGCCGGAGCCGGTGGAAGCCCTCGACGGCTACCGGTGGATGCCGCTGGGCCAGATCCATGAGCTGATGGGGCGCAGGGACACCGTCAACATGGACGCCCGGACCGTGCTGTCGTGTCTGCCGTTCACCGGGGCGGGTGTCGACAAGCCGGACAGCGACGACTTCCGGTCCGCGCTGGTGCGCTCGGGCGACCCCGGGTCGCGCGCTGTGCACAGCGAGGCGGAGGTCCTCGGCTGGATCACCGACCGGCGCACGAGCAACGACATCGCGGTCCGCCGGGTCGCGCTCGGCGAGCTGCGGGACTGGAACCGCACCGACGAGCGCATCCGTCACGAGGCGGGCGCCTTCTTCGACGTCATCGGGGTACGGGTGGACGCCGGCGGCCGAGAGGTCCACCAGTGGAGCCAGCCGATGATCGAACCGGTCGGAGAGGGCGTCATCGCCTTCCTCGTCCGGCGGTTCGAGGGGGTGCTGCACGTCCTGGTGCACGCGCGCGTGGAGCCGGGCTTCGCCGACGTGGTGGAGCTGGGCCCGACCGTGCAGTGCGTCGCGGAGAGCTACGCGCAGCTGCCCGGCGGGACCGCCCCGCCCTTCCTCGACGAGGTGCTCGGGGCGCCCGCGGAGCGCGTCCGGTTCGACACGGTGCTCTCCGAGGAGGGCGGCCGCTTCTTCCAGGCGCTCAACCGCTACCTGATCGTGGAGACCGACCAGGACGTGCCCCGCGACCATCCCGACCATCGCTGGATGACGCTGCACCAGCTGTCGGACCTGCTGCGGCACAGCCATTACGTCAACGTCCAGGCCCGCAGTCTGATCGCCTGCCTGCACAGCCTTTACCACAGGGCCTGACGACAGACCGGGAAACACCGTGTCCCGGTGAGGCCGGCGCCTCACCGGGACACGGTGTTTCCCGCACGCGCACGGCTTCAGAGGCCGGCGATCACCTCACGGAGCGCCTCGATCACCTTCTCCTGGACGTGCTGCGGCAGCGAGGGGTACATCGGCAGGGAGAAGATCTCCTTCGCCAGCCGCTCGGTCACCGGCAGATCGCCCGCACGGTAGCCGAGGTGCGAAAAGCCGCTCATCGTGTGCACCGGCCAGGGGTAACTGATGTTCAGCTCGATGTCGTACGCCTTGAGCCGCTCGATGATGCGGTCCCGCTCGGGGTGGCGCACCACGTGGACGTAGTGGACGTGATCATTTCCCACCGCGTTCGCGGGGAGGACCAGGCCGGTGTCCCCCAGCCCCTCCGCATAGCGTCGCGCCACGCGCCGCCGGCCCTCGATGTAGGCGTCGAGACGCCGTAGTTTGCGGCGGAGGATCTCGGCCTGGACCTCGTCGAGGCGACTGTTGTGCCCGGGGGTCTGGACAACGTAGTACCTGTCCTCCATGCCGTAGTAGCGCAGCCGTCGCAGATGCGCGTCCGTGCCGGCGTCCCGGGTGACCACGGCGCCGCCGTCGCCGTACGCCCCGAGCACCTTCGTCGGGTAGAAGGAGAAGGCCGCGGCGTCTCCCATGGTCCCGGCCAGCCGGCCGTGGTGCCGGGCGCCGTGGGCCTGGGCGCAGTCCTCCAGGACCTTCAGCCCGTGGCGCTCGGCGAAGGCGGTCACCGCGGCCATGTCGACGCACTGCCCGTACAGGTGCACCGGCACGATGGCCGTGGTGCGCTCGGTGAGCGCGTCGGCGAGCAGGTCGGTGCGCATGAGGTAGTCCTCCTCGCGCACGTCGACGAAGACCGGCCGGGCCCCGACGGCGTCGATGGCCAGGACGGTCGGGGCCGCCGTGTTCGACACGGTGATCACCTCGTCGCCCGGTTTCACCCCGAGCGCCTGCAGGCCGAGGACGATGGCGTTGGTGCCGTTGTCCACACCCACGCAGTGCCTCTGCCCGTGGTAGGCGGCGAACTCCTGCTCGAAGCGGGAGACGCTCTCTCCGAGGACGAGCTGACCGGACTGGAACACCGTGTCGACGGCGTCGAGGAGTTCCTCGCGCTCCTCGACGTACTCCCGCAGATAGTCCCAGACGTATGTGGTCATCGTCCGGACACCTCCCGCTCCTTGACTCCGACGAAGAGGCCGCGGCCCGTCGGCGGACCCGGCTGGTACGTGACGGAGCAGCCGGCGTCCGTGAACGCCTGCTCGTACTCCTCGCGCGTGAAGAGGGTCAGAACGTCGATCTCGGTGAAGGTCCTGATGCCCGACGGTTCCCCGACGAGGAAGCGCACCTCCATGCGGGTGGCGCGCCCCTGGAGGGTGGAGTGGGAGATCCGGGCCACGGTCCGGTCGCCCTCGCGAGCCAGGTCCCCGGCCACGAACCCTTCCTCGAACTGTTCGGGGAACCACCACGGTTCGATGATCAGCGCGCCTCCCGGGTCGAGATGGCGGGCCATCGAGGCCACGGCGGAACGCATCTCCTCGACGCTGCCCAGGTAGCCGATGGCGCAGAACATGCAGGTGACGACGGAGTACCGGCGGCCGAGGTCGAAGTCGCGCATGTCGCCCTCGTGGATGGTCAGGCCGGGCCACCGCTTCAGCGCCAGGTCACGCATCGGCGCGGCGATCTCCAAGCCCTCCGCCGTGGCGAAGAGCTTGCTGAACGGGCCGAGATGGGCGGCGGTGCCGCAGGCCACGTCGAGCAGTGTGTCGGCGCCCGGGGCGTGCCGGCGTGCCACGGCCGCGATGTCCTCGGCCTCCGCCGCCCAGTCCTTGCCCCGGCTGCGGTACACCGTCTCGTAGACCTCGGCGAGGTCCGTGCTGTACATGGTTTCTCCTCGGGTCGGCTGCTGTCTTGGGCGCCAGGCGGCGGTGGGCCGTGCTGGTCCTGGGAGGGGTGGCGAACGACACCCCCTGGGCCCCTTCTGATGGATCTCCGTGGGAGAAGGAGCGGCGTTCGGTGCGTGCTCTGGGGGTCCCCCCTGGGGAGTGCCGCGTGGAAGCCCTCGTAGCGGAGCTACTTGGGCTTCACGCGGTGCGGCGGTGGGGGCCCCTCCCGTTCGAGCGAAGCCGAGAACGGGGGAGCGTGCCGGGCGTCGCGACGCCGCGGAGATCCATCAGAAGGGGCCTAGTCGTCGACGAGGGCGACCGCTCGCGCCCAGCCGGCCCCGGCACCGGCCACCTTCACCGGGAAGCAGGCCACCTGGAAGCCGTACGGCGCGGGCAGTTCCTCCAGTCCCGCGAGCCGCTCGATCTGGCAGTACTCCCGGTGACGTCCGGCGAAGTGAGCCGGCCAGAGCACGGCGGGATCCCCGGTCCGCCGGTATTCGGCGATGATCGTGGCGAACGGCGCGTCCAGACTGAACGCGTCGGTGCCGACCACGCGGATGCCGGCGTCGAGCAGGAAGGCGATGGCGCTCGCGTCGAGTCCGACGAAGTCGGTGAAGTACCGGCTGGTGCCCGACCATGCGGCGGCGCCGGTGTGCAGGATGACGATGTCGGACGGGGCGAGTGTGTACCCGATCCGGTCCAGTTCCTTGCGCAGATCGGCCGCGTCGACCACGCCCGCCTCACGGCCCCGGACGTCCAGGACCACTCCGGGGGCGAGGAACCACTCCAGCGGCATGGCGTCGATGTGCCGGGGCACACCTGTGCCGTACGTCGTCCGTGAGCCGTAGTGCGAGGGCGCGTCGACGTGCGTGCCGGTGTGGGTGGTCAGACTCAGCCGGTCCAGCGAGAGGAACTCGCCGTCGGGCAGGTCGTCGGGGTCGAATTCGATACCGAAGTGCTGCCGCATCTCGTCGCGCATGTGCAGCGCGCCCTCACGCGGGGACATCACCTCATGGACAACCGGGTCCGGTTCGAACGAGCCGGAGTCCACCGGCGAGGACAGGTCAATGATGCGCACGGTCACCTCCTGGACGACCCGGCCAGCCTGGCCGCAGCCGCTCGGAAGGCATTGGAATCCCGCTCGACGACCGCCGCCGTCTCGAGCGGGATTCGACAGGGGTGCGTCAGGGTCGGGCAGGGAGGACCGTCGTCACGGGAGGCCGTTCATGGACAACGCGAACAGCGCACACAGCACGGACATCCAGCAGTTCTACGCCCGCCACATGCAGCTGCTCGACAGTGGTGAGGCCGAGGCGTGGGCCGGCACGTTCACGTCCGACGCCACCTTCGCCGCCCCGTCGATGACCGAGCCCGTCCGGGGCCGGGACAACATCGCCGCCGGCGCGCGGGCGGCGACCGAGGGACGGGCCGCGGCCGGGGAGGTGCACCGTCACTGGGTGACGATGACGACCGCCCGCGGCACCGCCGACGGCTTCGAGACCGTGTCGTACGTGCAGATACTGGCTACCGCGCGCGGTGGCGCCCCGCGGGTGCACCTGTCCTGCGTGATGCGCGACCGGCTGGCCCGGCAGAACGGTGAACTGCTCGTGGCGGAGCGGCGCATCACACGGGACGACCGGCCGGGCGACTGACCTCGACCGCGCTTCGAGCCGTCGTCAGTAGCGTCCCGGCATGACTCCTAGGACTGTGATCATCACTGGTGGTGGCACCGGGATCGGCCGTGCGACGGCCCGCCGTTTCGCCGGGCAGGGCGACCGTGTCCTGGTCGTGGGCCGCACCGCCGCCGCCCTCGACGAGACCGCCGACGGCCACGACGGAATCCGCACCCTGGTGGCGGACATCACCGAACCGGCAGCCGGTGAGGTGGTGGTGGAGACCGCGCTGCGGGCGTTCGGACGTGTCGACGTGCTGGTCAACAACGCCGGGACCGGCACGTTCGCGCCGCTCGCCAAGCTCGACCGGGCCGCGACCGAGCAGCAGGTCGCCATCAACCTGATCGCACCGGCCTTCGTGGCACAGGCCGCGCTGGACGCCTTGGAGGTGACCGGCGGCACCATCGTCAACATCAGCTCCGCCGGGTCGCTGGGCATCCAGGCATTCCCCGACAACTCGGTCTACTGGGCCACGAAGGCGGCGCTCAACCACTTCACGCGCACCTGGGCCGTGGAGCTCGCGCCGCGCGGTATCCGGGTGGTGTCGGTGGCCCCGGGCGTGACCGACACCGGCATCGGGGAGCGGGTCGGCATGTCGGCCGAGGAGTACCAGGGGTTCCTCCGTCAGCTCTCCGAGCGGATCCCCCTCGGGCGGGTGGCCACGCCCGAGGACGTGGCGTGGTGGGTCACGGCTCTGGCCGACCCCGGCGGCCGTTACATGACGGGCGCGGTCGTCCCGGTCGACGGCGGCCTCTCCCTCACCTGACCCCTCTGGGAGAGGGGCCCACGCACGCCTGCGGGCCGCACCGTTCTCCGGTGCGGCCCGCAGGCGTGCGTGCGGTCGAGTGAACGCTCAGACGCCGTCGTGCTCGACCCTGCGGTGGCGGACCAGCCAGCCGGCCCCGTGCGGCACCAGTTCGTCCTCGCACACCGCGCTCA
The DNA here is from genome assembly GCF_030124145.1 of Streptomyces sp. 378. Lineage (GTDB taxonomy): Bacteria > Actinomycetota > Actinomycetes > Streptomycetales > Streptomycetaceae > Streptomyces. The sequence goes on from NZ_JASKMS010000001.1 coordinate 99,553, forward strand.
GGTGCAGCCTGGTCTGCCCCCCTGCCGGGGTCACCAGGACCTGGGCGTAGCAGCGGGTGCTCAGGGAGCCGTCGGGCCCGGGCACCACGGTGAGCATGGAGAACACGTGCCGCCGCTGCTCCGGGGTGTCCGCCGTGCGTTCCAGGTTCCGGCGTACGGCCGTGGCGACGGCCTCCCGCCCGCGCAACGGCTCGGGGACCGTGTTCTGCGCGAAGACGCCGTCCTCGGTGAACGTCCCCGCCCACTCCTCGGCCTGCCGCTCGTCGAGGAGCCGCATCTGCCGCGCGTAGAACTGCTGCACGGCGACGTACGTCTCGGCGGAGACCGGCTCGGCGGCGTGCAGCCGCTTCGCGTGCTCCGCGGCGCACCGCAACGTGGTGAGACTGTTGCGCCCGAGTGCCTCCCGGATCATGGTGCGGGCGGCGGCCACGTCGGCCTGCGGGCCGAGGACGGTGGTCACGGCGTCCGGCTCGATCCGCACGGTGTGCCGGGAGGTGACCGTGCAGCCCCGCCCGTCCTCCTCGAAGATCCATTCGCCGGTGTGCGCGGCCATCAGCGCCGGCGTCCGGATCTGCTTGTACACGATCCGCTCGGCGGGGAAACAGACACGCACCGAACGGGTGGTGTGGGTCTCGCCGTCGGCGGTGAGCGTGTCCATCTCGAGGATCTGCTCGTTCGGGGTGTCCTCGGTGAGGACGACCCGGGCGACGTGCGGCAGCCGCTCCCTCCAGCGGTCGGCGGCGCGGATGAACTCATAGGCGTCCTTCGCCGAGCCTTCCACGTGCACGCTGTCGTCGAACGTGAAGGTGAGGCCCGGGGCCGCGTCCTCGACGCCCCGGCGCAACGCCTCGAGTTCGGCGCCGCTGTTGGTGTCGATCGCCCGGCGGATCCACTCGACGTGCTCCGGGGCGTCGTCGACGGCGGTGAACGCGTGTGTGAACCGCACCCGGGTGTGGTCCGCGCCGAGCGGCTCCAGCCGCCACTCGCCGCTCATGCTCCGCACCGGCTCGCGGGACACTTCCTGACGAAACGTCACTCGCAGTGCCGCACGGTCCAGTTCGCGGCGCGAGGTCCAGCTCTTGACCTCCCCGTTGGCCGTCGCCCAGATCCTCAGCCGCTCCTGCCGGTCGTCGCCCTCCAGACGCTCGACATGGACGCTGGGCGGGAAGTGCACCGGCCAGCGCGAGGCTTCGGCGACGAGGTCGAACACCGCTTCGGCGGGCGCTCGCACGTCGATCTCGTGAACGGTGTGGTGCACGGTCTCGTCCGGCATGGCTCTCCTCAGTAGTTGCCCAGCCCGCCGCAGACGTTGATCGCCTGCGCGGTGATGGATGCGGCCGTGTCGGTCACCAGGTAGCCGACCAGGCCCGCCACTTCGTCGGGTGTGCTGTAGCGGCCGAGGGGGATCTTGGCCTGGAACCGGTCGAGCACCTCCTCCTCCGTGGTCTCCCAGGCGGCGGCGTAGCCCTGCCGGACCCGCTCCGCCATGGGGGTCTCCACATAGCCGGGGCACACCGCGTTGACCGTGATGCCGGTCTTGGCCAGCTCCAGGCCCAGGGCCTTGGTGAAGCCGACGACCCCGTGCTTGGAGGCGGAGTAGGGGGCGCCGAGCACCACGCCCTGCTTGCCGCCGGTGGAGGCGATGTTCACGATCCGGCCCCAGCTCCCCTCCCGCATGCGGCCGGTGGTCAGCACCGTGCGGGTGACGCGGAAGACGCTGTCCAGGTTGGTGGCCATCACGTCGTCCCACAGTTCGTCCGTGATCGTGTGGGTCTGGCCGCCACCACTGCGGCCGGCGTTGTTGACGAGCACCTCGACGGGCCCGTAGCGCTCCACGGCGGCGGCGACCAGGGCCTCGATCTGCGCCACGTCGCGTACGTCGCAGGCGGCACCGTCCACGTCGTGGCCCTCCGCGCGCAGCTCCTTGACGGTGAGCGCGACCCGGTCGGCGTCCCGGGCGCAGAGGAACACGCGGTGGCCGGCTGCGGCCAGCGACCGTGCGACGGAGAGGCCGATGCCGCTGGTGGCACCGGTGACGACGGCGACCCGGCTGGCTTGTGCGGACATGGTCTGATCAGCCCCTTCGCGTGCAGAACTCGGTGATGGACTCGACGACGTAGTCGAGCATTTCGCTGGTGAGCCCCGGATAGACGCCGATCCAGAAGGTGTCCTCCGTGACGGTGTCGCAGTTGGTCAGCTCGTCCACGACCCGATAGCGCACGTCCTGGTAGGCGGGGTGGCGGGTGATGTTCCCGCCGAACAGCCGGCGGGTGCCGATCTTCCGGCCTTCCAGGAAGTCGACCAGGTCCCTGCGGGTGAAGCCCGCGCCGGGCAGCACGGTCAGGGCGAAGCCGAACCAGCTCGGATCGCTGCCCGGCGTGGCCCGCGGCAGCAGCAGTCCGGGCACGCCGGCCAGTCCGTCGTGCAGCCGCTGCCAGTTGCGCCGCCGGGCCGCGCCGAAGTCGTCCACCTTCTGCAACTGGCTGAGCGCCAGGGCTCCCTGGAGGTCGGTGGCCTTCAGGTTGTAACCGACGTGGGAGAAGATGTACTTGTGGTCGTAGCCGGCCGGGAGGGTGCCGAGCTGGTAGTCGAACCGCTTCAGGCAGGTGTTGTCGGTGCCCGGTTCGCACCAGCAGTCGCGGCCCCAGTCGCGCATCGACTCCACGATCCGGGCCAGTTCGAGGCTCGACGTGAGAACGCAGCCGCCCTCGCCCGCGGTGATGTGGTGGGCGGGGTAGAAGCTCACCGTCGACAGGTCGCCGAAGGTACCGGTGAGCCTGCCCCCGTAGGTGGAGCCGACGGCGTCGCAGTTGTCCTCGATGAAGAACAGGTCGTGGCGGGAGGCCAGTTCCGCCACCTCGGCGACCGGGAACGGGTTGCCGAGAGCGTGCGCGATCATGATGAGCCTGGTGCGCGGGGAGATCGCTGCCTCGATCTGGGCCAGTGAGGCGTTGTAGGTGCCCAGTTCCACGTCGACGAAGACCGGTGTCAGACCGTTCTGGACGAGCGGGTTGATCGTCGTGGGGAAGCCGGCGCCCACCGTGATGGCCTCGTCGCCGGGGCGCAGCCGCAGGTCCTTCAGCTTCGGCGAGGTGAGCGCGCTGACCGCCAGCAGGTTGGCCGACGATCCCGAGTTCACCATGTGCGCCTTGCGCAGCCGGAAGTAGCGGGCGAAGTCGCTCTCGAACTTCCGGGTGCGCACACCGGCGGCGATCCGCATCTCCAGCGCCGCCTCGACCAGAGCGTGCCGGTCCTCCTCGTCGAGGACCGCACCCGAGGACAGGATCGGCGTGATCCCCGGTTCGAAGGCGCGCGTCCCCTGTTCCTTGTGGTACTTGCGCGCCAGTTCCAGCACCAGCGCCTTGGTGTCCGTCACCTCTGAACCCCTCACCCTCGGTCGTGGACTGAGCCGTTCGTGCCGTACGCCGCCCGTCCGGCAGGGGGATCGCCGCGATGTTCGGCGACCAGCCGCTCCAGCACCGGGACGACCTCGTTGGGGCTGGGCACGGCGAGCAGTTCCTCTTGGAGCCGCCGGGCCCCGTGGGCGAACGACGGCTCGGTGATCAGTCGCTGGACCTGCTTGCGCAGCACATCCGGAAGCAGGTCGGCGCTCGGCACGCACAGGCCGGCGCCGATGTCCTCCAGGCCACGGCCCATGACCTCGGTGTCCCAGCCGAAGGCCAGGATCAGCTGGGGCACGGCGTGCAGTTCGGCCGTCGCCTTGGTGCCGACGCCCCCGTGGTGCACGACCGCGTCACACGTGGGCAGCAGATCGTTGAGCGGGACGAAGTCCACCAGGCGTACGTTGTCCGGCAGGTCCTTCGCCGCCTCACGGGTCGCCTCGTCGACGGTGGCCACGATCTCCGCGTCCAGCTCCGCGAGATGGGCCAGGAGTCCGGCCAGGTCGACGCCGACGTCCGAGGCCGAGGAACCGAGTGTCACGCAGATCCGGCTTCGCCCGGGATCGGCCCGCAGCCAGTCCGGCACCACCGCGGGGCCGTTGTACGGCACGTGCCGCACCTGGACGGTCGGCAGTTCCAGGTCGAGCTGGGTGCTGGGCGGCGTGGTGTTGACCGTCCACTGGCCGGTGACCATGTCCTCGTCGAACCCGGCGCCGGATCCCAGCCGCAGCAGCGTGCGTTCCAGCCACTCCGCCGTGGGGTCCTCGCGGTGCTCCGGCTCCTGCTCGGCGGCCAGCCGCAGGAACTCCTTGCGGGCCCGCACGCTGATGTCGGGGCCGGAGACCAGCCGGCAGTGTGCCGCGCCGGTCACGCGCGCCGCGATGGCCCCGGCGAGGGTGAAGGTCTCCCAGACGATGAGGTCGGGCTGCCAGGAGCGGGCGAAGTCCACCAGGGCGTCGACCATGGTGTCGTTGTTGAGCGCGCCGTAGAGCGTGGGCACCATGACGCTTTCCAGGCCCAGCAACTGCTCGTAGGTCCACGGGTGTTCGCCTCGGGCGGCGTAGTCGAAGCCCTGGACGTGGGCCGAGGCCTCGTCGTGGAGCTTGCCGAGCAGCCCCAGGTCCTCCAGCGCCCCGAGCGACCACTCGACGGGCACGGCGGTCAGTCCCGTGCCCGTGATGACGTCGGTCAGCTCGGGCTGGCTGGCGATCCGCACCTCGTGGCCCGCGGTACGCAGGGCCCACGCCAGCGGCACGAGTGGGTAGTAGTGGGTGTGGTGGGCCAGTGAGGTGAACAGAACCCTCATCGCGTCTCCTCCTCGCCGAGTCGGACCGGCAGCCTGACCAGGCGCCGGGTCAGGGGCGCCCTGCGCGCACGCACCGGCGAGCCGTCCGGCCGCAGCAGCGGGAACCGCGCGGCCAGCGCCGCCAGGGCCTGCTCGGCCTGTGCCCGTGCGGCCGGGAGCACGGTGGCGCAGGCGGCCACGGGCAGCGGGGCCGGATCGCCGCCGGTCCCGGTGATCACGACGGTGACGGGGTCACCGGTCTCGATACGGTTGCCGGCCACCTCGGCCGGGGCGAGGGCCACCAGGGGGTGCGCCCGCCACAGCGGCCGGTCGCGCAGGGCCTCCACGACCACCCGGGCCGCGTGCGCGGGATCGGAGCGCAGCAGTTCCCACTCCCGCGGCCGGTCGAGGAGCGTCTGGAGGGCGTTGCCGAGCAGGTCCGCCGCGGCCCGCGCGCCGGCCACGGCGAGCACCAGGCCGGCCTCCGCCCGGTCGCCCCCGGCGAAGAGCTCCCGCAGTCCCCGGACACCCTCCGCCAGGCGCCGCGTCACCTCCAGCGTCTGTGGGCAGAGCAGCGCGTCCACGGCCGGGGTCACCGCGGCGATGTCGACGGCGAAAGCCGCGTGCCGCTCTTCGGGGACGTCCAGGAGTGCGGCGTACACCGCCGCGGTCAGTGGCTGGACGAAGTCCGCCACCAGGTCGGCCCGGCCCGGTTCGAGCCGGGCCGCGGCCTGTCCGGCCCGTTCCCGTAGCGCCCCGGTGTGCCCGCGCACGGCCCTCGTCCCGCCCCGCAGTGCCAGGTCCCTGGCGAGCTCCGTCGTGCGCTGGCGTGCCGGGTCGGGCAGCCAGGTCTCCGCCTGCGGCACGGCGGCGGACACCGCCAGGTCCGGGCAGCCGGACAGCTGCCGGAGCGCCGCGGGGCCGGTGACGACCCAGGTGTCGAGCCGGCTGCGCCACACCGGCCCTCGCTCCGCGATCGACGCGAGCACTCCGCCCGCGTCGTCCGTGCCGCCTTCGCCTGTCTCGAATCCCCGCACCAGCCGCGCGTACGGGTCGCCCTCCCCCGGCACGAACGGCTCGCCGTTGATCGCGTAGAGCCACTGTGCCGCGTGGACGAGTTGCAGTTCGCGTCCCAGGGCATGCGTCGCCGCCGTCACCCCGCCACCTCCGTCATCCGATTCCCTCGGCAAGGTACGGGGCCGTATTAGAAGAACACTCGAACTGCCCTATTCCGCCTGCCCTTTTACGCATCCACCGTTCCTCAAGCGGTGCTTGATCTGCCGCCCGTACGGTGGGCAACCCACTGGACTCCCGCAAGGTGATGAGGACCCCTATGCCAGAGCACCGTCAGCAACGGGCGCTCCGAATGGGCGTGATCGGTACGGCGAACATCGCGATGCGCCGGATCATGCCCGTTCTCGCCGCGCATGACCACGTCGACCTCGTCGCGGTGGCCAGTCGTGACAAGGCCAGGGCCGAACGCGTGGGAGCCGCATTCGGCTGCGGTGGTGTGGGGGATTACGCGGAACTCGTCGAGCGGGACGACCTGGACGCCGTCTATATTCCGCTGCCGCCCGGCATGCATCACGAGTGGGCGCTGCGGGCTTTGCGGTCGGGAAAGCACGTGCTCGTCGAGAAACCGATGTCGGACGCGTACGAGAAAACGCTCGAGCTGATGTCGACCGCGTCGGAACTCGGACTCGTGCTCGCTGAGAACTTCATGTTCCTGCACCATTCCCAACACGCCGCGGTGCGCGCGATGCTCGGCGAGGCCGTCGGAGAACTGCGGCAGTTCTCGGGATCGTTCGCCGTGCCGCCACTGGCGCCGGAGTCGTTCCGGTACCAGCCGGCGCTGGGCGGGGGCGCGTTGCTCGACGTCGGGGTGTATCCGCTGCGGGCGGCCCAGCTGTACCTGACGGGGGAGCTCGACGTGCTCGGCGCCTGTCTGCGCGTGGACGAGGCGACCGGCGTGGATGTGGCGGGCAGTGTGCTGCTGAGCGACGACCGGGGGGTGACGGCCCAGCTGGACTTCGGCTTCGAGCATTCCTACCGCTCGGCCTACGCGCTGTGGGGCAACCGGGGCCGGGTGAGCGTCCGGCGTGCCTTCACACCGCCGGAGCAGCTGAAGCCGGTGGTCAGGATCGAACAGCAGGACGTGGTGACGGAGCGCTCGCTGCCCGAGGACAACCAGGTCTTCAACGCGATGGACGCCTTCGTCCGCGCGGCCCTCTCGGGCGGCGGCCCCCTCACCGACACGTCCGCGATCCGCCGCCAAGCCCTCCTGGTCGACCGCGTCCGCCGGGCGGCCGCACTCATCGGCGACCCGAAGTCCCGCCCGCACGACGTCCTGTCGCAGGAGCTGGACCTGGCCTGACGCACGGCGGGCGCCCGCACGGTCCGACGGCTGGGCATGACGCCGGAGGGCCCCGCGGGCGCCACCGGCGTGAGCCGCCGGGTCCGAGGCGCTCACCCGCTGTGGGGATTCCGCCGACGGGGACGCGGCCGTCACGGCTGCCGGCGGCATGCCCGCCGCACCCGGCCGCTCCACGATCTGCCGGCCGCCCCTGATGCCCTGAGCTCCGATCACCACCGCCGGCCCGTGACCGCCTCCGGCACCCTGTGGGTCGCACCGGCTCCCTCTGCCGTACGCCCCCACCGGCGAACGTCCGCCGTACCCGCTCCCGATCCACCCGCGCCGGTTCCGGAACCCCCACAGGCCGGCGCACCCCGCCGAACACTCCGGCGGGGTGCGGGGTCGGGGCCCCTGCCGCGTGCCGACCCCGTGTCAGCGAGAGAGGATTTTGCGCAGAACACCGCCGAGGGTGTTCGCCGCGTCGGCCGCCGGTTCGTCCGTGCGCCAGGCGACGATGCCGTCGGGGCGGACCAGACTCGCGCCGGCCTTTCCGATGCCGTAGCGGTCGGCCACCGCGTCCTCCGGGTCCGTGAGGCCGGCGCCGATCCGGTACGCCCGGACGGGGATGCCCAGTTCCGTCGCGACCGTCTCCGCCGCCGCGACCCAGTCGGACCCCAGCTCGCCGGCCAGCAGGGTCCAGCCGTCGCCGAACAGGTCGACCGTGGAGAGCCGCTCGCCGTGCCGGGACACCATGACGTGCGGTCCGCGGAAGCCCGGGCGACCGCTCGGGTCCAGCGGGTTCTCCACCCGCGCCGGGTCGACGTCCGTGGCCAGAACCGCCGAGGAGCGGTAGCGGAAACCGAGCAGCGTCTCGGCGTACCCCACCGACTTGTCCCACACATCCGCCATGTGCGGCGCCATCCGCTGCGCGTAGATCGCCAGCGCCTCGGCCACGACCAGCTCCGCGGCGACCTTGCGCTCGTCCTCGTAGGTGTCGAGGAGCCCCGGCCCGGCCTGCCCGTGCAGCACCGCCGCCAGCTTCCAGGCGAGGTCGAACCCGTCGGCGACGGCCGCGTTGCCGCTCATGCCCCCGGTGGGCGGGGTGACCTTCGCCGCGTCCCCGGCCAGGAACACCCGCCCCTCGCGCCAGCGTTCGGCGATGCGGGCCGCCATCTCCCAGCCCTGGATGTCGACGAGCTCGGGCCGCACCTCGGGGGCGTCCAGCGCGAGGCCGATGAGTTCGATGCAACGCTGTGGTGTGAAGTCCTCGGGACTCTCGCCCTCGTCGGGGTCGTACTCGACGAAGAGGGTGTGCCGATCGGGCCGGTCCGTGGGACCGAAGGTGCCGGTGAACCGGGGGTGGTGCAGGTAGTACCAGCCGGTCGTGCCCGGCTCCATGATGCCGGAGAGGTCCGCGTCGAAGATGATGCCGACCATGTGGGTCAGCGTGCCGTGCCCGAACCGCTCGATGCCCAGCGACTCCCGCACCAGGCTGCGGTTGCCGTCGGCACCCACGAGATACCCGGCGCGCAGGTCGTACTCGCCCTCGGGCCCCTCCAGCCGGGCCGTGACACCGTCCTCGTCCTGGTGGAACGACATCAGCCGGGTGTCGAAGCGGATGACGCCGCCGTGGCGCTGCGCCTGTGCGAGCAGGATCGGCTCCAGCTTGTCCTGGGACAGCATCGCCCAGCCGGCCGGCGTGCACGGATCGGTCGCGGCCACCATGTCGTCGAAGCTCTCCGACACGGTCCGCAGGATCTCCCCCCGCACGCTCTGCGCGAGCCGGATGACGAAGTCGCCCTGGGCTCCGCGGATGTCGTCGGCCCGGGTCACCTCGTCCGCGACGCCCCCGATGCGCAACAGCTCCATGGTCCGCGGATTCTGCCCGGCGGCCCGCGGGTAGGGGGAGAGGCCTGACCTGCGCTCCACCACCAGCACCCGGACACCCTGCCGGGCGAGGAACATCGCCGTCGACAGGCCACCGAGCCCCGCACCCACCACCAGAACGTCGACCTCGTGGTCGTTCATGTCGTTCCTCTCTCGTCGTTTCTTGCGGGTTCCCGTCGCTGCTTCACCCGAGGACGCCGACGAACAGGCCGCGGCCCGACGGTGCCTCGGGCAGGTACTCGACAGCGAAACCGGCCTGCCTGAACGCCTGTTCGTACTCGGCCCGGCTGAACAGGGAGATGATGTGCGTGTCGACGAAGTGCCGGGCTCCGGCGCCGGGTTCGGCGACCACGAAGTGCACGTCCATGTGCGAGGTGCGGCCGCGTCGGGCGGAGTGCGAGACCCGGGAGACGGTGACGCCGTCGACGGTCACGACGTCGGCCGAGACATGGCCGTCGGCGAACGTCTCGTAGAACCACCACGGGTCGACCACGGCCACCCCGCCGGGCTCGAGGTGCCGGGCGAACATGCTCAGCGCCCGGCACAGTTCGGTGACCGACGACATGTAGCCGATGGATCCGAACATGCAGGTCACCACGTCGAAGGTGGCGTCGAGACGGAAGTCGCGCATGTCCCCCGGGTGCACGGTCAATCCGGGCAGCGCGGCGCGGGCCGCCTCGGCCATCGGCGCGGACAACTCCAGTCCCTCGACATGCGGGAAGAGCTCGGCGAAGTGCCGCAGATGCCCGCCGGTGCCGCACGCGATGTCGAGCAGCCGCCGGGCGCCGGGCCTGCGCTGCCGGGCGGCGGCGGCGACCGCCTCGGTCTCGGTGCGGTAGTCCTTGCCGCGCTCCCGGTGCACCAGGTCGTAGACGCGGGCGAGATCGGCCCCGTACATCGTCTCGCCCGCCCGCTGTTCGTCCGCGACGGTCATGACACCGAGCGGGCGTGGGCGAGGATGACCTCGGCCAGCGGGCCGTGGACCGAGGACGGCAGGGCGTGTCCCATGCCCGGGATCTCCACCAGACGGGCGGTGGGAATGAGCCCGGCGAGGTGCTTGCCGTGCGGTGCGGGTGCGATGGGGTCGTGCTCGGCCTGGATGACCAGGGTCGGCACGGTGACGTCACTCAGTTCGGCGGCCCGCGCCGGCGGCGGCAGGGTCAGTGAGTAGTGCGCGTACGGTTCGGTGAGGGTGCCGCCCGCGTGGTCGATCGCCCGTTCCTCCCAGCGCGCGTACTCCGCGTCGTCGAACGGCACGCCGGTTCCGGAGAGGATGCGCCACTTGCTCACGCGCTTGACCACCTCGGCGGCGCGCCCCTCGGCGGGCTGGTTCATCAGGGCGAGCGCGTCCAGGAACGGCTGCCGGGGCCCGGGCAGGCCGTCCGGTGTGGGTTCACCGCGCATCACGCGCTCGATGTTGCCGTCGAAGTCGATGTCGAGCCCGCCGCCCAGCATCATGGTCAGGCTGCTCAGCCGATCGTGGTGGTCCAGAGCGATGACCTGGGTGATGGTCGCCCCCATCGACAGGCCGACGACATGGGCGCGGTCGACGCCCCAGCCGTCGAGGACGGCGACCGCGTCGGCGGCCAGTTCGCCGAAGCCGTAGGGGTGGGCGGCGAAGTCGCGGGTGGTCGAACGGCCGGTGTCGCGGTGGTCGTAACGGATGACGTGGAGACCGCCGTCGGCGAGCCGCTGGGCGAACTCGTCGGGCCAGCCCAGGGCGGAGAGGTTGCCGCCCATGACGAGCAGCAGCGCCGGGTGCGCCGGGTCACCGAAGTCGTCGCTCCACAGCTCGACGTCCCCACTGGGCACGATGCGTTCGGACATGTGTCTACTCCTGTGCTGGGAGGACGGGGTGGGCCGCCCCGGGAGCGGCGGTGAACTCGAGGACGGAGAAGTCGAACGGGAGGGTCGTGGAACCGCTGGTGCGCTCCGAGGCCAGAGTGAGGCCGGCCGATGCGGCCAGGGCCACCACCTCGTCCCGGGTGCGCACCCGGCCCCCCATGAACGTCAGCATCCGCAGGTCGAGCAGGGTGCTGAAGAAGCGGTCGGCGCCGTCCCCCTCGACGTCGGCCCGGTCGAGGACGAGGAGCCTGCCTCCTGGTTCCAGCGCCTCGACGCACCGGCGCAGGATCGTCAGCGCGTCCTCGTCGGACCAGTTGAGCAGGACGAAGGACAGCACGACGAGGTCGGCGGTGACGGGCAGCGGCTTGAAGAAGTCGCCCTCCGCCACGGTGACCCGGTCGGCGAGTCCGGCGTCCGTGAACGTGCGCCGGGCGCGCTCGGCGGGGCCCGCCAGTTCGATCAGGGTGCCCCGCAGATGCGGGGCCCGCTGGGCGATCGCTGCGAGCAGACCGCCGTTGCCGCCGCCCACGTCGAGGACGTGCCGCACCGCCGACCAGTCGTACGCGCCGGCCGGGGCCTCGTAGGCCAGGTCCTCGTCGCAGGACATCAAGGCATCGAAGGAGTCGGCCAGCGCCCGGTCCTCCGAGAGGTCCTCCCAGAAGGGCCGCCCGTACCGCCCGGAGTAGGCGGGGCGGCCGGTGCGGACCACGTCGAGGAGCCCGGTGAAGGCCAGGTCGGCGTGGGAGACGGCCCCGTTCAGGTCCAGCCAGGCCCGCTGCTGCGCCGGATGGTCGTCGGCGAGGAGCAGCCCGAGGCGGGTGGGGCGCAGCGGCCGGTCAGGCTCTCCGCCCTCCAGGACGCCGACCACGACCAGGTGGCGGACCAGGCGGGCGAGCGCCTGGGGGTGGGTGTCCGTGCGGGCGGCGAGGCCGGCGACGGTGTCGGCTCCGGCCAGGAGATGGTCGACCAGGCGGAGCGTCGCGGCGACCCGGACGGCCATCGGGGTCACCAGATTGCCGAGGTTCTTCAGGAGTACGTCGAGGTCCTGGTCGGTCGGTTCCAGGGGTTCCCCGGGTGAGGAAGTGCTCACCGTGTTCCTTCCCTTGGGCGTGGGCGTGCCGGACACGCTGCTCAGGGCCGCCAGCCCTCCTCCGTGGGCCAGGGCTCGCCGAGCTGGCGGTAGGTGCCGAGGTAGTCCGGCCAGTCGCGGTGGTCGCGGATCTTGCCGTCCACGATCCGGATGAGGTGGATCTGCTCACCGGAGAACTTGCGCCCGGTGGCGGGCATCCCCACGAGTTCGCCCACCTGGCGTCCGTACAGGGCGAGTTTCGCCCTCACCCAGCTGCCCTTTTCCTCGTATCCGATCTCCTCGAGATGCGCATCCTCGGAGAAAGTGAGCTTCAGCCACTTCACCGCGAGTGCGAACGCTTCGGGACCACGCAATTCCGGCATGTGTTCCAGGGCACCGGGATTGAGGTACTCCTCGTGAATGAACTCGGCCACGTCGTCCGTCTGCCCGGTGTTGTAGCTGTTCACCATCCGGCGAACAATGTCGATGTGATCGCTCACGGTCGGCACTCCCTGTCGGTCGTCGATGCGTTCATCCTGACTTGCACGACTCTCCGCAACAATCCTTTTCCACACAACTCGACCGGTCGACAAGCCGGTTTCGAGCAGCTGCCGAGCGCATTTCGACCCATATTTCAGACGGACGGGCCAGGGTGGTCCGGTCGGCTTTCGTCACGCGGAGGAGCCATGGACAATACGAAGTACAAATCGACGGTCACCGAGGCGTTCAACGATGCCGCCGCGACCTATGACCAGTTGGGCGTCGAGTTCTTCACACCGATGGGCCGACGACTCGTGGAACGGGCCGATCCACAACCCGGACAGCGCGTTCTCGACGTGGGGTGCGGTCGCGGCGCGTCGCTGTTCGTGGCGGCGGAACGGGTCGGCCCGTCCGGTCATGTTCTCGGCATCGACATCGCGCCCGCCATGGTGGAGGAGGCCCGCCGGCAGGCCAGGGCGCTCGGCACCCGGCATGTCGAGGTCCGGGTCATGGACGGTGAGCAGCCCGACCTCCCGCCCGCCTCGTTCGACGTGGTGACCGGCAGCTACAGCCTGATCTTCCTGCCGGACGCACCGGCCGCGCTCCCGCGGTACGCGACCCTGCTGCGACCGGGCGGCCGGATCGCCTTCACCAGCCCGGTCTTCACGGAGGACACGTTCCCCTTCCTGCCGCCCGTGTTCACGGAGCTGATTCCGGAACGGCTGCTGCGCAACCTGCCGACCGACTGGCGGCCGGAAGCGCTGAAGCGGCGGTTCAACAGCTGGCTGCAGGACACCGGCGACCTGACCCGCACCATGGTTCGCGCCGGGTTCGAGGAGGTGGAGGTCATCGACGAGCACATCCCACTGCGCGCGCCGGACGGCGAGACCTGGGTCGACTGGTCCCACACTCAGGGAATGCGGTTGCTGTGGCAGCACCTCCCGGAATACGAGAGCCGGCAGCTGCGCCACCGCCTGACCACCGAACTGGACCGCCTGCGCGGCGACGGCCCGCTCCATCTGCCCACGCCCGTCAGGTTCGTCAGCGCGTCGACCCCGGCCTGAGCGGCCACCGCCCGGTCCGGCGGTGGGAGAACGCGGCGGGCCCGGTCACCGGGCGAGGACCCGCCCCGCCCGGAGGACCGGTCCGTCGGACTCCGGGGCAGGGCTCCGCTCTCCAGGAGCGCTCGCCGGACTCCCGGCGGCCGGGCGCCCGCGCCACCAGGGGTGGTCTGTCGCCCCACGGGCGACCACCCGCCGCCGCAAAGACCTGCCCCCGCGGCGCAAAAGGCCCGGCTGCCGCACCGCGCGACGACCGCCCCACTCACCACGGAACACCCGGCGACCGCGCCGCGAGACCCCCACCGCGCCACGGAACACACGGAGCCCGGTCCGCCGCCGGACGGACCGGGCTCCACCCGGTGTCAGTAGATCCGCACCGCCCCGGAGGACGACATGCGCACGATGTCCCCGGTCGGCCTGCGAAGGTTGCCCTGCGCGTCGATCGACTCCGCGTTGAGGATGGAGCGGTGCAGTTCCTGGGCCATCGGGCCCGGCTCGAGGCCGAGATGGTTCACCAGGTTGACCCGCAGACGCTGGAAGAGCTCCAGGGCCTGCGCCCGCCGGCCGTTGAGGTAGAGCGCCCGCATGTACTGGGCGTGCAGCCCCTCGTGGTACGGGTTGTCGGCCGTCAGCGCCGCGAGCTCGGTGAGCACCTCCCGGTACATGCCGAGCCGCAGCTGGGTGTCGACGAGGTACTCCAGGACGACCAGCCGGGCCTCCTCGAACTGCTGGCGCCGCCCCTCGAGGATCCGCCCGGCGACAACGTCGACGAGTGCGGGTCCGCGCCACAGCTGGAGCGCGCTGGAGAGGGTGGACAGCGCGGCGTGGTCGTCCCCCGACGACAGCGCCCGCCGTCCGTCCGCGACCAGCTCGTGGAACCGGTGGACGTCCAGATCCCCCTCGGTTGTCCGAAACAGATAGCCCCCGGACCGGGTCACGAGGATCTCGGAGGCGACCTGACGGGCGGTCATTCCCGTCGCGGACGCCAGCAGCTTGCGCAGGTTGAGGATGTAGGTCTGCAGCGTGGTCAAGCAGCTGACCGGAGGTTCCTCGTCCCACAGTTCGCGTATCAGTGACGATACGGGCACGACCTGGTCGGCGTGCACCAGGAGTGTGGCCAGAACACTTCTCATCTTTGGTGCGCTCGGAGTGTGCAGGTCACCTTCGACCTGCACGGAAAGCGGGCCTAAGACACCCAGCTTCACGACGTTCCCCCATAGATCGCAGAAAGCTACTGGTCTACCGAGCATCAACGCCTCAGGCGGTTCACAAGTTCCCCACGGGGGGTCCGGCGTTTCGCCGGAAAAGCAAGCGCCTGCTGCGCATGCGCGTAACTGATTGCGCAATCAACAAATCGACCTGGGTGTGACGAGCGCCACAGAGCGATTCAGGCCACTTTCAGAAGACCGTTGACCACGGCCAGAAACCCGGCCGGGGTCGTCACCTCGGAAAGCCCCTCTTCAGGGATGTCGACGTCGTACTCGCTCGAGACCCGGGCAGCGGTCTCCAGGAGGGCCAGCGAGTCGTACCCGAGGTCGGTGAATTCCATGTCAACTGCGTTTTGCGCGCTGGTCACAGACTCCTCTTCCCCCGCGCACTCACGCAGGATGGCAAAGAGTTTCTCGCTCGTCAGTTCCGCCACGACGGTTCTTCCTCCCCTTGCAGTCGTTTCCTCGCGCTCCTTCGGTGCCGGCCGGCGACGTCGGTTATCGGTCGGATGATGCATCACCGCGGTCGACTACGGCCACCAAGTGCACCCTATGCAGATTCGGAAGGAACAGACTCGAGAACCGATCGAGCGGACTCGAACGGAAGGTGACCACGGAGCCGTCACCTCGTATCGCGGTCAATATCGGCAAGACGATTGTTGTCCGCCGGGAGGCTTCCGGCCTACTGTCACTGAGAATGCCCAGACAAAGGAGGAGCCAGTGAAAGGAATTGTGCTGGCGGGCGGCTATGGAAGCCGTTTACACCCGATCACCCTGGCTGTTTCGAAGCAGTTGCTTCCCGTCAACGACAAGCCGTTGATCTACTACCCTCTCTCGGCCCTGATGCTGGCCGACGTCCGGGACATCCTCATCATCGCCCTGCCCGGCGACATCCCCCAGTTGCGCAGGCTGCTGGGCGACGGCAGCCACCTGGGGATCTCCCTGACGTACGCCGAACAGCCCGTCCCCAACGGGCTGGCGCAGGCCTTCCTCACCGGGGCCGACCACATCGGCGGCGACTCGGTCGCCCTCGTCCTCGGCGACAACATCTTCCACGGAAACGGTTTCTACGATCTCCTGGCGGCGCACTCCCAGAACATCGACGGGTGCGTCCTCTTCGGATATCCGGTCACCGATCCCGAGCGCTACGGCGTGGGGGAGGTGGACGAAACAGGCCGGCTCGTCTCACTGGCGGAGAAGCCCGAAAAGCCCCGCTCAAATCTCGCCATTACCGGTCTCTACCTCTATGACAACGACGTCGTGGAGATCGCTCGTCACATACGCCCCTCAGCCCGCGGCGAACTGGAAATCACCGACGTCAACCGGACCTACTTGGAACAGGGCAGAGCCAAACTCGTCACGTTCGGCCGCGGCTTCGCCTGGCTCGACGCCGGCACCCCGCAGTCGCTGCTCCAGGCCGGTCAGTACGTGCAGACCCTGGAGGACCGGCAGGGCGTCCGGATCGCCTGCCTGGAGGAGGTCGCCCTGCGCATGGGCTTCATCGACGCCGACGCCTGCCACCGGCTCGGGGCGAAGCTGTCGCGGTCGGGGTACGGCGAGTACGTCATGGCCGTGGCGAACGAGATGAGCGCCTGACCCGCCCCGCGGACGGCCGGGCCGGGGATGGTGGCCCCCGGCCCGCTCGTCGCCCGGTTCCTCACGTCTCGTCGAGCAGGGCCACCTGCTCGCCGTCGAGGGCGATGTCCGCCGCCGCCATGTTCGCCCGCAGGTGGGACAGCGACGCCGTGCCCGGGATCGGCATCACGACCGGCGAGCGGTGCAGCAGCCAGGCGAGCGCCACCTGCGTCGTCGTCGCTCCCACCTGCGCGGCGACCCGGGCCAGGGCACTGTCGCGGGCCGGCCGGGCGGTACCGGCGAGCGGCTTCCACGCGATGAAGGCGATGCCCTCCTGCTCGCAGTGGGCCAGCTCCTTCTCGTACCGCCGGTCGAAGAGGTTGTACTTGTTCTGCACGCTCACGATGCGCGCGACCCCGCGGGCCTGCTCGATCTGTTCCACCGTCACCTCGGAGAGCCCGATGTGCCGGATCTTGCCTTCGTCCTGGAGCTGTTTCAGCGCTCCCACCTGGTCCTCGAGTGGCACCTGCGGGTCGACCCGGTGCAGCTGGAAGAGCTCGACGCACTCCAGCCGCAGCCGGCGCAGACTCAGCTCGGCCTGCTGCCGCAGGTAGTCGGGCCGGCCGAGCACTCGCCACTGGTGCGGGCTCGGCCGGACCTCGCCCGCCTTGGTGGACACGACCAGGCCCGGCGGGTAGGGGTGGAGCGCCGTGGCGAGCAGTTCCTCGTTGGCCCCGAGTCCGTAGACGTCGGCGGTGTCGATGAACGTGACGCCGAGGTCGACCGCACACCGTGCCACCTCGGCGGCCTTGTCCGGCCGGGCGGGCGGCCCCCAGTGGTGGGGACCGGTGAGCCGAAGCGCCCCGAAACCGAGCCGGCCCACGGTGAGGTCGTCTCCCAGGGTGATGTGTGTACCGACGGCTCGGCCGGGTCGCACGGTGACGGTTTCCTTTCAGCCGGGGATCAGGGGAGCCGGACGGAGAGCGGGTGGCGGAAGACGCCGCGCGGGTCCCACTTCGCCTTGACCTGCTGGAGGCGGCGGTATCCGTCCTTGTAGTAGAGGGTGTGCCAGGGCACGCCGGAGGTGTTCCAGCGCTCGTCGGCCAGGTCGGTGTCGGGATAGTTGATGTAGCAGCCGTCGTGCTCGTCGTTCGGCACGGGCACCCCGCCGGTGTCGCGGAAGACGTCCCGGTACAGCTCGCGGATCCAGTTCAGGTGCCGGCCGTCGAGGTCCGGGTCCATCCAGGTGACGGAGAACCACGCCTTGAGGATCGAGTCCCGTTGGGGCAGAGCGGTGGCCCCGGGCGCCACGGTGTTGACCTTCCCCCCGTACGAGTAGAGATCGACGGCGCCCCAGCCGTCGAACGCGGGATCGGTCAGGTGCTTGTGGACGGTCGCGATGCGCTCGGGGGACCATGCCCGCCTGAGATAGGCGCTCTTGGACTTGTGCCGGTCGTACCCGCCGGTGTCGAAGCGTGCGCCGAGGGTGGCCTGGAGCCAGAGGTCGTCCTGGTGCTCGACGGTCGGTTCGAGGCCGGTGCCCGCGTTGACGGCGGCGACGTAGCGCTCGATCAGTTCGGCGGCGTCGGCGCGGCCACCGTCGAAGCGTGCCTCCAGCGACACGGAGCCGACCGCGTGCGTGTTGAGGTGCAGGGTGCTGTAGAGGCTGCCGTAGCGGGGATCGGCGTGGTTCTCCTCGTACCACCGGCTGTAGTTGGTGACGAGCCGGGTGAACCGGGTGAGGTCGAGGTCGGCCCAGGACCACGTCACGAAGGTGGAGCGGAGCCGGGTGGGCGGCTTGGGCAGCAAGGCCGAGGGGTCGTCGCCCGAGGCGCCGGGCGTACGGAACAGATAGCGGGTGACGATGCCGAAGTTGCCGCCTCCGCCCCCGGTGTGCGCCCACCAGAGATCGTGGTTGGGGTCGTCCGGCTCCCGGGTGGCGGTGACGGTGCGCGCCTTGCCGTTGGCGCCGACGACGACGACCTCGACACCGTGGAGATGGTCGACGACGGTTCCGTCCCGACGGGTCAGCGGCCCGTATCCGCCACCGGCGACGTGCCCGCCGGCTCCGACCTGGGGGCAGACCCCGGCGGGCAGGGTGACACCCCAGTCGTAGAACAGCGTGCGGTAGACCTCGCCCAGCGTGGCGGCGGGCTGCACCGCGAACGCCCGGTGCTCCTTGTCGAAGTAGACCGCGCGCATCGGCGAGGTGTCGATGAGCACACGGACGTCACGGTGGTCCGCGAAGTTCTCGAAGCAGTGCCCGCCGCTGCGGACCGCGATCTGCTTGCCGGCCGCCACGGCGTCGGTGACCACCTGGTCGATCTGCTTGGGCGTGTGCACCACGTGCACGAGCTCCGGCGCCCCGACGAAGCGGCCGTTGAATCCCCTGCTGACCAGTTCGCCGTACCGGGGATCGGCGGCGGCGACCGTGGTGAGCGACGACTCCGGCACGCACACGGCTTTGCTCCGCGCCGCCTCGGCCGGTGTCGCCGCGGCCCCCGTGACGGCCACCGCGGCGGCACCGGCCCCCGTCGTTCTCAGAAACCCGCGACGACTGAATCCGCCCATGGCACACACCCAACCCTTCGATGAGAAACGAGCGGGTGGAACGGCACGATGACGCGTCCCCCCTCACGGCACGGCCCCCTGCCGTCCGCGCGCGGGACCCGGCGAACCGGGCCCCCGACCGACGCGCACTCCCCCGAGCATCGCCGTAGCCGCCTCCTCACCGGAGGCGCCGGGCACCCGTCATCCTCGTTTGGGCCCCTGTGGCTCCAGCACGACGACGGGGATCTTCCGGTCGGTCTTCTTCTGGTAGCTCTTGTACTGCGGAAAGATCACGGTCATCGCCTCCCACAGGCGCGCCCGCTCCCCCTCTTCCGCCTCCCTGGCGACCGCCTCGAACGTCTCCGCCGCCACCTGAACCGACACCCGGGGCTCCGCCAGCAGGTTCAGGTACCAGTGGGGGTGGTGGTCGGATCCGCCGTTGGACCCGACGACGACGTAATTCCCCTGGTCCTCCCCGTAGATCAGCCCGGTACGCCGCAGCGCTCCGGACTTGCGTCCCCGTGTGGTCAGCACCAGTGTCGGCTTCCCGTACCAGATGTGCCCGCTCGCACCCTCGCTGGATACGTACCGGCGCACATGCGTGGCGACCCAGCCGGTCGGGCTGTCGAGCACCTCGTTCTGTTCGTCCATGCACTCACTCCGTCCGTCGGGAGGCACACCGTACCACCGGATACTTAAATTTGAGTATCGCGCATCGCTTCCCCTGAAACCACTTTGTTACAGGGGAAGTTGAGCTGCCCGACGGTTTCCGGTGGGCGTGACGGACGCGCTTAGAGCATGTGCGACGGCCCCGCCGCACGCAACGAGTTCCGGACACCGGCCACATGCCTTCGAGTACTTCTCGAGTGGCCCACGACCGGCCCTCATGGCCTCACGGCCACGCCTCTAGAACGGGAAGCCGCTCCGGCCGTGCTGCACCGAGATCCACTTGGTGGTGGTGAAGGAGTCCAGCATCGTGTCGCCGTTGAGCCGGCCGAGGCCCGAGTGCTTCTCGCCGCCGAAGGGGACGATCGGCTCGTCGTGGACCGTGCCGTCGTTCACGTGGAACATGCCCGTGTCGATCTGCTTGGCGAAGTTCACCCCGCGCTCGATGTTCCCGGTGTGCACGGCGCCGCTCAGCCCGTACGGGGTGTCGTTGACGAGGCGTACGGCCTCCTCCTCGCCGTCGAACGGGACGAGGAACGCGACCGGGCCGAAGACCTCCTGCCTGAGCAGCGCCGAGTCGGCCGGGACGCCGGTCAGCACGGACGGCTCGACGAGGTTGTCGGTCCGCCCGCCGCGCACCAGGGCCGTGGCGCCCTCGGCGAGGGCCTGCTCGACCACACCGGAGACGGCCTCCGCCTGCGAGGAGTTGATGACCGGGCCGATGACGGTCTCCGGGTCGCGCGGGTCGCCCGCCTTGAGGGTCCTCACCTTGGCGACGAACTTCTCGGTGAACTCGTCCGCGACCGCCCGGTCCACGAGGATCCGGTTGGCGGCCATGCACACCTGGCCCTGATGGACGTACCGGCTGAAGACGGCCGCGTCGACCGCGTAGTCGACGTCGGCGTCGTCGAGGACCACCAGCGCGCTGTTGCCGCCCAGTTCGAGGACACAGCGCTTGAACGACCGGGCGCACACCGTCGCCACGTGCCGGCCGACCTGGTCGGAGCCGGTGAAGGAGATGACCTTGGGGACCGGGTGCTCGATGAAGGCGTCGCCGATCTCCGCGATGTCGGTGATCACGACGTTCAGCAGACCGCCGGGCAGCCCCGCGTCCTCGAAGAGCTTCGCGACCAGGGAGCCGCCGACGATGGGCGTGTTCTGGTGCGGCTTGAGCACCACGGCGTTGCCGAGCGCGAGCGCCGGGGCGACGGACTTGATCGACAGCAGGAAGGGGAAGTTGAAGGGGCTGATCACGCCCACGACACCGACCGGCACGCGGTAGACGCGGTTCTCCTTGCCCTCCACCGGCGAGGGGATGATCCGGCCCTCGGGGGCCAGCGCCAGATGGACCGCCTCGCGCAGGAACTCCTTGGCGAGGTGCAGCTCGAAGGCGGCCTTCAGGCGCGTGCCGCCGAGCTCGGCGATGATGGCCTCGGAGATCTCGGCCTCGCGCTCCTCGATCAGGCGCAGGGCCTTCTCGAAGACCGCCCGGCGGGCGTAGGGGTTGGTCGCGGCCCACTGCCGCTGGGCACGGGCGGCGGCCCGGTACGCCTGATCGACCTCGTCGACCGTGGCTATGGTGATCGACGCGAGCTTCTCGTCGTCGTACGGGTTGAAGTCGATGATGTCCCAGGAACCGGTACCCGGGCGCCACTCACCGTCGATGTACTGCTGTGCAAGGTCGGTGAAGCAGGACGACGACAATGTGATCCCTCGATCCCTAAGCAGACCCCTGATCGCGCCTTCACGATCTGATCACGCGTCATCGTACTTGCGTTTGAGGCGAGTTGGAGGGGTCCTTCGGGAGAGGAGGGATCCTTCAGGAGAGCTGGAGGAGTCCTCGCAGGAGGTCCCGGCTCTCCGAGGGGCCCGGGCTGTCGCTCTGCAGCTCCTTGAGGGCCTTCTCGTACTGGGCGACGTCCTCGGCCTTGTCCAGGTACAGCGCGCTGGTGAGCTGCTCCAGGTAGACGACGTCCGACAGGTCCGACTCCGGGAAGCTGAGGATCGTGAACGCGCCACTTTCGCCGGAGTGGCCGCCGAGGCTGAACGGCACCACCTGGAGCCGTACGTTGGGCCGCTCGGAGATCTCGATGAGGTGCTGGAGCTGGCCGCGCATCACCTCGCGGTCGCCGTACGGGCGGCGCAGGGCGGCCTCGTCCAGGATGATGTGGAAGTCGGGCGCGCGCTCGTCCACGAGGTACTTCTGGCGCTCCAGGCGCAGCGCCACGCGGCGCTCGACGTCGGCCTCGCTCGCCCCCTGCATGCCCCGCCGGACCACCGCGTGGGCGTACGCCTCGGTCTGCAGCAGTCCGTGCACGAACTGCACCTCGTAGGCCCGGATCAAGGACGCGGCGCCCTCCAGGCCGACGTAGGTCGGGAACCAGCTGGGCAGCACGTCCGAGTAACTGTGCCACCACCCCGCGACATTGGCCTCTTTCGCCAGGGACAGCAGGGAGGCGCGCTCCTGCTCGTCGGTGATGCCGTACAGGGTCAGCAGGTCCTCGACGTCTCTGGTCTTGAAGCTCACCCGGCCCAACTCCATCCGGCTGATCTTCGACTCGGAGGCGCGGATCGAGTAGCCCGCCGCCTCGCGCGTGATGCCCCGAGCCTCACGCAGTCGCCTGAGTTGTGATCCGAGCAGCATGCGCCGCACCACCGATCCCGGCTCTCCCGCGCTCACGTTCGCCAGCCTCCCCAACGTCTTCAAGGGCCGCAGTCTGCCACTAAAACACTCCGAGCAGTACTCGTCCGGTTACGGAAACGGAATCGAGTCGGTCGACGCTCGCGCGCGGGAGCAAGAAGAAGGCAAGTGAACGACCGGAGAGAGACGCGAAGATGACGGAAAAATTGGCCAACAAGCGGTACGGGACATCGCATTCCGGTCACGTGCACGTGCATCTGCCCTTGCATCTGCTGTACGCATCCGAAACCATGGTGCCGCACCACCGCCGCATCGCACCGACCGCGAATTCCCGGGAGTGCCTCGCATGGGGACGAATGGATCGACCATGCTCGAGCCGTTAAGGCAGGGCCTTCCGCCGCTGGATCCCGCGGCCGTGTCCGACGCCGCCTCCTGCGCTCTGCCCGCCCGCTACGAAGCGGTGCGCGAGGCGCGGCGGTTCACCCGCAGAACCCTCGACCAGTGGGACCTGGGCGACCGGTTCGACGACGTCTGCCTGGTGGTCTCGGAGCTCGTCACCAACGCCCTGCGACACGGCCTGCCGGCCGGCAGCGCGTGTGTCAGCGGGCGGGAGCCTCCCGTGCGGCTGCACCTGATGCGGTGGACCGAGCGACTGGTGTGCGCGGTGCGCGACCCCAGTCACGACAGTCCGGTCGCCCGGGAGACCGACGACTTCTCGGCCGAGTCGGGCCGCGGACTGTTCCTCGTCGACTCCTTCAGCGACAGCTGGGGCTGGCACCCGCTGGCGGGCGCGCTCGACGGCAAGCTGGTGTGGGCGCTGTTCCGGCTGCCCCGGGCCGGTTCACGGCCGAACGGGGAATGAGCAACCGCGGCGCTTTTTCGCGCCGCGGTTCTACGCGCGTCACCGCGCGACGGACGTCGGGGGCCGCCTTGCCGGAGTCAGGGCCGTCATCCCACCAGGTGGTCGAACTCGCCGTCCTTCACGCCCAGGAGCATCGCCTCGATCTCCGCACGGGTGTAGACCAGAGCGGGACCGTCGGGGAAGCGTGAGTTGCGGACGGCCACGTCCCCGCCCGGCAACCGGGCGAACTCCACGCACGACCCCTGCGAGTTGCTGTGCCGGCTCTTCTGCCAGGCCACGCCGTGCAGCCCGGCGGCCGCCATACCGTTGTACACGTCGTGGTCCACAGGTCGCTCCCCGGTGGTGCACTGGCTGGTGTGGCCATTGATGCAGTGGTCAACTGACCCGGATCATAGCCCTGTTCACGTGCAGTTGCATGGGCAGATGCACGTGCACGCGCGGTGGTCTCCTGGTTACAGCTTTGACGACCGCTTTACCGAAGTTCTTGACTGTTTGACGGCTCGGCCCCACCTCCCGTTCCCGAACGCCTGCGCCGGGTCGGTGGGTTCGGCGGAGGTTCCGTGGAGGCGGAGCATCCGCTCACCGGCCGGACGCGGGGCCGCGCCGGGCCCCTGCCGGAGAACCGGGAGCTGGGGCGCGGGGCCCGGGAAGGGCCGTTCGATCGGCCGACCCGCATCCGGAAGACGGCCGCGGCCTGCGGGGACGGCGAGAAATGGGCCTGTCGCAGGAGGTCCGGGTCCTCTTCGCGTCCCATGCCGTGCTCGGCCCATCGCCGGACAGGCACGCGGCTCCCGGCCCACCTCCGGACACGCGCGCGGCTCCCGGCCCGTCCGACCAGGCGGCGCGCTCCTCGGCTCGCCCCGGGGGGGACGACCTCCGTGAGGCAGCCCCGACCGGCCAAGAGCCCGGCCCCGGCCACCCGCCATCGCCCTCCGCCGCCCGACGTCCGGCGGCGACGTCCGGCTCGGTCGGCGCACGGGCAAGAGGTCTCCGGGCCGTCAAGCGTGGGGAAACTCACCCGGGCCGGACGGGCTCGGCGGCCGACGGGGGCAGCAGAGCTGCTCACTCATGGGTGCCGGCCGCCGCCCGGGCGGGGAGCCCCGGCGCGCACTCGCCGGTCTCGACAGCCCGACGCGGAGCCCGGCGCAGGCGGACAGCCGACGGGGTGCGGTTCGGCGCCCGCAACGTCGTCCGGGCCCCGCTCGGCGCGACGGCCGGCCGGACGCATGCATGCGTGCGTGCATGAGCAGGAGGCCCCCGGCCGTCGGGCGCGGAGAGCCTCCCCCGGGGCCGGGCGGGCTCGGCGGCCGACCAGGGCGGAAGGGCCACTCGCACGCACCTGGCAGCCGCCGCCCGAGAGGGAAGCCCCGGCGCATATTCGCCGATCTCGACAGCCCGACGCGGAGGGCCTCGCCGGGGCCGGGCGGGTTCAGCGGGCGGAGTAGGGCAGCAGGGCCATCTCGCGTGCGTTCTTGATGGCCTTGGCCAGTTGCCGCTGCTGCTGGGACGACACCCGGGTGACGCGACGGCTGCGGATCTTGCCGCGGTCGGAGATGAACTTCCGCAGCAGTTCGGTGTCCTTGTAGTCGATGTAGGTGATCCGGGCCTGGTCCAGGGGGTTGGGCCGGTCCTTGACGGGCTTGCGGTCGGGCTTGCGCGGCATGGGGTCAGACCTCCAGGAGGGTGTCGAAGGCGTGCGGCAGTCGCTGCCAGGCATCGCGCCCGGCGGCGTACTCGGCATCGGTGAGCAGGCAGGACTCCAGCAGTCGCTCCAGGCCGTCCCGGTCGAGGCCGGGTGAGGTGAAGACGAGGTGCTGGCCGCGGTCACCGTGCTCGGGGTGCCAGTCCAGTGCGGCGGCGGCGCGGCGCACCGGCGGGACCATCTCCCAGGCCGCGTCCGGCAGGGAGGCCAGCCACGGGCCCGCGCTCTCCACGCACAGGGCGCCGCCCGCCGCGTCCCAGTGGAACAGCGTGTCGGGCTTGTCGGCGAGCCAGAACCGGCCGCGGCTGCGGGCGGCCGCGCAGGTCAGGTCCTCCAGTGCGGCGTAGAGCCGCTCCGGATGGAACGGGCGGCGCCGGCTCCAGACCAGGGTGGAGACGCCGTGCGCGTCGGCCTCGGCGGGCAGCAGGGCGCAGGCCGGGTGCTGGGCGGCGGCGGCCGCCTCGACGTCGAAGCCGGCCAGGGCGGCCTGGGCCAGGGACGAGAGCGGGCGTCGGCGTGGGGTCGGCACCGTCAGACCGTCGTCGGCGGGGTCCTCGGTGGCCTCTTGCCCGATCGGAGCCTGGCGGGCCGTCGGATGCAACTGCGCGAGCAGCTCGCGGTCCTCGTCGTCGGCCTCCGGGGAATCGGCGACCGCGAGGACGGGGGCGTACTCCAGCTGACGCGCGAAGGTGTCGGCGACCGTGCGCTGGTCGGTCGCGGCGGCGGCGAGACCGCCGTCGGCCAGGTCGTCGCCGTTGCCGAGGTACGGCAGGACCAGGGCCGGGTCGACGGCGGTGATCACGCCGCTGACGGTGAGTCCGCCGGCCGTGACGACCTCGGCCATGGCCTTGGGCTCGACGGAGTCCCACAGCTCGACGACCGCGAGCCGGGTGACTCCGGCGTCCCGCAGCCGTTCCAGCTCCGGCACCAGGTCCTCGCGCAGGGCGCAGCACGCGCAGTCGTTGACGAGCGGCGCCTCCCCCGCGTCGAGGAGTCCGGAGGCGTCCCTGACGGTCCGTACGACCGTGCCCGCGACGGCCGTCGACAGGTCGTGGTGGAGGACGACGCTGCCGGGCACGTCGGCGAGCAGCCGTGCGACGGCCGCCTTGCGGGCGTCGGCGTGCAGCCCGCCGACGATCACGACGGGGAGCTCGGGCACCGGCTCAGCCCTTCTTTCCGTACCGGCGCTCGAAGCGCTCCACGCGGCCGGCGGTGTCCAGGACGCGGGCCGTGCCGGTGTAGAAGGGGTGGCTGACGTCGGAGATCTCGACGTCCACGACCGGGTACGTCCGGCCGTCCTCCCACTCGATCGTCTTCTCACTCGTCATGGTCGAGCGGGTGAGGAAGGCGTAGTTCGCGGCACGGTCGCGGAAGACGACGGGGCCGTACTCCGGGTGGATTCCCTTGCGCATGGTCAGCGCTCCTCTCGGAAGTCGACGTGGCGGCCGGCGACGGGGTCGAACTTGCGCAGGGTCAGTCGGTCCGGGTCGTTGCGGCGGTTCTTGCGGGTCACGTAGGTGAAGCCGGTCCCGGCGGTGGACCGGAGCTTGATGACCGGCCGGAGTTCGTTGCGTGCCATGCCGCCATAGTACTGAAAATGACTTCCATTTCCATCGCCTGGTCGGAGAGGTACGTCACCCCCATGTCCGCGCACCGCATGCCGACCGGCACCCGGCCCGGGCTTCGGCAACCGCATCTCGCACTCCCACCGGCGCACGTCGCGCCGGTTCGACCCCAACATCCAGTCCAAGCGCTCCTGGCTGCCGAGCGAGGGCCGGCACGTCCGGCTCCGGCTGAGCGTCAGGGGGATCAAGACCGTCGACACGATCGGGGTCGAGGCGGCCGTCGCCCGGATCCGCGCCCGGGGAGTGAGGGTCTGATGGCCAAGAAGAGCAAGATCGCGAAGAACGACAGGCGGCAGGAGATCGTCGCGCGTCACGCCGCCCGGCGGGCCGAACTGAAGGAGATCATCCGGCGACCCTCGTCGACGGAGGCCGAGCGGCTAGCCGCGCAGGCGGAGTTGCGCAGGCAGCCGCGCGACGCGAGTGCCACGCGCGTGCGCAACCGCGACCAGGTGGACGGCCGACCGCGCGGCTACTTCCGGGCGTTCGGGCTGTCCCGGGTCGGTCTGAGGGAGCAGGCGCACGCGGGCTATCTGCCCGGCGTGCGCAAGTCGTCCTGGTAAGAGGCGTTTCCGAGGGCCCTTGACGTGCCCTGGTAGCTTGCTGCGATCGTTCCGGCCAGGAGGCCGGCCAGTGCCGCCTGAACCGGCCGGCCGGTCGGCCGGCTACAGCTTGGGGGCTTGCAGTGTCATCGGTGATCTTCTCGCGCCGCTCCGGCGCCGTGCGTGTCGCGGCGGCCGCCGCGGGGCTGGCGGGCGCGCTCGCGCTGACCGCGTGCAGCAGCGGCGGCGACTCGGGCGACGACTCGGCCTCCAGCCCGGCCCCGTCCCTGTCGGCGTCCGCCGGAACGGACGGCGGCTCGGACGACACCGGCTCCGGTGGGCCGGCCGGCGAGCTGGAGGGCAGCTGGCTCGCGACGACCGGCGGCAAGGCCGTGGCCCTGGTGATCACCGGCAAGCAGGCCGCGCTGTTCGCCACCGGCGGGAGCGTGTGCAGCGGCACGGCGGCTGAGGAGTCCGGGATGCGGATGATCCGCCTGAAGTGCACGGACGGTTCCAAGGACCGGGCGTCCGGCACGGTCGACTCCGTGAACGGGAGCAGCTTGAAGGTCACCTGGGAGGGCGGCCTCGGCGCGGAGACGTACACGAAGGCGGAGGGCGGCAAACTCCCGACGGGCCTGCCGACGGCGAGCCTCGGCTGACATCTGGCCTCTGGCCCCCTGGCCTTTGATGGGCGGGCCGCGACCGCCGGCGGGCGATGCCGCCCGTCCGGCGTTCGGGGGAATCGTAGGGGGTGCGTGCCCCTGGGGCAGGCGCGTGCGTGATGATCCAGGGGCCCGGAGCCGCTTTCGTTCGACACGCCCAGAGGACCCCATGCGCACCTACCCCCTCACCCTCACCCTGGCCGCCGCCCTCGCCGCGACGGTTGTGCTGACCGGCTGCAGCGACGACAAGGCCGGTGGCGACGACGTCAAGAACGCGGACCGCCCGAGCGACTCGGCCTGCGCGCTCGGCGACATGGGCGTGGAGGTCGGCGCCGGCGCCGCCCCGGCCGCCGGCGACACCGGCACCGTCACCGTCACGCTCACCAACAAGGGCGCTCAGTGCACGCTGAAGGGCTTCCCCGGCGTGGATCTGATGTTCGAGGACGGCACGACGTCCGTCTCCCCGGACGAGGGCGCGAAGGCCCAGTCGCTGACCCTGGCGAAGGACGGCACCACGTCCTTCACGATCACCTATGTCCGGGGCGAGGCGGGCTCCGCGAAGAGCCTCGACGTGCACAAGGCGTCCTTCACCCTGCCCGGCGACACCAGGACGGCGCACGAGCTGGAGTGGACGTACGGCGAGGTCGCCCGGACGGAGGGAACGCAGGCCTCGGTGAGCGGCTTCGAGACCTCGGGCGACTGACGGAAGATCGACTGACAGAAGACCGGCGCGGAGGAGATCAGCGCAGCGGCGGCCGGTGCCGGACCTGGGCCCGGTCCGCCGCCTGCGCGCCCTCCGTCCAGCCCGCCGCGTCGCTCACCCCGCGCAGCCGGGTCGTGGTCGTCTGCGGGAACATCCGGTCCAGCCGCCCGGTGACCGCCACCCCGCGGGAGGCGAGGACCGGGAGCAGGTCGTCGGTCACCTGGGTCTCGGCGGCCGCTGTCAGACGGGTGCCGATGCGGTGGGCGTAGGCCGCGAGGAAGGACTGCCGGAACGTCTTGGTGCGCTTGCGGCCACCGGTACGCTGCGCGGCTTCCGCCTTGGTCATCGCGGATGTGGCCTGCACGAGGAGTGAGGTGTAGAGGAGTTCGACCGCCTCCAGGTCGGTTTCGAAGCCGACGACGGTGGAGAAGCCGAAGGGCTCGTTCCACACCGCCCGGCAGTGGTTGGCATCGGCGACGGCGTCCAGCAGTACCGCCTTGGCCTGCTCGTACGGCGGCTCGACGCCGATCCGGCAGGCCCCGGGCGTGTGCGGCGAGGGCGCCCGCGCCGCGAGCAGCGCCTCGTCGACACTGTGCCGGGCCATCAGCTCCTGCGCCTTGGCACTGAGCGCCTCGGCCTCCTCCGGGAAGCCGGTCGCCTCCGCCTTGGCGAGCAGGGCGCGGATGCGGGTGAGCATGCGGGACTCGGTGGGCGCCTCCCCGGGCGCCTCGTCGAGCGCCTCCAGCGTCGGCAGCCGCAGCAGCAGCCGGTACAGCTCCAGCACGGCCGTGGCGTGCGAGAAGCGGTCGGTGCGGGGCGGGGCGTCGGCGGGCAGGTCCGCGAGCTGGGCGTTCCAGCGGCGGCCCCGGGGCCCGTCGGCGGGTGCCTGTGCGCGGATCAGCGCTGCGGCGAGCAGCACGTGCACGCCGTCCAGCTCGCGCCGGACGATCCGTACGACGTCGGCCGGCTGCCAGCCGCGCCGCCAGGCCGCCGCCACGAACTCCTGCCCGCACAGGGCGAGTTCGGCGTCCGCCGCCGGGTCGGAGGCGAGCAGGGACGCGCCGGTGTCGAGGGCCGTCTCGCCGGTCGCGTAGAGGGCCGCCGCGAAGGCGCGGTCGACGGTGCTGGACGAACTCACGGGCCGATGGTGCCACGCCGTCGTGGAGGAAACGGAACCCCCGACGACTGTCAACCCGAGGTTGACAGTCAGCGAGGCGCAACCTACGGTTGACACATGACGAACCCCGACACCACGTCATCCATCCGTCTCGACGACCTCATCGCGGCCATCAAGAAGGTGCACGAGGAGCCGCTGGACCAGCTCCAGGACGCGGTGATCGCCGCGGACCACCTGGGCGACGTGGCCGACCACCTGATCGGCCACTTCGTCGACCAGGCCCGGCGGTCCGGCGCGTCCTGGACCGACATCGGCAAGAGCATGGGCGTCACCCGGCAGGCCGCGCAGAAGCGGTTCGTGCCGAAGGAGTCGGCCGATCTCGACCCCAGCCAGGGCTTCAGCCGCTACACCGTGCGCGCGCGGAACGTGGTCATGACCGCCCACAACGAGTCCAAGGCCGCGCGCAACGCCGAGGGCGTGCCCGAGCACCTCGTCCTCGGACTGCTGGCGGAGCCCGAGGGCCTCGCCGCGAAGGCGATCGTCGATCAGGGCGTCTCCCTCGACGCCGTCCGCGAGGCGGCGACGGCGGCTCTCCCGCCCGCCGTCGACGAGGTCCCGGAGCTGGTGCCGTACGGCCAGGCGGCCAAGAAGGTCCTGGAGCTCACCTTCCGCGAGGCCCTGCGCCTGGGCCACAATTACATCGGCACCGAACACCTCCTGCTCGCCCTGCTGGAGCACGAGAACGGCGAGGGCGTCCTCAGCGGCCTCGGCGTCGACAAGGAGCGGACGGAGCGGTACGTCGCGGCGGTGCTGGAGAAGATCGTGCAGGCGCAGAAGCAGGTGCTGGACGAGTCCTGACGGGGCCTGCGCCGGCAGAGCGTCACCAGCGGAAGACAGCCCGGCAGGGCGTCGGCCGGACCCCCGGCCACGACCACCGGAACCTAGGCATCAGCGGCGATGTCAGACCCCCCTGGCACACTCGCGGCATGGCCGACCGGTGGGCACTCGCACCGGCCGAGGACGGTGGCGTGGACATCGCCCCCCTCGGCCCGGACGGGCTGCCCTCCGGCCCGGTGCGGCGGGAGGCGGATCCCGCCGAGGCCGTCCGGAGCCGTCCCGGTGTCTCACGCTGGGTGTGGCGGTCCACCGCCGAGGTCTACCCGCGCCTGCTCGCCGCGGGGGTGCGAGCCGAGCGGTGCTACGACATCGAGGCCGCCGAGACCCTCCTCCTCGGCCACGAGGGGCGGTACGGGGAACCACGCTCGGCCGCGGCCGCCCTGGCCCGGCTGCGTGGCGGCCCTGTACCACCCGATCCGCGGCAGCGTTCCGCCGAGCCGGGTTCCCAGTCCTCCCTGTTCGAGCCCCAGGGCGTCCAGCTGCCCCTGCCGGACCTCCTCGCGGTCTACGCCGAGCAGCAGCGGCGGCACGAGAGCGCCGAGCACCCCGATCGCATGCGGCTGCTGACGGCCGCCGAGTCGGCGGGCATGCTGGTGGCCGCCGAGATGAACCGCGCCGGGCTGCCCTGGAGCGCCGAGGTGCACCGCGCGCTGCTGCACGACCTGCTGGGCGAGCGTTACGCGGGCGGCGGCGAGCCACGCCGGCTGGCCGAGCTGGCCGACGAGGTGTCCGCCGCGTTCGGCAGACGGGTCCGGCCCGACCTGCCCGCCGACGTGGTCAAGGCCTTCTCCCAGGCCGGTGTCAAGGTCGCCTCGACCCGCCGTTGGGAGCTCGAATCGGTCGACCACCCTGCCGTGAAACCCTTGATCGAGTACAAGAAGCTGTACCGCATCTGGGTGGCCCACGGCTGGTCCTGGCTGCAGGACTGGGTCCGCGAGGGCCGCTTCCGGCCCGAGTTCCTCGCGGGCGGCACGGTCACCGGGCGCTGGGTCACCAACGGCGGGGGCGGGCTCCAGATCCCCAAGGTGATCCGGCGGGCGGTGGTCGCCGACCCCGGCTGGCGGCTCGTCGTCGCCGACGCCGACCAGATGGAGCCGCGCGTCCTCGCGGCGATCTCCCGCGACCCGGGCCTGATGGAGGTGGCCGGCCGCGAGAGCGACCTGTACCAGTCCGTCTCCGACCGCGCCTTCTCCGGTGACCGCGCCCAGGCCAAACTCGCCGTGCTCGGCGCGGTCTACGGCCAGACCTCCGGTGACGGCCTGAAGAACCTCGCCGCCCTCAGACGCCGCTTCCCCCAAGCGGTGGCCTACGTCGACGACGCGGCCCGGGCCGGTGAGGAGGGCCGGCTCGTGCGGACCTGGCTCGGCCGGACCTGCCCGCCCGCGGCCCGGGGGACGGACGACGCGGCCGAGGAAGCCGGCATCCCCTCCGGCTCCGTCGCCCCCGAGGACGGCGACCAGCCCGGCACCGGCGCCCCGTGGGTGCCCGGCTACGCCTCCACCAACGCCCGCGCCCGCGGCCGCTTCGCCCGGAACTTCGTCGTCCAGGGCAGCGCCGCCGATTGGGCGCTGCTGCTGCTCGCCGCGCTGCGCAAGAGCTGCGCGGAGCTTGCGGCCGAGCTTGTCTTCTTCCAGCACGACGAGGTGATCGTGCACTGCCCCGAGGAGGAGACGGAGGCGGTCGTCGCGGCGATCCGCGAGGCGGCGGCCCTGGCCGGGCGTCTGACCTTCGGTGAGACGCCGGTCAGGTTCCCGTTCACCACGGCGGTGGTGGAGTGCTACGCGGACGCCAAGTGATCAGACGATCCAGGGCGGCCTCGGTGCGGGCTTCGCCGATGCCGGTGAGGCGGGCGAGCAGAGGGGCGCCGTACGCGGGCAGGTCGAGCGCGCCGATGCCGCGCAGGGTGCGGGCCGCGTCCCGGTCGGCCTCGCGCTCGGACGCGGCGAGCGCGTCGTAGGCGACGGCCAGGGAGCGCCGGACGCTCAGGTCGTCGTAGTCCAGGTGGTGCAACCGTCCGTCGGCGGCGGCCAGTTGCCCGGCGAGGACGTCGGGGGTCAGGGCCCGGCGGGCGGCGAGCCGCGCGGCGACGACGCGCAGGGCCAGCGGGAGACGGCCCGTGAGCCGGACGAGGAGACGGGTGGCGTCCGTGCCGTCCAGGCCGTCGCGGTCCGAGGCGGCGCGCAGAAGTTCGGCGCCTTCCTCGTCCGACAGCGGGGCGAGTGGGAACCGGGCCGCGCCGTCGAGGGCGGTCAGCGGCGAACGGCTGGTGACGATCACCCCGCATCCGGGGCCGCCCGGCAGCAGCGGCCGTACCTGTGCGGCGCTCGCGGCGTCGTCCAGCACCAGCAGCGTCCGGGTCGGCGCGAGCAGCGAGCGCAGCAACGCGGAGGCCGCGTCCACGTGGTCCGGGATGCGGCGGGGTTCGGTGCCGAGGTCACGCAGCAGGGCGGTGAGCGCCTGACCGGGGGTGAGGGGGGTCATGCCCGGGGTGGCGCCGTGCAGGCCGAGGTGGAGCTGCCCATCGGGGAAACGTTTCGCCAACTGATGGGCGACATGCAGCGCGAGCGCGCTCTTGCCGACACCGGCCATACCGCTGATGACGACGGTGGGATGCGCATCGGGTGCCGTGAGAACGCGGCACAGGGAATCGCGCACGGCGGTGCGTCCGACGAAGTGGAGTGGCGGCGGAGGCAACTGGGCGGGCGACGGACCCGGTTCACGGGGCTGCGCCGAACCGCCCTCCCCCACAGCTTCCCGCAGCGCTTCCCCATGCGCCTCCCGCACCCCCGGCCCCGGCTCGACGCCGAGTTGGCCCACGAGACGGGTGCGCAGATCGCGGTGGACGGCCAGGGCCTCGGCCTGTCGGCCGGTGCGGTACAGGGCAAGCATCAGATGCCGGTGGAACACCTCCCGAAGCGGATACTCGCCGGTCAACGCGGCAAGCTCCGGCACCAGTTCACGCACCCGCGGGCCACCCAGTGCCAACTCGGCGTCGTAGCGCCACTCCAGAAGCAGCAGCCGGGCCTCGCGCAGCCGCTGCGCGAAGGCGTACCCGCCCACCTCGGAGGGCAGTCCGGCCAGCGGCGCGCCCCGCCACAGCTCCCGCACCTCGGTTCGGCGACTTCCGGCCGATCGGCGGACGACGCAACGGCGAACCGTTGGCCACATGTTAGCGATCGGTTGGCAAAGCCTGATGTGATCACTGCATCGGATCTGGCCCGGCGGTACGCGCGTCTGGACGCGCGAACTCGGGGGAGTGTCGCCGCCGCGGCCGGGTCCGGGTCCCGGTCGGCGGAGGTGAACGGCCGGGGCCTCTCCCTCTCTCCGGCACGTCAGATGACGGGCGGCCGCCCCAGCCGGGTGAGCCGCCACACCGTCCGCCACCGCATGGGCCGCCGCTCCCCCGCCGGCTCCCGTACGCCTTCCACGAAACCGCCGCACCACGCGCGCAACCCGGCGCCCGACCTGTTCCGGGCCAGGGTGAGCAGCACCCACACGCCCAGATGGACCGGGACGAGCGGGAGCGGAAGCCGGCGACGGGCCAGCCAGACCCGGTTGCGGGCGTTCACCCGGTAGTAGATGGCGTGCCGGGCGGGCGAGGTCTTCGGATGCCGCAGCAGCAGCTCCGGCGCGTACAGGATCCGCCACCCGGCATCCACGGCGCGCCACGCGAGGTCGGTCTCCTCGTGCGCGAAGAAGAACTCGGCGGGCCAGTCGCCGATCTCGTCGAGCATCGCCATGCGCAGCGCGTGCCCGCCACCGAGGAAACCGGTGACGTAACCGCCCCTGCCGGGCTCCGCGTTGCCGATCCGGGGCACGTGCCGCTGCTGCGTCTCACCGAGCTCGTCGACGATACGGAAGCCGACGATGCCGAGCCGCTGGTCGGCGGCGTACAGGTCGCGCACCCGGCGCAGCACATCGGGGTCGACGAGCAGACCGTCGTCGTCCAGGTCCACCACGACGTCGATGTCGCCGAACTCGCGCAGCCGCGCCAGGGCCGCGTTGCGCCCGCCGGGGCAGCCGACGTTCTCGTCGAGCTCGACGGCGGTGACCTCGCCGGGCAACGACAGCCGCCCGGCGAAGTCGGGCAGCGGGCATCCGTTGCCGACGACGACGATCCGCTCGGGCGGCACGTCCTGCTTGGCCACGGACTCCAGCAGGGCGTCGACCTCTTCGGGCCGGTTGCCCATCGTCACCACGGCGACGGCGATCCTGGGCGCCCCCATGTCCTCACCTCATCCGGTCGGCAACTGACGGGTCGACGGGCGATGCTAGCCGTTCACGGCGGCGACGACCGGCGTACGCCCGCCCGACGGCGGTTCGCCCTCGCCGATCAGCGCGGGCGGCCACCCGACCGCAGCGGGCACGGGATGTCGGGTGCTGCGGGACCCGCGCTGCCTAGCGTGAGGGCACGAAAAGGAAGGACACCGGACGTGCTGGACCGGCTCAACCAGGCGATGGACCGGATCGAACGGAACCTCGACGGAACCGTCGACGCGGCGGACCTGGCGCGTGCGGCGTACACCTCGGAGTACCACCTGCGCCGCATGTTCTCCGCCCTGGCAGGCATGCCCCTGTCGGAGTACATCCGCCGCCGCCGGCTGACGGTCGCGGGCGCGGAGGTGCTGTCGGGGGACGCGACGCTGCTGGAGATCGCGGTCCGCTACGGCTACGGCTCGGGCGAGGCGTTCGCGCGGGCGTTCCGCGCGATGCACGGCGTGGGCCCGGGCGAGGCCCGGCGCACCGGCGCCGCGCTTGTCTCCCAGCCCCGGTTGACCTTCCGCCTCACCGTCGAAGGGAGCCGCAGCATGCACTACCGCGTCATCGACCGCCCGGCCTTCACCGTCACGGGCTTCAAGACCCGGATCCCGCTCATCCACTCCGGCCCGAACCAGGCGATCATCGACTTCGTCCGCGGCCTCGACAAGCCGGCCGTGGAACACCTGGGGAAACTGTCCGACCAGGAGCCGCGGGGCGTCGTCGCGGTCTGCGACGACCTGGACCCCAGCCGTGCGGAGGGCACGGAACTCGACTACTACCACGCCGTGATCACCTCGGCCCCCGCCCCGGCCCCGGCGCCCGAGGGCACCACCACGCTCCCGGTCCCGCCGGGCACCTGGGCGGTCTTCACCACGTCGGGCCCGGCCCCCGAGGCCGTCCAGGAACTCTGGCGCGACGTGTTCACCGAGTGGTTCCCGTCCAACCCCTACCGCACCCGCCCCGGCCCCGAGATCCTCCGCACCGCCCTGACCGACGACGGCACGAAGGCCGACGCCGAGCTGTGGCTCCCGGTGGAACGGGAAAGCACCCGCTGATCCATGCGAAAACCCCAGGCCGGATCCCATCCGACCTGGGGTTTCAGTGGAGCCGCCTTCGGGATTCGAGGGCCTGCAAGATCGTGACAGTGGGTGCGCTTGGCCTTGCTGAGCCCGACGGCGACCACGTGGGGGCCGGTCAGGGTCGCCTCGGCATAGAGCCCGTCCTCCTCAGCACTCTCGATCCTGCAATTCTTCTTCCCAAGCGCGCTGAGGGGTTCGCCGCCGACGCGGATGCCTTGGAGGTGGTGCACCAGCGTCGCGAACGAGCCGGGATCGTGCAGCTCCGTGACCACCTCAGCCCGGGTTGACTGCGGCGGGCCGGGGACCGAGATTTCCCGGATCCAGTTGCGGATCTTGTCTCGTCAGGGTCATCACGCACTCCGAGTCGTTCTTCTTGTGGCTGATCCTCGCCGTTACGGCATCGCCCGCCACGACCTCCACACGATCTGCCACCGTTCCCCGCAGTGTCCGCCGCACCGGTAATGCGGACCTCGTCGCGGACCAGGCTCGACAGACCGTCACCGCCCGCCAGTTGCACCCCTGTCATTCGCGAGCCGGGCTGAGTCATGCGCCGCCGCGAGGATCGCGCCTGGGGCACGAGGAGATGCCCTCCCGAAGTTCCCTGTCAATCCCGCCTGTTGAAGGCGTAGCTGCTCCCGTCGAGGATCACGTGGTGGATTCAGGACCAGTACAAGACGTACATGCCCTGGGTGTCGGCCACACCGTTGCTCAGAGTGTGCCCCACGGCTAGCGTTGCGTGCCCGCGATCCCGCGCGCGACCGACGAAGGGGGAACCTTGTCCGTCCACTTTCCAACAGCCATTGGCTCAAGGCGAATTCGCGCTTCCAGCGGCGGTGGACCGTCCAGAGCGGTCCTGGTCCAGTTCAGTGATCTCTTACTGACCGAGGACAGCACCATGCGGGACTATTACCGACGCTCGTATGCCCGCATGCGCGGCTACTACATGCCGCCTCACTTCATGGAGATCCCATACTGGATACCCATCGTTGCTTCTATGCTCCCCGACGAACACTTCCGCAAAGAACTGATGATCGTCGACGATCTCGATGTGGCTCACCAGAGGATCGCTGAGGCGGCCGAAGGTGATCTGTTCTTCTTCTCGGCCCTGGATGCCAACGTGGAGCAGCTGCTCCACCTAGCCCCCACCGGAGCGACGATGATTGTCGGCGGCTACGTCGACCCGGATGTGTTCGCCGAATTTCCCAACGTGAGCTTCCTTCGTGACGTCACGCACCTGCCCGTTGCACTGCCTCGGGCCCGGCCACAGACCACGCTCGACTACCGGCTCTTCAACGGGCTCAAGTGCATCCCGAGGTTCAGCATGAGCAGCGGATGCTCGTTCCGCTGCAAGTTCTGCACCGTTCCCACCCAGGTCGTGCCGGCCGCCCCCGAGGGATACGAAGCTGAGATAGCCGCCTTCGCACCGCTGGACTTCCGGCTGGCCTTCGTCGACGACAAGTCCTTCGGGGACCCGGTGGCGAACAACTGGCGGGATCTGGGCACGGTGCGGGACATCTTCATCACCGTCCATGAGAACTTCGAGGGATTCATCATCCAGACACCGCCTTCCCTGGCTGCCAGGCCCGGTTTCCTCGCCGACTGCCGCGACATGGGGGTGCGTTACGTCGAGTTCGGCGTCGAAACAGCCAACGACAGTCTCCTCAAGTACCTTCGCAAACCGTTTCGCACCAAACACCTATACGCGGCGAGCGAGATAGTTCGAGACCTGGGCCTCTACGTGATCCCGAACTTCATCATGGGTATCCCCGGCGACGACTACAAGGGCACAGTTGAGTGGGTCCAGGAATTCGTGGACATCATGCCCGCTGTCAACGTCAATTGGCTTGCTGCACACTTCGGAAACGAACGAGGGGATCTCGACCTTCCCGTAGAGACGTTCGGGGACCGGGATCAGAACACAGTCACCAAGAGTTGGCTCGCTGACGACGATGTCGCGGCTGGGCTGGCAGCGGTTCAGGACATCTACGCCATCACCGAGGATTACTGGCGCGATCGCGTGGCCTATCCCAGCGAACAGGTGACAGTGCGGTGACGATGGAGATGGAAACTGCGCGGACCACCCCTCTCGAACGGGAAATCCACCGCGCCCTCGGCGACAGCAACATCCGCATCTCTCCATGGCGGGAAGGAGTGGACTACTTCGCCGACCTTGCCCGCCACCATGACGGCAGGATCGTCGGAGTCGTGCGCTCCCCCCGCCACGAGATTCTGCCGACCGACTATGAGGGCACAGTCGATTTCGCCGACATCCTCGCCAAGGAAGTGAACGTCCTCGGCCTGCTGTGCGAGGCAGGAGTACCCGCTCCGTCCGTCCTTGCCTGGCGGCGGCGCAGAAACTCGCAGGGCATTTCCTGGATGCTGTGCGAACACATCGACCACCAGCCGACAAACGAACTGAACGAGGACCAGCAGCACGAGCTCGGCCGGATCACGCGAGCGATCCACTCCATCCGCCCAGGTATGACGGTCGGGCGCCCACAAGAGTCGTGGCCTCCCTACGTTCTCGGGCGAATCACAGACCGCCTGCGTGCCGCAGAGAAATACTGCCCTCAGCTGTCGGTAGAGGCGCTGCTGTCCCGGTGCGCGGCCGAGGTGCCGAGCGGCGCGAGGCAGACGGATGCTCTGCTGCACCTCGATCTGAGGCCGCCCAACCTTTGCGTACGAGACGGGCGGATCACGGCAGTGATCGATGTCGCGAACGCCATCACGGGTGACCCCTGGCTCGAACTGGCGCGGATCCGCTTCTGCGGGCTGTTCACTGAGGCTTTCCGGACCGGATACGGACTCAGTGACGCCGATGTCGGGCGCCACGAAAGGCTCTTGGACTTCTATGAACTGGACATCGCAGCGCTGCTGACCGTGGTCGCGGCCGAGGAGATAGACGATGAAGAACTGCTGAAGTCGTCCCGTGATCGACTGGAGCAACTGTGCGCGCAGATCATCCGCTGAGTCCGCCGTTCCAGTCGATTCAGTCGTTCCCCGCCTTCGACCGCGTCACAACGGAAGACCTGGCTCCTGCCCGGACGCTGTACTCCAGCGCCGCCTGGCTGAGACTCCTCGACCGGCACGGGCACGGGTACACGTACGTGCTGCTTCGCCAGGGGCGCGATGTGGCGCTCTGCCCCGTGACCGAGGGCGTCGGTGTGCATGCGCGGCGCTACCACCCGGACTTCCTTCTCGCTGACTGCGTCCCGGCCGAAGCATGCGTCGTCGTCGGTCCTCGTACGGGCTACCGCAACGAGTTGCTCTCAGGCGTGCATCCCTTCTCGACCGGCGCCCTCGTCGGAGGGCTCCAGGAGGCCGCGCCAGGGCGTGTCATTCTTTTGCCGTACTTGTCTGCTGCTGACGCTGCAAGGTTCACCGCGGCGGGGCACCCGGCGGGCCTAGTGGCATGGGAGGGGTGGCTCGACGTTCCCGACGGCGGGTTCGACAGCTACCTCGATTCGGTTACCCAGAGCCGCAGACGCCAGATCAAGGCGGACCTGCGGCGGGTCGCCCTCAACGGCCTGACATTCCAGGTGAGTCCGCTGGACGAGCACGCACCTTTCCAGGACATCGCACGTCTTCTGGTCCAGCACGAGAAGAAGTACGACCCGTCTTACGATCGCCCGCCTTCCGAGTTTCTTCCCTATCTCACCCTGTGCGCGGACGTGCCGGGGGCCTACGTGATCCTTGCCCATCTGAACGGGCGGGCCGTGGGCTGTCATGTCGTCTTCCGCTACGGTGACGTGCTGTGGGTGCGCCTCTTCGGCGTTGACGAATCCCTGGAGGAGACCCGGAGTTCGTACTTCAGCCTCATGTTCTACGAACCGCTGAAGCTCGCCCACAGTCTCGGCGCCTCGGCTGTGCACCTCGGGATCGCGGCCTCGGACACAAAACTACGGCGCGGAGCACGCCTTGAGCCCCTATGGACCGTCGCGCTGGTCGATGACGACGGCGTCGGGGAACAGGCACGCCGGGGGCTGCGCTCACGCTCGTGCGATCTCCCGGACCCCCTGCCCGCGTCCATCGTCCGTCCGGACGCGCCATGACCGTCGCCGAGCATGCCGGCTTCCGTGCGCTCTTCGCCCCAGGGCCCTTCCGCCGGTTCTTCGCCTCACGTGCCATCTCCCTGATCGGCGATGCAGTAGTACCCACGGCACTGGCTCTCACGATGACCGAACTCGGCTATTCTCCAGGCTGGTTGGGGGGTATGTTGGCCGCTGCCATCCTCCCCAAGGTCATCTTCCTGGTCTTCGGCGGCATCGCCGCCGACCGTATGGCCAAGCGGCCCCTCATGGTCGCCTCGTCGATCGCCTGCGGATCGGCTCAGCTCATCACCGTGGCCCTACTGGTCAGCGGGGCAAACCTCTGGTGGGCTTTGGTCTGCCAGGCCGTCTACGGGGTGTCCGTCGCAGCCGGCTACCCCGCCACCTTCGGCTACCTCCCGCACTGCGTCACGCCCCAGCACCTGGGCGCCGCGAACGCATTGATGGGCGGGTGGACCGGTGCTGCCGCGTTGCTCGGCCCCGCGATCACCGCCGCCTGCTTCGCCCTGGGCGATGCGGCCTGGGCCCTCGCATTCGACGGAGTCTCCTTCCTCCTGGCGGCCGGCCTTCTGTGGGGTCTTCCTCGCGGCACGGCCGTCACGGACGGCGCTGACCGTGGGGGGATCTCCGCCCTCAAGGACGGCTGGCGGGCAATGCAGGGACTTCCCTGGCTGCTCCGCATGACCATCGTCGACAGCAGCATCCTCCTTCTGGTGTCCGCACCGTTCATGGTCTTGGGACCCGCTCTCGTGTCACAGCGCATGTCGGCAAATGCGTGGGCACTGCTCATGCTGCTCTTCGCGGCCGGTGAACTCGCCGGCAGCCTCATCAGCGGCAGGATGACCCTGCCCCGGCCCATCCTCGCGGCCGCACTGAGCCTGCTCGCCATGGGGCTTCCCCCACTGTGCCTCGCTGCCGGTGCCGGGCTCATGCCGCTGTCGGCGGCGCAGGTACTCGCCGGTGCCTCGGTCGGGGCCTATGGGGTCCTGGTCACCACGGCCGTTCAGCGGTCCGTTCCCCGGGAGCACCTGTCCAAGGTCGGCGCCCTGTCCTCCATCGGATCCTTCGCCTTCCTTCCCATCGGCTACATGATGGCGCCGCTGATCGCAGCGCTGACAGGGCCCGCACCCCTGCTGTGGGCAGCTGCTGTCTGGACCGTCGTGTCGGTGACCGCACTCGCCTCTGACCGGAGGCTGCGTGGGTTCCGCGGCCCTGGGGGAGCACTGACGCACTGATGCGGGCCACGATCTGGACGACCGTTCGCGAAGCCATGGCGCATAGCGGCGATGCGCGGGGCGGCAACAGCGGCCTGCATCGGTCGCTGCCGTGGCTGGAAGCGGAGGAAGGCCGCATCAGCCACGGTCAGACGTACATCTGCGCGGCCGGAGCACTCGCCAGCTGCTACCCCGTACCCCACACCGCCGTCCACCGCACCTACGCAACGTGGGACATCGTGTGCGGGTCGCCCGTGACGGAGCTGATACTCCAGGCTCCTCAACCGCAGCGGGAAGCCGCCGAGGCGGAGCTCGCATCCGTACGCTCCCACCTGCCGGCCGAAGCCACGGACACGCTCGCCGTGATCACGCCCGGATGCGTCTTTCCTGGTGTATCCCTTCCTTCGGAAGTCAACATCGACAACTTGGGTGCCCTGATCGGCGCAGTGGAGGCGCATGCCCAGGACCTTGGTTTGCCCGTGGTCGAGTTCGGACATCTCCGGGACGACACTGCTGCGGACCGCGCGTTGCACAAAACGCTCCGGGCCCGCGGCTACAGCGCGGTGACAGTGGGGGCGGACGCGGTCCTGGACACATCGCCGTACACGGACCTGGACGCGTACTTCTCCGGCTTCCGCTCCCACCGCCGCAAAGTCATGCGCAAGGAGCGCAGACTCTTCGAGGGCACCCACGCCACCGTCCGTGTCTCCGGTCCCGAGGGCCTCACCGACGACCTCGCGACACTCCAACTGGCCCGTTACCGCCAGTACGGCCAGCAGGCCGACAGAGACGCGGTTCAGGACCGCTTCGCGCGAGCCGCCAGGATTCCGGGACTGAAGGTTCTGCGTGCTGACGCCGGGGAACACTCCCTCTCCGCACCGGCTGGCCCCTTGGGCTTCATTGCGTTCTACGAGGATCACAAGACTCACAGAATTCTGACTCGGCTCGGGGCTTTCAGCGGACACGGAGCTGCCTACTTCAACATCGCCTACTACGAACTCGTCGCGTATGCCACGCGGGTAGGGGATATGCATATCCACTACGGAGACTCCACCTACCTGGCGAAGACCATCCGAGGGTGCAGCCTCACTCGCCTCACCTCCTACTTTCGCGCCACCGACGAATCACTGCACCACGTGCTCTCACGGGCGGGACGGTTGCGAACGGCTCTGGAAGAGCAGCAACTTGCCCGTGCCACCTCAGAAGGGAAGATCCGTTGAAGCCTGACGGTGTGCTGTTCGACGCTGCAGGGACCCTCTTCGACCTGGTGCCCCCCATCCACGACGTCATCGCATCGACTGCGGCGCGCCACGGCCACCCGTGCGCCCCAGCCCGCGTGGAACGTGCCCTCGACCACGTGGGCGGCACTCTCGGATGGCCTGATGACGAATCCGATTCCGCCGGCCGCACGCGCGCGTGGACGGTCTTCGTCCGAAGGATCATCGACGAAGTGGATTTGCCTGCCCCCGACGCGGCCCTCGGCGAGATCTCCGAAGAGGCCGCGGCGACGATCCTGGAACCAGCGAACTACCAGGTCTTCCCCGATGTCGCACCCCTGGTTCAACGTCTTCGGGCGGCAGATATTCGCATGGGAATCGTCTCCAATTTCGACGACCTGCTCTTCGATATCCTCGACCACACCAGGCTCGGGACATCGTTTGCCACGATTCTGACGTCCTACCGCACCGGGTTCAGCAAGCCGGACCCCCGCATCTTCCACCTCGCCGCGCGAGCCATTGGGACCGACCCCGCAGCCACCCACTACGTCGGCGACTCGGTCTACTCGGACATGGGCGGCGCCCATGCGGCAGGACTGCATGGCATCCTCATCGACCGAGACGACAAGCACTCCACATACTCGGGCGAGAGGATCGTGTCCCTGATGGACCTGCGATTGGACCTTGACCGCTGAAAGGCACCTTGTCGGCTCCTGCTTCACGCCACCGGACGTAGGACGGTCCGGAGGTGTCGGGCCAGCCGCTGGTGCTGCCGATGCCGGACGTCAGCGCCACCCATCGAGGGTCGCGGCATCCCGGCCGTGTGACGCGCCATGCCCGGGAGCAACACAAAAGGCCAGGTCACGGGCTATGTGACCTGGCCTTTGCCGGAGCCGCCTTCGGGATTCGAACCCGAGACCTACGCATCACGAGGTCGTGAGAGATCGTGACGAGCTGTGCCACGCGATCACATCAGATCCTGTTTTCGCAGATCAGAGCACTGATCACAGTCCCGCTGCTCGTACGCTGTGTTGCACCGTCCACAGGCGTCCGCACTCCCCTTGCGCTCCCCGCCCCTTGGGCAGGGCGATGAACCGGCCTACAAGCTCGGTGGCGACCCCATGGTCGCAC
This sequence comes from Streptomyces sp. 378, assembly GCF_030124145.1. Taxonomy (GTDB): domain Bacteria; phylum Actinomycetota; class Actinomycetes; order Streptomycetales; family Streptomycetaceae; genus Streptomyces. Next base: position 142,631 of record NZ_JASKMS010000001.1, read on the forward strand.
GGCTTGTCGAGATCCCACACACGAGACCGATCGCCATCATCCGCGGTCTTCGCGCCCACACGCCTCACGCCGACGAGCACAGCGGCACACGCAGCAGCAACAGCAGCTCAACGAAATGAGGCCTGCCTCCGCCTCGGGCGTGACAGCCGTCGGCTCATCGACGCCTGCGGGCTCCGGTACGTCAATGTGGAGCAGTTTGAGCAGGTCGGCGGTGACGACCCGGAGGCGTTGCCCAGCCGCAGAACCGTGCACGGATACCGGCCACGCTTGGCGAGGTCGTACCCGGTGGTGCGACTGAGGGACAGCACGCGGTTCGCCGTCTCCAGGTCCACGGCCGCGGGCAGCGCGAGCAACTCCTCACGGGTCAGCCCACGGGACGCATCGTCACGCTTGGTGATCACAGAAGATCTGTACCCGCGAGTCAATCCGCCACCTGCCTCCGGGCAAGCCGCACCGTGCAGAATCACCCCATCCAATAACAAGAGTTTTGTTAATGTGGCTACATGGTCACCACCCCCGAGCCCGCTCCCGGCGAAGGCCCCGTCCGCCCGGTCTCCGTCTCGCTCCACGAAGGCACCATCGCCGCCCTCAAGGCACGCACCGGCAAGCGCGGCATGTCCGCGTATGTCGAAGCCCTCATCCAGCGCCAACTCGAACGCGACCGGCTACGCGAACTCATCGATGACGCCGAAGGCGAGCACGGCCCGGTCGACCAGGCCGCGGTCGAGGCCAAGCGAGCGATCCTGCGCGGCGGCACGGCAGGCTCGGTGGACGCGGCGTGAGCGGCACCCTCGTCCTCGACTGCGAAGGCCTGTCCAAACTCGTACGACGCACCCCCGAACTCACCGAATGGCTCGCCGCCGCCGAGGCCGAGGACATCCGCGTCATCACCAGCTCCGTCACCCTCGTCGAAGCACGCGACCCCAGAACCAACCAGGCCCGCTTTGACTACGCCGTCTCCCGCGTCAACATCGTCCCGCCCACCGAAGCCATCGCCCGCCACGCGAGCAATCTCCTCGCCGCAGCAGGACTGCACGGCCACAAATACGCCCTCGACGCGATCGTCGCCGCCACCGCACTCGCCTCACCCGCCCCGGCTACCGTGTTGACCTCGGACCCCGAAGACCTCCACATGCTGTGCGGGCACGGCGTCCGCGTGGTCAAAGTTTGAACCGCACCGCACCTCATGCCCGAAATACCTGCGCTGGCATCCGGGGCTCCAGCCCGCCGTCAATATCAGGTATCCGCCTTCTGCCGAGGAGCGCGTTCGGGTTGCCATCCACTGATCCCGCAGTTCGGCGACGTGGCGGAAACGGTCTTCGCCGATGAGCAGATTCGTGGTGCGCAGCGAAGTGCCCAGCTCTGCACGTCGGTTCACTCCATTCCATACCGGTGATCGACGCAGTGCAGACACAGCGCTTCGCAGTTGCTCAAGTTCCTTCAACCGCAGGATCGCCTGAGCGTTCCAGTCTTCCTGATCGACGAGTTCGGCCAGCGGATTCCAGAGTCGGAGACTGCTCTGCTGCCACGGTCGGCCGTTCACGTCGGACTCGTTACCTGACGAGGGTCATCGATCCGCGGCGGAGGATTCGTCGCACACTGCCGCTGCCGACCAAGCCCGGTGGGCAGCAGGTCGGTACGCCCAGCGGAAGACCGAGGACCAGTGTTTCGACCGGTCGCCGGCAGAGAAGCGGCTCAGAGCTTCAGTCCCACCACTCACTGTCCGACATCGACAACCCGAGCCTGCTCAGCCCATCCTGCTCGGCCAACCACCGAACGCACTGCCTCAGGCACGAGTGGTGCACCCATGCGCTCCCCTCGCGGCCAGAGCTGACCAGGCGTCAGTCGATCCGCGAAAACAGGAGGCCAGAGCACTTCAATACCCACGGTCCAACGGATCGCCTCGACACCGAACCTCTGACCTACGCATCACGACTGCACAGGTCGACGCCCGCGCTCCAGCCCGGAGCGGGCAGCACGAAAAACATAAAACCCCAGGCCAGAAGCCTGACCTGGGGTCCCACTGGAGCCGCCTTCGGGATTCGAACCCGAGACCTACGCATTACGAGACCATGAGCGATCGTGTTGCGTGGTGCCTCGTCATGCTGTCCAGTGACGTTCTGCCTGATCAGAGCACGTGCGACAGGTTGACCCGTGCTCTTTCGTGATGCACCGTCCAAAGGCGTCTGTCCACCGGCTGTCCACCGGCACGTGGGCCACCTGCCTGCCAGCGAGACCGCCCGTGGGCTGCCAGCGAAGCTGTCAACCGGTCGGAGAGACGAGCGAAACTCGCTGTAGATCCTTTACAAGCACCCCTCCGGTGGGTTCCGGCACCGCGTCCTCCTACCCTACTTGCGATCCGTTCATCCAGGATCTCGGCAGCCCAGGCGCGCACCCGCCTACAACAGGGCGGTCGCCGCGAACGGCACCCTCTCCTTCTGCTTTTTCGCCTCCCGGCAGGACGCGCCCCCGGCGTACGACTTCGAGGTGAACGGCCACAACTGCGTGAAGGTCTGGTCGGAGCCGCCCGGCCTTACACCAAGCCCTGGACGGCTCGCAAGGAGTTGTTCTCCACCAGGAACCGGGCGAGAGCCCGAGTGTCCGGGTCGACGGGCACTTCGCACTCCGCTCCGTACGGCAGGTCGGCGAGACCGACCAGCCAGGGCAGTACGGAGGCGGAAAAGACACCGCTCCTCCCGTGGGCGGCCACCTGCACGGAGCCCCGCGTCTCGTGCCACAGACGGCGCGCGTGGCTGGAGACCGCCACCCGGCGCGGATCGGTGGTCTCCTTGCACTCCGGATCCGCCCCCGCGAGCCCGTAGGCGGAGGCAGCGGCCAGCGCCAAGGCCAGGTCGGCCCCGCCGCCGAGGAAGTCCCGGTAGCCCTCGAGCCATTCGATGCTTACCCGGCCGTCGGGCTCCGCGGCGAAGGGATAGGTCCCCTCCCCGGGAATGAAGGACCTGGTGTAGCGCGCGATGTTGACGGCAAAGGCCGGGCCGACAGTCTCGGCCACATGCCAGGTTCCCGGGTCCCAGGTGAAGAACTCACCGGCCGAAGCGATCAGCGAAGTGCCGCAGTCGACCACCTCGGGCACCTGCAGGGAGGGGAGGTACTCCTCCGGGTCGATGGCGTTGTCGCCTTCCGCCGCCCGCCAGCCGGCGGTCTTGGGGATCCAATCCTCGCCGTGCCAGAAATGCATGTACTTGCGTCCCTGGAGCACGAAGTGGCTGTTGCCGCACTGCTCGCGGTGAATGCCGCCAGGGGTGGCTCGGTACTCGCCCAGAAACACCTCGATGTCTATGTTTCCGCGGACCAGCCCGTGCTCCTCGAAAACGGGGCGGCCGAAGGCGGAAACCAGCAGGTCGAACAAACTCCTCTCGTGCGTGGGCAGTTCACGTGCGTAGAGCAGAATCGGGGTTTCCGCGCCGAACTTCTGCTGCATCCTGGTCAGCCACTCGTCCGGCGACTCGCTACCGTCCGGAGCCGGCATCACGGCATGGTCGGAGAGTACGTCGCCGCCCACGGTGATCTTTATCAGCTCGCGTTGGTCGTCGCCCGCTATGACAGCGCGCACGGCGCCGATCACTCCCTTCCAGACGATTTCGGGGGTGACCAGCCCGCATTCCCATCCCTCGACCCGGGTGCTGACGCCGGTCGTGGGGGACTGCACGATACTCAATTGGGTCGTCGTCATGACTGCTTTCCTCTCTCCAGGATGTACGACCCACGGAGCAGCGCTCGGAGCGAGCGGCGCACGGCAGGACGGAACTCATCGCGGTCAAGTGATGGATTTCTTCGTGCTGTTCGGCCGTTAAGCGGCCCCGCACGCCCGGGGAATCTGCATCTGCCCCGCCAGCCGGTCGTGGACGCGTCGGCCGCCGGCGATCGTGAGGTCCACCTGTGCCTCGCACAGGGCGTCCGGTCCTTCCCGCAGCACATCGACGTCGAGGACCGCGACGTCGGCAGGGGAGCCCGGCGCCAGGGTGGCCGGACGCCGGTGCAGATGGCCCGAGCCGACCGTGTATGCCCGGAGGATCTCCGGCACGCCGATTCGCTCCTGCGGGTTGAACGGGACCGGCCGGTAGTCCGGTCCCATCCAGGGGGCGCTGGCCAGAGCCGGCAGCCGGGTGGCCGCGACGTAGGCGCCCCAGAGCGGGTTCGGGCTGCTGACGGGCCAGTCGCTGCCGGCCGCCAGCCGCGCGCCGGCCCGCGTCAGACCGGCGAAAGGGTACTGCCGGTCCACGCGGCGCGGGCCGAGCATCGGCTCGTAGGTCTTCCGCATGTGCGGGATCTCCGCCGCCCACAGCGGCTGCACGTTCGCCGTCACGTCGAGTTCGGCGAACCTGGGCAGGTCGGCGTCGTCGACGAGTTGTACGTGGGCGATGTGGTGCCGCTGTCCCGAGGAGGGGCCGGCCTCCTCGACGGCGTCGAGGCACTCGCGCACAGCCCTGTCTCCCACGGCGTGGAAGTGCACGGAGAACTCAGCCCGGACCAGCGCGGTCACGGCCTCGCGCAGGTCCGTGGCATCCAACCGGCCGGGTGGGGTGACGGATCTGTCGAGATACGGCGAGAGCAGTGCCGCCCAGCCGTTCTCACAGATGCCGTCCTGCATGATCTTCACATGGTCGGCGGGGAGCCCCACGGCGCGGGCCTGTGCTCGTCGTTCACACAGGTCCTCGATCTGTTCGGGCCCGCGGTCAGGGTCCCACCACAAGGCCAGCGACACGGAGCCGGTCACCTCGCCCCGGCTGGCCAGTTCCAGGTAGGCGGGGAGCGGGTCGGGCAGGCCGAGGTAGGGGCCGACCAGAGCGTCCTGCCATGCGGTGATGCCGTGCCGGTGCAGCTGACGCTGGGCCGTGAGCAGCGCGTTCTCCTGCGCCACCCGGTCCGGCGGGGGGACGTGCCGCCCCACCAGGTCGGCCGCCATCTCGTGCAGCAGCCCCGTCGGCCGACCACCGAGGTCCCTGCCGATGGCGCCGAACGGCGGGTCAGGCGTGTGCGCGCCGACACCGGCCCGGACCAGTGCCGCGCTGTTCACGCACGCGTCGTGCAGGTCCGAGCCCAGGAGATGGACGGGTCGGTCCGGTACGACCGCATCGAGCAGTTCGGCCACCGGTGTGCCATGGGGCAGGAAGGCCGAAGTGAGGCCGCCCCCGACGATCCACGGGAGATCCGGGTGACGCCGGGCGTACGCACCCACCCGTATCAGCGCGTCGTCGAGGCCGACGGCGTCGCTCAGGTCGCACCAGGACTCAAGCAGTCCGGCCGCCATCGGATGCACATGGGCGTCCTGGAAGCCGGGCATGACCAACCGGCCCTCGGTGCACACCACTTGGGCGTCCTCGCCCACCATGGTGAGCACGTCCCGCGCAGAGCCGGTCGCGAGTACGCGGTCCCCACGCAGGACGATGGTGTCAGCGTGCTCATGACCCAGCACCCGGCCGCCCGTGAGAACGATGTCCGTCATGTCCGGGCTTCCAGTACCGAGGACCGCGGTCCTTCGGCGACGGATGCGAGGCGGAATCCGCCCTGGGCCAGCAGGCTCTCCCACTGGGGCCGAGTCCGCTCCTGGCCGCCGAGCAGCACCAGCATGTGTAGATCGAGCAGCCCCGCTGCGCCGGCCCCGGCGTTCTCAGGGAGCACATGCTCGACGATCAGCAGGCGGGAGTCGGCGTCCATGGCCTCGCGGCACCTTTGCAGGATGAGCACGGCGTCACGGTCCGCCCAGTCGTGGAGAATCTGCGACAGGACATAGACGTCGGCGCCCTGCGGGATTCGCTCGAAGAAGTCGCCCTCGGCGACGGTAGCCCGGTCGGCGACTCCGGCGTCGGCGAGCGCCGGGGCCGCGGCGGCCACCACATGCGGCAGGTCGAACACCGTCCCTCGCAGATGGGCGTTGCCGGTCAGCAGCCGGCTCAGCAGAGCGCCGGTGCCCCCTCCGATGTCCACGACGGTGTCGACGCCGGACCAGTCGAGGCCCAGCAGCGGCAGTAGCCGCAGCTCGACGAGTCCGGCCTGCCCTTCGTCGAAGCGCTTGGCGGCGTCGGGATGTTCGGTGAGCCACTCGAAGTAGGGCTGACCGAAAACAGGGGGGAACGCGGCGTCCCCCGTGCGCAGCGAGTGGTCCGCGGCCTCCCAGACCCGGTAGGCCTCGCCGCCCATCAGCTCGACCAACTGGCGCAGCGAGCCCGGGGTGTTTGCGCATAGCAGGGTGCCGAGGGGGGTGAGACCGAAGACATCCGGCGCCACTTCGTCGAACAGGTCCTCTCCGGCGAGCACCCGGAGGAACCGGCCGAGTGCTCCGGGATGCGCCCCCACCGCCTGCGCGAGTTCGGCCACCGGCAACGGTGCATCCGCGAGGCGGTCAGGGACGCCGAGTTCGCAGACCGCGGAGATGGACCGGGACACCAGGTATCCCATGATCTTGCGGCGGAGCAGCTCGTTGTGCCGGGCCGCAGTCGCGTCTTCCGTTGTCAACGTTCCCCCTTCCCCGTCAGCGCCGGGAACAGCGGTGTCTCGGAGGTGGTCTTCAAGTAGGAGGCCCCAGCGGTGCCGCCGGTCCCGGGAACCTCGCCGATGATGCGCAGCGTGATGCCCCAGTGGCTGCGCTTCATCCCGCGCCACGACGTGTCCAGGCGCCTCATTTGCTCGGCGAGCTGATCCGCGCCGGGGCGGGTGCGGACGTCGGTCCAAACCTCCTGAAGGGTCGGTCCGGTCCACAGAGCATCCGCGGCACCGCACGGCGGGTGGGGCGCGCACGCGGCTTCGATGCGCCGGTAGGAGAGGGACTGGACGGCACTGCGGCCGCTTGTGTACCCGCGGATCACCGCGAACGCCTCGACCGGCATGGTGCCGAGCAGCCGGAACAGGGCCGGGAGCACGGTCATCCGGTCGGTGACCGCCGCCAGGGCATCGACCGCCTCGTCGAGCCGCCCCTCGAGGAGGGCGTCGCGCGATTCGGTGACGGCAAGTCCGATCTGCTCGTACAGCGCCTCGAACACCTGGATGGAACGGATGAACATGATCTCGTCGTGCAGGCGCGTGACAGGAAGCAAGGAGCGGGCGACGGTCTGCGCCAGCGTGGGGCGCACCAGCTCCAGGACCGTCTTCGCGGCGCGTTCCGATGCCTCGGCCAGCGGCTCCAGAGGGTCCTGCGTCCGCGCCAGAGCCGCGGCCACGTCAGCGGTGACGGACGGGTCGAGCGGGTGGCCGGGGGCAAGTTCGCCGGACAGGACCAGCAGTCGCGCCGTCGCCCGGAGACGAGTGCGGACCGCGGGCGCCGGTGTCCCCAAGCCGGCTGCCGCTGCCTCCGTGCGAAGGAGGTCGCCCAGGACCGCCACGGTGAGTTCGTCCAAGCGGGAACGGAGCCGGTCCCGCCCGCCGCCATGCGGCGGGGCCGTATCGGCATCCTCGTCGTGATCGGCTTCTGCCGCCAGAAGGTGCGGACGCAGGCCCGCGTAGGTGACGTATCCTCCGGTCTCCTGGTCGCAGGTCATCGGTAGCCAAGCCGCCAGGAAAGCGTCATGCCGATCGGCGGGAACCGAGGAAAGACGCCGGACCAGGGCCGGATCCGCCTGAGTGCGCCCCACCGCCTGGAAGTGGGTGACCACTTCCGTGTAGGGGAATAAGGAGAGGAATCGATTCTCCCAGGCGTCCAGGGCCGCATGTGCGTCCGAGCCGACCCGCTGACGGCCGGTGGCGTCCGCGGCGGCCTCACAAGCCGCCCCCAGACCCGTGCCACGCCGGACGAGTTCCTCGTGTGCCGTCCGGACCTCCTCGCCGATCATGCGGCGTACCCTGCGGAAGCCAGGACGCGGACCGGTTCCCCGCGACTCATCACGCTGGTGCGATGCTCGCACGGCCCGAGCGCTTCGAGGACCACGTCCACGATGCGCCGCGGATCGCAGCGCGTGCCGCAGGTGAAGGCGTCCAGGAACAGCGACCCCTGCTCGGGATAGGTGTGCACCGACACGTGCGACTCGGCCAGGACGTACACCGCCGTGACGCCGACGGGTTCGAACTCCTTGGTCTGCATCCCGCACAGTTCCGCCCCACTGGCCTCAATGCCCTTCTTGATGGCCTCGAGAATCAGCTCGTTGTCGTTGATCCGCTCGGCGGCGATGCCCACGATGTCGCACAGCACATGGGTTCCGGAGAAGGCGAACACACTCATACCGACCACCTCAGAGCGTCCGAGGCCCATTGCGCACACTCGTGCAAAGCGGCTTCCACCGCCGCGTTGTCGGTGCCGCGTACGACGAACGACACGACCGCGTCCGTCGACGCCGTGGCCGCGGCGTGGGCGACGGGGAGCTCGTCGGGCCGGTGGCACTGGACCACCGAATCGGGCAGGCGGATGTCCGTGATCTCCTCCAAAGTGCCCCGGCGCGGGGGCACGAGGAGCCAGCCGTAGCACTCGGGACCACGGGAGACGGGGACGTCGCCGCAGCTCACTCCGGCCTGGTCCCGGAACCAGAGCTCAACGGGGTTGAATCCTGTGCTGAGGGTGAGCGTCTCGTACACGTGCCCGCCGCCCAGGCGCGCCCCGATCTCGCAGAAGTACAGCTCCTCCGTGTCTTCATGGAGGAACACCTCGAGGTGGAAGGGAGTGAACCCGGTCGAGGGCAGAGCGGCGACGGCTCTCGCGGCGAAGTCGACGAGGCGCTCCCCGAGCGGGTCGTGCTCGTCGAGCTGAGCGCTGCCCAGGCTCTCTCCGTCCGCGAAGGACAGACATGAGTTGACATAGCGTGAGGGAAGGGCGAAGAGCACCTTGCCCTCCCGCATGAAGCCGTCGACATGGTGGACGGCACCGGGCAGGTAGGCCTCGATCAGAACATCGTCCGGATCACGGCCAGACAGCTGGGCCGTCAGCTCACCGACGTCGTGGACCACGGCGACGCCACGCGATCCGTAGCCCAGCCGCGGCTTGACGACCACCGGCCAGCCGCCCCACTCTGCGAACTCCTCGGCGTCGGCGCGCCCGGCGGGGGCGAGGAACCGGGGCGTCGGCACGGCCGCGGCCACGGCGGCCTTCATGGCGTGCTTGTCCCGGAAGACCAGCGCGTCCGCACCGGAGAGTCCGGCAATCCCGTGCCGGTCGCGTGCCCGGGCGAGCCGCAGGATGTCGTCCTCGGTCCCGTGGACGACGGCGGCCACTGTGCACTCGGCGCACAGCCGGTCGACATGGGCGATCACGGTATCGGAACCGGAGTAGTCGGCGACCGGTATCACCTCGCCGAACTGGCCGGCGTATCCCGGCCCGGCCTCCTCGCTGGTGATGAGCACGACCCGGTCCGCCACCTCGGCCAGCCACTCACTCACCGGCGTGACCTGGGCTGGAATCCGGTGCGCCACCAGGATCAGGCCGTCGTCATGCGTCCGCACCGACGCTCACCTCCTTTCGTCTGTTGCTCGCCGCGGTCTTGCGCCTGGACATCAGCAGCGGCGCGCTCACGAATATCGACAGGGCCATCACCACGAAGTAGATGGCGTCGCTGCCCAGCAGGAGTCCGCCGACGAAGGGGCCGGCGAAGAACCCGAGGTAGCGGATTTCGGCGACGCCGAAGTAGGTGCCCTTGCGGTCGTCGCGCGCGATCTCGTGGACGGCGATGTCGGGCAGCGGCAGCAGCACGCCCTCACCGACGGTCCAGAAGACGATGCCCAGGTAGAGCAGGAACAGGCCTTCGGTAGCGGCTGCGTAGAAGCACAGGAACGACAGGGCGAATCCGACGCAGCCGATGACGACCATGAGGTTTGGCTGCACCTTGCGGGACAGCCACACGATGGGCACCTGGAGCAGCAGCGCCAGGACGGCGTTAGCTATGAAGAGGCCTGCGAAGTAACGCACGGCGTCCTCGCCCCACTCGCCCGCCATGTACAGCGGAATCATCGACTCGAACTGGGAGAACACGAAGAAGATGACCAGCCCGGCGGCCGTCGCGGCGAGCAGCAGCCGGTCGCGCAGAGCGGCACGGAGCGGGAAGCGCGGGCCTCCGTCCTCGGCGCCGCCCTCCAGCGCCGCGAGCCGCTTGCGGCGGGCCAGGATCAGCAGCAGGTAGCCCGTGTAGAACAGGGCTGGAACGGCGAAGAACGCGACGGCGCTGATGCTGTAGAGGACTCCACCGATCGCCGGACCGACGATGCCGCCGAAGCACAGGACCATGTAGCGCACGCGGAAGATACGGCCGTCCTCGTCGGCCGCGAGCGACATCAGTTTCTTGCCGCCGGGCTCGACGAAGAGGCGGGCCACGCCCAACCCAAGGAGCAGGGAGACGATCGCGGGCGCCCCGTCCACCACAGTGAGTCCCGTGTAGATGCCCACGTACGCGGAGAGCCCCAGGACCATCATGGGCACGGTGCCGAAGCGGTCGACGAGCATGCCGCCCACCACGCCGCCGACCGAGGCGATGAGCGCGATCGATCCGACGACGGCCCCGATGGCCACCTCGGACAGCGAGGTGCGGGAGGCCAGATAGAACGATGCGAAGGGCATGGCCGCGAAGAACGCGATGGCGTTGAGGAGCGAGCCGGCCGCGAGCAGCGCCTGCAGACCGTCGAGCCGCCACAGTGGCGGAGGCTTCTTGTCCGAAGGCTTGCTCACCGGGCCGACGCCATCGGGAGCAGGGGAAGCATGCGGTCGTCGCCGTCGGTGAGGCCCTTGGTCCTGCGCTTGAGAGCGGTGAACTCGTCGAGCACCGTCTGGTCCGAGGCCGGCGAGAGGTAGTACATCATGTTGGCGTACCAGACCCAGCCCAACTCGGTGATCCGGAACTCCGCCTCGTCCTCCTCCAGCATTCCCTCGGAGACCAACAGGGCCAGCTTGCCGGTGAGTTCGTCGGGGATGTGCTCCCAGGCGATGCGGCTCTTGTCGAGCCAGCCGAAGTAGGGCAGATGCAGGATGACTCCCCGCTCGTAGGGCATGCCGTCGCCGACGGTGATGTTGATCTTCACGTCGTCGTTCTCCAGCAGGTTCTTGACGTACGTGACGCGGTTCTCGTCATTCATCACGGTGTAGTTGGCGACCTGCGAGATGGCGCTGTTGCCCAGACCGATCAGCTCGTCGTCGTGATAGGACCAGGTGTGGGTGTTGTACAGGTTGAGGTAGTCGCGCGAGATGAAGGGCGTCGTCGGCCTTTGCCCCTCCGGCAGACGGAAATAGCCATGCCCGTTGTGCTGCTGGAACCCTGAGGCTCGCATGTACTGATTCAGGTAGATGGTCATGGCCATCTTGTCGATGAAGCTCAGCGGCTTGAGGCCGCGCGCCGCATACGAGTGGTGGAGCGGTGCCTGGGTGACGACGTTGCTGATGGGATACAGCTCCATCGTCGGGGTGCCCATACTCGTGGCGTATTCGATGTCACGGGAGAACTGCTCGAACGTCTGTCCGTGCATTCCGTAGATCATGTCGAAGCTTGTGTGCTCGAAGTGCCGTTTGAAGAGCTCGACCGCGGCGTACTCCTGCTCGATCGTCGCGGTGATGTTGAACAGCTCGCGGTACAGCGGGTCGAAGCTCTGCAGGCCGAACCGGACCTTGTCCACGCCGATGTCCCGCATCGCCGCGCACTTCTCCTCGGTCACGCTCTTGACCTCGGCCTCGAAGGTGAACTCCTGGAGCTGGGAGAGGTCGAAGTGGTCGCGCACGGCCTGGCCGATACGGGTGATCTGGCCGGCGGTCAGCGTGGTCGGAGTGCCGCCACCGAAGAAGATCGCCCGGATCGGTATCGAAGTGGCCTCGGCGTAACGGCCCTTGAGCGCGATCTCCTTGAGCAGGGCCTGAACGTACGTCTCGATCTGCTCGTCGCCGGTACTTCCCAGGCCCCGGTTGAGGGTGCAGAAGGTACATATCGTGTCGCAGAACGGTATGTGGAAGTAGAGCGCGCGAGACCGCACCCCCTCTGTCCTCATCCCGGAGTGGAATTCGTGGTGCGTGACCGTGTCCAGCTCCTGACCCTTCATCGGGTAGAGCCAGTTGTAGAAGGGGAGCTGACGGTCGAACTTCATCAGGGTCTTGCCGGGCATGAGGTTGATCATTTGAGTTCCAATCGCACGGTTTGACGGACAGTGCGCAGCCGGGCGTCGACCTCGGCCGCGTCCCGGCCGTGGACGAGCACGAAAGCGGTGAGGGATCCGAGATCGCGGGTGAGGGGCACGAAGTCGCCGGGAGTGACGCAGGGGTGAACGGCGTCAACCCCGGCGGTCAGCCGGATCTCGTCCAGGCCGGCCAGCTCCGTGAGCACTCCGGGCCGGTCGTCGTTGCGCAGGCAGCAGATGCCCAGTGCCGCGTCGAATCCGAGGTCGCGTGAGAGCAGCCCCGTGTCCTCGCCCAGGTACGCGGCGAGGGTGTCGTCGTAGGGACGGATGGTGCTGTGCAGGCGCCAGTGGTCGGTCATGTGCGCGCCGGGAAGGCGGCTGGCCAGCTCCATCAGGCAGGGTCCGGCGGCATCCGTCTTGATCTCGGTGTGGCTGGGACCCAGCCGCACCTGGTAGGCGTCCAGCGCCTCCAGGACGAAGCGTTCTGCGACCGGCCAGTCGGGGTCGTCGGGGCGGAGTTGGACTAGGTCCCAGTACGGCTGGTCGTAGTCGCCGCTGTCCGGCTGCCGGTACTCCCACATGTCCAGCACCCGGTGGCGGCCGTCCTGGCTGAAGCAGTTGACGGCGATCTCCCGGCCGCGCACGTACTCCTCGACCAGCCATTCCTCGTTCGCACCACCGAACAGGTCACGGGCCGGAAGGTCGCCCACGGCTGCCGGATCCGGAAGGACCGTCACCCCGTGCGAGCCCGCACCACGCTGCGGCTTGGCGATGGCCGGTAAGCCGATCCGCGCCGCCGCCTCGGCGACCCGGTCCCGGGAGACGACCTCGAAGGCCGGAACCCGGATGCCCGACTCCACGGCGTGTCTTCGCATCGCCGCCTTGGAGCGCCGTGCCGCCGCGGTGACCGCCGGATTCCCCGGCACCCCGAGCAACTCGCTCAGCCGGTCCCCGACCTCCACCGACGGCTCGGTGGTCGGGACGACCGCGCGGACCGGCCCCGTCAGCCGCCCAGCGGCCTCATCCGCGTCGGCAGCCTGCACGACCTGCTCGTCGTCACGCCGGTAGTCGGGGTCGTAGGACGCGAGCAGGGTCTCGTCCAAGGTGTACAGCGAGATGGTCGGCAGAGCCCGACGGCGGCAGGCGTCCTTGAACGGGTGCCCGGTCATGGCCGGGTCCACCAGGACGACGCGTCCCCCGTGAGCCGAGGACCGGCTCACGCCGTCACCGCGATGCGCAGTTCGTCACGCACGCGAGCCAACACCACATCGAGTTCCCGCCGGTCGGGGGCCTGGTAGACCACCATGCCCACCCGGTCCATCGAGGAACGCAGTTCGTGGACCTCGTCGCCGGGCGCCACGTCGATCTCGATCTTCACCACGCCCGGGAGCTTCTCCACCCGCTCCACGCCCTCCACGGCGCTCACCGTGCCGGCCGGAGGCGTCGGGAACCAGACCGAGGCCATCCGTGGCGGGGTCCCGGCCGCGCCGGGCGGCAGGTTGAGCGGGAGTCCACAGGCCGCCGCGATCGCGGCGTCGTAGAGGTCGACGTCAGTGGCAGCCTGGATGACGTCCATCAGGTAGTCGCCGGGCGTGCGGGTGGCGATCTCCACGATCTGCGGGCCGTCGGAGCGAAAGATGAGCTCGAAATGAACGACGCCAGTCCGCATGCCCAGCGCCCCGATCACCTGGCGCAGCAGGGTCGAGATCGCCTGCCGGTCCGCCGCGTCGAGACCGGCGGGGACGTGGTGGGCCAGCTCGACCCGGTAGGGCGCCACAGTGGTGGTCTTCGCGGTGACGCTTTCGAAGACCGGTGTGCCGTCGACGATCAGGGCCTCGACGCTGAACTCCGGACCGTCGAGGTACTCCTCGACCAGGAACGAGGCATTCGCGGGCTGCTCGTTCGCCCAGGCCCGCAGTTCGTGGTGATCGGCGGCGATCCGCACGCCCAGACTGCCCATGCTGGACAAAGGTTTCAGCACCACCGGGTAGCGGCTGGCCGCGAACGACTCGGCAACCCGCGCGTCCCGAGCATGCAGGTACTCGGGCTGGTTGAGGCCGGCCCGGCCGAACGCCTCGCGCTGCATCAGCTTGTTGCGGGAAATGACCGCGGCCCGTACCCCGGGCCCCGGCAGGCCCAACTCCTCGGCCAGCATCGCGGCCGCGACGATGTGCGGCTCCGAGAAGCCCAAAACACCGGCCACCGGTCCATCGGCCAGGGCAGTGGTGGCCGCGGCCAGCCAGCCCTCGTCGTCCGTCGCCGTCACCGGATACCCCTGGTCGCCCGGGCCCAGAGCGGCCTTGGTCTCCTCCCATCCCAGTGCGGCGGAGGTGTCCAGGACTGACACGTCCAAGCCACGCGCGTGGGCCCGACCCAGATAGGGGCGGCCCATCCAGCCACACCCAACCATCAGTAACTTCCCCATGAATTCCCCCAGTTGTCGGGTCTGGTGGACCGCGGCGGGCCCGATCATTCATCAACTCGGAGCCGAGAAGCAAGGCTTGTTTTGCCTCGGTGTGGCGCGTAGGTTGAAATTGAAAATGTCCACATGCTGGACGCAGACAGGCGGCCGGAAGTCCGGTATGGACCGCACGGGGGGATCACGAGTGGCAGACGGCACCGTCGTCGAGGCGCGCCGGGAACGCTGGTGGCAGGACGGCCCCCCGCTGCGCTCCCTGGAGGAGGCGCGGGAGTACATCGAGGATGTCGGCATCTCGCTGCTCTTCGGCGGAGCTGCCGCTCGCTACCCGTCGCTTCGCGAGGCCTCGCGCGACGAATCCCTCCCCCGCCTTCCCTCAGGATGGGGACAGGACCTGGAAGCGATGTGGACTTGGAAGGACACCCTCCCCGTCCAGGGCCGCGCCTGGCTGGGCCGCTACCTGTCCGGCAAGCAGACCCTGCTCTCCGGCCAATTACTCGCGGACCTCTACGAGTTCAAGGGCAAGGAGGACGACGTTCTGTCGGTGGCCGGCCTCTCCGAGGAGGCTGGCCGACTGGCGGGCCTCCTGCTGGACGAAGGGCCGATGGCGACCCGCGCCCTGCGCGATGCCGTCGGAGTGACAGGCAAGAGGTTCGACCAGGTACTGACCGAGCTGGGCCGTCGCCTTCTGATCACCAACTACGGTGTCGAGGAGGGTCCCGGCTGGGCCAGCTGCGTCATCGAGCTGACCGCGCGGGTATTTTCCGTGCCGTCGCACGGCAGCCGCGCCGAGCGCGACGCGCGGGCGGCGGCCCTTTTCGTGGACACGATGGTCGAGGCGAAGCCTGCTGCTCTGTGCCGCGCCTTCGGATGGTCGCGGGAGAGGGCAGTTGCGGCCCTGAAGTCCTGAGGCGCGAGACGACCTCTCACCGTCCAGAAACCGCGGCGCCGGGCCGGCGCCTGCGTGACCGGCCCGGAGTCCAATACCGACGTCAGCCTGTACGGGGCACCCGGTGACATCCACCTCCGCGTAGGCCGACCGCCGACGTTGTCCGCCTACATCCGGCTGATCGTCCAGCCGGCAGCGGGTCAGAACGGAAGCCTGGCACTCCGATAGTCGACGCAGACGCGAACGTCCTGGTATCCAAGCTGGGCCCGACTGCCGGAGCCGAAGAGTTGGACCTCAGCACCTCCCCGGAGGGCACCGCGACCGGACGCCTCCAAGCCGACACCACCGACTACAAGGTCAGCGTCACGGCCCCCATGGCCGACGCGTGCCAGATCAACGCCTCGATCATCGATGCGGAGATCGCCCAGGGTCTGGCCGACTCCCAGGCCTCAACCTGCGGGTCTTCCAGCCGCTGATCGAAACGACCGCCGGCAGCAACGACGCCAACTGGGGCCCCACCGACCCCACGACCGTCGTCGGCGGCCCGACCCTCCCGGTCCGCGCCAAGCTGTTCGTGGACCCGAGCAGACGTGAGACCTGTCAGGACTGGACAGTCCCGCCGCTACCGATCGTCCCGTCGAAGACGGTCGCACTTCACCCGTCGCCCCTGGGGCAGCGACAAGGCCCTGATGGAGTGTCACGCACACCTGTCCACCGGTTGTCCACCGAAGCCCATTGCGTACGCCTGGCCCGACCCTCCCATATGAGCAAAAGCCCAGCTCAGAGACCCAGGCCGTCTATGCAGTCACGGAAGCCACACCTCCGACCTACGCATGACGATGCGCAGACTACGAGTGTCCGATTGGCCAGGATTCCAAGGTCAACGAATACAAGAAACCCCAGGTCAGAGGACCAACCTGGGGTTCACCATGGAGCCGCCTTCGGGATTCGAACCCGAGACCTACGCATTACGAGACCATGAGTGATCGTGTTGCGTAGTGCCTCGTCGTGCTGTCCGGTGACGTTTTTCCTGTTCAGAGCACGTGCGACAGGTTAACCCGTGCTATCCCGTGATGCACCGTCCAAAGGCGTCTGTCCACCGCCTGTCCACCGGCGGGCTCTCGCCGGGCCCGCCGGCGAGACTGGAGCCGGGCTTGCAACGAACCGGTCGACCGGCTGGCGGGACGAGCGGAGGCCACTGTGGGACCTCTACAAGCCATCCACCAGTGGGCTCCTCCACGGATGCGCCCTCGGTAGCACCTCACTCTGACCGCTACCCACCTGCATGGTCCGGGCGCGGAAGTTGTTCCGCCAGGGGTTGCCGTCGGCGTGCTGGTTGATCCAGCCCAGGCCGCCGGTATGGAGCCGTCTACGGGCGCAGCGCCGCGTCCGTCGACGAGCCCGACAAGCGGCAGCGTTCGGCTTTGCCGCATCCCCACGGTTGGGCCAGTACCACTGCGGCAGTACGACCGGCGCTGGTGACTGCATATTGCCTGCATGGCTGCTAAACTGAAGGCATGACCGCGATCACGATCCGGGATGTCCCGGACGACACAGTCAACGCCCTGAAGGTCCGCGCCGCACAGGCGGGCAAGTCGCTCCAGGCGTACGCCCTGGACCTTCTCTCCCGGGAAGCCGCCAAGCCCACCCTCGCGGAGATGGCCACCCGCCTGGAGCGTGAAACCCGCACCGAGCTCAGCACGACCGACATCCTCGACGCCATCGAGGACGGGCGGAACCGACGTTGATCGTCGTTGACTGCTCCAGCCTCGTGCACTTCCTCCTCGACCATGGCAAGACCGGAACCGCAATCCGTGAGCGGGCGGGCCGCGCCGACACCCTCGCAGCGCCCGGCTTGCTGGACTACGAGATCACCTCGGCCGTCTTCGGGCTGGCCCGCGGCCGTCGAGGGGACAAACCGAAGATCACGGAAAAGGAGGCCCTGAAGGCGATCACCGACTACCAGGCCCTCGCCCTCGACCTGCACCCCACGCTGGTCCTGTGGCAGCGCGTACGCGAGTTGTCGAACAACCTCTCCGTCTACGACGCGCATTACGTGGCCCTCGCAGAGAGCCTCGGTGTCCCACTGATCACCAGCGACGCCAGGATCGAGCGCAGCGGGGCAGCACGCTGCACGATCGAGACCTTCGAGGCATCCAGCACCTGACCCCGTCAGCACCAACGCGCACGGTTCCACCACCCATGAACGGTCCGTGGTGTCCCAGAGCTATCACCGCACCGGGTCTGGCCTTGGCGTCTGCCGCGCCAATCAGATTCGGACGCTCCCAGAAGGCGATGAGGGTCAGATCCGTCTTCGATGCGCGGTAGGCGCACTCGTGCCCGGCGAGCTCGACGACCAGTTCTCTCTCCCCCCGTGTGCGCCGAAGGCAGGGAGAGCACCAGCGTGCCCACCATGGCGTCGTCCTTCTCCGAATCCTGGTGCGGAAGGAAAAACTGGCCCTCGCCGTACACCAGCAGCGCCTGCGGCTCAGCCCGCAGCCGGGTCGCAGCGGGGAGCCCGAGAGCATCCTGGAAGTGCTCCAGCGCGCTACTCAGCAGCGACGACCAGGAAGGACCGGTAAGACTGAGCTGATCGGCGAGATCTGCCAGGTGTCGCGCACACTGGTGTCGCTCAGCGTCTCCTCGCCCCGCCCGAACAACGCCGGTCGTGCCACCGAGATCAGCCGCTTCACCCGGGGCGCCCGCAGTGGAAGGCGTACCGGCCCGACCCCGGCCACCTCAAGGCCCAGGCCCGCCGCAGGCGCCTCCAGCCGGGCACTGAAAGCCCCCGCCGCCTTCGCCCCGCCGAGCAGCCCAGCCACCAGTTCCCTCGGTGCCGCCACCACACGCCTGCCCTCCGGCCCCTGCGGGCCCGTCCTTCTCGGCTCGATCCGACGACCCCGACGGCGGCGCCAGGACCGTAACCGTTGATGGACCCTGAACGAGGGATCACATCCAGGTCCCTTGAGATGAGCCGCAGCGCCCGTCGGTAGTCTGCACGACCGTGAGCGAGTACCAGTACTACGAGTTCCAGGCCATCGACCGACCCTTGACCAAGGACGAACTCGAGCAGGTACGTGCCCTGTCGAGCCGGGCCACGATCAGCGCGACGCACTTCGTCAACGAGTACCACTACGGCGACTTCCGCGGCGATGAGCGCAGACTGATGGAGCAGCTGTACGACGCCCACTTGTACTTTGCCAACTGGGGCTCGCGGCGCCTGATGCTGCGCCTGCCAACCGCGCTGCTGCCCGCCCGCAACGCCGAACCATACTGCGCGGAAGACGCCTTGACCTGCTGGACCAGGAACGGACATCTGCTGCTCGACTTCGCCTGCTCGGCCGAGGACGGCGGCGAGTGGGACTTCGAGACCTCCTTCGCCCTCGCCTCGTTCACCACACTGCGTACCGAACTCGCCGCGGGCGACCGGCGCCCCCTCTATCTGGCCTGGCTTTCCGCGCTCACCCGCTGGGAGTTGGAGGAGGACGTCGATGAGGACGAGTACACCTCCACCCTCGAGCCGCCCGTACCCGCCGGCCTTGCCCACCTCACCGGACCGCAGCAGGCACTGGCGGACTTCCTGCACATCGACCCGCACCTGCTCACCGCGGCTGCCCGCGCCAGCGGCGCCGCCCCTTCCCAGGCAATCGACAAGGACGTACTCGCCGCCTGGATCCGCGCCCTGTCGCAAAACGAGAAGGACACCCTGCTGCTGGACGCCGCCCTGGGCACCGCCCCACAGCCGGGCCCGGCACTCCTGGCCCGCCACCGCGCCGCGTCCCGCGGTACAGCCGAACCGTCCACCGGCGCCCGGCGCCGCTCAGCCGCAGAGCTCCTCGACGCCGCCCACGAGGTGCGCAGCGAGCAGACCCGGCAGCAGGATCAGGCCCGCGCCCAGGCCCGCCAGGCCCAGCAGCTGGCCCGCGAGAGCCACCTGAACCACCTGGCCGAGAACGCCGAGCAAGCCTGGCAGGACGTCGCCAACCTGATCGGGAAGAAGCAGCCCAGCCCCTACGACACAGCTGTCACCCTCCTGAAGGATCTCCGCGAGATCCACGACAGGGCGGGCACCCCCGGTGAGTTCGCCCGGCGCCTCCATGACCTGCGCGAGCAGCACCGTGGCAAGTCCTCACTGATGCGCCGCCTCACCGACGCCGGCCTGACGCCTCGCTGAGATGACTGATTCCAATCCAAGGGGTCAGTGATCACAGGCGGCCGGTGAGCGCAGGACTGCCTGTCCGGTGTGGTCGTCGTGCCAGATCGCGACGGTCAGCGCGAGGATGCGCTGCATGACGCGGACGGGCGATAGCCCCCCTCCACCAGCCAGGCGCGGGCCCGGCCGCGCTGTCGCTCATCGCTGAGCCGGTGGTACCGGCGCCAGGCGCGCTCGTCCCGGGCGAGGACGTCCTTGAAGCGTCGGAAGGCGCCCCGCCCGGTGATGGCGATCCGCAGCCGGTCGGCGAGGGCGACGTCGCCGAGCTCGTCGATGAACAACTCCATGTCCCGGTAGCTGGCCCGGGAACCCAGAGCGGGCACGTACAGCCATCGCTCGGGATCATCCGCCTCCTCGACCCCGGACCCAGGCTCCAACTCGTCGTGAACGCCGGCCAGCACTCCCCGGTGGACAGATCGATCCGGCCACCCGACTCAACCGGGTCGCCCTCCAGCAGCATGGCCAGCATCTCCAGATCGACCGCGAGCGGGCGGAGGAGGGGGATCGCCGCATCTCCCATGGCCGTTCGCAACTGGTGCGCCAATTCCTCGTCACCCTGGAAGCCGCGCTCCTGGAGTTCGCCGACAAACGAGGCCACCGTCTCCGCAGCCCCTGGCAGGCCTCTCGCCGCTGCCCCGGCCACACCATCGCCGGCCAACTGCAGCACCTCACGCGCGGGACCACGACGCAACGCGGCAAGCAGCGCCACCCCGTCCTGAGCCTGGAGCGCGCCTCGTACGGCTCGCAGCCCGTCCTCGTTCCAACCCTCGGCCACGGCTCCGACGGTAGCGCGCGCCACCGGGACGTACGACGCCGGGTCCACCGGTTTCCCACCGCCAGATGCCGTGCCGGTGCCGGTCTCACCTGGCGCCTTCATGAGCAGGCAGTCATGCCCTGGTCAGCGGTGCCGCTTGCGGCCACTCTTGCCGGCGGTGCGCCGACGCTTCCGGGCGCGGCCGAGTCGGGCGGCGGGAGTAGGCAGTGCCCGGGCCGCGAGCTGCCCGAGCTCTTCGAGTCCGGCCCGGTCCGGGTGCGCGGAGTCCAGTGCGGCGGCAACCGCGTCCCTGGTATCGCGGCCCTGGGCACGCAGCACCTCCACGGCGCCGTCCCCGCCGCCCGCCAGTTCCACGAGCTGAAGCAGGTTCTCTGCGATCAGCAGCAGATGCTCGGCATCGGTCATGTCCTCGGGGGACAGCAGCTCATGGTGCGCCAGCGCGGTCAGCACGAGCGGCGCCAGCGCCGCGTCGCCGCGCAGCCCGCGCAGCAGCCGCTCGCCCTCGCCGTCCGGCAACGCCGTCAGCAGTACAGCGAGCATCGCCTGCGCCCGCACCCGGAAGGGCATGGACCGTACCGCTTCGACGAGTTGCCGCAGCGCGGCATCCCGCTCGCCGCGGGCCGCGATCCAGTCGGCCAGCTCCACGCGGGCGGCATCCGGGTCGTAGTCGTCGGCGAGCACACCCAGCAGGCCGGCCGCCGACGCCTGGGCCAGCTCGCCGACCAGCGGTGCGTCCCGGCCGACCGCCAGCAGCCGCTGCCGTACCGCCCGGGTACCCAGCTCGGTGAGACGGAGGAGCTCCACCGGTCCGGCAGTCAGCTCCTCACGCAGACGGCGGTCACGCTCCTGTGCCGCCGGGTCCGGCGCCACCCCTGGGGCGCCCAGCAGCTCCTCGAGCTCCGGCGGCATGCCCTCGGACAACTCGGGTTCAGCGGAAAGGTCGACCTCGAGGAACACCGGATCTGCCATCCCCCACTCACGCTCGATCGCGCCCAGGTCCACCAGCGTGTCAAGCACCGTGCGCAGGTCCCGGTCGGCGTGCTCGAACCACATCCGGTGCTGGACGTCCGACCCGCCGTCCAACTGGAAGCGGACCCGGTAGGCCAGGTGAACGGAGTCACGCAGCCGCGGCCAGGGCATCGGGTACGGCAAGCTGTAGAGCGTGTTCAGCACGTCCTCCAGCACGTCCTCGTACGCATCGAAGAGCATCGACTCGACGTGCCAGCCACTGCGCGCCCCGATCAGGGCCTGCCGCAACTCAAAACACGCCTCGAAAGCACGGAGCCACAGCTGAAGCGGATCGGCCAGCACCGGTCGGGCCCTGGCCACCGCATACAACCGCCCCTTGGCCACCCGGACCAGCCGCGCCCTCTTCGCCCACTCCACCAGCAGCCCCAGCCGCGGCAGATCGGCCGAAGAGCGCGCCCCCTCGGCCTTGTCGCCGGTACCCAGCACGTCCACCAGCTCGCGGGCATCGGCCATCCGCAGCCGCCCCGCCGCCGTCACCGCGCGGCCGTCGCGCCCCGCCCACTCGGCGAGCCCGCGCAACTGCCCCACGATCGTCGAGGCCTCGGCCCGTCGGCGCAGCTCGTCGTCCGGGGGCAGCACCACGGGCAGTTGCGGCTCGGCCCGAGCCACACTGGACAGAGCACGGCCGGTCAACCGCCGTTCCATGACCGTGTCCAGGGCCTGCTGGTCGTAGGCGACCTCCCCGCGCTGAGCACGCTCCGCGAACCGCTGCAACGCCGCCCCGTCCAGGACATCCACGCCCTGCTCGGCGGCTGTCATCGCCCAGAACTTCGCCAAACCCCAGCGGGTACGGTCCGCCATCGCCCCCGGAAACAGCTCCGCAACCGCGTCGACCGCGGCGAGGGAGTCCTCAAGTGCGGGGCCCCGCGGATCCGCCAACCGCGCGGCGTGAAGAAAGCGCAGCAGCGTACGCAACGTGCCCGGGGCGTCGCCGCGTTCCTCCCCGGGAAGTTCAGTGATGGTCTCCGGCAGCCAGCAGAGCAGCAGCTCCTCCACATGCCGCGGCTCCCACAGCCCCAGCCGACCATCCGCAGTCGCCCGGTGGCGGTAGTCCAGCGCCGACTCGGCCATGAACCCGTCCATCGGCAGCCCCTGCTCCCCGGCCCACCGGACCAGCCGGTCGACCAGCAGCCCGCACGCCGCCTCGAACTCCTCCTCGGCCCCGGCTTCGAACCGCATCCGCATGAAAACCCGCCAAACCTGTCCTCAGCACTCCCTGCCGCGCCACGCTACCGCCGAACCGCGACGCACAACGCCGCCGGGGACGAGCGGCCAGCTACCCGCCAGGGGTGCGGTCACGTGTTGTCGCGGCATGACTACGTTTCGCTAATCCGATCAGTGAGCCGAGGGGGCGACGTCGGCACGCTTCAAGGCAACGGGGCGCGATGGAGGACCCGGGTTCGGAGGTATGCGAGGACCCTTTCCGCCGACTGGCGAGAGACCCACCGTCGGATGCCCGACCACCGAGACTGGCCCGAGGGGCCGACTGCCGACGGATCGCCCGAGCCGGATGTGAGATCTGTCGGGACCGGACAGTCCCCGCGATGCCGGTCGTTCCATCTGAGACCGGTGGATTTCACCCGTCGACACAGGGGCGGCGAGAGTCTCCTGATGGGGTGTCACGCACGGCTGTCCACCGGTTGTCCACCAGTACCCTTTGCGCCAGCGTGATCCATCCCCTATGAGCGGATAAAAGACCAGGTCAGAACCTTTGATCGTCGACCTCGTCACAGAAAACGAACCTCCGACCTACGCATTACGATGCGCAGACCACGAGTGCCGATTGGCCAGGATTCCAAGGTCAACGAATACAAGAAACCCCAGGTCAAAGGCTTGACCTGGGGTTCATCGCGGAGCCGCCTTCGGGATTCGAACCCGAGACCTACGCATTACGAGTGCGTTGCTCTGGCCATCTGAGCTAAGGCGGCGCGCTGTCCGCACTATGGTGCGATCAGCAACGACGGTAAGTCTACACAGTTTCCGAGAGTGCTCCGCACCAGCCCCGGAGGCGGGCCTTCCGGGGCTGGTGCGGGGCTATGAGCAGCGTTTTCCGTCTTTGGGCGGGGTGCCGCTGAGGAGGTAGGCGTTGATCGTCCGGTCGATGCAGGAGCTGCCGCGGCCGTAGGCCGTGTGGCCGTCGCCCTCGTAGGTGAGCAGGCGCCCCGAGGAGAGCTGGCCGGCCAGGGCACGCGCCCAGCGGTACGGAGTCGCCGGGTCCCGGGTGGTGCCGACCACGACGATGGGCGCCGCGCCCTTCGCCTCGATGCGGTGCGCCTCGCCCGTGGCGTGCACCGGCCAGTACGCGCAGTTCAGAGCCGACCAGGCGAGGCCCTCACCGAAGACCGGCGACGCCTTCTCGAACGCGGGCAGCGCCTTGCGCACCTCCTCGGGGGTGGCGAAGGAGGGCGGCAGGTCCAGGCAGTTCACCGCCGCGTTGGCGAACATCAGGTTGCTGTAGGCGCCGTCGGCGTCCCGCTCGTAGTAGCCGTCGGACAGGACGAGGAGTCCGGAGCCGTCGTTCTCCTTCATCGCGGTCGTCAGCGCCTCGCGCAGCTGGTCCCACGAGCCCTCGTCGTACATGGCCGCGATCACGCCGGTCGTGGCGAGCGACTCGGTGAGCCTGCGGCCGTCGGCGTCGCCGGTGGCGGCGGGGCCGGTGTCCAGCTTGTCGAAGAACGCCTTGAGGTTCTCGCCCACCTGCTCGGGCGAGGTGCCCTTGCCGCCGAGCGGGCAGTCCGTCTGCCGCACGCAGTCCTTCGCGAACGACCGGAACGCCGTCTCGAAGCCCGCCGTCTGTTCGAGGTTCAGTCGCCGGGCCGGCAGCGACGGGTCCATCGCGCCGTCCAGCACCAGCCGGCCCGCCCGGTCCGGGAAGAGCCCGGCGTACGTCGCCCCGAGGAAGGTGCCGTACGAGGCGCCGACGAAGTTCAGCCTCTTGTCGCCGAGTGCCGCCCGCACGATGTCCATGTCCCGGGCCGCCTCCACGGTGGACACGTGGCGCAGCAGCCGGGGCGCGTCCGCGCCGCAGCCCTCGGCGAACGTCCGGAACGCCGTGACCAGCCCGTCGACCTCCTTCCCGTCGTCGGGCGTGGAGTCCGTCTGCGTGTGCGTGTCCATGGCCGGCCCGTCCAGACACTCGACGGGCTCGCTTCGGGCCACGCCGCGCGGGTCCACCGCCACCATGTCGTAGCGGGCACGCACCTCGGCCGGGTAGCCGATGCCCGCGTACGCCTGCACGTAGCCGATCGCCGAGCCGCCCGGCCCGCCGGGGTTCACGAGCAGCGAGCCCAGCCGCTTGCCCGGGCCGGTGGCCTTCTTGCGGGTGACGGCGAGACGGATGTCGCCGGAGGACGGCTTGGCGTAGTCCAGCGGCGCCTTGAGGGTGGCGCACTCGAAGCCCTGGACGCCGCAGGCGCGCCAGGCCGGCTTCTGCCCGTAGTACGACGAGAGCGCCGCGGGGGTGGCCTGTGGCAGGGCGACCAGCGCGTCCTCCGCCGCCGCGGAGGCGGAGGACGTCGTCGTGCTCCCGGAGGAGCACGCGGAGACGAGCAGCGCGGCCGTGGCGAGGAGACCGGCGGCGGTCTTGGCCCGGCTTCGCGTCCTGCGGTGGAGGCCGCCGGAGCCGGAGGCCGAGCGGGGGATGCGCCTTGTGTCCATCCAGCGAGCGTAACTCTGGGCGACGAATTGAGTGCCCTGCGTACACGCCATGCCTCGTACGAGTTACGGCGTCAACCCGGCGTGCGGCCCGTGCGGCGGCCGACGCTCTCGCCCTGCCGGCCCCTCAGCCCGCCCTGAGCGCCATCGTCATCGCCTCCACCGCGAGCAGCGGCGCCACATTGCGGTCGAGGGCGTCGCGGCAGGCGACGATCGCCTCGATGCGGCGGAGCGTGGACTCCGGGGAACCGGAGCGGGCGAGGCGCTCCAGTGCGTCCTCGGCGTCCGCGTTGGCGATGGCCACGCGCGAGCCGAGCTGGAGGGCGAGGACATCCCGGTAGAAGGCCGTGAGATCGGTCAGGGCCAGGTCGAGGCTGTCACGCTGCGTGCGCGTTCTGCGGCGCTTCTGCTTGTCCTCCAGGTCCTTCATCACGCCCGCGGTGCCGCGGGGCATGCGCCCGCCCTGGACAGCGCCGAGAGCGGCCTTCAGTTCCTCGGTCTCCTTGGAGTCCATTTCCTCCGCGAGCTGCTTGGCGTCCTCGGCGGCCGCGTCGACGAGCTCCTGGGCGGCCTTGAGCGCACCGCCGATCTCCTCGACGCGCAGCGGCAGCCTGAGTACGGCGGCTCGGCGCTCCCGCGCGGCCGGGTCGGTGGCCAGGCGACGCGCCCGGTCGACATGGCCCTGGGTCGCGCGGGCGGCCGCGGCGGCGACGTCCGGCTCGATGCCCTCACGGCGGACGAGCATGTCGGCGACGGCGTCGACCCTGGGGGTGCTCAGGTTCAGGTGGCGGCAACGGGAGCGGATGGTCGGCAGGACGTCCTCGATGGAGGGGGCGCACAGCAGCCAGACCGTGCGCGGAGCGGGCTCCTCGACGGCCTTGAGGACGGCGTTGGCCGACTTCTCGTTCAGCCGCTCGGCGTCCTCGACGAGGATGATCTGCCAGCGGCCGGTCGCCGGCGAGGTGAACGACTTGCGGACGGTGTCGCGCATGTCGTCGGCGAGGATCTGCGTGCCGACGGCGGCGACGGTGGTGACGTCGGCGTGCGTACCGATCAGTGCCGTGTGGCAGCCGTCGCAGAAGCCGCAGCCCGGGGAGCCGCCGAGGGCGCGGTCCGGGCTGACGCACTGGAGGGCCGCCGCGAACGCCCGCGCCGCCTGGTTGCGTCCGGCCCCGGGTGGGCCCGTGAACAGCCACGCGTGCGTCATCTTCGACGCCTCCGGCGGCGGGGTGCCGGTGGTGGCCGCGGTGACCAGGGCGTCGGCGTCCCGAGCGGCGGCGGCCAGCTGCTCGCTCACCCTCTCCTGCCCGACGAGGTCGTCCCACACGGTCATGGGTCACGCCGCCCTTCCGTCACGTTCCGTGTTGCGAGATCCATTGTGGGGGCGACCACTGACAACGCCTGCCGCCCCCACCTGGCCCCGCGGTGGCGGGTTCGGGCTCCCGCGTCCGTCCGCCGGAGGCGTCAGCGCCCCCGGCCGCCCCTGCCCCGGCGTCCGCGCCCCTCGTCGGGCTCGTCGTGCGGTCCGAGCAGCTCGTCCGCCAGCGAGGGCAGGTCGTCCAGCGGCGTCTCCTCGGCCCAGTCGGACCGGCGGCGGCGCGGCGCCCCGTCGGCGTCGACCTGGGGCATCTCCCGCGTCCGGTCCTCGGTGCCCTCGGGCCGGGCGGCCGGGGCGTCCTCGCGGAAGTACCCGGGCGGAACCCGGTCCGCCGACTCGTCACCTCGTACGGGCGGCAGCACGGCCGTCTCCTCGGCGTCCCCCGGGCGGACCGGAGGCAGTACCGCCGTCTCCTCGGCATCCGGGCGGACCGGGGGCAGTACCGCCGTCTCCTCGGCCGCACCGGCGTCCCGGTCGCGCACCGGCGACAGGACCTCGGTCTGGTCACCGGCCGACGGAACCGGCGGCTTCGGCAGCTCGGCGGTCACCTCCGCGTCGGAGGCACCGGAGGTCCGGCCCGCACCACGCTGTTCGTCCCGCACCGGGCGCAGCACCGTCGTGTCGTCACCCGCGCCACCGGGGGCCACCGCGGGCGTCGGCACGGTCGCCGCGTCCTGAGCCGGAGCCGCGGAACCCGTGGCGCGCTTCGGGGCAGAGCTCTTGGGGCCGGCCTCGGCCGCGGCGGCCGCCGCCTCCGCGAGCCGTCGTGCCTCCTCGGCCCGCAGCAGGGCCTGCTCGGCCTTGCGCTGCTTCTCCAGGCGGAGCGCCTCGGCCTCGGCACGCAGGCGCGCCTCCTCCTCGGCCTGCTTGCGGCGACGCTCCTCCTCGGCCTGGCGGCGGGCCTCCTCCTCGGCGCGGGCCTTCTCCTCCGCGAGAAGCCGGGCCCGCTCCTCCTCGGCCTTCCGGCGGGCTTCCTCGGCGCGGCGCCGGGCTTCCTCCGCCTGCCGTTCGGCCTCGCGGCGCTGCGCCTCCTCCAGCTCGCGGCGCTTGCGCTCCTCCTCCTCGGCGCGCAGCTTGGCGAGCTGCTCCTGGCGCTCGCGCTCCAGGCGCTCCTCCTCGGCCTTGCGGGCGGCCTCTTCCTCGGCCTTGCGGCGGGCTTCCTCCTCGGCCCTCCTGCGCGCCTCCTCCCGGGCCTCGATCTCGGCCTCGGACAGCGGCAGCACCTGGTCGAGCCGGTGCCGGATAACGGTCGTGACGGCTTCGGGCTCCTGCCCGGCGTCCACCACCAGGTACCGCCCGGCGTCGGCCGCGGCCAGGGTGAGGAATCCGGCCCGCACGCGCGCGTGGAACTCGGCGGGCTCGGACTCCAGCCGGTCCGGCGCCTCGGTGAACCGCTCGCGGGCGGTCTCCGGCGCGACGTCCAGCAGCACGGTCAGATGCGGCACCAGCCCGTTCGTCGCCCAGCGGTTGATGCGGGCGATCTCGGTGGGCGACAGGTCACGGCCGGCGCCCTGGTAGGCGACGGACGAGTCGATGTACCGGTCGGAGATGACGACGGCTCCGCGCTCCAGGGCGGGCCGTACGACGGTGTCGATGTGCTCGGCCCGGTCGGCCGCGTACAGCAGTGCCTCCGCGCGGTGGGACAGGCCCGCGCTCGACACGTCCAGCAGGATCGACCGCAGCCGCTTGCCGACCGGCGTCGCCCCCGGCTCGCGTGTCAGCACGACCTCGTGGCCCTTGCCGCGGATCCACTCGGCGAGCGCCTCGGCCTGCGTGGACTTGCCGGCTCCGTCGCCGCCCTCCAGGGCGATGAAGAAGCCGGAGGCCGCGGTCCCCGGCTCCGGGTCGTCGCCGCCGAGCAGCGCGTCCTTCAGGTCCTGCCGCAGGGGCACGCCGGAACGGTCGTCGACCTTGGCCAGCACCAGCGCGGCGACCGGCAGCAGCAGGGCGCCGGCCAGCATCAGCGTGAAGGCCGCGCCGCCGTGCGCGAAGACGAACTTGCCGCTCTCCAGCCGGTGCGGGCCGATCACCGCCGCCACCAGCGGGGCGATCACCGCGCCGAGCGCCACGCAGACCCGGACGACCGCGTGCAGGTGCTCCGTGGTGCGGGGGCGCCGGTACTCCTCGGTCTCCTGGTCGAGCAGGGTGTGGCCGATGTTGGCGGACATGCCCGCGCCGACGCCGGCGAGCGCGAGGATCAGCAGCACGGTGGTGACGTCCGGGACCAGCCCGGCGGCCAGCAGGGCGACACCGGTGAAGGCGATCGTCAGCGCGAGCAGCCTGCGGCGGGACAGGGCGGGCAGGAGGGCGGGCGCCGTGCGGATGCCGACGACGACACCGCCGGTCAGCGCGGCCACGAACAGGCCGTAGAGCACCGGGCCGCCGCCCAGGTCCTTGGCGTGCAGCACGGCGACGGCGACCGCGGCCGACACCGCGGCGGCGACGGCGGCGCAGGCGAGGACCAGCAGCGGCATCGCGCCGGTGCGGCCCTTGTCGGTGCCGGTGCCGGTCTTCGGGCGGCGCAGCCCTTCGAGCGGTGACCGTGCGCGCGGGGTGCGCGTGCCGGGCAGTTCCAGGAAGGTCAGCACGGACAGGGACGCGGCGAAGAGCCCGGCCGCCACGTAGGAGGCGAGGGCCGCCTGGTGCTGGCCGAACCAGTCGATACCGGCGCCGAGAAGGTTGTTGAACAGGGACGCCACGACCAGCGCGACGGCCGCGAGGGGGATCGCCACGAAGCCGGTGCGCAGGGACAGGCGGCGCAGGGCGTCCATGTGGTCGGGCAGGGGCCGGACCGTCGCGCCCTCCGGCGGCGGGGCGGGCAGCAGCGCGGGAGCCGCGCTCTCGCGGCACACCGTCCAGAACCGCTCGGCGACCCCGGTGACGAAGGCCGTGACGAGAAGGACGGCCAGTGCGTCCTCGGGCGTCCAGTCGATCCACAGGGGCGCGACGATGAGCAGCGCCGCGCGCAGCCCGTCGGCGCCCACCATGGTCCAGCGGCGGTCCAGGGGGCCGTCCTGCGAGGTGAGGGCGGTGAGCGGGCCGAGCAGCACGGCGCCGAACAGGAGCGTCGCGAGGATGCGCACCCCGAAAACGGTCGCCACTGCGAACGCCACGCCGCGATAGCCGCCCCCGAACGAGTCTTCGGCTACGGCCGCCTGGAGCGCGAGGACGACCAGCACGAGAAGGGCGAGGGTGTCCCCCACACCTCCCACGAGCTGTGCGCTCCACAACCGCTTCAGCTGCGGTCGGCGCAGCAGGGCGCGGACGGCCCGCTCGCGGGAGTCGGCGACCAGGGCATCGTCGGGGGCGGGCTGAGGGGCCGTTGGGTGGTCGGCTCGCGTCATGCGTTCAGCCTATCGGGAGCCACCGTCACCCTGGAGGGCGCGGCCTGGCATGCGCACGCCCCGACACCGAAGTGTTGCCGGGGCGTTCGCTTTCCGAACCCAGGGCGAAGATCCGGGCGCGATGGTCCGGATTCCGAACAGGGCTCGAACGACCTCAGTCCTCCGTGGACTTGGCGGCCGTCGCCGTCTTGGCGGCCGTCTTCTTCACGGCGGTGGTCTTCTTCGCCGTCGTCTTCTTCGCGGTCGTGGTCTTCTTCGCCGCGGTCTTCTTGGCCGTCGTCGCCTTCTTCGCCGGCGCCTTCTTGGCCGCCTTCTTCGCGGTCTTCTTCGCCGGCGCCTTGGCGCGCTTCTCGGCGAGCAGCTCGAAACCGCGCTCGGGAGTGATCTCCTCGACACTGTCGCCGGAGCGCAGGGTCGCGTTGGTCTCTCCGTCGGTGACGTACGGGCCGAAGCGGCCGTCCTTGACCACGACCGGCTTCTCGCTCACCGGGTCGGTGCCCAGCTCCTTCAGCGGCGGCTTGGCGGCCGCCCGGCCACGCTGCTTGGGCTGGGCGTAGATCGCCAGCGCCTCCTCCAGCGTGATCGTGAAGAGCTGCTCCTCCGCCTGGAGCGAGCGCGAGTCGGTGCCCTTCTTCAGATACGGGCCGTAGCGACCGTTCTGCGCGGTGATCTCCTGGCCCTCGGCGTCGACGCCGACGACACGCGGCAGAGACATCAGCTTCAGGGCGTCGTCGAGCGTCACCGTGTCCAGGGACATCGTCTTGAACAGGGACGCCGTGCGCGGCTTGACCGCGTTCTTGCCCGTCTTCGGGGTGCCCTCGGGGAGGACCTCCGTCACATACGGACCGTACCGGCCGTCCTTGGCGACGATCGTGTGGCCGGTGGCGGGGTCCGTGCCCAGCTCGTAGTCACCGCTCGGCTTGGCGAGCAGTTCCTCCGCGAGGTCGACGGTCAGCTCGTCCGGCGCGAGGTCCTCGGGGATGTCGGCGCGCTGGTGCTGCTCGGTGTCCTTCTCGCCGCGCTCGATGTACGGCCCGTAGCGGCCGACCCGCAGCACGATGTCGTTGCCCACGGGGAACGACGACACCTCGCGCGCGTCGATCGCGCCCAGGTCCGTCACCAGTTCCTTGAGGCCACCGAGATGGTCCCCGTCGCCGTTGCCCGCGTCGGCGGCGGCTCCGGTGACCCCCGCGGCCAAGCCGCTGTCAGGCCCTGTCTCGCCGAAGTAGAACCGCTTCAGCCACGGCACGGACTGCGCCTCACCGCGAGCGATGCGGTCGAGGTCGTCCTCCATCTTGGCGGTGAAGTCGTAGTCGACGAGCCGCCCGAAGTGCTTCTCCAGGAGGTTGACCACGGCGAAGGACAGGAAGGACGGCACCAGGGCCGTGCCCTTCTTGAAGACGTAGCCGCGGTCGAGGATCGTGCCGATGATCGACGCGTACGTCGACGGGCGGCCGATCTCGCGCTCTTCGAGCTCCTTGACCAGGGACGCCTCGGTGTAACGGGCCGGGGGCTTGGTGGCGTGCCCGTCGACCGTGATCTCCTCGGCGCTCAGGGCGTCGCCCTCGGAGACCTGCGGCAGCCGGCGCTCGCGGTCGTCCAGCTCGGCGTTCGGGTCGTCGGCACCCTCGACGTAGGCCTTCAGGAAGCCGTGGAAGGTGATCGTCTTGCCGGAGGCGCTGAACTCGACGTCCCGGCCGTCGGCCGCCGTGCCGCCGATCTTCACCGTGACGCTGTTGCCGGTGGCGTCCTTCATCTGGGAGGCGACGGTCCGCTTCCAAATCAGCTCGTACAGCTTGAACTGGTCACCGGTCAGTCCGGTCTCGGCGGGAGTGCGGAAACGATCACCCGAGGGGCGGATCGCCTCGTGCGCCTCCTGCGCGTTCTTGACCTTCCCGGCGTACGTCCTGGGCTGCGGCGGCAGGTAGTCGGCGCCGTACAACTGCGTGACCTGGGCGCGGGCGGCGGAGACCGCCGTGTCGCTCAGGGTCGTGGAGTCCGTACGCATGTAGGTGATGTAGCCGTTCTCGTACAGCTTCTGCGCGACCTGCATCGTGGCCTTCGCGCCGAAGCCGAGCTTGCGGCTGGCCTCCTGCTGCAGCGTCGTCGTACGGAACGGGGCGTACGGCGAGCGGCGGTACGGCTTGGACTCGACGGAGCGGACGGCGAACCGCGTCTGCTCCAGGGCGGCGGCCAGGGCGCGGGCGTTCGCCTCGTCGAGGTGGAGGGTGTTCGCGCTCTTCAGTTGTCCCAGGGAGTCGAAGTCGCGGCCCTGCGCGACCCGCCTGCCGTCGACGGTCTGCAGGCGCGCGACCAGCGACGACGGGTCCGACGAGTCTCCGGCGCGGCCGGTCGCGAAGGTGCCCGTCAGGTCCCAGTACTCAGCCGAACGAAACGCGATGCGCTCGCGTTCCCGCTCCACGACGAGTCGTGTGGCCACCGACTGGACACGGCCCGCGGACAGCCGCGGCATGACCTTCTTCCACAGAACCGGCGAGACCTCGTAGCCGTAGAGGCGATCGAGGATGCGGCGGGTCTCCTGTGCGTCGACGAGCTTCTGGTTGAGCTCGCGCGGGTTGGCCACGGCGGCCTGGATCGCGGCCTTGGTGATCTCGTGGAAGACCATCCGCTTGACCGGGACCTTGGGCTTGAGCACCTCCTGGAGGTGCCAGGCGATGGCCTCGCCCTCGCGGTCCTCATCGGTGGCGAGGAAGAGTTCGTCGGACTCCTTCAGCAGGTCCTTGAGCTTCTTGACCTGCGCCTTCTTGTCGGCGTTGACCACATAGATCGGCTGGAAGTCATGTTCGACGTCCACACCGAGGCGGCGGACCTCGCCGGTGTACTTCTCGGGCACCTCGGCGGCGCCGTTGGGAAGGTCGCGGATGTGCCCGACGCTCGCCTCGACAATGTATCCGGGACCGAGATAGCCCTTGATCGTCTTCGCCTTGGCAGGCGACTCGACGATGACGAGTCGGCGGCCGCCCTTCGCGGTCTCGCTGGTCGGGGACAACTTCGCTCTTCTCTCCGGTCGACGCTGGGGCCTCCCCGGAGTCGCTTACCGGGGCTGGGTACGTGGTGACGCTGCGGAGTGTGACGGTACATCCCGCCCCCGTGTCAAACGGGAAAAGCCCGCAACGGCCACTCGAACGGTAACCCGACTACCACCAATCCTGCCGCCCGGAGTGCCCGGAGCAGGCCGGGCCCTGTGCGGAGTGCGACCCGCCGGTCACCGGCGGGCACGTCCGCGGCGCGAGCCTCAGAGGCGGCTGAAGCACCACGTTCCGATGGCCAGGGCGAGCACCGCGACGGCCCCCGCGAGCGTCGCGGACGGGACGGGCCTCACCCCGTGGGCGACGGGCCTGTGGTTGCGCACGCGGGTCGCGGTCCACACCAGCAGCCCGCCTCCGAACAGGGAGAACACCGCTCCCGCGAAGATCGCCGCTTCGCTCTCCATGGCCCGCCGTGCCCCTTTTCTCCTGTCCGCCCAGTGTCAGCCCCGGGAGGCTGACACGCGCGGGCGGCGGGTAGGCGAACCCGAGGTGAACACGGGCGCCGCACAGCAGTGGATCAAGGGCGTCCGGTTCCTCGCGGCCCGTCTCGAACGAGGTGTCCAAATCGACTCGAATTTGTTGGCGAGCCTCCTCGACGGACCCGGTGAAGCGGCTCTCGGCGAGGAATCTCTCCCGGCCCGGCCGCCCTCTCAGCGCACCGGCTCCAGGTATCCCTGCTCGACCAGCAGCCGGATCTGGGCCGGTGTGCGGTCGCGCAGCAGCACCGGGTCCTCTCCGATCAGCTGGGCGATGGCGTCGAGGATGCGGCCCGCGCTCATCGTGCCGTCGCAGACACCCGCGAAGCCCGCGCCGACCGTGTCCACCCGGGTCGCCCGTCGCATGCCGCGGTTCTGGCGCAGCACGACGTGCTCGGGGTCCTCGGCCCCCGGCAGCCCGACCTGCTCCTGGACGACCTCCGCGGCGAGCCGGAAACGCCCTTCGAGCAGCGCGGCGTCGTCATGGGCGCGCAGGTGGTCGAGCCGGTCGAAGTGGGCCCGGATCGTGTCGCCGAGCGGCTGCTCGACCGGGTGCGGCCACTCCTCCACCGTGATCGAGGGCACGGTCGCGCTCGTCTTGCGCAGGGTGATCCAGCCGAAGCCGACGGCCTTCACCTTGCGCGCCTCGAACTCGTCGAGCCATGCGTCGTACCGCGCCCGGTACTCCGCCGTGTCGCCCTGGTGGTCGCCGGCGTCACGCAGCCACAGCTCGGCGTACTGGTTGACGTCCTGCACCTCGCGCTGCACGATCCACGCGTCGCAGCCTCGGGGCACCCAGGACCTGAGCCGGTCCTGCCAGTCCTCTCCCTCCACGTGCTGCCAGTTGGCGAGAAACTGCGCGAAACCGCCCTCGTTCAGATACTCGCCCGCTTGCTGAACGAGCGTGCGGCACAGATCGTCCCCGCCCATCCCGCCGTCGCGGTAGGTGAGCCGCGCACCGGGAGAGATCACGAAGGGCGGATTGGAGACGATCAGGTCGAACGTCTCGTCGCTCCGGACCGGCTCGAAGAGGGATCCCTCGCGCAGCTCGGCGGCCGCGGTGCCGGACAGCGCCAGCGTGAGGGCGGTGATGTGCAGGGCACGCGGGTTGAGATCGGTGGCCGCCACGCGCGTGGCGTGCTGCGCCGCGTGCAGGGCCTGGATGCCGGAACCGGTGCCGAGGTCGAGCGCGGCGGCGACGGGCGTGCGGACGGTGATGCCGGCGAGGGTCATGGAGGCGCCGCCGACCCCGAGGACGACCCCTTCGTCACGTCGGCCGATGCCGCCGGCGCCGCCGACCGCGCAGCCGAGGTCCGAGACGATGAACCAGTCCTCGCCACCGGGCCCGCCGTAGGGCCGGACATCCACCGTGGCGGCGAGTTCGTCCTCGCCGGACCGGGCCAGCCAGCCGCTCTCCAGGCAGGCGTCGACGGGCAGGACGTCCGCCACTCGCGCGTGCGGCACGGGCTGCTGGAGCAGGAACAACCGGACGAGCATCTCCAGCGGCGTGTCCCCGCGGGTCACCCGGAGCGCGGGCACGGTCTCGCTCCGGGCCAGCGCCGCGTACGCGGGGGCGCCGAGCAGGTCGAGCAGTCCGTCGGCGGTGAAGGAGGCCGCGAGCAGGGCGTCCCGGAGCCGGGCGGCGACATCGGGGCGGTCGGATGCGGGCAGCGGGGGCAGGGGTGATGGGCTGGCGTTACTCACGCCCCCATTGTGGCCGCCGTGACGGGCGTCGCACGTGCCGTGCCGGGATATCGCACGGGTGCTTGCGGGAACACCCGGACACGGCCGCCGTGACCCGGGGTCGCACGTGCCGTGCCGGGGGTACCGCACGGGTGCTTGCGGGAACACCCGGGCACCGTCCGCGGCAAGCGCGACGGCGACGGGCCTGCCGTGCGCTTGTGCGGCCGGGCGCGTACGTGCCACCCCGGCACATCAGGTGGCCCGCCGGTGCGGGTCACCATCGGGTGAGCCGTCGTGCTCCCACGTGCCGCCGGGCACATCAGGTGACCCGCCGGTGCGGGGTCACCACCGGGTCAGCCGTCGTGCTCCCGCGTGCCGCGCGGTCCCTCAGCTCTGGGTGGCTCCCGACGACGCCGTGGCCGCCTTGCAGCTGGACTGCCGGGCCATGGCCTGGCCGACCTCGCCCTCCTCCAGGTTCCTGAGGGCGTCGTTCCCACTCTGGCTCAGCTTGTCCAGCTCGGTGGCGATGTCCTTCAGGCCGTCGGCGAACTTGCCCTGGTCCTTGGTGTCGAGCCCGTCGACCTGCTTCTTCAGGGAGGCGTACGAGGTGGAGATCGCGTTGAGCTCCTTGACCGCGTCCTGCTGCTTCTTCTCGCCGTTCTCGACGTCCGGCGCCCCGGCCTTGTCCACGGCGGTTCCGATCGCCTTGTAGGCGTCGGACATGTCCTGGAAGGCCTGCGCGTCGGTCTTCTGGACGTCCTCCGGCGTGCTGTTGTCGGAGGTCTCCTTCTGGATCGCGGCATTGGCCGACTCGATCTTCTTGGCCTGCGGCTGCACGGAGTCACAGACCTGCTTGGCCCAGGAGTCCAGCTTGTCGTTGCCGTCGTCGCCGCCGCAGCCCGACAGCGCCAGTACCAGTACCGCACCGCCGGACAGTGCGGCCGCGAGCTTCTTGTTCACCGGTTTGGTCCCTTCCATGGCTCTCGGCCCCGGAACATACACGCCAGATGCACGGCAACCGCACGCCGAACGTCCATTAAGACCGTTTCATAACCTATTGCACCAAGCGAGAGAAGGCTCACGCGTGATCCTGTACCCACAAGGTGCGGGCGGGCGACGCGCCAACGCGCACCGCCCGCCCGCACCTTGAGCTGGGGCTCTGAGAACCTCCCTACGAAACCACCGCCGTATCGGCCGACTTGGGCTCCGTCCCGGCGTTGTCTTCGTCACCCATGGCGATTCCTCGCCGCTTCGACACGTACACCGCCCCGGCGATCACGACGAACGCCAGGGCGGCGATCAGGATCCGCACCCCGATGCTCTCGTCCGGGCCGTAGGAGAACTTGATCACCGCCGGCGCGATGAGCAGCGCCACCAGGTTCATGACCTTCAGCAGCGGGTTGATCGCGGGGCCCGCGGTGTCCTTGAACGGGTCGCCGACCGTGTCGCCGATCACTGTCGCCGCGTGGGCCTCGCCACCCTTGCCTCCGTGGTGGCCGTCCTCGACGAGTTTCTTGGCGTTGTCCCAGGCGCCACCGGAGTTGGCGAGGAACACCGCCATCAGCGTGCCCGCGCCGATCGCGCCCGCCAGGAACGCGCCGAGCGGGCCGACGCCGAGCGTGAACCCGATGAAGACGGGCGCCAGCACGGCCAGCAGACCGGGGGTTGCGAGCTCGCGCAGGGCGTCCTTGGTGCAGATGTCGACGACCTTGCCGTACTCCGGAGTCTCGCTGTAATCCATGATCCCGGGCCTCTCACGGAACTGCCGCCGCACCTCGTAGACCACGGAACCCGCCGACCGCGACACGGCGTTGATCGCCAGCCCCGAGAAGAGGAAGACGACCGCCGCGCCGGCGATGAGACCCACCAGGTTGTTGGGCTGCGAGATGTCCATCATCAGACTCATCGGGGCACCGTCCCCGCTGAGTCTCTCGCCCACGTCCCGCGCGCCGGTGAAGATCGCGTCGCGGTACGACCCGAACAGCGCCGCCGCCGCGAGGACGGCCGTGGCGATGGCGATGCCCTTGGTGATCGCCTTGGTGGTGTTGCCGACCGCGTCCAGGTTGGTGAGCACCTGCGCGCCCGCGCCCTCGACGTCACCGGACATCTCCGCGATGCCCTGCGCGTTGTCGGAGACCGGCCCGAAGGTGTCCATCGCGACGATCACACCGACCGTGGTGAGCAGGCCGGTGCCGGCCAGTGCCACCGCGAACAGCGCCAGCATGATCGACGTGCCGCCCAGCAGGAACGCCCCGTACACCCCGAGGCCGATCAACAGGGCGGTGTAGACGGCGGATTCGAGACCGACGGAGATACCGGCGAGGACGACGGTGGCCGGGCCGGTGAGCGAGCTCTTGCCGATGTCCCTGACCGGGCGGCGGGTGGTCTCGGTGAAATAGCCGGTCAGTTGCTGGATCAGGGCGGCGAGCACGATGCCGATGGCCACCGCGACCAGCGCGAGGACCCGCGGGTCGCCGTCCTTGCCCAGGATCGCGGTGTCGGTGACCCCGTCGAGCTCGGAGTAGTTCCCGGGCAGATAGACGAAGACGGCCACCGCCACCAGCACCAGCGAGATCACCGCGGAGATGAAGAACCCGCGGTTGATGGCGCTCATGCCGCTGCGGTCGGCCCGCCTGGGCGCCACCGCGAAGATGCCGATCATGGCGGTGATCACGCCGATCGCGGGCACCAGCAGCGGGAAGCCGAGCCCGGCGTCACCGAAGGCGGCCGAGCCCAGGATCAGCGCGGCCACGAGGGTCACGGCGTACGACTCGAAGAGGTCGGCCGCCATGCCCGCGCAGTCGCCGACGTTGTCGCCCACGTTGTCGGCGATGGTCGCGGCATTGCGCGGGTCGTCCTCCGGAATGCCCTGCTCGACCTTGCCGACCAGGTCGGCGCCGACGTCGGCGGCCTTGGTGAAGATGCCGCCGCCGACACGCATGAACATCGCGATCAGCGCGGCCCCGAGGCCGAAGCCCTCGAGCACCTTCGGCGCGTCGGCCGCGTACACCAGCACCACGCAGGAGGCGCCGAGCAGGCCGAGGCCCACCGTGAACATGCCGACCACGCCGCCCGTACGGAAAGCGATCTTCATCGCCTTGTGCGAGACGGTGGTCAGATCCTTTTCCGGCGCGCCTTCCGCCGGGGTGGCTTCACGCGCCGCCGCGGCGACACGCACATTGCTGCGTACGGCGAGCCACATGCCGATATAGCCGGTGGCCGCCGAGAACGCCGCTCCGATCAGGAAGAACACCGAACGTCCGGCACGCTGATTCCAGTCGTCCGCGGGCAGCAGCATGAGCAGGAAGAACACGACCACGGCGAATACGCCGAGCGTGCGCAGCTGACGGGCCAGATAGGCGTTCGCGCCTTCCTGGATCGCCAACGCGATCTTCTTCATGCTGTCGGTGCCCTCGCCGGCCGCGAGTACCTGGCGCACCAGGACGCCCGCGACCGCCAGTGCCGCCAGTGCCACGACCGCGATGACCACGATGAGCACGCGGTTGCCATCGGTCAGTACAGCGGCTGCGAGGTCGGTGGGATGGCCCGACTGTGGTGAGAGGGAAAGCCCCGCCATTCGTCCTCCTTGACGCTTGGGCTGAGCTCAAGATGTGGACGGGATTCTAGGTACCGGAACCTGATCAAAACAGAGCGCGATAAACGGAATTGGTCTTCCGAGGTAATGCCCTGAAAGCATTCTCATGCTGCCGTAGAGCGCGCGAATGATCGTGAACGAATTCACGCGATGAACGACACAGGAACCACTGTAAAGGCGAGCACTGACACCCGCACATGACGAAGGGCCCCACGGGTGGGGCCCTTCGTCAAGAACGGGATGTGCGGTGGCGGGGTCAGACCAGAATCGTCGGCGGCGGTGTGGTCGGCCAGGTCATCTTGATCAGCCCGCCGTGCTCGCCCGCGCTGACCTCGACGTCGTCGACGAGTCCACTGATGACCGCGAGGCCCATCTCGTCCTCGTCGGCCTCCCCGCCGGAGTCGCCGGGTCCGCCGCCGGGTCCGCGCTCGCCGGAGACCGCGTGCGGGGCCGCGTCGCCGACCTCGATGGAGAACTGCTTCTCCTCCTCGATCAGCAACACCTTCACCGGTGCCGAGATCCCACCGGTCTGGTGCAGCCCGACGGCCCGGCTGCACGCCTCGCCGACGGCGAGCCTGACCTCGTCGAGGACGGCCTCGTCCACTCCGGCCCTGCGCGCCACCGCTGCCGCCACCAGCCGGGCGGTCCTGACGTGCTCGGGCAGCGCGCTGAAGCGGAGCTCAACGGTGGCCATGCATCCCCCTCGCAACTACGGGCGTGCTGTCGGGAGGCGCCGGGCCGGCGAAACCCGGGCCCCCTCGCTTGTCACTTCTGCCGAATGCCGGCCCGGGCACATGGCCCGGGACCGGCGTCAGTCGGTGGCCGCAACCGCTTCCTCGACCGAGGTGTGAATCGGGAACACCTTGGTCAGGCCGGTGATACGGAAGATCTTCAAAATGCGCTCCTGGTTGCAGACCAGGCGCAGGGAGCCCTCATGGGCCCGCACACGCTTCAGGCCGCCGACCAGCACGCCGAGCCCGGTGGAGTCGAGGAAATCCACGCCCTCCATGTCGACGACAAGGTGGAAACTGCCGTCGTTCACCAGCTCGACCAACTGCTCGCGCAGCTTGGGCGCGGTATATACGTCGATTTCGCCACCGACCCTGACGATCGTGCGATCGCCCATGGTTTCGGTCGACAGGGACAGGTCCACGGATCCTCCAGCACCTTGCTATCGAGCGGTCGCCCTAGGGGCATTCGGCTTCAGCCCCTGGACGCTTCGCCAGCCGCGATGGCATTCAATCACTTACCGGCAGGCGTGCACGACGCCTTGGCTCCATTGTCCGTCACGCCAGTGACACACTCGGTGCCGATGGCCAAGAATCACCGATCCGATCGAACCCCGACGGACCCCGCCTCCCGGCCCGCGCCGAGCGCGGTCCTGGACCGGCTCGCGTCCGGCCCGGGCAGGGCTTCGCGCATTACTCATACGGAGCACTTGCCCCCGCGCGCGGGTCGGCATGCCGTCTGGCCGGACCGGATCCGCGCGGAGGTCGTCGCCGCCGTGCGGGCCGCGGGCATCGAACATCCCTGGGCCCACCAGGCACGCGCCGCCGAGCACGCCCTGGACGGCGACTCGGTCGTCGTGGCCACCGGCACGGCCTCCGGCAAGTCCCTGGCCTACCTGGTGCCGGTTCTGTCCACCCTCCTGGAGGGCGCGGAGGCTCCGAACGGCCGCGGCGCGACCACGCTCTACCTGGCTCCGACCAAGGCCCTCGCGGCGGACCAATGCCGCTCCGTGAAGGAACTTTCACATCCTCTGGGCAATTCGGTACGCGCAGCCGTGTACGACGGCGATACTCCGTTCGAGGAACGCGAGTGGATCCGCCAGTACGCCAACTACGTCCTGACCAACCCGGACATGCTGCACCGCGGCATCCTGCCCTCCCACCCCCGCTGGTCCTCCTTCCTGAAGTCGCTGAAGTACGTCGTCATCGACGAGTGCCACACCTACCGCGGCGTCTTCGGCTCCCACGTCGCCCAGGTGCTGCGCCGCCTGCGCCGCCTGTGCGCCCGCTACGGCGCGTCGCCGGTGTTCCTGCTGGCCTCCGCGACCGCCGCCGAACCCGCGGTGGCCGCCCGCCGCCTCACCGGCGTGCCGGTGCTGGAGGTGGCCGACGACGCCTCCCCACGCGGTGAACTGGTGTTCGCCCTGTGGGAACCGCCGCTGACCGAACTGCACGGGGAAAGGGGCGCCCCGGTCCGCCGTACGGCCACCGCCGAGGCCGCCGACCTGCTGACCGACCTCACCGTGCAGGGTGTGCGCTCGGTGACCTTCGTCCGCTCCCGGCGTGGCGCCGAGCTGATCTCGGTCATCTCCCAGGAGCGTCTGGCCGAGGTCGACCGGTCGCTCGCCCGGCGTGTCGCGGCGTACCGGGGTGGCTATCTGCCGGAGGAGCGCCGCGCACTCGAACAAGCCCTCCATTCGGGTGAACTGCTGGGCCTCGCGGCGACGAACGCCCTCGAACTCGGCATCGACATCTCCGGCCTCGACGCGGTCGTCATCGCCGGCTACCCGGGCACGCGTGCCTCCCTGTGGCAGCAGGCGGGCCGGGCCGGACGGTCCGGGCAGGGGGCGCTGGCCGTTCTGGTCGCCCGTGACGACCCGCTGGACACCTTCCTCGTCCACCACCCCGAGGCCCTGTTCGACCAGCCTGTCGAATCGACCGTCCTCGACCCCGACAATCCCTACGTGCTGGCCCCGCACCTGTGCGCCGCGGCCGCGGAGCTGCCCCTGACGGACGAGGACCTCGACCTGTTCGGCCCCGCCAGCGAGGGCCTGCTGCCCCAGCTGGAGGCCGCGAAGCTGCTGCGCCGCCGCACCAAGGCCTGGCACTGGACCCGCCGGGAGCGCGCCGCCGACCTGACGGACATCCGCGGCGAGGGCGGACGCCCGGTCCAGGTCGTCGAGACCGGCACCGGCCGGCTGCTCGGCACGGTGGACGCCGGCGCCGCGCACTCGACAGTGCACGAGGGGGCGGTCCATCTCCACCAGGGCCGTTCCTACCTGGTGCGGTCGCTGGATCTGGAGGACTCCGTCGCCCTCGTCGAGGAGGCCGCCCCGCCCTACTCCACGGTCGCCCGGGACACGACGTCGATCTCCGTCCTGGAGACGGACGTCGAGATCCCCTGGGGTGACGGCCGCCTCTGCTACGGCTCCGTCGAGGTCACCAACCAGGTCGTCTCCTTCCTGCGCAGACGGCTCATCACCGGCGAAGTGCTCGGCGAGACCAAACTCGACCTCCCTCCCCGTACGCTGCGCACCCGCGCCGTGTGGTGGACCGTCACCGAGGACCAGCTGGACCGGGCGCGGATCAACCCGGAGATCCTCGGCGGCTCCCTGCACGCCGCCGAGCACGCGTCGATCGGGCTGCTGCCCCTCTTCGCGACCTGCGACCGCTGGGACATCGGCGGCGTGTCGATCCCGCTCCACCCCGACACGCTCCTGCCCACGGTCTTCGTCTACGACGGCCATCCGGGCGGCGCGGGCTTCTCGGAGCGCGCCTTCCGCACCGCCCGCACCTGGCTGTCCGCCACCCGCCAGGCCATCGGCTCCTGCGAGTGCGAGGCCGGCTGTCCGTCCTGCATCCAGTCCCCCAAGTGCGGCAACGGCAACGATCCGCTGCACAAGAGGGGGGCGGTGCGCCTCCTCACGGTGCTGCTGGAGGGGGCTCCCGAGGAGAAGGAGGGCGCTGCGCAGGAGACGGAGACGGCGGACGGGGCAGCTGAGCAGCCGACGTGAGGTCCGGCAGGGCCGTCGCAGGCCCCGCCCGCGCCCTGACCTCCGCCGTGAACGGCCCCCGTCCCGACGCCGCCGTGACGTCCGAGATCTGTCCGGTGACCTCGCACCGCACCAACCGCACGCCCTGTGCCCGGGCCACCCGGCCGGCCCGGGCACAGGCAACCGCACCGCCCTCGGCCCAGTGATCCGCTGCGGCGAGCGCCGCGAGATCCGCACCGCCCGCCGCACGATGCCGGATCACGACGGCCTGGCCGAGCGCGAGGACCACACCGAACACCACGCACAGGACGGCGACGGCCCCCACGCTCCAGACGGTGGCGGACCCGCGGTCAGACCCGGCGCGCCGGCCCATGGCCGCCGCCCTCAGGCCGGATCCGGCCCTCGCCCGACGGCGCCTCACGTGCCCACCGCCTCCTCCACCGACGCCACGGCCTCCTCGCGCACGGTGAAGGACAGACCACGCAGCACCGGCGGCTCGGCCACGACGACCACCCGGACCTGCTCCGCGTCCCGGCTGACGGTCACCTTCGCACCGGGCGGCGCCGCCTCACGGGTCAGCTTCACGACCGCGCCGGGCGGGTCCTGGCGGGCCGCCGCACGCGCTCCCGTCCGCGCCGCGTCCACACACTGGATCTGCGCGGCCACGGCCAGCAGCCCCCACACCAGGGCCATCGCGAACATCACCAGCACGGGCAGCACCACGGCCGACTCCGCCGTGACGAACCCCCGGTCGGCGCCCCGCTCACATTCGCGCATTGAGGGCTCCCTTCACGATGGCTTGCAGCTCCGCGCTGACCGGCCCGCTCGTGACGACCTTGTACAGCACCACCGCGAACGCCACCGCGGCGATGATTCCCATCGCGTACTCGGAGGTGACCATCCCCCTGTCGCTCCGCGCCGTGCGCATCCCGCTCACCAGGACACGCAGCCGTGCCCGTACCACCTGATACATCTCAACCCCCGTGGGAAAGAGTCCGAACTTCTGCTTTTTGCCGCTCACTTGCTTCCGGTCCGTCTTCGCGTCATCCACCACCCCCTGCGAGCACCCCGCCCGCGAGCCCGATCACCACGGGCAGCACGCCGACCGCGATGAACGCGGGCAGGAAGCACAGCCCGACCGGCGCACTGACCATCACGCCCGCCCGGCGGGCCCTGACCGTCGCGGCGCGGCCCCAGTCGGCACGGGCCTCTGCGGCGAGCCGTGCGACCGGCACGGCGGCGGGCAGCCCGGACACATCGGCCCGTTCCAGCAGCGCGGCCAGGGCTCCGGCGCCCGGGAGGGCCCCCAACCTCCGCCAGGCCGCACCCGGTTCCCCACCCAGCCGCACCTCCGCCGCACCCCG
Source organism: Streptomyces sp. 378 (assembly GCF_030124145.1). Taxonomy (GTDB): domain Bacteria; phylum Actinomycetota; class Actinomycetes; order Streptomycetales; family Streptomycetaceae; genus Streptomyces. The sequence continues at coordinate 186,251 of NZ_JASKMS010000001.1, forward strand.
TGCGAGGGCGTCGCCGACGGGGCCGCCGAGGGCCTCGCCCACCGCCTGCGCCGCGATCACCGGGCCGGCACCCGCCGCGATGCAGGCCGCCAGCAGGTCGGCGGCGAGGGGCAGTTGCCGCGCCGCCTCGGCGAGGTCGGATGTGCGCGGATCCGCGCCGACCGTCTCCCGCCTCAGCCGCCACCGCCACACACCCACCGCGCCTGCCAGCCCCACGGCGACCCCGGCCAGACCCCCGACCAGCGCCCATCCGGCGCACGCCACGCCCGCCGGGGGCAACCAGGCCCGGGCAATCCCGTCCAGGGCCAGGCGTGGAACAGGCGCCGGCACCTCCCGGGCCCTCACCAGGCCGGCCAGTCGCCGACGCGTCCTCCGGCGACGCCGGGACGTGATCAGCCACCGCGCCGACCCTGCGCAGACCGCCACGATCCCCACGGCCACCCCCAGCCTGTGGACAACTTCTGTGCTCATGCCGCTCCCTCCGCGCTCCGTACGATCCGCCCCACCCACCACAGCCCCAGGCCCTCCATCACCCCGCCGGTCGCCAGGCAGCCCAGCCCCGCCCCCGTGTGCAGCAGGACGTGGAGGGGATCGGCGCCCAGCGCGGTGCCGATGGCGAGGCCCAGGGCCGGCAGCCCGGCGAGCATCACCGCCGTGGCCCGAGCACCCGCCAACTGGGCACGCAGGTCGGACCGTTGATCCCGCTCGGCGCGCAGGGCGGCGGCGAGCCGGTCGAGTCCGGCCGCAAGTCCCGCGCCCTGGTCCACGGCGACCCGCCAGCACGCCGCCAGGCCAAGCAGCCCCTCGGCACCCGGTTGCCGTGCCGCCGTCGCGAGCGCGTCCGGCACATCACCGCCGAACCGCGCCGCCGCCAGCACCGTCACCTGAGCGTCGGCGAGTCCGTAGCAGTCCCGCGCGGCCCGCAACAACGCCTCGCCCGGCTGGCGTCCGGCCCGCACCTCCCCGGCGAGCGTGCCGCACAGGGCGATCACCGCGTCGGCCCGCTGTTCCCGGTCCCGCCGCGCCCCGCCGGCCAGCCGGGCCCGCCTCAGCAGCGGCACCCCGGCCGCCCCCAGGACGACCGGCAGCACCGACGCCCCCGGCACCGCCAGCACCAGCCCGGCCACCGCCGACCACCACTCGGCTCCCAGCCTCCCGCGGAGGCGCCGCAGCCCACCGGTCAGCCGCCGCCACCCAGCCGGTCCCTGCGCGACGGCCCCGCCACCCGCGAGCAGCAACCGTGCCCGCCGCGCCGCCTCCTCCCGCTCGGCCAACAGCCACACGGCCGCCCCCATGCACACCACCGCCGCACCCGTCGACATCTCAGGCACCCCCGTCACGACCGGCCCCCTCCACCGCGGCCTCGTCCGGCCTGCTCCCGCTCGCCTCACCCCGAAGAAGCCCCCGCAGCCGCTCCCAACCCCGCTCCCGCACGAACGCCTGCGCTCCCCACCGCAGGGCCGGCACTGTCCGCACCAGCCCCGACGGGTCCCGCTCCAGCACGTGCACCTCGGCGATCCGTCGCCGCCCGGAGCGGTCGCGCACCAGATGCAGCACCACGGAGAGCGCGGCCGCCAATTGGCTGTGCAGCGCGGCCCGGTCGAGTCCGGCGGCCGTGCCGAGCGCCTCCAGCCGGGCCGGTACATCGGCGGCGGCGTTGGCGTGCACGGTCCCGCAGCCGCCCTCGTGGCCGGTGTTCAACGCGGCCAGCAGATGCACCACTTCGGGTCCGCGCACCTCACCCACGACCAGCCGGTCGGGCCGCATCCGCAGCGCCTGACGCACCAGATCCTCGAGGGTGACCAGGCCCGCGCCCTCCTGGTTGGCGGGTCTGGTCTCCAGCCGCACGACGTGCGGATGATCGGGTCGCAGTTCCGCCGAGTCCTCGGCGAGGACGATCCGCTCGTCCGGCCCCACCAGTCCCAGCAGGGCACTCAGCAGCGTGGTCTTGCCGGTGCCGGTTCCTCCGCTGACCAGAAAGGACAGCCGGGCGTCGAGCAGCGCCCGCAGCACGCGGTCCCCGCCCGGCGGCACCGTGCCCGCCGCGACCAGCTCGCCGAGGGTGAAGGCACGGGGCCGCACGACCCGCAGCGACAGGCAGGCGCAGCCGACGGCCACCGGCGGCAGCACCGCGTGCAATCGCGTTCCGTCGGGCAGCCGGGCGTCGGCCCAGGGCCGGGCGTCGTCCAGTCGGCGTCCGGCCACGGCGGCCAGACGCTGGGCGAGACGCCGCACGGCCGCCGCGTCCGGGAACCGCACCGGCGTCAGCTCCAGTCCGCCGCCCCGGTCCACCCAGACCCGGTCCGGGGCCGACACGAGCACGTCCGTCACCGACGGATCGGCGAGGAGCGGCTCCAACGGTCCGCTGCCGACCAGCTCGGACCGCAACTGTGCGGCGGCCCCCAGGACCTCGGCGTCCCCGAGGACCCGCCCCTGTTCCCGCAGGGCCTGCGCCACGCGTGCGGGGGTCGGCTCGGCCCCGCTCTCGGCCAGCCACCGCCGCACACCGTCGAGCAGCGCCGCGCCCTCGTGAGTGGCCAGGGTGCTCATGCCGCACCCGCCTCGACGAGCGCCCGCTCCCAGAACCCCTTGCAGAACCGGGCGAGCGGTCCTCGAGGAACGGCGCCCGGTGGCGCCGCGCCCTCGTCCGGGCGCGTCAGCCCCGGCTCGTCCGGTACCTCGCCGACCAGGGGCAGTCGGAGCAGCCGGGCCACCTCGCGGTCGTCGAGCCCCGGTGGGTACGGCCCGCGGACCGCCACGCGCAGGTCCCGCAGGACCATGCCGACCGCGGAGGCCACCCGCCCCGCGGCCGCGACGGCCCGCAGCTCGGCGGGCACCACCAGCAAGCCCAGGTCCAGCTGCGAGAGGACCTCGGCGACACCGTCGTCGATCCGGCGGGGCAGGTCGACCACGACCGTGCCTCCCCGGCGCCGGGCCGCCGCGAGCACCGCGCGCACCGCCTGCGGCGGGACGGCGATCCGGTCGCCGCGGTCCCAGCTGAGCACCCGAAGCGAGTGCAGCTCGGGCAGCGACTCCTCCAGGGCTCCCCCGCCGACCCGTCCGCGTGAGGAGGCGAATGCGGGCCAGCGCAGCCCTTCGGCCGTCTCACCGCCGAGGAGCACGTCGAGTCCGCCGCCCAGCGGATCGGCGTCCACGAGGAGGGTGCGCAGTCCCTCCCGCGCGGAGGAGACGGCGAGGGCGCAGGAGAGCGTGGAGGCTCCGGCCCCGCCTCGGCCGCCGATGACACCCACGGTGAGGGCGGGCCGGCCGACGCCCTCGGCCACGTCGGCGATCCGGTCGACCAGCCACTGCTCGCCGTCGGGCAGCATCAGCACGTGCTCGGCGCCGATCTCGACGGCCCGTCGCCACACCCCTGAGTCGTCCTGGTCCCGGCCCACGAGGACGACGCCCCTTCTGCGCGCGGCCCCGCGCACCCTCCGCGCCGCGTCGTCGCCCACCAGGATCAGCGGCGCGGCCTCCCAGCCGCCTCTGCGCTCCGGCACCCCGTGATGCACCTCGGGTGTGGCGCCCGCCGCCGCGCACAGGCGGAGCAGATCGTCGAGGAGTTCGGTGTCCTCGGTGACGATCAGCGGTCCGCCCTGCCGGCCTCCGGCGGTTGGCGGCGGGTCGTGCGTGACGGTTCCGGCCACGGTTTCCATCCCCCTTCGCTGCGTGACTCGCACGGCCCCTGCGGCCCCGCGATTCCCAAACGTGGGAAGAACCGGCGAGTGGCCTCCCTGTGAACGGCCGACGGAAACCGGCCAAACGCTCCCGGGTACTCGGAACCGGCCATGAACTCGCCGCGAGCGGGACGCGCAGGAATCACGGTGCAGCGAACCCGGAAATCGTGTGGATCTTGGTGGAAAACTGTGGATGCGCCGGGGGTTGTGAATATCGCCTTCACCCATACCGGTGAGCCGCTCAGACCCTCTGTGCGGCTTCCACAGAGCAGTCCGATCGCCACACAGCGTCACAAGTCATGCGCATGTCAAGAACGCGTCCGGGACTCTGCCGGACCGGCTGTCAGGCCGTGAGAAGAAGGAGAAAACCCACCCGGACATGCGACGACCCCCGCCGGGGGGGAGAGCGGGGGTCGTCCCCACGGCCGACTCGGGGGGGGGAGGAGTCGGGCCGGGTTAGCACGGTCGCGAACGATCCGTGACTTCCATGGTGTACCCGAGAGCCTTCTCAGGCAAACCCACGCGCCCCACCTTACGCCGAATGGGCTGCCCCTATGCTCTGGGACGTGGAAAACCACTCGTTGCCCCGCACAGCCGCCTTCTTTGACCTGGACAAGACGGTCATTGCGAAGTCGAGCACGCTCACGTTCAGCAAGTCGTTCTACCAAGGCGGTCTGATCAACCGCAGGGCCGTCTTGCGTACCGCATATGCCCAGTTCGTCTTCCTCGCCGGCGGCGCCGACCACGACCAGATGGAGCGCATGCGCGCATATCTGTCCGCCCTGTGCCGCGGCTGGAACGTGCAGCAGGTCAAGGAGATCGTCGCCGAGACGCTGCACGACCTGATCGACCCGATCATCTACGACGAGGCGGCCTCCCTGATCGAGGAGCACCACACCGCCGGACGCGATGTCGTCATCGTGTCCACCTCGGGCGCCGAAGTGGTCGAGCCGATCGGCGAGCTGCTCGGCGCGGACCGCGTCGTCGCCACCCGCATGGTCGTGGGCGAGGACGGCTGCTTCACCGGCGAGGTGGAGTACTACGCGTACGGCCCCACCAAGGCCGAGGCCGTCAGGGAACTGGCCGCGTCGGAGGGGTACGACCTCAGCCGCTGCTACGCCTACAGCGACTCGGCGACCGATGTGCCGATGCTGGAGTCCGTCGGCCATCCGCACGCCGTGAACCCGGACCGGGCGCTGCGCCGCGAGGCCCTCGCACGCGGGTGGCCGATCCTGGACTTCCACCGCCCCGTCCGGCTCAAGCAGCGCATTCCGGCGTTCTCCGTACCGCCGCGTCCGGCGCTCGTCGCGGTCGCCGCCATAGGAGCCGCCGCAGCCACCGCGGGACTCGTCTGGTACGCGAACAGGCGCCGGGCGACGGTCGCTTGACCTGGTACGACGCACGGTCCTATGTGAACCCAAAAGTAAAGAAGTGCAGTCTGGACTTCCGCTCACTGCGGGGCAGGAGTACAAAGGACTCAACGGCCCGCGAGACCAAGGACATCCGAGAGGATCACCTTTTTAACGCATTTGGCCCCACGGACCGAGCATGAACACCGGGCACCCACGCGACGTCGACCCGTCGAATACGGGCCAGCCGCACCAGGGACGGGCAAAGCTCCCGACCTGATGGGCATATATCGAGGACGCTTGGTAACCCGGTGCTCATGCCAGCGGCGGTACGAGAACTCGTACCGCCGCATCATTTTTCCCACCGGGCGATGTCAGGCCGCTCCGCGTTGCAGCGCCTCGCACACCGCCATGGACTCACGGGCCCCCAGTTCGACGGCCCTGCCGCAGTGGGCGATCCAGGCGGCCACGCCCTCGGGGGTACCGGAGACGTACCCGCCCAGGGCCTTCAGGTAGGCGTCGCGTCCCAGCTCGGCGTGGCCGACCTCGGCCGCGCAGACCGACTTCGGGTCCAACCCGCTGCCCACCAGGACGATGCGTTCGGCCGTGCGCGCGACCAGGCCGTTGTGGGACGTGAAGGGGCGCAGCGCGAGGAGTTCGCCGTGCACGACGGCGGCCGTCACCAGCGCCGGTGCGGAGCCGCCGGCGATGATCAGTCCGGCCAGCCCGTCCAGCCGGCCGTGCGCCTCCGCGGCGCCCGGCAGCGGCAGCCCGACGACCGGTTCGTCGACCGGCTCGCCCTCCTTGCGGGGCCGCCCCACCTCGTCGCCCTTGCCGGCGGCCGCCACCAGGTGCAGCCGGGCCAGCACGCGCAGGGGCGACTGCCGCCAGATCGACAGCAGCTGGCCCGCCTCGGCGGTGAGCCGTAGGGCGGCACCCACGGTGCGGGCCTCGTCGTCGCCACTGAAGTCCGTACGCCGGCGCACCTCCTCCAGGGCCCAGTCCGCGCCGGACAGCGCGGCCGAGCCCCGGGCGCCTCGTAGGGCGGCCTCGGAGGTGATCGCGTTGCTGCGCCGCCGCATGACCCGGTGCCCGTAGACCCGGTCGACGGCCTTGCGTACGGACTCCACGGAATCGGCCACTCCGGGCAGCGCCCCCAGAGCCGCGAGGGGATCGGCGGTCGCGCCTGCTGTACTCATGAGTACGACCCTACGCACCCCGGGGCCCCGTCCCGCCGCGGAGTGGCCTTCTTCACGCGCGCGTGCGCCCGGCCACGTCCGCCCGAGGACTACCCCTTGGCCGCCGGAGCGCCGGGCACGCCCTTGGGCGCCGGGGCGGGACGGTCCGACAGGAAGGCCGCCCAGCCCTCCTTGGGCGCCTGGCCGACCGGCAGGCCACGCAGCTTCTCCAGCGTCTTCGGGTCCTGCGCGTCCAGCCAGTCCACGAGCTGCCGGAACGACACGCAGCGCACCTCCTTCTTGGTGCACACGGTCTCGATGACCTCCTCGACGGCCCGCATGTAGGTGCCGCCGTTCCAGGACTCGAAGTGGTTGCCGATGATCAGGGGGGCGCGGTTGCCGTCGTAGGCCCGCGCGAAGCCCTTGAGCAGGCCGTCGCGCATCTGGTCGCCCCAGTAGTCGAACTTGGCGGGGTTGCCCTGGGTGGTGGTGCCCGATTGGTTGACCATGAAGTTGTAGTCCATGGCGAGCTGCTCGAAGGAGTGGCCGGGGAACGGCACGAGCTGCATGGACACGTCCCACAGGCCCTGCTTCTTCTTCGGCCAGACCTGGTCGTTGACACCGCTGGTGTCATATCGGAAGCCCAGGTCACGGGCGGCCCTCATGAAGTTGCGCTGGCCTTCGAGGCAGGGGGTGCGGGCGCCGATGAGCTCCTTGTCGTAGTCGAAGGGCAGCGGGGAGGCGTCCTTCAGGCCGGTGTTGGTCTTCCAGGTCTTCACGAACCGCTTGGCCTGGGAGATCTCGTCCTTCCAGTCCTGCACGGACCACTCGCCGACACCGCCGCCGCTGCCGCAGAAGTGGCCGTTGAAGTGGGTGCCGATCTCGTTGCCCTCCAGCCACGCCAGGCGCAGCTGCTTCACCGTGGCGGCGATGCCCCGACGGTCGTTGAAGCCGATGTCGGAGCGGCCCGGGGAGTGCTGGGGCGGGCGGTACTGGTCACGCTCGTCGTTCGGCAGCATGTACACGCCGCTCAGGAAGTACGTCATGGTCGCGTTGTTCTTCTTGGCGACCTGGCGGAAGTGGGAGAACAGCTTCTGGCCGTCCTCGCCCGCGCCGTCCCAGGAGAAGACGACGAACTGCGGGGGCTTCTGGCCGGGCCGCAGCCGTTCGGGCCTGGGCAGGTGGGGCTGGGCGCCGGTGTAGGCGGTGGAGCCGTCTCCGATCAGCCGGACCGCGCTCTTCGGCGCCTGGGCCGGCGTCGGCTTCTGCGGGTCGGGGTCGTCCTGCCGGGGGGTGCCGGTCGCGCAACCGGCGAGCGATGCGGCGCAGACCGCGGCGATCACGGAGCCCGCGGCGATCCTGGGGGTGGCGGCCATGTTCCGCCCACCTTCTTCCTTCTCTCGGGTGCGGACAGCGCCGCCACATTCACACGGGACCGAGAAGGAATTAGTCCGACAAGCCGATCAAATAGGCACTTCACTCTTCAGAGTGATCTATTCACCCATTTGCCCGTAAAATCTATGCTCGCCCTTTACTCTGCATTACGATCCGTTTACCGAGCGTTGATTCATCCCGCCGATTCACGCCGTGACCGCCGCGACCGAACCCCGCCCTGAGCGGGACCCCCCAATGACGCGACCGCCGCAGCCCCGGAGGAGACGGGAAACCATGTCAGCATGCGTCCCCACACGCGCCGCCGACCCGAACCGAACCGAGCGCACGCATCCGCCCCACAGTCCGCCGCCGGCCGGGCCCCGCCGATTCCGCATCGCGGGTGCCGATGTGTCGGCCTCGATCGCGGTCTTCCTGATCGCCCTGCCGCTGTCCCTGGGTATCGCCCTCGCGACCGGCGCCCCTCTGCAAGCCGGCCTCGTCGCCGCCGCCGTCGGCGGACTGGTCGCCGGGCGGCTCGGCGGCTCCCCGCTCCAAGTGAGCGGACCCGCCGCCGGACTCACCGTGGTGACCGCCGACCTCATCCAGCGCTACGGCTGGCGGACGACCTGCGCCATCACCATCCTGGCCGGCCTCGCGCAACTCGGCCTGGGCTGCCTGCGGGTGGCCCGTGGCGCTCTCGCCGTCAGTCCCGCCATCGTGCACGGCATGCTCGCCGGGATCGGTGTCACCATCGCCGTCGCCCAGCTGCACATCGTGCTCGGCGGCACACCGCAGAGCTCCGTCCCGGACAACCTCCGCGCGCTGCCCGCCCAGTTGGCGGACATGCGCCCCGCGGCCGTGTCGGTCAGCGTGCTGACCCTGGCGCTGCTCCTGCTCTGGCCGAGACTGCCCGGCCGGGCCGGACACCTGCTGCGCAAGATCCCGGCCGCGCTCATCGCCGTCGCCGGGGCCACCGCGGTCGCCGCCCTCGCCGGTCTCCGGCTGCCCAAGGTCGACCTGCCGTCCTGGAGCAACCACGCCTTGGCCGGGCTGCCCGAGGGCCCCGTGCTCGGCCTGGTCGCCGCCGTGCTCACGACCACGCTGGTGTGCAGCGTGCAGTCGCTGCTCGGCGCGGTCGCCGTGGACAAGCTGGTGGCCGGCCGCCCGGGCCTGTCCGCCCGCGTCGGGCGCTCCAACCTCGACCGCGAACTGCTCGGGCAGGGCACGGCCAATATCGTCTCCGGCTCGCTCGGTGGACTGCCCATCGCCGGTGTGGCCGTGCGGAGCTCGGCGAATGTGCACGCGGGAGCGGTCAGCCGGAACTCCACGATGCTGCACGGCGTTCTCGTAGTGATCGCCACGCTGCTGATGGTCCCCATGCTGGAGCTCATCCCGCTCGCCTCGCTCGCCGCCCTGGTGATGGCCATCGGCATCCAGATGGTGTCCCTGAACCACATCCGCACGGTGACGCGCCACCGGGAAGTGTGGGTCTACGCCGTCACCACCCTCGGCGTGGTCTCCTTCGGCGTCCTGGAGGGCGTGGCGCTCGGCATCGCCATGGCCGTCGGCGTCGCCCTGCACCGCCTCACCCGCACCCGCATCACGCACGACGAAAGGGAAGGAGTCCATCACGTCCACGTCAGAGGACAGTTGACGTTCCTCGCGGTGCCACGGCTCAGCCGGGCCCTGCATCTCGTGCCCCACGGTGCCGACACCATCGTGGAACTGGACGGGTCGTTCATGGACCACGCGGCGTACGAGACCTTGCAGGACTGGCAGAAGACGCACACCGCGCAGGGCGGCACCGTGGAGATCACCGGCCGGCACACCGGCACCCGCATCTCCGATCCCCGATCCCTCACCGACTGCCGTTGCCGGCCCTGGACACCCTGGCGCAACCACCAGTGCGACGGACCGCAGTCCGCACCCCCCGCCGAGAAGACCCCGGACGGGTCGGACCGCTCCGAGCCGGACCCGACGGGCACCGGCAGAGCCAGCGGGCATGAACTGGCGCGTGGCATCAGCGCGTTCCAGCGCAACACCGCCCCCCTGGTGCGCAACGAGCTGGCCCGGCTGGCGCGTGAGGGGCAGCGGCCCTCGCAGCTCTTCCTGACCTGCGCCGACTCCCGACTGGTCACATCGATGATCACCTCCAGTGGTCCGGGCGACCTCTTCGTCGTGCGCAACGTGGGCAACCTCGTCCCGCGACCCGGCGCGGAGAGCGGCGACGACTCGGTGTCGGCCGCGATCGAGTACGCCGTGGACGTCCTGCGGGTGCGGTCCATCACGGTGTGCGGGCACTCGGGATGCGGCGCCATGCAAGCCCTGCTCAACTCCGAGCCCGGAGGCGCCCGGACCCCGCTGAAGCGATGGCTGCGGCACGGGCTGCCGAGCCTGGAGCGCATGGCCGCCGACACCGCGTCCTGGACCAGGCTCGCCGGGCGCTTCCCCGAGGACGCGGTCGAGCAGCTCTGCCTCACGAACGTGGTACAGCAGTTGGAGCACCTGCGTGCCCACGACTCGGTGGCCCGGGCCCTCGGCGAGGGCACCCTGGAGCTGCACGGGATGTACTTCCACGTGGGCGAGGCCGAGGCGTATCTGCTGACCGAGACGGACGCCGGCGGCGTCTTCGACCGGGTACGGGAGCCGGACCTGACGGCGTGAGCCCAACGCCGGGTGGGGCTCTGTCCCCGCCCGGCACCGGCTGAGGGCGCGCCCCCACCGGCACCGGCTGAGGGCGTGCCCCCACCGGCACCGGCTGAGGGCATGTCCCCAACCGGCACCGGCTGAGGGCGCGCCCTCCGGTCGGCAGTGGGGCACACCCGACCGGCAGCGGGCACACCCGTGGGTCCACCCTGGCCCGACCGCACCCATCGGCGCTCCGGACGGTCGCCCCCACCTCCGGCCCGGCCGGACCGGACGGCCGGAACGTCCGGGCCGCCGAGCCCCGCGGGGATTTCCGCCGAACCTCGCAGGACTACCGCCGCGGCTCTCCCGCCCCGCCGCGACTCCTACCGTTCCGCCGCGGCTCCTCCTCTGCCGCGCTCCGATGACGGGCAGCACACGCGGTGAACTTTCCCTGGTCGGCGTCCGTGCCTACGGATGACCCCCGCCGCCGACAACACCGTCCCACAGGTCTAAACCAATCGGCGGTCGGCCCTTGTCATCGCACCCCCGGGTCTGATGAGCTGTGGCCTGGGACACAACGGACACCCTGGGAAAGGCAGATGCCGTGAGCAACGAGAGCCTGGCCAACCTGCTCAAGGAAGAGCGCAGGTTCGCACCCCCCGCCGACCTGGCCGCGAACGCCAACGTCACCGCGGAGGCGTATGAGCAGGCCAAGGCTGACAGGCTCGGCTTCTGGGCCGAGCAGGCCCGCCGGCTGACCTGGGCCAAGGAGCCCACCGAGACGCTCGACTGGTCGAACCCGCCGTTCGCCAAGTGGTTCCAGGACGGCGAGCTCAACGTCGCCTACAACTGCGTCGACCGGCACGTGGAAGCCGGGCACGGCGACCGGGTCGCCATCCACTTCGAGGGCGAGCCCGGCGACAGCCGCGCCATCACCTACGCCGAACTCAAGGACGAGGTCTCCAAGGCGGCCAACGCCCTGCTGGAGCTGGGAGTCCAGGCGGGCGACCGGGTCGCCGTCTACATGCCGATGATCCCCGAGACGGCGATCGCGATGCTGGCCTGCGCCCGGATCGGCGCCGCGCACTCGGTCGTCTTCGGCGGTTTCTCCTCGGACGCGCTCGCCACCCGCATCCAGGACGCCGACGCACGCGTGATCATCACCTCCGACGGCGGCTACCGCCGCGGCAAGCCCTCCGCGCTGAAGCCGGCCGTGGACGAGGCCGTCGAGAAGGCGGGCACCGTCGAGCACGTCCTGGTCGTGCGGCGCACGGGCCAGGAGGTCGCCTTCACCGAGGGCCGCGACGTGTGGTGGCACGACCTGGTGGGGCGGCAGAGCGCCGAGCACACCCCGCAGCCGTTCCACGCCGAGCACCCGCTGTTCATCCTCTACACCTCGGGCACCACGGGTAAGCCGAAGGGCATCCTGCACACCTCCGGCGGCTACCTCACCCAGACCGCCTACACCCACCACGCCGTCTTCGACCTCAAGCCGGAGACGGACGTCTACTGGTGCACGGCCGACGTCGGCTGGGTCACCGGCCACTCGTACATCGTCTACGGCCCCCTGGCCAACGGCGCGACGCAGGTCATGTACGAGGGCACGCCGGACACCCCGCACCAGGGCCGTTTCTGGGAGATCGTGCAGAAGTACGGGGTCACGATCCTGTACACCGCGCCGACCGCGATCCGTACGTTCATGAAGTGGGGCGACGACATCCCCGCCAAGTTCGACCTGTCCAGCCTGCGTGTGCTGGGCTCGGTGGGCGAGCCGATCAACCCCGAGGCGTGGATCTGGTACCGCAAGAACATCGGCGGCGACCGCACCCCGGTCGTCGACACCTGGTGGCAGACCGAGACCGGCTCCATGATGATCACCCCGCTGCCGGGCGTGACCGCCACCAAGCCCGGTTCGGCGCAGACACCGCTGCCCGGCATCGCCGCGACGGTCGTCGACGACGAGGCCAACGAGGTTCCCAACGGCGGTGGCGGCTACCTGGTGCTGACCGAGCCGTGGCCGTCGATGCTGCGCACCATCTGGGGCGACGACCAGCGCTTCCTCGACACCTACTGGTCGCGCTTCGAGGGCAAGTACTTCGCCGGTGACGGCGCAAAGAAGGACGACGACGGCGACATCTGGCTGCTCGGCCGGGTCGACGACGTCATGCTCGTGTCCGGGCACAACATCTCCACCACCGAGGTCGAGTCCGCGCTGGTCTCCCATCCCTCCGTCGCCGAGGCGGCCGTGGTCGGCGCGGCGGACGAGACGACCGGACAGGCGATCGTCGCCTTCGTGATCCTTCGCGGTACGGCCACGGAGACCGAGACCCTGGTCGGTGAGCTGCGCGCCCACGTCGGCAACACCCTCGGCCCGATCGCCAAGCCCAAGCGGATTCTGCCGGTCGCCGAGCTGCCCAAGACCCGCTCCGGCAAGATCATGCGCCGGCTGCTGCGGGACGTCGCCGAGAACCGTCAGCTGGGTGACGTCACCACCCTGACCGACTCCACGGTCATGGACCTCATCCAGGCCAAGCTGCCCGCCGCCCCCAGCGAGGACTGATCGCGGCATCGGAATGACGGGACCGGCGGAGGGCATCCGATCATGGGGTGCCCTCCGCCGGGGCATCCCGGCGCCGAGGACCGCCGGATGCGCACAGCCGTGCGTTTACTAAACTGAGCAGAACAAGTGCTCCATGGTGCGCCGGGAAGTCTGGTCGGCATGTGCTCCGTCCTGCCCACCCGACCGGAGGTTCTCTGTGACCGCGCCCCGCTCCACCACCACCCGCAAGGTCCTCGGCCGGCTGTCACTGCCCGAGCGGACCTACGTGACGGACGCGCTGCGCACCGAGACCGTCGGCGGGGTGCTGCTGCTCGCCGCCGCGGTCGCGGCGCTGCTCTGGGCGAACATCCCCGCCCTGCGTGACAGCTACCAGAGCGTCTCCGACTTCCATCTGGGCCCCGCCGCCCTCGGCCTCGACCTGTCGATCGCGCACTGGGCCGCCGACGGGCTGCTGGCGGTCTTCTTCTTCGTCGCGGGGATCGAGCTCAAGCGGGAACTCGTGGCGGGTGACCTGCGCGACCCGAAGGCCGCCGCGCTCCCGGTCGTCGCCGCGCTGTGCGGCATGGCCGTACCGGCGCTCGTCTACACCGTCACCGCCGTCGCCGGCGGTGGCTCCCTGGCCGGCTGGGCCGTGCCGACCGCCACCGACATCGCGTTCGCGCTCGCCGTGCTCGCCGTCATCGGCACGTCCCTGCCGAGTGCGCTGCGGGCCTTCCTGCTCACCCTCGCCGTCGTCGACGACCTCTTCGCGATCCTGATCATCGCGGTGTTCTTCACCGCCGACCTGAACTTCGCCGCCCTCGGCGGTGCCGCCGCCGGTCTGCTGCTCTTCTGGCTGCTGCTGCGCAAGAGCGTCCGCGGCTGGTACGTGTACGTGCCGCTCGCCCTCGTCATCTGGGCGCTGATGTACAACAGCGGCATCCACGCCACCATCGCCGGTGTCGCCATGGGCCTGATGCTGCGCTGCCACCGCCACGAGGGCGAGGACCACTCCACCGGCGAGCGCGTCGAGCATCTCGTACGGCCGCTGTCCGCGGGGCTCGCCGTCCCCCTGTTCGCCCTGTTCAGCGCGGGGGTCTCAGTGTCCGGCGGGGCGCTCGCCGATGTGTTCACCCGGCCCGAGACCCTCGGTGTCGTCCTCGGGCTCGTCCTCGGCAAGGCATTCGGCATCTTCGGCGGGACGTGGCTGGCGGCCCGTTTCACCCGGGCGTCGCTCAGCGACGACCTCGCCTGGGCGGACGTGTTCGCCGTGTCGGCCCTGGCCGGCATCGGCTTCACCGTCTCGCTGCTCATCGGCGAACTCGCCTTCGAGGGCGACCAGGCGATGACGAACGAGGTCAAGGCCGCCGTCCTGCTGGGGTCGCTGATCGCCGCGACACTCGCGACCGTCCTGCTGAAATTGCGGAACGCCAAGTACCGCAGGTTGTGGGCGGACGAGGAGCGCGACGAGGACGCCGACGGCATCCCGGACGTCTACGAGGAGGACGACCCGGCGTACCACCTGCGGCTCGCCGCGCTGTACGACCGCAAGGCCGCCGAACACCGCAGGATCGCCCAGGAGAAGGCAGCCGCGCGCCACGGGCTTGCCGAAGTGCCGGGCGGGGCAGGCGAGGACCACGACCGTCCGGCATGATCTGACGAGACGGTACAAGAGACGGGACCGTACGCAGTCATGCCGTGCGCAGTCGGACGACCGCGCACGAGTCGGACAGAAGACGCGGACATCGGACCGTACGCAGAAGAGGGAGACCGCGATGAGCGCACCCGACGGCAGCCCGGTCGGCGCCGAACGCAGCATCGGCCAGCTGTTCGCCTCGGCGACGGCGGAATTGTCGGCGCTGGTGCACGACGAGATCGCACTGGCGAAGGCGCAGCTCAGACAGGACGTGAAGCGCGGCGCGACCAGCGGCGGGGCCTTCTCGGCGGCCGGTGCGGTGCTGATCTTCTCCCTGCCGATGCTGAACTTCGCGCTGGCATACGGCATCCGCACCTGGAGCGACTGGAACCTCGCGGTCTGCTTCCTGCTGTCGTTCGCGGCCAACGTGCTGGTCGCGCTCGTCCTCGCGCTGATCGGCGTGGCCTTCGCGAAGAAGGCCAAGAAGAGCAAGGGCCCGCAGAAGGTCGCCGCGTCGATGAAGGAGAGTGCGGTCGTGCTGCAGAAGGCCAAGCCGCACCCGCGGCCCGAGCTCCCGAAGGACCGGGTCCCCGAGGCCATCGAGGCTGTGGCACGCTCGTCCTCATGACGGACCCCGCCACACCTTCGGAACCCCCGGCTCCGGCCGTCCTGCTGGACGGCCCCTGGAGTCACCGCGATGTCGCCGCCAACGGCGCCCGCTTCCACATCGCCGAGCTGGGTGACGGGCCGCTGGTGCTGCTGCTGCACGGCTTCCCGCAGTTCTGGTGGACCTGGCGGCACCAGCTGGTGGCGCTCGCCGACGCGGGCTTCCGGGCCGTCGCCATGGACCTGCGGGGCGTCGGCGGCAGCGACCGCACACCGCGCGGCTACGACCCCGCCAATCTCGCGCTCGACGTCACCGGCGTCATCCGCTCCCTCGGCGAGCCGGACGCCGCGCTGGTCGGCCACGATCTGGGCGGATACCTCGCGTGGACGGCGGCCGCGATGCGCCCCAAGCTGGTGCGGCGGCTCGCGGTCGCGTCCATGCCGCACCCGCGGCGCTGGCGCTCGGCCATGCTGAGGGACGTCAAGCAGACCCGCGCCGGTTCACACATCTGGGGGTTCCAGCGGCCCTGGATCCCGGAGCGGCAGCTCACCGCCGACGACGGGGCGCTCGTCGCGGAGCTGATCCAGGAGTGGTCCGGGCCGCGCCCGCTCGAGGAGGAGGCGCTGCAGACGTACCGCCGCGCCATGTGCATCCCCTCCGCCGCACACTGCGCGGTCGAACCGTACCGCTGGATGGTGCGCTCCCTGGCCCGCCCGGACGGCATCCAGTTCAACCGGCGGATGAAGCGGCCCGTGCGGGTGCCGACGCTCCATCTGCACGGCTCGCTCGACCCCGTGATGCGCACGCGCAGCGCGGCCGGGTCCGGCGAGTACGTCGAAGCCCCCTACCGCTGGCGGCTGTTCGACGGCCTCGGACACTTCCCGCACGAGGAGGACCCGGCCGCTTTCTCCTCGGAACTCATCAACTGGCTGCGGGATCCCGAACCCGACCGGTGACCGGCCGGCCCCACCCGCCCCACCGGCACCTGAACGCTTGTCCTACGAACGGCCAATTGCCCGGCGCATAAGCCAATTGGACGCCCCTGGAGCGATTATCGACCATGGGGCGGGGGCACACGTCGGGGTATGGGCTGGACGCACGACTACAGTGACGCAACCCGCAATCGCCGCTCGGCGGGCGGTGCGAACCCCCACCGGCGAAGCGGCGCACCGCAGATGGCGACCGCGGACCCCCGGGTCGGGATTCCGCGTATCCTCCGCCGCCGGGCCCGCTGGGTCTCCGTACGACTGCGTCCCACGCGCGACTGAGGCGTCACTCACGCGAGTGACGCCCCGACACCTCCCGCTTCCAGACCGCTCGTAGGGCCTGTCACGGGAGTGGCGTCGCCGCCCGACGGGCGGCCGCGCGGCGTCCGGTGGGTGCTCTCGGCGTGCCGCCCGGAATCCCTTGTACTCGGAATTCCTTGTACTGGGCATTCCTTGTACTGGCCGTACTCGGGCTGTCGGGCGGTGCGGCGCGTGGGGGCACCCCCCGCTCGCAGAGCTTGGGGAGCATGCCGGGCGTCGCGCGGCAGACGCCGCTCTCGCAACGGGCCTAGAGGGCGCAGCTGTCGCTGCCCACCTGCTGGTCGGCGGTGCGCCCCTTGGCGATGTCCTCCTGGATCTCGTCCACGGTCAGCGCGTATCCCGTCTGGGCGTCGTCGAGCGACTTGGCGAAGACGACGCCGTAGACCTTGCCGTCGGGCGTGAGCAGCGGACCACCGGAGTTGCCCTGGCGGACGGTCGCGAAGAGGGAGTAGACGTCGCGGCGGACCGTGCCGCGGTGGTAGATGTCCGGGCCGTTGGCCGTGATGCGGCCCCGCACACGCGCGGCCCGCACGTCGTACGCCCCGTTCTCCGGGAAGCCGGCGACGATCGCGCTGTCACCGCTGCTCGCGTCCTTGTCGGTGAACCGCAGCGCGGGCGCCTTGAGATCCGGCACGTCGAGGACGGCGATGTCGCGCCGCCAGTCGTAGAGCACGACCGTGGCGTCGTACTTCCTGCCCTCGCCGCCTATCTGCACGGTCGGCTCGTCGACCCCGCCCACCACGTGTGCGTTGGTCATCACGCGGCGGCCGGAGAAGACGAAGCCGGTGCCCTCCAGGACCTTGCCGCAGCTCGGGGCCGTGCCCACGACCTTGACGATGGAACGCTGGGCACGGTTCGCCACGGAGCTGTTCGCCAGCGCCGGGTCGGGCGGCTGGACGTCGGTGATCGGCTCGTTCGAGAACGGGCTGAAGACCTGCGGGAAGCCGTTCTGCGCGAGGACGGAGGAGAAGTCCGCGAACCAGGTGGCCGCCTGGTCCGGCAGCGCCTGGGAGACGCCCAGGAGCACCTTGGAGCTGCGGACCTCCTTGCCGAGGGTCGGCAGCGTCGTGCCCGCCAGCGCGGAGCCGATCAGCCAGGCGACCAGGAGCATCGCCACGACGTTGACCAGCGCGCCGCCGGTGGCGTCCAGGGCCCGGACCGGGGACCAGGTGATGTGCCGGCGCAGCTTGTTGCCGAGGTGGGTGGTGAGGGCCTGGCCGACGGATGCGCAGACGATGACGACGACGACCGCGACGACAGCGGCGGTCGTGCTCACCTCCGCGTTGTCCGTCAGCGCGTCCCAGATGACGGGCAGCAGGTAGACCGCGACGAGACCGCCGCCCAGGAAGCCGATCACCGACAGGATGCCGACGACGAACCCCTGGCGGTATCCCACGACCGCGAACCACACGGCGGCGACCAGCAACAAGATGTCCAGCACGTTCACGGAGGCCACCCTGTCATGCGCGCCAGTCGAGCGGGACCTGCTTCTCCCGGTCCCAGGGCCGCTCCCAGCCCGCGAAGTGCAGCAGCCGGTCGATGATTCCGGCCGTGAAACCCCAGACAAGGGCCGATTCGACCAGAAATGCCGGGCCTCGGTGACCGCTGGGGTGAACGGCCGTCGCGCGGTTGGCGGGATCCGTGAGATCCGCCACGGGGACGGTGAAGACGCGGGCGGTCTCGTTCGGATCGACGACTCCGACCGGGGTCGGTTCACGCCACCAGCCCAGCACCGGTGTGACGACGAAGCCGCTGACCGGGATGTACAGCCGGGGCAGGACGCCGAACAGCTGGACTCCCGAGGGGTCCAGGCCGGTCTCCTCCTCCGCCTCGCGCAGGGCGGCCCGCAGCGGGCCGTCGCCGGACGGGTCACCGTCCTCCGGGTCGAGGGCACCGCCCGGGAAGGAGGGCTGGCCGGCGTGCGAGCGCAGGGAGCTCGCACGCTCCATCAGCAGCAGCTCCGGTCCGCGCGCGCCCTCACCGAACAGGACCAGCACCGCGGACTGGCGCCCGGCCCCGTCCGCCGGCGGCAGGAACCGGCTCAGCTGCCCGGGCCGGACCGTCTCCACGGCGTGCGCCACCGGGTGCAGCCAGCCGGGCAGCCCGTCCTTGCTCAGTGCCACCGGGCCGCCCTGTGTGTCGCTCGCCCGCGTCATCGCCACCCCCGTCGTCCTGCCGCATCCAACGCGCGGCGGGCCCGAGATCGTTCCACGAGCGCCCTCGATCCCCTGAAAGGGCGGCGCGTCGGGCTCGCCGGGGGGCCTGCCGGAGGGCTCGGACGGCGCACCGGGGGGCTCGGGCAGCTCATCCGGCCCCCAGCGGCGGCGCCGGTGTGCCGCCCGCGTCCAGATAGGCCTGCGGAGGCTTCAGACGCTGGCCGGGGAAGCCGCCCTTCTCGTACTTGAGGAGCTTCTTCGCCTTCTCCGGGTCCGTCTCGCCCTCGCCGTACGCCGGGCAGAGCGGGGCGATCGGGCAGGCGCCGCACGCGGGCTTGCGGGCGTGGCAGATACGGCGGCCGTGCCAGATCACGTGATGCGAGAGATCCGTCCAGTCGCTCTTCGGGAAGAGCGCGCCGACGGCGGCCTCGATCTTGTCCGGGTCGGTCTCGGCGGTCCACCGCCAGCGGCGCACCAGTCGCTGGAAGTGCGTGTCGACGGTGATACCGGGGCGCCCGAAGGCGTTACCCAGCACGACGAACGCGGTCTTGCGGCCGACGCCGGGCAGCTCGACCAGGTCCTCCAGCCGACCGGGCACCTCACCGCCGAAGTCCTCCACCAGAGCCTTCGAAAGGCCTATGACCGACTTCGTCTTGGCCCGGAAGAAGCCGCACGGGCGGAGGATCTCCTCCACCTCCTCGGGGTTGGCGGCGGCCAGGTCCTCCGGGGTCGGGTACGCGGCGAAGAGGGAGGGTGTCGTCTGGTTGACGCGCAGGTCGGTCGTCTGGGCGGACAGGACGGTGGCGACGACCAGTTGGAAGGGGTTCTCGAAGTCCAGCTCGGGGTGCGCGTACGGATAGACCTCGGCGAGCTCGCGGTTGATGCGGCGGGCCCGGCGGACCAGAGCGGTGGGCGACTCGTCGCTCGGCGGGTGGACGACGGCCTTGGCGGGCGCGGCGCCCTTGATACGGGCGGTGGCCTTCTTCGGCGCGACCACGACCTTCTTGGCGGCGGGCGCCTTCCTCACGGCGGCCTCCTTCGAGGCCTTCTTCGCGGCGGAGGCCTTGGACGCGGTCTTCTTCGTCGCCGCCGTCTTCTTCACGGTCGCCGTCTTCTCCGCAGACGGGGCCTTCTCCACAGACGCCGTCTTCTTCACGGAAGCCGTCTTCTCCGCAGACGCGGCCTTCTTAGTGGACGCCGCCCTCTTCGCAGACGCGGCCTTCTTCGAGGAAGCCGTCTTCTTCACCGGTTCCGTCTTGTTCTCTTTCGCCGTTTTTCTACCGCCATCGGGGCTCTGTTCGCCCACAGCGGAATCGCGACGTACAACCACCCGCGCAGCCCCCTCGGCCTGTGCTCTCACCGGCGATTTGGACACCCGGCCAGCCTAAGGCCCGGCACCGGCATCCGCCCCGGCCCCTGAAGATCGGCGCCCAATTGGACCCCTGCCGCGTACCCCGGGACACGTGTGCGGCATCCTTGTGACAGATCACACTGTTTGGACCGCCCGACAAAATGGGCACTACGGTCCCTCGGTACACGGGGGAGCAAGATCCCCTGAGCAGGTCGAATAGGAGAGAACTCGTGGACGACGTTCTGCGGCGCAATCCGCTCTTCGCGGCGCTCGATGACGAGCAGTCCGCGGAGCTCCGCGCCTCCATGAGTGAGGTGACCCTCGCCCGCGGTGACTCGCTGTTCCACGAGGGTGACCCCGGTGACCGCCTGTACGTGGTCACCGAGGGGAAGGTGAAGCTCCACCGCACCTCCCCCGACGGCCGCGAGAACATGCTCGCCGTCGTCGGCCCCAGCGAGCTCATCGGTGAGCTCTCGCTGTTCGACCCGGGCCCGCGCACCGCGACCGCCACGGCTCTGACCGAGGTCAAGCTCCTCGGCCTCGGCCACGGCGACCTCCAGCCCTGGCTGAACGCCCGCCCCGAGGTGGCCACGGCGCTCCTGCGCGCCGTCGCGCGCCGGCTGCGCAAGACCAACGACGCGATGTCCGACCTCGTCTTCTCGGACGTCCCGGGCCGTGTCGCCCGCGCCCTGCTCGACCTGTCCCGCCGGTTCGGCGTGCAGTCCGAGGAGGGCATCCACGTCGTCCACGACCTCACGCAGGAGGAGCTGGCCCAGTTGGTCGGCGCGTCCCGCGAGACGGTCAACAAGGCCCTCGCGGACTTCGCCCAGCGCGGCTGGCTGCGCCTGGAGGCCCGCGCGGTGATCCTCCTGGACGTGGAACGCCTCGCCAAGCGCTCGCGCTGACGCGCGCACCGCTGCCGTACGTCATCGGGCCCCCTCTCCTCACGAGACGGGGCCCGACGTCGTGTCCGGGGGCGGTCAGATGAGCCCGTGCTCCTCGAGGTAGTCCATCTGGGCGCGTACCGACAGTTCCGCCGCCGGCCACAGGGAGCGGTCCACGTCGGCGTAGACGTGGGTGACGACTTCCGTGGGGGTGCGGTAGCCGTCCTCGACGGCTGTCTCGACCTGGGCGAGGCGGTTGGCGCGGTGGGCGAGGTAGTACTCGACGACGCCCTGGGCGTCGTCGAGGACCGGGCCGTGGCCGGGCAGGACCGTGTGGACGCCGTCGTCGACCGCGAGGGAGCGCAGGCGCCGCAGGGAGTCCAGGTAGTCGCCGAGGCGGCCGTCCGGGTGCGCCACGACCGTCGTGCCGCGACCGAGGATCGTGTCGCCGGTGAGAACCGCCCGGTCGGCCGGGAGGTGGAAACAGAGGGAGTCGGCGGTGTGGCCGGGGGTCGGTACGACGCGCAGTTCCAGCCCGCCGGTGGTGATCACATCCCCGGCGGCCAGGCCCTCGTCGCCCAGGCGCAGTGCCGGGTCGAGGGCACGCACGCGCGTGCCGGTCAGTTCGGCGAACCGGACGGCGCCCTCGGCGTGGTCGGGATGGCCGTGGGTCAGCAGGGTGAGGGCGACGCGCTTGCCTGCCTGTTCGGCCGTGGCGACGACCCGGCGCAGGTGCGTGTCGTCCAGCGGGCCCGGGTCGACCACGACGGCGAGGTCCGAGTCGGGCTCGGCGAGGATCCAGGTGTTCGTGCCGTCCAGGGTCATCGCCGACGCGTTGGGCGCCAGGACGTTCACGGCCCGCGCGGTGGCGGGCCCCGAGAGGACCCCGCCGCGGGGCTGGCCTGGAAGGGCTGCTGCGTCCGTCATGCGGTGGCTCCACCGGTCGGGATGTGCTTGGTGAACTCGTCGTGGCCCGGCCAGGACAGCACGATCTCGCCGTCCACCAGGCGGGCGGTGGCCAGGACGGGCGTGAGGTCACGGCCCGGGGCGGCGTCGAGCGCCCGGGCGGCCGTCTCGTACGCCGTCAGCTGGCGCAGGGTCGCGATGGTGGGCGGCATCATCAGCAACTCGCCCTTGTCGTAACCGGCCGCCGCCTCGCGCGGGGCGATCCACACCGTGCGGTCGGCCTCCGTCGAGGCGTTGCGGGTGCGCTGCCCCTCGGGGAGCGCGGCCACGAAGAACCAGGTGTCATAGCGGCGGGACTCGAACTCCGGGGTGATCCAGCGGGTCCAGGCGCCGAGCAGGTCCGAACGCAGGACCAGCCCGCGGCGGTCCAGGAACTCCGCGAAGGACAGGTCCCGGGCGACCAGGGCGGCACGGTCCGCCTCCCAGTCGGCGCCCGTGGTGTCACCGACGACCGAGTCGGGGGCCGGCCCGGCGAGCAGCACACCCGCCTCCTCGTACGTCTCCCGTACGGCCGCGCAGACGATCGCCTGGGCCGCCGTCTCGTCGACGCCGAGCCGGTCCGCCCACCACGCGCGCGTGGGGCCCGCCCAGCGGACGTGATGGTCGTCGTCGCGCGGATCGACCCCGCCGCCCGGATAGGCGTACGCGCCTCCGGCGAAGGCCATGGAGGCGCGTCTGCGCAGCATGTGGACGGCGGGGCCGCTGCCGGTGTCCTTCAGGAGCATGACGGTGGCCGCGCGCTTCGGCGTCACCGGGGTGAGGGTGCCGGCCGCGAGTGCGCGGATGCGGTCCGGCCACTCCGGGGGGTACCACTGACCGTTCGCCATGGGCGCGAGGCTATCCCGTGACGGGCGGATGTTCGAGTGGTCCCGGGGACGGATTCCGCAGCTCGGACCGTCGAAGAGAGTGCCGGGCGGGTGCTACGCGAGCTCCACCTGGATCTCGACCTCGACCGGCGCGTCCAGCGGCAGCACGGCCACGCCCACCGCGCTGCGCGCGTGCACACCCTTGTCGCCGAGCACCTGGCCGAGCAGCTCGCTCGCGCCGTTCAGCACCGCGGGCTGGCCCGTGAAGTCCGAGGCCGAGGCCACGAAACCGACGACCTTCACCACGCGCGCGATGCGGTCCAGGTCACCGGCGACGGACTTGACGGCGGCCAGTGCGTTCAGCGCACACGTGCGTGCCAGCTCCTTGGCCTCCTCCGGGGTGACCTCCGCACCGACCTTGCCGGTGACCGGAAGCTTGCCGTCCACCATCGGCAGCTGCCCGGCGGTGTAGACGTAGGGGCCGGACTGCACGGCCGGCTGGTACGCGGCCAGCGGCGGGACCACGTCGGGCAGGCTCAGACCGAGCTCGGCCAGCTTCGCCTCGACGGCGCCCACTACTGCTTCGCCCGCTTCAGGTAGGCCACGAGCTGCTCGGGGTTGTTCGGCCCGGGCACGACCTGGACGAGCTCCCAGCCGTCCTCGCCCCAGGTGTCCAGAATCTGCTTCGTGGCGTGGACGAGCAGCGGCACGGTTGCGTATTCCCACTTGGTCATGCGGCCGACTCTAGCCGCTGCCGCAGGGGGTCACACGGCCGCCCACGGCCCCGGTCGTCCACAGGCCACGGCCGTGGGCGGCCACGGGCCACGGCCCCGGTCGTCCACAGGCCACGGCGGTGGTTGTCCACAGGCCCCGGCCGCGGTCGTCCACGGGCCCCGGCCGCGGTTGTCCACAGCCTCCCGCGTAGCCCGGGCGCGAACTGGTTAGGCTCGAATACGTGAGCAGGCTCCAGGTCGTCAGCGGCAAGGGCGGTACCGGCAAGACCACGGTGGCCGCGGCCCTAGCGTTGGCCCTGGCCACGGAGGGGAAGCGGACGCTTCTCGTCGAGGTCGAGGGCCGTCAGGGCATCGCGCAGCTCTTCGAAACGGAGGCGCTGCCTTATGAGGAACGGAAAATCGCGGTAGCACCCGGGGGCGGGGAGGTGTACGCACTCGCCATCGACCCCGAACTGGCCCTTCTGGACTACCTCCAGATGTTCTACAAGCTGGGCAGCGCCGGACGGGCCCTGAAGAAGCTCGGCGCGATCGACTTCGCCACCACCATCGCGCCCGGCCTCAGGGACGTCCTCCTGACCGGAAAGGCCTGCGAGGCGGTGCGGCGCAAGGAGCGCAGCGGCCGCTTCGCGTACGACTACGTCGTCATGGACGCCCCGCCGACGGGGCGGATCACCCGCTTCCTGAACGTGAACGACGAGGTCGCGGGCCTCGCCAAGATCGGCCCGATACACAATCAGGCGCAGGCCGTGATGCGGGTGCTGAAGTCGCCGGAGACGGCCGTGCACCTGGTGACGCTGCTGGAGGAGATGCCCGTCCAGGAGACCGCGGACGGCATCGCCGAGCTGCGTTCGGCCCGGCTTCCGGTGGGGCGGATCATCGTGAACATGGTCCGCCCGGAGGTGTTGGACGAGACCGACCTGGAACTCGTACGCACGGTCCCGCGTTCCACTGTCGCGCGGTCCCTGTCGGCCGCCGGGCTCGGCGGGGCGCGGCGCGGCGGGCACGCCGAGCGGCTGGTGGACCCGCTGCTCGCGCAGGCCGCGGAGTACGCCGAGCGGTACACGCTGGAGCACGAACAGCGTGCGGTCCTGACCGAGCTGGACCTGCCGCTGCACGAACTGCCGCTGTTCGCCGAGGGCATGGATCTGGCGGGGCTGTACGAGCTGGCCCGCGAGCTGCGCGAGCAGGGCGTGTCATGAGCCAGGACAGACGGTCAAGGCCCGTCATGAGTCGGAAGCAGGGGATGTCATGAGCCGTCCGGACCCGGCGCACACCCACGACCCGGCCCGCCCGCACCTCGCCCCCGCACACCTGCTCGACATCGATCCGCTGCTGGAGGACCCCACCACCCGGATCGTGGTCTGCTGCGGCTCGGGCGGGGTCGGCAAGACCACCACCGCGGCGGCGCTGGGTTTGCGCGCGGCCGAGCGGGGCCGCAAGGTGGTCGTCCTGACCATCGATCCGGCCCGCCGGCTCGCCCAGTCCATGGGCATCGACTCGCTGGACAACACCCCGCGCCGGGTGAAGGGCATCGACGACTCCGCGGGCGGCGAGCTGCACGCGATGATGCTCGACATGAAGCGCACCTTCGACGAGATCGTCGAGGCGCACGCGGACGGTGAGCGGGCGGCCGCCATCCTGGGCAACCCCTTCTACCAGTCGCTCTCCGCGGGCTTCGCGGGCACGCAGGAGTACATGGCGATGGAGAAGCTCGGGCAGCTGCGCGCCCGGGACGAGTGGGACCTGATCATCGTCGACACCCCGCCGTCCCGCTCGGCGCTGGACTTCCTGGACGCGCCCAAGCGGCTCGGGTCGTTCCTGGACGGCCGGTTGATCCGGCTGCTGACGGCACCGGCGAAGCTGGGCGGTCGCGCCGGGATGAAGTTCCTGAACGTCGGGATGTCGATGATGACCGGCACCCTCGGCAAGCTGCTCGGCGGTCAGCTCCTCAAGGACGTCCAGACGTTCGTGTCGGCGATGGACACGACCTTCGGCGGCTTCCGCACCCGCGCGGACGCCACGTACAAGCTGCTCCAGGCGCCCGGCACGGCGTTCCTCGTGGTCGCGGCCCCGGAGCGGGACGCGCTGCGCGAGGCCGCCTACTTCGTGGAGCGGCTGGCCGCGGAGGACATGCCGCTCGCCGGTCTGGTGCTCAACCGGGTGCACGGCAGCGGCGCCGACCGGTTGTCGGCCGAGCGGGCGCTCGCCGCCGCGGAAAATCTTGAAGAGCCCCGCATTGTGGATCAGGAGGGCGGGAAAGCAGTACTTCGTAACTCCCCCGACACACACAACAGTTCAGACTCTCCCACGCCCGGAACACCAGCTCAGGCTCCGGCATCGGCTCCCGAGGGTGGCTCCCCCACCGAAGACGCCGAAGCTACCGAGCACGCGGAGGACCCCGAGCGGTCCGTCGACCAGCTCACGGCCGGCCTGTTGAGGCTGCACGCCGATCGCATGCAGCTGCTCTCCCGTGAGCAGCGCACGCGTGACCGCTTCACCGCGCTCCACCCCGAGGTGGCCGTGACGGAAGTGGCCGCGCTGCCCGGCGACGTGCACGACCTCGCGGGACTGCGCGCCATCGGCCACCGGCTCGCGGCCGACGAGCGCGAGCTTCCCGACCCCGCCGACCGGCCCGAACCGCCCGAGGCGAGCGCCTGAGGGCAACCCGGCGAGGGCGTAGGGCCCGTGAGCGACGACTGAAGGCTCGCAGTAGGTGGCAAGACTCACAGGCAATGGCGAGGCTCACAGTCGATGGCGAAGGGCCCGGCAACGGGCCCTCGGACCTGGACCTGAGGAGCTCCCGGAGGGGAGTCCCTCCCTGCGGGAAGTCCTGAGCTCACCGCCGCCTGGATCTGGTCGCGGAGGGGAGTCGGAATCCTCAGCTCACCGCCGCGAAGTTCTCGTAGATCTCGTCGTCGTCGAGGGGCATGACACCGCACCCCCGCTCGTACTCCGTGCGCGCCGTCTCCAGGAGCCGACGCCAGGAGGTCACGGTGGGACGCCTGCGCAGCAGTGCGCGGCGCTCCCGTTCCGTCATGCCTCCCCACACGCCGAACTCGACGCGGTTGTCGAGCGCGTCGGCCAGGCACTCCGTGCGCACCGGGCATCCGGTGCACACCGCCTTGGCCCTGTTCTGCGCTGCTCCTTGAACGAACAGTTCATCCGGATCGGTAGTGCGGCAGGCCGCCTGCGCACTCCAGTCGGTTACCCAGCCCATACCGGCGCCGTCCTCTCCCGAATCGAGGCTCCCCCACGGCGGCAGCGGCATATTCACCGCCGCCAGTTGAGGACGTTACGGAAGGTGGGCACAGCGCAACACCCCCTTCGGGCCCAATCTTGAATGGCCCGAACGGACTATGGGTAAGCGGCAGATCACCCGGGGGAGTGAGCTGGCGACATATGCAACCTTCCCGACAAACCGGGACAGTTCAGTTGCGTCACAACGGACGCCGCATGACACACGAGGCGGATTCGGACACGGCCCCACCAAAAAAGTTAGGGAACACCCGGAACGATTCGGGGTCGCCGGACGTATTGATACGTGACCTCGCTGCTGTGACAGTTGAGAGCAGCTTAGGCCAAGGCCTATACGCCTGTCCGGCGAATGAGAACGTAGGCTGCCCTCATGCCAAAAAAGCGTTCGGGCGGTGGTCTGTCTCCCACGCAGCAGGCCGCCAAGTTCCTCGGTGTCAGCGTCCTCGCGGGGGCCGTGCTGGCCGGCATCGCGCTCCCGGCGGTGGGCGCGCTGGGACTGGCGGCCAAGGGATCGGTCGAAAGCTTCGACGATCTCCCGGCCACCATGAAGGCACCGCCGCTGAGTCAGCGCACCACCATCCTCGACGCCGACGGCGGCCCCATCGCCACGGTCTACTCACGCGACCGCACGGTGGTCCCCCTCAAGGACATCTCGCCGTACATGCAGAAGGCGATCGTCGCCATCGAGGACTCGCGCTTCTACCAGCACGGCGCGGTCGACCTGAAGGGCGTCCTGCGCGCCCTCAACAAGAACGCCCAGACCGGCGAGGTCTCCGAGGGCGCCTCCACCCTGACGCAGCAGTACGTGAAGAACGTCTTCGTCGAGGAGGCGGGCGACGACCCGACCAAGGTCGCACAGGCCACCCAGCAGACGATCGGCCGCAAGATCCGCGAACTCAAGTACGCGATCCAGGTCGAGGAGGAGCTGGGCAAGAAGAAGATCCTCGAGAACTACCTGAACATCACGTTCTTCGGCCAGCAGGCCTACGGTGTCGAGGCCGCCGCCCAGCGCTACTTCTCCAGGTCCGCCAAGGACCTCAGCCTGGAGCAGTCGGCCCTGCTCGCCGGCATCGTCCAGTCGCCCAGCCGGTACGACCCGGTGAACGACGAGGCGGAGGCCACCAAGCGCCGCAACACCGTGCTGCAGCGCATGGCGGCCGTCGGAGACATCTCCAAGGCGCGGGCCGCCGAGGCGATGAAGGCACCGCTCGGCCTGAAGGTCAGCAAGCACAAGAACGGCTGCATCACCGCCGTCAAGGGCGCCGGCTTCTTCTGCGACTACGTGCGCGAGGTCTTCCTGAACGACCCGGTCTTCGGCAAGACCAAGGAGAAGCGCGCGAAGATCTGGAACCAAGGCGGTCTCACCATCCGCACGACCTTGGACCCGCAGGCCCAGAAGGCGGCGCAGGCCTCCATCAAGGATCACGTCTACCAGAGCGACGACGTGGCCACCGCCGCCACCCTCGTCCAGCCCGGTACCGGCAAGATCCTCGCCATGGGCCAGTCGCGTCCCTACGGCGTGAACACCAAGAAGGGCGAGACGACCCTCAACCTGTCCGTCGACGGCGACATGGGCGGCGGCATGGGTTACCAGCCCGGTTCGACGTTCAAGCCGATCGTGGCCGCCGCCGCCCTCGAGGACGGCATGCCGGCGAACAAGGTCTACTCCTCGCCGTACCGGATGCCGTACCCGAGCCCGGTCTCGGCCTGCGACGGCAAGCGGTGGGTGAACGACCCCGACGACCCGGCCAAGCTCGAGAACGAGAACTCCTCCGAGGTCGGCCCCTACGACATGCGGGAGGCGACCGCCAAGTCGGTCAACACCTACTACGTGCAGATGATCAGCGACATCGGCATCTGCCCGGTGACGACGATGGCGAAGAAAATGGGCGTCGTGCGGGCCGACGGCGACAAGATGCCGCAGGTGCCCTCCATCGCCCTGGGCACCCAGGAGATGTCCCCGCTGACCATGGCGAACGCGTACGCGACCTTCGCCTCGCGCGGCATGTACTGCACGCCGGTCGCCATCGAGTCGGTCAACCGGCGCGTCGGCGACAAGACCACGTCGTTCAAGGTCCCGAAGTCGACCTGCTCGCGCGCGATGTCGGAGGACACGGCCGACACCATCAACACCCTGCTGAAGGGCGTCGTCGACGACGGTACGGGTAAGAAGGCCGGTCTCGGCAGCCGCCCCAGCGCCGGTAAGACCGGTACGACGGACGAGCGCTACGCGGCCTGGTTCGTGGGCTACACGCCGAACATGGCCGGTGCCGTGTGGGTCGGCGACCCCGCGCACAAGCGGAAGATGATCGGCATCACCATCGGCGGCCGGCCGCACAGCAAGGTCTTCGGTGGCGAGGTTCCCGGCCCGATCTGGCGCGACATGATGTCCGGCGCACTGGAGGGCAAGCCCGTCGAGGACTTCAACGACGTCCACATCCCCGACAGCAGGCCGCGGGACCGCGGCGACGGTGACCGCGAGGACGGGGGCGGCGGCCGCGACGACGGGGGCAACGGCGACAACGACGGCTTCATCGGCGGCCTGGTCGGCGGCAACAACGGCGGAGGCGGCGGCGGCGAGCCCACGCCTTCGTTCTCCATCCCGGAGGGCTTCTTCCGGGGCCAGGGCAACGGCGGGAACGGCAACGGCGGCCGGTTCGGCTGAGCCGCGGCAGTGACAGAACGGCCCCCCTTCCTCCCCGTGCGTGCGGGGCGGAAGGGGGGCCGTCTTCGTCCGGCTGAGAGATCAGCCGGCCAGCAGCTTCTTCACCGCGGCGGCGACACGGCCGCCCTCGGCCTGGCCCGCCACCTTCGGGTTCACGATCTTCATGACCGCGCCCATGGCCCGCGGCCCCTCGGCACCGGCCGCCTTGGCCTCCTCGACGGCCTGGGCGACGATCTCCTGGAGCTGCTCGTCGGACAGCTGCTGCGGCAGGTAGGTGGCGAGCACCTCGCCCTCCGCCTTCTCCCGCTCGGCCTGCTCGGCACGACCACCCTGCGCGAAGGCGTCGGCCGCCTCGCGCCGCTTCTTCGCCTCCCGGGTGATCACCTTCTGGACCTCGTCGTCGGAGAGCTCGCGCTTCTCCTTGCCCGCGACCTCCTCCTTGGTGATCGCGGCGAGCGTCAGCCGGAGCGTCGAGGAGCGGAGCTCGTCGCGCTCCTTGATCGCAACGTTGAGGTCTTCCTGCAGCTTCGACTTGAGCGTGGTCATGGGGTCGATTGTCGCAGGTGCGGGACGAGCGGCGCCCCTCGATTTGCGCGGCGGCCACCGAAAGCCCCGGTGCCGTCAAGGATTTCGGGCGGCGCCCGGGCACGGGCAGCAGCCGGGCACGGGCAACGGCCGGGCACGGGCAACGGCCTGCATCTGACACGATGGTCGTATGCGCGCGCGATACGGAGTCCCCCTGGGAATCACGGCGGCTGGTGCCGCCGGTCTGTTGTACGCCGCGGGCTTCGAGGCCCGCTCCTTCCGCCTCCGCCGGGTCACCGTCCCGGTCCTGCCTCCGGGAATGCGCCCCCTGCGTGTGCTGCAGGTCTCCGACATCCACATGGTCGGCGGGCAGCGCAAGAAGCAGCGCTGGCTGCGGTCCCTGGCGGGTCTGCGCCCCGACTTCGTGATCAACACGGGCGACAACCTCTCCGACCCGGAGGGCGTGCCGGAGGTCATGGACGCGCTCGGACCTCTGATGGAGTTCCCCGGCGCCTACGTCTTCGGCTCCAACGACTACTACGGCCCCAAACTGCGCAACCCCGCCCGCTACCTGCTCGAGAAGGCCCAGGGCCGCCACGGGCTCAACGGCAACGCGCCGGCCGAGGGCGTGGTGCACAACCCGTGGGAGGACCTGCGCGACGGTTTCGACGCGGCGGGCTGGCTGAACCTGACGAACGCGCGCGGCGAGCTCAAGCTCGAGGGCGTTTCGGTGGAGCTCACGGGCCTGGACGACCCGCACATCAAGCGGGACCGCTACGCGCGGGTGGCGGGCGGCCCCTCCGAGGCGGCGGACTTCTCGATGGGCGTCGTGCACGCCCCGTACCTGCGCACCCTGAACGCCTTCACAGCCGACGCCTACCCCCTGATCCTGGCCGGCCACACCCACGGCGGCCAGCTGTGCATCCCCTTCTACGGCGCCCTGGTCACCAACTGCGACCTCGACACGGACCGGGTGAAGGGCCTGTCCACGCACACGGCGGAAGGTCGCACGTCATACCTCCACGTCTCGGCGGGCTGCGGCACGAACCGCTACACACCCGTACGGTTCGCCTGCCCTCCGGAGGCCACGTTGCTGACGCTGGTCGAGCGTGAGGACGTGGGGAGGTAGGGCGGGCGAGGG
This sequence comes from Streptomyces sp. 378, assembly GCF_030124145.1. Classification (GTDB taxonomy): domain Bacteria; phylum Actinomycetota; class Actinomycetes; order Streptomycetales; family Streptomycetaceae; genus Streptomyces. Next base: position 217,032 of record NZ_JASKMS010000001.1, read on the forward strand.
GTCGAGCGGAAGCGCGACGGGTTCTACGGGTCTACGGGTCCTACGGGGGTAGGGGGACGATCCGTGGGGGTAGCGCGGCGATCCTCCACGGAGTGGCGCGAGGGCCCGAGGCCAGGCGACGATCCCCACGGGGTGGTGCGAGGGGCTGAGGCCAGGCGACGATCCCCACGGGGTAGCGCGCGGGCCCGAAGGGAAGCGCGCGGGCACCAGCGGAGGTAGACGAAGGAGCCCGGGCCGACCCGACGGGCGGACACCAGAGATTGCGCGAGGGGGCCCGGCCGGGTACCCCACACGGCCCCGCCCAGATCGCCCCCTTTGTCCGTTCCTGCCAGCGTGAGGGCATGACCGCCCCGATACCCCGGGACATCCCGGACCTCCCCGCGATCCCGTCCCCGTCGGCACTGAAGCCCACCCCCGTGCCCGCCACGGCCGTCGTCACCCCGGTCCGCCGCCCCGCGGCCGCGGCCTACCGCCTGCTGGTCGCCCTCGTGGCGGCCGCGGGCGTGACGCTGGAGCTGCTCCTCGGCGACCCGTCCCGGGCCCTCAGCCACTTCGCGATCCAGAGCAACATGCTGCTGGCGCTGGTCATGACCCTCTCCGCCCGCCGCGCGTGGACGGCCCGTCGCCCCTTGCCCGGTGCCCTGCTGGGCGCGACGCTGCTCTACGTCGTCATCGCGGCCCTGGTGCACCACCTGCTGCTGGCGAACCAGGCGAGCCCCTTCTCCCTCACGGGCGAGGCAGCCGCCCCGACAGGCTGGCAGGCCCTCTCCCACGGCCTGCTGTACACGGTGACCCCGATAACAGCGGTACTGGACTGGCTCCTGCTCACGTCCCCCGGCCGCCTGCACCTCCGCCAGGCCAGCACCTGGCTCCTCTACCCCCTGGCCTACCTGGCCTTCTGCCTCGTCCGAGGCGAGCTGCTCCTCCCGGGCACCCAGGACCGCTATCTCTACCCGTTCCTGGACGTCGGCCAGGACGGCTTCAAACGCGTCCTCGGCAACGCCCTCCTCCTGGGCCTCTCCTTCTACGCCCTGGCCGTGCTCCTCGTGGCTCTCGACCACACCCGCCCGAACCCGCTCCGCCACCTCGGCAAAACCGGATTTCGTCTCTAGCCACCGGTGGGCTAAAGTAAACGTCGTCGCCGCGACAGCAGCGACATCGGGGTGTAGCGCAGCTTGGCAGCGCGCTTCGTTCGGGACGAAGAGGTCGTGGGTTCAAATCCCGCCACCCCGACAGCTGAAACACCAGGTCAGGGGCCTGATCCGCTTTGCGGGTCGGGCCCCTTCTGGGTTTCTGGCGCACTCTTGGGAGCCATTTGGGAGCCGGACCCGAAAGAGGGATCAGTCCCCCTGCACAGCTCCACCGAGGGAACCGCCGTCACGTGTCGCTGCTCGGCTCCTGCGCCCAGGCGTCGTCATCCCAGCACCAGCAATCCTTCGGATCGCCAAGCGCATGCGGAACATCGACGCCCCCCCAAGGCACGGCGTGATCACGAAGGAAGTCCACACCTTCCGCACCCGCACCGAGGCACGCATCAAGATCGCCACCTGGATCACCGACTTCTACAACACCAGGCGGCTACACAGCGTGTGCGGGTTCAAAAGCCCGATCGACTATGAACGCGAGTACCGGGCCACCCTCGCCGAGGGACTGGCCGCATAGATCGTCTCCACGCTGCGAGGGGATTGGCATCCTGGCCTTCACGGGAGGAGAGCAAGAAAGACCTCGATACTTGGGATCTCACTCTCCGTTGCGACCACGTGGTGCCCTACATTCAGCATCGCGAGAACAGCCGCGTTTCCACCCGCGTCGTCGACTGCCCAGAATGCGGAGAACGTCGCGGACTAGTGAGCAGTGAGCGGGTAGGGCCCGCCTACCGCGACGACGGGACCACCCGTGAGCGCGCAGTAGCCGACCGAGAGCGGCTCGCACGGGACCTGGCAGCCGCCAAGGCGAAGCTGACCCGTCAGCAGAAGAATGCGGCGGCGACCCAACGGCGCATCGCCGAGCTCCAGGAAGAGCTCGGCAGTGAGCCCTGATGACACGAAGCCCAGTCAGCGACACCGAGTCATTCCCTGGTCCCGCTTGCAATGTGTTGTCGGCTGGGAGCCCTCGTGTGTCGAGGTGTCAGGGCTTGGCGGCCGAATCACGCCCCGGCCAATGCTTCGGCGGAGTGACGGCCGGGTCCGTGATCTGGAGTCGCTTCTGCCGGGTCGGGTCGATCGACGTCAGGGCGACGAGACGCTGACCGCTGGCTGCTTCGAGTTCAGACAGGGCGTGGGGAAGGGCCGCGCAGACGGTGGCGATCGCCGTGCCCAGGCCCACCAGGCCACCGTGTTTGTTGTTCTGGCGGTACTCGATGCGATGCAAGCCCGACTGTGCGATGGCCGCCACTTCGAGGGGCCGGCTGAGCTGCTTGGTGTCGTTGGTGATGACGACCTCGAAGCCGTCGGCCTTGGCCTTGGCGTACAGCTCGATGTCCTTCGTGCCCGTCCAGCCCTTGAGATCGTGGACGTGGACGACTTCATGCGCCTTCAGCAGGATGCGCACGATCTCGGCCATCGGGCGGGGCACGTTCTCGTCGAGCAACAGTTTCAAGCGACGGCCTGCCGGGGCTCGCTGCTGCCATAGCTGTCCACGTACTCACTGAAGTCGGCCGCATCGCGGGCCGCCTCGGCCGTCACGCCTGGGTAGAACTCAGCGATCTGGTCCGGTGGGACGCCGTCCCTCACGAGGGCTGCGACATCTGACGCGGGGATCCTGGTGCCTTGGATGACCGGTTCGCCACCTCGGACCGACTCGTCGACCGCGACATGCTCACGGGGGGTGAGCAAGGCAGGAATACTGCGGCCATCCTTGTAGAAGGGCGCGAGAACATCCACCATCTGGTGGATGACCACGTTGCCCCCCTTGATCAGGTCCACGGCGTGGTCGGGCTCGGCCAGGTAGATGGTGTCCGGACCCGCGACGAGTTTGTACGAGGAGAGGTGCTCCCACTCGCCGAGGTCTTCCCGGAGCGTATTCAAGGCACGGCGGATCTTCTGCAACGAAGCCTCTTCGCGCAGCTGCACACAGATGCGGAGTGCGACAACGTCGCGGAACGAGTAGAGGATCGGCCTCTCGCTGGAGATCTCGGGCACGAGCACGGCGCCCTTGGGCCCGGAGGCTCGGCGCCAGTGGGACAGCTGGCGCAGCGTGGCGCCGGAAAGAGCCGCGGCGAGTTTGGGTTCGTACGACATCGCGCGCCTCCTTCCGCCCCTGCCGATACGGGCCTGAACGTACCCCATTCTCCTGGAAGCAACTCAGCGCAGAAGCCGAAGGGCCCATTCAGGGGGCCTGGCACACGTCCGTGGCATTTTCGGCCACTCACCGGCGGCACCCGGCTGCGCCGCGTAACCTCACGGATATGGGGGCATCAGCATCCGGTGCAGGTCAGGACGCCGACGAGGAGGCTCGGCGGCGTCTGGACGCGTACACGTACCTCAGCGCGCGCGAGCGGCTGGAGCACGTCGCGATCATGCGAGTCTTCTGCGGCACGCTGCTGGCGGATCTTGCCGTGGCGGACATCATGGCGAAGCTGCGTCATGGCGGTGGTCCCGCCGCGGGGCTCGACGCCGACACCCTCACGGTCCGGCTGGAACAGCTTGTGCAGTGGGGAAACCTGTTGCGCAGCAGCCACACGGTGAAGGCGTCCAGCATCAGCGAGTACCAGCGTTCCCGCTCGCGCTACCAGCTGTCGAAACTGGGCGAACGCATCCAGCGCGATGCCGACGGGGTCCTGGCCGAGGCCGACGCCGCCCGCGAGGTGAGCAACGAACTGCTGGCCCTGGTCGAGCGCGGGCTGCGGGAGCTGGCCGGCCTCGTGACCGCGCCGGGCGGCATCGAGCCGCAGGACGGACTAGAGCGGATCGGCACGCTGTTCGTGCAGTTCACCGAGTTCGCGGACTCCATACGCGACTTCTACGCCTATCTCGGCCAGGTGCTGTCGCGCTACGACCTGGACAGCGCCGAGTACCAGGGCTTCAAGGAGCTGCTCCTGGACTACGTCGAGGCGATCACGGAGGACGTGGCGTTCCGCGCGCCCCGGATCTCGGCCGCACTGGACACCCTGTGGCCCCACATCCCGGCTCTGCTGGATCGGCTGGACGCCCACGCCCAAGGGCTCACCGGGCTGTCGGCGCAGGGCGAAGGACGCTTGGAGGTCCGGGTACAGCGCAGCCGGGGCCGCGAGCTCGCGGACTGGGAGGGCCTGCGCGGCTGGTTCAGTGACACCGACGGTCAGGGCAGCCAGGTCGACCAGCTGCGGGACGCCACGTTGCGCGCGTTGCAGTCGCTGCTCGCCAACGCCAAGCGGATGCTGCGGTCGGCCACCGGGGAGATGTCCCGGCGTAAGGATCTGCTGCGGCTGGCCCGCTGGTTCGAGGAAGCGGCGCCGCAGGACGCGCACGACATCGCCGTCGCCGCTTTCGGTCTGTACGGCGCCCGCCATCTGGGCATACCCCCGGCCACCGACGAGGTGGTGCCCGCCTACACGAGCTGGTGGACCGGTCCCGTGGTCGAGGTGCCGGTGGCCCTGCGGGAGAGGGGCAGCCGTGCCCAGCGGGGCCGGGCCTCCGCGGTGGAGGACCACTCCGCGCAGAAGGAGCGGCTGCGGGAGGCCGCCCGGCAGCGGGCGGCGGCTAGGACAGCGGCGGCGGACGAACTACGCAGTGCGTCGGGTCGGTTCACCGACGTACGACTCACCTCGGCGGCACTCGGGCTGCTCTTGGAACTACTGGCCACGGCACTCGGAAACGCTCAGCTCAGGCGACTCGCCGATACGGACGGTGCGGGGCCTGAGGGCTTCAGCCTCGACTCGGCGCGCAGCGAGGACGCCGAACTGGGCATCCGGCTCACCGTGCTCCGGACGGCGGGCGCGCGGACGGTGCTGTACTCGGCCGACGGTGACCTGCTGCTGGACGACCTGGAGCTGGACATCAGCCGTATCGCCACCGCGATCGACGGTGAAGGCGTTGTCGACGGCGAGGCTGAGGTGAGCGTGTCATGACCCTTCCCTCGACTCACGACGTGGCCCTGGCGGCCGAACGCCGTACCGCCGCCCGACTGCTGCTCGCACACCCCCTGATCGCGTCCAACGGCCCCCATGCCGACCTATTCCCACTGATCCGCAGGCACGCCGACTGGCTGGGCAAACGGTTCCAGCAGGTGCTCGGCTACCGCCTGCTGGTCGACAGCTCCTTCGCCCGGCTGTTCAAGGCGGGGCTGGGGACGGGATCGGGTCACCGGCTGGAGCGCTCCACCGGCACGCCCTTCACCCCGCACACGTACGCCTGCCTCGCGCTGGCCCTGTCCGTGCTGGTCACCGCGCCCGAGCAGATGCTGCTGTCGCACCTGGTCGCCGACATCAGGGCCGCTGCCGCCGACACGGGGATCGAGCTGGAGGAGACGGGCCGGGCGGCCGAGAAGCGGACCCTGGTGGCGGCTCTGCGCCAGCTCGTCGAGTGGAATGTCCTCATCGAGACCGAGGGCCAGGTGGCCGCGATCGCGCAGGAGGCGGGCGGAGAAGCCCTGATCACGGTGGACCGGGAGCTGGCACGCGTGGTCGTCGCCGGCCCGCTCGCGCAGGCCCGGGACGGCGCCGACCTGGTTCGGCGGGCGGCGGACCCGGGGTTCAGCGGGCCGCGCACCTATGTGCGCCGGATGCTCGTAGAGACACCGGTCGTCCATCTCGACGAGCTGACTGACGCCGAGCGCGACTGGCTGCGCACCCGGCAGCGCCGGGAAGCCCAGGCTTTCTCCGAACTCCTGGGTCTGGAGATGGAGATCCGCGCCGAGGGCGTGGCCCTGGTGGACCCCGAGGAAGAGCTGACGGATCTGCACCTGCCGGGCACCGGAACCGTCGCACAGGCCGCGCTGCTGTTGGTGGAACGGCTCGTGGAACGGCTTCGGCCGCAGGAACCGGGGCATCCGGCGACCGGCGGGACGCTCGTCATCGGGGTGGCCGTCCCGGACGGCCTGGTGGACGAGGTGCTCGCCGAGCTCATCGCCGAGTACGGGCAGCGCAGCAACTGGCAGCGCGGCTACCTGGAGGACCTTCCCTCCCTGCGGGAGGCCGTGCTGGACCTGCTGGTCCGCATGCGGCTGATGGCCCGCACCGGGCGACTGCGCGCCGAGGGAGAAGGGCTGCCGGAGGGGTACGTCAAGGAGGCGCCGGAAGGACGCACGGTGACCGATGTCCATGGCGCACGGCCCGGCGGCGACGGCTGGGTGCTGCTGGCCGCGGCGGCGCGCTACGCCACCCTCGTGACCGTGCGCCCGGCTGCCAAAGCTCGCCAAGGAACCGATGTGCAAGAGGAGTTGCCGCTATGACCACCGAAGCGCGTGGCCTCGTTCCGCTGCCGCGTTCCGGCCCCGCGGCAAACACCGCCCCCGCGACGACCACCGGCACCCGCTTCCGACTGCACCGGGCAGGCATCCAGAACGTCTGGCAGTACGACGCTCAGGAGTTCTCCTTCGGCGACGGACGGCTGCTCCTGCGCGGCAAGAACGGCGCGGGCAAGTCCAAGGCCCTGGAGATGCTGCTCCCGTATCTTCTGGACGGCGACTCCCGGGCGCTGGACGCGACCGGCACCGGCCGCACCACGCTCCCCTGGCTGATGCTGGACGGGTTCGAGCAAACCAATCGTCTCGGGTACCTGTGGGTGGAGTTCCAGGGCACGGCCGAAGACGGCGGCCACCGTTTCCTGACGCTCGGTGTCGCCATCCGTGCCTCGAAGTCGACGCAGAAGGCGCTGCCGACGTTCTTCGTCACTCCGCTACGGATCGGCGAGGATCTGCACCTGGTCGAGGGCGGAAGGCCGCTGCCGGTCGACCGGCTCAAGGAGATCGTCGGATCCGACAACACGACCGAGCGTGCCGTCATGCACCGCTCCCGGGTGGCCCGGGACCTGTTCGGCATCACCGACGCGACGCGCTACCGCAACCTCACGCAGCTCCTCCACAGGCTGCGGCGCCCCACGGTCGGGGACCGCATCGAGCACGGGGGCCTGGCCTCCCTGCTGAGCGAGACCCTGCCGGGGCTCGACGAGGACGTGGTCGAGAAGGTGGCACGCAACCTGCACGACCTCGACGCCGTACGGGACGAACTCGGCCGCCTGGAACGCACCGACACGGCACTGCGCACGTTCCTCGCCAGTTACCGCGGCTACCTGGCCGGAGTCCTGCGCGCCTCCGCGCAGCGAGTCAGTCACGAGCTGGGTGTCCTCGCGCAGCGGCGCCGGGCGGCCGGAGACGCCGCACAGCGGACGAGCGACCTGCGGACGCAGGAGGAGGAGTCGGAGGGCCGGCTCGAGACCCTGCGCGAGGAGGAACAGGCAGCCAGGACCGATCTCGCCGCCCTGCACGCCAGTCACGCCTACCGCAGCCTGCACGAACTGTCGGAGCGCCGCGGCACGGTGGAGGCGCTGCATACCGCCGCCGTGGCCGCGTTCACCACCCTGCGCAACGCGCACGACGCGGAGGAGAGTACGGCGGAGCGGCTGGCCGAAGGGGTCGAACACCTGGGGAGTCGGTTGGCCGAGCTGGGAACCGAACACCGGGAGCTGCTGACGCAGGCGGAGAAAGCCGGGCTCCCCACCGGTCATCTCGGCGAGGCGGTGGCTCTGCCACGCACCGTCCTGTCCCCGTCCACCGAGAAGGAGTTGACGACTCCGGACGGGGAGACGCGCACCGTTCGGCACCGGTCGGCAGCTCGCGCGGACACAGCCACCACCCGGGAAGGACTGCGCTCCTGGCAGAACCAGCTGGAGGACGCGGAGGCGGTCGCGAAGAACCGGGCCCGGATGGTCCAGGAAGTGACCCGCCTCATCTCGCGGGCGGATGCGGCCCGCGCCGGAGCGACTCAGGCCGATGCCGAGCGGGAACGGCTGGAGGGCGAGGCGGAAGAGGCCGCCGGCCGTCTCGACGTCAGCCGCCAGAACGTGGCCGAGGAGAGCAGCGTCTATGCGGGCAGTGTCGCCGAGTGGACAGCGCACACGCGGACCGTGCTGGGGCCCGACTGCCCGCCGCTGGACGCCGTCCATTCCACGGTCCGCCACGAGACCTCCCCCGACGCACCGTTCGCGGACCGCACGCTGCCGCCCGACATCGACAGCCAGGCATGGCGAACCGCTCAGGCCGCACTCGAACCGTACGGCGAGGAACTCACCGGACGCCGGGACGCACTGGCGCTCAGCGTCGGCCGACTCGATGAGGAACTCGACCGCCTGACGGAGCAGAAACGGGACTGGGAACAACGTACCGACCCTGAGCCGTCGGCCCCGCACCATCGCGTCGCCGAGAGGACGCCGGGCAGCGGAGCCCCCTTCTACCGGCTCGTGGGCTTCGCGGACGACCTGGCACCGGTCGACCGGGCCGGTCTCGAAGGGGCGCTGGAAGCGAGCGGAATCCTTGACGCGTGGGTAAGCGCGGACGGCGTCCTTCTCGACCCTCGCACCCGGGACACCGTCCTCCAGCCCGGTCCCGCCCTGTCCGACGGACCGACTCTCGCTTCGGCCCTGCGCCCGGCCCCTGAACCGGGGTGCGGTGTGACGTCTGAGCGCGTGGAGGGTCTGCTGGCCGCGATCGCGCTCACACCGGCAGCGCAGGCCGCCACACACAACGCGGTTTACTACGACGGCAGTTGGCGTCTGGGCGTGCTCAGCGGCCGTCACGACAAGGGCGACACCGAGTACGTGGGGGCCGCCGTACGCGCCGAGACCCGGCGGCGCATCCTCGCCGAGCTGGAGGAGCAGATCGCGCAGACGGAACAGCGGCTCGCCGGCGTACGCGAGGAACTCGCCGTAGCCGATGCCATGCGTCGGGCTCTCACACTCGCGGAACGAGACTTCCCCCGGGCGCAAATTCTCGCGAACGCATGGAGCAGGGTCGAATCAGCCGACAAGGCCCTGCGTGACCTGACCGTCAAGGCGATCCAGGCGGCACGGCAGGCCGAGGAGGCCCGCGCTCTCGCGGTGTCGGCGCGTGCCGAGGCGGACGCCACCGCGACCGCCCACGACCTCCCCGGCACCCCTGACGCATTGGACCGCGTACGCACCGCGCTGGCTGCCCTGCTCAGCGGTGTGGGACATCTACGCAGGGCAGTCGGCGGCACGGGCGAGCGGCTCGGCGCGAATCAGACGGATGCCGAACGGTACGAGCGTGCCCGTGAGGATCGCCTGGCCGCGGAGGAGAGCTACCGGGTCCATCTCACCGGACTGCGCACCGCGGAGCAGGACCTGCGGACCCGCGAGGAGGCCATCGGGTCGTCCGAGGAGGAGATCCTCACCCGCGAGCAAGAGACCAAGCAGCGCATTGCGAACGCCGTCCGGGCCTTGCCTGGGGCACAACGAGCCCGCGACGACCTCCACGACCTGCGCGTGCGGGCGGAAGAGGACGAGAAGCGTCTGCGCGGGACCCTGGCGGACCAGGAGACGGAGGTCATCGACACCGGCAGCGCTCTTCGCGGTGCTCTCGGCCGACCGGAGGTGGTGCTCGGCGCCGGCCTTGACCGGTCCTCGCTGCCCGAGTACGTGTCGGACGATCCCAACGTGGACGTTCGCAGCCGTCTGCGAGCGCTGCGGGCCCTCGCCGACGCCGTGGAACAGGCCCTCGGCCGTCCGAGGGGCGAGGTGTCGGACAGCGCCCTGCTCATCCGGCACACCGCGCTGCGCGACCAACTGGCCGGCGGATACGACGCACAGCTGGAGGAACGCGACGGGATCAAAGTGTGCCGCCTGGTCGACGACCACGGGTCTCATGACGTCGCGGCCGTGGGCGAGCGGATCGCAGTCCAGGCCGCGGAGGCCCGAGGACGGCTCACCGAACGCGAACGCGAGGTGTTCCAGCGGTTCCTGACCGGCGAGCTCGGCGACCATCTCTCGACACAGGTCATCACCGCGGCGAACCTGGTCGCGGCTCTCAACGACACCCTGCGGACCGTGCGCACCTCCCACGGTCTCGGCGTCGAGCTGCTGTGGAAGCTGGACGAAGACGTGGACGCGGACGTCCGGGCAGCCGTGGACCTGCTGCGCAGCCCGTCGAGCCTCCGGACACGCGACGAGACCGAGCGGCTCCGCGAAGTCCTGCAACGCCGGATCGAGGACGCCCGACGCGCCGATCCTTCAGCCGGTTACGCCGCCCATCTGCGGACCGCGCTGGACTACCGCGACTGGTTCCGCTTCCACACCTTCGTGGTCGAGGACGCAGCTCCGGGCCGCCGTAGGAAATTGACCGGCCGGACCGGTCTCAGCCAGGGCGAACAGCGGGTGCTCTCCTACCTCGTGCTCTTCGCCGCGGCTGCCGCCCACTTCACCAGCCTCGCCGAATCGGCGCCGCACGCGCCACGGCTGATCCTCCTGGACGACGCCTTCGCGAAGGTTGACGAACCCACCCATGGCCGACTGGGCCGTATCCTCGTCGACCTCGATCTCGACTTCGTCCTCACCAGCGAGCGACTCATGGGTAACTGGCCCGAGGTTCCGTCCCTGCACATCTACGAGTGCTTCCGCGATCCCCACGTCCGAGGCGTGGCCACCCTGCACTACACCTGGAACGGCCGCCACCGGCGTCTGGTGTCCGTGTGAGCGCACTGCCCACCGCGACGCGCGAATGGCTGACGGGTCCCGGGCTCACCCGGCTCTGGGAGAGCGTACGCAAACGACTGGAGAGCAACGGTGTACAGGCCACCGGCTCCCTCCGGCTCACCGCGACGAACCCCCAAGAACGCAACGACCTGTCCCTCCTGCTGGGCAAACCCGTCACCGGTGCCGCCGTGACCGTACGGCTCGACGTGCTCGACGCACGGCTGCGCGCCTCGGCCGCCGGACTCGGACTCAGGCAGACCCTGGAGGAACTCGGCCCGCCCCTCACCGACCGCCGTGCCGCCCGCGCGGACGCGACGGCACGGCGGGAGCAGGTGTGGTCGTCCCTCGCTTCGTCACTGGACGCCTCCCCGCTCGCCGACCAGGAATGGCCCCGGCAGTGGTACGACCTACTGCGCCGGTCCGGCGTTCCGCGAGGAGTGACGCCCGAAACAGCGGTATGGACACTCCAGCAGGCGGTCCAAGTCCTCACCACTCTCCTCGAACCCGAGCGGGGCGGGACACTCGGCCGGGGAGAACTCGCCGCCATGGCGACCGGCTCCGCGCACGGCCTCGACGACGGCACCTGGCTCGCCCGCCTCGTCCAACGCGGTGTCGCCCTCGCCCACGGCACCGAGTTCCCCGACGACGCTGCCGGTCGACGCGCACTGTGGCGGCTGGTGTCCGTCACGCCGGACGAGGTCTCCAGCACGGTGCTGACCTATGGGCTGCGCCCCGCCGGCGAGGGCTGGCGGGAGCGTGCCCTACGTGAGCGGGCCGAGCATCACGCCGAAGCACACTTGACGCCGCGCGACCTGCGCTCCCTGTGTCTGCAACTCCCCGCCGGAACACTCATCCACATCTGTGAAAACCCACGTGTGGTCGAAGCCGCAGCGGACGCGGCATGCGTCCAGCCCCTGGTGTGCACGTCCGGCAGCGCCGCCACGGTGGTCTTCACACTCCTCGACGCCCTCGCTGTCACGGGCTGCCGCTTCGCGTACCACGGCGACTTCGACTGGCCGGGGATCGCTCTCGCCAACCGGGTCATCCGCCGCTACGAAGCCCAGCCGTGGCGCATGGGCACCGCGGATTACGAGCACCTGGCCGCTCGCAGCCAGGCCGAGGGCATCCCACAACTGGCGCTCGACGGCCAGCCGGTCAACGCGGACTGGGAGCCGGACCTCGCTCCTGCCATGACCGCCCTCGGCGTCGCACTCCATGAGGAGGCCACTCTCGACCTTCTGGTGGACGACCTGTCACGTCGGACGTAGGCACGTCGGCGCCATGCCGGGCTCTGGGAGCCAGCCTGTCCCGAAGGCCCCGGCCTGAGTCGGTTCCCGACTCGGACACCGCTCCGGAGTCGGAAGCGGCAGCAGAGTCAGCGCCACGCCGTCCCCCGGAGCCCTGTGACGGCGGCGTGCCTCCACCCTGGCGCCAGGCCGAGTAGAGGACTGCCGCGGCGGAGGTGCGGTCCGCCTCACCCAGGTACCGAGACGGCCCGGAAGGCGCTGCCATCGCGTTGATCGGTGGCAGCGCCTTCCGGTTTCCGTATGCGTGACGCCCGTTGCGCCACTTCTGGCCGGTCCGCACGTCGATCCCGACGATCCGGCATGCTTCCCGGTTGCTCACACCCTGCCGCATGAGCCGGGAGTATGCCTCCCGCTCCCGGGTGAGCTTCTTTCTGCCCTGAGGCTTCGTCCGGTCCTTACGGATCTCGAAGTCCATCGCACCCCTTGAACTGGGGTGTTGCAACGACTCCTAGAACCCAAGAGTGGATCAGGCCCCTTTCGGGTCTCTGTGGATGTCCGGCTACGTCGACGCTCCTGTCACTATGCCCAGCAGCGTGAGTGTGACGAAGGCCGTGCCCCACGCCAGTGCGTGGCGTATGCAGCGGTATTTGGTCCAGGCGGTCTGGGACAGGATGGCCAGTTGGCTCAGATCCCGGGAGACCGGGTCGGTGTGGCGGACCGTCCGTTCCAGGTGGGCGACCGACATCGCCAGCGTCGCGTCGCCGAAGTAGTGGGATCGGAGATGTCGGGGGTTTCCCAGCCGCGGGGTCACGGCCAGGCCCAGCAGGACGAGTGCCGGCACGCAGGCGGCGCAGCCCGCCCAGAGGAGGAACTGCGCGACCGGTGCGTACAACCGCGGGGCGATCACGCCGCTGCCGATCGCGCCGAGCAGGGCGGTCAGGGCCGCGCCGAGGGACGCCAGCATCAGACCGGCCTTGTTGTCGGCTCTCACCAGCTCCTCACGAACCTCGGCCAGCAGGATTCTGGCGAGTTCCGCCCCTCGGCCGGCCCCGGTGTCGGGGTCCGGGCCTGCATCGCCTCCGGGTGGGGTCATGTGTCCCTCCTCCTTTCCGTCGGTGCCGGGGCGGCCGCCCCGGCGTGCGGGGCGGCCGTAGTGCGGGCGGGTGCGTCAGACCGTCGACGACCGGCGGATCTCGTCCTCCAGCGCGTTCACGGCCTGCCTGACCCGGATGTTCATCGCCGCCGTGTGCTCCCTGGACTCCGCCTCCGACTCGGCGCGGTGACGCCGGACGTCCTGTTCGATGGCGTCCTGGGCGATCTCGAGGTCCGCCATGGCCCGGCGCTCGGCGAGCCGGACCTCCTCGCCGTGGATCTTGACCGCGCTGTTGCTCTCGCTGCTGAGCATCCGGTCGTACGCGGTGTCCCCGCTCAGGTACTTCACCAGCACGGGGAGCATGTCGAGGAGAACGAACAGCAGGCGGACCAGCCAGATGCCCACGAACAGCACCGCGTTGCCGGCGGCCAGTTCGTCGAGCGCCCGGATCCGTTCCAGGACGCCGATCTCCTTCTGCTTGGCGCGCTCCTCCTCCAGCCGCCGCTCGATGCCGTCGGCGCGAGCCTTGAGAAACGCCCCGCGCGACGAGGTCAGCTCGCCCTCGATCTTCGAGATGCGGTTGTTCATGCCGGTGAGGCGCTTCTCGTTCTCGCTCGTGCGGTGAGTGGTCCGGTAGTCCTGTGCCTTGTCGCGCAGGCGCAGGCACTCGGAGGTCCGCTGGTACAGGCCGCTCGCGGCCATGCGGACCAGCCTGCGGCACTCGTCCCGCACCTCGGAGTCGATGGCCTCCAGCCTGGAGGTGTCCCGGTCCACTCGCTTCTGCAGGGTCGCGGCGTCCGAGCGCAGGGCGGCCAGTTCCTCGCCCCGTTCACCCGGCGTCGCGCCGAAGGAGAGGACGTACGTCCCGTCGCAGCCCTGGGGCGTGACGGGCCGCGTCGTGGACGGTACGGGGTTGCAGCGGACGAGGTTCGTGCGCAACCGGTCGACGGCATCCGTGCGTTCGTCCGCCACGCGTTCCTCGATGGCCGTCTGGAAGATGCGCAGCACCAGCGGCTCCGCGATCACCACACCGAGCAGGAGCGCGATCAGCAGGCGCGTGACGAGGGGGCCGGCCCGTCGGCGGGCGTTCGGCTGGGGCGTGACCAGCCAGCGGTCGAGGTTGAGGACGAACAGCATCCAGATGACCGTCGGGACCAGGGCCACGAGGGAGACCCTGCCGAGTGCCTCGGTGGCGAAGTTCCACATGGAGAACGCCGCTATGACGGAGGTGCCGAGCACCACCCCGCCGAGGGCCGTGTACTTGCTCCGCTCGTACCTGACCCTGGCCAGCAGTTCCTCGTCGACACCGGTGAGGGCACGCAACCGTCGTGCGGCGTCGAGGTCGACGGGGCGGCGGGTGGTGCGGACCCGGGGCCGGTTCCCCGTGCTGCGAGCCGGGGGCTCCGCCCCGGTGCCACGCGACGCGGCTCGGCGGGCCTCGGGACGGGAGGCGGTCGCGTCGCCGGTTCTCGTGCCGTCCGGCGGACCGGGGTTCGTCACAGGGTCCGTGAGGAAGTCAGTCAACGAGATCGTCCTCGTCCCTGACGAAACCGCCCTGCGCTTCGTGCGATCCGCCCCGGCCGGCTGCCGGGCGGGCCGGGCGTCCCTGGCCCGACTCCACCATGCGGGCGGTGTCGGCGGCGGCGATGCCGGACACCGCCTGGCCGCCCGTCTCCCGCAGGACCTGGTCCAGGACCTGGTGGTAGTCGACGTACTCGCTGGTTCCCATCTGCCGCAGCAGCGTCAGCAGCATGTCGCGGCGGATCTGTGCCTCCGCCGTCTCCCGCGCCTGCGCGTGGGCCCGGTCGGACGTCTCGGCCGTGTGGCGGCGGGCCGACTCCTCATCGGTGAGCCGGTGGATGCGGGCGGCCGCCTGCGTGACGTCGATCTCCTGCCGGGCGATGCCGAAGGCGTCCACGTGGTCGGATCCCTGGGAGAGCAGTTCCGCGATGCGCCGGGCGTCCTCGGTCTCGAAGTCGCGCTGACCCCGCTGGAGTTCCCAGGCGCGCCGCTCGTCGCGCACCTTCTGCTCCCAGTCGCGCAGATCGTCCGAGGCGTGCACCTCGGCGCTGACGAACTCCACGCTCATGCCCGCGACCCGCGGCGGCACGATCGCGCTGTAGGCGGTCATACGGTGACTGACCTCGGTCCGTACGGCGTTGACCTCCTCGACGCGGTGTCCGGCGCTCACCCTCGGCAGGTCGGCGTCGCCCATCAGGTAGGCGCGCAGCGGCACGGTGACGTCGATGATGCCCTGCCGGGCGATGACGGTCGGGTCGGTCACCTGGCAGGTGAAGGCCGCCCGCACCGTGAAGTTGTCCGCCTCGCTCACCGACGGGAGCGTGCGCTCCACCTCGACCAGACGGGCCCGGGTGTCGACCAGGCTGACCGAGGAGGCGTCGAGCACGTCCGGGTGGGACGCGTCGAACACCATGCCCTCGGGGAACGTGCGGTAGTTCCCGCCGACCCTGAAGACGTGGACCGCGCCGGGCGGCAGCGGCGGCACGTCCTCGCGGCGGCGGCGCCGAGACCACCAGGTGCCCTGGACCGTGGCCAGGATGTGCTCGGCGATGACCGGGTAGTTCACTTGCTTCGGCCTCCTTGTGCGGAAGGGAAGGGAGGGGTGGATATGAGGGAGGCGGCGGAGCGCCGGGGGCCCGCCGGCGGCCGGCCGCGCAGTGAGCCGAGGAGCACCTGCGCCAGTTGGCGGGCACCGGGGATCGCGTAGTCGGGGTGCTTCAGGGCGATGGACAGGTGGTGGCACAGCGCGGCCCACTGGCGTGCCGTCATGGTCTTGCGCATGGCCTCACCCAGTTCGTGCACGGCGCCGGTGACGGACGGGTCGTCCCGCAGCTGCACCAGCGTCCGGCACAGCGCGCTCACCGCCCGGCTCCGGTTGCCGCTGTGCAGAACGTCGGCCCACAGGGAGCCGAGGTGGCGGGCGCTGTCCGGGACGGTGCGCAGGAGGGCCGCGGTGACGGGCTCGGCGGTCTCCAGCCGGACGGCCTCCAGGAGCTGGACGCTGATCCGCAGCGCGACCGACCGCTCCCGCGAGCCCTGCGCCGACCTCACGATCACGGTCCGCACGTACCGGAGGATGAACAGGGCGCCTTCGGGGTCGTGTTCGGCGGTCTGCAGCAGCAGGACCAGCGAGCGGCGGGCCGAGAACGCGACCCGCTCCCCGCGCAGGCTCAGGAACCACAACTGGTTGAGCGCCTCCAGACGGTAGAGGGAGCCCAGGCGGCCCGTCAGTGCCATGGCCGCCGTCACGGCACGGCCCTGGCCACTGTTGTCCGTCCAGCTCAGGACGATGTTCAGGGCCTGCGACGCCAAGTGCTCGACGTCGCACATGAACTGGAGCGTCAGCGCGGCGGTGACCCGCTGGTTGGTGAGCCCTTCGGACCACACCTTCAGCAGGTTCTCGTCGACCTCGACGAGGGCGTGTCGGGCCAGGAGCGCGACGCCGCGGGCCACTTCGGTACGGGTGTCCAGGTCGCCGTTCAGGGCGAGATCGCCCAGCCACAGGCGCAGCGGGTACCACAGCTCGTAGCCGTACAGGTCGTGCAGCTCCGCGATGACGAGCTCCCGGACGCGCGGTGAGGTGAAGACCAGACGCCGTTCGCTGCGCCGGGCGTCCCGGCCCGGCCCGGGGCGGTGCTCGGTGGTCACGAGTTCGACCGCCCGCTCCTTCCACCGGGCCCGGGACTGCCGGGCGACGGCGCCGCCCGGCGGCTTCACCGCCTCGTCGTCCGGCTCGGCGACGGGGGTCTCACCGCTCTGCTCCCAGTTGCGCACCTGGGCGGCGAGGGCGGCGCACTCCTTCTCGAACGTCCGCTCGGGGATGCCTTCCAGGAAGGCCAGTGCGGCGAGCGGGAGCAGGTCGTCCGCGGACGGTTTGCCGCGGAACCACTCCTCGACCCGCTCCCGGCACGTGTCCCGCAGGATGTCCAGTGCCCTGTCCGCACCGTCCCGGGACAGGGCCAGGGCCGCCTCGACGACGTCCCTCGGCCGCCTCTGCTCGCTGACGCGCTGCTCCAGTTCCCGTTCGGTGTCCGGCGTGAGGCCCGGGTCCGGCAGCTGTCTCCGGCAGTGGCCGAACAGCTCCACGGGGTCCGGGGCCCGCCACGGCACGCAGTGGTCCCGCAGCGCCAGTCGCCGGCGGGTCGTGTCGCCCGCCGTGATCACCAGGTACGACCCCTTGCGGCCCAGTTCCTCGCTCAGCCGCCTGATGTCGTAGGCCTGCACGGCGTGGTGGGCCGGCTCCCCGACGTAGTCGAGGATGACGTACCCCTGCCCTCGCCTGAGGTCCTGTGACGCGGCGAGGTCGGCGAGGGCGTTGGCGGGTGAGAGGCTGCGCAGCCTGGCGTCGTCCCCCAGGATCTCTCTGAGCAGGGCGAGCGCCCCCGCGCCCCGGCCGCAGCTGTCCTGGCCGGTCAGCACCACGAGCGCGTTCTCGCGCAGCTTGCCGAGCGCCTCGTCGAAGCAGGGCCGTGGGGGCAGGTGGAACCGCAGGGCCCGGTCCGCCTCCTCGGGCTCGATGGTGCCGGGGGCGAGGCCCGGGGACGAGGGGGCACCGAAGCCGAACGCCGCTCCGGCGGCGTCGACGACGCCGTAGAAGTTGTTGTTGACGAGCTGGTGGACGCGGCGGAGGTCGTCGTAGCCGCGGTCGTCCTCCTGCCGTTCGTCCGGCTCCCCGCGCTGTTCGGAGGGCTTGTCCGGACCCACACCCTCGTCACCGGCCTGCCGTGCGCTGCCGGTGTCGTCCGGAGGGGTCGGCTCGGCGTCCTCGTCGGGGGCGGCGACGGGTGGAACGTCCAGTCCGCCGTCCGCGTCCGTGCCGTCAGCCACCGGCACTCCCGAAGCCGAAGACGGCCCCGCGGGCGTCCACCGGGCCGGCGATGTTGGTCACGTTGAGGTGGTCGCTCTGATACGCGTTGCTGATCGCCGGTCCGCCCGCGGCGGCCGGCTCCGGCCGGCCCGCCGCGGGCTCCCCCGGCACCGGGGCCGCGTGCTTCCCCCGCTGCGCGGCCCCGGGCTCACGGGAGGCTACGGCCGGCGGGGGCACCCACAGCCAGGCCGTGGCCTCGTACTCCTTCACCCGCACGGTGACGCGGGTGAAGTCCGCGGTGGACAGGGTCGTGTGTCCGCCCGCCACGGTGGACCGGAACACGTCGTCGGACAACAACAGCGCCAGGTCGGCGTCGGGGTGTGCGGACAGGGCGTCGTAGAGCGGACGCCCGGTCAGCAGGCGTGCGGTGGCCACCACGGCCGTGCCGGCGAAGCCGTTGTCGGCCAGCTCCACCAGCCCCTGGTGGACGACCGCCCGCAGCCGCATCCGGGCCTCGGGGACCCGCTGGGAGTTGTATTCGCGCAGCTCGGCGACGAGATGGCGAATGTAGTCGTCGACCAGACGCGGCTCGGTGCCGTCCAGAGGACGCACCGCGAGCTGCTCGTCACCCTTGCGCTGGATCTGCCACTGTGCGCGGTCCAGGCCGGCGCCCCTGGCGGCGGCGTCGAGAATTCGCGGCAGATCATGCTGCGCCTGGGACTGTCTGCGGTCGTTCTTTCCACCGTAGGCCTCTGCGTCCACGGCTATGCAGGCGCAGGGACAGAAACCGGACCACTCCACCACCGGATCATTCCTCTCTCATGCCATGAGCGGACACCGCTCATGAAGTGCTGCACGAGAGGCTAGGAGAGGGGGTGAGAGGTGATCCCGTACTAATACGGGTTGTCGGCCACGACTTTGGCGAATTCAAGCAGTTTCGGGACGTCACAGATGGTTATGTTTCGGTAACTGCGTTCCACCAGTCCCTGTGCTGTCAGTGCGGCCAGGCTCTTTTCGGCCGTGTTGAGCTTCAGACCGGCCAGCGAGGCGAGTTCCCTCTGGGTGAGCGTCACCCCGAGGTCACACCGCCGGCCGTCGCCGTCCGGAACGGGCTGGGCATAGGCCTGACTCAACTCGGCCAGGACGCGGGCCAGACGGGTGAGGGAGTCGTAGGCCTGGAAGTCGACCCGTCGCCGGTTGGCCCAGCGCAGCCGGGCGGACAGCATGTGGAGGATGGCCCGCATGGCGTCCGGGTGGCGGCCGAGGAAGGTCTCCAGCGCCCGCACCTGGATGATCCGCGCGGTCACGTCGCTGCACGCGATCACCGTGCCGGACCGCGGGCGATCCTCGAAGGCCGCCATCTCACCCACCAGGTCCCCCGCTATGCGGACGGCGAGCAGCATGTCGTAGCCGCTCTCCGCGCTGGCGACGACCTTGACGACACCACTCGTGATCAGCAGGACGTGCCGGCTCTCGTCGCCCTGCTGGAGCAGCGCGCGATGCGGCGGATAGGTGATCGAGGTGCCCTGCCTCATAAGTTCTTCGCGTGTCGTATTCCGCAACCGGCCAAGAAAGGTGGACGGCGGCCACGCGTGATTCACCAGCACCTCCGACGGTCTCACTCCGCGGCGCACCGCGCCGTTCAAGCCTGACCATGCTGCCGTCGGGGCGTGCTCCGGCAAACAGACGGGAAGAGATGTGGCCTGATTTCTCGCGTCCGAGCCTGAATTGACCGAACGGGCGTTCCTTACGGAGACGACCGGCCGTAATACCGGCGAGTAGATGGACTGGTGCCGGTTCGTTTTCAACGCCCGGTGTGTGGCCCGTTCGGCGCTAGGACAGCAGCCCGGCGAGCGTCCCCGCCACAGTGAGGGCCAGGAAAACCACACCCCACGCCATCGCCTGGCAGGTGCGGCGGCGCTTGGTGGAGGCGGTGTGGGTCAGGAGCTGGGGTGGGGATCCGGCGGTCGTGGCCGGGTGGGGCCTTCTCGCCAGGCTGAGGAGGACCAGGGACGGGGCGCAGGCCGCGCAGCCGGTCCAGAGGAGGAGTTGGGGGATCGTCGCGTACTGGGTGGGGGTGATGACGCCGGCGGTGATCGCGGTGAGGAGGGCGGTCAGGGTCGCGCCGAGGGTGGCCAGGGTAAGGCCCGCTCGGTGGTCGGCCTTCGCCAGTTCCTCGCGGACCGCCTCCGGCGGGAACGGCCGGTCCAATGGCGCCGTGTGCTCGCTGTGGAGTGTGGTCATGCGTATCCCTCGCTGATCAGCGGTTCTTCACGGGTACCCCGAAGGGCCGGTGCCAAGCCGCAGTTCAGGCGTTCCACGTCTCGTCGTACGGATCGTGCGGGGTGGGGACCGGTCTGGCCGTCGCGACCTGGAGGTACGGGATGGGGCCGTTGTTGACCGGGTCCTTCGTACGGCGGGGGGTGTACCTGCCGGTGACCTCCAGCCAGGTGTCCGGTCGCAGGACCGGGGGGATGTCGCCCGTCAGTGCGATCTTGACCGGCTGTGCGTCCGCCGCGCAGCAGTTGAGGCCCATGCGGACCAGATAGGGGGTGCCCGTCCGGTCCAGGGTGATGAAGCCGGTGATCTTCAGCTCGCGGTCGCGCAGGGAGCGGCCGTCGTCGTAGATCGCGCGGCCGGCGTAGTCGGCCACGGCGAGGCGCAGGGGTGCGTCACCGGTGGGGAGGGCCGGGAAGCCCAAGGGCTTCGTCAGGGCCGTACCGGTGTGGGCCGCACTGTAGGAGCCCAAGGCCGGCGGGGCGACCAGGATCAGGGCGAGGACCGGGAGCGTGAGGAGCCAGGACACGCGGGGTTCGCGGTGGTGGTGGTCGTGGGCGTGGGCGCTGCGGCGGTCGTACCAGAGCGTTGCCGCCGCCGTGGTGATGAGGACCGCGCCCGCCATAAGGACCAGGGGGCGCAGGCCCTCCTTGACGTAGCGCAGGTAGAGGTCGGTCGTGCCGGCGTGCAGGAGGGTCGCGCCGAGGAGGAAGAGGAGGGCCGTCTGGGCCAGTCGGTTCACAGCAGGACCGTTCCGGTCAGGGCCGATACGGCGACGGCCAGGGCGAAGGTGGCGGGGGCGAAGCGCAGGGCGAAGGCGCGGCCGAAGGTGCCCGCCTGCATGGCGAAGAGTTTCAGGTCGATCATCGGGCCGACCACCAGGAACGTCAGGCGGGCGGTCAGGGAGAACTGGGTCAGGGACGCCGCCACGAACGCGTCCGCTTCCGAGCAGAGGGAGAGCAGGACGGCCAGGACGGCCAGGACCAGGACCGACAGCACGGGGTGGCCGGCCGCGAGGCCCAGCCAGTCCGCCGGGACCATCGCCTTCAGGGTCGCCGCGGCCATCGCGCCGATCACCAGGAAGCCGCCCGCGTGCGTCACGTCGTGCCGGACCGAGCCCCAGAAGGCCGGTCCCCTGCCCTGGCCCTCGTACGACGTCCGCTCCGGGGGACGCAGCCAGTCGGCGCGGCCGAGGCGGTGCCAGAGCCAGCCCATCGAGCAGGCCACCAGCAGGCTCGCGACGAAGCGGGCCAGGACCATCTCCGGGTTGCCGGGGAACGCCACGGCCGTGGCCGTCAGCACGATCGGGTTGATGGCGGGCGCCGAGAGGAGGAAGGCCAGGGCCGCTGCGGGTGTGACGCCTCGGCGGACCAGAGCGCCGGCCACCGGGACGGAGGCGCACTCGCAGCCCGGCAGTACCGCGCCCGCCGCGCCCGCGACGGGGACCGCCAGGGCGGGGTGTTTCGGCAGGGCCCGGGCGAAGAACGACGGCGGCACGAACACCGCGATCGCCGCCGACAGCAGCACGCCGAGCACCAGGAACGGCAGGGCCTGGACCATGACGGCGACGAACACCGTCATCCAGCTCTGCATCACCGGCGCGGCCAGGGCCCCGCGGATCGGGTCCTGGAACATCACCGCCGTGAGCAGCAGAAGGGTCAGCAGGAGGGGGGAGTCGAGGCGCCGGCCCTCTTCCGCGCCGCCGCCCGCCTCGGTGTCCTCGTGCTCGGCGCTGTCGTGCGGGGCGGTCTTCGTGGTGGCCACGTGCCCGGTACCTCCGGTGGTGCGCGAGGGCATTGCCCATTCCCTCCCCTGGCGTACGGACGGGGACGGCCGGGCGTTCAGGCAGCACCGTCCCCTTCTGGAACCGGTCGTCCCGGTGAGGCGGTCCTCCCCTCGCGGGGAGCGTTCCGAACCAAGGTCATACCGGGCGGTCCGCACAACCCGGACCGGCGGCATCACTACCAGGCCGGCCGCACAACCCAAGCCGACGGCATCAATTCCGGGCCGGCCGCACACCCCAGCCCGACGGCATCAGTACCGACCCGGCCGCACAACCCAAGCCCGCGGCATCAATTCCGGGCCAGCCGCACAACCCAGCCCGACGGCATCAGTACCGACCCGGCCGCACAACCCAAGCCCGCGGCATCAATTCCGGGCCAGCCGCACAACCCAGCCCGACGGCATCAGTACCGACCCGGCCGCACAACCCAAGCCCGCGGCATCAATTCCGGGCCAGCCGCACAACCCAAGCCGACGGCATCACTGCCCACCCGGCCGGCCAGCCGGGTCGGCGGTATCACCACCGGCCCGGCTGCGATGCCGTCGGCGCCCGGCCCGGGTTACGGACGTGAGCCCAGGTGCCGCTCGGCGAACTCCAGCTCCAGCCTGACCTGCTTGATCCGCTCGTCCACCACCAGGGAGCCGTGACCGGCGTCGTAGCGGTACACCTCGTGGACCGCGCCGCGCGCCTCCAGGCACTTGACGTAGTTCTCGATCTGGCGGATCGGGCAGCGCGGGTCGTTGACACCGGCCGAGATGTAGACCGGGGCCTTGACCTGGTCGACGTAGGTGAGGGGGGACGAGGCCTCGAAGCGCTCGGGGACCTCCTCGGGGGTGCCGCCGAGGAGGGTGCGGTCCATCGCCTTCAGCGCCTCCATCTCGTCGTGGTACGCCGTGACGTAGTCGGCGACGGGGACCGCCGCGATGCCGAGGGCCCACACGTCGGGCTGGACGCCGAGGCCGAGGAGTGTCAGGTAGCCGCCCCAGGAGCCGCCGGTGAGGATCAGGCGCTCGGGGTCGGCCAGGCCGGAGCCGACGGCCCACGCGCGGACGGCGGCGATGTCCTCGAGCTCGATGAGGCCGACCCGGTGCTTCAGGGCGTCCGTCCAGGCACGGCCGTAGCCCGTGGAGCCACGGTAGTTGACACGGATCACCGCGTAGCCGTGATCGACCCAGGCAGCCGGGGCCGCTGCGAAGGAGTCGCTGTCGTGCCAGGTGGGGCCGCCGTGGATGTCGAAGACCGTGGGGAGCGGGCCGGTGGTGCCCTGCGGCTTCTGGACCAGGGCGTGGATGCGCCCTCCCGGCCCCTCCACCCACACGTCCTCCACCGGCACCGAGCCGGGGGACTTCATGCCGGGCGGGTCGAGCACGACGCCGCCCGTCGTGGAGCGGACCGCCGGCGGCTCGGCGGCCGAGGACCACAGGTACTCCACGCTGCCGTCGGGCCGGGCCGTCGCGCCGGAGACCGTGCCGGGCGGGGTCGGGATCTCCGTCAGGGCGCGGCCGGCCAGGTCGTAGCGGAAGAGCTCGCTGCGGGCCTCGAAGCTGTGCACGATGAGCAGACCGCTGCCGTCCGGGTACCACTCGGCGCTGACGTCGCCCGGCAGTTCCAGCGCCAGGTCCGTCTGCTCGCCGGTGGCCACGTCCCACACCAGGGGCTCCCAGCGGCCGCGGCGCTGGTGGCCGATGAGCAGGCGTGTGTCGCCGTCGACGGGGGCGAAGCCGAGGACCTCCAGGCCCAGCTCGCGGGTGCCGCCCTCGGTGTCGTCGAGGTCGGCGACCGCCGTGCCGTCGGGGCGCAGGACGCGCAGCGCCGAATGCATCGCGTCGCCGTGCTCGGTGTGCTCGACGGCGATGAGCGAGCCGTCGTGGGAGAGGTCCCCGACGCCGGCCGATTCGCGGTGACGGTAGATCTCCACCGGTTCCCCGCCGCTGCGCACGAGGTGGATGGTCGTGCCGTCCTCGTCCGTGGAACGGCCCACGACGGCCGTGCGCCCGTCGCGCCCGAGGGCGAGGCCCGCCGGGTAGGAGGCCTCCAGGCCCGCGGCGGCCGGTTCGTCCGGGCCGCCCTCGAAGGCCTGGCGGCGCCAGACGCCGAACTCGTCGCCGTCCTTGTCGTCGAACCACCAGATCCACGCGCCGTCCGGGGACAGCACGCCGTCCGTGGTGCCGTTCGGCCGGTCCGTCACCTGGCGCTGCTCGCCCGTCGACCGGTCCCAGGCGTACAGCTCGTACGTCCCCGTGGCGTTCGAGACGAACAAGGAGCGGTCCGGTGCGTCCTCCGCCCAGTCGGGCAGGGACACCCGCGGCGCCCGAAAGCGCTTCTCCCACTCCGGCATCCGTTCCTGCTGTCCCTGCCGTACGTCCTGCTCGTGCTGGTCCCGCTGATGACGCGCGTCGGACGCGTTGCTCTCAGTCATGGCCCCATAGTGCCCGTCCCGGCCGACCATCCGCTGGCGAGGTCCCCAGCCTGTGGATAACCTCCACCGGTCCTCCCTCGGAGCAGGTCAGGAGTCACACTCCTGTACTCCCCCACCCCGGCCGACCGGAACGAGGCCAACCGCGCCCCGGTCAGGCCCCCTGCGCGACTTCGAGCTCCCGAAGTGGGCGAGGTCGGCAACCGCTCTCTGCTGCACCTGCAGTGCCCCATCCGGCCCGACACGCTGCCCTGGGCCCGGCACGGCGCCGCCCGCGTCGTCGGGCTCGACTTCTCCGAGCCCGCGATCGGCCTGGCCCGAGGGCCGGCCCGAGACCTCGGCCTCGCCCCGTACCGGGCGGCGTTCGTCGCGGCGGACGTGCCGGACGTGCACGACGCGGCGGACGCGGTCCCGGCCCCGGCCCCGGCCCCGGCCCCGTACGGCATCGTGTACACCGACCTCGGCCCGCCCCGGCGCCGACCCCGCGGGCCGGGGCCGCCCGGGAGCCCCGTACCGTGGGGGTGTGTACCGGTTTCTGCTGACGCCCCGATGGTGGGGGATCAACGTCTTCGTGCTGTTGTCCATCCCCTTCTGCATCTTCATGGGGTCCTGGCAGCTGGGCCGGTTCGAGGACCGTGTGCAGGACCATCGCGCCGCGACCGAGCAGGTCTCCGAGGCCCGGCGCGAGGCGCCCCGACCGCTCGCGGACATGCTGCCGGTGGACAAGGCGACGTCCGGGAAGCTCGTCACCGCGACCGGACGCTACGGCAAGCAGTTGCTGGTGCCCGGGCGGGAGCTCGACGGCAGGCAGGGCTTCTACGTGCTGACGCTGCTGCGGACCGGCTCGGGCCAGGCGCTGCCGGTGGTGCGGGGATGGCTGCCCGGTTCCGCCGGCACGGCGAAGGTTCCCGCCCCGCCGGCCGGTGAGGTCACCGTCACCGGGGCGCTGCAGGCGTCGGAGACGCCGGGGGACAACGGGGTCAGTGCGCGGGGCGGGCTGCCCGCCGGGCAGACGTCGGCGATCAGCGCGGCGTCACTGGTGAACCTGGTGCCGTACGACGTGTACGACGCCTGGGTCACGTTGTCGAAGGCCGACGCGGGGATGACGGCGGTGCCGGCCGCCGCGCCACCGGACTCGGGGCTGGATCTGAAGGCTTTCCAGAACCTGGGCTACACGGCCGAGTGGTTCGCCTTCGTGGGCTTCGTGATCTTCATGTGGTTCCGACTGCTGCGGCGTGAGGTGGAGTTCGCGCGGGATGCGGAGCTGGGGCTGGTGGCGGACGAGGAGCCGGTCGCCGTGGATGCCGCCGTGAGGTGAGCGGCATGGTGTAGAGCTCCGCCCGGCGGGCCCACAGCCCGAACCACGGGGTCTGCGTCTCCGCCCGGCCCGCGGCCGGTGCGGAACGGGCCGCCGGTGCGGAACGGGCCGCCGGTGCGGAACGGGCCGCCGGTGCGGAACGGACCACCGGGGCGCCCGCCCCGACCCGCCCGCACGCAGGCTCACGTCCGGGCGGTTACGACCCCGCCAGCACTCCCGTCCAGTACACCGTCCCCGCGCACGCGTTGGACACCGTGACCGAGGTACCGCCCGAGCCTGTGCCGGGGGTGTAGGCCACCGCGACGCTGCCGTCGACCGTGCCGTCCTCCGTGGCCAGCTGGGGGGCCGTGCCCGTGCCCGTGTCGCCGCCGGTGGAGGTGCCGGCCGTGGTCGACGGGTCCTCCGACGGGGTCGGGTCCGGGCTCGGGTCGGGACCACCGACGCTGCCACCGGGGGTGGGGCAGGTCTCGGAGGGGACCCAGGCGAACCTCACGTCGTAGCCGAGGCCCGGCTGGAGCACCAGCTGAGCGGCCTCCAGGGACGGGTCGGGCAGGAGCCCGGCCGCCGCGTCCCCGGCGGTGTGCCGGACGGCGCCGACCTTGCTCATGTCGGCCGCGCCCTGCGGCAGCGCGCTGACCGAACCGGGGCCGGTGACCGTGCAGGCCGCGCCGGAGACATTGACGACGCGGAAGGAGCCGGAGACCACGCCCGTGGAGTCCGGGGCGTTGCTGCTTCCGGAGGCGGGGCCGAGCTGGGCCGGGGTGCACACCGGGATGCCGGCGGCGGCGGTGGAGGAGGGGGCGGCGGTACCGCCCTGGGACGCGCCGGTGGGGGCGCCGGGCCCCTGGCCCTTGTCCTTCTCCTTCTTGTCGCCCTTCTCCTTGTCCTCGGTCTTGCCGGAGGAGCCGCCCGAGGTGCTCTCGCCGCCGTCCGGGTCCTTGCCCTCGCTCGCGCCGCCCTGGGCCTCGGAGGCGTGCCCGGCGACGGACGGGTTGGCGTCGGAGCCGGTGGCGTTGGAGACGTGGACGAGGGCGGGGACGGCGGTGCCGATGAAGAGGGCGGCGGCCGCCATGCCGACGACGGCCTGCCGCTTGCGGGCCCGCCGCTGCGGCACCGCCTTCCGCAGGTAGTCCAGGGTGCCGTCGCGCGGTTCCACCTCCTGCACCACTTGGTGCAGCATCGTGCGCAGGTCCAGCTCGTCCGAGTCGAACCCTTCGGGGTTCTGATCGTCGGGGCCGTGGTTCACAGTTCCGTTCCCAGCGTGCGATTGCTTCGGATCTTGCCCGTGCGGCCTGGTCGGCGCCCGCCACCCGTCGAGGCGCTCGACGGGCTCGGGGCGGTCGCGTCCCTTGCCGCCCGCGCCGTTGCCGTCACTCATACCGGGGCCTCCATGGCGACCCTGAGTGCCGCGATACCGCGCGAGCCGTACGCCTTGACCGAGCCCAGCGATATGCCGAGCGTCTCGGCGACCTGCGCCTCGGTCATGTCCGCGAAGTACCGCAGCACCAGCACCTCGCGCTGGCGGCGCTGCAGCCCTTTCATCGCCTTGATCAGGGAGTCGCGCTCCAGCTGGTCGTAGGCGCCTTCCTCGGCGCTGGCCATGTCGGGCATGGGCTTCGACAGCAGCTTCAGGCCGAGGATGCGGCGGCGCAGCGCGGAGCGCGAGAGGTTGACGACGGTCTGGCGCAGGTACGCCAGGGTCTTCTCGGGCTCGCGGACCCGCTTGCGGGCGGAGTGGACACGGATGAACGCCTCCTGGACGACGTCCTCGCAGGAGGCGGTGTCGTCGAGGAGGAGCGCCGCGAGACCCAGCAGCGAGCGGTAGTGCGCCCGGTAGGTCTCGGTGAGGTGATCGACGGTGGTACCGGCCGCTACGCCGTCCTCCGCGCCGTCGCGCTGGTTGGGTATGCGGGCCGGCCGCGCTGCGGGCACGGGCGCGATCACCGGCATGCCACCGGGCGTACCGGCCATGCGGGGTCGGAGAGCCGCCGGACGGGGCGGTCGAAGGACCGTGCCGCGTGCCGCGCTGAAGTCGAGTACCTCTGCCACGCCTGTTGGACACGCGTACCCCTGTGAGGGTTGTACGTGCCGGGCATCGCTTTCACGCCGACCGTCGCCGTCGCCGGTCTACCCGCGTCAGGCAGCACAACCGATGGTGCATTCAATGCCCTCATGCGTCCCGCTCTTCCCCTATGTCCATATGTGACCGGACGTCCCCACGCCCGGTGCCAGGCGTCCCCACGCCTGATGAAGCGCTCCCACGGTCGAAGGGTGACCGCAAAGACGCTCCCCGCCCTTCGCACGGTTGCGGAGAGCGGGGAGGTAAATCCTCTGATGCCGAAGCGCCCGGGACAAGTGATCCGCTCCATCGACCGGCTCACATGTCGTCCGCAGATCCTACAAACCGCCTATGACATCGGCCGGGGAATTTTCGGCACGACGAAACCTCACGAAAACCGGGCGGACCACCGGGTTCAGGACACCTCGGCCGCGACCAGCTCGGCGATCTGCGCGGTGTTGAGGGCGGAGCCCTTGCGCAGATTGTCCCCGCACACGAACAGTTCGAGCGCCGTGGGGTCGTCCAGCGCCCGCCGGACCCGCCCGACCCAGGTCGGATCGGTGCCGACCACGTCGGCGGGGGTGGGGAACTCCCCGGCGGCCGGGTTGTCGCACAGCACGACCCCGGGCGCCGTGGCGAGGATCTCGCGGGCCTTGTCGACGGTGACCTCACCCTCGAAGCGGGCGTGCACGGTCAGGGAGTGCGTGGTGATCACCGGAACCCGGACACAGGTGACGGCCACGGGGAGGCCGGGCAGGCCGAGGATCTTGCGGGACTCGTCCCGCACCTTCAGCTCCTCCGAGGACCAGCCGTCCTCCTGGGCCGTACCGGCCCACGGCACGACGTTCAGGGCGACCGGCTCCGGGAACGGCCCGGTGTGGTCCCCGACGGCCCGGCGGACGTCACCGGGGCTGGTGCCGAGCTCCGTGCCCGCGACGAGGGAGAGCTGCCGGCGCAGGATCTCCACGCCGGCGCGCCCGGCGCCGCTGACGGCCTGGTACGAGGAGGCGACCAGCTCGCGCAGCCCGAACTCGGCGTGCAGCGCGCCCAGGGCGACGATCATGGAGAGCGTCGTGCAGCTGGGGTTGGCGATGATCCCGCGCGGGCGCATCCGCACGGCGTGCGGGTTGACCTCGGGCACGACGAGCGGCACGTCCGGGTCCATCCGGAACGCCCCGGAGTTGTCGACGACCACCGCGCCCTTGGCGGCGGCGAGGGGCACCCACCGCTCGGCGACCTCGTCGGGGACGTCGAACATGGCGACGTCGACCCCGTCGAAGACCTCCTCGGTGAGCGCCACGACCTCGGTCTCCTCGCCGCGCACGGCCAGCTTGCGGCCGGCCGAGCGCGGGGAGGCGACGAGTCGGATCTCGCCCCAGATGTCCGCCCGCTGGGACAGGATCCGGAGCATGACCGTGCCGACGGCTCCGGTCGCTCCCACCACGGCGAGCGTCGGGCGTCCGGACCGGCCGGTTCGGTCGGGTCCGGCCATCAGCGGCCGGTGCCTCCGTAGACGACGGCCTCGTCGCTGTCGGAGTCGAGCCCGAACGCGGAGTGCACCGCGCGGACGGCCTCGGGCACGTCGTCGGCGCGCGTGACGACCGAGATGCGGATCTCCGAGGTCGAGATCAGCTCGATGTTGACGCCCGCGTCGGACAGGGCCGTGAAGAAGTCGGCCGTGACGCCCGGGTTGGTCTTCATGCCGGCGCCGACGAGGGAGATCTTGCCGATCTGGTCGTCGTAGCGCAGCGAGTCGAAGCCGATGCCGGCCTTGTTCTTCTCGAGCGCGTCGATGGCCTTGCGGCCCTCGGTCTTCGGCAGCGTGAAGGAGATGTCCGTCAGACCCGTGGAGGCGGCGGACACGTTCTGCACGACCATGTCGATGTTGATCTCGGCGTCGGCGATCGTGCGGAAGATCGAGGCCGCCTCGCCCGGCTTGTCCGGCACACCGACGACCGTGACCTTGGCCTCGGAGGTGTCGTGCGCGACACCGGAGATGAGAGCCTGCTCCACCTGCTTGTCCCCTTGCGTAATCGGCTCGCTGCTGACCCAGGTGCCCTGAAGTCCGCTGAAGCTGGACCGGACGTGGATCGGGATGTTGTACCGGCGGGCGTACTCCACGCAGCGGTGGAGCAGCACCTTCGACCCGGACGCCGCCAGTTCGAGCATGTCCTCGAAGGAGATCCAGTCGATCTTCCGGGCCTTCTTCACCACCCGCGGGTCGGCGGTGAACACACCGTCGACGTCGGTGTAGATCTCGCAGACGTCGGCGTCGAGGGCGGCGGCGAGGGCCACCGCCGTGGTGTCGGAGCCGCCGCGGCCGAGGGTGGTGATGTCCTTGGTGTCCTGGCTGACGCCCTGGAAACCGGCGACGATCGCGATGTTGCCCTCGTCCACCGAGGTCTTGATCCGGCCCGGCGTGACGTCGATGATCCGGGCTTTGTTGTGGACCGAGTCGGTGATGACACCTGCCTGGCTGCCGGTGAACGACTGGGCCTCGTGGCCCAGCTTTTTGATCGCCATGGCCAGCAGGGCCATGGAGATCCGCTCTCCGGCGGTCAGCAGCATGTCGAGCTCGCGCCCGGCAGGCATCGGGGAAACCTGCTCGGCGAGATCGATCAGCTCGTCCGTCGTGTCGCCCATCGCGGAAACCACGGCAACCACCTGGTTGCCGTTCTGCTTCGCTTCCACGATCCGCTTGGCGACGCGCTTGATGCCCTCGGCATCGGCTACGGAGGAGCCTCCGTACTTCTGCACGACAAGGCCCACGTGCGCTCCTCGCTCAATCCGTCTCTGTCCGCTCATACGCATTCGTACCGCGGTCGGCTCAGTTTAACGAGCGTCCGAAAAACCCCTCCGCGATATCGCATGGTGAGATCCGGGCGCGCCCGTCCAGAGTGGCTCATGCCCATCTGGGCACGGGCCACTCGGAAAGTGCCCGGCGTCACAATCCGCGTCCGGGCGAGCCCGGTGACGCAACTCTCAAGCACTAGGGTTCGGCTGTGCGCGTACTCCTGGTGGAAGACGATGAACCGGTCGCCGAGTCCCTGCGCCGTGGCCTGAAGCGCTACGGCTTCGAGGTCGAGTGGGTCACCACGGGCGGGGCGGCCCTGCGGCACGCGGGGCCGTACGACGTCGTCCTGCTGGATCTCGGCCTGCCCGACACCGACGGCCTGGACGTCTGCAAGACGCTGCGCGAGCGCGGCGACGTGCCGATCATCGTGATCAGCGCCCGCAGTGACGAGACGGACCGGGTGGTCGGCCTGGAGCTCGGCGCGGACGACTACGTCTCCAAGCCGTTCGGCGTCCGGGAGGTCATCGCGCGTATAAGGGCCGTCATGCGCCGCACGCGGCCCAGCACGCCCACGGGCACACCCGACGCCGGTCCCGACCGCTACGGCACCCGCCTGACCGTCGACCGCAGGGCCGCCCGGGTGCGCCTCGACGGCGAGGAGGTCGCCCTCGCGCCCAAGGAGTACGACCTGCTGGCCTTCCTCACCGAGGAGCCCGGGGCGCTGATGTCGCGCGAGCAGATCATGGAAGCGGTCTGGGACGCGAACTGGTTCGGGCCGACGAAGACACTGGACGTGCACGTGGCGGCGCTGCGGCGCAAGCTCGCGGGGGCGATCACCATCGAGGCGGTGCGCGGGGTCGGCTTCCGGCTGGAGATCACCCAGGACCCCGGCCCCGACGGGAGCGGCGCCGCCTCATGATCCGCCAGCTCGTCCGCAGCTACGTCCTGCTCGTCGCGGTCGCGATCGCGCTGTTCACCGTGCCGGTGGCGTTCACGCTCACGAACCAGCTGCGCCAGGACACCAGGTCGGCCGTATTGCGCGAGGCCGACGCCATGGCCCTGCTGCTGGGCGACGGCCGGGCCGCCTCCTGCGAGGCCCTGGAGCAGATGGCCAGGGCCTACGACGACGAGATCCAGGTGACCCGCACCGCGGACTGCGCGGCGGACCTGCCGCGGCCGACGGCCGACGCGGCACTGACCCGCGCCCTGAAGGACGGCACGCCCACGACCGACTGGGGCTCCTCCTTCATCTGGGGCCCCGAACTGGTGATCACCGTGCCCGCCCGCGCGGCCGGCACGGACCGCGTCGTCGGCGCCGTGCGCATCGTCTCCTCGACCGGCGAGATGACCGGCCGCCTCTGGCAGATCTGGGGCTTCCGGGCGGTCCTCGCCGTACTCGTCCTCGCGGTGGCCGCGCTGCTCGGCGTCGTGGTGGCCCGGCGGCTCACCCGGCCGCTGCGCCAGCTCAACGACATGGCCAGCAGGTTCAGCGACGGCGATCTGACCGCCCGCTCCCCCGTCACGGGCCCGCCCGAGACCCAGACCCTGGCGCGCACCCTCAACCAGGGCGCCGAACGCCTGGACACGCTGATCGCGGCCCAGCGCATCTTCGTCGCGGACGCCTCCCACCAGCTGCGCACCCCGCTGACGGCGCTGCGGTTGTCCCTGGACAACATCGCGGACGGCGTGGACGACGAGTTCGTACGGGAGGACGTGGAGCAGGCGACGGCGGAGGTCGTGCGGATGAGCCGGCTGGTCAGCGGGCTGCTGGTGCTGGCCCGGGCCGAGGCGAAGGTGACCGCGGCCGAGCCGCTCCCGCTGATGGACATCGTGCGGGAGCGGCTCGCCGTGTGGAGGCCGGCCGCCGACGAGCGCGGAGTCACCATCGCGCTCGGGGGGAGTGCCGACGGCCGGCTGTCCGTGCTGTCCAGCCCGGGCCATCTGGACCAGATGCTGGACAACGTGCTCTCCAACGCCCTGGAGGTCTCACCCGACGGCGGGACGATCACCGTGCGGGTGGAGCCCCGGGGCGAGGTGGTGGGGGTGTCGGTCCTGGACGAGGGGCCCGGCATGTCGGACGCCGAGAAGTCCCGGGCCTTCGACCGGTTCTGGCGCGGACAGGGCCTGACCGGCAAGTCCGGCTCCGGCCTCGGTCTCGCCGTCGTCAAGCAGCTGGCCACGGACGACGGCGGGACCGTGGCGCTGACGGACGCCGCCCCGGTCCCGGCTTCGCTCGACCGGGGGCATCCCCGGGGGCGCGGCCTGTGCGTGACGATCACGCTCCGGGCGGCCCACCGGGGCGGCGGTTGACCCGGCTCAGCCCTGCGGCATCTTCGACGAGTGGTGGTTCACGATCAGCCACCTGCCGTTCGGCTGCTTCTCGTAGGCGTAGGTGTAGCGGGCCTTGACGGTGCTCTTCTCGCCCGTGTCGTGGTCGGTGAGCGCGAACTCGTACACACCGGTGTCGATGACGGTGTCACGGTCGAGGACGTTGACGACCGACTCGACCTTCGTCCCGACCGGCTTGTTCCGCAGGAAGTGCTCGAAGTAGTCGACGATCCCGGCTCTGTCCGCGCGGACCTCGTTGGAGACGGTCGGCAGCAGGACGGCGTCCTTCGCGTACAGGTCGGCGACCTTCTGCGGGTCGCCGGTCCCCAGCGCGGCGTTCCAGCGGTCGAACAGTCCGAGCACCTGCGCCGTGGACACCGGCTTGGCGTGCTTCGCGCCCTTGCTCCCGGAGTCGGCCCCGGCGACCCCGGCACCGAGGGCGAAGGTGCCCGTGGCCAGGACCGCGGTGGCGGTGACGACGGCTATGCGACGGCGGACGGGGCGGCGGTTCATGACGTCTCCAGTGCGATCGAGGGGAGTTGACCTGCCTCCGCGTGCTCTGCGGTGGAAGTGACTCCAGCCTCGCGTTTCACCTGCCAGGGGCCGTACAGCCCGCGTACAGGGCCCGTACAAGGAGCCCCAAAATCACGCTGCGTGACACGGCGCCGGACGCTACCGTCGGGGCATGGAGATACTGCGCTACGTGGCGTTCAGCACGGATCCCGAGGGCGGCAACCCGGCGGGGGTGGTGCTCGACGCAAGCGGCGCCGACGACGCGGCGATGCTGGCGGCAGCGGCCGAACTGGGTTATTCGGAAACGGCGTTCGCGGTGCAGTCCGGCGACGGCTCCCTGGACGTCCGCTACTTCAGCCCGCTCGCCGAGGTGCCGTTCTGCGGCCACGCGACGATCGCCACGGCCGTCGCCCACGCGGAGCGGCACGGCACCGGGCGACTTCTGCTGCGCACCGCGGCGGGCCCGGTCACCGTCACCACGGACCGCTCCGCGGACGGCACCCTCGTGGCGACCCTGGTGAGCGTCACGCCGCGCACCGTCCCGCTCGCGGAGGCCGACCTCGCCGCGCTGCTCGCGATCCTCGGCTGGTCCGCCGAGGACCTGGACCCGGCCCTGCCGCCCCGCGTGGCCTTCGCCGGTGCCTGGCACCCGATCGTCGCCGCCGCGAGCCGGGAGCGGCTGGCGGACCTGGACTACGACATGGCGGCGCTCACCGCCCTCATGGCCCGCAGGGACTGGACCACGATCGACCTGGTGCGGCGGGAGTCACCCACCGTCTACCACGCGCGCAACCCGTTCCCGCCCGGCGGGGTGGTAGAGGACCCGGCGACGGGAGCGGCGGCGGCCGCGTTCGGCGGCTATCTGAGGGAACTCGAACTCGTGTCCGTGCCCGCGACGCTGACGGTCCATCAGGGCGCGGACATGGGCCGCCCGAGCACGATCACGGTGTCGGTGCCGGCGGACCCGCACAGCGGAATCGGCGTCACCGGCACGGCCGTTCGCATCTGACCGGCTACTTCGCCGGGCGCAGACCCAGGGGCCCGGCGATCTCCTCGGCCATCACCCGGCCCGCCTCGATCTCCAGGGTGTCGTCGCCCATGCCCTGGTCCGTGTCCAGGCCGTCGAGTTCGGCGAGGGGCTGGTCGAGGCGGACGTGGGCGAGGACCGACTGCAGGGCGCGCAGGGTGGCCGACGCGGTGGAGCCCCAGTTGGAGAAGTAGGAGAACTGCCACCACCACAGGGCCTCGCTGGTACGGCCCGCGCGATAGTGGGCCATGCCGTGCCGCAGGTCGGCCATGACGTCGGCCAGGTCGTCGGAGATCCGGGCCGGCACGGGCGCCTTGCGGGGCTCGTAGGGGTCGAAGACCTCGGAGTAGACGTCGATCGGCTCCAGCAGACGGGCCAGGTTCTCGCGGAGCGCGTCGACGTCCGGCTCTGGGCCCGAGTCGGGTTCGTAGCGCTCGTCGGGCACGATGTCCTCGTGCGCGCCGAGCCGGCCGCCGGCCAGGAGCAGTTGCGAGACCTCCAGCAGGAGGAAGGGCACGGCCGATTCCGGCTCGTCGCCCTTGGCGACCTCCGTGACGGCGACCAGGAAGCTCTCGATCTGGTCCGCGATCTGGACCGCGAAGTCGTCCGGGTTCTGGTCGGTCGCGTGCAGCGTGGCGTCAGACATCTAGGAGTCGTCTCCCCTCGAAGGCGCGGCCGAGTGTGACCTCGTCCGCGTATTCCAGGTCGCCACCCACCGGGAGGCCGCTGGCCAGGCGGGT
The DNA here is from genome assembly GCF_030124145.1 of Streptomyces sp. 378. GTDB lineage: Bacteria > Actinomycetota > Actinomycetes > Streptomycetales > Streptomycetaceae > Streptomyces. Next base: position 252,077 of record NZ_JASKMS010000001.1, read on the forward strand.
GACCTTCAGGCCCATGGGCTTGATCATGCGGGCGAGGTACGTCGCCGTCGCCTCGCCCTCCAGGTTCGGGTCCGTGGCGAGGATGAGCTCGGTGACCGTGCCGTCGGCGAGACGGGCCAGCAGCTCCCTGATGCGCAGATCGTCCGGGCCCACCCCGTCGATCGGGCTGATCGCGCCGCCCAGCACGTGGTAGCGGCCCCGGAACTCACGGGTGCGTTCGATCGCCACGACGTCCTTCGGCTCCTCGACCACGCAGATGACGGCCCGGTCGCGGCGGGTGTCGCGGCAGATGTTGCACAGCTCCTCCTGTGCGACGTTGCCGCAGGTCGCGCAGAAGCGGACCTTCGCCTTGACCTCCATCAGGGCCTGCGCGAGACGCCGTACGTCCGTCGGCTCGGCCTGGAGGATGTGGAAGGCGATCCGCTGCGCGCTCTTCGGACCGACGCCGGGCAGCCGTCCCAGCTCGTCGATCAGGTCCTGGACCACGCCTTCGTACAACGGACTGCCCTTCCTGGGTCTTCGGGGTCGGTACGCACCGTCCCGTACGTACCGTAGTTGTCAGCCGCCTGTCCGAGGAAGGCGGTGCGCCGGGTCAGAACGGCAGGCCGGGGATGCCGCCGCCGCCCAGCCCCTGCGCGAGCGGGCCCAGCTTCTGCTGCTGGAGCGCCTGCGCGTTCTCGTTGGCCGCCTGGACGGCCGCCACGACCAGGTCGGCGAGGGTCTCGGTGTCCTCGGGGTCCACCGCCTTCGGGTCGATCTTCAGGGCGCGCAGCTCGCCGGCGCCGGTGACGGTGGCCGTCACCAGACCGCCGCCCGCCTGCCCGTCGACCTCCGTCTGCGCCAGTTCCTCCTGCGCCTGTGCCAGGTCCTGTTGCATCTTCTGGGCCTGCTGGAGCAGCTGCTGCATATTGGGCTGGCCACCACCGGGGATCACGATCAGCTCCTTGCTCGGTACGGGTTTTCCCGTTCGGCACGAGCCTACGTGGTCGGGGCTGCCGTCGCCCCAGCACTCTTTCGAGTGAGTCCCCCTCGCGCCCTATACCCGATCAAGGAATACTTCCGGGCGGAAAAGAGGCGAAAGCTACATCTTCGCCACCCATTGGGAGGTAGGAAGGGTCGGGCGCGTTCGGGAGGCGGCCTTTCGTCCCTCGCGCAGCGTGATCGGTGAGTGAACCGTGCGTGGTCATTCGTGGTCGGTGAGGAGTGCCGGGTGGGTCAGCCGGAGATGCAGCCCGAGGGGCCGCCTCAGGACGGGCGGGGCGAGCAGGCGGCGGCCGGGCTGCGGCCGGGCGATCTGACCGGGCGGGTCTTCCCGCTCGGGGACTGGGGCGAGCCGGCGGTCCGGCTGGACGAGCTGTACCGGTGGGTGGAGCGCGGGGCGCTGCGGACGGCGGCCTGGTACCTCGTGGACCGGGTGTGGAAGCGGCGGTGCGCGCGGGTGCTGCGCTGCGGGGCCGCGGCCGGGGCGGTCACCGGGGTCGCGCTGCCCCTGCTGGATCTGACCGGCGTCGCGAACGGGATCGCGCCGTGGGGGTGTCTGGCGCTGCTGCTGGGCGCGGCGTGCATGGCCGTCGACCGGTACTTCGGGGTGACGTCCGGGTGGATGCGGGACGTGGCCACCGCGCAGGCCGTGCAGCGGCGGCTCCAGGCGCTGCAGTTCGACTGGGCGGCGGAGAGTGTGCGGGAGGTGCTGGGGCCGGCGGAGGGGACGGCCGGCGAGGCCGCTGAGCGGTGCCTCGGGGTGCTGCGGAGGTTCTCCGAGGACGTGACGGAACTGGTGCGGGTGGAGACGGCGGACTGGATGGGGGAGTTCCGGCCGGGGGGTGCCGCGCCGGTGGGGTTGCAGACGGTGGTGTTCCCCGGACCGGTGCGCGGCCCCGAGGCGGGGGTGAACGGGCGGTTCGCCGTGCCTCCGGCGGGGGGCGCACGGCCGAACATGCCCCGGCAGCGGCCGCCCGAGCCGCGCTGAGGAGCCTCACCTCGCGCCGTCGCGCCCGCACAGGGTGAGCCCTTCCGGGCTCCAGCACGGCAGGTGGCCGTGGGTGCGGATGACGTCCTGGCCGTTGCCGCGGGCCAGGTACGTGAGGAAGCTCGACGCGAGGGAGTCGGCCGGGGGGCGGCCGTAGGTGTAGGCGTACTCGATCTCGCGGTACGGGTAGTCGCTGGTGCCGTGCTCGATGGCGTCGACCGAGGCGGGATCACCGTCCAGCCGCAGGGAGTGCAGGCCCTCGGCGCGGGCGGCCAGGTTGAGTTCGCTGTAGCCGATGGCGCCGGGCAGGCCGGCGACCGTGGCCAGGACCTGTTCGGTCGAGTCGAGTTCGCAGCGCAGGACGGCTGCCGTCGGGTCGTCCTTGTGGACGCAGTCGACGGAGGAGTTGGCGATCTCGCCCCGGCCCAGCACCCGGCGCTGGAAGACCTGTCTCGTCCCGGAGTTGGCGTCCCGGCTGACCAGGCGCACGGGCAGGTCGGGGCCGCCGAGCTGCCGCCAGTTGCGGATCTCGCCCCGGTAGAGGCGCCTGACCTCGTCGGTGGACAGGTCCGTCAGCCTCACCTCGTCGTTGACCACGAGCGCGAAGACGGACACCGCCACCCGGTTCTCCCGCAGGTCGGGCAGGCCGGGGGGCTTGGGGCCGTCCGACAGGGCCACCACCGGCGGGGAGCCCCTGGAGTCCCCTCTCGCCCGGGCGCCGGCGGCCGTGAGCTCGCGTATCCCGGCCGTCGAGCCGTGGGCGTCCACGTCGATGACCGGATCGCCGCCGCAGTCCCGCTCGTACTTCGCGGCCACCTCGCGCAGGACGGGTGCGAACGCGGTCGAGCCGGTGAGGGTGAGGGTGCCGCTCGCGCAGCCGATCGGGGGCGGGGTGTCGTCCTGGGCGACGACGATCGCGGCCAGGGCGATCACGCTCGCCGTGAGGGTGAGGGTGATCAGCCGTGCGGGCCGGCTGAACAGCGGGGGCTTGTCGTCGGGCGTGGCGCTGCGGTTGGGGTGCACCTCGCCGTCGCGCAGTCCGCCGACCAGCCGGATCTCGTCGCCGACGTCCCCGCCGGACAGGAGCACGAGCAGCTTGAAGTGGTCGCCGCGGTTGAGCGGCACGCGCGGGATGCGCAGGGTGTTCCCGTCGTAGGCGAAGCCGCGGCCGGCGGTGAAGTGGTCCATGAGGTGATCGGTGTCGGACGGCTGGGTGACCGAGACGCCGCGGACCGTCCGGCCGGTGAACACCGCGGTCAGACCGTGCAGTTCGGGGCCGGTGTAGTCGTCGTGGTCGATGCCCTGCGAGCCGTCGTTCTCGATGCGCAGCAGGACGAGCGTCGCGTCGGACATGTCGGGAGCCTCGTCGAACAGGCCGAGGCGGCGGTTGGCGCGGCCCGAGCGCACGTCGTCGCCGATGGGGTTGTCCATCTGGACGCGATAGCCGATCAGCTTGCGGCGCGGCACCCGGCGTTCGTACCAGACCATCACGCCCGAGGCGATGACGCCGAGGAGGGCCGTGGCCACGGCCACGAGGTTCTCCGCGCTCAACCACTCCATCGTGGGTGCCCCCGCAGCCGCCCGGACGATTCGATCGTCCGGTCACCGTACGTCCGCGCGAGCGCCCATCCGGTTTTCGTCGGCCGGAATTCGCCCGACGTTCAACGACCTTCTGTCCCAGAGGAGTTGGTCACTGCTTCGTGTACGTCAGCCGTTCCCCGCTGCTGGTGTTCACACGCTGGAGCGTGCCGTCCGGGAGGAGGGTGATCTCGGTGGCCGCGCCCGGGGTGCACGCCGTGCGGGGCTGCCCGACCTTCACGCTGGACGGGCCGATCCTCAGCGCACCGTCGGAACCGGGCTGCGCGGTCAGCCGCCCCTCGAACACGCAGTGGTAGGTGCCGCCGCCCTTGGTCGGGCCGTCGGCCACGAGGGACAGGACCGTGTCGCCGGGTCCGCCCTGCTGGATGGTGAGCGAACGGCTGTGCTCGCCGTCGGCGTTGTCGATGGTCGTGGCCCAGGTGGCGAGGTACCCGGTCGGGATCGTGCCGTTGGCCGGGGAGGGGGAGGTGTCGGGCTGCGAGGTCGTCGGGGACGGGCTCGGGGTGGTCGGGGGCGCGCCCGTGCTGTGCGTGGGGCCGGGGCGGTCGTCGGCCCGGTCGTCACCGCCGCCCTGCATCAGCGCGTACACCGACCCGCCCGCGGCGAGCGCGACGCCCAGGGCGATCACGACCAGCATTGCGGTGGAACGACCGCCTCCGCGCGGCGGTGGCTGCGGGGGGCCGTAGGGCGGGGTCGGGCCGTAGGGCGGGGTGGTACCGAGACCGCCGTAGGCGGGATGGGGCGGGGCGACGCCCGGGGCACCGGGCTGGGGGTGCTGCTGGGGGTAGCCGTACGCCGGGTACGCGGCCGGGGCCGGCTGCGTCCGCGGGTGGGACGGGGCCGCGGTGGCCGGGAGTTGCCGGGGCGCCGGGGGCGCGCTCTGCCCCGCGACCATGGTGGGCAGGTGGTTCACCGGCGGCCCCTCCCCCGGCAGGCCCGGCGCGGGCGGCCCCGGGGTCGCGGCGGGCGCCGCCGCGCCGACCGCGGGCAGCGCCGGGCGTGGCGACGACTCGTCGGCGGCGGGCGCGTGTTCGGGGGTCGGGCCGGGACCGCCGGAGGGGGCGGACGGCATGGTAGGACCGGGACCGGGGGGTCCGGCAGGGGCGGGCGGTGCGACGGCGCCTGCCCCTGGGGCCCCGGCCGGGACGGGCGGAGCTGCGGGACCGGGCACGGAACCGGGGACCCCGGAGGGCCCGAGCGGTGGCACGGCGCCGGGGGCGGAACCGTGCTGACCGGCGGGAACCGGCACGGAACCGGGGACCCCGGAGGGCCCGAGCGGTGGCACGGCGCCGGGGGCGGAACCGTGCTGACCGGCGGGAACCGGCACGGAACCGGGGACCCCGGAGGGCCCGAGCGGTGGCACGGCGCCGGGGGCGGAACCGTGCTGACCGGCGGGAACCGGCACGGAACCGGGGACCCCGGAGGGCCCGAGCGGTGGCACGGCGCCGGGGGCGGAACCGTGCTGACCGGCCGGCTCGGCTCCGGGACGCTCGGCGGTACCGGCCGGCAGGGCCACGGCACCGCCCTGCTGCCCCGCGGGGGTGCCGCCCCCCTCGCCTTCCGGATCCTCCGCGTCCAGCAGCCGTACGGCGTGCCGCCCCAGCTGGGCGACCAGTGCGCTCGGCAGCCACGGGTCGAGGGCGCGGCCGTCGGAGACGGTGTCGTCGGCACCCGTGCGTTGCAGGACGCGGTCGAGGGAGGGCCGGGCGGCGGGGTCCTTGCGCAGGCAGTCGCGGACGAGGTCGGCGATGCCCTCGGGGACGCCTTCCAGGTCCGGTTCCTCCTGGGCGACGCGGAACATCAGGGCGTGCACGCCGCTGTTGGCGGTGCCGAAGGGCAGGGCGCCGGTCGCGGCGTAGGCGAGGACCGAGCCGAGGCAGAAGACGTCGCACGCCGGGGTGATGCGGTCGCCGCGCACCTGCTCGGGCGCCATGAAGCCGGGCGATCCGACGAGCGCGCCGGTGCGCGTGAGCCCGCCGTCCGTCACCGTCTCCAGCGCGCGGGCGATGCCGAAGTCGATGACGCGCGGGCCGTCGATGGTGACCAGCACGTTGGACGGCTTGAGGTCGCGGTGGACGATGCCGGCGGCGTGGATGTCCTTGAGCGCGTGCGCGAGCCCGGCCGCGAGGATGCGGACCGTCCGTTCGGGCAGGGCACCGTGGTCGTGCCCGACGACCTGCTGGAGACTCGGCCCGGCGACGTACCCCGTGGCGACCCACGGCACCGCCGCCTCGGTGTCCGCGTCGAGCACCGGCGCGGTCCAGTGGCCGCCGACCCGCCGAGCGGCCCGCACCTCCTGCCGGAACCGCTCCCGGAACTCCTCCTGCGCGGCGAGTTCCTCACGGACCAGCTTCACGGCGACCGTGCGGCCACGCTCCGAGCGGGCCAGATAGACGTGCCCCATACCCCCGGCACCGAGGCGTGCCAGCAGCCGGTACGCGCCGATACGCGGCGGATCCCCGGGCCCCAGCTTCTCCATCGCTCAGCCGCCTTCCCCCCACATGCGAGCAACGGATCGAGAATAGTGCGGGTCGGGGCCGGGGTGGTCCGGACGAGGTCTACGGTTCCGTAACAGGCGGAGGGTGGGTGCCGGGCAGTCCCACCTGGTCGAGTGCCTGCGTCAGCCGTTCCAGCGTCCGCACCGCCTCCATGAGCTCCGTCTCGCCGAACGCCTCGGCCAGCCGGTCGGCGAACGCCGCGTGCCCGGGGTCGATCCGGGCGATCGCCGCACGGCCCTGGCCGGTCGGCGCGAGGAGCTTGGCGCGGCGGTGCGCGGGGTTGGGCCGGTACTCCGCCAGGCCCTGCTCGACCAGCAGGTCGGCGATGCGCTGCACGCTCTGCCGGGTGATGCCCATGGCGCGGGCGATGCCGGAGACGGGCAGCGGTTCGCCGAGGACCGCGCCGAGCACCTGCCACCAGGCGGCCGTGAGCCCGGCGGGACGGGCCAGTTCCTCCGCGACGGCGAGGAACTGGCCGTTGAGCCGGAACACCCCGAGGGCGCTGCGGCTGAGCAGGTCCTGACGCTCGCGGCTCACAGCGCGCCGGCCTTCTCCAGCACCTCGTACGCCTGGGCGTCGGAGTCGTGGAACAGCCGGTACCAGGCGTCGAGCACCTCGGCGTCGTAGACCCCGAGCAGGCGGAGGATCTCGCGGGCGAAGGCGACGGGTTCGGTCGGGCCCGCGGTGACCAGGCCGCCGTCGGTGACGGCGTCGGCCTCGACGTAGCGTCCGCCGCCCGCGTAGCCGGTCGCGGCCAGGTAGAAGGAGACCGCGCTGGTGTGATCGCGGTCGTCGAGCAGGCCTTCCCGGGCGAGGCCGGCGGTGGCGCCGCAGATCGCGGCGACGGGGACGCCCGCGCGGAGGAACTCCCCGGCCTTGCGGGCGAAGGGGGCGAGGTCGCCCGAAGCGTCCCAGAGGTCGGCGCCCGGGAGGATCAGCAACGCGCTGTCCTCGGGGCGCAGGTCGTCCAGCGCGAGGTCGGGCCCGATGCGCAGACCGCCGACGCTCCTCACCGGGGCCGTGGACGGGCCGACGGTGCGGATCTCCCGGCCGGCGCGGGCGAGCTGGGCCGTGGCATGGCCGGTCTCCCAGTCGGCGAGGGTGTCGTAGACGGCGAGATGGACGGGCTTGCCGTGCCGGGCGGTGGTGGTGGTGGCGTTCATGGCTCCTCCTCGGTCCCATGCGCTTATGACAGCATCCTGTCGATTAGACAGGACACTGTCAACAGCGCCCGTACCGTCTGGACAACCTGTCGCGGAAAGCCGCCGACGCCAGACAGGCCGCCGATTTCACCGCCCTCTCCCCCGCACCTACGCTCGCCCGCATGACCCCTCAGCCGAACCCCGAAGCCGGCGCCGCCGTGAAGGCCGCCGACCGCGACCATGTGTTCCACTCCTGGTCCGCTCAGGAGCTCATCGACCCGCTCGCCGTCGCCGGTGCCGAGGGGTCGCACTTCTGGGACTACGACGGCCGGCGCTACCTCGACTTCTCCAGCGGGCTCGTCTACACGAACGTCGGCTACCAGCACCCGAAGATCGTCGCCGCGATCCAGGAGCAGGCCGCGAGGATGACGACCTTCGCCCCCGCCTTCGCCGTCGAGGCACGGTCGGAGGCGGCCCGGCTGATCGCCGAGCGGACCCCCGGCGATCTGGACAAGATCTTCTTCACCAACGGCGGCGCCGACGCCGTCGAGCACGCGATCCGGATGGCCCGCCTGCACACGGGCCGCCCCAAGGTGCTCTCGGCGTACCGCTCGTACCACGGCGGTACACAGCAGGCCGTGAACATCACCGGCGACCCGCGCCGCTGGGCCTCCGACAGCGGCACGGCCGGGGTCGTGCGCTTCTGGGCGCCCTACCTCTACCGCTCCCGCTTCCACGCCGAGACGGAGGAGCAGGAGTGCGCGCGGGCGCTGGAGCACCTGGAGACGACGATCGCCTTCGAGGGGCCCTCGACTGTCGCGGCGGTCATCCTGGAGACCATCCCGGGCACGGCCGGGATCATGGTCCCGCCGCCCGGTTATCTCGCCGGGGTGCGGGAGATCTGCGACCAGCACGGGATCGTCTTCGTCCTGGACGAGGTCATGGCCGGGTTCGGGCGGACCGGTGAGTGGTTCGCGGCGGACCTGTTCGGCGTCACGCCCGACCTGCTCACCTTCGCCAAGGGCGTGAACAGCGGATATGTGCCGCTGGGCGGGGTGGCGATCTCCGGCGCGATCGCGGAGACCTTCGGCAAGCGGCCGTACCCCGGCGGCCTGACGTACTCCGGGCACCCGCTGGCGTGCGCCGCCGCCGTCGCGACGATCGGCGTGATGGCCGAGGAGGGCGTCGTGGAGAACGCGGCCCGGCTGGGCGAGTCCGTCGTCGGGCCGGAGCTGCGGGCGCTCGCCGAGCGGCACCCGAGCGTCGGCGAGGTGCGCGGCGTGGGCATGTTCTGGGCGCTGGAGCTGGTGCGCGACCGCGCGACGCGGGAGCCGCTGGTGCCGTACAACGCGGCCGGTGAGGCGAACGCGCCCATGGCCGCCTTCGCCGCCGCCGCGAAGAAGGGCGGGCTGTGGCCGTTCGTGAACATGAACCGGACGCACGTGGTGCCACCCTGCAACATCAGCGAGGCGGAGCTGAAGGAGGGCCTCGCGGCGCTGGACTCGGCGCTCTCGGTGGCGGACGAATACACGCGGTAAAGACCTGTAAACTCGTCAGTAACCGACATTCTCGCGCCTCATCCGAACGCGTAAGGTGGCGTGCTCGTAGACATAGACGCGCACGCCACCCGAACGCGACGAGGGAGACGCCCTGACCATGCCCGCCAGCACCGGCAACGGCGCCGTGACGCGCAGCACCCTGCGGCAGCAGATCGCCGACGCGCTTCGTGACGAGGTGCTGGCCGGGCGGCTCCAGCCCGGGCAGGAGTTCACGGTCAAGGAGATCGCCGAGCAGTACGGGGTGTCCGCGACACCGGTGCGCGAGGCGCTGGTCGACCTCTCCGCGCAGGGGCTCCTGGAAGCCGACCAGCACCGCGGCTTCCGGGTCCGCGAGTACTCGGTCGAGGACTTCCGCGGCATGATCGAGGCCCGCGGGCTGGTCATCGAGGGGATGTTCCTCGCGCTGACCGAGGGACGCCCCAACGCGGTGCGGCCGGACGATCCCCGGGCCGCCGCCGTCGTCGCCGGGGTCCGCCGGCGCGGCGAGGAGGCGCAGCGGGCCGCCGCAGCCGGTGATCTCACCGTCCTCATCGGCTACGACCTGCGCTTCTGGCGCGAGCTCGGCGCCTGCTTCGGCAACCCCTACCTCGCCGACTTCCTGCACCGGCTGCGCGTCCAGACCTGGGTCTGCGCGGTGCAGCACCTGCGCCGGCTGACCGATCTGCGCGGCGAGCTGTGGGCCGGTCACACCGAGCTGGTCGAGGCCCTGATCGACCGCGACAACGACACCGCCCGGGCGATCATCGCCGCGTACAACAGGCACTCGCTCAGCCTGATCGAGCGGCTCGCCTCCGGATGACCCGAGTCGTCGCTGTCCGTATGGGTATGGGACATGCACGGCGGGAGCCGTGACCGCGGCGCACCGCTACCCTTCTTGACCATCGTGCTACCCGACCACCCGCGCTGAGCGAGGAGCCTTCTTTGGCCTGTGACCTGTGGCTGGTACCGCTCGTCGACGTGTTGTGCCACACGCCGGACAACCCCTTCGCCGAGGAACTCGCGCAATACAACAAGGTGCTCGCGGAGGCCGGTCTGCCGCCGGTGCCGGTGTACCAGTACATGCCGGGCCTGTCCGGCGAGGTCGCCCCGGTCGCGGGCTTCGACTACGACGCGCTGCACTTCCTGCGCCGCGTCTATCTGCTCCAGGTGTGCGGCCTGCCGGTGACGCCGGTGGACGAACTGGGCGGCGACTACGAGCAGTTGCTGGAGATGTTCGAGTCGACGGCCCAGCAGTCGCACCTGGTCTGGCACTACGACCACGCGGGCGCCTACGTCCCCGTCGACTTCCCCAGTCCGCTCGCCGACGACGATCTCCTCGCGGGCGGCGGCCCGCTGGGCTCCTCGCACGCCCTGCTGCGGGAGCTGGAGCTGGTCGCCCCGGCGCTCGGCATCGACCCGGCCAACCCGCCGGCGGCCCCCCAGCCGCCGCTCGCCCCGACGGAGCTGGAGGAACCCGCCGTTCCCGCCCCGTACGACCCGAGCCCGTTCGCCCGTGAACGGCACGTCTGGCTCGGGCTGCACGCGGCCGTGACCCGCAGCCTCGCCCAGGGGTCGATGATCGTCTTCAGCTGAGCCGGCGGCTCAGCGTCCCAGCTGCGAGAGGCCCTTCTGCACGTCCTCGACGTTCATCACCGGCGTGTAGGTGATCTCCGCGCCGAGGTGGAGGAAGAACGGTTCGCTGAGCACCGGCATCTGCGAACTGTCCTGCATGTCGAAGACCAGGAAAGCGGTGCGCTTGCCGTGGTCGGAGGTGAAGTAGGCCGCTTCGGGCTTGATCTGTTCCAGCGACTCCTGGATCAGCTTCCCCATGGTGCCGTTCCGGATGGCCTCGTTGGCCTTCTCCGTGTCCATGGACGCCTTGAGCAGTACGCGCATCGCACTCACCTTCTTCTGGTCGACGCACGCGGGGGTATGGCTTCAGCGTATGCCCGTTCCCGAGAACTCACCCTGCGAAGGAACGCGGGCCGCCCCCCGTGCGCACAGGGGGCGGCCCGCGGACGCGGAAGCGGGTCAGATGAACGAGTTGATCTCGATCGTCTCGTCCCGGCCCGGGCCGACGCCGATCGCGGAGATCGGGGCGCCGGACATCTCCTCCAGCGCCTTCACGTACGCCTGGGCGTTCTTCGGCAGGTCACCGAAGGTCTTCGCCTTGGAGATGTCCTCGTTCCACCCCGGGAGCATCTCGTAGACCGGCTTGGCGTGGTGGAAGTCGGTCTGGGAGTACGGGAGCTCCTCGACGCGCTTGCCGTCGATCTCGTACGCCACGCAGACCGGGATCTGCTCCCAGCCGGTGAGGACGTCGAGCTTGGTGAGGAAGAAGTCGGTCAGGCCGTTCACGCGGGTCGCGTAGCGGGCGATGACCGCGTCGAACCAGCCGCAGCGGCGGTCACGGCCGGTGGTGACACCGCGCTCACCGCCGATGCGGCGCAGCGCCTCGCCGTCCTCGTCGAACAGTTCGGTCGGGAACGGACCGGCGCCGACCCGGGTCGTGTAGGCCTTGAGGATGCCGATGACCCGGCTGATCTTCGTCGGGCCGACACCGGCGCCGGTGCAGGCGCCGCCCGCGGTCGGGTTCGACGAGGTGACGAAGGGGTACGTGCCGTGGTCGATGTCGAGGAGCGTGCCCTGGCCGCCCTCGAACAGCACGACCTTGTCCTCCTCCAGCGCCCGGTTGAGGACCAGGACGGTGTCGGCGACGTACGGCGCGAGCTTGTCGGCGTAGGCCAGCAGTTCCTCGACCACCTGGTCCACGGCGATCGCGCGCCGGTTGTAGAGCTTGGTGAGGATCTGGTTCTTGGCGTCGAGGGCCGCCTCGACCTTCTGCGTGAGGATCGACTCGTCGTACAGGTCCTGCACGCGGATGCCGACGCGGTTGATCTTGTCGGCGTAGGTCGGGCCGATGCCGCGCCCGGTCGTGCCGATCTTCCGCTTGCCGAGGAAGCGCTCGGTCACCTTGTCCACCGTCACGTTGTACGGGGTGATGATGTGCGCGTTTCCGCTGATGAGGAGCTTGGACGTGTCGACGCCACGCTCGTTCAGACCGCTCAGCTCGGAGAGCAGGACCGACGGGTCGACGACGACGCCGTTACCGATGACCGGCGTGCAGCCGGGAGACAGGATTCCGGAAGGGAGGAGGTGCAGTGCGTACTTCTGGTCACCGACGACCACCGTGTGGCCGGCGTTGTTGCCGCCCTGGTAGCGCACTACATAATCCACTGAACCACCGAGCAGGTCGGTGGCCTTTCCCTTGCCTTCGTCACCCCACTGAGCACCGAGCAGCACAAGTGCGGGCACGCGCGTACACCCCTTCCGGGTGGGGCATGTCCATGGTCGAGGGCGCACGCGGAAGTATGGAGCCGCGTGCACCGCGACCGCCGTTGGCCGCCAACCGTCGGACCGGATGCCCCGGAATAGACGAAGCCCCTGGCGCAATAGCGCAAGGGGCTCTTGCACAAAGATGCTACCCGAGGAAGCGAGGCATGGCCGAGGTGGCGACTTCCGCGACGTCCGAGCAGCTGTTGGTGGTGGTCGACCCGGTCGCCCGTAGGTCGGACGGCGAGTCCGTCAGGATCGCGAAAGACGTGCTCGGCGCGGGTGCCGGCATGAAGCTGTGCCTGCCGGACGGGCCCGAGGAATTCGCGCGGGCACTGGCCCGGCGGGGCTCCCGGCGTCCGGTGGTGGTGGGCGACGACCGGGCCCTGATCCGTGCGGTGGCGCTGCTGCACCGCCACCGGGAGCTGGCCGGATGCGCGCTGTCGGTGGTGCCGGTCGGGGGTGCGCAGTCCCTGGCCCGGTCGCTGGGGGTGCCGGCGGGGACGGTGGCGGCGGCGCGGGCGGTGCTCGACGGGGTCGAGCGGCGGATGGACCTGATGGTCGACGACAGTGACGGGGTGGTGCTCGGGGCGCTGCGGATACCGCCGCTCTCGCCCTTCCCGGCGGCCGAGGATCCGGGAACCGAGGATCCCGAGGGCGCGACGGGCCGTCCGTGGCTGCGGACCTGCCAGTACCTGGTTCGCACCCTGGTCCCGGCCGGCCGCCCGTCCCGGCTCGCCGCCGCGCCCGAACCGGGGCCGTCCCGGCTGCGGGTCGAGGTGGACGGGGAGACCCTCGTCGACCTGAACCAGCCGGTGGAGGCGGTGTCGGTGTCCCCGGGCGCCGCGGGGATCGCGTCGGTGGAGGTCAGGCCGCTGTCGGTGGGGGCCGAGGCCTCTCCGCTGCTCGCGCGGGGGCGGACGGTGACGGTGTCGGGGGCGCACTTCCGCTACCGGGCGGACACGGTGGTGTCGGGGCCGGTACGGACCCGGACCTGGGTGGTGCGGGAAGGAGCCTGGGGGCTGACGGTGCCGGCGGGGCACTGAGCCGCACCGTACGGCTGCGAGGGCGGCCCTCGCCGCGGGGCACACGCTCCTCACTCCCGGCCGAACATCTTCTCCCTGTGCGCCCTCCAGCGCTCCATCATCGCCGCGACCTCGTCCTCGACGAACTCGAAGAACGCGAGCGTCTCGGCCATACGGCGGCCCGCCGGGGTGTCGGCGCCCAGGCTGGTGAGGCCCTCGCGCAGGGCGCCTTCCCAGCGCTTGATGACGGCCTCACGGTTGGTCAGCGCCTCGTACCACTGGTTGCCGTGCACCCGGTAGCGCTCCTTGCGCGATCCGGGTTCCCGTTCCCGCGAGACCATGTGCTGCTGCGCCAGGTAGCGCACCGCCCCGGACACCGCCGCCGGACTGATCCGCAACTGTTCGCCCAGTTCGGCGGAGGTCATCGCGCCCTCGTCCGAGGAGAGCAGCGCGACGAAGACGCGGGCGGGCATCCGCGGCAGGCCCGCCTCCACGAGCTGCGCCGCGAAGGACTCGACGAACCTCGACACCGCCTCGGCGTCCCGCGCGTTCCCGGCTGATCCTGTCATGGGGCCCACCCTATCCAGGATTCAAAAGGTTTCTTATCTTCACAAATTCCTGAAGGAACTGTACGTTCTGAACATGACGAAGGCCATCGCCGTCTCCGGACTGCACAAGTCCTTCGGGCGGACGCGCGCTCTCGACGGGCTCGATCTGGAGGTCGCCACCGGCGAGGTCCACGGCTTCCTCGGCCCCAACGGCGCCGGCAAGTCCACCACCATCCGGGTCCTGCTCGGCCTGCTGCGCGCCGACTCGGGCGCCGCGCGGGTGCTCGGCCGTGATCCCTGGACGGACGCGGTGGAGGCGCACCGCCGGATCGCCTACGTCCCCGGGGACGTGACGCTGTGGCGCAACCTCTCCGGCGGCGAGGTCATCGACCTCTACGGCCGGCTGCGCGGAGGACTCGACGCCAGGCGCCGGGCGGAACTGGTCGAGCGCTTCGAACTCGACCCCACCAAAAAGGGCCGTACGTACTCCAAGGGCAACCGGCAGAAGGTCGCCCTGGTGGCCGCGTTCGCCTCGGATGTCGACCTGCTGATCCTGGACGAGCCGACCTCGGGTCTGGACCCGCTGATGGAGGGCGTCTTCCGGCGCTGCGTCGAGGAGGAGCGCGACCGGGGCCGTACGGTCCTGCTCTCCTCCCACATCCTCAGCGAGGTCGAGGAGCTGTGCGACCGGGTGAGCATCATCCGCAAGGGCCGTACGGTCGAGAGCGGTTCGCTCGCGGACCTGCGCCACCTGACCCGCACCAGTGTCGTCGCCGAGCTGGCGGGCCCGCCGGGCGGCTTGGCGGAACTGCCCGGCGTGCACGACCTCGACGTGCGGGGGCACCGCGTCCGCCTCCAGGTCGACACCGACCGGCTGGACGGTGTCCTGCGGTCGCTGACCGAGTCGGGGGTGCGGTCGCTGACGTCGACCCCGCCGACGCTGGAGGAACTGTTCCTGCGGCACTACCAGGACGAGACGGCCGAGGCGGCGGTCCGATGACGGCCTCCGCGGTGCGGCCCGGCAGCGCACGCCAACTGGCCGGTACCGGAACGCTGTTGCGGTTCGCGCTGCGCCGTGACCGGCTGATGATCCCGGTCTGGGTCGCGGTGAACGCGCTGATGGTCCTCTCCATGCCGGGCACGCTGGAGGGCCTGTACGGCACCCCCGCCGAACGCGCCGACCTGATCCGGCAGGTGGACACCAACTCCTCGCTGCGCGCGATGGTCGGACCCGTCTTCGGTGACTCCCTGGGCGCGCTGACCGCCTGGCGGGCCGGTGTATACGCCGGTGCCCTGGCGGCCGTGACGAGCCTGCTGGTCGTCGTACGGCACACCCGTGACGAGGAGGAGAGCGGCCGTCAGGAACTGGTGGCGTCCGGCATGGTGGGCCGCCGGGCCTCCCTGACGGCGGCCCTGCTGGCGGCGGCGGTCGCGAACGGGGCGCTGGCGCTGCTGCTGACGGCCGGCCTGTCGGGCCAGGGCATCACCGGGGCTCTGGCTCTCGGGCTCGGCATCGCCGCGGTCGGCATGGTCTTCGCCACGATGGCGGCGATCGTCGCGCAGCTGACGGAGAGCGCGCGGCCGGCCCGCGGTCTGACGGCGGCGGTGCTGGGCATCGCGTTCGTGCTGCGCGCGGCGGGCGACTCGGTGACGCGCGACGGCTCGTCGGCGCTGACGTGGCTGTCGCCGCTGGGGTGGCTGGAGAACCTGCGGCCCTACGCGTCCGAGCGCTGGTGGGTGCTGGGGCTGCTCGCAGGGGCGGCGGCGCTCCAGGGCGTGGTGGCCTACGCTCTGGCCGGCCGCCGGGACCTCGGCATGAGCTTCCTGCCGACGCGGCCGGGCCCGGCATCCGGCCGCCTGGGCAGCGCGGGGGCCCTGGCCTGGCGGTTGCAGCGGGGCGGCGTGCTGGGCTGGAGCATCGGCTTCTTCCTGGCCGGGGTCGTCTACGGCGGCCTGGCCGAGGGTGCGGCCGACCTGGTCGGCGACAACGACAACGCCCGGCGGATCTTCGAGCGGATGGGCGGACAGTCCGGCCTCGAGAACACGTTCCTGGCGTCCATGGTCGGCATGCTGGGCCTGGTCGCGGCGCTGTACGTCGTGGCGTCGGTGCTGCGCCTGCACGGCGAGGAGATCTCGGGCCGGGCGGAACCGGTACTGGCGAACGCGGTCGGGCGGCTGAGCTGGGCCGCCGGGCACCTGGTGATCGCCTTCGGCGGCGCCGCCCTGATCATGCTCCTGGCCGGAGGGGGCCTCGCCGTCGGCTACGGCAAGGAGGCCGGCCCCCTCATGGGCGCGTGCCTGGTGCAGCTTCCCGCGGTGTGGGTGATCGGCGGGCTGGCGGTGCTGCTGTACGGGGTCCTGCCCCGGGCGGCCATGGCGGCGTGGGGCGTCGCCGGGGCGGTGCTGCTGATCGGCTGGATCGGACCCGCCCTGGACGTGCCGCAGGCGGTGCTGCACCTCTCCCCGTTCGGGCACCTGCCGAAGCTGCCGGGCGGCTCCATGGAGTGGGAGCCGGTGGCGGCGTTGACCGGGCTGACGGTGGCGCTGGTGGCCGGGGGCCTGGCGGGGCTGCGGAGGAGGGACATGACCATGTGAGCAGTCGACGTCCCCCCTGGCGGTGATCACCCCACCTCGACGGCCAGTCCCTCCAGCCCCCTGATCACGAAGTTCGGCTTCCGCTCCGGCTCGGCGGCGAGCCGGAGCGTCGGCGCCCTTTCCAGCAGCGCCCCCATCGAGGCCGCCAGTTCGATACGGGCCAGGGGGGCGCCGATGCAGTAGTGGATGCCGGCGCTGAAGGAGATGTGGGGGTTGTCCGCCCGGGTCAGGTCGAGGGCGGACGGGTCCGGGAACACCGAGTCGTCGTGGTTGGCGGAGCCGAAGAGCATGGCGATCTCCGCGCCCCGGGGGATCGTCGTGCCGGCGATCTCGATGTCGTCCAGGACCCAGCGTTCGAAGAGCTGGAGCGGGGTGTCGTAGCGCATCAGCTCCTCGATCGCGGAGGGGATCAGCGTGTGGTCCGCGCGCAGCTGTTCGAGCTGGGAGGGATTGCGGAACAGGGCGTACCAGCCGTTGACCGTGGCATTCACCGTGGCCTCGTGGCCGGCGTTGAGCAGCAGGACGCAGGTGGAGATCATCTCCTGCTCGGTGAGGCGGTCGCCCTCGTCGTGGGCCTCGATGAGACCCGAGACGAGATCCTCGCCCGGCTCCTTGCGGCGGGCCGCGATCAGCTCGCGCAGGTAGTCGGAGAACTCCACCGACGCCCGGACCGCCCTCGCCGCCGTGTCCTCGGACGGGTTCAGCTCGTACATCCCGCAGATGTCCGCCGACCAGGGGCGCAGCGGAGCCCGGTCGGACTCCGGGATGCCGAGCATCTCGGCGATCACCGCGACGGGCAGGGGCTCGGCGACGTCCTTCAGCAGGTCGCCGCCACCCGCCTCGACCAGCGCGGAGGCCAGATCGTCGGCCAGGCCCCGCACATACGGCTTCAGCCGCTCCACCGTGCGCGGTGTGAACGCCTTCGACACCAGGCGGCGGATCCGGGTGTGGTCCGGCGGCTCCAAATCGAGCATCCCGTGGTCGTTGAGCGTGTGGAACGGCTCGTGCTCCGACGGGGGCGCGGCGCGGCCGAACTCCTCGTGTGTGAACCGGTGCTGGTACGTCCGGCCGAGGCGCCGGTCACGCAGCAGTGCCGAGACGTCCGCGTGGTGCGGGACGAGCCACTGGTTCGTGGGCTCGAACCAGTGCACGCGGCCCCGGGCACGCAGTTCGGCGTAGGCGGGGTACGGGTCGGCGAGGAACGCCGGGTCCCACGGGTCGAACCCGAGGTCGAAAGCAGCTGCCATGAAGGGACGCTAGCCCGGCAGCCCCCGCTCTGACCAGGGGTGGCGCCCGCTCGTCACCCCGGCGTCACCAACCGCGCCTCGTAGGCGAACACCGCCGCCTGGGTCCGGTCCCTCAGACCCAGCTTCACCAGGATCCGGCTGACATGCGTCTTGATCGTCGACTCGGCGACCACCAGCCGCTGCGCGATCTCCGAGTTCGACAGGCCCTGCGCGATGAGGACCAGCACCTCCGTCTCCCGGTCGGTGAGGTCCCCGTACGCCGCCTGCGCGGACGGCATCAGGCGCGGGGTCGCGGACAGCTTGGAGAACTCGGTGATCAGCCGTCTGGTCACCGACGGAGCCAGCAGGGCCTCCCCGGAGGCCACCACGCGCACTCCGTCGGCGAGCTGACGGGCCGAGGCGTCCTTGAGGAGGAATCCGGAGGCACCCGCGCGCAGCGCCTGGTACACGTACTCGTCGAGATCGAAGGTGGTCAGCACCAGCACCTTCGCCGCGCCGTCGGCGGCGACGATCTCGCGCGTCGCCTCGATGCCGTTCAGCTCGGGCATGCGGATGTCCATCAGCACCACGTCCGGAGCGAGCTCGCGGACCTTGGTGACGGCCTCCCGGCCGTTCACCGCCTCGCCGACGACCTCGATGTCCGGCATCGCGTTCAGCAGGACCGAGAAACCTTCGCGCACCATCATCTGGTCGTCCGCGATCAGGACCCGGATGGTCATGCGTCGTCCTCGTCCGGCAGGGTGACCGGCAGGAACACCGTCACCTCATACCCTCCGTCGTCGGTGCCGCCCGCCGTCATCTCGCCGTTCAGCATCGACACCCGCTCCCGCATGCCCGTGATGCCGTGCCCGGCGCCGGGCGAGGGCTTGATCAGGCTCGGGTTGGGCGGCGGGCCGTTGACTATGCGCAGGCCCAGGCCGCCGAGAACGTACCCGATCTCGACGCGGGCCGTCGCGCCCGGCGCGTGCCGCAGGGAGTTGCTCAGCGCCTCCTGCACGATGCGGTACGCCGACAGCTCCACGCCCTGCGGCAGTTCCCGCACCGCCCCGGTCACCGCCTTGTCCACCGTCAGCCCGGCCTCCCGCACGTTGGCCAGCAGTCCGTCCAGGTCGGCGAGCGTGGGCTGCGGGGCGTCCGGGGCCTCGTAGTCCTCGGCGCGCACGACGCCCAGCACGCGGCGCAGTTCGGTCAGGGCCGCCACCGCGTTCTCCCGGATCGTGGCGAACGCCTTCTCCAGCTCCGGCGGCGGGTTGTCCACCCGGTAGGGCGCGGCCTCCGCCTGGATGGCGACGACCGACATGTGGTGCGCGACGACGTCGTGCAACTCGCGGGCGATGGTGGTGCGCTCCTCCAGCAGGGTGCGGCGGGAGCGCTCGTGCGCGGTGACCGTCAGCTGGGCGGTGACCTCCTGCTCGGCGTGGCGCCGGACGTGCCAGACGGTGACGCAGAGCAGGATCATGGCCGACAGGACCAGCATGGGGCCGGAGTTGGTGCCGTACATGTCGTTCGGACCAGTGCCGGTGTCGGCGACGAGGGCGTACAGCGCGGTCAGCGCCCACATCCACCCCGCCGTGCGCGGCCTGGTGCGTATCGCCACGACCGTCAGCACCGTGAGATGGCAGGCGAAGCTGCCGGCCTGCCACGGCCATTGGCCCCAGCCGCTGCCGAACATGCCGGTGATCGGGGTGGCGGCCATCGACAGCCAGAACGCCCCCACCGGCCGGGTCATGGTCATCAGCACCGGGAGCACGGTCAGCGGCACCATCAGCGGCGCCAGGCCGCCGGTGTCGACGCTGGCGCTGGACAGCAGCAGGGTGATCAGAGCGGCCAGGATGATCAAGGCGTGCGGCGCCCACGCCGCGTACTCCCGCGGCCTGGCCGGCAGCCGCCGGAGGAACCGCCCGCTCGTGCTCCTGCGGGCCAGCGGCCGGTAGGCGAAGGCGTCATGGAAGAGGTCCTGGCGCAGGCCGCGCAGGGAGTCCACGGCCACCCGGTACTCCGGGCTGCGCGGCTTGGCCCCGGCCCCCGGCGGCGGGGTCTGCATGTGAGTCGTCTCGGTCACGTACAGAACGGTAGGCGCACCCCGGGGTCGCGGTCGTCCCCAGTGAGAGGGGTCATAGGGCGTCCCTCTCAGGTACTACGGGGGGGACCGGGGAGGATCGGCCGCTACGGAGGTGACCGGGGAGGATCGGCTCCTACGGGGGTGACAGGGGAGGATCGGCCGCGCGTGGACCGGATGGTGCGCGGCTGCACCCCGGCTCCCGGCGCTACGGAGGTGATCGGGAAGGATCGGCTACCACGGAGGTGACCGGGAGGATCGGCACCGCTCTCAGTACCCCGACGGTCGCACCAGCCCCGACTCGTAGGCGAACACCGCGGCCTGCGTCCGGTCCCGGAGGCCCAGCTTCACCAGGATCCGGCCGACGTGGGTCTTCACCGTCTGCTCGGCCACGAACAGGTGCCGGGAGATCTCCGCGTTCGACAGGCCCTGCGCGATCAGCGCGAGCACCTCCGTCTCCCGCTCGGTGAGGTCGCCGACGCGTTCCTTGAGCGGGACGCGGGGTCTGCCGTCCAGCCGGGAGAACTCGGCGATGAGCTTGCGCGTGATGACCGGTGCGAGCAGCGCGTCCCCGGCCGCGACCACCCGGACCGCCTCGGCGAGCTGCTCCGACGACGCGTCCTTCAGCAGGAACCCGGAGGCCCCGGCGCGCAGCGCGTCGTACACGTACTCGTCGAGGTCGAACGTGGTGAGCACCAGCACCCTGATGTCCGGGTACGCGCTGGTGATGCGCTCGGTGGCCTCGATGCCGCCGATGCCGGGCATGCGGATGTCCATGAGGACGACGTCCGGGGCGGTCTCGGCGGCCTTCGCGACACCGCCCTCTCCGTCCTTCGCGTCGCCGACGACCTCTATGTCGGGCTGGGTGCCGAGCAGCACGGTGAAGCCCTGCCGGACCATCGCCTGGTCGTCGACGATGAGGACCCGGATGGGGTCGCCGGTGCCGCTCGTCATGAGATCCCTTTCCTGGGGGCCGTGATGGGGTCGGTGCCCGGGGCGTCGGCGGGCGGGATGTCGGGGAGGAACGCGGTGACCTTGAAGCCGTCCCAGTGCCACGGGTGCGCCGTCATGGTGCCACCGAGCATCGCGACCCGCTCCCGCATGCCGAGCAGTCCGTGCCCCGCCCCCGTGGACGGCGGCGCGGGCCCGGTCGGACGGCCGTTGACGACCTCCACCTCCAGGCCGTCCGGCTCGTAGGTGAGACGGACCGTGATCCTCGCGCCAGGCGCGTGCCGCAGGGCGTTGCTCAGCGCCTCCTGCACGATCCGGTACGCCGACAGTTCCACGCCGGGCGGCAGCGGGCGCCGCTCGCCGTTGATCTCGGTGAGGACCTCGCGGCCGACGGCCCGGGTGTTCTCCACCAGGGCGTCCAGCCGGTCGAGGTCGGGCTGCGGGGCGTGCGGAACGGCGTCGCCGCCCGGCCCGGCGGACGGCACCCCGGGCCCGGGGTGCTCCGAGCGCAGTACGCCCAGCACCCGGCGCAGCTCGGTCAGCGCCTCCAGCGCGTTCTGCCGGATGCCCGCGAGGTTCTCCCTGAGCTCGTCGGGCGGGTTCTCGACGAGGTGCGGAGCGACCTGCGCCTGGATGGAGATGACCGACATGTGGTGGGCCACCACGTCGTGCAGCTCCCGGGCGATGCGGCTGCGCTCCTCCAGCAGGGTGCGCCGGGTGCGCTCCTCGGCGGTGAGCGTGGTCTGCTCGACGAGTTGCGCCCGGGCCTCGCGACGGCCGCGCAGGGCGGTGCCGAGCACCACGACGACGGCGAACAGGGTGACCGCGAGCACCCCGGTGGGCTGATAGCCGCCCGCGCCCAGCAGCCCTTGGACGACGTAGGTGGGGAGCACGGTCAGCGCGAGCGCCTCGACGGACACCCGGGTGCGCACCCGCAGGGCGAGCAGCAGCAACACCGCCATGTGCCCGATGATCCCCGCCGATGTCCAGGGCCAGGTGAAGTCGGGGGCGCCACCGGCCAGCAGCTGGCGGCGCACCTCGAGGGCGCCCAGCACCATGGCCGCCGTCGACAGCCACCACGCCGAGATGGGCCGCCACAGCGCGAGCACCATTGCACCGCCCTGCGCCAGCCCGAGCGGGAAGGCGATCTGCGGACCCACCCCGCCGTTGTCGACGAGCTGCCCCACCGCGCCGAAGGTGACGCCGAACGCGGCCAGGCACACCAGCCCGTGCGGCAGCCAGCGCAGCCAGGTGGAGGGCGGCAGCGGGTCCGCGCGGGCAGTCCACAGGTCCTGGCGCAGCACCCGCAGCCAGCCCCTGACCCGCGCTCGCAGCGCGCGGCCCACCCCCGTGTCCGTCACGCGGCCCAGCCTAGACATGGCGCGCCTTCGACGCTGTCCCCCGGCCGGGCGGACGGTGCGCCCGCACCACCCGCGACCGGCGGCCCAGGTCGGCACCGCTCTGCTCGATGGAACGGAAGGCGGCCCCGCAGACGGCGAGGGCCAGGGCGAACACGGGCAGCCACAGGAGCCGGGCCCCGACCCAGCCGAGACCGTCGGGCACCGTGTGCAGACCGGGGAGCCGGCCCACGAGGAGGCCGGTGGCCGTCGTGGCCATCAGGGCCGTCTGGTGCCACAGGAAGACGGTCATCGCGGAGACGTTGACGAGGGCCACCGCCGCCCACGCCACGGGCCGGCGCATCGCGTGCCGCAGCCGCTCGCGCAGCAGCAGGGCGAGACCGCACTGGGCCAGCCCGAAGGTGACGACGGCCAGCGTCGGCGGGTCCAGGTTGGACATGCCCTCCCCCGGGACGCCGACCATCGACGCCGGATAGCCCGCCCACGCGACGAGCCCCGCGGTCGCCGCCGCACCGCCGGCGAGCAGCACCCAGCCGGCGCGGCGGTGCTCCAGCTCGCCCCGGGTCCAGGCCGCGCCCAGCGTGTAGGGCACCAGCCAGCCCGCCGCCACGTTCACCCAGCCCAGCCAGGAGGGGCCGCCGAGGCCGAAGCGCAGCAGGTCCACGTGCAGGACGACGGCCAGCGGCCAGAGCGGGTTCAGCCGGGTCAGCAGCGGGGTCGCCGCCGTCAGGGCCGCGAACACCACGAGGAACCACAGCGGGGACAGGGCCAGTTTCACGAGCGTCCGCACCGTCATGAACTCCGCGCCCGACAGCAGCAGCGCGAGCGCGGCGACCGTCCACAGGCCGAGGACGGCGGCGACCGGTAGGAACAGCCGGGACAGCCGGGCCGCCAGCCAGCGGTGGTACGGGACGCCCCGGGTCCGGGCCGAGGCATGGCTGCGCGTCGCCACATGGCCACCGACCAGGAAGAACACCGCGAGCGTCTGGAACAGCCACGAGACGGGCGTCAGCCAGGGCATGTGCTGGAGAGGGCTGGCCGTGCGCAGCGTGCCGCTGTCGGCGACGAGTGCCGTGACCAGCCAGTGCCCGAGGACGACACCGAGGACGGCGGCGGCACGCAGGGCGTCCACGGCCCGGTCGCGGCCGGGCGGGGTGGCAGAGCCTATGCGGTCGGCACCACGGTCGGCACCATGGCGCAGGCCTGCGCGGAGTTCGCGCAGGCTGATGCCGCGAAGGCCGGCAACACGAGGGCCGATGCCGCGGGGGCCGGCGCCACGCGGGCCGGCGCCAGGCGGGCCACTGCCGCTCAGCTCTCTGCCACTCAGCTCCCTGCCGCTCACCTCACCGCCGATCGCCTCACCTCCGCTCACCTCACCGCCACGTACGCCGATGTCAGTCATGAGTCACCGCCTTGGTCTCGCCCAGGACGATCCGGGTCAGGTTGGTCAGGGAGGTCGAGCCGGGCCTGAAGTAGTCGCTGTGACCGCCGTCGCCTGCCGCGAAGACCCGGGCGCCGAAAGCCGGGGAGACGGGGTCGGTTCCGAAGCCGACGGTGGTGCCGAACAGGGATGCGCTGACGTGCGGGATGTTCTCCACCCAGTCCTCGCCGCCCCGGGCCGCCCAGACGCGGGCGCGGGTGCGCAGGCCGGTGGCGGAGGCCGCGCCGGTGCCGGGGCTGCCGACCAGCGCGATGTCGTCGACGGCGAGCCCGGCGGCGGCCCGGCCGCAGACGACCGAGCCGTACGAATGGCACAGCAACGAGATACGCGGTCCGCCGCCGGTCATGGAACGCAGGTCGGCCACCAGGGCCCGCAGCCGCGGGGCCGCCTGCTCCGCCCGGCCGGTCGTCGTGACCGTCGCGCTGACCGTGCCCGGCGTCTCGTAGCCCAGCCAGGCCACGACCGCCGTGCGCGTGCCCCCGGGGGCCTGCCGCACGAGCTGCCCGTACAGGGCGGCGGCGGCCGCGTGGAACCGGCCGTAGGTGTCGAGGCTCGTGTCGGAGCCGGGGACCAGGACGGCGATGCGGTCGGCGCGGGCGAGGTCGCCCAGGACCTCCGTCACCCGGCCTGAGCCGCGGCCGTCGAACGCGAGGAGGTGCCGGGCCGGTCCGGCCAGGGAACGGTCTCTCGCGGCACGGCCCCGGTCATGGTGAGCGGCGGCCATGCGGGCCGCCTCGGCGGCGTTGGCACGGTTGGCCGCGTACGCCTCGTCGAGCGTCGAGGCGCTGAGAGGAGCGAGGGAGGCGGGTGGCGGTGCGGGAATCTCGGGTCGCACCGCCCCGGAAAGAGGGACAACCACCGCACCCGTGACGAGGACGGCGAGCGCGGCCCGGCGCCACCGCCCGACGCGACGGCGGTACCTCGATGCGAACCCCACGGTCGTCCCCCTCCACCGCACCCGGCCATCGGGTCCGTGTGGAAGGGAAATTACGGAGCCGCCCTCGTCGTCCGCGTCCCGCCGCAGGACTCACCTGCGGCCTAGCTCTCAGGTACTACGGGTACGACCGGGGACCGCCCTACGGGTACGGCTGGCAACCGCCCTACGAGTACTCCCCGCGAACGCCCTCGGCGACGGGCCTACGGGCACCGCCCCACGAGCGCCCCACGGGTACGCCCCGCGAAGCTGCACCGGGTACGCCACGACGGCGACCCACACCACCGACACCGCCGACACCGCCCACACCACCAACACGGCCGATCCCGCCAACACCGCCGACACCGCACACACCGCCGACACGGCTACCGCAGCCACCACCGCCACTGCCACCGCCACCAACACGACCCCTCACCAAGCCAGTTGGGCGATCTCCTCCACCACCACCGCGCACGCGTCCGCCGCCGGGTCGATGAGCGGGAAGTGCCCCACGTCCTCCAGCAGCGTCACCCCCACCATCTCCCCGGCCTTGGCCGCCGCCTCCGCGTACGACTCGGCGACCGCCTGCGGCACGTCGAGGTCCGTGCGGCCCTGGACGAGGATCGTGGCGACACCCGTGGGCAGCAGCAGTGCCGGGTCCGCGTACGGCTGCCGCTCGGCGAAGTGCTCGTCCCCGCCCAGGAGTTGCCGTACGGCACCCCCGCACACGTCCAGCTTGTCGGCGATCGCGAGGTCCGCGATCGGGGCGAGGGCGACCACGCCGCGCAGGGCCGCCGCGTTGTCGTCGCGCCAGGGCGAGCCGCCGGGCAGGACGTGCCGGGCCGCGCCCCAGAGTGCGAGATGCCCGCCCGCCGAGTGACCGGTGAGGACCGTACGGCGCGGGTCGGCCCCCGGCAGCAACTCCCGTACCAGGCGGGGGAGGGCGTCCAGCGCGGCCGCGACGTCGTCGAAGGTGTCGGGCCAGCGGCCGGCGACGGAGTCGTCGTCACCACCGCGCCGGTACTCGGCACTGGCCACGGCGAACCCGCGACGGGCGAGGAAGGCCGCGAACGGGCTGATGTGACGCCGGTCGTACGGTGCCCGCCAGGCACCGCCGTGCAGCACGAGGACGACCGGGGCGGGCCCGCCGGGGCCGCCCTGCCCGCGCGGGGCGTAGAAGTCGATCACCTGGTCGGAGTGGTCGCCGTAGGCGGCGGTGGCGTCGGGGGCGACGGGCGCGTGGGAGAACACCGACTTCTCCTCGGCGGCGGCCCGTGCTGCTGCGACGTCGTCCGTCATGCTCCACCCTCTCAGCGCTTGAACGTCTATGGCGGACCAGGTGGGGGGGGTCGGCCATTGGCCGGGACGGTATCAGTGCGCGCGACATGCGCGGACACGGGGATGTCACGCTGGGTGACCCTCGACGGAGGGCGGCACGAACGACAGCCGCGTGACGTCATGACACCCGTGACGTCGGGACCACAATGAACTCAATCTTCAATGGTCACACAACCGAGACAGGATATCTCAGGAATCGCACACTCATGGCTCCGGATCGGCCCAAGCGAAAGAGATGAGCCATGAGAACGCGACGAGCCGCACTTGTCGGAGCTCTTGCTGCCGTATCCATGATCGCGGTCAGCGCCTGCGGCGCCACCGCCGACAAAGAGGAGTCCGGGAGCGGAGGCGGGGCCTCGAAGCCTGTGACCGGCCTCCGCTTCATGGTCCCCAACACCCCTGGCAGCGGGTACGACCTCACCGCCCGCACCGTCTCCCAGGTGATGCAGGACACCAAGGTCGCCTCCGGTGTCCAGGTGTTCAACCTGCCCGGCGCCAGCGGCACGGTCGGCCTGCAGCGCCTGGTGAACGAGAAGGGCAACGGCAAGATGGCCATGCAGATGGGCCTCGGTGTCGTCGGAGCCTCGTACACCCAGAAGTCCAAGGTGACGCTCACCGACACCACACCGCTCGCCAGGCTGATCGAGGAGGCCGGCGCGATCGTCGTGCCGAAGGACTCCCCGTACAAGACGATCGACGACCTCGTCACCGCTTGGAAGAAGAACCCCAAGAAGCTCGCGGTGGGCGGCGGCTCCTCGCCGGGCGGCCCCGACCACCTGCTCCCGATGCAGCTGGCCAAGGCGGTCGGCATCAAGCCGGCCGACGTCAACTACGTCTCGTACGACGGCGGTGGCGAGCTGCTTCCGGCCCTTCTCGGCAACAAGATCGCCTTCGGGGCGAGCGGCTTCGGTGAGTTCCTCGACCAGGTCGAGGCGGGCCAGGTGCGGGTGCTCGCGGTCAGCAGCGAGAAGCCGGTCGACGCGCTGAAGGACGCGCCCACCCTCAAGGACTCCGGCATCGACCTGGTCTTCACCAACTGGCGTGGCATCGTCGCTCCTCCGGGCATCACCGACGAGCAGAAGCAGACCTGGGTCGACGCGCTGACCAAGATGCACGAATCCGACGAGTGGAAGACGCAGCTGGAGAAGAACGGCTGGGTCGACGCGTTCCAGACCGGTGACGAGTTCGGCAGCTACCTGACCGAGCAGGACAAGGCGGTCGCCGACCTGCTGGCAGAGCTCGGGCTGGCATGAGCTCCCAGGCAGAGGAACGGACCGCGGAGGACTCCCGTCCCCGGGAGGGCGGGGACCGCGCACAGTACGGCGTGTGCGCGTTCCTCGCCCTGCTGGGCGCCGCCGTGATCGTGGACGCCCTCGGCATCCCGCACGTCACCAGCGGCATCGACCCGGTCGGGCCGCGCGCGGTGCCCCTGATCCTGGGCGGCCTGCTCATCCTGCTCGCGGTGCTGTACGCCGTCGACGTGGCCCGGGGCGGCCGCGGTGAGCCGGAGGCCGGCGAGGACGTCGACCTGTCCCAGGGGAGCGACTGGCGCACCGTGCTGCTACTGATCGGCGTGTTCCTGGCGAACGCGCTGCTCATCGAGCGGCTCGGCTGGGTGATCAGCGGTGCCCTGCTGTTCTGGGGCACGGCGTTCGCCCTCGGCAACCGGCACTACATCCGCAACCTCCTGATCGCGGTGACGCTGTCCCTGACGACGTTCTACGCGTTCGCGATCGGCCTCGGCGTGAACCTCCCCGCCGGTGTCCTGCAAGGAATCCTGTGAGGCCTGGGCGATGGACAATCTGAACAACCTCATGCAGGGCTTCGCGGACGTCATGGCCCCGATGAACCTGCTGCTCGCCCTGACCGGCGTCGTCATCGGCACCGCGGTGGGCGTCCTGCCGGGCATCGGCCCGGCGATGACGGTGGCCCTGCTGCTGCCGGTGACGTACGGCATGGAGCCGGTGCAGGCGTTCATCATGTTCGCCGGCATCTTCTACGGCGGTATGTACGGCGGTTCGACGACGTCGATCCTGCTGAACACCCCCGGCGAGTCCTCGTCCGTGGTCACCGCGATCGAGGGCAACAGGATGGCGAAGGCGGGCCGGGCGGCCCAGGCCCTCGCCACGGCGGCGATCGGCTCCTTCGTGGCCGGCACGATCGGCACCCTGCTGCTGGTCCTGGTCACACCGTTCGTGGTGGACTTCGCGGTCAGCCTGGGCGCGCCCGACTACTTCGCGCTGATGCTGCTGGCGTTCATCGCGGTGACGTCCGTGCTGGGGTCCTCCCGCGTCAGAGGTTTCGTCTCCCTGGCGCTGGGCCTGACGATCGGCCTGGTCGGCATCGACTCGGTGTCCGGCCAGCAGCGCCTGACCCTGGGCGTCCCGCAGCTGGCCGACGGCATCGACGTCGTCGTGGTGGCGGTCGGCATCTTCGCCGTCGGCGAGGCGCTGTGGGTGGCCGCGCATCTGCGGCGCAAGCCGACCGAGGTGATCCCGGTCGGGCGCCCGTGGATGGGCAAGAAGGACTGGCGTCGGTCCTGGAAGCCCTGGCTGCGCGGCACGGCGTTCGGCTTCCCGTTCGGCGCGCTGCCGGCCGGAGGCGCCGAGATCCCGACCTTCCTGTCGTACGCCACGGAGAAGCGGCTGACCAAGCACCCCGAGGAATTCGGCAAGGGCGCCATCGAGGGCGTGGCGGGTCCGGAGGCGGCGAACAACGCGTCGGCGGCGGGCACGCTGGTCCCGATGCTGGCGATCGGCCTGCCCACGAACGCCACGGCGGCGGTCATGCTGGCGGCCTTCCAGTCGTACGGCATCCAGCCCGGCCCCCTCCTCTTCGAACGGGAGGCGAGCCTGGTGTGGGTCCTGATCGCGAGCCTGTTCATCGGCAACCTGCTGCTCCTCCTGCTGAACCTCCCGCTGGCCCCGGCCTGGGCGAAGCTGCTGCAGATCCCCCGCCCGTACCTCTACGCGGGCATCCTGTTCTTCGCCTCGATGGGCGCCTACGCCGTCAACGCCCAGCCCCTGGACCTGTTCCTCCTCCTCACCCTGGGCCTCCTCGGCTTCTGCATGCGCCGCTTCGGGCTGCCGATCCTGCCGCTGATCGTCGGCGTGATCCTGGGCCCCCGCGCGGAGCTGCAGGGCCGGCGCTCCCTCCAGCTCTCCGGCGGTGAGCTGTCGGGCCTGCTGGGCGGCCCGGTGTCGTACACCGTCTACGCGGCGATCGCGCTGGTCCTGGTGTGGCCGCTGGTCGGCCGGTTCGTCGTACGTCCCCTGCGCGCGCGTAGCGCCGCCTGAGACATCTGGAGATCGAGATGACCATCCTGGTCGGCTACGTCCCCTCGCCCGAGGGCCAGGCGGCTCTGCGCGCGGCGATCGACGAGGCCCGTCGGCGCGACGAGAAGCTGCTGGTGGTGAACACCACCCGGGGTGACGCGTATGTGGACCCGCGCTTCGCCCACGAGCCCGACCTGACCCACGTACGCGAGGATCTCGCGGCCCTGGGCGTCGACTTCGACATCCGCCAGGTCCTCGGGGCCCGTGACGCCGCCGAGGAGATCATCGACCTGGCGGAGCAGACGGACGCGTCCCTGGTCGTGATCGGGCTGCGGCGCCGCAGCGCGGTCGGCAAGCTGATCATGGGTTCGGCGGCCCAGCAGATCCTCCTGGGCGTGGGCTGCCCGGTCCTGGCCGTGAAGGCGGAGGGCTGACGGTGGTGCTGCGTACCTTCGGCTGGTCGTTCGCCGTCACGGCGGGCGGCCTTGCCTTCGCCGCGTGGCAGTGGGGCTGGGAGGCCTTCGGGATCGTCCTGATCCTCTCCATCCTGGAGATCTCGCTGTCCTTCGACAACGCGGTCGTCAACGCCGGGATCCTGAAGAAGATGAACGCCTTCTGGCAGAGGTTCTTCCTCACCATCGGCATCCTGATCGCGGTGTTCGGCATGCGGCTGGTCTTCCCGGTCCTGATCGTCGCCGTCAGCGCCGAGGTCGGCCCCGTCGAGGCGGTCCAGCTCGCCCTCGACGAACCCGGGCGCTACGAGGACCTGGTCACCGACGCCCACCCGGCGATCGCGGCCTTCGGCGGCATGTTCCTGCTGATGATCTTCCTGGACTTCATCTTCGAGGACCGCGACATCAAGTGGCTCGCCTGGCTGGAGCGCCCGCTGGCCAGGCTCGGCAAGATCGACATGCTGTCGGTCTGTGTCGCGCTCGTCGTCCTGCTCGCCACGGCGATGACCTTCGCCACCCACGCCCACGTCAGCACGGGTTACGCGGACAAGTCCGCCACCGTGCTGCTGTCCGGCGTCGCCGGTCTCATCACCTACCTCGTGGTCGGCGGCCTCTCCGGCTACTTCGAGGACAAGCTCGAAGACGAGGAGGAGCAGGAGCAGGAGCAGGAGCACGAGGCGGAGGAGAAGGCCGGGGCCGAGGGCAAGCCGGTCTCAGCGGTCGCCCTCGCAGGCAAGGCCGCGTTCTTCCTCTTCCTCTACCTCGAAGTCCTCGACGCGTCCTTCTCCTTCGACGGTGTGATCGGCGCCTTCGCCATCACCAACCACATCTTCTGGATGGCGCTCGGCCTCGGCATCGGCGCGATGTACGTCCGCTCCCTCACCGTCTACCTGGTCCGCCAGGGCACCCTCGACGACTACGTCTACCTGGAGCACGGCGCCCACTACGCCATCGGTGCCCTCGCCACGATCCTGCTGATCACCATCCAGCACCAGATCAGCGAGATCATCACCGGCCTGATCGGCGTCGTCCTGATCGCCGCGTCCTTCCTCGCCTCCGTGCGCCGCAACAAGGCGCTCGCCACATCCGAGGCGGGCGAGGCCGAGCAGGACGAGAAGGCAGAGGTGCCGTCCAGGGTGTGACCGGGACGTCCTCACGCCGGCGTGGGAACGCGACCGCCGGACCGCGCGGGCGCGTTCCCACGTGCTGTTGGCCGCTGGACCGGCTCCGGCACCAGGAGGGAGGCTCCCGGCACGGCCGCGTGCGGCAGCCGGCCGGTGTCATCTCCCGCCGCGTCCGAGGCGCCCGCCCGAGGCGCCGGGAGGGCGGACAAGGACTACGGCCCCTCTGGCGGCAGGTGCCGTTCGCCGTACGTCACGTGTCACTCACGCCAGCGTCTCCGCCAGCACCCGCGCCGCCCGCTCCACGTCGGCGAAGCCCACGTACAGCGGCGTGAAGCCGAAGCGCAGCACGTCCGGCGCCCGGTAGTCGCCGACCACACCCCGCTCCATGAGCCGCTTCATCACGTCACCGGCCCCGTCACAGCGCAGGGCGATCTGGCTGCCCCGCTCCGCGTGCGGCACCGGCGTCAGGCACTCGACCCGGCCCTCGGGCACGTACTCGGCCACGCAGTCCAGGAAGAAGTCCGTCAGCGCGAGCGACTTGAGCCGCACCGCCTCGACCCGCACCCCGTCCCACACCTCCAGAGCCGCCTCCAGGGCGAGCATGGAGAGGATGTCCGGCGTGCCGACCCGGCCGCGCAGGGCGCCGGGGGCCGGTTCGTACCCGCTGCGCATTCCGAACGGCTCGGCGTGGGAGTTCCAGCCGGGCAGCGGCGAGTCGAAGCGGTCCTGCAGCTCACGGCGCACGTACAGGTACGCCGGTGAACCCGGCCCGCCGTTCAGGTACTTGTACGTGCAGCCGACCGCGAGATCCACACCGTGCTCGTCCAGCCCCACCGGGAGCGCGCCCGCGCTGTGGCACAGGTCCCAGACGACGTAGGCGCCCGCCCCGTGCACGGCGGCCGTCAGCACCGGCAGGTCGTGCAGCCGGCCGGTGCGGTAGTCGACGTGGTTGAGGAGGACGGCGGCGGTGCGGTCGCCGAGCGCGCCCGGCACGTCCGCCGGTGCCACGGGCCGCAGCACGCAGCCGGTCATCCGGGCGGCGGACTCGGCGATGTACCCGTCGGTCGGGAAGGTCGTGGCGTCGACGACGATCTCGTCCCGCTCGGGATCACGAAGCCGCGCGAGGCGCACAGCCCCGACAACCGCCTTGAAAACGTTGACACTTGTCGAGTCGCCCACCACGATCTGCCCGGGCGCCGCCCCGACCAGCGGGGCGATCCGGTCACCGATCCGCTCGGGCGCCGTCCACCAGCCGCTCTCCTCCCACGACCGGATGCGCAGCTCGCCCCACTGGCGGCGTACGACGTCCTCGACCCGGCCGGGCACGGCGGCGGGCAGCGCGCCCAGTGAGTTGCCGTCCAGGTAGACCGTCTCATCGAGGACGAACTCGGCGCGCTTGAGGGCCAGTTCGTCGACGGTGTCCAGCTTCTCCGCGCGCACGCTCAGCTCAGACATAGGACCGCGCCGTCCACAGCTCGGGGAAGACGTTCTTCTGCGCGCGCTTCTCCAGCCACGCCACCCCGGCGGAACCGCCGGTGCCGGTCTTGGCGCCCATGGCACGGCGGGTGGCGACCAGGTGGTCGTTGCGCCAGCGCCACACCAGCTCGGCGACATCGCTCAGCGCCTCGCCCAGCCGGGCGACCTCGTCGCTCTCGTCGCCCGAGTAGACGGCCGTCCAGGCCGCCTCCACCTGCGGCGACGGCTCGTAGCGCTTCGAGACGTCACGCTCCAGCACGGCCTTCGGGATGTCGTACCCGCGCCGCGCGAGCAGCCGCACGACCTCGTCGTACAGGCTCGGCTCGTGCAGCGCCTTCTCCAGCTCGGCGTGCACGCGCGGGGCGCCCCGGTGCGGGACGAGCATCGACGCGGACTTGTCGCCGAGCAGGAACTCCATGCGCCGGTACATCGCCGACTGGAAGCCGGAGCCCTCGCCGAGGGCGCTGCGGTACGAGTTGAACTGGGCCGGTGTGAGCTGGGCGAGCGGCCTCCAGGAGTGGTTGAGCGCCTCCAGCTCGCGTACGGACCTCTTGAGCGCGGCGGTCGCGGTGGGGATGTCGTCACCCCTGAGCGCGCGTGCCGCCGTCTCCCACTCGTGGACGATGACGGTGAACCACAGCTCCATCACCTGGGTCGTCACCAGGAAGACCATCTCTCCGGGATCATCGGAGAGGGTGTGCTGGAGGTGCGTGAGCACGTCCGCCTTGACGTAGTCCTCGTACGGCGTCGTGCCGTGGAAGTCGAGATGCGGGGTCTCGGGCTCGTGAGCCTCGTGGGACATCGCTGTCTCCTGCGTATAACTCCGGGTAGCGGTCCGCCCCTGCCGAATCCGACACGGGGGCCCCGGTCCCCAGGGGCATCTTCCGCAATGGTCCCCCGAAACCGCAAGGCCCGCCTTTCGCGGACGGGCCTCGCGTGCACGGACCGTGTTCTCAGCCCAGGACCTGCGCCGCCGTCGGCGAGGAGTCCTTCAGGAACTGGGAGCAGCGCTCGTACTCCTCCTGCTCGCCGATCGCCTGCGCGGCGCGGGCGAGGGCGTGCAGGGCGCGCAGGAAGCCGCGGTTCGGCTCGTGCTCCCACGGCACGGGGCCGTGGCCCTTCCAGCCGTTGCGGCGCAGCGCGTCCAGACCGCGGTGGTAGCCCGTGCGGGCGTACGCGTAGGACTCCACGGCGGCGCCCCGCTCGAACGCCTCGTCGGCGAGCTGCGCCCAGGCGAGCGAGGAGGTGGGGTGCGCACCGGCGACCTCGGCGGACGCGGCACCCGACGCGAGCATTTCCCGCGGCCCGGGGTCGTCGGGGAGATGGGTCGGGGGCGGGCCCCCGAGAAGGTTCTCGTGAATGGACATGGGGTCAAGTCTGCGCCATGCCGCCCACTGCGGCGCAGCGGGCGGCAGAATATGCCCTTGGCCGCGACGACCGGACCGCCGTCCGCGGCGCGACCGGACCGGACGGCTACCGAGGCCAAGGCGCATGACATCGGGCATGCAGGTTGGACGGCTACCGAGGCCAGGGCGCATGACATCGGGCATGTAGGGAGCACAGGGAAGAGCCCGGCACCTGAGCAGGTGCCGGGCTCGACGCGGGCGAACCGGCGTGGACCGGTACCGACCGGCGCGAACCGATGCAGACCGATGCAGACCGATGCGGGCTTACTTGATCTTCGTGCCGGTCGAGCGCAGGTGGCCGCAGGCCTGGGCGACGCGCGCCGACATGGAGGCCTCGGCCAGCTTGCCCCAGGTGCGCGGGTCGTAGGTCTTCTTGTTGCCGACCTCGCCGTCGACCTTCAGGACACCGTCGTAGTTGCGGAACATGTGGTCCGCGACCGGGCGGGTGAACGCGTACTGGGTGTCGGTGTCGATGTTCATCTTGACGACGCCGTTCTCCAGCGCGGTGCGGATCTCCTCCTCGGAGGAGCCGGAGCCGCCGTGGAAGACGAAGTCGAACGGGGAGCCCTTGCCGAACTTGGCGGCGACGCCCTCGTTCAGCTCCTTCAGCAGCTCGGGACGCAGGACGACGTTGCCCGGCTTGTACACGCCGTGCACGTTGCCGAAGGACGCGGCGAGCAGGTAGCGGCCCTTCTCGCCCAGGCCCAGGGCCTCGGCCGTCCGGATCGCGTCGTCGACCGTCGTGTAGAGGGAGTCGTTGATCTCGTGGGAGACGCCGTCCTCCTCGCCACCGGTCGGGGTGATCTCCACCTCGAGGATGATCTTCGCGGCGCGGGCCTGCTCCAGCAGCTCCTGAGCGATGGAGAGGTTGTCGGCGAGGGTCTCGGCCGAGCCGTCCCACATGTGCGACTGGAACAGCGGGTTCAGACCGGCCTCGACGCGCTTCTGGGACAGGGCCAGCAGCGGACGTACGTACCCGTCGAGCTTGTCCTTGGGGCAGTGGTCGGTGTGCAGCGCGATGTTCACCGGGTACTTCTCACCGACGATGTGCGCGAACTCGGCCAGGGCGACCGCGCCGGTCACCATGTCCTTGCTGTACTGACCGCCCAGGAACTCGGCGCCACCCGTGGAGATCTGGACGATGCCGTCGCTCTCCGCCTCAGCGAATCCGCGCAGGGCCGCGTGCAGGGTCTGGGTGGAGGTCACGTTGATGGCCGGGTAGGCGAACTTTCCTGCCTTCGCCCGGTCCAGCATCTCGTTGTAGACCTCGGGAGTTGCGATGGGCATGCGTCCGCTCCTTGTATCTGCGGGTTGACGTACTGCTGTGTCTAACGGCCCTGACCTAGACCTTGGGGTGCGACGTCATCGTCGGCCCCATCTTTCCAGACTTGGCCGGAAGGTCCAGGCCACCGTCCACGCCCTGGTCAGTCCCTGGTCAGTCGAGGCCCAGCTCGTCCTTCGAGAAGGCGAAGAGGTACGGCACCCCGGCCCCCTCCTGGATCTTCTCGGCGGCACCGGTCGCCCGGTCGACGATGGTCGCGACGGCGACGACCTCGGCCCCGGCCTCACGCACGGCCTCGACGGCGGTGAGCGGGGAGCCGCCCGTGGTGGAGGTGTCCTCGACGACCAGCACGCGGCGGCCCGCGATGTCCGGGCCCTCGACGCGCCGCTGCAGGCCGTGCGCCTTGGCGGCCTTGCGCACGACGAAGGCGTCCAGGCGCTTCCCGCGCGCGGCGGCCGCGTGCAGCATGGCGGCGGCGACCGGGTCGGCGCCCATGGTGAGGCCGCCGACGGCGTCGAACTCCAGCTCGCCGGTCAGGTCCAGCAGCACCTGCCCGACGAGCGGGGCGGCCTCGCCGTCGAGGGTGATGCGGCGCAGGTCGACGTAGTAGTCGGCTTCGAGGCCCGACGACAGGGTCACCTTGCCGTGCACCACGGCCTTGTCCTTGATCTGCTGCAGCAGCGCGCCACGCGTGTCCGTCATGGCGCCCAGCTTAGAGGCGGCGCCAGCTCCAGGTCGTGGCGGCCTCCAGCGGCTCCAGGGGTGTGACCAGGTGGGGTGACGTGTTGAGCCCGTTGGGCGGGCCGGTCTGCGGCTCCACGCACACGGCCGCCTCCTGCTCGTCGTAGACGACGGCCCACTCCTGGCGGCTGGTCACCCTCAGCTCCAGCTGGCCCGGCCAGGTCAGGGTCGCCTCGACGCCGCCGGGCATCCCGAAGCAGTCGTCCCAGGGGCCGGGCTCGGGGTCGATGCGGTTGCCGGTGGGCAGGTGGTCGGCGCCGCGCTCCTCCTGCCAGGCGGGGTCGAAGTCGAGGGTCACGTCCTCGCCGCCGAGGTTCCGGTTGAACCAGGGGTGCCAGCCGATCTGCGCCGGGAAGGACGACTGGTACGTCTCGACGGACATGGTCAGCGTCAGCGCGTCCTCGGTGAGGGAGACGATCTGGGTGACGAGACCCGGATGGGGCCAGGGGTCGGCGAGCTCGCAGGTGAGAACGGCCTCGTCGGCGCTGGTGCGGGCGGTGCGCCAGGCGCCGTCGCGGACGGTGCCGTGGATGGCGTGGGGCGGGGCGTTGAGGGGCATCTGGCGCACTTCGGCGCCGTCCAGGAACCGTCCGTCCCGGATCCGTCCGCACCACGGCACCATCGGGAAGCACCCGAACCGCTCACCCTGGCGGAGCAGTTCGACGCCGCCGATCCGCAGCCCTCCCACCCGGCCGCCGTTGCCCGGCTGCACGGTCACCTCCGCGTCACCCGCGGTCAGCGTGATGTCTTCGTCGCTCACGGGACGACCCTACTGCGGTGATCAAGAGGGCCTCACGCGTTGCGGGGTGCTTCGGCCATGTCCCGCTGGCACGCGGGCCCGTCCGGCTGCCGAACGGCTCAGCGGCGTCTGCGCAGGGCCCGGACGGCCACGACGGCCGACGCCAGCGCCAGTGCCGCGGCCGGGGCCGCCCAGCGCAGGGGGGCCGCGGGCGTCACGGTCTGCGGCGCCGGCACGGGGGCGTACCGGCCGCGCGGCGGCGCGTGGTCCACCTCCTCGGCGCTGCGCCCGATCATGGTCCGCCGCGCATGAGCCGCCTCGGCGATGTCCTCCTCGTCGTCCTCGCCGGCCCCGTTGCCCTGCTTGTCCTCGCCCGCGGGTCCGAGCGGGGAGGGCGGGACATCGGCGCCGAAGACGGAGGGGCGCTCGGGGGCCGGGGCCTCCTCGGTGAGACCGGCATCGGCAGGGGCCTGCGCCCCTTCCCCCGCGTCGGCCCCGGCCGGGGGCTTCGGCGCCTCGTCGTCCCCGTTCACGGCCGTGGCGGCCAGTTGCTCCGCGAAACGGTTCAGCAGCCGGGTGACGGCCCCTTCCACCGCGTCCGCGGGGAGGTCCGTGATCCGGCCGTCCGCGGAGGCGGTGCCGTCGTACACGAGGGTGCAGCCGTCCGTCGTCTCGCGCAGGGCGATCCGCAGGGCGAATCGGACCGAGCCGCTGCCGCGCGCCTCCTGCACCTCACCTTCGACCGCGTACGCGTCGTCGTCGCGCCGGAGCACCCGAACGGCACCCCGGTAGGTGACGGAGTGGCTGCCGACCCGGATCTTCAGCCGCCCCGCGACGGGCTCGGCGCCGGCGTCCTGCTGGAGCCCGGGAACAGCCCGGGCGACCCGCGCGGGGTCGTCCAGCACCTCCCTGAGCCGCTCCGCCGGAACCGGAACGAACACCTCGTGCTCCATGTCGACGGACTCTACCCAGCGAAGCCCGAAACGCACCCCCGCCTGAGGGAATCGCCCCCGATCCACCCCCGCCAGGCGTATCCTCCCGGCCCCTTGCAGGCGCGGCTTCCTCAGTACCGCGGATGCACCAGCGTCGACGCCGGCAACCCCTCGATCCGTGTGGCCCGCGCCGCCCGCTCCCCCGCCGCCAGCAGCTCCTCCGTGAGGACGCTCGGCCGCGGACCGTCCGGGTCGAGCCGCGGCCGCGGATCCGTGCGGGCGGCCAGGACGAAACCCCAGTCCCGGGGCGCCCGGGAGCGGTCGGCGGAGGTGCGGTCGGGGCCGGTGGCGAAACCGGTGTGACGGCCGCCGGTGCTGTAGGTGGCGATACCGAAACCCGCGTGGCGGCCACCGGTGCCAGAGAGGCCGATGCCGACACCCGTGTGCTGACCACCGGCGCCATCGAGGCCGATACCGACACCCGTGTGCTGACCACCGGCGCCATCGAGGCCGATACCGACACCCGCGTGGTGACCACCGGCGCCATCGAGGCCGATACCGACACCCGCCTGACGACCACCGGTGCCAGAGAGGCCAGCGCCGACACCCGCCTGACGACCACCGGCGGCGTAGGGGGCGGTGTCGAAACCGGCCGCGCGCAGCGTCGCCTCGACCGTCCAGTACACCCGGGAGTCGGCCGCGACCGGCCCGGCGTGCACCACCAGCCGCCCGCCGGGGGCCAGCACGCGCCGGGCGAGGCCGTAGAACTCCTGCGAGTACAGCTTCGTGCTCGCCGTGATGCCCGGGTCCGGCAGATCCGAGACGACGACGTCGTACGTCGCCGGGTCCGCTCCGCGCAGCCAGCCGAAGGCGTCCTCGGTCGTCACCCGCACCCGCGGGTCGCCGAACGCGTGCTGGTTGAGTGCGGACAGGCCCGGGTCGGTGCGGGCCAGCCGGACCACCTCCGCGTCCAGTTCGACGACGTCGACCGATTCCACTCCGGAGTGGCGCAGCACCTCGCGCGCGGCCAGGCCGTCGCCGCCGCCGAGGATCAGCACGCGCGCGTGCGGCCCGCTCATCGCGGGGTGGACGAGAGCCTCGTGGTAGCGCCGTTCATCGCCTGCGCTGACCCGCAACCGGCCGTCGAGGAACAGGTCGAGGGTCCTGCCGTCCGTGCCGCCGGTGAGGACGACCTCCTGCACCCCGCTCTGGAGCGCCACGCGGACGTCCCCGCCGTACATAGCCTGCCGCGCCGCCCGTTCGAAGTCGTCGACGAGGACGGCCGCCGAGGCGAGGATCGCGAGGACGAGGGCGTTGCCGAGCAGCAGCAGCCACCGGGCGCGCCGGGTCAGGTCCCGGCGGAACAGGC
This sequence comes from Streptomyces sp. 378, assembly GCF_030124145.1. Lineage (GTDB taxonomy): Bacteria > Actinomycetota > Actinomycetes > Streptomycetales > Streptomycetaceae > Streptomyces. The sequence goes on from NZ_JASKMS010000001.1 coordinate 290,427, forward strand.
CGAGGACCAGCGCACCGCCGACGACCGCGTTGACCGCGCCGGTGAGCAGCGCGCCGGTCAACTGGCCGAAGAAGGGCAGCAGAAGGAAGGGAAAGGCGAGGCCGCCGACGAGGGCCCCGACGTAGTCGGCGGCGGACAGGTCGGCGACGGCGCCGCCCGCGTCCTGACGGCGGATCCGCTGGATCAGCTCCATCAGCAGCGGGACCTCGGCGCCGATGAGCAGCCCGGTGGCCAGGGAAACCGCGACGAGCAGGCAGCGCGGCCCGCTGGCCCACATCCCGCCCCAGTCACCGGTCCAGGCGAACACGGCGTACAGGGCCATCGCGCTGCACCCGCCGACGAGCGCGAGGGTGGCCTCGACGGCACCGAAACCGGCCGCGGCGAGCCGGCGCAGCCGCTTCGCGGCGAGGGAGCCGATGCCCATCGCGAAGACCATGACGGAGAGCACGACGGACGCCTGCGTGACGGAGTCGCCCATCAAGTACGCGGCGAGCGCGAGAAGTTCCAGTTCGTACACGAGTCCGCAGGCCGCGCAGACGAACACTCCCGCGAGGACCAGGAACCGTCCGGTGCCGGGCCGGACGGGCAGTCGTGCCGGGCCGTCGGGGCCGCCCGGGGCGCTCCGGGGCGCCGGGGAGCGGGGCGGGGCGGGCGCGTGCGGCTCGATCACGCTGCGACGTTACGTCACGCCTCGACCGCGGTTCGTCACCCACACGTGTGGTGCTGGTTTACAGACGCCGGACATCGGTACGAGATCTGGTTCGCCGCCCGGCGGTTCGCCCGGGCGGGCAGCGGTCGGCCTGGGGCAGTCGGCGGAGACGGTCGCGGGAACCCGCATGCCCACCTTGGTACGGGTCGCCACCAACTGCCCGTCCTGCGGGTAGGCGTGCCAGGTCCGCCAGTGCACCTGCCCTTCGTGGTGCTGGGCGAGCAGGGCCGTGAAGGCGTACGGGCTGCCGGGGAAAACGCCGACGAGGCCGTGCGGGTGGTCGGAGACGAGGGCCAGCAACTCCTGGGCGCGGCCCGCGAAGGAGCCGGGTGAGAGGACCTCGACCCGGGCCGCGAACTCGTACTCCCAGTCGTCCACCCGCTTGGCGACGCCGAGCGGCAGCGGAGTGCTGCTGCCGGCGATGCACGCCACCGTCTCCGAGCAGACGCCCCGCTCCTCCTCCAGCAGGACCTGATGGGACGCACCGAGGAGTCGCAACTGCAGTTTACTGTCCGCCAGTTCGAGGTCGAGCGCGGCCAGCGCGGGAAGCGGCTCGCGCCCCAGGGCCCAGGCGAGATCGGCCGCGCGCGTATCGGTGTAGGAGGTGTTCAGGGTCGTGAGCATGGATCGGCTCCGCAAGCACACAAAAGGAGAGGGAGATGGGTCCGCTGCGCCCCGGTAAAACCGGGGGATGTCGGCCCGGTCAGCCCAGTCGGCCGGGTGGAGAAGGTGTCCGCAGGACGTCCGAGGGGCTGCGTCGGTGACTTAGAGGGAATCATGAACGGTGGCGCCGCCACAGCGTTTTTACCCAAGTTCGTAGGCTTTCCATCCCTCAGAGGGCTCCACAGCTCAACTGTTCAACTACGGCGTGCGCCCGCGCCGGGGAGGCGTGCGCCGGTGCGCCGTGGTTCAAGCTCGGCACCGCGACGAACGCGAGCCCGGGATTCCGGCCGCCCCTCGAAGGGACCGCGCGCCGCGCGCAGTTGCCGGAGCAACCCCCGAACCGGTGGAGAGGCCGGACAAGTTGTCCTACAGGCATGGAATTATGCCGATATCCACCGAAAGTCACTCGACAGACATTCGAGCGATCACCCGTCCGGGGCGGCACCGATCCGCATCGATCCGCACACGACAACGCGGGGCCCGGGTGCGGACCCCGCGTTCGATGGATGCGGCGTGCCCGTCGCGAGAGGGCCGACGTGGGTCAGCTGCCTCCTCCGCCGCAGCCACCACCGCCGCCCCCGCAGGACGATCCGCCGCCGCAGGAGTGCCCCCCGTGGTGCCCGCCGTCGGAGGAGCCGGAGTCTCCCCCGCCGGCCCACCAGCTGTTGTGGCTGCTGCTGCTCGAACCGGTGGACGCCCACGCCCCGCGCCGCGCCGTCCCTCCGGAAGACCCCCTGCGGGCCTTGGAGACCAGCGCCCCGACCAGGACGACTCCGACCACCGCCAGGATGATGCCGACGATCATGGCGTCACCCTCCTTTCGTTCCCCCGAAGCGGCCCCCCGTGGGCGCCTCGCTCTTGCGTGAAGCGGTGATGCCCTCCCCGCTCCCGGCCCAAAGCGGAGTTGAGGAACTCCAGAGCTTCGGCGCAGGATGACCGGCATGACCTCCAGCGCGCGCCCCCTCCTGAACCGCCGGCTCGCCGAGTTCGGGACGACGATCTTCGCCGAGATGTCCGCCCTGGCCCTGAGCACCGGTGCCATCAACCTCGGTCAGGGCTTCCCCGACACCGACGGCCCCGAGGAGATCCGGGAGGCGGCCGTACGGGCCCTGCGGGACGGCCGCGGCAACCAGTACCCGCCGGGCCCCGGCGTCCCCGAGCTGCGCACCGCGATCACCGCCCACCAGCGGCGCCGCTACGGCCTGTCCTACGACCCCGACACGGAGGTCCTGGTCACCGCGGGCGCCACGGAGGCCATCGCCGCCACCCTCCTCGCCCTGGTGGAGCCGGGGGACGAGGTGATCGCCTTCGAGCCGTACTACGACTCCTACGCGGCGTGCATCGCCATGGCCGGCGGGCGCCGGGTGCCGGTCACCCTGCGGGCGCACGAGGAGGACAGCCGGTTCCGTCTCGACCTCGACGAGCTGCGCGACGCCGTCACCGACCGCACCCGACTGCTGCTGATCAACACCCCGCACAACCCGACCGGCACCGTCCTCACCCGCGAGGAACTGACCGCGATCGCCGAGCTGGCCGTTGAGCGCGACCTGCTGGTGGTGACGGACGAGGTGTACGAGCACCTGGTCTTCGACGACGCCGAGCACGTGCCGCTGGCGACGTTCCCCGGGATGCGCGAGCGCACCGTCACCATCTCGAGCAGCGGGAAGACCTTTTCGTTCACCGGCTGGAAGGTCGGCTGGGTGACGGCGGCGCCGGAGCTGGTCACGGCGGTGCGCTCGGCGAAGCAGTACCTGACGTACGTCTCGGCGGGCCCGTTCCAGTACGCGGTCGCCGAGGCGCTCTCCCTGCCCGAGTCGTACTTCGCCCACTTCCGCGCCGACATGCTGACCAAGCGGGACCTGCTGGCGACGGGCCTGACGGAGGCCGGGTTCCGGGTCTTCCGCCCCGCGGGCACCTACTTCATCACCACCGACATCCGCCCCCTCGGGGAAAGCGACGGCATCGCCTTCTGCCGCGCCCTGCCGGAGCGCGCCGGCGTCGTCGCCATCCCGAACGCCGTCTTCTACGACCACCGCGAACAGGGCGCGCCGTTCGTTCGGTTCGCCTTCTGCAAGCGGACGGGGGTGCTGGAGGAGGCGGCGAAGCGGCTCAGGGCGGCGCTCTAGGGGCACCTGGCCAGCCCGAACGGCGACGGACGGTCAGGCCGGCCAAGTGCGCTCGATGCGGTCTTGTCGTACCGCGTAGGCGGCAGGACCGCCCCTGCTCACTGCACGGTGGATCGCCTCACGGTGGGCCTCGAGCCGTTCGACCATCTCGACACTGCGCAACTGCTGGTTGTCGAGGTAGAACAGCACAGCCTCACGCCCAAGGACCGGTCGGATCTCCAGATCCCGGCTCTTGATCCGGCCGTCCTTCGAAAGCGGCACCCATGACTGGTCGAGACCGTGCGCAATCCACTCCTCATCGGCGACGTCCTGTCCGTCGTCGGGGAAGACGTCACCGATGCGGTGAACGATCCAGCCGCACGCCCTCAACCCCTCCGCGACACGACGTCCGAGATTGCGGTCGAGGAAGAACTCAGGCGGCAAGGCGCACCACTGCCCGGCACAGCTCGTCGACCTGCTCGGGCGTCATGTCGAAGTCGTACGCGATGTTCTCGACGCTCTCCCCGGCCTCCCAGAGGTCGGTGATGGCCTTGACCGCGACACGGTTCGCGGCCACGACGGGCGTCCCGTGTCCGAACCTCGGGTCGATCACGACGGGTACGGAGTCCGGGTACTGCCTCAGCCGCAGGCTGGAGGGGAAGTCGTCGTCGGGTTCCCAGTTCAGGTAGCGGAGGTAGTCGGAGACCACCTCGTGGATGGGCGCCTGACCGTCTCGGGCCCTGCGGAGATCGCCGAGGCCATGCTCGACGAAGATGTCCACGCCGTCCGTCGCGATCCGCTTCGACACGAGACCGTACGGAGTCGCGAAGGCGTCCCGTACGGCGCCGGCGGCTTCCCTGATCTCACTCATCCGGAGCCCGAGGGAGCGCAGCGAACGGAGGACGTGAGCCTCGGCGACCGCGATGAACGGCACCGAGGGCTGCCCCTTGCGCAGCGGCTCGACCTGATGGACCAAGGGCGCCCCGGCAGCCCTGCCCTTCAGCCAGAATTGGAGCGTCGACTGCGGAATCTCCAGGTAGGAGGCGGTTTCGGTGGGAGTCAGAAGTCCGTCCCTGAACCTGTCGACCATGCCCCACCTCCTCCTGCCGTATTGCCCGGTCCCGCGTTTCGCATCGTCGCACATCAAGCCTGCCACCCAGGGGCGAACGGCACACCCGCCCATCGGCTCAGCCCGCCGCACGCAGACATTCCCCGGCGAGACGGTCCCGGCAGCTCCGGCAGTGTCCGGGCCCCGGGGCACGGAAGGCACGCTCGCAGCCGTCGCAGGTCTGGAAGGGCAGTACGGCCGGGCGCTGGACGCTCGGGGGCAGCGGGGGCGGGGGCGGCACGGGCAGTGGGGTTTCCCGGAGGCGGAAGGCCAGGACGCTCGCCGGGCGGGCCCGGAAACGGTCGGGGAGCCGTACGGTCAGCAGATCGGTGATCTCGCGTGGCCCGACACCGGCCGCCAGCCACTCGGCGACGGCCGGAGCCAGGCGGGCCGCCTCCCGCACGGACAGGACCAGGCGGGGGTCGACCCGGCGCAGGGCCGTCAGTACCGCGACCGCCTCCGGGTCGGCGTCGGTGAGTGCGGGCGCGGGGCTGTCGGGCTCCTCAGGAGCGGGAGCGGGCGCCGCCGCCTCCCGTCGGGTTTCCGGGACGGTGGGCCGCTTCCGTGGCCGGGGCTTCGGCGGCTTGGGCGGGTCGTCCGGGCCTACGCCGCGCGGCACGTCGTAGAAGTACGTCCGGGTACGCACCTGCCCGGTGGGCGTGCGTTCGCGGCGGCGTTCCAGGTATCCGGCCGATTCGAGCTCCCTGAGTGCCCGTGAGATCAGGATCTCGCCCTCGCTGAAGTGTTCGCACAGGGCGGTGATGGTCACGGGGCAGCCGTCCGGCAGGGAGGCGATGTACGCCGCGACGCCGACCGTGACCGCGCTGCCGCGCCGCTGGGCGAGGGCGTTGGAGATCACCGTGAAGTCGGCGGTGAGGCGGGTGCGTACGTGGATCACGCCGGTAGTCGGAGCTCCGGCGTCGGCGCGCAGGGGCGCGTTAGACTGCGGGTCAGCCATCGGGAAGGCGTTCACTTCCTGATCGGTCAGGCCCTCGATCGGGATTGCCGTCCCGGCCGGGGGCCGTATCTGTTTGCGGTTGTCGCGGCGAACGTAACGGCCCGTTACCCGCCCCCGCAAGCCGGTCACTCGGACGGGTGACGCCCGCCTTCCGGCGCGGGGAGGGTGGGTGGGCGGGTAGTTCTTTCCCCGGTTCTTTCAGGAGGTCAGTGGCCTACCGGACCCTCGCGGACAAGGGCCCGGTGCGTCCGGAAGACCGCCTCAGGGGCGCTGGTGCCCGGCCTTCAACTCGGCTATGAAGGCGGCCCAGGCAGCGGCTTCGAAGCACAGCGCCGGACCCTGCGGGGCTTTGCTGTCACGGACCGGGACGACGGCCCGGAACTCGTCGGCCACCTCCACGCAGTTGCCGCCTTCCTGATTGCTGTAGCTGCTCCTGCGCCAGGCGGCGCCGTTCAGATCGGGACGGGACCTTCGCTCCACGGTGGTTGTCCTCCCTCACGGATCGGATCATGTCCAGGGACATGAGCGGGGGCAGAGCTGCCGCCCGCAGCCGATCGTAGGTCAGCGCAAAACTCCTGACCTCGTCCGGATCCTCGATGAGCTGGCCGTAGTGCGCGCCTTCCGTGTAGGCGACCTCCGAGCCGTCCGGCATGGTGAGCAGGGTGAGCGAGCCGCCCATGACATCGTGCTCACCCTGGTCGAACGGCAGTACCTGCAAGGTGATGTGAGCTTCCCTCGCTGTCGCGAGCAATCGCCCCAACTGCTCACGCATCACCGTCTGGCCGCCGACCGGTCGCCTGAGTACCGCCTCGTCGAGGACCACCCACAGTTCCGGTCGATCGGGCATAGCGAGGCGCTTCTGTCGGCCCATGCGAAGCGTGACTCGTTCCTTCAACTGCTCCTCGTCGTCGAGCGTTCGACCGACCCGCAGTACCGCTCGCGCATAGTCCTCGGTCTGCAGCAAGCCAGGCACCACATGAGCTGCGTACTCACGGACGGCCACCGCCCGCTCCGCGTACTCCATGAACTTCCGCGACCAGTCCGGAAACGCCTCCCGGTACACATACGGCCACAGCTCCACCAGCAGGTCCTCCGCACCGAGCGCCGTGTCCAGCGCACGCGCCAGCTCCAGCGTCGGCTTCGCTCCGGACGCGCGCTCGATCTGCGTGATCCGCGTGCTCACCACATGCGTCCGGTCGCCCAGCTCGGCCTGTGTCAGCCCCGCCGCCGTCCGGAGCCTGCGCACCCGCGCACCGAACAGCGCGGCCATCGACGCGCTGGGGTCAATTCCGTTGGCCAAGGCATCACTTCCGTTCCTTACGGCCTCACGAGTAAGGCTGTGACACCTGTCGAGCGTAGGACGATCGGCCCACCCTTGAGTACGGAACGTGACGACTCCTGTGCGTCGCGGAATGCCTCACCGCAACAGAGAGACGAAGATGACCGTGCCGACAGAATCCGCCACCCAGTCCCTCACCGAGCAGTTCCCCTCCTCCCCGCGAGGTGCGCAGGCCGCCCGGCGGCACGCCGTTCGCTGGATGGAGGTGCGGGGCTACCCGCCGGCGTCGGACGTGTCCTGCGCGGTCGCCCTCATCGTCGGCGAACTCGCGGCGAACGCGGTGCAGCACGGCCGGGTCCGCGGCCGGGACTTCGGTCTCCGGCTCGCCCTCGACCAGGCTGCGGGCGTGCTGCGTATCGAGGTCGCGGACGCCGCCTGTGCGAAGCGGCTGTCCACGGCCGCGCCCTCGTCGTACCCCGAAGGCGAGTCCGGCCGGGGGCTGCTCCTGGTGGACGCCCTGGCCGAGCGCTGGGGATCGGCGCCCCGCCGCCCGGTGGGCAAGACGGTCTGGGCGGAGCTGAGTGTTGAAACTTCAACACTCAACTGAGGGGGGCCGCGAAAAGGCAAACGGCGCGTGCAGCGCGTACCTGCCGTACGCGCCGACGCGCCGTGAGAGCCCCGCGCGGGGGCTACTCCTCGTCGCCCTCGGGCTTCTCCGCCTCGTTGATCTCCTCTTCGAGACCGAGCTGCTCGACGAGCCACTTGTCGAACTCGATCGCGGCGCGCACCCAGCTGACCGTCGAGGAGACGAAGTGCTCCAGGCTGACGCCCATGCCGATCAGCATCTGGGCCTCGCCGATCAGGCGGACCGTGCCGTCGTCGTGGGTGTGGCTGTAGACCTTGGGCCACAGCGTGCGGCGGTTCCAGTCGTCGATCGACTCCAGGATCTGCGGCTTGGCCTCGATCTCGTGAGGCCGGTCGTAGAACGTCCGCACGGAGAAGACCTGCTGGTCTCCCTCACCCCGGAACATGAAGTAGGTGCGGAACTGCTCCCACGGCGCCGCGAGGTCTCCCTCGTCGTCGACGACGTACTTGAGCTCCATCTGGTCGAGGAGCTGCTTCACGAGGTCCTGATCCGGGACGACGGGGCCGGCCGGGCCGCCGGGCTGCGGCTCGGGCTGGCCCCCGAAGTTCGGAATCGAGGACGGGTCGATGGTCACCGTGAATTTCCCTTCGTACGGATTCCGCCATCCTCCCCCATGCGGGGAGGGGGGTGGCAAGCCCCGACAGACCCTGTCAGCCGACGGCTGACACGATCCGGTCAACCGCAACCTCCGGGTACCCCGAACCGTCCTCCTGAGCAGCCGACAAAAGGGGACGCGGTCATGCGCGCAGCCGACAGAGGTCATACCCGGTGGGGCATCGTCCTGCCGTTCCTGGCACTGCCGGTGGTGGTGCTCGGCGTCCTGATCGTCGGCCTGTTCGTGTGGGCCCACTCGGACGACGACGACGGCACCCGTGCGGGAGCGGCGGCCGCGGTCCCCTGCACCGAGGCCCTGGCCTTCGGCGCCGCCGAACCCCCCGCGCACGCCCGCGTCCGGGACTGCACCGTGCAGCGGGGCATCGACACGGCGTACGCGGCGGTGCTGCGGATGCCGCGGGAGGAGGTGAGCGGCTGGTTGCGCGAGACGTACCCGGACGGCCCGAAGCCGCGCACGGGCGGCGGTCCCTGCGGGGCGCTGTGCCTCGACGTGACCCACGAGAACGGCCTGCCCGGCACGGCGGAGGCGCATGTGGTGCAGGTGCGGGTGGAGTACGAGAACGCCGAGACGGCGCTGGTGCGCTTCTCGGCGTTCACGATGTGACGTCCTACAGCGTCTTGCCCGTGGCCGGGCCCACCAGGAGCCCGTCCTCGCCGCGGTCCACCCGGACCGTGTCGCCGTCCTTGATCTCCCCGGACAGGATCTCCTTGGCGAGCCGGTCGCCGATGGCCGACTGGACGAGCCGCCGCAGCGGCCGGGCGCCGTACGCCGGGTCCAGACCCTCCTCGGCGAGCCAGGCCAGGGCCTCGGGCGTGATGTCCAGGGCGAGGCGCCGCTCGGCGAGCCGCTTGGCCAGGCGCTCCAGCTGGAGCTTCGCGATGCGCTCCAGCTCGGGCTTGGTCAGCGCGGAGAAGACGACCAGGTCGTCCAGGCGGTTGAGGAACTCCGGCTTGAAGGAGCTGCGCACCACCTCCAGGACCTGTTCCTTCTTCTCCTGCTCGCTGGTCACCGGGTCGACCAGGTACTGGCTGCCCAGGTTCGACGTCAGCACCAGGATGGTGTTGCGGAAGTCGACCGTGCGGCCCTGCCCGTCGGTCAGGCGCCCGTCGTCCAGCACCTGGAGGAGGATGTCGAAGACCTCGGGGTGCGCCTTCTCCACCTCGTCCAGCAGGACGACGGAGTACGGCCGCCTGCGCACGGCCTCCGTGAGCTGGCCGCCCTCCTCGTAGCCGACGTATCCGGGCGGGGCGCCGACCAGCCGGGCCACGCTGTGCTTCTCGCTGTACTCCGACATGTCGATGCGGACCATCGCCCGCTCGTCGTCGAAGAGGAAGTCGGCGAGGGCCTTGGCCAGCTCGGTCTTGCCGACGCCGGTCGGGCCGAGGAAGAGGAAGGATCCGGTGGGCCGGTCGGGGTCGGCGATCCCGGCGCGGCTGCGGCGTACGGCGTCGGACACCGCGCGCACGGCCTCGGTCTGGCCGATGAGCCGCTTGCCCAGCTCGTCCTCCATGCGCAGCAGCTTCTGCGTCTCGCCCTCCAGCAGCCGCCCGGCGGGGATGCCGGTCCAGGCGGCGACGACGTCGGCGATGTCGTCGGCGCCGACCTCCTCCTTGACCATGGTGTCCCTGGCCACCTCCTCCTCGGCCTCGGAGGCGGCCTCCAGTTCCTTCTCCAGGGCGGGGATCTCGCCGTAGAGGAGCTTGGAGGCGGTGTCGAAGTCGCCGTCGCGCTGGGCGCGGTCGGCCTGGCCGCGGATCTCGTCGAGGCGTTCCTTCAGTTCACCGACGCGGTTGAGGGACTGCTTCTCCTTCTCCCAGCGGGCGGTGAGGCCGCGCAGCTCCTCCTCCTTGTCGGCGAGGTCGCGGCGCAGTTTCTCCAGGCGCTCGCGGGAGGCGGCGTCGGTCTCCTTGCCGATCGCCAGCTCCTCCATCTTGAGCCGGTCGACGGCGCGCTGGAGTTCGTCGATCTCGACGGGCGAGGAGTCGATCTCCATGCGCAGCCGGGAGGCGGCCTCGTCGACGAGGTCGATGGCCTTGTCGGGCAGGAAGCGGGAGGTGATGTACCGGTCGGACAGGGTTGCCGCCGCGACCAGGGCGCTGTCGGCGATCTGCACCTTGTGGTGGGCCTCGTAGCGGCCCTTGAGCCCGCGCAGGATCGCGATGGAGTCCTCGACGGTCGGCTCGGCGACCAGCACCTGCTGGAAGCGCCGCTCCAGGGCCGGGTCCTTCTCGATCCGCTCGCGGTACTCGTCGAGCGTGGTCGCGCCCACCATGCGCAGTTCGCCGCGGGCCAGCATCGGCTTCAGCATGTTCCCGGCGTCCATGGCGGAGTCGCCGCCGGCGCCGGCCCCGACGACGGTGTGCAGCTCGTCGATGAAGGTGATGATCTGCCCGTCGGAGTCCTTGATCTCGGCGAGGACGGTCTTGAGCCGCTCCTCGAACTCGCCCCGGTACTTGGCGCCGGCGACCATGGCTCCCAGGTCGAGCGCGACGAGCCGCTTGTCCTTCAGCGACTCGGGCACGTCTCCCTTGACGATCCGCTGGGCGAGCCCCTCGACGACGGCGGTCTTGCCCACGCCGGGCTCGCCGATCAGCACGGGGTTGTTCTTGGTGCGCCGGGACAGCACCTGCACCACGCGCCGGATCTCCTGGTCCCGGCCGATGACCGGGTCGAGCTTCCCTTCGCGCGCGGCGGCGGTGAAGTCGGTTCCGAACTTCTCCAGGGCCTTGTACTGGCCCTCGGGGTCGGCTGTGGTCACGCGGCGTTGTCCTCGCGTCTTCTGGAAGGCGGCCTGGAGCTTCTTGGCGTCGGCCCCCTGCTGCGCGAGCACCTCGCCGGCCGCGCCGCCCTTCGCGGCCAGGGCGATGAGGAGGTGCTCGGTGGAGAGGTACTCGTCCCCCAGCTCCTTGGCGCGGGCCTGCGCGTCGGCGACGACGGCGAGCATCTCGCGGTTGGGCTGGGGCGGCGCGACGGTCGACCCGGTCACGCTCGGCAGCCCGGCGAGCACGCGCTCGGCTCCGGCGCGTACGGCCGCCTGGTCGGCGTCGACCGCGGCGAGCAGGTCGGTGATGTTCTCGTTGTCCTGTCCCTGGAGCAGCGCGAGCAGCAGATGGGCCGGGGTGAGGTCGGGGTGCCCCTCGGTCACGGCCCGGTTGCTGGCAGCGTTGATCGCGTCCCGGCTCCGGTTGGTCAGCTCGGCGTCCACGTTCGCGTTCTCCTCCTTGCACTGACCCGAACGGCTTGCACAAAGTTGAGTCTAGTGCACTCAAGGACGGTTCCGGGAGGGCCGGAGGGTCTAAGTTCCGGGGCATGGCGACCAAGTACTCCGTGGACCCGGGCGCTCCGGACCCGTCGTATCTCGGCTTCTGGCGGGAGCGGCACCTGTGCACCCTGACGACTCCCCGCCCGGACGGCACTCCGCATCTGGTACCCGTCGGGGTCACATACGATCCCGAGGCCCGTCTGGCTCGGGTGATCACCAACCGGGCGAGCGCGAAGGTGCGGTATGTGCGGGCCGCCGGGGAGCAGGGGGCGGCCGTGGCCGTCTGTCAGCTGGAGGGCCGCCGCTGGGCGACGCTGGAGGGCCGTGCCTTCGTGAGCGAGGAACCGGACCGGGTCGCCGAGGCGGTGCGGCGCTACGCGGAGCGCTACGGCAGGACCCCGTCGCCGAACCCGGCGCGCGTGGTGATCGAGATCCACCTGACGCGGGCCATGGGAAGAGGTTGAGCGAAGTGAACATCCACACCGGTGATCGATTGGATTCGGCCACCTCCGGACTTGGCCGATACCCGGAAATATCCCGCAAAACTGCAGCGGCGTCACCGTGTTCAGGTCACGGTGACGCCGCTGCGGGGGGAAGCACCTGAGCGATCTGTTACGACGGGGGAATCGCGTCAGGCACTGCGGGGGGTGGCAGAGATGGTCCGCGGGACAGGGGAGTCGGCCTCCACCTGCTGGTGATCCCGTTGGTCCAGGTTCACAAAGATCATTCCGTACCGTACGGCACATCGCACGGGCTGCGGCGCCCCCCGAGGCCGCCGCAGACACCGGTACGCCCGTACGTCCTCGTCGTCGTCCCGTGTGACGACCACCGGCTCGCCGAAAACAGTCACCATCAACGAGTCACCGCTGTGGGGGATGGCGGTGACCAGGTCGATGAAGTGCCAGCCCGATCGGTAGGCGGTGGCCATTTCACGACGGAAGGAGCGGTCGTCGGGTGGAGTGGTCACGGTCAGCTCCCGGATCCGGCTGCCCCGGAGCTCGGCCAGCTGCTGTTCTCCGCTCCGTGAGCACTGTTCACGGCGACGGACGGCCAGCTGCTGTTCGCCCGAACATCGTCCTTCACATCGGAGAAGCCACTCAGTACACCGAGGGCCACAACGGCGGAGAAGGCGGCGACAAGCACCGAGCGAAGCATTCTGTTACGCATAGTCGGCTTCGTCCTCACTTGAAGGTCCCCTTTTCCCCCGTCGAGTACGACGATGGCTCATTCGGGCACGTCATGGCCACACAATCGATGCATCATGTTCCTGCATGTTCAGGACCCTGGGGGGTGGAGATTTGGCATCGAATCGGACTAAGGAGACACATCCCCATGCGATGACCGAGTGGTGCGATGAGGGCGGCCGTCTGTATGCCGCCGCACTCCGCGCCGGGCGCATCGCACGCGAGGACGTGGAGCCCGCTCCGTGCCTGATGGAGTTCGCACTCCTCCACCCCGACCCGGACGACCCGAACTGGCTGCGGCCGGTGCCCCCCGCGGTCGCCCTGTCCCGGCAGCTCAACCCGCTGGAGCAGGAGATAGCCGACCGCCGGCGCGCGGCGACCGGCCTCGCCGAGACCTTTCAGCCGTTCATGGCCCTGGGTACCCAGCTGGCCGCGAACAGTGATGCCATCACTGTGCTGGAAGGCGGCGAACGAATCAACGCCGCGCTCAACATGGCCACTTTGCAGTGCCAGGCGGAGATGCTCACCGTCCAGCCCACCGACCGGATGTCAGAGCGCAGCCTCCTGCGCGGCCTGGAGCGCGACCGGCCGCTGATCGAACGCGGTGTGCGCATCCGCACGCTGTACCAGCACACCGCCCGCTACAACCCCGAACAACTGGCCTACGCCGCCCAGCTCTCCAACGGCAAGGCGGAGTACCGCACCATCGACGAACTCGTCGAGCGCCTCATCATCTGCGACGAGTCCGTCGCCTTCATCCCCGCCCGCGACGACCAGCAAGTCGCCCTGGAACTGCGCCACCCCGGCCTGGTCCGCTACCTCATCAAGCTCTTCGAGTACTTGTGGGACCGGTCGGTTCCGCTCAGCAACGGCACGCCGTACGAGACCGCCCGCGACGGCATCACGGAGATCCAGTACTCCATAGCCAAGCTCCTGGTCGAAGGACACGTCGACGAAGCCATTGCCAGGCGCCTCGGCATGAACGTGCGCACCTGCCGGGCCCACATAGCCAAGCTCGCGTCCGCTCTGGGCAGCGGCAGCCGTGCCCAACTGGGTTACCTCATCGCCCAGTCCGGCATCCTGAACCAGGACCGGGAAGGAGCCGCCGGTTGACCACGCGACCGCACCGGGAGCATGACGTCGACGACCTGTGCCCCTCGCCAACCCGCCGCGACGCCGGGCAGTCGGAGCAGGGCCCGGCTCGGGTTCCTCATCGGACGCTCGGGGATTCCTGACCAGGAAGACTGAGGGGAGTGGTGGAGTGCTGTGAACCGTCCAGTCCGGCCTGGGCGATGCGTACGCCGAGTTGCGTACGGCTCGCCGCCCCCAGTGTCTCCGACAGCCGGGCGATGTGCGCCCGGCACGTCCGCACACTGATGCCCAGCCGCTCCGCGATGACGGCGTCCTGGTGTCCCTCCGCCAGCAGCGCCGCGATGGACTGCTCGCGGTGGGAGATGCCCTCGATGCCCGTGTCGGGGAGCGGGGCGGTCAACGGGATGGCGAGGCGCCACAGCCGTTCGAAGACCGTGACGAGGTAGGCGACGATCGCGGGGTGCCGCAGCTCCAGGGCCATCGTGCGGTCGGTGTTGGCGGGGATGAAGGCGACCGTACGGTCGAAGAGGATCAGCCGGTCGATCACCTCGTCCAGCGTGCGCGCCTCCACCGCGTCGCCCATCAGCTCCAGGTACGTCAGCAGCCCCTGCCCGTGCCGGGCGACATGCGTGTACAGGTCCCGCATCCGCACGCCCCGGCCGCGCAGCGCCAGCGCCCGGTGCAGGCCCTCGGAGAGTTCCGCCTCTCGTCGGATGCCGCCGGGCTGGACCGTGAGCACCTCGGTCGTGCACGCCTGGGTCGCCTCGTCCATCGCGGCCTGGATGCGGGCGAGTCCGTCCAGGACCCGGATCGCCGAGCCCTCGCCCGCCGACGGGGTCGGCCGCACCTGGCGGCCCAGACCGGCGTACCACTCGACGGCCGCCACGGCCGAGCCCACCCGCCGCTGATTGGCGCTGACCTCGTCGTACATCCCGCGCAGCAGCCGGGTCATGACCTCCTGCGGGGAGGTCGGCACGAGCCAGTCCATGTCGTCGGGGTCCGGGTGCAGCAGGGCGAGTTCCAGCAGGCAGGGCACCGGATCCGCGTCCCGGCGCGGCACCCGGCCGCGCCGTACGGCCCGGGAGTACACGCGGTCCCCGGCCTCGCACAGCCGGTCGGCACCATGGGGATGCTCATCCGCCCCGTGCCCGGCCATCGCCCATCCCACCCCCCGGTTTCGCCGTCTTTCCGCAGCGCAACTATGCGCGGACCGGACGTGCTCCGCAACACGGCTCGACCACAACCGAACTGCTTTTCAGCCCCCTTGGTACCGGTATGCCCGGGGCGCCGCGTGGCCGGTGCCCGCACGCCGGGGGGTGGGCGCGCGGGTGGTGCTACCGGCCGCTCAGTCCTGGGCCGTCGTGGGGACCGTCGTGGGACCGTCGTGGCGTCGTAGGAGGTGCCGACAAGGTGGGCGTCCGCCTTCGCGCCGGTCAGGGGCGGACGGTCGCTCCGGAGGGTCGCTCCGGCCGGTGCGCCGGTCCGGACACCGCCGCCGGCTCGCCGGGCACGCTCCGGCGGGTCCCGGCCTCACGACCTGGCGGGTCCCGGCCTCACGACCGGCGGGTCCCGGCCTCGACCTGGCGGGTCCCGGCCTCACGACCTGGCGGGTCCCGGCCTCACGACCTGGCGGGTCCCGGCCTCACTTATCGCCCGGGTCCGGGACGGGACGGCGAGGGCTTGTCGCGCGCCGCGGCGTCGGCTCGGCGGCTGTCGTGTCGCGTCGCAGGCCCGGTACACAGCCGCGCGCCGGGGCTCCGGTTCACGACGGGGAGAGACGGTGCCCGGCCGGCCCTCGACACGGCCGACGAGCACGAGGCCGCCGAGCCGCGTGCCTCGCCCGGGCCGGGCGGCCGGTCGTGGCCGGGCGGCGTCGTCCTCGCGTGCGAGCCGGGGCTCGACCCGCATCACCCCCGCCGGGGGACAACTCCCACCCGACGGAGCGCTTCTCGCGGCCGGAGATGGACTGGGCGGCGGCCGAGCCGTCCGCGGTGAGACGGCCACCTGCGCTCGGACACCGGTGCCGCGGACGCGGCGGGCGCCCGTCGGGCACCGATCGCAGGCGAGTGGCGCGAACGACAGGGCAGTCCCGCGTCAGTCCCCGCCGGCGGCTACTTCAGGCCGATGGCCCGGCACGCCGCCTTGTACTCGGCCGTGCAGATGTCCGACAGCTTGTAGACCTCGTCCGCGACCACCGTGTCCTTGATGTTCTCCTTGGTGAGCGCGACCACGGGCACGAGCTGCGCCGGGATGCCCTTGTCCGTGGGGCTGTCGACCCTGTCGCGGGCCAGGGCGGCGAACTGGATGTCGCGGCCCTGGACCTTGGCGACGGCCATCTCCGCGGCGTTCTCCGCCTCCTGCGGGTACGACTTGTACACGCTCATGTACTGGTCGCCGCTGATGATCCGCTGCACGGCCGCCAGCTCCGCGTCCTGGCCGGTGATCGGCGGCAGCTCCGTCACGCCCGCCGCCTCCAGCGCCTTGACGATGCCGCCCGCCATGCCGTCGTTGGCGGAGTACACCGCCGCGATGTTGCCCTTGCCGATCTCCGCGATCGCCTCGGCCATGTTCGCCTGGGCGTTCTCCGGCTTCCAGTCCTTGGTGTCGAAGGACTTCGCGATCGTCACGTTGCCGTTCAGCTCGGACAGCGCCCCGGCCTTGAACTGCTTGGCGTTCGGGTCCGTCGGAGAGCCGTTCATCATGACGATCTTGTCGGAGAGGCTCGCGTCCTCGCCGATGGCCTCCAGCAGGGTGCGGCCCTGGACCTCGCCGACCAGCTCGTTGTCGAAGGAGATGTAGGCGTCGATCGGGCCCTCGGCCAGCCGGTCGTAGGCGATGACCGGAATGCCGGCCTCCTTCGCCTTCTTCACGCCGCTCGCGATGGCCTTCGAGTCGACGGCGTCCAGCAGGATCACGTCGACCCGGTCGTCGATCATCTGCTGCATCTGGCTGGCCTGCTTGTCCGCGCTCGCCTCGGCGTTGGCGTAGGTGACGCGGCCCTTGTCGTTGGTGAGCGACTCGACCTTCGTCTTGATGATGGGGTAGTCGAAGTTCTCGTACCGCGTGTTCGCCTTCTCCGGCAGCAGCAGCCCGACGGTGATGTCGTTGCCCTTCGCCGGGCTCGCGTCGTCACTGCTCCCGGTCGCGTTGAGCGCGCCGCAGCCGGCGAGCGTGACGGACATCGTGGCGGCTGCCACGGATATGGCGATACGACGCATGCGGAGCTCACTTCGCGTGTGATTCGGACGTGGGCGCAGCTTTCCGCCCATGTGACTGAAAAGCCAACGCGGACGCGACCCCCAGCGTCAAGCGGAACCACTTAACGAGATGACAACACCACGCTCCGCAGCAGTTGTGAAGACTCTGCGGAATCACCTTCAAGTGGCGTGCACCACCGGGTCACCCACAGGAGACCCGGAGAAATCGCCCCAAAGCACACGAAAGGGCCGGGAGTGAACTCCCGGCCCTTTCCCGTGCGTACGCGTCAGTCGGACTGCTGCTGCCGCTTCGGCCGCCACACCACCAGCGCGCTGGTCTGCTGCACCTCCTGGTACGGCACCAGATCACGGCGGTACGACGCGTGCACCGCCGCCTCGCGCTGGCGCATCGCCGCCGCCGCGCCGTCGAGCGCGTCCTCCAGCTCGGCGACCCGGGCCTGGAGCGCGGCGACCTGGTTCTCCAGTTCGATGATGCGCTTGATTCCGGCCAGGTTGATGCCCTCGTCCTGCGACAACTGCTGGACCGTGCGTAGCAGTTCGATGTCACGCGCCGAGTAGCGGCGGCCCCGGCCCGCGGTGCGGTCGGGGGACACCAAACCCAGCCGGTCGTACTGGCGCAGGGTCTGGGGATGCAGGCCGGACAGCTGGGCCGCCACCGAGATGACGTAGACCGGGGTTTCCTCGGTCAGTTCATACGGGTTGCGCCGACGACCGTCCATCTGACTCATGCTCCCTTCGCGGCCTGGAACAGATCCGCCCGCGGATCCTCGTCCGCGGTCACCTCGCGATACGCCTCGAGCGCGTCACGAGCCTTCCCCGTCAGGCCCTTGGGGACACTCACCTCGACGGTGACCAGGAGGTCCCCGCGGGTGCCGTCCTTGCGGACCGCGCCCTTGCCCCGGGCCCGCATGGTGCGCCCGTTGGGCGTGCCCGGAGGCAGCTTCAGGGTGACGGGCGGGCCGCCCAGGGTGGGCACCCGCACCTCGCCGCCGAGGGCCGCCTCGGCGAAGGTCACCGGGACGGTGACCGTGAGGTTGTCGTCCTTGCGGCCGAACACCGGGTGGGAGTCGACGTGCACCACCACGTACAGGTCGCCCGCCGGGCCACCGCGCTCGCCCGGCGCCCCCTTGCCGCGCAGCCGGATCCGCTGGCCGTCGCTGACGCCTGCGGGGATGCGCACCTGCATGGTCCGCGAGGACTTGGCCCGGCCGCTGCCCTTGCAGACGTCGCAGGCGTTCTCCGCGATCAGTCCGCGGCCCTTGCAGTCCGGGCAGGGGTCGGTGAGGGAGAAGCCACCGCCGCTGCCCCGGGCGACCTGCCCGGTGCCGACGCAGGTCGGGCACACACGGGGTGTGCCGTTCTTGTCGCCGGTGCCCGAACAGGCCTTGCAGGGGGACTGCGACGACATCCGCAGCGGGACCGTCGCGCCCTCGATCGCCTCGGTGAAGCTGAGCGTGACCTCGGACTCGATGTCCTGGCCGCGCCGGGGGTGCGTGCGCGTCCCCGGTCCGCCCGCGCCGCCGCGGTTGAACAGGCCCCCGAAGACGTCACCGAGGCCGCCGCCGAAGCCGCCGGCTCCCTGACCGCCGCCCTGGGCGCCGCCTCCGAAGAGGTCGCCCAGGTCGAAGTTGAAGGAGCCGCCCGCGCCGCCCGGCCCCGGGCGGAAGCCGCCGTTGCCGAAGAGGGCGCGCGCGTCGTCGTACTCCTTGCGCTTCTTGGGGTCGCCGAGGATGTCGTTGGCCTCGGAGATCTCCTTGAAGCGCTCCTCCGCCCTGACGTTGCCCTTGTTGGCGTCCGGGTGGAACTCGCGGGCGAGCTTCCGGTACGCCTTCTTGATCTCGGCCTCGGTGGCGTCCTTGGGGACGCCGAGGACCTTGTAGTAGTCCTTCTCGATGAAGTCCTTGGTGCTCATCCCCGACGCCCCTCCTTCCCTTGGTTGATGACGTCAGCCCTCGTCCGGGCCACCGCTCTCCTTGTCGTCGGCGTCGGCGGACTCGTCCGCCTTGACCGTCTGCGCCCCCGGCTGGGGCTCGGCCACCGCCACCCGCGCGGGGCGGATGGTGCGCTCGCCGATCCGGTACCCGGGCTGCAGGATCGCGACGCACGTCGTCTCGGTGACGTCCGGTGCGTAGCTGTGCATCAGGGCTTCGTGGATCGTCGGGTCGAAGGGCTCGCCCTCCTTGCCGAACTGCTGCAGGCCCATCTTCGCCGCGGTGCTCTCCAGCGACTCCGCGACGGACTTGAAGCCGCCGACCAGTTCGCCGTGTTCGCGCGCGCGGCCGATGTCGTCGAGCACGGGCAGGAGCTCGGTCAGGAGGTTCGCGATGGCGATCTCCTTGACCGCGATCCGGTCACGCTCGACCCGGCGGCGGTAGTTCTGGAACTCGGCCTGGAGGCGCTGGAGGTCCGCCGTGCGCTCGCTGAGCGCGGTGCGGGCCTGGTCCAGCTGGGCCACCAGAGCCACGTCCTGGCCCGTGTCCCCGGCCGGGGCCGCCCCCTCCTCCGGGGAGGGGGCGGCGGCCTTCGGCTCGGCGTCGTCGGAGGTGGCGCCGGAAGGGACGTCGGGCTGCTGCGACTGCTGCTCGTCGAAGCCCGGGGTCTCCTCCGTCACGCGGCACCGCCCTTCCGGTCCTCGTCGACGATCTCGGCGTCGACGACGTCGTCATCGGCGGGCTTGGCACCACCGGCGGCGCCCGCGTCACCGGCGGGACCACCGGCGGCCTGGGCCGCGCCCGCGTCGGCGTACATGGCCTGGCCGAGCTTCTGGGAGACGGCCGCGACCTTCTCCGTGGCCGTGCGGATCTCGGCGCTGTCCTCGCCCTTGAGCTTCTCCTTCAGCTCGGCGACGGCTTCCTCGACCTCGGTCTTGATGTCGCCCGGGACCTTGTCCTCGTTGTCCTTGAGGAACTTCTCGGTCTGGTAGACGAGCTGCTCGCCCTGGTTGCGGGACTCGGCGGCCTCGCGGCGCTTGTGGTCCTCCTCCGCGTACTGCTCCGCCTCCTGGCGCATGCGGTCGACCTCGTCCTTCGGCAGCGAGGAGCCGCCGGTGACGGTCATCTTCTGCTCCTTGCCCGTGCCCAGGTCCTTGGCGGTCACGTGCATGATGCCGTTGGCGTCGATGTCGAAGGAGACCTCGATCTGCGGGACGCCGCGGGGCGCCGGCGGCAGACCGGTCAGCTCGAACATCCCGAGCTTCTTGTTGTACGCCGCGATCTCGCGCTCGCCCTGGTAGACCTGGATCTGCACGGACGGCTGGTTGTCCTCGGCGGTGGTGAAGATCTCGGACCGCTTGGTCGGGATCGTCGTGTTCCGCTCGATGAGCTTGGTCATGATGCCGCCCTTGGTCTCGATGCCGAGGGACAGCGGGGTGACGTCGAGGAGCAGGACGTCCTTGACCTCGCCCTTGAGGACACCGGCCTGGAGGGCAGCGCCGATGGCGACGACCTCGTCCGGGTTGACGCCCTTGTTGGCGTCCTTGCCGCCGGTCAGCTCCTTGACGAGCTCGGCGACGGCGGGCATGCGGGTCGAGCCGCCGACGAGGACGACGTGGTCGATCTCGCTGATGGAGATGCCGGCGTCCTTGATGACGTTGTGGAACGGCGTCTTGCAGCGCTCCAGCAGGTCCGCGGTCAGCTGCTGGAACTGGGCGCGGGTGAGCTTCTCGTCGAGGTGCAGGGGGCCCTCGGCGGAGGCGGTGATGTAGGGCAGGTTGATCGAGGTCTCGGTGGACGAGGACAGCTCGATCTTCGCCTTCTCGGCGGCCTCGCGCAGACGCTGCAGGGCCATCTTGTCCTTGCCCAGGTCCACGCCGTGGCCGGACTGGAACTGCTGGACCAGGTAGTCGACGACGCGCTGGTCCCAGTCGTCACCACCGAGGTGGTTGTCACCGTTGGTGGCCTTCACCTCGACGACGCCGTCGCCGATCTCCAGCAGCGAGACGTCGAACGTGCCGCCACCGAGGTCGAAGACCAGGATGGTCTGGTCGTCCTTGTCGAGGCCGTACGCCAGGGCGGCCGCGGTCGGCTCGTTGACGATGCGCAGCACGTTCAGACCGGCGATCTCGCCGGCCTCCTTCGTGGCCTGACGCTCGGAGTCGTTGAAGTACGCCGGGACGGTGATGACCGCGTCGGTCACCTTCTCGCCCAGGTAGGCCTCGGCGTCGCGCTTGAGCTTCTGGAGCACGAAGGCGCTGATCTGCTGCGGGTTGAAGGGCTTCCCGTCCAGCTCGATCTTCCAGTCGGTGCCCATGTGACGCTTGACCGACCGAATGGTCCGGTCCACGTTGGTGACCGCCTGACGCTTGGCCACCTCTCCGACGAGCACCTCACCGTTCTTGGCGAAGGCGACGACGGACGGCGTGGTCCTGGCGCCCTCGGCGTTGGTGATGACGGTGGGCTCGCCGCCCTCCAGAACGCTGACGACGGAGTTAGTCGTGCCCAGGTCGATGCCGACCGCACGTGCCATGGTTGATTCCTCCAGCTGACTTGAGTGGAACGGACTCAAGTGTGCACGACGGCTCCCGACCGGTCAACAGAGCTGAGTCGGGCAGGCTCAACTCTTATCCGCTCCTTACACGCAATGGCGCTCTGACCTGCGCTGATACACTGTGTCGAGGTCCGTACACAGGGACACGCGCGAGGGCGAACACCATGACGAGCCCCCCTCCCACCACCCGCCACAGGGCGCCGGACCCGATCCGGCCGGCATGCGCGAGTACCCCGACGAGCATCGCCGACAACGCTCCGGTCCCCAGCAGCAGAACCGCCCCCGGCGCGGTCAGCCCGAGCCGCCGCAGCCGGTGCGCGAGATGATCGGGCCCGCCGCGGAACACCGCCCGGCCGGCCAGCCGTCGCGTCCCCAGCACGAGGACGGCATCGGCGGCGGCCACGGCGGTCAGCGCGAACAGCACCCCCGCGCTCTCCCCGACCCCGGACCCGGCCCGGGCGTACACGGCCCCCACGGCGATCACGAACCCCGCGGACATCGACCCGCAAGCACCCAGCGCCACGCGCGCGGGATGCCAGTTGTGCAGCAGGAACCCGGTCAGGGCGGCGGCCAGCACGCTCAGCAGCCCCGCGATGCCGTCCATCACCTCGACGGCCCCGCAGGCCGCCACCCCGAAGGCGGCCACGACCCCGGCCGCTCCCGCCAGCCCGTCGACGTGATCGAGCCCCCGCAACCCGAACACCACCGCCACCACCCAGGCGACGGCCAGCAGCCCGGTCCCCACCCCCGTCTCCCCGTACGGCACGACACACGCGGCCGCCACGGCCGTGCCGGCGGCCAGCACCCGCCGCCGCAGTCGCCACACGTCGTCGACGAGCCCGAGCAGGGCGACCGCACCCGCGGCGACGAGGACCCCCCGCGCCTCACCGGCGGGCGGCGCGACCCCCGACCACTCCCCGGCCCCCACGACCAGCCCCGTGACGAGCACGACGGCCACGCCCCCGGACAACGGCACGTCACGCCGGCGCCGCCGCTCGATCAGCCGCAGCCGCAGCGGGGGCCCGCAGGACGGCCGCGAGCAGGGCGGTGAGGAGGAGGGCGGTGGCGGCGGCGGTGATCCCGTAGAGCACGGATATAAGGTAGGCGGGATTATGACAATTCGGTATGAATAACACGAGGGGGGCGCGGCCGGAGCATGCCGCGACGCGCGACAGGATCCCTGCCGAAACCGGCCCGTTCCTGAGGCAACCCTCAGCGATTCAGATCACTGCCCACCCGGCTACAGTGCGGCGGAGGATGAGGGTAGTCTCAGACGGACTGCATAAGTTACCGCTTAGTAATTTCGGGTAAGCCTGAAGAACGACAGGTCACCCCGACGAAACCCCTCGCAGGCCCGAGGAGCCCCCATGCAACTCGCCGCGATCATCGTGTCGCTGGTTCTGACCGTGGTCGGCGTCGCGCTGCTCGCACGCGCGATCGGCCAGTTCGTCCGGTACTTCAAGCTGGGCCAGCCGGTCCCGGCCGGTGCGCGGACCGACAACCCCTACCAGCGCAGCGTGACCCTGGTGAAGGAATTCCTCGGGCACACGCGCATGAACCGGTGGGGCATCGTCGGTGTCGCCCACTGGTTCGTCGCCGTGGGCTTCCTGACCCTCCCGCCGACCCTCGCCCAAGCCTTCGGCCAGCTGTTCCAGGCCGACTGGGTACTGCCGGTCATCGGTGGGTTCCTGCCGTTCGAGCTGTACATCGAGTTCATCGGCGTGATGACGATCCTGGGCATCGCGGTGCTCATCGCGATCCGCCTGCTGAACCTGCCGAACCGGCCCGGCCGCAAGTCCCGCTTCGCGGGCTCCAAGGCCGGCCAGGCTTACTTCGTCGAGTCCGTCATCCTCACCATCGGCCTGGCCATCTACGTGCTGCGGGGCCTGGAGGGCGCGCTCCACGACGTCGACCACTACGAGGCCTCGTACTTCGCCTCGTACCCCCTGGTCCTCGCCTTCAAGGGCCTGTCGGTCACGGCGCTGCAGAACCTGGTCTACCTGGTCGCGATGATCAAGATCGGCACCTCGTTCATCTGGATGATCGTGGTGTCCCTCAACACCAACATGGGTGTCGCCTGGCACCGGTTCCTCGCCTTCCCGAACATCTGGTTCAAGCGCGAGGCGTCGGGCGGGACGGCTCTCGGGGCGCTGCAGCCCATGACGTCGGGCGGCAAGCCGATCGACTTCACCGACCCGGGCGACGACGACGTCTTCGGCGTCTCCCAGGTCGAGCAGTTCTCCTGGAAGGGCCTGCTGGACTTCTCCACCTGCACCGAGTGCGGCCGCTGCCAGTCGCAGTGCCCCGCCTGGAACACGGGCAAGCCCCTCTCCCCCAAGCTGCTGATCATGTCCCTGCGGGACCACGCGCACGCCAAGGCGCCGTACCTGCTGGCCGGCGGCGGCAAGACGATGGAGGGCGAGGAGAAGGCCTCCGAGGAACAGCTGAAGGACGTGCCCGCGACGGCGCTGGCCGAGGCCGAACGCCCCCTGGTCGGCACGCTGGAGGACAACGGCGTCATCGACCCGGACGTCCTGTGGTCCTGCACCACCTGCGGCGCCTGCGTCGAGCAGTGCCCGGTGGACATCGAGCACGTCGACCACATCCTCGACATGCGCCGCTACCAGGTGATGATCGAGTCCTCGTTCCCGTCCGAGGCGGGCACGATGCTCAAGAACCTGGAGAAGAAGGGCAACCCCTGGGGCCTGGCGAAGAAGCAGCGCCTGGAGTGGCTCAAGGAGGTCGACTTCGAGGTCCCGGTCGTCGGCAAGGACATCGAGGACCTGTCCGAGGTCGAGTACCTCTACTGGGTCGGCTGCGCCGGCGCCCTGGAGGACCGCGCGAAGAAGACCACGAAGGCCTTCGCGGAGCTGCTCCACATCGCGGGCGTGAAGTTCGCGATCATGGGCGGCGACGAGAAGTGCACCGGTGACTCCGCCCGCCGCCTGGGCAACGAGCCCCTGTTCCAGGAGCTCGGCATGGAGAACGTCATGGCGCTGAACATGGCGTTCGGCGAGGAGACGGACGACGAGGGCAAGGTCGTCCCCGAGTCGGCCAAGCCGAAGTCGGCCAAGAAGATCGTCGCGACCTGCCCGCACTGCCTGAACACCATCGGCAACGAGTATCCGCAGCTCGGCGGCGACTACGAGGTCATCCACCACACGCAGCTGCTCCAGCACCTCGTCGACGAGGGCAAGCTCATCCCGGTCACGCCGGTCGAGGGCATCATCACCTACCACGACCCGTGCTACCTGGGCCGTCACAACAAGATCTACACGCCCCCGCGCGAGATCATCGCCAGCGTCCCGGGCATCCGCAACGAGGAGATGCACCGCCACAAGGAGCGCGGCTTCTGCTGCGGCGCGGGCGGTGCCCGGATGTGGATGGAAGAGCGCATCGGCAAGCGCATCAACAACGAGCGCGTCGACGAGGCGCTGTCGCTCAACCCCGACATCGTGTCGACGGCCTGCCCGTTCTGCCTGGTCATGCTCACGGACTCGGTCAACGGCAAGAAGAACGACGGCAAGGCCAAGGAGTCCATCCAGGTCGTGGACGTCGCCCAGCTGCTGCTGGACTCGGTCAAGACGCCGGTCCAGGCGGAGGCCGACGACGACGGTGACGACGGCGAGCCGCCGGCCGGTACGTCGGACTCGGAGAACGCCCCGGAGCCGGAGCCGGTGAAGTAGGCGGTTCCCACCGGTCGTCCCGACGCCCCCTGCCCCGAGTCATCGGGCGGGGGGCGTCGGCGTTCCCCCGCTGTTTGCCGTACGGGTGCACGGTTGGCGCGGTCGGCAGCAGCGAGGCTGGGGTCGGCGGGTGGCACGGCTTGCCCCTCTGTGGTCCCGGTGGTCCGGTGTGCCGGGGGGTCACGCCCGTGGGCGGCGTGCCGGGGGTCACGCCCGTGGGCGGCGTGCCGGGGGTCACGCCCGTGGGCGGCGTGCCGGGGGTCACGCCCGTGGGCGGCGTGCCGGGGGTCACGCCCGTGGGCGGCGTGCCGGGGGTCACGCCCGTGGGCGGCGTGCCGGGGGTCACGCCCGTGGGCGGCGTGCCGGCGCCCCGGCCCGGAGGCCGTGGGCGCCGGGGCGGTGGGGCGGTGGGGTGGTGGGGCGGTGGGGCGGTGGGGCGGTGGGGCGGTGGGGCGGTGGGGCGGTGGGGCGGTGGGGCGGTGGACACTACGTCCGGGTACCGCACTCCGGCCGGACAGATCACGTATTGGCGCCGTACGGAGCCACGGGGATGCTCAGGAGACCGCGGCGGACAGCGGAGACCGTGGCGGGCCGACGTCGTAGGCCAGGAGACGACCGCGATCCCGCTGTCGCCGTGCCTCGCCGGCCACCCCGGGGCGGCCGTGGACCGGGACCGAGACCGGGCCTGACATGCCGGGCGCACCCGGCTGCTCAAGCACCCAGGAAAGGCAAGACCATGTCGCTTCTGAAGACCATCGACACCGACCCCTCCTTCGCTCCGACCGAGTCCGTGCCACTCCCGGAACGCCTGATCTCGGGCAACCCGGCCTGCAAGACCTGGCCCCAGGACGTCGCCTGCGGGGAGACGATCAAAACGGGCATCTGGGAAGCGACGCCCGGCGAGACCCGCTCCATCAAGGGCGACACCTTCGAGTTCTGCCACATCCTCTCCGGCATCGTCGAACTCACGCCGGAAGGTGGCGAGCCGGTGATCTACAAGGCAGGCGACAGCTTCGTCATGAAGCCCGGCTACGTCGGTGTCTGGAAGACCATCGAAACGGTGCGCAAGATCTACGTGACCGTGAACTGATGCCGACTCCGCGCGACTCCGCAGCCGCGGAGACTTCGCGCGGGACTGCCTGCGCGGTCAGCCGACTCCGGCGTGCCGCGGGGACGGCCGACGGCTCGCCGAGGACGCAGAGCAGCGCACCCCCGCACAACCCGGAACTCACCGAACTCACGTACAACCCTTACGTCCCTCCAAGGGTCTCTTGATCGCCGAACACCCGTGAACGCCCGGACAACTCCCGGCGAACACGGGCAGTTCGGTCCTTCATCGACTGTGGATGTCCGCCAGACATCCCCCGCGTGCAGCAGGAGACCCCGCATGCAGCAGCACGAGCGTCCCTCGGGGCGCCGGCACATGTCCGCCCGCCCGTCCCGGCGCCCCCGCCTGCGGCTCGCCCCGGCGACCGCCGCGAGGACCGCGCCGATCGGCACGCTGCTCTCGGCCACGGCCGACCCTGCGACGGCCGCGGACGGCACGCACACCCCGCTGGCCGACTTCAACGGCGACGGCTGCGACGGCCTCGCCGTCTCCTCCCCGCTTGAGGACCTCGGCAGCGACAAGGACGGCGGCGCCGTCGCGGTCCTGTGGGGTTCGGCCCAGGGCATCACCGTCTCGCGCACCGTCTCCCCCGGCGTCTCGGACGTCTCGGACGTCTCGGCGGTCTCGGACGTCTCGTGCGTCTCAGGTGTCTCGGGCGCCTCAGCGGTCTCGGGCGCCTCAGCGGTCTCGGGCGCCTCGGGCGCCTCGACGACGGGCTACCCGCACCTCGGCGCCGACTTCGCCGACTGAGCCCCCGGCACCGACTGAGCCCTTGGCACCGAAGGAACCGCCGGGCTCCGACCGCGGCACCCGGCACCGACCGCGCCACCAGACTCCGGCCGAGGCACCGAACTCCGACTGACCGACCGACGCCCGGCGGAGCCACCCGCGCCCACCGGACCACCGCGCCCGCCCCCAAGCCACCCGCACCACCCAGCCCCAGGCCTGCCCCAGCCACCCGCGCCCGGCGGAGCCACCCGCACCGCCCCAACCACCCCGCAACCCGCTGCGGAGCCAGGCCTCCCAGGTCCGGCCCCTTCCCACCCGGAGCCCCACCTTGCGCAAGCGCACCCTCCTGCTGGCCGCCACGCTCACCACCGGCCTGCTCACCACCACCCCCGCCACCGCCGCCCCCTCCGGCCTCGCCGGGGACTTCAACGGTGACGGATACCGGGACGTCGCGGCCAGCGCCGCGTGCGCCGACGTCGGTTCCGCCTCCTGCGCCGGTGCCGTCGTCGTGCTGTACGGCTCGGCGTCCGGTGTGTCGGCCGCCCGCAGGGCCGTCATCACCCAGAACTCCGCGGGCGTGCCCGGCACCGCCGAGTCCGGCGACCTGTTCGGCTCCGCCCTGGCCACCGGCGACCTGGACCGGGACGGCTACTCCGACCTCGTCGTGGGCGCCAGCAACGAGAGCATCGGCGACCGGGACGGCGTCGGCTCCGGCACCGTCCTGTGGGGCGGCAAGTCGGGTCTGACCGGCGGCAAGGGCCTGCCGCAGCCATCGACGCTCTCCGAGTACGGCAACTTCTCCCGGGGTATCGCGACCGGCGACTTCGACGGGGACGGCGACACCGACGTCACGCTCACCGGGCAGAGCCACACCCGCGTCTACCACGGCCCCTTCACCCGCACCGGCGGTCCGCTGAACAACCTCCGCGTCGGCGAGGTCGGCACCACGTTCGAGGTGTTCGCGGGCGACCTCACCGGCGACGGCGCGGCCGAGCGCGTGTACCCGTTCAACGTGGACGGCGACACCGGCGGCCAGATCGACTACTTCCGGTGGACCGGCACGACGTACAAGATGGCCGATCTGCCGGCCGCGGACGGCTACCCCGGTTCCATCGGCGACATCAACCGCGACGGCTACGGCGACCTCGTCCTCGGTGACTACACGGACCCGTACGCCCTCAAGCCCGGCGGTCACAAGGGGGGCCAGATCACCGTCTGGTACGGCGGCCCGAACGGCCCCGACCCGGCGCAGCGGCCGACCGTCGTCCACCAGGACACCGCGGGCGTGCCCGGCGCGGGCGAGGCCGAGGACGGTTTCGGCGGCGCGGTGAGCACCGGTGACATCAACGGCGACGGGTACGCCGACGTCGTGGTCTCCGCCCCGGGCGAGGACATCGGCTCGGCGAGGGACGCGGGCTCGGTGACCGTGCTGTACGGCTCCGCCTCCGGCCTGAAGACCACCGGCGTGAAGTCGTACACCCAGAACACCGCCGGGGTGCCCGGATCCGCCGAGACCTCGGACCGTTTCGGTTCCTCGGTCGGCCTGAGCGATGTGACCAAGGACGGCAAGGCGGACCTGGTCGTCGGCGTCTACGGCGAGAACTCCACGGGCGGCCTGTGGACCCTGCGCGGCTCCGCCTCCGGCCTGACCACGAGCGGCGCACAGGGCATCACCGCGAAGGCCGTCTCGCTCAAGGGCAGCGTCAGCCTCGGTTCGGCGGTGGCCCAGTGACGATCCGACGCCTCCCCCGTGAGGCGGGTACGCCCCGGCGCACCCGCCTCACCACCGCCGTCCTCGCCGCGGCCCTGACCCCGCTCGCCCTCACCCTGTCCGTCCCCGCCGCGCACGCCGCGACGGCCGCCGCCCCCTACGACTTCAACGGCGACGGTCGCACCGACCTCGCCATCGGCGCGCCGGGCGCCACGGTGTCGGGGCAGGCGAAGGCGGGCGCCGTGACCGTCGTCTACGGCAGCACGAGCGGCCCGAAGAGCTCCACGCGCACGCTCCTGACGCAGAACACCGCCGGCCTGCCGGGCGCCGCCGAGGCCGACGACGCCTTCGGCTCCGCGCTCGCCTCCGCCGATCTGAACACCGACGGCTACGCCGACCTGCTGATCGGCACGCCCGGCGAGGACGGCAGCGACACCAACGACGGCACCGTCACCATCGTCTGGGGCTCGGCGTCCGGTCTGTCCGGGGCCCGTTCGCTGTTCAGCTTCTTCAGCACCGACTACGACCGGTACGGACGGGCGCTGGCCGTCGGCGACTTCGACGGCGACGGGGACATCGACATCGCGGTCGGCTCCACCGGCCCGATCACCCTCTCCCTCGTGAACGGCCCGATCACCAGGACCGGTGGGTCCAACGGCGGTTCGGGCTCGGGCAACGACTGGTGGTTGTCCTCCGACGGCGTCACCCACCTCTCCTCCGGCGACGTCACCGGCGACGGCCGCCCCCGTGTGGTCCTGCACGGCCGCGCCGCGCACAACCGCGCCGCGACCACCTCCCTCGCCGACGTGCGGATCGGCAACTACGTCGACTGGCTGCAGAAGCTGCCCGCCGGGTTCGTCTCCGCCGTGGGCGACATCGACGGTGACGGCCACGACGACATCGTCGTAGGAAACGACCGAGAGGCCTCCGCCGACCCGGCGGGCGCGCTCGGCGGCAAGGTCTCCGTCGTCTACGGCGGCCCCGAGGGCCCGGACCCGGACCGGGCCCCGCTCGTCCTCACCCAGGCCACCGCCGGTGTGCCCGGCGCCGCCGAGAAGGACGACCGCTTCGGCAGCGGCGTCTCGCTCGGCGACGCCAACGGCGATGGGTACGCCGACCTGGCGATCGGCACCGCGGGCGAGAACGGCTCCGCCGGGGCGGTCACCGTGCTGTACGGCTCGGCGTCCGGCCTGACGACCAGGGGCGCGACGTCGTACACCCAGAACACCGCCGGTGTGCCCGGCACCTCCGAGAAGGGCGACCGGTTCGGCGAGCGCGTCGCCCTCACCGACCACACCGGCGACCGCCGCGCCGACCTGTCCGTCTCCGCGCCCGGCGAGAACGCCGGCGACGGCGCGGTCTGGTCCCTGCGCTCCACGGCGACCGGCCCGTCGGCCTCGGGCTCGACGAGCTTCGGCCCGGGCACGACGGGCATCTCGACGGCCGGCAGCCCGGGCTACGGCACCGCCCTCACCCCCTGATCACCACCATCCGACCCGACGACCCGACGACGCCCCGGGCGATGGATCCGGGCGGGCCCGGGGCAAGGCCCCCCTGCGCTCGGCGGGCCCGGGCAAGGCCCGTACGGCCGAACCCTGAGGGCCCCCGGACGCTCAAGGGCCCTCCCCCTTAAGGGATGTCACAGCTCGGCCGCAAAGCCGGGCCCGGAAGCCCGGGCCCGGCACGCCACCGCCGGGGACCAGGTACGTTCGAAGACGTGGCTGGATTCAGGATCGGACGCGGCCGGAACAACGGCGCTCCTCAGACGCGACCGCACAACCCTCCGAACGGGCAGCAGACGCCGCAGGGGCCGTCGTACGGCTACCCGCAGGCGCCGCAGCCGTACCCGCAGGCGCCGCAGCCCTACGGCAACGGCGGCGGCCCCGCCTGGCCGCAGCCGAACGCCGGGCACGGCGGGGGCTACGGCGGCCAGGGCGAGCCGGAGTACTTCGGCGACGGCGCGTACCCGCCCGGCCCGCAGGGCCCGCCCGACCCGTACGCGGCGAACAACCCGGGCCACACCCAGGCCTTCTCGGTCGGCGAGGACCCCTACACCCAGGGCGACACCTACCGGGCCGGCTCGGCCGCCCCGCCGCCCGGCCCCATCGGCCCGCGCCTGC
The DNA here is from genome assembly GCF_030124145.1 of Streptomyces sp. 378. GTDB lineage: Bacteria > Actinomycetota > Actinomycetes > Streptomycetales > Streptomycetaceae > Streptomyces. The sequence continues at coordinate 321,106 of NZ_JASKMS010000001.1, forward strand.
ACTGGAAGGCCCTGCTCCGGGGGATCGTCCTCGCCCCCAACCAGACGTTCCTCCAGATGCGGGACTACTCGATGTGGGGCCCGGCCCTGATCGTCACGTTCCTCTACGGCCTGCTCGCCGTCTTCGGCTTCGACGGCGCCCGCGCCGACGCCATAAACGCCACACTGTCGAACGCGGTGCCGATCGTCCTGACGACGGCCGTCGCGATGGTGCTGAGCGCATTCGTCCTGGGCGTGGTCACCCACACCCTGGCCCGCCAGCTCGGCGGCGACGGCGCCTGGCAGCCCACGGTGGGCCTGTCGATGCTGATCATGTCCCTCTCGGACGCGCCCCGCCTGGTCTTCGCCATGTTCGCGGGCGGCGACGCGATGTTCGTCCAGCTGCTGGGCTGGGCCACCTGGGTCGCCGGCGGTGTGCTGCTGACCCTCATGGTCAGCCGCTCCCACGACCTGCCCTGGCCGAAGGCGCTCGGCGCGTCGGCGATCCAGCTGATCGCCCTGCTGTCGATCGTGAAGCTGGGCACGGTCTGAGGTCCCGCACGCACGAGAGAGGGGCTCCCCACCGGGGAGCCCCTCTTCTGCTCACGCCGGTCAGGCGTCGAGCACCTGGCCGGCCCGCCGCACCACGGGCGGTTCCACACTCCACGGGAAGTTGATCCAGTCGTCGGTCCGCTTCCACACGTACTCGCACTTCACCAGCGACTGCGACTTCTCGTAGACGACGGCGCTGCGCACCTCGGCGACGGTGTCGAGGCAGAAGTCGCGCACCAGCTTGAGCGTCTTGCCGGTGTCGGCGACGTCGTCGGTGATCAGCACCTTCTTCTGCGAGAAGTCGATCACGTTCGGCACGGGCGCGAGCATGACCGGCATCTCGAGCGTCGTCCCCACCCCGGTGTAGAACTCGACGTTCACCAGGTGGATGTTCTTGCAGTCGAGGGCGTAGGCGAGCCCGCCGGCCACGAAGACGCCGCCGCGGGCGATGCTGAGGACTATGTCGGGCTCGTAGCCGTCGTCGGCGACGGCCTGCGCGAGCTCGCGCACGGCGACGCCGAACTTCTCGTAGGTCAGGTTCTCCCGTACGTCACTCACGCTCGTGCCGCTCACACCCGGGTCCGGTGGAAGTTGAGGAAGGACCGCGAGGCGGTCGGCCCGCGCTGACCCTGGTACCGGGACCCGTACCGCTCGCTCCCGTACGGGAAGTCGGCGGGCGAGCTCAGCCTGAACATGCACAGCTGCCCGATCTTCATCCCCGGCCACAGCTTGATCGGCAGCGTGGCGAGGTTGGACAGCTCCAGGGTCACGTGCCCGCTGAACCCGGGATCGATGAACCCGGCGGTCGAGTGCGTGACCAGCCCCAGCCGCCCCAGCGAACTCTTCCCCTCCAGCCGGGAGGCGAGATCGTCGGGCAGCGTGATGACCTCGTAGGTGCTCGCCAGGACGAACTCGCCGGGGTGCAGGATGAACGGCTCGTCCCCCTCCGGCTCCACCAGCCGGGTCAGGTCGGACTGCTCGACGGCCGGGTCGATGTGGGGGTACCGGTGATTCTCGAACACCCGGAAGTAGCGGTCGAGGCGCACGTCGATGCTCGACGGCTGCACCATCGATTCGTCATACGGATCGATGCGTACGCGTCCGGCGTCGATCTCGGCCCGGATGTCCTTGTCTGAGAGAAGCACGCCCCGAGGATACGCAAGGCGCGCGGAGCGACCACAACCGGACGTCTCCGCGCGCCTTATGCCTGTTGTCTCTAGCTTTGTCCGTTGCCGCTACCGCTTCTGATAGCTGACGGGCACCACGCTCCGGAGCCGCGCACATCGCGGACACCGAAGCAGCCGCCCGGGGCCGAGCCGCTCGGCCTGCTGCATCGGGAACGAAGCGGTGCTGAACACGTGCCCATCGGCACAACGGACGACGGTGCGCTCCATCAAGTCCAAGAGTCCCTTCCCCAAGAGCCGCGTCTGGCTGCTGCTTGCCTGACGACAAAAGCCACAGTACGGGATCAAAGGAACGCCCCTCCAGGCGGCACTCCGGTCCCGCCCGGCCCCTCTCAGGCCCTCCACCGTACGCCCCAACTCCGTTCCCCCGCAGCCGCATCCCACCCCTGAAAAACCCTCAGGCCCCGCGGCGCGAGCACCGGGAGCCTGGCATGAGGTAAAGTGGCGAGCGTCCGGACACCGACTCCGTCGGCGTCTTACGCGGGTGTAGTTTAATGGTAGAACATCAGCTTCCCAAGCTGAGAGCGCGAGTTCGATTCTCGTCACCCGCTCCAAATCGAAACCCCAGGTCAGCGACCTGGGGTTTGCTTGTTGTCTAGTCCAATTTGATGGTGGCGTGCCCTCTGCGTGCCCTAAGTGCAGGTCGAGCCCCCTTCCCGCGATCCTCCGGGCGCCATTTCGAGGGTCGCGGCCGCGAGGCGTCCCGAATCGTGAGACGCATTTCACGTGACCTGGGTCACTGTCACCGTCAACGGCTGCGAAGTCACATAAGCAAAGCTGGAGTTGCTACAGGGTCCGCTCAGCTGAACCGAGCTGGGTTGCCCCGCGTCAGGCAGGAAACAGTTCGAGGATGCGGGTGACCCGCCCCCAGCCGGCCACCAGGGTCGCGGCGAGAGCCGCCGCCCCCAGGATCAGCCACGGACGCACGTCTTCTCCCACCCCCATCGACGGCAGGGCGGGCGCGGCGCCGGCTGCCGCAGCCATGGCCGCGAGGATCGCCATGGCGACGTGGACCGACTCGCGCCAGGTGTTCCGCAGACGCGACACGGGCCCGACATCTTGAAGCAGCTCAGCGGGCAGGAGCGCTGCCTGTCGACCATACAAATGGCTCTCGGCGATAACGAGCTGCAGCCGTGCCAACTCTGTCAGCGCGTGCTCCGGCTCGACGTCCACCTGATCCAGCGCCACACGCTGGGCCCCGGCGACCAGCGCGGCATGCCGCTTGATCAGCCGTAGCCTGGAGGAGCGGCGCGGAACCGAACCAGCAATGCTGTGCACCTTGAACAGGCGCTTCTCGATGTGTCGACAGCTCTGATCCAGCCGCCGCAGTGCCCTGGACCGACCCCCTGCCACTAGGCGCAGCACGTACCTTAGCTCCGACCACGACCGCGTCGATCACTCCCAGGACGAGACGGTAGCGAGCGGTCGAGCTCCATTCGACACCGAGCGCACAGGCCACCCAATTCGGATGCCACGAGCTGAGAACGCCGCGGACTCTTGCAGCCTCCTCCAACGGGATACCCAGCTTCCCCAGGGCCGCGTCCAGTTCCCTCTTACGTAGTCCTGCCCAGCCGCTCCGTTGGGCAGATCTCCTGAGCCAGAGCCGGTGGCGAGCCCATAGCCGCATGGCCCAGCGCTGCAGACGTAAGTCGTACGACGCCACCCGAAAGCCCCCCGCTTCAACCGTGCCTCATGTGGTGCGGAGTCGCAGTATCTACCATCTGATGCCGCCGTCGCAGAGCAAGTGACTAGCGCAATTGGGGCAGTTGATGCGCGGTAGAACTTGCAGCCAAGATCGTTCGAGCAGCGTCGCCGGACGCGACTATCGCGGCCAGTAGCGAGGCGGTTCCTTGACAGGGTCAACCAGATCGAACCGCTGCTTGCTGCCGGGGTTCAGACCTTTGATGTGGACGAGCTGCTGGCTTTCCGCCGCGTCGAGTTCACGGATGATCAGAGGCATGGCGGCGATCACAGCACCCATGGCCAGCCCCAGGCCGGCCATGCCTTTGTGACCGTGACTGAACCGGATGTGATGCATGCCGGATTTCTTGATGGCGGTTGTCTCCGACGGGTCTTCCAGTTGGCGCCCGTCCTTGGTGAGGAAGGCTTCGAAGCCTCTCTTCGCGGCGTCGGGGAGGAGGGCAAGATCCTTCTTCCCCGTCCACTTGATCTCGCTGACGTGCTGCACCTCGTGCCCGGGGAGCAACCGTCTGAGCATCTCCAGCATCTGCACCGGGACGTTCTCGTCAATGAGGATTCGCATCAGGCAGCGCGCGGTCCCGGGCTGTAGCTGTCCACATACAGGGCGAAGGACACCGCGTCGCGGGCGGCCTCCGCTGTCACGCCGGGGTAGTAGTCGGCGATCTTCTCAGGTGGGATGCCGTCCTCCACCAGTTCCGCGACGGCATCGAACGGGACACGAGTGCCTGTGATGACCGGCTGCCCCCCCTGCGTCTCCGGATCCACACTGACGTGTTGCTTCGGCCGCAGGAGGTGCGGAACCACGACGCCGGCGCGGGGTGCGAACTCCTGGAGGATGTCCTCCATCGTCGCGATGACTCGCTGCCCTGGGTGCTTCACGAGGTCCGTTGCGTGGTCGTCGTTGTTGTAGCCCATAAGGACGATGGAGTCGCCCTCAGCCACCAGGGAGTAGCTGGACAGGTGCTCGAACTCACCGAATCGCTTCAGTGTGGCCAGCGCCTTGCGGATCTTCTGCAGCGATACGTCTTGCCGGAGGATCGCGAACGCGCGTAGCGCCAGGACGTCCCGGAAGGAGTACAGAGCAGGCTTGGCCGCCAGCTCAGGACAGAGAATCGGCCCGTTGCCTCGGTCCTGCCGCCATGAGCGCAGTTGCCCGGTGGTGGCCCCGGAGAGAGCCGCAGCCATACGAGTCGAGTACGCCATGGTCCACTCCCTCCAGTTCTCGCGGGATCTTCTACCCCCAGCATCCCAGTTGTGCGCTTCAGGACGCTACAGGAAGTACGGAGAGGCAGGAGCAAAGCGGCATAGGGCTGCTGCGACACTGCAATGATCCTTGAGCCGCCAGCAGGCGCACGACGCAGTCCTGGGCCAGGGCGCGAGACTAGGACAGGACGGTAGAGGCAGGTTTTGCTGCCTCCCGCGCAGGGAGGACCGACTGAAGAGCCGGTCCTCCATATGGGGGCAGGAGAGGCTCATGCCTCGCGAGCACCTCGCTGTGCTCTTGGCGAGGCTTCGCGGAGCCGCGCGCGCACCTCGACGTCGATCCCCTGCGCCAGCTTCTGCTGATGCTTCGCCGTCGAGTGCTGGTAGATCAGCTGGGCCCGCTCCGAGGACTGGCCGGCGCGGACCATGAGGTCCTTCAGCTTGGCGCCGGTGTCGGCGGCCAAGGTGTTGCCGGTGTGGCGGAGGTCGTAGAAGCGGAAGTGGCCCGGCATGCCGACCTTGGCCCTGGCCCTGCGCCACTTGCGGCCGAAGCTCGAGCGGCGGAAGGGGGCACCCTTCTCCCCGACGAAGATCAGGCCGTCCCGTTCCTTCTCGGCAAACCACTGCAGGTGGCGGCGGAGCTCCGGGAGCAGGAAATCGGGCAGGTACACGGTGCGCTTACCCGCGCGGGACTTGGGGTCGCCGGTGACCCGCCTGCCGTTCGTCAGCTCGGGGGACGCTTGCGTGACGCGCAGAGAGCATTCGTCGAGATCGACACTGTGCCGGCGCAGCTCGGCCAGTTCCTCCGGGCGGAGGGAGGCGAAGGCGCCCAGCAGGACCATCAGGCGCCAGCGTGGGCCCATGGCGTCAGCGAGGTCGAAGACCTGCTCGATGGTGGCGGTGGGGCGTTCGTCGGCCTCCTCCTTGCCCGCGCCCTTGATGCGGCACGGGTTGGTGCGCAGGAGGTCGTCGTCGACTGCCGTCTGAAGGATGGCCTTCAGCAGGCGGTACGACTTGGCGACCGTGGTGGCACCGGTCGCCTTCAGGCGTTCGGCCCGCCAGGTGCGAATGGAGGGCGGGGCGATCTCGTCCAGGTCCTTGCCGCCGAAGGTCGGCAGGATGTGGAGGCGCAGCAGGCCGTGGTAGCGGTCGAGCGTGGTCGGGGCCAGGCCCCGCTCTTCCATCCAACGCAAGGCGTACTTCTCGAAGTTGACCGCACCGGCGTCCGGGTCCCGCCAGTGGTTGCGCTCGATGTCTGCGCGTGTGAGATTGAGCCAGTCCTGGGCATCAGACCTGGTCTCGAAGGTTTCCGGTGCCTTGTGCCGCTGGCCGTCCGGGCCGAGGTAGCGGGCTTGCCAGCGGCCGGAGGCGAGTTTGCGCACCGTGCCGAATTCACGCCGCCGCTGGGGCTTGCGTCCTGCCATCAAGCTGCCCTTCCGTATCGGACACGGGTGCGGCGGACAGGCTCGACGGTGCGCGCCTCGACGTACTCGGTGAGCGCGCTCTCGGGGATGCGTACGGGGCGGCCGAGTTTGACGTAGCGGATGCGGCGCTCGGCGATGAGGCGGCGGACGAAGCGTTCGCCGGTGCCGAGCATGTCGCCGGCTTCGGCCACGGTCAGGAGGCGGTCAGGCATTCGCTATCCCCTCCTGGCCGGCCGTGCGGGCGGTGTGCTGGGAGCGGGAAAGGGCAAGGGGCGTTGCGGGTCGCTGCAAGGGCGGCGGGTCCTTACTCGGTGGCGAGATGGCGGGCCGGTCGGAGGGGGACTTGGGCTACTCGGCGCGGGTCTCTTGGAGGAGAGCCAGGGGCGAGATCCGAAGGGCCTGGGCGAGGGCGACGAGGTCGTCGATGTCGCAGCGGCGCTGGGCGCGTTCGATGCGGGACAGCATCGTGTTGGTCATCGGGCGACCGATGGCGGTGACGCGGGCAGCGAGTTCGCGCTGGGAGGCCGCGTTCGGTGCGGAGGATTTCGATGGTGCGGGCGGCCCGCATTCCGGCCGGTCCGATTTCCAGGGATCGTGCTGCCATGACTCCATTTGTAGCTTCCATTTGCCGGTTTGGTTAACCGGCGATCGTCGGCTATGTTCCGTCGCGCGGACGGCCGAAAGTACCTTCGGGGTGACTCCCGGAGCTCTGGTTGGCGTTGTCGCCGCCAGTCCACAGACGGCGCTCTGACGTGGCGTGTTGTGTTGTAGCTTGCGCCTCAGGAGGAGTCAACAGGCTTTCAACAGGCTCCTCATGTGATCCTTCTGACTCCGTCTGACGGTGCATTATTTCGGCAACCGGAGATTCGGGTTTATCGTTTTGGTGATGCCTCGCAGCACGCGTTCGCCGTCAGCTGTCTGAATTCCCGGCTGAGTGCTGGACTTGTGCGGCATTGACGTGGCTGTCTTGGCTATACGCCACCGGCTCCCCCGTGCCTTCAGCACCGAGCTGTGAGCCCCCCTTTTTTGTGCATCCGCCCGACAGGGGCCGACCACACCCCGTCCTGACCTAGGAGCCGCCGCCCGATGAGCTACGACGCCCGCGAATGGGTGTGGGACCACAGCCACAGCAAGGGCACCGCCCGCATGGTCCTCGCCCTGATCGCCGACCGGTGCCGCGACCGGCACTGCGTCGCGTACGCGTCCGTGCCCACCCTCATGAAACGCGCCAACGCCTCCCGCACCGCCGTGCGCGACGCGCTGGCCAAGTTGATCGCCAGCGGCGAGCTGGTGACGCTCACCGACCGCAAGGGACCGCGAGGAGAGACGTACTACTGCCTCCCGGTCGCCGCCCGATTTCTCGCCGAACGGGCAACGGAGGGAGGCCGGATTCCGGTCCTCGGGGTGTCGGAATCCGACCCTGCTGAGCCCTTCGAGGAGGGATCGGAATCCGACCCCGGGGAACGGAATCCGGCCCCCAGGGGGGTCACATTCCGACCCTCTGGGGGTGCGGATTCCGACCCCCAGAACAGTAGAGAACCGAAGGTGAACGGTAAGAGCAGCAGCTCTGCCCCGCTCCTCTCCGCCACCGAGTGGCAGATCGACGACGACGCCCGCGCATGGCTCCGGCACCACGGCCACCTCGACCGACTCGGCGAGCACGCCCTGCGCACCGCTGACGAGAAGTGGCGTACCTACCGGAGCTCGTGGGCGCCGCGCACCGCCGCCGCGTGGGCCGCTGACTGGCGCGCGTGGATCGCCCGGGAACACACCCCCTCCCCCGGCCGCCCCAACCTCTACGCCTTGCCCGGTGGGAACCCCACCGCCGCAGCCACCGGCATGACGCGCTCCGAGGCACACATGGCCGCCCTGCTCGCCGCCCTCGACGAACCGACCGGAACGGAGTAACCCGCCTTTGGACCGACGTGAAGCCGCCGCTGTCCTCGCCTACATCGGGCGCCTCGATCCCCGCACCGTCCGCACCGGCATGGGCGAAGCCCGTGACCAGATCGCCCAGTGGCAGGAGCTGCTCGACGACGTGCCCTTCGCCACCGGCCACGGCTGGGACGTCCGCGAGGCGATACGGTCCCATGTCCTCGACACGCCGTGCCCGATCCTGCCCGTGGACATAACCCGCAGATGGCGTGCCCACCGACGCGACCGCCTCGACCGACACACCGACCCCGCCCCAACCGCCGACCCCGACGATCCCGCCGCCTGGCGAGCCGAACTGCTCCCCTCCCGGGCGGCTGTAGCCGCCGGCGTGGTCGCCCCTGCGACGCACCGGCAGTTTTCCAACGGTGGCCGACCTCGGGACGTCGAAGAGCGCGTACGCGAGGCCGGGTCATGCATCCCGCCGGCCGTCCGCGCCGAGCTGGCCCGCTACCGTCCGACGCGCGCCGCGCACGAGGCCACCGTCGCCGAGGGCACCCCCGATGCGCTCGATGTCCGGTGCGACTGGTGCCACGCACCCGTGGGCTCCTCATGCCGTCGACGCAAAGCGAGCCTCGATGGAGCCACGCGGGGCAATGCTGTACGTGCGGCTCCCCCCGTCGCGCGTCGAACTCAGCGCTGCCCGGAGGGGGCGACGCCGAGCTGCGTGACGCGACACGGCTTCGCTCCTCGCGGCAGCTTCGGGGACCGCAGCCCTCGGTCCCGGACGGGTCGTAGACGGTCCCGACAAACCCTGCAGGGAGCGCGTCCCGGGGACCGTGCTGACCGCTTTCGGGGACCGGTCCCCGAAGATTGCAGCTCAGGGGGCCTTTCGTGCCGGTCCCCAGAGCGGCCCCACGACGGGACCGTCCCCCGTAGCGGCCCCTTCGGTCCCCTCGGGGACCAGGACCGTGCGGTGGCGCGGGGACGGTCCCCGTGACGGCGTGTCAGCGGGACCGTCCCCGATGGGCGTCGCATCCCGGTCCCCAAGCGTCTGGAGACCGTGCAGCGCAGCACTTAGAGGACCGGTCCCCTTGCTGTCCTCACAACGAAAGCCCCGGCCTGGTGGCGCCTGGCGCAGCTCCCACGACCGTCGATTCACCCGGCTACTGGCCTCATCTGCCATCGCTCGGGGCTCAGACCCCTACCGACCACACCCCGGAGAAGCACACGTGCACGACCGACACCACGAACACGGCAACCGGCAGGAGACACCCATCGCTCCAGACAACCGCGCAGCAAGTTGGAGGTTCGGACACTCCCCCGCAGGGGGAGTGTCCGAACCCGACCCCGCCCCGGGAGTGGCGGGGCCCGTCCGGCACCAGGGGGCGCCGGACGGGAAGGCTGCGACCGAGGGCGGACCGCAGCCAGACAAGGCCCGCCCGAAGGGCAAGGCCAGGAAGGGGAAGTCGCGCCCGCGCGACAAGAAGCAGCGCCCCGCGCACAGTGTCCGTCTCAACGAGCACGAGCTCGCCATCATCCAGGCCGGCGCTGACCACGTCGGCATGAGCGTGGCCGGGTTCCTGGCCTACTCTGGTCTGGCCGCCGCCCGCGACCAGTCCCGCACCGCCGCAGCCATCGCCACCGAGCGGGACGTCCTGACCGCACTGTTCGGTGTGCGCCGTCAGCTCGGCTGGGCCGGCAGTAACGTCAACCAGGTCGCCAAGGCCCTCAACTCTGGTGCCGACACGTCCGACTTCGCCGCCGTTCTCGCCGATCTGCAGCGCGCCGCACAGGCCGTCCAGCGGGCGGCCGACAGAGTCGCCAACCGGCAGGAGTACGAGGCGCCTTGATTCCCCGGATCCACCAGCAGGGCAGCAACACCCTCGGACTCCTGCACTACCTGTACGGCAAGGGCACCCACGAGGAGCACATCGACCCGCACCTGGTCGCGTCCTTCGACGGCATGGCCCCCGACCCCGGCCGCGACCCTTCGGTGACGAAGAAGGACCTCCAGCACCTCCTTGACCAGCCCCTGTCTCTCCTCAATGCGGACCAGCGTCCCGACCAGCACGTGTGGCACTGCTCCGTACGCGCCGCCCCGAATGACCGGACCCTGTCCGACGAGCAGTGGGGCAACATCGCCCGCCGCATGGTCGCCGCCACTGGCATCGATCCCGGCGACGGCGCCGGCTGTCGCTGGGCCGCTGTCCGTCACGCAGACGACCACATCCACATCATCGCCACGCTCGTGCGGGAGGACGGCCGCCGTCCTGACCACCACCGCTCCGGCAAGCGCGCCCAGGCCGAGTGCCGCCTGATCGAAAAGGAGCTCGGCCTGCACCAGGTCGCGCCCGGGGACGGCACCGCCGCCAAACGCACCACCAGCGCCGAGCGACACAAAGCCGAACGGCAGGGCAGGGAGCGCCCCGCGCGGGAGGAGCTGCGCGAGACCGTACGGCGCGCCGTGGCCGGCGCCACCAGCGAGGAGGAGTTCTTCGACCGCCTGGCCGCCGCCGGCGTGCTGATTCGGAAACGCGTCGCACCCTCCGGCGACCTGCTCGGATACAAGGTCGCACTTCCCGACGACCGCAACGACGCCCAGGAACCGGTCTTCTATGCGGGCTCCACGCTCTCCCCCGACCTGTCCCTGCCCCGCATCCGCGCACGCTGGTCCGGCGAAACCCCCGTTCAGAGCACCGACACGCCCTCGCACCAGACCACAGGCACCGCGCCGAGTGGCCCCGCAGCGGCGCGACGCCGGGCAGCCACGGCCGCGTGGCAGGCGGTGCTGGTCATCGATCACGGCGAGGACGTGGCAGTGGCCGCGCAGATCGCGGCGGCCGGAGAGGTCCTCGACGCACTCGCCAAGACCTCTGCCGCTCACACCCGCACGGAGCTGCGCGAGGCGGCCTTCGCGTTCGAACGAGCCACCCGCTCCCACGTGAAGGCCGAGCGCGGACACGACCGCGCCCTGCGCCAGGCCGCCCGAGACCTCGTCTACAGCGGCCCGGCGCTCGGCCGTGGAGAAGACGGGGCCACCACGGCGATGCTGATCGACATGGCCTTCTTCCTCGTCACCGCCGCCGCCCACTGGCACGCGAAGAAGGGGCACGCTCAACAGGCAGTCGCTGCCCGGCAGGCCGCCGAGCACCTGCGCACTGCCTATCGGGCCGCTGCCGACGTCCCGCTGGGGGTGCTGTACCAGCGGGGGCGGCGCCTGTCGCAGCCCCTGCGCCAGAGGAAGGCCGCCCACGTGCGTCAGGCGGTGCCGGAGCTGGCGGAACAGGTCCTTGCCGAACCGGGCTGGCACGCGCTGGCCGCCACCCTCACCGACGCTGAAACCGCCGGACACGATCCGGCTGCGCTCCTGGCCGAGGCGGCTGGGCGGCGGGAGCTTCAGTCCGCGGGCTCGGTCAGCGACGTGCTGGCGTGGCGGCTTCGCCGCATGGCCGACCTACCTGCCGACGCAACGACGATGCTTGAGCGCACCAACAATGCGGCCACGGGCAACAGTCGTGCCGCCCGGTCCTCACCGAGCCGAGACGCCCGATCCCGCAAGGCACGGTGATTCAGGGCGTACGCCGGTGCCCTCTGCCAAGGCCATAGCAGAGGGCGCCGATGGACGGGGCAGGGTGGTCAGAGGGCGGCCAGGGCCTTGTCGAGCGCCTTCGTCAGGGCAACTGGCTCCGCTGCCCCGTCGCCCCCACATTCGGGGCAGCCGTCATCAGCGACGACCAGCACCGCGGCCTCCTGCAGGACGTTGGTCGTCAGCTGCGGCGAACGACGGTGAGCCGGCCCTCGGCGCTCTGGGGCAGGGTGCGACGAGGCACCGGGACCGGTGAGGCGAGCGAGGAGGCGAACTCGGCCACCAGGTCATGGGGGACGCTGGCGCTGAAACTGGCGCACCACAGATACGGAGCGCCGAGGGCAGGTTCCGCCCACGCCTGCCATCCCACCAAGTCAAGGCGCGGGTCGGCGTCCTCGATGAGCGGCGGCAGCGTCTCGAGGGAGACCCAAGAGGAGAACCCGGGGTCCGTGGCTGTAGTGCGGGGGCGGTCCACGTCACGGTGCCAGCCCCGCGCAGTGAGCGCGGCAAGGACCGTCTCCGACCCTGCGATCCCGGCATCGGGTGTCTCATGGGCGTCAAGCGCAAAGAGGAGATCAGCGAGCGCCTCGTAGGGGACGCCGGTAGTGAAGTACGCGTTCCACTCCGCCACTACGGAGTCGGCATCCCGGCGAGCGCTCAACTGCCAGGCCACCGGCAGTCCGCCCAGCTCGAACGGGTGGGCCGCGAGGATCCACTCGGCGCCGCACAGCCCGTTCGGGCTCACATACAGCAGGGTGTGTCGGGTGGTCGGCCACATGCGCCAGCCGAGGTCGGCCAGGGTGTCACCGATCCGCTCGGCGAGCGCATCGTCATCTCCAGCCAGGTGGCGGGGGGTGACCCAGTACACCGAGGTCGGCAATTCGGGTCGGAAGGGCTCGTTGGGGTGGTGCGGTTGCAGGGGCGCCTCCGTGGGCTCGGGGACAGGTCACTGAACGTAGTCGACTTGGGGATTCGGAAGGTTGTCCACGTTGACATGCCCGTTCGCAGTGAACGAGTGGTTTCGGGATCTTCCCTGTCTGCCTCCGGCGAACTGGTGATCCATCGAGTGGACCGCATCCCTACGTCCGTGCGTCGTCAACCAGGCTTCCCCGCTTAGGGTCGCCGCCCGAGGCCGCTGGCAAGTTCCGGCAAGTTCCTCGCCCCATAGCCCAGTTGCAGGCAAGCTCTGGCACAGAGATCGTTACTGGCACCCGAGGAGGACATCATGCCCCTGCGTAAGCTCGGCAAGGACCCGGAGAGTCCCAGTGGCGGCTCCCCCACCATCTACCTCGACGAGGAGAAGGACACCTACGTCGTACAGGGGTGGACGGTGGACGACGTCGCCCGCCTCAGCCAGATGGACATCCCGGGCCACGAGTCGGCGGTGGAGATCCCCCGGCGCATGGTGCAGTTCTTCCTGGAGGTGAAGAAGGATGACGACGACCCCGACGTTTGAGGAGCTGTTCCGCGACTGCCAGAGGACGGCTGTCCATCTGGAGATGCGCGACGCCTACATGAAGTCGGACCCCGCCTTCGTCGACTGGAAGGCTGGACAGGCCCTCGACCCCGTCGAACGCTGGGCCGACTGGCACACCATTGTCACGTCCGCCACCTCCCGAGGCGTCGAAGTGCGCCGGGCCAGGATCGTTTCGACGCCCGTCAGCGAGTACATCCGCTTTGAGTACGACGTGACCGACGGGCTGAACATCGCCGCCGGCGAAGACGTGCGCTGGCTCTCGCGCCGCAGCGCGACGGACCTCGCGCTTCCGGGCAACGACTTCTGGCTGTTCGACTCCGGCCTCGTCCTCGTCAATCACTTCGACGGCGAGGGCGAGAACATGGAGGTCGAACTCACGGAAGACCCGGAGGTGGCGAAACTCTGCGAGTCAGCCTTCGAGGCCGTGTGGCAGCGGGCAACGCCACACGCAGAGTTCGAGTTGGCCTGACAGCCGAGCAGTACCGTCACAGACATGACCTCGCCATCTTCGAGCGTTCAGGAAGCCCGCAAGGCGCTCGGACAACGCCTGGCCGAAATCCGGCAAGCAGCCGGACTCACCAAGCGAGCACTGGCCCACAGTCTGGGCTGGCATGAGTCGAAGGCTTCGCGCTTCGAGAGCGGCACCCGCGCACCCTCGGAGCGCGACCTTCGTGAGTGGTGCTCCGCATGCGGCGCGGAGAATGAAACAGAGGATCTCATCTCGACAGCCCGCGGAATCGACGGCATGTATGTCGAGTGGCGCAAGATGGAGCGCAGCGGGCTCAAGTGGGCCCAGGAATCCGTCCTGCCTCTGTGGGAACGCACTCAGCGATTCCGCATCTACTCGCCGTGGCTCATCCCCGGCCCAGTACAAACGGCCTCGTACATCACCGCCCTGCTGAATTCCATCCGTAACCGCCGCGGGCTCATCGACGACGTGCCGGCGGCAGTCAGGGTGCGCGTGGAGAAGCAGCAGGTCGTGTACGGCAACCACACCTTCGCCATCCTCCTGGAAGAGAGCGCGCTCCGATACCGCATCGGGGGAACGGACGTGATGGCTGGGCAACTCGGCTATCTCCTCAGCGCTATGGCGCTCCCTTCGGTGAGCATCGGCATCATCCCCCAGGACGCGGACCGTTCAACTCTCTGGCCCGTCGAAGGATTCTTCCTGTACGACGAGGAGACCGTGAACGTCGAACTCGTTTCGGCACACCTCACCGTGGTTCAGCAGCACGAACTTGCCATGTATGCCCAGACGTTCAGCGAGCTGGCAGAACTTGCCGTCTACGGCCCGGCCGCACGAGAAATCATCACCGCAGCCATCGAATCCCTAGGGTGAACGTCGGGCAAGTTCCGGCACACTCGTGGAGCCTTTCCTGTCGCCCTTCCTAGCTTTATTGGCACGGAAATCGTGCTCCGGAAGGGCGAAGCGGTGATGACTGTGGCAAGTATCGGCAAGGCACTGGGGGCAGCCGAGAGCGCTGCGGCCGAGGATCCCATCGACGTAGAGACGATCTCCTCGCGCACCGCGTCCGTCCTCGCCATGAAGATGGGCACCTCGACCCGTGAGGACATGGACAGCGCCTTGCCGGCGATCGTCAGGCACCTGAACCTGCTCCTCTGCGAAGACTTGGGAGCGGACAGGGACCAGGAAGTACGAGCGCTCATCCGCAAGGGCTACACCCTCATCGACCCCAGCAAGCGGCCGGCTGAGGGAACTCCCTCCTTCGGCGCGTTTCTCTACCTCCGGGACGTTGCCCTCCTCACGCGGCGGCTGCTGTGGATCTACACCGAGCGCAACGGGCTGGGTGCGCCGTGAGCGTCAGGGACGACCAGATCATCAAGGAACTCGCCCACTACATCCATGAACACCCGTCCGAGCAGATGGCGTTGATGCCGGTGTACGACGCGGCCCGTGATCACGCGCAGCGGCGCTCCTGTACACACGGCCGACGCTGCCCGCTCGTGGTGACGGGAGCAGTCGTCGTAGATGAGAGCAACCGTGTCCTTTGCCTGCGGCACGAAGAGGGCTACGCCCTCGCAGAGGCGCGGCCCGAGGAGCAGGACAGCTCCCTCAGCGAGGCGGCGTTGCGCCTGCTGGCCGAGGAGGTCGGCGTCCGCGACGTGTGGGCACAGCCTGGCCTCGATGGTCCCTTCCTGGTCGACGTGACGCGGCCCGGCCACCACAGGTACGGGCCCCGCCTACGGGTCGGCATCCGGTACCTGTTCCGGGCTCACTCGGGCGCTGTCTGCCCTTCGGTGATCGAGGCGGGTGCAGCGGCCTGGGTGCCCCTCGGGGACATCGGCATCCCGTCAGTCCGTGACCGTCTTCAACATCATCTGACCGGAACCCGATGAGCCCCCAAAACCAGCAACTCACCTACATCCTGAGCCTCATCGCAGTCGGCGGCTCTGTCCTCCTTGGCATCTGGAGGCTGAATGTACGAGCGCAGGACCGTGGAGCAGCCCTCCAGACCTACCCCGCCAGTGGGAACGGTGGGGGCCACCAGGCCACCGACCGATGTCCGCGTTAACGACTTCATCCTCCTCGACGGCACGTATCAGCGGATACTTCGCCGGACGAACCCCGCTGAGCATGCGAGAGGCCCGCACCACCTACCGGCCCATCGAACCCCGCTGAACACATCCCGCTCGGGCACCGCACCACCCTTCTCACCTCACCACGCGAGGAGCTTTGTCATGCGCTTCCGCAAGATCCACGGCGCAGGGAACGACTTCGTCCTGCTCTCCGACCTCGAAACGGACGACGAAAAAGACTGGCCCAAGGAGGCGGAACGTCTGTGCGCCAGACGCACCGGCGTAGGCGCGGATGGCCTCGTCATCAGCAGATTGATCAGCGACAGCCCCACCGTCCTCGCAGTCGACTGCTTCAACGCGGACGGCTCTGTCGCAACCATGTGCGGCAACGCCC
Source organism: Streptomyces sp. 378 (assembly GCF_030124145.1). Taxonomy (GTDB): domain Bacteria; phylum Actinomycetota; class Actinomycetes; order Streptomycetales; family Streptomycetaceae; genus Streptomyces. The sequence goes on from NZ_JASKMS010000001.1 coordinate 337,018, forward strand.
TGCGCTGCGCCGCCTGGGCCGCCCATCACGATCACGGCTTCGAGCGGATGAGCCTCCACATGGCTGGGGTAGTGCACGAGGCGATCGTGTGCGACAACGCCGTGTGGGTCACGGCCGAGGTAGGCGCGATCATGCCCCGGCGCTTACAAACCGTCATCAACGGCAGGCCCACCTGGTTCGACAGCGCCCACACAGGCACCGAACACGTCGTGGCCATCGTGGACGACGTGGACACCATCGACGCGGTCACGGTCGGGCGTCTCGTCCGCCACCACGCCGGCCTTGCACCGCTGGGGACGAACGTCAACTTCGTCCAGTCCGCCGGCCGCCAGGCGCTAAAGATCCGCACCTACGAACGCGGCGTCGAGGCCGAAACCCTGTCCTGCGGTAGCGGGGCAGTCGCAGCCGTCGTCATCGCCACCCTGCGTGGACTCGTGGCGCGACGTGCCGTCACCGTCCACAACCGCGCCGGAGAGCCGCTCACAGTCCGACCATATGACGACCGGCTGACCAGGACTCAGTGGGTCGGCGGCCCGGTCACCCACACCTTTGAAGGGGTACTCGCATGACTCTCTTCCTCGACAGCAGTTCCGACCTTGCCGTGCAGGAAGCCGCCCAGCAGCTTCGTGCCTGGCAGCGGGACCGCCAGGGCCTCAGCGTCGCCCTCGTCTACGGGCCGGTATCCGAGGAGGACCGGCTCTACCACTCGAAGTGCCCCGTCGACCAGCGATCCGTCACGGCTCTGGCCGGGGCGCTGGATGAGATCGGGGCCCGCTGGAAGGTGCTCAATCCCTGTGAGCCGGACTTCATCGTGGAGCTGGCCGGATACGAGGTGGCCCTCTCCAACCTGCACGGCCCCTACGGCGAGGACGGCCGGTTGCAGGGGCTCCTCGACTACCTGCGCGTGCCCTACTGCGGCAGCGGGGTCGCGGCGTCCGCGGTGGCCGCCGACAAGATCCTCTGCAAGCGGGTGATGCTGACCCTCGGCGTCCCCACGCCCGACTGGCACGTCTGGTACGGCGGCCCGGCGGACTGGAACGGACGCCCCGTGATGGTCAAGCCACCCTTCGGCGGTTCCAGCGTGGGCATGAGCCTCGTGCGCGACCCGGCGGACCTCCCCGGCGCCCTGGCGGACGCTGCCGGCGACGAGGGCGCGGCCGTACTCGTCGAGGACTACCTGCGCGGCACGCCGCTGACCGTGGGACTCCTGGAGCTGCCGGGCGGCTCGGTCATCGTCTTCCCACCGCTTGCCACCGAAGCCACCGGAGCCGAGTTCTACGACGCCGACACCAAGCTCGACATGGACTCCAGGGGCACCGTAACCGTGCGCGCCGCCGAGCTGGCGCCCGATGTGCTGGACGAGATCACCAGAAACGCTCGGACTCTATGGGACGGAATCGGGCTGCGCGGTTCAGCGCGTATCGACTTCCTCCTCACCAAGGACGACGAGCCGTACGTGCTGGAGGTCAACAGCACGCCTGGCATGTCCCGTGACAGCAACTTCGCGGTGGGAGCCGCGATGGTCGGCCTCACACACACGGACGTCGTTCTGGCGATGCTGCACGAGGCCCTGGCCCGCCCGCCATACGATGTTCCCCTGCCCACTCCCGCCTTCTCCAGCACCACACTGACGCGGGAGGCTGCCGTCTCGCCGTAGGAGCCTGCCGCTGTGCCGCGCGTCCACGATGTCCCCATGTGCCGACAGCTCATCGACCCCACCGAGTGGGATCTGCACGGCGGTTGGGCACTCGGAGACAGGATCGAATGGTCCAACCGGGCATGCGGCCTGGCATCACTGAGAATGATCCTGCTCGCCTACGGGCGCGAGGCGCCCACGGTGACGGAACTCCTGAAGCTCGCGGTCAAGCACGAGGTTCTCACCCCGCGTGGAGCGCTCCACGCGGGGATCGCGAACCTGGCGACCGACCTCGGAGTTCCCGCACTCGCAGAGCCTGTGCCCGTCGAAGACCTTCTCGGCCGCCTCGATGACGCCCCGCTCATCGTGTCTGTGACCGAGCAGTTCCCCGACGACGGCCGTTCAGGCGGCCACCTCGTCATCCTTCGCGGCTACGAGGACGGCCCCGACCCAGTGGTCCTCTCCCGAGACCCGTCCTCGTGGGGCCAGACGCACGATCGCGTCCCCCTCAGCCGCCTGTCCCATTCCTACACCGGCCGCGCGATCACCTTCGCGCCCCTGAACCCAACGGAGAGTGCTGATGACCGAGGCTGACGGCGACACGACCGAGGCCGCAGGCGGCGGCCGACGGATCGCCGTACTCGGAGAGATGCTTGAGCTGGGCGACGAGGCAGTCGAAGCACACCGCGAGATCGGCCGCTTCGCGGCCGAGAGCGGCGTCGATCTCGTCGTGGCAGTCGGCGGAGACCTCGCCAAGCAACTCGCCCTGGCCGCGGGCGCGGCAGGCGTGCCGGACATCGCGATGGTCAGCGACAACGCCACCGCTGCCGCCTACCTCGAATCAATCCTCCGTCCCGGTGACGCCGTGCTCGTGAAGGCGTCCCGTGGCGGTCAGCTCTGGCAGATCGCCCAAGCACTCACCGGACAGCCCGTCACCGGCCTGTGAGCTTCACGCCGTACGACCAAGAGCCGGCGGACAAAGGTAGCGCCCCCGGCTCCCGTCAGCGCTTGGCAGAGGCGACAGCCAGGACTCCGGCACCGACCGAGATACCGGCCAGCATCATGAAGAGTGATGGGTACCCCCCGAGTTCTCCCGCGATGGCTGCCCCGGCAAAGGGTGCGAGCGCGCTGGCGGTGGTGACAGGGGCGGAGAGAAGGCCGGAGAGACGGCCGTAGTGGGTGGTGCCCCAGCGGTCGGAGACAGCCGTGGCCTGGAGGAGGGTCAGGTTGCCGCGGACCATGCCGGCGACGATGGCCAGGAGGAGAAGCAGGAGGTACGGGCCCGGGGTGATGGCGAGAGCTGCGGTGGTCACGCCGCCCGCTGTGATCAGCGTGACCGTGCGGGTGGTGACGCCGGTGCGGCGGGCGAGGGTGGCGTAGAGGGTACGGCCCAGGGTCTGGCCCGCTCCGCCCAGACCGAGGGCCCAGGCGGCCGCGGTGGGACTGGCGCCGCGTTCGGTCAGCAGGGGGACCAGGGCGATGACGACGGCGTATATCGCGAAGCCGTTGAGGGTGAGGGCGGCGGCAAGCAGGAGGAAGGGGCGGCTGCGGGCAACGGTCGTACCCCCGCCGGCCTGTGGAGCGGTTTGTCGTGGTGCCGGCGGCCAGGGAGCTCGGAGTGCGAGCGCGTGGGCCGGAACGATGACAGCGGCGAGGATCACCGCGAGGACGGCGTACGTGACGCGCCAGGTGAAGTGCTCGGCGAGCGTTGCCGTCAGGGGTGCGAAGGCGGTGGAGGCCAGACCACCGGCGAGGGTGACGATCGTGAGGGCGCGGACGCGGTCCTCCCCCCCACCAGCGCGTTACGGCGGCGAACGCGGGATGGTAGAAGGTGGCGGCCATGGCGATCCCCGCGAGCAGCCAAGCGGCCGTGAACGCTTGGAGGTTGGGCGCGTATGCGATGCCCAGTACGGCGACGGCGCCGAGCAGTGAGCCGGCGGTCATGACCGCGCGCGGGCCCCGACGGTCGAGAACGCGGCCGACGGGGATGCCGGCGAGCGCCGAGACGACCAGGGCCGCGGAGAAGGCGCCGGTGGTGGCGGTGGTGGACCAGCCGGTGTCGGCGGTGATGCGGGGGTTGAGGACCGGGAAGGCGTAGTAGACGATGCCCCAGCTGGTGATCTGGGTCAGGCAGAGGGCGGGTAGGACGGCGCGGGGCCGCGACCGGTCCCCGGTTCCGGTCTCGGCCCCGCGGGCGTCGAGGTCGGTCACGACGGTCAGCAGCCCCCGGATGAGGCGGGGGTGCCTACGCCGATCTGGAGGGTCGCCGGGGGCGCGCAGCAGCCACCGGCCTCGTCGCCCTGCGCGGCGGCGGGCTCGTCGAACAGGCCCGCGCCGCCGCAGACTCCGGTCTCCGGCAGGGTGAGTTCGACGCGCTCGGCCGCCTCGCGGTCGCCTGCGAGGGCCGCGGTGATGGAGCGGACTTGCTCGTAGCCGGTCATGGCGAGGAAGGTCGGCGCGCGGCCGTAGCTCTTCATGCCGACCAGGTAGATCCCCTGCTCCGGGTGCGAGAGCTCGTTGACGCCGTGCGGATAGACGGTTCCGCAGGAGTGCACGTTCGGGTCGATCAGCGGGGCCAGCGCGGTGGGCGCCTGGAGACGCTCGTCGAGCCCGAGACGGACCTCGGAGAGGAAGGACAGGTCCGGCCGGAAACCGGTCAGGACGATCACCTCGTCCACCGGGTCCAGGCGGTGGCCGTCCTCGGCGACCAGGACCAGCCGGTCGCCGTCCCGTCCGACGGATTCGGTACGGAAGCCGGTGACAGCGGACGCGTGACCGTCCTCCACCGCGGCCTTGGCTCGCAGGCCGAGGGCGCCGCGGGCCGGGAGCTGGTCGGCCTCGCCACCGCCGTAGGTGCTGGCGCCGATACCGCGGCGCAGGATCCACACCGCGTGCGTGCCGTCCGCTTCCTTCGCGAGGTCTGCGAGGTAGGCGAGGGCGGTGAAGGCGGAGGCGCCGGAGCCGACGACGGCTGTGCGCTTGCCCGCGTAACGGGCGCGTACGGACGGCTTCTTGAGGTCGGGGACGCGGTAGGAGATGCGGTCGGCGGCCGTCTTCTCGCCGAGGGCGGACAGGCCGTCGGCGCCGATCGGGCTGGGCGTGGACCAGGTGCCGGAGGCGTCGATGACGACCCGGGCGGTGATCCGCTGCTCGCTTTCCTGTGCCGTCCGGATGTGCACGGTGAACGGCTGTTCCTCGCGGCCGGCGTCGACGATGCGGTCGCGGCCCGCGCGGGCCACGCCGGTCACGGTGGCGCCGTAGCGGATCTTGTCACCGAGGATGTCGGCGAGCGGCTGCAAGTAGCGCTCGGCCCAGTCACCGCCCGTGGGGTACGTGGCGCCGTCCGGGCGCACCCAGCCGGTCGGGGCCAGCAGCTTCTCGGCGGCCGGGTCGGTGACCTCTGACCACGGGGAGAAGAGCCGCACGTGCGACCAGTCGCGTACGGCGGTGCCGGCGGACGGTCCGGCCTCCAGCACCAGCGGTTCGATACCGCGCTCGATGAGGTGGGCGGCGGCGGCCAGGCCGCTCGGCCCGGCTCCGATGACCACGACGGGCAGCTGGTCGGTGGTGGACGCGCTCACGACGATTCCCCTTTGCTTCGACATCCGTCGATCTCTTGCGCTGCCAGCATGGCACCTATTTCGATGAGCGTCAACATAGACATTCATCGAACCTGAGAGAGGCGGGCATGGAACACGTCGACGTCGTGGTGATCGGGGGAGGCCAGTCCGGGCTGGCCGCCGCGCACGCTCTGCGCGAGCAGGGGCTTCATCCGGTGGTGCTGGAAGCGTCCGAACAGGCGGCCGGATCCTGGCCGCGCTACTACGACAGCCTCACCCTCTTCTCACCCGCCCGGTTCAGCGCGATGCCCACAGTGCCCTTCGGCGGCGATCCCGACCGCTACCCGCACCGGGACGAGGTCGTCGCCTATCTCCTGCGCTACGCGGACCGGCTGGACGCCGACATCCGCACCCGGAGCCGGGTGCGCGAAGTCCGGGCGGGGAACGGTTCGTTCACGCTGACCCTGGAGGACGGCACGCAGCTCTCCGCACGGGCCGTGGTCGCAGCGTCCGGCACCTTCGGACGTCCCCATCACCCGGCACTGCCGGGCCTGGAGAGTTTCACCGGCGACGCGCTGCACGCAGCCGAGTACCGCAGGCCATCGCCCTTCGCGGGACAGCGTGTAGTGATCGTCGGGGCCGGGAACTCCGCCGTTCAGATCGCCGCCGAGCTCGGCACCCACGCCCGGGTCACCCTGGCAACGCGGCACCCCGTCCGCTTCGCCCGGCAGCTCGCGCTCGGCAGGGATCTTCACTGGTGGCTGACCCGCACGGGGATCGACGTCCTGCCGGTCGGTCGCTTTCTGCGCACCCCACCGACCCAGCTGGTCATCGACGACGGCCGCTACCGAGCTGCGGTCGCGGCCGGCGCCCCGGACCAGCGCCCGGTGTTCACCAGCGTCGACGGCTCCAAGGTCGTCTGGGCCGACGGGACCGTCGAGGAAGTGGACACCATCCTGCTGACCACCGGCTACCGTCCCGACCTCGGCTACCTGGCCCCGCTCGGCGCCCTCGACGAGCACGGGCATCCGATCCACAGGGAGGGCATCTCACTCACCCACCCCGGTCTGGCGTACGTCGGCCTGGAATGGCAGCGCAGCCTGTCCTCCAATTCCCTCCGTGGCGTCGGGCGGGACGCCGCCCGGATCGCCCGTCGCGTGTCCTCGTACCTGCATCCGCGTCCACGGTAACCACCCACTCCTGGCTGTTTTGGTTCGATGCGTGTCAACATAGATGAATGTCGAACGTCAAGGCGCTGCCCCGGGAGCCCGAGGCCCTCGAGGTCACGGTGCCGTGTTGCCCGCCGCTGACCGAGCGGCCGTTGACCGCCGAGGAGGCCGAGACGACCGCTCGGATGTTCAAGGCGCTCGCGGATCCCGTCCGCCTGCGGCTCTTTTCGGCGGTTGCCTCGCACGAGGGCGGCGAGGCGTGCGTGTGCGACATCTCCGATGTCGGCGTCTCCCAGCCGACCGTCTCCCACCACCTGAAGAAGCTCAAGGGGGCCGGGCTGCTCACTTCCGAGCGGCGGGGCACCTGGGTGTACTACCGGGTGGAACCGTCGGTCCTTGCCGCTATGGGGCAGACGCTCGGGGCCCTGGGCTGAGCTGCGCGCCGCCGCCGGCGCCACAAGACACCCGTACAGCGCCAACCTCACAGGGAGGTTGGCAGCACGTCCCCTGAAGTTCTCCTGGATATCGCCCAGCCACTCACTGCATCGGCAAGCATCTATGTTCCGTTAGGCCCAGGGGATACGTGAGGGGACAGCGGTGCCAAACCGACGTGGGGGACGCAGGGGGGCGCTGAGCGCACAGGCCGTAGCGGCAGGAGCGGCGGGCATGCTGCTTCTGTCCGGCTGTGGGCTCGGTGCTTCCGGCAGCGGCGAGGACCGCGTGTCCGCCGCTCCGGTGGCCGACATCGACTGCGCCCGGCAGGGACAGGTGCCCGGCTCGGGGTCGACCGCGCAAGAGAACGCCATGAAGTACTGGATCAGGCAGTACCAGCGGGCCTGTTCGTCGGTGCAGGTCGCTTACAACCCTCTGGGCTCCGGCGCCGGCGTCGCTCAGTTCATGCGCGGGGCTACCGCCTTCGGAGGCACCGACAGCCCGGTCAGACCGGACGGCGTCAAGCCGGCGGAGGGCGTCTGTCCGGGCGGCAGAGCCATCAACCTGCCCATGGTGGGCGGCGCCATCGCCATCGGCTACGACATACCGGGCGTCGACGACCTCGTCCTGAACGCCCCGACGCTCGCCAAGATCTTCGACTCCCAGATCACCGCCTGGGACGATCCCGCCATCCGGAAGCTGAACCCCAGCGCCGAGCTGCCCTCCCTGCCCATCCGCGCCGTGCACCGGGCCGACGACTCGGGCACCACACAGAACTTCCAGGCGTATCTCGCGGGTGCGGCCCCCGAGGTCTGGACTCATCCGGCGGAGAAGGCGTGGCAGGGGAAGGGCGGCGGCTCGGCTCCCGGCTCCTCAGCGGTGGCGTCCACAGTCGCCTCGACGGCCGGGTCCATCGGCTACTTCGAGCTCTCGTTCGCCGCCGCTCTCCGCATCAAGACGGCACGCATGGCCACCGGAGCATCCGAGCCCGTGGCGGCCACCCCGGAGAGCGCGTCGGCCGGGATCGCCGCCGCCGAAGTGGTCGGTGAGGGCAAGGACCTGACGTTGCGGTTCGACTACCGGACCGCTGCCGACGGCACGTACCCGATCGTTCTGGTCAGCTACGAAGTGGTATGCGACAAGGGCAACATGGCGGAGACTCTGCCCGCTCTCAAGTCGTTCCTGACCTACACCGCCAGCGACGAGGGCCAGAAGCCACTGGCCCGGATTCATTACGTGCCGCTGCCGGAATCCGTCGCCACCGAAGTGCGCAGGGTCGTCAGCACGCTGAGCTGACGACGCGCGGGTCACTCTCCGGCTTCGAGGAGTTCGGCGATTTCACGGGCCGCGTCACGGGCAGGCCGTCCGACACCGATGAGGGTGGCCGAGGCGGGGCCGGTCCAATCACCGTAGCCGAGCAGGTGCACGCGCGGCTCGTCCACGACCCGGGTGCCCGCGGTGGCGATACGACCGCGGGGGCCGCGCAGCCCCAGGGACGCCAGGTGCGACAGAGCCGGGCGGAAGCCGGTGCACCAGATGACCGCGTCGGCCGGCGCTCGCGTGCCGTCGGCCCACACCACGCCGTCGCGGTCAAGGCGATCGAACATGGGCGACGCCTTGAGCAGCCCGGCGTCCCGGGCTTCGCGCACGGGCGGTACGGCGACGATGTCTCCGAGCGACGCCACGCCACCGTGGTCGGTGCGGCCTTCGTCGAGCGCGCGGCGGCGGGCGCTTGCCACGTCGAACAGGACGCGTCCGTCGATGTCGTCGGGCAGAAAACGGGGCGGGCGCTGCGTCACCCAGGTCAGCTCGGTGTCGTAGGCCAGATCGGCCGCGATCTGCGCGCCGGAGTTGCCGCCGCCGACCACGACGACGCGTTGTCCGGCGAAGTCGTGCGGGCTGCTGTACCCGACGGTGTGCAACTGGCGTCCGCGGAAGTCCGAGCGGCCGGGGACGGCAGGCAGAAAGGGGCGCCACCAGGTGCCGGTGGCGCTGATGACGGCCCTGGCACGCCAGTTGCCGGCATCGGTCTCGATGCGCAGGTGCCGACCGTCGCGGTGGATACCCGAGACGCGTACAGGACGGTGTACGGGAAGGTCGTACCGCCGCTCGAATTCGGCGAGGTAGCCGACCACATGGCGCGCGTCAGGGTATGTCTCTCCCAGCTGTACGGGCATGGGGCGCCCCGGCAGCGAGGAGTACGCGGCCGGGGAGAACAAGCGCAGGGAATCCCAGGCGTGTTGCCAGGCGCCGCCCGGCGTGGACTGGGCGTCGAGGACGACGAAGTCCACGCCGAGGCGGCGCAGGTGGTAGCCGGCGGCGAGCCCGGACTGGCCGCCGCCGACGATCACCACCTGCGTGTGCCGGACGGCCGTCACGAGGTCCGCACCATGCGGGTGCAGTCCGGGCGGTGCATCAGCTCTCCTGCGGGGCCGCCGTCAACTGCCGACTGGCGCTGAACTTCCGCCGCCAGGCCAGCGAGACGTAGACGAGCGCCACCAGGACCGGGACCTCGATCAGCGGGCCGACGACGCCCGACAGGGCCTGGCCGGAGGTGACGCCGAAGGTGGCGATGGCGACCGCGATGGCCAGCTCGAAGTTGTTGCCGGCCGCGGTGAAGGCGAGGGTCGCGGTGCGGTCGTAGGCGAGGCCGATGACCTTGCCGAGCGCGAAGGTGCCGAACCACATCACGGCGAAGTACACCAGGAGCGGAAGCGCGATACGGGCGACGTCCAGCGGCTGCGAGGTGATGGTCTTCCCCTGGAGGGCGAAGAGGATGACGATCGTGAAGAGCAGGCCGTACAGCGCCCACGGGCCGATCTTGGGAAGGAACTTCGCCTCGTAGTCGGCGCGGCCGAGCTTCTGCTCGCCGATGCGGCGGGTGAGGAACCCGGCCAGCAGCGGGATGCCGAGGAAGATGACGACGTTCAGGGCGATCTTCCACATGGAGATGTCGAGGTGTTCGCCGTTGCCCAGGCCCAGCCAGCCGGGCAGCAGGTCGAGGTAGAACCAGCCGAGCAGGCCGAAGGCGATGACCTGGAAGACCGAGTTCAGTGCCACGAGTACGGCGGCGGCTTCGCGGTCGCCGCAGGCGAGGTCGTTCCAGATGATGACCATCGCGATGCAGCGGGCGAGTCCGACGATGATCAGGCCGGTGCGGTATTCGGGCAGGTCCGGCAGGAAGATCCAGGCCAGCGCGAACATGATCGCCGGGCCGACGATCCAGTTGATGACCAGCGAGGACACCATGAGCTTGCGGTCGCCGGTGACGGCGTCGAGCTTGTCGTAGCGGACCTTGGCCAGGACCGGGTACATCATGATCAGCAGGCCGATGGCGATCGGCAGGGAGATGCCGCCGATCTCGACCTTCGCGAGGGCGTCGTTCAGGCCGGGGATGGCTCGGCCTAGGCCGAGGCCGACGGCCATGGCGAGCAGGATCCACACCGCGAGGAAGCGGTCCAGGGTGGAGAGCTTCGCAACGACCGAGGATTCCTCCACGGTCGCGGTGGCTTCGGTGCGGGTCACGGGCAGGCTCGCTTTCGGTCGGTTTCTATGGTCGTGCGTGCGGTCTCGGCCAGCTCGCCGAACAGGGCGGCGAGGGCGTCCAGCACCTCGGGGTGGAGCTTGTAGTAGGTGAAGCGGCCGCAGGGCTCGGTCTCCACGACTCCGGCTTCGCGCAGCACCTTCAGATGGTTGGACACGTTCGTCTGCCGCGCGCCCGTCTCCTCCACCAGGTGCGTCGTGCACAGCGTCTCGTGGGCGAGCAGGGTCACGATCTGGAGTCTGACCGGGTCGGCCAGAACCCGGATCAGATCAGTGTTGGCTGACGTCTTCATGGGCTGATACTGTCACATCAGTGGTTGATGATGCCACCGGGCGCTGATATCAATCGAGCCTGATGCCGTCGCGAGACAAGAGAGACCTCCTGATGTCCGACAAGCCCTCTGTCCTGTTCGTCTGTGTCCACAACGCCGGCCGTTCCCAGATGGCCGCGGCGTGGCTGACTCACCTGGCCGGGGACCGCGTCGAGGTCCGTTCCGCCGGTTCCAACCCGGGGGACAACGTCAACCCGGCCGCCGTCGAGGCCATGGCCGAGGTCGGCATCGACATCTCGGCCGAGGTACCGAAGATGCTGACCGTGGACGCCGTCAAGGAATCCGACGTCTGCATCACCATGGGCTGCGGAGACACCTGCCCGGTTTTCCCCGGCAAGCGGTACCTGGACTGGCAGCTGGAGGACCCGGCCGGTCAGGGCGTCGAAGCCGTACGTCCCATCCGCGATGAGATCAAGGTGCTGGTCGAGGGCCTGATCAAGGAGATCGCGCCGGAGCCCCAGTCATGAGCACCGGGGCGGACGTGCGCAACGTCATCGTCATCGGCTCCGGCCCCGCCGGATACACCGCCGCGCTCTACACCGCCCGTGCCTCGCTGAAGCCGCTGGTCTTCGAGGGCGCGGTCACGGCCGGCGGCGCGCTGGTGCAGACGACCGAGGTGGAGAACTTCCCCGGCTTCCGCGACGGCGTCATGGGCCCGGAACTGATGGAGAACATGCGGGCCCAGGCCGAGCGCTTCGGCGCGGAGCTCGTCCCCGACGACATCGTCGAGGTCGACCTCACCGGCCCCGTCAAGAGCGTCACCGACAGCGCGGGCACGGTGCACCGGGCCAGGGCCGTCATCGTGGCGACCGGCTCGCAGCACCGCAAGCTGGGGCTGCCGGGCGAGGACGCGCTCTCCGGCCGTGGCGTGTCGTACTGCGCCACCTGCGACGGCTTCTTCTTCCGCGACCACGACATCGTGGTGGTCGGCGGCGGCGACACCGCGATGGAGGAAGCCACCTTCCTCTCCCGCTTCGCCCGCTCTGTGACGGTCGTCCACCGCCGCGACACCCTACGCGCGTCCAAGACCATGCAGGACCGCGCCTTCGCCGACCCGAAGATCTCCTTCGTCTGGAACAGCGAGGTCGCCGCGATCCACGAGGACGGCGGCAAACTCGCCGGACTCACCCTGCGCGACACCGTCACCGGCGAGACCTCCGAACTCGCTGCCACCGGGCTCTTCGTCGCCATCGGCCACGATCCACGAACCGGCCTGGTCACCGGCCAGCTGGACCTGGACGACGAGGGCTATCTCAAGGTCACCTCCCCGTCCACGCGTACGAACATCCCCGGTGTCTTCGGCGCCGGTGACGTCGTCGACCACACCTACCGCCAGGCCATCACCGCCGCCGGCTCCGGCTGCGCGGCCGCCCTGGACGCCGAGCGGTACCTCGCGGCCCTCGCCGACGCCCCGTCGGTGCCGGCCGAAGCCGTCACCGTCTGACGGCGCCCGCCCCCACGCACACGAGGAAGCAGCATGGCCCTCAAGAACGTCACCGACGACTCCTTCGAGCAGGACGTCCTGAAGAGCGACAAGCCCGTGCTCGTCGACTTCTGGGCGGCCTGGTGCGGCCCGTGCCGCCAGCTCACCCCCTCCCTGGAGGCGATCGCCGCCGAGCACGACGACACGATCGAGATCGTCAAACTGAACATCGACGAGAACCCGGCCACCGCCGCCCAGTTCGGCGTGATGTCCATCCCCACGATGAACCTCTACGTCGGCGGCGAACTCGCCAAGACCATCGTCGGCGCCAAACCGAAGGCCGCGCTGGAGCGCGACCTCGCCGAATACCTCGGCTGAGTCGGCGCCATCACACGGCGAAGGGAGCGGCCCCGCGGAAGGCCGCTCCCTTCGCCGCACACACACGATCCGTGCAGACGCCTGCTTGACCGGCGCCCTCGAAAGAACGCCGCGGAGCTAGACCTGGCCGGAGGCAGCCATCGCAAGACTGCCGACCGCCGGGTCCAAGATCGCGCGCACTTTGTTCAGGCCGTCGTAGTTCACCGAGTACCAGGACCAGGTGCCGCGTCGTTCGCGGTTCAGGAGGCCGGCCTCGGTCATGACCTTCAGATGGTGGCTGACGGTCGGCTGCCGGAATCCCAGGCAGTCCGCCAGGTCGCAGACGCAGGCTTCGCCGGCCGGCGCCCTCTCGATGATCCGGAAAATCTGCAGCCGCGTGGGGTCGGCGATGGCCTTGAGCATGACGGCCAGGCGCTCGGCCTCCTCACGCTCGATGAGCAGGCACGCGAGGCCGGGACTGCAAGTCCCCTCCCCTGCCTCGTCCGCTGCCTCCGCGGCGCCCAGTTCAGTGATAGCCATCTATTCACCATAAGCGGGGGTCTTACGTCCGCCATGTGTTCGAAGGCACACTCCCACCCTTGTTCACCAACCGTTCACTTAGGTTGCCATCTATCCAAGACATAGACGCATGCCTATTCTTCGTGGTGGGAGAGGAACTGCGAGCCGTCAACCGAGGAGCCGCCCCATGGATGAGCAAAGCCCTCTCGGCCGAGGCCGCCGAGCAGCCCCGCCGCTGCGGGACCACAGGCCCGTACTCGAGCGCATCACGGCCCGGCTGGCCGCACGCCACAGCAGGGCTTTCTCCCGGGAGACGGTGGAGAGGTATGTGGAGGAGTGCTCCTGGCTGCTGTCGGCCGAGTCGCGCATCGGGATCCACCTCCCGGTCCTCGTCGAGCGGTTCGCGGACCAGCGGCTCGGCGCCCTGGCCCGTGGCATGGGGCTGTCGCCGAAGCCGGTACCCGAAGTGCTGTTCGTGTGCACGGAGAACGCGGGCCGCTCCCAGCTTGCCGCCGCGCTCATGCGGCACCGGGCGGGTGACCACATCCGGGTGCTGACCGCTGGGTCCGAGCCCGGCCTGGAGATCGCTCCCGTCGTGCACCGGCTCCTGGCCGAGCAAGGGCTGGACGCGGACGACGAGTTCCCCAAGCCGCTGACCGCCGAGGTCGTGACGGCCGCCGATGTCGTCGTCACCCTGGGCTGTGGCGACGCCTGTCCGGTCCGGCCGGGGCGCCGCTATCTGGACTGGGATCTGCCGGACCTGAGCGGGCTGGACATCGAGAGCGCGCGGGCGGTACGGGACGCGCTCGCCGCGCGGATCGACGTACTGGCGCGGGAACTGCTGCCGACCAGGGTGTCCCGGGACTGACCGGAACTACGTGGTCCAGGGCAACACGTTGGACCGGCCGGCGGGGCACCGCCATGCAGCCCGTCGGCCGGAGTCTTGTGGATACGGCCCGCTCTTACGGGGCCGCGTCGGTCAAGCAGAGGGAGATCAGTGTCCGGGCCTCGGCCAGGGTGCCTGCCCCGATGATCTCCATCAGGGTGTTCGGGTCTATGGTGAAGGTCTGCCACCGCGTCTGTCCCGTGGCCTGGAACCGGACGCGGACCTTGGCGGAGAACCTCCGCTTGTAGTGGTAGAGCGTGCCGACGGTCGGGATGTGGTGCCGCCCGTGGACGATGCCCCACCTCGGGTAGCGCGTGGCCCACACCGGCAGGTCGATGTACGAGTCGTCCTCGGGCCCGTCACTCACCGCCAGCACCTCTTATACCGTGGGGGTCTGATCGGTCGACGCATTCGCGTCCGCCGCCCGGGAGCATGACGAGCTGCACTCGAAGCGGTAGCCCATGCCGCGGATGGCATCGATGGTGCAGCGGCTCTCCCCCTCGTCCCGCAGCTTGTTGCGGACCCGGCGGATATGCACGGTAAGGGTGTTGCTGTCCAGGGAATCCGTGCCCCACAGGGCCTGGGTCAGCTCGCGGCGGCTGATGACCTTGTTGGGACGCTCCATGAAGTAGCGCAGCAGCAGGAACTCGCGGACCGGCAACTGCAGTGAGCGGCCGCGGACATAGACGTGAAAGCCTGCTGGATCAAGCTCGACGTCACCGACCACCAAGGGTGCGGCCGAACCATCCCCCTCGTCCCGCCCGGACATGAGGAGAGGCGTTATCTCCTCGATCCGATAGGGACGCGCGACGAAGGCGATCGCTCCGGCCGCCACCGCCGCCGTCGCCTCCGCCACCCCCTCGGGTCCGGCTCCCACCAGAACCGGCACCGGGTGGAGCCGGGCGATCAGCTCGGTGACCCGCGCGGCGTCCACCACCGGCAGCGGAGCGCCGAGCAGGATCGCACGGGGGCGCAGCGCACCGGCCTGCAGCAGGGCCTCGGCGCCGTCGTGGCAGACCAGGGCGCGGACACCCGCACCCTGGAAGCGGGCCAGGGCCTTGGCGGCGAGTTCCTCGTCGGGCTCGGCCAGCAGCAGGTCTGGGGTCTTGCCGTCGCCTGGACCACCGGAACCGCCTGCTGTGGTCCCCGGTGGCGGGTGTGCCTCGGGTGTCACCCGTGTACTCCTTCACGTGTAGCGCGCAAAGGGGCGGACGTCGGACTGAGCGGCATGGGTGAAGTCCGGTGCGGTACCGCTCGCACGCGGCGCAGCCGCATACTGATACGGCATCGCCGTGCTTCCAGCGGAGCGCTCAGGCATCGGTCAGCCGAAGCGTCCGGAGATGTAGTCCTCGGTGCGCTGGTCGGAGGGGTTGGAGAAGATCCGCTCGGTCTCGTCGTACTCGACCAGGCGGCCGTGGCGTACGCCCTTGTCGTCCACGTCGGCGGTGAAGAAGGCGGTGCGGTGCGAGACGCGGGCCGCCTGCTGCATGTTGTGAGTGACGATGACGATCGTGAACTCCTGGGCGAGGTGCTCCATGAGGTCCTCGATCTTGGCGGTGGCGATCGGGTCCAGGGCCGAGCAGGGCTCGTCCATGAGGATCACCTCCGGCTTGACCGCGATGGTGCGGGCGATGCACAGCCGCTGCTGCTGACCGCCGGACAGTGCCAGGGCGGAGGTCTTCAGCTTGTCCTTGACCTCGTCCCACAGCGCGGCGTGGGTGAGGGTCTCCTCGACCAGGTCGTCGAGGTTGCCCTTGAAGCCGCCCACCCGGGGGCCGTACGCGATGTTGTCGTAGATCGACTTGGGGAACGGGTTGGGCTTCTGGAAGACCATGCCGATGCGGCGGCGCACCTCTATGGGGTCGACGTCCTTTCCGTACAGGTCTTCGTCGTGGTAGTGGATCTTGCCGGCGACGCGGGCGTGCGGGATGAGGTCGTTCATCCGGTTGAAGCAGCGCAGCACGGTGGACTTGCCGCAGCCGGACGGGCCGATCATCGCGGTGATCTGCCGGTTGCCGATGGTCATGTTGACGTCGCGGACGGCCTCGTGGTCGCCGTAGAACACCGACAGGCCGCCGACCTCGAAGACCGGGCTGGTCAAGGACGGCGCCTCGCGGTAGCTGACCTGCGGGGCCTTGGTGCCGCCGACGGCGTCGGAGGAAGAGGTCATGGCGGTCTCCTGCGCAGCGGTAACTGGCGTCTCGGGTGAGCTGGTTGTCTCGGGCACGGCGGTCACCACCGGCGGCTGTAGCGGTTGCGGAGCCAGATCGCGGCGGCGTTCATCACCAGCAGGATCGCGAGCAGGAGGATGATCGCGGCGGCGGCCAGGTGGTGGAACTCCTCGCGGGACTGGCTGATCCAGTTGTAGATCTGGACGGGGAGCACGGTGTATGAGCTCTGCAGACCCTCGGGGTTGAACATGACGAAGGTGACGGCGCCCAGCATGATCACGGGCGCCGCCTCACCGATCGCGCGGGACAGCGCGAGGATCGCCCCGGTCGCCATGCCCGGTACAGCGGCCGGCAGCACCTGGCGCCAGATGGTCTGCCACTGGGTGGCGCCCAGCGCGAGCGAGGCGTGCCGGATGGACTGCGGTACGGCCCTGATCGCCTCCCTCGACGAGATGATCACCACGGGCAGCACCAGCAGGGACAGCGTGAGCGAGGCGGTGAGCACCGTGGTTCCCAGGGCGAGTTGGCGGGCCAGCAGGCCGAGCCCGAGGATGCCGTAGATGATCGAGGGCACGGCGGCCAGGTTCTGGATGTTGACCTCGATCAGCCGGTTGTACCAGCGGTTCGGGTCGGCGTACTCCTCCAGGTAGATCGCCGCCATGATGCCGGTGGGCAGACAGAACAGCGCAGTGAAGGAGATGACCCAGATCGTGCCGAAGATCGCGGACTGGGCGCCGGCGTTCTCCGGACGGCGAATGGACGGGAAGTTGTTCCACAGCCGTGAGTCCAGACGCGGCCACGCCTCGACGACGACGTAGGCCAGCAGCGAGACCAGGAAGACGATGCCGATCGCGAGACAGGCGAGCAGCGCCCAGCGGAACAGGCTCTCGCCTGGCCGGAAGCGTGGTCCGGCCAGTGTTCCGCGGCGGGGGCCCGCCGCAGCCGGCGGGGCGTCCTTGACGGGGGCGGTCATTCGTACACCTCCCGGTACTTGCGCACCAGCCGGATGCTGATCAGGTTCATCACGAACGTGGCCAGGAACAGCAGCGCCCCCACGGCGAAGAGGGTGTTGTACGAGATCGAGCCGACCGGGACGTCACCGGAGGCGGCGCGCGCGATGAACGCGGTCATGGTCTCCATCTCGGTCAGCGGGCTGAGGCGGAACTCGGAGCTCACGCCCGCCGCGATGAGCACGATCATGGTCTCGCCGACGGCCCGGGAGACACCGAGGACGCAGGCGGCGACGATGCCGGACAGAGCGGCGGGGACGACGACGCGGACCGAGGTCGTGCGCTTGCCGGAGCCGAGCGCGAAGGCGCCCTCGCGCAGCGCGTGCGGCACCGCGGACAGCGCGTCCTCGGTCAGCGAGGCGATGGTCGGCACGATCATGATGCCCATCACCAGGCCCGCCGCCAGGCCGTTGCGGACGTCGAGCGCCCAGCCGGCCGGCAGGATGTCCTTCAACAGGGGCGTAATGAAGGCCAGCGCGAAGAAGCCGTAGACCACGGTCGGAATCCCGGCGAGGACCTCCAGACTGGGCTTGAGCCACTTGCGCAGGCGCAGGCCCGCATACTCGCTCAGGTAGATAGCCGCACCGAGACCGACGGGCACGGCGATCAGCAGCGCGACCCCGGTGATCACAAGAGTGGCGCCCACCAGGGGCAGCACACCGAAGTGCTTGTCGGCGAACAGCGGCGTCCACTCGGTTCCGGTGAGGAACTCGGACACACTGACCTGCCGGAAGAAGTCCACGGCCGGCGGGATCAGCGAGACGACGATCCCCACCGTGGTGGCCACCGACACAAGGGCCGCCGTCAGCAGCAGTCCCTTGATCGCGGCCTCGCCGTAACGCGGGCGAGTCCGCCGCAGGGACCGGGAGCCGGTCCCCGCGACGGACTGAGGAGCGGAGCCGGTCACTTAGCGGCTTCCTTCAGCTTGTCCAGGGCCGCCTGGAGCTCCTTCTCCTGCTCGGCGTTGAGCGGGATGAACTTGGCGTCCTCGGCGATCTTCTCGTGGTTCTCGACGTAGTACTCGACGAAGTCGACCACCCCGGGCTTCTCCAGCGACTTGGCCGAGGGGTAGATGAACAGCTGCCGGCCCAGCGGCTTGTACGTGCCGTCCTGCACCGTCTCCACGCTCGGCGTGACACAGCCGTCGCCGCCGTCGACCTGGAGGAGCTTCAACTTGTCGGCGTTCTCCTCGTAGTAGGAGAAGCCGAAGTAGCCCATGCCGCCCTTGGTCCCGGACACGCCGGTCACGGTGACGTTGTCGTCCTCGCTGCCGGAGTAGTCGGTACGGGAGGCACCCTCCTCACCGTTGATCGCGTCGGTGAAGTAGTCGAAGGTGCCCGAGTCGGTGCCCGCCCCGAACAGCTTCAGCGGCTCGTTCGGGAACTTGGGGTCGACCTGGTTCCAGTTGTTCACCTTCGAGTCGGGCTCCCAGATCTTCTTGAGCTGCTCGACGGTGAGGCAGTCCGCCCAGTCGTTGTCCTTGCTGACCACGACGGACAGACCGTCGTTGGCGACGGAGAACTTCTCGTACTTGACGCCGTTCTCCTCGCAGGTCTTGATCTCCTCGTCCTTGATCTCCCGCGAGGCGTTGGAGATGTCGGTCTCGCCGACGCAGAACTTCTTGAACCCGCCGCCGGTGCCGGAGGTGGCGACGGTGACCCGCACCTTCGGCTGCTCCTCGGCGTAGAACTCCGAGGCGGCACTGGTCAGCGGAGCGACCGTGCTGGAACCGTCGACCTTCACCGTGCCCGACAGCTCATCGCCACTGCCACCCGAGCCGGCGTCGCCGCCGCCACACGCGCTCGCAGCCAGCATCACAGCAGCCGTCAGGGCCAGCGGAGCCTTGGCCCGGCGCAACGAAGTGGAAATGTTCACGACTCTCGATCCTCGTGTCTGCCGGGTGCTCCGGCGGTGGACCGGCGCGCTGGGCGCTCCGTTCTGACACCTTGGATCGAAGTGTGACTATATGAACACACGGTGTACGAGAGGCCCCCGTCACATGAACTATAGCTTCCCATCTATATAGATTGATCTTGTTCAAAGCGACGGCAAAGAGGAAGGTCGGACGTCGACACCCCAGAGCCGCCCAAGGACTTTCAGGGGCCGTCGAGGCGCCCCAAAGGGACAGAGTTCGAGCGGAATTCACCGTTCAGCCGCTTCGGCGCGCACGGACCACGCCTAGCGTCATGGATCGACATCCACCTATACACCGGTGGCATCGCGTTCGTCTCCGAAATGCGTGGAGGAACTGTGCCCGACCTTCCCCTGCTGCCCGCCCACTCCAACACCGCGCGCTCCGCGCTGACCTGCCGCTTCCGGTGCGGTGACGCCTGCTCCCACGACGCGCCCAATCGCACGCTCAACCCGTACATCGGCGACGTCATACAGCACGCGCTCTCCCGCAGAGGCGCCCTCAAGGGGGCGGCCGTGATCGCCCTGGCCGCCGGTGCCACCGGGGTAGCGGCGTCGGCAGCGGCTTCCCCGGAGCAGGCGTCTGAGGGCCGTCCGCCGCGCGGGCTGGGCTTCACCCCCGTGTCACCGAACACGGCCGACGCCCTTGTCGTGCCCGAGGGCTACAGCCAGCAGGTCGTCATCCGCTGGGGCGACCCGGTCCTGCCCGGCGCCCCCCGCTTCGACGCCCGCAAGCAGAGCGCCAAGGCTCAGGCGCGGCAGTTCGGATACAACGCCGACTACATGGCGCTGCTCGACATACCGCACCGGCGGGGCAGAAGGTGCTCGTGGTGAACCACGAGTACACCAGCGAACAGATCATGCACTTCGGCTACGACCCGGCCAACCCGACCCGCGAGCAGGTGGAGATCGCCTGGGCCGCGCACGGCCTGACCGTCCTCGTCGTACGCGAGGACCACCGCTCGGGCCGCCTGTGGCCGGTCGTCGGTGACATCCTCAACCGCCGGATCACCGCCACTACCCCCTTCGCCTTCTCGGGCCCGGCCGCCGGCAGCGCCCTGCTCAAGACCAGCGCCGACCCGACAGGCCGGAAGGTGCTGGGCACCCTGAACAACTGCGGTGGCGGCATCACCCCGTGGGGCACCGTGCTGTCCGGCGAGGAGAACTTCAACCAGTACTTCGCCAACGCCGCCGCGGTCACCGAGCCGACGGAGAAGGCCCGCCTGGCGCGCTACGGCCTGCCCACCGGGGCCAGCGAGCGCAAGTGGGAGCTCTTCGACGACCGCTTCGACATCGCCAAGGAGCCCAACGAGCCCAACCGGCACGGCTGGGTCGTCGAGATCGACCCGTACGACCCCACCTCCACTCCACGCAAGCGCACCGCTCTCGGCCGCTTCAAGCACGAGGCCGCCGAACCCCGCCTGACCGCCGACGGCCGCGTCGCGCTCTACATGGGCGACGACGAACGCTTCGACTACCTCTACAAGTACGTCTCCAAGCACGCCTACAAGAAGGGCCACAGCCGCGCCGCCCGCGAGCACAACATGCGCCTGCTCGACGAAGGCACCCTGTATGTCGCCAAGTTCACCGGTGACAGCCCGGCCGCCGAGATCGACGGCACCGGAAAGCTGCCCGCCGACGGCGAGTTCGACGGCACGGGCGAGTGGATCCCGCTCGCGTCGGGCTCGGTTTCGCACGTGCCCGGGATGAGTGCGGAGGAGGTGTACGTCTTCACGCGCCTGGCCGGCGACAAGGTAGGGGCCACGAAGATGGACCGGCCCGAGGACGTCGAGCCCCACCCGTACAGCGGCCGGGTCTACGTCGCCCTCACCAACAACAAGGACCGCGGCGCCGCCGGCAAGGCCGGCCCGGACGAGGCCAACCCGCGCACCGGCAACAAGCACGGCCACATCCTCGAACTGGCGGAGAAGCGTGGCGACGCCTCCTCGAAGTCCTTCGCCTGGCGCCTGATGCTGGTCTGCGGCGACCCCGACGACCCGTCGACGTACTTCGCCGGGTTCGACAAGGACAAGGTCAGCCCGATCTCCTGCCCCGACAACGTCGCCTTCGACCCCCACGGCAACCTGTGGATCGCCACCGACGGCAACGCCCTCGGCTCCAACGACGGCCTCTTCGCCGTCCCCGTCAAGGGCTCCGAGCGCGGTCACGTGAAGCAGTTCCTGACCGTGCCGAAGGGCGCCGAGTGCTGCGGCCCGATCATCACCGAGGACCGCATCCTGGTGGCGCCGCAGCACCCGGGCGAGACGGACGGTGCGACCGCCGAGAAGCCGGGGTCGCTGTGGCCTGACGGGCCGGGCAGCATTCCGCGGCCGTCGGTCGTGACCGTCTGGAAGGAGCGGCGCCGATAGGCCGCCGTCCTGCGCTCATCCGCCTGCTCGGGCAGTCGCAGACTGCCCGAGCAGAGCCATATCCCGCCCTTGCTCCCGCGGAGTGCATCCAAAAACCGCTCCCACCTCCCAGCGCTTGGTGGTGACCGCGGGTGATCACTGTCCGCCGCAGAGCCGCAGGCCCTCCGGGCTGAGACACGGGAAGTGCCCCTGATCGCGCACGACGTCCTGCCCGGCGCCACGGGTCACGTAGTTGACGAAGCTCGCGGCGAGTGAGTCGGCGGGCGGGCGGCCGTAGGTATAGGCGTACTCAATCTCCCGGTAGGGGTAGCGGCTGGTACCGATGCTCTCGATGGACGCGGTCTGCCCGTCGATGTGCAACGAGTGCAGGCCCTTCGTGTCGGAGGCCGACCGCGGTTCGCTGTAACCGATCGCGCCGGGCAGCCTGGCCACCGTGCTCAGCACCTGTGCCGTGCTGTCGAGTTCACAGCGGATGACCGTGGCGTCGAGGTCGTCCTTGGTCCGGCAGTCCCGTGAGGAGTTGGCGGGCTCGTTGCTCTCCAGGACCCGGCGTTGAAAGACCTCACGCGTGCCGGAGTTGGCATCGCGGCTGACCAGGAGGATCGGCAGGTCCGGACCGCCCACATCCTTCCAGTTGCGGATCTCGCCCCGGTAAATCTTCCGCACCTCGGCCAGGCTCAGATCCTGCACCGTGACCCGGTCGTTCACCACCAGGGTGAAGACGGACACCGCGACGGGATTCTCGCGAAGCTCCGGGTAGCCGTTCGGCTTGGGGCCGTCGGAGAAGGCGATCACGGGCGGGGAATCTCCCGATGAGGCCGCTTTGGCACCGGCCGCGTCCAGCGCCCGGATCCCGGCAGTGCTGCCGTGGTCGTCCACCGCTATGTCCGAGCCCGGGCAGGCTTTTTCATAGCCCTCTGCCAGTTTCTCCGCCGCCGGGGCGAAGGCGGTGGATCCGGTGACGGTCAAGGTTCCTCTGGCGCAGCCGATGGGCAGCGGTACGTCGTTGCCCATGACGATGATGGAAGCGAGCGTGATGATGCACACGGTGGACAGAACCGTGATCAGGCGGGCCGGCCGACTGAAGAGGGGCGGCTTGTCGTCGACGGTCGTGCTCTGGTTGCGCTTCACCTCGCCGTCACGGATACCGCCGATCACCTCGACTTCGTCGCCGACCGCCCCACCGGTCATGAGAGCCAGCACTTTGAAATGCTGACCCTTGTTGAGCGGGACCTTCGGCAGATACAGGGTGTCGCCGTCGTAACGCAGTCCCGCGGACGCAGTGAAGTGCCCCATCAGGTGGGCGGCGTTGGCGGGCTGGGTAACCGCTATTCCGCGGATCGCCCGCCCGGTGAAGACCGCGGTGAGACCGTGGTGCTCACGGCTCGTGTAGTCGTCGCTGGCGATGCTCTGGACACCGTCGTTCTCGATCCGTAGCAGCACGAGGGTGGCGTCGGACAGGTCGGAGAAGTCGTTGAACAGACCGAGCCGCACGTTGGCCCGTCTGCCGTTGCGGGCCTGGCTGCCGATGGGCGTGTCCATCTGGACGCGGAAGCCGATGCCTTTGCGGCGCGGAATCCGGCGCTCGTACCAGACGACGGCGACAGAGGCCACAAGACCCAGCACCGCCGTGCCCACCGCTATCGCATTCTCAGCGTTCAGCCAGTCCACGAGTTCGCCCCCGCTTCCTCGTACGTCGCCCGCGCGTGCGCACACCGTATGGAGCGGGGGCGCGCGCTCCGGGCGCATTCGCCGTACCGTCGGCGGCTGGTGGGCAGATGTTCGCTCGGCGTACGCGGAACCGCACAGTCAGCAGGACCCGCAGCCAGGGGCGGGCCGGGATGTTGGTGATTGGCGGACCCAGACCGGGCGCTGGTGGGTGCTGTCACAGGATGACGAGACGGAGTCGGCGCCACCGCGGCCACCTCCGTTGCCGGTGGTCCTACTACGATCACCGGCCATGGACTGGCTGGAGCGCATTGCGAAGCTCAGGCAATGGAGCAGGAGCGGGACACGCGCTCCGCACAAGCCGCTGCTGCTCCTGCACGCCCTCGGCCGGTTCCAGCAAGACCCCGACAGCGAGCTGGGGTACAGCGCGGTGGAGGAGGACCTGCAGCGTCTGCTGATCGAGTACGGGCCGCCGACCCGCCTACCCGTTCCACCACCTGGTCAGCGACGGCGTGTGGGAGGTGCGTACCGACAGCGGGCACGGCAGTCCCGGGAGCGGGGTACGAGATCTCCGGGAGACAGGTGCCACCGGCCGGCTCGCACCGGAACTCAGAACCGCGCTACGACGAGAGCCGGAACTGTTGGGGCGGATAGTGCGATTACTGCTCGATCTCCACTTCCTGCCCTCCCTCCACAGTGACTTGTGCGAAGCCGTCGGCCTGGAACTGGAGCCGACGGAGACCAAGCACCTCGCGACCGTGCGCAGGCAGCGGGGACCGACGGATGCGCGAGCTCGTGCTGACCGCCTACGAATACCGGTGCGCGTTCTGCGGCTATGACGGCAGGATCGGCACCGTTCCAGTCGGGCTGGAAGCCGCCCATGTGCGCTGGTGGGCATTCGGAGGATCGGACGACGTCGACAACGGGCTGTGCCTGTGCTCGCTGCACCACAAGCTCTTCGACAAGGGAGTCCTCGGGCTCGACGACGGCCACCGCATCCTGGTCTCCCAGCGCTTCGTCGGCCACAGCCCCGCTGCCCGCGAGCAGATCATCGCGCTTGCGGGCCGTCCGCTCATCGGCCCGCAGCCGGGCGTATGCCCTGTCGCGGCCGACCACCGCGCCTGGCATACGAGTCAGGTCTTCCACGGCACACCACGCCCTGCTACCGCGGCCAATGTGGCCGCCCTACCTGGCTCTTCCGCGGAATGTCAGTGCCTCGTGCGAGGCTCACGGCATGGACGAGTGGGACCTGGAGAACGCTGATCCGACCCACCAGGTCGGAGCACGGCACCACATAGTGCCCGCCTTCTATCTCCGCCGGTTCGCCAACTCCCAGAACCAGCTCTGGGTCCGGGACCGCAGGTCCCCCATGCCCGGGCTACGCAAGGAAAGCGACCTTGCCATCCGCGACTTCTACACCTTCCAGGACCTCCACGGTGATCCGGACGGACGTATGGAACAGGTACTGCAGAAGATCGAGGACAGGGCGGCGAGCGCCCTCCGCCGCGTGACCTCGGCCGTGACCTGGGGACGCCCGATCAGGCCCGAGGACAAGACGGACCTCTGTGTCTTCACGGCCTTCCAGTACGTCCGCGGACTCCGCAAGCGTCGAGAGATCGAGCTCATGTCGGACTTCTACGTCCGCGTCATGCAGCTGAACGACCCCGTCGGCGCCGGACGCCGGGAGGCCGCCACGTACCGGGAGATGCTCCGCGACTTCAGAACCCTTGAGGTCACCAGCCACCCCAACGAGCACGTGAGTCTTCTGGGCGAGCTGGCCGAGCCTCTCTCCAACCATCTGCTCCACAGGCCGCTGATCGTTGTCGAGTTGACCAACGGTGCGCTGATCACCTGTGACGAGCCGGTCGTCACCTTCGACGACCAGGAGGACACGCCTGATCCCGTAATTGCGCAGGCGCGCCAGCGGACCCGCAGCCGCCGACGCCGGGGACAGCGAGAGATCCGGCAGACCAGGACCCTCATCCAGGTCCAGAGCACCCGGAACCGAGGGCTGGCCAGAGTCGATGAGATCGTCCTGCCTGTGGGCCGGCGCACCCTGCTGGTCTTCAGCCACCCTGCCGCTGCCGGGCCCTCGCACCTCCGGATAACTCGGGAAGAGGGCCACGAAGTGGCGGAGGAGGTCAACAAGCGCATGCTGGCCCAGGCGTACTTCATGGCCTTCGCGCACCCGGATGACCGGCATCTCCTCGCGGAATCTCTCCCCGAAGTCGGCCCGCTCTATCGCCTCGGCGGCGTCCACCCCGAACAGGCCCGCGTTGCGGGGGCCGCTCCGAGTCACCTCCGGCCCGAGTTGTTCGGCCGCCGCTGAGCCCAACTCTATGTGCTCATGCGAAGCCCCCAGATCAGAGGTCCGGGATTCTCTTTCGTCTAGATCGGGGGACCGGTCGCGCATCAGCTCACCAGTGCGTCCGTCACACGATCGTCGATCTCCGCCGTCTCCGCCGTCTCCGCCTCGACGATACCGAGACGGCTCCCGGGCTCCTTGGTGAACTCCAGGAAGCGCGAGATCGGCCCGGCGTGGGTCAGGTGGAGCTCGTGCATGGCCCTGGTGCAGGCGATGTAGAGCATGCACCGGTCCATCTCGTTGGCGTAGTTGCTGTCGTCCACGTCCGGGACGATCACGGCGTCGAACTCCAGCCCCTTGGCGATGTGCGCCGAGGTGATCACGGTGCCGGCGCTGAACTCCGTGCTGTCGTAGTCGAGGAAGGTCAGGTCGACGCCCGCCGCCGACAGGGTCCGGTACCACTGCTTCGCCTGCGCGACGGTCTTGCAGATGATGCCGAGGGAGCGGTACTCGCTTCGCCGGTGCCGCTCGATCAGTGCCAGGATCTCCGTCTCCTGCGCTGTGTGGTCCGCGGCGGCGAGGACCTGTGGGGGCAGCCCGTGCCGCTCGACCGGGACGAGCTTGTCGTTGCGTGAGATGTGCTGGGCGAAATCCGTGATCTCGGTCGTGGAGCGGTAGCTCCTGCGCAGCTCCAGGCAGTCCGCCTCGGGGAAGATGTCGCGGATCACCGGCAGCGACGAGGAGCTGAACGGGTTCACCTTCTGGTTGGCGTCCCCGAGGATCGTCATCTTGCAGGAGAACAGCGCGCGTAGCACGGCGTACTGGACGGGCGCGTAGTCCTGCATCTCGTCCACCAGGAGGTGCCGGATGCGGCCGTAGCCTTCCTGCCGGGATGTCCTGATCATGGTGTAGACCAGCGGGAAGACGTCCGCGTACTCGATCTTTTTCCGGCCGAGCGGCTTGAACAGGCCCTTGCGCTCAGGAGCTTGGTAGAACGCCTTGTACAGGGCGAACGCGTCCTTGTGCGGGAACATGGCGCGCACCTGCTTGCGGATGCCGTTGTTGTCCGCCGCCGACCACTTGCCGCCCTTGTCCTGCACCTGCTGGCGCAGCGTGTTCGCGGCGCTCTCGGCGAGGAGGTCGAGCCGGGTGAAGACGGGCATGCCGCGGGAGGCGGCGAAGGCGTCGGCGACCCATTCCTCGGAGAGCCGCTTGTTCTTCTGCTCGATCTGCCGCGGGGTGAATTCCTCGTCCCCGCACGCGGCGAGCCACTCGTCGAGCCGGGTGACGAACTCCGGCCTCGCCTTGAAGCGCATCCGCTCGGCCGCCGCGTCGTCCGCACCGTCGAGCAGCTTGACCACCTGCTCGCTGAAGGTCTCGTACTCCGTCACCTTGACGAGGAACCGGTCGGCGATCTTCTCGAAGTCGATCTCCGCGATCTGCTCCTCACCCAGCTCGGGGAGGACGCCTGCGATGTAGTCGCCGAAGACCTTGTTGGGAGAAAGGATCATGACGTTGTCGGACGACAGGGAGTCCTTGAAGCGGTAGAGCAGGAACGCCACCCGGTGCAGGGCGATCGATGTCTTCCCAGAGCCCGCCACGCCCTGCAGGATCAGCACCTTCGCCGTCTCGTTGCGGATCACCTCGTTCTGCTCGCGCTGGATCGTCGCGACGATGTTCTTCATCTTGTCGTCGGCGGACTGGCTCAGCTCCCGCTGCAGCACCTCGTCGCCGATGGTCAGCGCGCTGTCGAACATGTACTCAAGGCGATCGCCCGCGACCTTGTACTGGCGCTTGCCCGTGATCGTTCCGTGGACGGTCCCCGTCGGGGCCTCGAAGTGCGCCTCGCCCAACTCGAAGTCGTAGTAGAGGCTGGAGACCGGGGCCCGCCAGTCGTGGACCAGGATTTCCTGGGTCTCCGGGTCCGAGAAGTCATGGACGCCGATGTAGTGGCCCTTTCCCTCCCCGTCGTCCGCCCTGCAGAAGTCGACCCGCCCGAAATAGGGCGACTCCAGAAGACGCTCGATATGCCGGCGCACCATCACGGCGCTGTCGCCCACGCCGACGGAGGTGTTGACCTCGGTGCGCATGGCGGCCTTCTCGGCGAAGTCCATGTCGCGCCAGTTCTCCCACATGAACTCCTTGTGCTCCTGGATGGTCCTGGCGGTCCGGTCGATGGAGGCGCCGAGCCGTTCCAGTTCCCGCCTCAGCAGACGCACCGTCTCCGCCAGATACTGACGCTCTCGTTCTTCGTCGCGCGTCTGCACGTCCGTCAAGGCCATCTCCAGTTCAGGTGTCCGCTTCGGATCTACTGTCACGTTAGAGTAGAGTAGACGTGTGCACCGAGCGGTCGCCGACGGCTCTCACGCCAAGCCCGCGCATTCAAAACATCGCTCGCCCGGGATGGGTACTGTCACCGCTCCCCCCGACGCTGCCGGCGAGGTCGGCATGCGGAAAGACCGCAGCAATCGAAACCCTCTTGCGAGGGTAGAGTTGTTCCGGGTGTCGCACCTTCGCGCGCCCCGGGAAGCAGGCCACTGCGTGAGATACAAGCGAAGGAGGGCGGCCCCTTGACCGGGCGGGAGTTCGAGGCGGATGGGGTCGCTGTCCGCAGGGGCTGGTGGCGCATGCGCACGCGGGCCGGCAGGCTCCGGATCCGCGGGGCCCGGCTGACGCTTCTGACGAGTTGCGGCGTGGAGATCGACAGCGAGGTACTGCCGCGTGTCCGTGCGACGGCGCCCTGGTACGCGCCGACCGGTTTCGTGCGGCTGGTGCTGGCCGGTCGCACGTACTGGATACGACTCAAGGCCCAACACGCCCGGAAAGCCGTCGAAACGGTGACGGCATGGCGCCAAGAGCTGTAGGCAACCCACCGGCTGAGGCGCCCTGCTGTCAGTCGGCGCCGACGGGCGTGACGCTCGTTTCGGGGCGGCGCAGCAGATCGCCGAGGCCCTGCTCCAGCATGCGGAAGGCGTGTTCGGTGGCCGCCACCGCCTCCGGGTACACCGCGTCGGGGGATTCCCCGGCGATCGCGAGCTGAACGACCGGGGCCGACTGGGTCACTCCTCGGCCGCGGGCGTGCGGGCGAGGAGTACGGCAAGCGCGGCGACGGCGGGAAGTGCGGCGAGGACGACGAGTGCGGGGCCGTAGTGGCCCGTGATGTCGTGGCCCAGGGAGACGGCGAGCGGGCCGAAGGCGCTGGCGGCGATGACCACGGTGTGGGCGCTGCCGCGGATGGCACCGAGGTGGGCGCTGCCGAAGTAGCGGGGCAGGGTGGCCGATTCGACGACCCGCAGCAGACCGCCCGAGGCGCCGAGGAGGATGCCGTAGCCGATGGCCGTCCAGCCGGGTGAGACCAGGCGGGCTGAGAGCACGCCGCAGGCCAGGATCGCCATCGCCGCGGTCAGTACGGCCTTGGGCGGGAGGCGGTCGATGAGGGCGCCGACGGCGAGGGTGGCGAGCAGGGCGGCGGCGGTCTGGGGCAGGAAATTGGCGGCGGCCTCGGCCGGCGTCAGACCGCGGTCGCCGAGCAGGGCGATCTGGTGGAAGTTCAGGCCGGTGGTCAGCATGCTGCTGGCGGCCAGGCAGGCGACCACGGCCCAGAAGATGCTCGTGCGCAGGGCCTTGCGCAGCGGCCAGCCGGTCAGCGGGGCATCCGGGTCGGTGTCCGCCTCCGGGGCGATGCCGTCGACGTGCTGGCCGACGTCCGCGGGCCGGTTACGGATGCCGACCAGGGCGAGCGGGAGGACCACGGCCCACACCGCGACTCCTTCAATGGCCCATGCCTGGCGCCAGCCGTACTCGGCGACCAGACGTTCGATCAGTATGGGGGCGAGGGAGATCCCCGCGGTGCCGACAGCACCGGTGACGCCGAGAGCCAGGCCGCGGCGCCTGTCGAACCAGTACGCCACCGTGGTCGTGGCCACCAGCGACAACGCGCCCTGGCCCGCCATACGGATGCCGACGAACCCGGCTGTCAGGCCCACGAGCCCGGTGACGAAGGACAGGGAGATGAGGATCGCGCCGAAGACGGCCGCGACGACGGCGATCACCCGGCGCGGGCCGTAGCGGTCGATCATCCGCCCGACCAAGGGCATCGCGCATGCCCCGACCAGAGTGCCGGTCAGGTAGGCGGTGGAGACCTGGGTGCGGCTGACACCGAGGTCGGCGATGAGCGGGTCGATGAAGACCGAGACACCGGTCGTCTGGCCGGGCGCGGTCATCGCCATCGCGAGAGCGCTGTAGGCGACGATGCGCCAGCCGTCAAAACGCCCGCCGGGCAAGCGGCCGGCGGGCGTCGCGACGGAGTCGGCCCGCATGCGGAAGAGCTTGGCGGTGCGGCTCAGGGTTCCTCCTCCCGGCCGCTTCCTCGTCCCCGAGGAGCGGCACCGGATGCGCGGACCGGATGCGCGGACTTGGACTGGGCTCCGGGTCGTCAGGGCATTCTCCCGAGTCCGGCCCGCGCACGGAAAGGCCGCCCTCCCCCGCTACGTCCGTGGTCGGGGAAGGGCGGCCGGTCCGGTCAGTGGCTGGTCAGCTGGCCGGCGAGGCGACCGTGCATGTCGGCGCTGGACTTGTTCAGGCCGACGATGGTGACCTTCTTGCCGCGCTGGGCGTACTTGGTCTCGATGGCGTCCAGGGCGGCGACGGTGGAAGCGTCCCAGATGTGGGCGTCGGAGAGGTCGATGACCACGTCGTCCGGGTCGTCCTTGTAGTTGAACTGGTAGACGAGGTCGTTGGAGGAGGCGAAGAACAGCTCGCCGGTGACCGCGTAGACGACCTGGTTGCCGTCGGGGTCGACGACGCCGGAGACGTTGACCATGTGCGCGACGCGCTTGGCGAAGATGACCATCGCGGTGATGCAGCCCACCACCACGCCGATGGCGAGGTTGTGGGTGGCGACCACGCAGGCGACGGTGACCACCATGACGGTCATCTCGCCGAGCGGCATCCGCCTGACGGTCTTCGGGGCGACGGAGTGCCAGTCGAAGGTCGCGAACGACACCATGATCATCACCGCGACCAGGGCGGCCATCGGGATGTCGGAGACGACCGGGCCGAAGACGATGCACAGCACCATCAGGAAGGAGCCGGCCAGGAAGGTCGACAGGCGGGTACGGGCGCCCGACACCTTCACGTTGATCATCGTCTGGCCGATCATGGCACAGCCGCCCATGCCGCCGAAGAAGCCGGTGACGATGTTGGCGACACCCTGGCCGATCGACTCACGCGTCTTGCCCGAGTGGGTGTCGGTGATGTCGTCGACCAGCTTGGCCGTCATCAGCGACTCCATCAGCCCCACCAGCGCGAACGCGAACGCGTACGGGGCGATGGTGGTCAGCGTGTCCATCGTGAAGGGCACGTCCGGCAGGCCCGGCACCGGCAGCGAGGACGGCAGGGCGCCCTTGTCACCGACGGTCGGCACCGCGATCGCGGCCGCCACGGTGATCACCGTCAGGACGACGATGGAGACCAGCGGCGCCGGGATCACCTTGGTGACCTTCGGGAAGAACACCATGAGCGCCAGGCCGGCGGCGAGGAGCGGGTAGACGGCCCAGGGCACGTCGTGCATCTCCGGCACCTGCGCCATGAAGATCAGGATGGCCAGGGCGTTGACGAAACCGACCATGACGCTGCGCGGCACGAACCGCATGAGCTTGGCCACACCGAGCGCGCCCAGGATCACCTGGAAGACGCCGCCGAGGATGACGGCCGCGATCAGGTAGCCAAGACCGTAATCGTGGTTGAGCGGGGCGATGACCAGAGCCATCGCGCCGGTCGCGGCGGAGATCATCGCCTTGCGTCCGCCCACGACCGAGATGACGACCGCCATGGTGAAGGACGCGAACAAACCGACCGCCGGGTCGACCCCGGCGATGATCGAGAAGGAGATCGCCTCGGGGATCAGGGCCAGGGCGACGACCAGACCGGCCAGCACCTCGGTACGGAAGACCTTCGGGGAGTCGAGCCAGTCGGGCTTGGACAGGCGGAGCTTCGGGGCTGCGGACAGCGGTGAGGACATGCAACCGTTTCTGTTTCAGGTGTGCATCCATGCCGTCGGACGCACAGCGTCGTACTGATTCCGCAAAGTATGGGGAATCTCCGGCAGCCGGGCTCCGCGCCAGGAGAGCCGAGTACCGGACAAAACGGCAACCTCTGGTTGCCGGTCGGGCATCATTACCCGGAAGTCTTCGAGGCCGTCCAGGGCCCGATCGGGCCCGCTCTACGGCAGGATCGCCTCTACCGTGGACTGGACGGCGGAGGCGAACACATCGACACTCTACCCTGACGTGACGAGAGGGTGCGAACGGCGACTTGTGAAAAGCAGGTAAACCCCCGCCAAAACCTTGTGATTGATGTCACGTAGACTGGCTCACTTCACGGTTCTGAAACCTGGGACGGATGACAAAGGGAGAGGCTCGGCGATGAGCGAGCGGCAGATGCAGATCGGCGAGGTGGCCGAGCGGACCGGTTTGTCGCTGCGCACCATCCGCCACTACGAGGAAGTGGGCCTGGTGATCCCCTCGGCCCGCAGCAAGGGCGGCTTCCGGCTGTACACGGAGTCCGACGTCCAGCGCCTGATGGTGATCCGCCGCATGAAGCCGCTGGACTTCTCCCTGGAGGAGATGCGCGACCTGCTGGACATCACCGACCGCCTCGCCGCCACGGACGACCCGCCAGCCGGTGAAGAACTGGAGCGCCTGCGGGAGCGGCTGGACTCCTATCGCAAGGTGACCGACGCCCGCTGCGAGACGCTGCGGGCCCGCCTGGAGATGGCCGAGGACTTCGCCGCCACGCTCCGCCGCCGCCTGCAAGCGGACGCCCGCACGGGCGCATGAGGCATGCGGCTGCCGCATGCCTCTGCGCCGGTGGCGCAGGGCTGAGAGCAGCCACGTGTGAACTTGTCACGTTGCCGCACTCCCGCCCCTGGCCCCGCCGGGGCTTCACTGCAAGGACCCACCACTCCACATGACCTGGTTCGAATCCATCGTTCTGGGCCTTGTCCAGGGGCTCACCGAGTTCTTGCCGATCTCCTCCTCCGCCCACCTGCGGCTGGCCGCCACGGCTGCCGGCTGGCCGGACCCGGGGGCGGCGTTCACCGCAGTGGCGCAGCTCGGAACCGAGACGGCGGTACTGATCTACTTCCGCAAGGACATCACCCGGATCGTCTCCGCCTGGGCCCGGTCACTGGTGAAGGATGAGGCCCGCAAGGACCTCGACGCGAAGATCGGCTGGCTGGTGATCGTCGGATCCCTGCCCATCGGCGTGCTCGGCCTGACTCTGAAGGACTACATCGCCGGCCCCTTCCGCGATCTCAGGCTGGTCGCCTTCAGCCTGATCACCCTCGGCATCGTTCTCGCCATCGCGGACCGGTACGCCACGCGCGCGGCGCTCGCGGCCTCGCATCCTGTCGGGCCGCACCGTACCGCCCCACCGGTCAAGCAACTGGAGGACCTGACCGTCCGTGACGGGCTGGTCTACGGCTTGTGCCAGGCGCTGGCCCTGATCCCCGGCATGTCCCGCTCCGGTTCCACGATCACCGGCGGCCTGTTCCTCAGGTACGACCGCGCAGCCGCGGCGCGGTACTCGTTCCTGCTCGCCATCCCCGCCGTGCTGGCCTCCGGCGCCTACGAGTTGAGCGAGATCGGCGCGCACGGCAGCCGCGTGGCGTGGGGCCCGACGGTGGTCGCCACGATCGTCGGCGGCCTGGTCGGCTACGCCGTCATCGCCTGGTTCATGAAGTTCATCTCCACGCGCAGCTTCCTGCCCTTCGTCATCTACCGCGTCGCCCTGGGCACGGTGCTGCTGGTGCTGATCTGGCTGGGCCTGCTCGACCCGCTCGCCGGCAGCGCCGTAGGCGGCTGACGCCCGCCCCTCGCACACCCGCGGGCAGGGCCCTGCCAGGGAGGCGACGTCGGGAATGCGACAACGGCCGCGACGGACGGGCGGACCCGCGAGACCGGCATGCGATCGGTCTCGCAGGCGTAGGCCGGTGGCCCTTCAGGACGACAGCTCCGTGGCTCCGCCTCTGTGGCCCGAGGCGGAACGAACGGCGGCGCCCCGACCGCCCTTCCCTTACCTTGCGCGAGAGTCTACTTGACGGGCAGCAGGCTCCACAGCGGGTAAACAGGATCACATCTTTACGCTTGGGTAGAGTTGAGTCTGCCGGGCGGCACACGTCCGCCGGACGACCGGCTCCGTGCGCAGCGGGCTGGGCGGCAGTCGATCGCCCAGCCGCTGAGTCACCTGTTGGGCCCGGCCGTGATCAGTCCATCGCGGTGCCGTACAGCCACTGGCCGCGGGTTCGGGGCATCTTCGCGTGTCCGGCCGCGGTGGTCCGCACGGCGAGGATCTGGTTGACGCCGATGCCGTTGTGCTCGAAGGCGAGGGCGGAGGCGGCCATGTACAGGCGCCAGACCCGGGCGCGTCCGGCCGTGGTGAGGTGTACGGCCTGTTGCCAGTGCTGCTCCAGGTTGGCCACCCAGGCGCGCAGGGTGAGCGCGTAGTGCTCGCGCAGGGCTTCCACGTCGCGTACCTCGAAGCCGGCGTCTTCGAGCAGCGCCGTGGTGGTGCCGACGGGCGCGAGTTCGCCGTCGGGGAAGACGTAGCGGTCGATGAACTCGTCGATCTCGTAGGCGCTTTCGTCCTTCAGCGGGCGGCGTGAGATCTGGTGGTTGAGAAGTCGCCCGCCGGGCTTGAGGAGTTGATGGAGCGTCTCGGCGTAGAGGCGGAACTGCGGGGATCCGACGTGCTCGGCCATCCCGATGGAGGAGATCGCGTCGTAGGGGCCGTCCTCGATCTCGCGGTAGTCCTGGACGCGGATCTCGGCCCGGTCCGTGTACCCGGCTTCGGCGAGGCGTTTGCGGGCGAGGCCCGCCTGTTCCTCGGAGATGGTGACTCCGACCGCTTCGACCCCGTAGTGCTCGACGGCGTGCAGCACCATCGATCCCCAGCCGCAGCCCACGTCGAGGAGCCGCTGGCCGGGCCGCAGGCCGAGTTTGCGGCAGATCAGGTCGAGCTTGGCGCGCTGGGCATCTTCCAGGGTCGCCTCCGGGCTCTCCCAGTAGGCGCATGAGTAGACCAGGGAAGGACCGAGGACCAGGGAGTAGAAGTCGTTGCCGACGTCGTAGTGGTGGCTGATGGCGTCGCGGTCGCGGCGCAGGCTGTGCAGCGGGCCGCGGCGGGAGCCCGCCTCCTCGCGCGGTGGCGGCGGGGGCAGGGCGGGCCCGGCCAGCGCGAGTGCCTCGGCTGCCAGCCGTACATTCTTCGGGTCGCGCAGTGCGGCGAGCGCGCTGAGGACGGCGTGCCGCTTCGGCCCGCTCTCTGCGCGGTCCCAGACCAGGCCGGACATCCGCTCCAGCGCCTCGTAGAGGTCACCGTCGATGTCGACTTCGCCGGCCACCCAGGCGCGGGCCCAGCCGAGTTCGCCGGGCTTCCACGCCAGGCGGTGCAGGGCCCGGCGGTCGCGGACGACGAGGACGGGGCCGTCGGCCGGGCCTGCCTCGCTGGCGTCCCAGGCGCGCAACCGCAGCGGCAGC
The DNA here is from genome assembly GCF_030124145.1 of Streptomyces sp. 378. GTDB lineage: Bacteria > Actinomycetota > Actinomycetes > Streptomycetales > Streptomycetaceae > Streptomyces. The sequence goes on from NZ_JASKMS010000001.1 coordinate 371,848, forward strand.
GGCCTTCCCACCGCCTGCCTCACCAGTTCCGCCAGCCGCGTGGCTGCGTCAGTCATGATCCGAACCTCCTGGATGGTCAACGATGCCCCGGGCGAGGTGTCCCTGGAATCGTCGAAAGCAACGAGTCGAGCGAATGAGTCCCGTGCGCCACGTACGGAGGACCGGCCGAGCGGTCGTCCGGGCGAGAGCCACGTGTGCCGCGGCGTCCTGCGACCGCGTGAGCGATCGGTGTCGCGGGGCCGGGACAGGCGGCCCCCGGCGCCAGGTGGGATACACGCGGGCCGGGCCCGGAACTGGTCAGGGCATGTGTCCCGGGTCCGGCCCGCGCGCAGCGGACCGCCCCCTCGCGCACTGCGTGGTCCGCGCGAAAGGGCGGCCGGTCTCAGTGGCCGGCGGTGAGCTGGCCGGCCAGCTTGTCGTGCATCTCGGCGCTGGACTTGTTCAGGCCCACGATGGTGACCTTCTTGCCCCGCTGGGCGTACTTGGTCTCGATCGCGTCCAGGGCCGCCACGGACGAGGCGTCCCAGATGTGGGCGTCGGTCAGGTCTATGACCACGTCGTCCGGGTCGTCCTTGTAGTCGAACTGGTAGACGAGGTCGTTGGAGGAGGCGAAGAACAGCTCGCCGGTGACCGCGTAGACGACCTGGTTGCCGTCGGGGTCGACGACACCGGAGACCTCGGCGAGGTGGGCGACACGCTTGGCGAAGATCACCATGGCCACGAGGCAGCCGAGCACGACGCCGATGGCGAGGTTGTGGGTGGCGACCACCGCGGCGACGGTGACGGCCATGACGGTGGTCTCCCCGACCGGCATGCGCCTGAGGGTCTTCGGCTGGACGGAGTGCCAGTCGAACGTCGCGAAGGCCACCAGGAGCATGACGGCGACCAGGGCCGCCATCGGGATGTCGGAGACGACGGGTCCGAACACCACCACGAGCAGCAACAGGAAGACACCGGAGAGGAAGGTCGACAGCCGGGTGCGGGCCCCGGACGTCTTCACGTTGATCATTGTCTGGCCGATCATCGCGCAGCCGCCCATCCCGCCGAAGAGCCCGGTGATGACGTTGGCGACGCCCTGGCCGACGGACTCACGGGTCTTGTTGGAGTGCGTGTCGGTGATGTCGTCGACCAGCTTGGCCGTCATCAGCGACTCCATCAGACCGACCAGCGCGAACGCGAAGGCGTACGGGGCGATGGTGGTGAGGGTGTCCAGCGTGAGCGGAACGTCCGGCATGCCCGGCACCGGCAGGGAGGAGGGCAGGTCACCCTTGTCGCCCACCGTCGGCACCGCGATACCGGCCGCGATCGTGATGACGGTCAGGATGACGATGGAGACGAGCGGCGCCGGGACCGCCTTGGTGATCTTCGGGAAGAACACCATGAGCGCCAGGCCGCCGATGATGAGCGGGTAGACGGCCCACGGGACGTCGCGCATCTCCGGCACCTGTGCCATGAAGATCAGGACGGCGAGTGCGTTGACGAAACCGACCATGACCGACCGGGGTACGAAGCGCATGAGCTTGGCCACGCCGAGTGCGCCGAGGACGATCTGGATCAGGCCGCCCAGGATGACGGCGGCGATGAGATAACCGAGGCCGTACTCGTGGTTGAGCGGCGCGATGACCAGGGCCATGGCGCCCGTCGCGGCGGAGATCATCGCCTTGCGGCCGCCCACGACGGAGATGACCACGGCCATCGTGAACGACGCGAAGAGACCCACGGCCGGGTCGACGCCCGCGATGATCGAGAAGGAGATGGCCTCGGGGATCAGCGCCAGGGCGACGACCAGGCCGGCGAGCACCTCGGTGCGGAAGACCTTCGTGGAGGCGAGCCAGTCGGGCTTGCCCGTGTTCTTCTGAAAACGGGCGCGGAGCTTGGAGGTCTGGGACAGCGGTGACGACATGCAACCGTTTCTGTTCGGGCGCACACGTCCACCGTCTGGACGTACGCGCGTCGTACTCGACTCCGCCCAAAGGAGGAGTCCCCGGCGGCCCGGCCTCGGTGGGGGCCCTGCCGGATGAGGCAGCAGCCACTACGGCTGCCGGTCGGGCGTCTTCGCCCGGAAGTCTGGGTGCTGACGGGGCCTGGACGGACGGGCCCGCGCTCTGGAGGTACCGCCCCGACTGCGCCTTCACAGCCCGGACGCCCTCTCCCATGACTCTACCCTGACGTGAGGGGAGGGTGCGACTTCCGGCTTGTGAAATGCAGGTGAACTGCCCGCTGGGGTCCTAACGAGCCCGACACGCACGCGAGAACTAACCAAACGTTCGAAACTGGCGGCGTGCAGCGGGTGGGAGAGTGGGCCGGCCTGTCCCTGCTCACGATCCGTCGCACGAGGCATTCGGTCCCGTGCCTTCCAGGCTGCGACGGCGTCGGCTTCCAGCACCGCTACGACGCCGACGCCACAAGGGGACGGTCACCGCCGACCGGTGGCATCGGCCTGCCCAAGGTTTGGGCCGGGAATGGCGGCGATCGCCTGCCGGGCCGTGGGCGCCAGGGACGGTGACGGCGCCGCCTTCGACCGGCCCGGCCGCGTGCGTGGATGTGCGTGTGGCCCCGTGAACTCTTCCGGCGCCAGAGCCTTTCACCGCGGACGCGGGAGCGGGCTTCAGGTCGGCCGACGAGGTGGAATCGAGGGCGAGTGCGGGCCCCGGTGCCGTGCGGGAGCCGTTGGCCTTCCGTTCTCACTTCGAGGCCCTCAGGGGCGGAGGTTTGGAAATGAGGCGGCGGGCGCTGTTCAGTACGCCCACCAGCGGCCTGTGGACAGTTGTGGTACCCAGCGGGCCACGCCGTCCTCGCCGACGCGTCGTGCGTAGGCGGTCTTCACCTGGGCGCTGTGGACGGTGCAGGAACGGGACCAGTTCCCGCGGGTGTCGACGTACTCGAAGGCCACATCGCCGGTCTCCGTGCGGGTGGCGCGGCCTGCGGTGAGGATCATCTCGCTGCCGTCGGCCATTTCCAGCAGAAAGATCCCCATCAGATCCCTCCCATCGGCCGTGCAGGGCGTGGCGTACACGGGGTCAGTAGCACCACCAGGTGCCGGTCGTGGGCTGGGGAAGCCAGCCGTAGCCGCCGCCGTCGAGCGGGGCCTGCCGGAAGACCGCGGTCACCGCCTCGTCCGGGTACGTCTTCAACCGGACCGGGGGTCCGTGCTGGTTGGTGCGTTCCAGCACGATCTCCCCTCCAGCCGTGCGCCCGGCGGCGTCCGCCTCGATGACGGCGTCCTCGCCACTGGCGAGCTGGAGCATGAACAGGGCCATGATGCGACCGCCCCGCCGTCTCAGGCGCCGACGGGAACCCGCGGCAGGTCCTCCCAGACCTGGCGCAATTCCGTGTAGCGGCGGTCGGGCAGCGCCGAGAGGATCTGGAGGACTTCCGGGCGGGCGTCTACAGCGGCGATGAGCATGTCGTGCTTGCTCACGCCGCCGTTCGCGAACAGTCCGGCCAAGTGGTCGGCGATCTCGATGCGGGTGACCTCTTCGGCCATGGCTCTCCCCATGATGTGAATGCGTCAGCACGGTGTGCTCTCCGGCGGCGCTGCTGCACTGGTCGGGGCAGCCCGAACGGGCGGCTCTGGCACCGCTCCCGAGCAGTGGCCGAGGCAACGCAGCGGACACGGCCCGGGAGCGGCTTTCGAAAGCAGACCGACTAGGTCGGCGAGCAACACTACTCTAACGCAAGGGAAGGGTTGACTGGCAAGGGCCGTACGATGATCAGTCGTTCCCCGAGTGGGAGAAGGGGTGGACGCGCGCGCCAAAACTCCCCGTCCTTGACGCGAGGTGAGAGTATGCTGCCGGTTGGGCGGCGCCGTGGAGACTGGTGACACGCCGCCTCGCAGGCCCGAAGCCGTCCCCCCGTACGGCCCGGCCCGCGGCCGTACGCCCCAGGAGCGAAGTTCCCGCCCGTTCTGTGCTCCCGGGGCGTCGGCGTCTTCTCACTCACCGCTTCTTCTCACGGGTGGAGCAGGTGGAGGCGGCCCGGCAGGGCTTCGATACGCAGGGGGGCGTGGACGTCGTGGGCGGGTGTGCCGTCGATGTCCAGCCGGTAGGCACCCCAGGCCCGCTCGAAGCGCAGGCGCCGCACCTGCCGGGAGCCGAAGGCGTTGCCGCTGACCCTGAGCAGGTCCTTGTCGGTCAGGGTGACGCGCAGGGGCTGGTCCCCGGGTGCGGTGATCTTCTCGTTGTCCAGGATGAGACGCACCCTGCCGGGTTGCGGCTGCAGGGAGGCGATCACCGATTCGCGCGCCGCGATGTCGAAGGCGCCGCCGGACAGGTGCACACCCAGGACCGCACGGCGGTGTCCGCCGAGGCTGTTCAACTCCCCTCCCTCCTCTCCCTCCTGACGCTCGATGAGCAGCGGCAGGTGCCACAGCGCGGCAGCCCTCATGGCGTGCTCGGGCTGAGGTCCACCGGCGTACAGCAGGACGTCGGCACGAGGGCGCGGGACCGGCACGCGCCCCGGTTCGCGGTCACCCGCGTCGGGCACCAGACTCAGGTCAGCGGCGTGGATACCCCTCTCGGCGAGGCGGTTGCGCAGACTACGGGCGCGGTCGCGGTCGGCGCGACTGAAGCCACGCAGAACGCCGAGTACGGGCCGCGCAGCGGGCAGGGACCCGACGATCCGGGCGGCAGCCGTCACCAGGCACTCCGCCTCGATGTCGACTCTGGCCTCCGCGCGGGTGGAAGGCTGGCGGGACAGCATGCAGGCTCCTTGCTTGCTCAGGGCTCACCGGTTCGACACGCCGGCAACGGCGCCAGAGGCACGCACCGCGAAGACTCCCGGGGCCACTTCGGTCGGGGAGCGGGACGTGGGCTCGCGGACGGCGGCGCAGGACCGCCCCACGGTGGCCGTACCGCCCCGCTCCTGCCCTCAGAGCAGGACGCCGACAGCGTCGGAGGCCGTGCCTGTATCTCTAACCTAACGCGAGAGTTCGTTGAGTGTGAAGTAGCTTACTCAAGCACAGTGTGCATCTGACATCCTCACGCACGGGTAGAGTTGAGAGTGCCGACCGCGCATGGACACCCCGGTCGGCACGGCGACCCCGGCAGGTCCTCCATGCTGTATGGCCGGGGTCGCCGCCCCCGTCTTCCGGCCGCGTGTCCCGGCCGCATGTCCGAGGCCGCAGAGCAGCCCAGCGTCAAGAGCACGCTTTCGGCTGTGGCGCAAGATCACGCGACGAACGTGGGCGCTCGGCACCGCCGTCCACCGCGGGTGGCCCCCAGCCCCTCTCACGCACCATCCGCCGACACGAGCGGCACCGAGCAGGTTGCAATCATGCCGCTGCTCAGCGCAGACCAGCGGCCGGGTCGGAAGTGAGCCAGCCCCGGGCGCCCCAGAAGTCCACCGCGCGGCGGACCGTGTCCAGGGCGCGCTGCGACCGGTCGCTGCCGTCGTTCCAGTGGCCGAGGCACCAGTCGGCCAGTCGCTCGGGCGCACCGTCCTCGTCCAGTACGGTCAGCCGGTTGTGGGAGCCGAGGTGTGTGCCGAGCAGCAGCATCGCGGTGGCGTCGGCCTGACTGGACGCCTCGGTCATGAAGGCGGCGATTGCCTGTCGCACCGTGGGCACCATGGACGGTGGCCGGGCGGCTTTCGGGCCGGCTGCCTGCGGCCGGCTGCGGGGCGCCGCCGCCTTCCCTGCGGCGCCCGGCTCGGGGGCCTTCGGCACGGTGTCCTTCCGGGCGGGGGCGTTCGGCGGCACTTCCCGTGAGTCGGCAGGCGCCGGTGACGGCGCTTCCTGGGACTGCGGTGCGGCGGGGGCCGCCGGCCTCTGGGCGGCGCCGAGGCAGGCGGCCACGTAGTCACTGGGCACAGGAATGTTCTGGGAGATGGAGCTGTGCAGTGCCTCCGCGTCGCAACTGCGGCACAGCGGGAGTTCGCGCCAGCCGATGATGGACAGCTGCGTGCCGCGCGAGTGCCGCGTCATGGCCTGCGGCCGGTGCACGATGTCCTGGCCTCCGCAGCTCGCGCACCGCAGACCGCCGCGCATCCATTGCGCTCCGCACGTCAGGCAGGTGACCTTGATGTCACCGTCGCTCGGCTCGCCGCGCAGCTCCTCGTTCTCCCCGCACGCCGGGCACGCTGTCACTGCCGCCATCGTCTCCGGTCCTCCTTCCGGGAGAACAAGCCTACGGTGACGTGAGGATCGCCCCGCGTGCACAGGGGCCGTGGAAGTCCGCGGCCCCCTGCGACCCGTGGCTGTCCCGGGTCCGTATTCTCGCGTCAGGACGAGGTGCGGAGCCGTGGCCGGCGTAGCCGTCGGCGGATCGCGGCGGCCGGATCCAGGCGCCCCACGCGCAGGCGGAAGGTGTGTGGGGCGGAGAGCGGCTTGGCATAGGAAGGCCGGCCACGGCGCCAGAACCGCGCCGGGGACAGGCCGCGGGCAGGGGGCAGGGAAACCCGCACGGGTGCGCCGGGGATGTCCAGGAACAGGGAGAGCTCCCAGATGCCCGCCCGGAGAACTCGGGCAGCGTCGGCGACGGCGAGGCGCACTTCGAACGGGCCGGGGGCAGCGAGGGTGACGGTCTGGAAGGCGGCGAGGGTGACGGTCTCTCCGTCGCGGTCGGCCCGGACAGCGAGTTCGCCGGGCTCGAGGCCGGAGATGCCGGCATGTCCGGTGACGACGAGCGTCGCGGGGGCGTCCGGCGCCCAGGCGACCTTTCGCACCGTCATCCGCGAGCGCAGCGAGTGTTTGCGCTGCCCGATGTCGAGCGTCAGGTTGCCGTGCGGCTTGGTGAAGTACCCGGTGACGACCTGTGCCTCGTCCTCGGCGGTGCGGTTGATGCAGGACAGAGGCGTGGCGTCGACGTCGTCGGAGCGCTGGTTGCCGATGCGCACCTCCTTCTCGATGCCCTGGGTCCGCACGCACAGGGACACGTCCCACAGGCCCGGAGGCAGTGACCCGCCGGATGCGGCCTCGGCCAGGTCGATACGGGCGCTGAAGCCGGCCCGGTCGTAGTCGTACAGGCCCTCCCCGTCGGTCCGTGTCAGCTCCGGGGTGGCGGCAGGATCGGCCGGGAAGCGGTGCTCGACGCGGCTGTCGCGCTCACGCAGGACGACCTCGGTGGTGCTGTCGTGCGTGTCGACGCGGTGGATGTAGGCGTGACCGGTCAGCTGGAGTCGAGTGCCGACGAGGGCCGCGGTGGCCAGGTGGTGGCGTACGGGCAGTTGGCGGGTGAGGTCGTAGCACGCGTCCGGAATGCCCCGCTCGGGGTCGCGGAAGTGGGGGTAGGCGCCGAAGGCCCGGCCCTTGTCGACGATGACCTTCTCGCGCCGTCCGGAGCGGTCGAACGCCACGACCTCGCGCAGTTCGTCGAACATGCCGCAGCGGGCCAGGTGAAAGCGCAGCCGCGTCATCGCGGGCAGTTGCTCGGCGATGTCCTCGGTGCACCACTCGTCGAGCATCCGTCTGGTCTGGTCGAGCGCCGCATCGCGAATGCCGGGGTCGGTCTCGCGCACCAGATGGTTCAGGGCGCCGTTCAGGTCGACTTCCAGATGGCGCCGCACTAGCAGGTCACGCCGGGGGCCGGGCTCCACCTCTCGGGACAGCAGGTCGAACATCAGCCACAGGAACCGCAGACGGGGCTGGGTACCCGGGGTGGTGAGCGTGACGTTGGCGCCGTCGTCGCGCTCGACCCAGTAGTAGCAGTCGTAGTCGGCCACCACCGAGATCACATCGGCGTGCAGGTAGGCCATGGCCACGAACGGCTGGTCCTCACCGACTCTCAGATCGGTGCGGAACCGCAGCCCGAGGCGCTCGATCAGGTCCCGCCGGAAAAGCTTGAGCGGATTGAGGGTCCAGTACACGCGGGAGGCGAACAGGTCCGCCTTCGGCTGGTTGCGCCTGAACATGGAACGAGGTGCGCCGCGCCCGCCGACACCCACCATCTTGCCGAGGACCACATCCGAACCCTGAGCTTCGGCCATAGCGACCATACGCGCCAGGGCTTCGGGGCCGAGGTAGTCGTCGGCGTCCAGGAAGAAGACGTACCGGCCGCGGGCCAGCTCCAACCCCGCGTTGCGCGGCGCCGACGGGCCGCCGGAGTTGGCCTGGTGCACCACCCGCAGTACATCGGGGAACTCGGCGGCCAGCCGGTCCAGTTCGGCACCGGTGCCGTCCGTGGACCCGTCGTCTACGGCGATCAACTCGATGCGGTCATGGCCGATGGTCTGTTCGACCACGGACATCACACACCGGGTCAGATAGGGCATCGCGTTGTACGCGCCGACCACCACGGTGACATCGGGTATGACCGTGTCCTGCACATCACGCAATGAACTCGACCCTCTCGTAACAGAAAGAATGAAAGGCGCGGGCGGATGACACGGCACGGCACCACACACAGGGGGCGGGCAGGCATCTCCGCGGATCGCCACGGGCACGACAGGCATGAGTCAGCCACCCCGTCAGAGCCTGAACGCAACCGGCAGCACCCAGATTACCAGCAGAGTTTGCCCGTGATTTACCTTCCAACCGCAGACGCACCTTCACTCCAGAGGTGCGGGCGCACGGGAAGGAGCGATCACCGCAAGCCGAACAGGCCGGCTGCGAACGGAGACCCGGCAGGCAGCGACAAATATCACGTGACGTGAAGGTCTTGCCTGTGGGTCGACGCCGCACCCGGCCTTCGCGGGTTCAGGACCGTACGGTCTCCCGCACACGATGCGCCGCAGCGGAGGAGTGAGCCGCGGGCGGCGTCCCGCGGTCGTGGGCCTGGTCCGCGCGGAAGGCCCACGACAGCTCCGGCTCGGTCACCGGCCGGAGAGCACGGCGGACCGGCGGGGCACACATCAGGGTGACGGCTGCCGCGGTGGCCAGCGACAGGACGACCTTGCCCGCGGGGTCGTGCAGCCAGAGGTGGGTCTCGAAGACGCCCACATATTCGGCTCCCTTGATGAGGAAGCCGTGCAGCAGGTAGCCGCAGATCGTGCCGGCACCCAGCACGGTGAACCACATGCGCCGGCCAGGCACCAAGGACAGGAACGCGGCTGTCAGCAACAGCGCGCAGACGAACGTCACGACCGTCATGACCGGCCCGGTCCACCAGGGCTCTCCGAGCTCCTGCGCGCTGTCGCCGTGCGCGAACCAGGCCACCCGCATGCGGGTGGCCGCCCAGTACGCCACGCCGAGGGCGCCCACGAACAACGGCACGGCCAGCAACCGGACTTCACGGCGCCGCACGAGTGCCACATGCTCCGGCCTCAAACACAGGCCGAGAACGAAGTAGGGCAGGAACTGCAGGACCCGCTGGAGGTTGAGGTCCTCCCCGATCGCCGGCGAGGTGGAGGCCAGGGCGGCGATGACCAGCGCGAGCGCCAGCGGATGGCGCAGCCGCTGCCACAGCGGGGTGGTGAGCCGCCAGACGAGCAGCGCGGCGAGAAACCAGGTGAGGAACCAGGGATCGAGAAGGCTGATCGCGTGGTCGGGAGCGTCGTCGACATACCGCTTGAACAGCGAGTACGCCGTCTCGAAAACCACGTAGGGCACCACGATGGTCGACACCAGACGCCGGAGCTGACGGGGCGAGCCGGTGAAACCGCGCGAGAGGTAGCCGGACAGGACGATGAACGCCGGCATATGGAAGGCGTAGACCAGCATGTACAGCGCCTTGGTCGCCCGGGTCCATTCCACAGCCTCCCAGGAGTGCGCCACCGCGACCAGGACGATCAGCAGGTACTTCGCATTGTCGAGGAACGCGTCCCGCTCCTTGACCGGCCCGCCCCCTCCTCTCCTCAGCGCTTGCGGATCGGGCGGTTTGGAGGCGGCGCTCTGCAGTTCGTGCGGCAAGACTCTTCCTTCTCGTGAGGGAAGTGCGGGGAGGCGAGACCCGGCCGAAAGAGGCACGGCGGACCGACGGGCAACAGGCCAGACAGACATACACGCCCCGGTCTACTCGACCAGGAGGCCACCTACGGGGGCTCGGACAGCCACCGTAGCAGGCGTTTTACCTTCCCTTTGCCGAGCGGTGGTGAAAAATCAATCCGCACCCCGTTCATGGGCTCGAAGGCCGCTGGTCACCGGCCCGACCGCAGCGGTAGGCACCCACCACCCTCCCGTCGCGTGAGATATTACACAGGCGCCTCCTCAGTCGTGGGCGGCGATGAGGTGGCCGAGGCGGGCGTCGGGGAACTCCCGCTCGAAGGAGCCCGCCTGCCAGCGGTCGGGGAAGAGAGCGAGCTGCGCCTTGTCCCGGATGCGGGTGAGGGCTTCGCCCTTGACGATCCGGGAGCGGTTGAGGGCTTCCGCCCCGGCGGTGTCTGTTGCGCGGGCCAGGCGGTAGGGCAGCGTCTCCAGCTTCACCGGGGAGGAGAACTCCCCGGCCATGCGGGCGCTGACGACGTCGAACTGCATCGGGCCGACTGCGGCCAGTACCGGCGCCTGGTCCCCGCGCAGGTCGGAGACCAGGACCTGGACCACGCCCTCCTCGTCCAGCTGCGCGATGCCGCGCCTGAACTGCTTGGACCGGCCGAGGTCTACCGGGCGGGCCACGGCGAAATGCTCGGGCGCGAAGGTGGGCATCGGCGGGAAGACGGCCGCCTGGTCGGCATAGAGGGTGTCGCCGACCCGCAGGGCGGTGGCGTTGACCAGGCCGACCACGTCGCCGGGGTAGGCGATGTCGACCATGGAACGGTCCTGGCCGAAGACGCTGTGCGCGTACTTGGTGGCGAACGGCTTGCCGGAGGCGGCGCGCGTGACGGTCATGCCGCGCTCGAAGATGCCCGAGCACACGCGCATGAAGGCGATCCGGTCCCGGTGGGCGGGGTCCATGTTGGCCTGCACCTTGAACACCAGCCCCGAGAACGGCGCATCGACGGGCCGGGCGCCGCCGCCCTCCAGCTCGCGCGGGCCGGGCTGCGGGGCGAGGTCGACGATCGCGTCCAGCAGCAGCCGTACGCCGACGTTGGAGATCGCCGCACCGAAGAACACCGGCGTGGCCCGGCCCGCCAGGAACCCCTCCTGATCGTGGACAGCACCGTCGGCACCCAGCAACTCCAGTTCCTCGGCGGCCTTGTCCCAGTCCGCGCCGTCCTCGGCGGCGGCCTGTTCGGCCGGGACGGTCTCCTCTATGGCCTCGTGGGCGCCGCCGGGGGTGCGGGTGTAGCGCAGCATGCGCCCGGGATCCCGTACGTCGATCAGTCCGCGCAGGTATCCGGCGTCGCCGACCGGCCAGGTGACCGGGGTGGGCTTGAGGCGGAACTCACGCTCGATCTCGTCCATCAGCTCCAGCGCTTCACGGCCGGGCCGGTCCCACTTGTTGACGAACGTGATGACCGGGATGCCGCGGTGCCGGCAGACGTCGAAGAGCTTGCGGGTCTGCTCCTCCAGTCCCTTGGCGGCGTCGATGAGCATCACCGCGCAGTCCACCGCGGCCAGCACGCGGTAGGTGTCCTCGGAGAAGTCCGCGTGGCCGGGGGTGTCCAGCAGGTTCAGTACGCATCCCCGATGGGCGAACTGCAGCACCGCGGACGTGACCGAGATGCCACGGGCCTTCTCCATCTCCATCCAGTCCGAGGCCACCCCGCGCCGCCCGGCCTTGCCGTGCACCGCGCCCGCCTCGGTGATCGCTTGCGCGTGCAGGGCGAGGGCCTCGGTCAGGGTGGACTTGCCCGCGTCGGGGTGGCTGATCACGGCGAACGTCCGCCGACGGACCGCCTCCGAGGCTGCCCACTGACTGCCCGCACTCATCGCACCGCCTCCGTGTCCGCCGCGCTCCCGGCTTCCACGAGCCGAGCCAGATGGCCGTGCAGGGAGCGGGCGAAGTCCTCCGCCTCAGCCAGTTGCCGTCGCAGGTCCTCGCACCGCGCGTCGGCCTCTACCCAGTACTTGCGCAACCGTGCCACCAGTTCCTCGTGTGCCTGCTCATCACTCGCCGGCAACGGCGCTCCGCCGGGGAGCTGTTCCAGCAGCTCCAGCACGGCGCGCACGTCCTCCAGGCAGAAGCCCAGCGGCCGCATCCGCCGCACCAGCGCCAGTCGGCGCACCTCGGCCTCGGTGTAAAGGCGGAAGCCACCCGCACTACGCTCGCTGGGAGCCACCACACCGACGTCCTCGTAGTGGCGGATCGTCCGCAGCGACAGCCCCGTGCGCTCGGACACCTCACCGATCTGCATCAGCCTTCCGGTCACGGCCTCACCGCCTCGCCTTATCGCCCGGCGCCCTTGCCGGACTACAAACCTACCCTCTCGTTACGGTAGGTTTGCAAGTGAGTGGACGCGACGGCCTCACCCACCCTGACCGCCGCCGTCGTTCACGGCAGCGCCACCCACTCCCCTTCGGGGTGGCGCTGTCCGCCACTCGCCTCGGCCGCGGGCAACCGGCCTGATGCCGCACATCCATCTCCCTTGGAGTCAGCACCGTCATGCGCATGGGTGTCCTCACGTCCGGCGGCGACTGCCCCGGCCTGAACGCCGTCATCCGGTCCGTCGTGCACCGCGCCGTCGTCGACCACGGCGACGAGGTCATCGGCTTCCGGGACGGCTGGAAGGGCCTCCTGGAGTGCGACTACCTCAAGCTCGACCTCGACGCGGTGGGTGGCATCCTCGCCCGCGGCGGCACGATTCTCGGGTCCTCCCGGGTCCAGCCCTCCCATCTGCGGGACGGTGTGGAGCGGGCCAGGGGCCATGTCGAGGAGCTCGACCTCGACGCGATCATCCCGATCGGCGGCGAGGGCACGCTCAAGGCCGCGCGGCTGATGTCGGACAGCGGTCTGCCCGTCGTGGGTGTGCCGAAGACGATCGACAACGACATCGCGGTCACGGACGTCACGTTCGGCTTCGACACGGCCGTGGGGGTGGCGACCGAGGCCCTGGACCGGCTGAAGACCACCGCCGAGTCCCACCAGCGGGTGCTGGTGGTCGAGGTCATGGGCCGGCACACCGGCTGGATCGCGCTGCACTCCGGCATGGCGGCCGGCGCCCACGCCATCGTCGTACCCGAGCGCCCCTTCGACATAGAGGAGCTGACCCGGCGGGTCGGCGAGCGGTTCGAGGCGGGCAAGCGCTTCGCGATCGTCGTGACGGCGGAGGGGGCCAAGCCCCGGGCCGGGACCATGGAGTTCGACGAGGGCGGCAAGGACATCTACGGGCACGAGCGGTTCGCCGGGATCGCCCGTCAGCTGTCGGTCGAGCTGGAGGGGCGGCTCGGCAAGGAGGCCAGGCCCGTGATCCTCGGGCATGTGCAGCGCGGTGGCACGCCGACCGCCTACGACCGGGTGCTGGCCACCCGGTTCGGGTGGCACGCGGTGGAGGCCGTGCACCGGGGCGAGTTCGGGCGGATGACCGCGCTACGGGGCACCGACATAGTGATGGTGCCGCTCGCGGAGGCCGTGGAGACGCTGAAGACCGTGCCGGAGGACCGGTACACCGAAGCTGAACGCGTCGTGGTGTGACATGAGCCGCCGCCCACGTGCCCGGCGTCTGCCTTGGGGCTCGGTAAAGCAGTTGCCCAGCCGGGCCCCCGCCGCCGCATCATCGTCGGGACCCGACCGCCCCTCACGTTTCAGGGAGATCTCGTTGACCACCGACCGCTTCCCGGACCTCGCCCGCACCGGCACGGCCGTGATCGGCACCCGGTACGTCGGAGACGCCGACCGGCAGCAGCTCGTCACCGATGCCGAAGCCAACGCTCTGGACTGCACGGCCCCGCCCCGTGGCCTTGCCGCCGTCAGCTGGTTCGCGAGCACGGACGGCCAGACCCTGCTGACGCTCGCACAGTGGGACAGCGCCCTGGCACACGACACATACCTGCGTGGCGGCGGCTACGCGGCCCCACTGGCCGGCCCGCCCCGCTACCGCCTCCACCACAGCCTGAACGAGGAAAACGAGACCCGCGTCCCGGGCTGCCTGATCACCGCGGCCTTCGACGTCGACGGACCCGAGCGCCAGCGCCACCTCGTCAACAGCCTCATCGCCGTTCAGCCCGAGGACGGCGGGCATCCCGGGGCGATCTCGGCCCACTTCCTGCTGAGCGCCGACGGCACCAGAGTGCTCCTCCACACCGAGTGGACCAGCATCGAGGCGCACCGGGAAGCCGCCGAGGCCGGCGACCACGACAAGGCTCACGACATCATGTCGGGAACTCCCGGCGTACGCCTCACCCACGGCGGGCGCTACCGCCTCCACCGCTCACTGTCCCTGCGCCTACCGTGACCGGCGCACCCCGGCTTCGCGCCGTCCCTCACCTCACATCACCCGGCAGGCAGTGGATCGTCCCGGCAGACTCTTCGGTAACGTGAGGGTATGAGCCATCCGCACCCCGAACTCAAAGCCGCCCCGCCACTGCCCGAGGGAGGGCTGAGGGTCACCGCCCTGGGCGGCCTGGGCGAGATCGGCCGGAACATGACCGTGTTCGAGCATGCCGGCAAGCTGCTGATCGTGGACTGCGGGGTGTTGTTCCCGGAGGAGAACCAGCCCGGCGTGGACGTGATCCTGCCGGACTTCACCTCGATCCGGGACCGCCTCGACGACATCGTCGCCGTCGTCCTCACGCACGGCCACGAAGACCACATCGGCGGCGTGCCCTATCTGCTGCGAGAGCGGTCCGACATCCCCGTCGCCGGCTCCAAGCTCACCCTCGCCTTCATCGAGGCCAAGCTCAAAGAGCACGGCATCCGACCGCGGACGGTACGGGTGAAGGAGGGCGACCGGCGGGGCTTCGGTCCCTTCGACTGCGAGTTCGTGGCCGTCAACCACTCCATCCCGGACGGTCTCGCGGTGGCCCTGCGCACCGGAGCCGGGCTGGTGCTGCACACCGGTGACTTCAAGATGGACCAGTTCCCTCTGGACGACCGGATCACCGACCTGCGCGCCTTCGCCCGCCTCGGCGAGGAGGGCGTGGACCTGTTCCTCACCGACTCCACCAACGCCGAGGTCCCCGGCTTCACCACCTCCGAACGCGAGCTGAACCCCGCGATCGAGCAGGTGATGCGCACCGCCCCGCGCCGGGTCATCGTCTCCAGCTTCGCCAGCCACGTGCACCGCATCCAGCAGGTCCTGGACGCCGCCCACGCGCACGGCCGCAAGGTGGCCTTCGTGGGCCGCTCCATGGTCCGCAACATGGGCATCGCCCGCGACCTGGGCTATCTCAAGGTCCCGTCCGGCCTGGTCGTGAGCACCAAGGAGCTGGAAAAGCTCCCCGACCACAAGATCACCCTGGTGTGCACCGGCTCCCAGGGCGAACCGATGGCCGCACTGTCACGGATGGCCAACCGCGACCACCAGATCCGCATCGGCAAGGGCGACACCGTCCTGCTCGCCAGCTCCCTCATCCCCGGCAACGAGAACGCCATCTACCGGGTGATCAACGGCCTGACCCGGTGGGGCGCCAACGTCGTCCACAAGGGCAACGCCAAGGTGCACGTCTCCGGCCACGCCAGCGCCGGGGAACTCGTCTACTGCTACAACATCGTCCGGCCCCGCAACGTCATGCCCGTCCACGGCGAGTTCCGCCACCTGCGGGCCAACGCCGACCTCGCCATCCGCACCGGCGTCGACCCCGACCGGGTCGTCATCGCCGAGGACGGCGTCGTCGTCGACCTCGTCGACGGCCGCGCCGCCATCACCGGCAAGGTCCCCGCGGGCAACGTCTACGTGGACGGAATGGAAGTCGGCGGCGCAACCGAAGCGTCCCTCAAGGACCGCGTCACCCTTGCCCAGGAGGGCGTCATCACGGTCGTGGCCATCGTCGACACCGACACCGGCGCCCTCGCCGAGGCCCCCGACTTCCTGGCCCGCGGCTTCGTCCACGACGACACCACCTTCGAGCCCGTCGTTCCCGTCATCGAGAAGACCCTGGCCACCGCCGCCGAGGAAGGCGTCGGCGACGCCCACCAGCTCGAACAGCTCATCGCCCGCGCCGTGGCCAACTGGGCCTTCCGCACCCACCGCCGCAGGCCACTGATCATCCCCGTCATCATCGACGCCTGACCGGGGCCGCCGCCCCAACACCAGCACACCGAAGAGCCAGACAAAAGGGGAACGGATGAGCCTGCGCTTCGAGGAGATCGACTGGCAGCCGACACCGATCGGCGAGATCAGTCTGCGTCGGCGCCGTCACCCGGTGTCGGGCGACGACGTGTACGAGGTCAAGCTCGGTGACGAGTTCCTGATGTCCAGCCTCTTCACCACCGGTGAGATCGCGCTCGCCGAACTCGCCCTGGCCAAGCTGCCGGAGGACACCGAACTGGATGTCGCGGTCGGCGGACTCGGGCTCGGGTATACCGCCGAGGCGGCCCTGGACGACCCCCGGGTGCGCTCGCTGACCGTGATCGACGCGCTCGCCGAAGTCATCGACTGGCACCGGCGGGGCCTGGTGCCCCTCGGGGCCCGGCTGTCCTCGGACGACCGCTGCCGCCTGGTGCACGGGGACTTCTTCGCGCTCGCCGCCGACCCCGGCGGTCTGGACCCGAAGGAGCCGGGCCGCCGCTTCCACGCCATCCTGCTGGACGTCGACCACTCACCACGCCATGTGCTCCATCCCCGGCACGCGGCGCTCTACCAGCCCGCCGGGCTCCGCGCTCTCGCTGAGCATCTCCACCCCGGCGGGGTGTTCGCGCTGTGGTCGAACGACCCGCCGGACGACGACTTCACCGCCGCACTCACCCAGGTCTTCGCACAGGCAGCGGCCCATGTCGTCGACTTCGACAATCCCCTGCAAGGCGGCACCTCGGCCAACACCGTCTACCTGGCAGGCAAAGCACCGGACGCGCCGTAGGGCGGCGGTTCGACCCGACTGGGCGATGCGGCGCGTCCGCTCACGTACGGCAGAACAGCCGTTCCAGGTGGTAGCCCAGCACCTTCATGGCGGACTCCGGGGTGCGGTGGCCGACCAGAACGCTCGTACCGAGGCCGTGGCTGAGGGCGAGCAGGCGTACGGACTCGACGCTCGGGTCCGCTTGTGGGTCGAGGGCACCATCCGTCTGCGCCTGCCGCAGCAAATCGGCGAGTCGGCCCTCCAGGCGCTCCGGGCCCTCGGCGAGAGGCTCGGCGGCGAGTTCGGGGTCGGTCATCGCCAGCATCGCGCACGAGGTCCACAGGATGTGGAAGGTCCTGCTCGCCTCGTCGGTGGGCAGGGCCGCGATCGGCGGCGCGTTGACCGAGTACCTGTCGTGGCGCTGGGTCCTGCTGGTCAACGTGCCCATCGGGGCGGCGGGTGTGCTCCTGGGCGCGCGACTCCTGCCGGGCGGACGGGACAGCGGGGCCGGCCCACGCCTCGACATCCCGGGGGCCGCACTCGCGACCGCCGGGATCGCCGCGCTCACCTACGGACTGGCCCAGGCGGACTCACACGGCTGGAGCGATGCCATGACCGTGGGAGCTACGGCGGCCGGGGTGCTGGTGATGGCGGGCTTCGTCTGGGTGGAGGCGCGAGTGGCGCCGGCGCCTTTGGTGCCCTTACGGCTCTTCCGGATCCGGTCCGTGGGCGTGGGCAACCTGATCCTGCTGCTGACCGGAGCCTGCCTCATTCCGATGTGGTACTTCCTCTCCCTGTACATGCAACAGGTCCTGCACTATGGGCCGTTGCGCACGGCGGTCGGTTTCCTGCCGCACACCCTGATCACGATGGCTGTCGGCGCCCGCCTCACGCCCCGCCTGCTGCAGTACGCCGAGCCACGCACGCTGATCATCACCAGCGCCGCCGTCTCGGCGGCCGGCTTCTGGTGGCAGAGCCGCATCACCCCCGAAAGTGGCTACCTCGATGGTGTACTGGGCCCGGCGCTGCTGATCTCCGTCGGCGGCGGGCTCCTGCTCACCCCGATCACCAGCGCGGTCACCAGCGGCGTCGACCCGGCCGACGCGGGAGCCGCCTCCGGGCTGATGAACACCACCAAGCAGGTCGGCGGTGCGCTCGGCATCGCCGTGCTCTCCGCGGTCGCCGCCGCCGAGGTCCCCGGCGTGCGGGCGCTCACTGGCGGATACGCGCGGGCGTTCCTGGCCATTGCCGGGGTCTTGGCCGTTGTCGCCGTCGTGTCGCTCGCCCTGCCGCACCGCCGGGAGGGGACCCGTTAGACGGGGAGTGTCGCCGGCTGGGTGAACTGGGCCTCGTACAGGCGCGCGTACGCCCCGCCGGCCTCCAACAGTTCCTCGTGCGTGCCCTGTTCGATGATGCGGCCCGCTTCCATGACCAGGATGGTGTCGGCGTCGCGGATGGTGGAGAGCCGGTGGGCGATGACGAAGCTGGTGCGGCCGGTGCGCAGGTCGGCCATGGCGTGCTGGACCAGGGCCTCGGTGCGGGTGTCGACCGAGGAGGTGGCCTCGTCGAGCACGAGGATCGACGGCTGGGAGAGGAAGGCGCGGGCGATGGTGAGCAGTTGCCGTTCGCCGGCGCTGAGGCCCTCGCCGTTCTCGTCGAGGACGGTGTCGTAGCCGTCGGGAAGGGTGCGGACGAAGTGGTCGGCGCGGGCCGCCTTCGCCGCCTCCACGATCTCCTCGTGTGTGGCGTCGTCCTTGCCGTAGGCGATGTTGGCGGCGATGGTGCCTTCGAAGAGCCAGGTGTCCTGGAGCACCATGCCGATGCGGGCGCGCAGTTCGGTGCGGGGCAGGGTGGCGATGTCGGTGCCGTCGAGGGTGATGCGGCCTGCGGTGGGTTCGTAGAAGCGCAGCAGCAGGTTGACCAGGGTGGTCTTGCCTGCGCCGGTGGGGCCGACGATGGCGACGGTCTGGTGCGGGGTGACGGTGAGATCCAGGTTCTCGATCAGCGGCTCGGCCGGCTCGTAGCGGAAGGAGACCTGCTCGAACTCCACCTTGCCCCTGACGTGTGGGAGTCGCTGCGGGATCGCGGGGTCGGGGGTCTGCTCGTCGGCATCGACGAGTTCGAAGAGGCGTTCCGCCGACGCGAGGCCGGACTGGACGATGTTGACCAGGGCGGCGGCCTGGGTGATGGGGTTGTTGAACTGAAGGGTGTAGGTGATGAACGCCTGGATCTCGCCGATCGTCATCGCTCCTGAGGCTACCCGCAGCCCGCCGAGGACGGCGACGGCCACGAAGGTGACGTACCCGAGGAAGGCCAGGGCGGGTTCAATGACGCCGGAGAAGAACTGGGCCCGGCGGCCGGCCTCGAACGCGGCGTGGTTGCGCTGGTCGAAGGCCCGCTGGGCATCCTCGCCCCGGCCGAAGAGCAGCACCTGGTCGTGTCCGGTGAACATTTCCTCGACGTGTGAGCTGAGTTCTCCGGTGGCCCGCCACTGCTTGGTGAACTCGGGCTGTGAGCGGCGGCCGAGCAGCCGGGTGACGACTGCGGCCACCGGCAGGGACGCCACCGCGACCAGGGTGAGCAGCGGCGACAGCCACAGCATCATGCCCAGCACGCCGACGACACTGAGCAGCGACACCGCGATCTTGGTAAGGAGCTGCTGGAGGGTGAGGGCGATGTTGTCGGCGTCGTTGGTGAGCCGGGAGATCAGGTCACCGCGCGGGCGGCGATCGAGGTAACTCAGCGGCAGGACGGTGAGCTTGGCCGATGCCTGCTCGCGCAGCCGGTAGGCGGTGCGCTGGCCGATGTCCTGGGCCAGCCGCCCGCGGGCGAGGGCGCAGGACGCGGAGACGACGACGAACACGGCCGCCAACGCGAGCACCCGCCCGACCCGCGCGAAGTCCACTCCCCCGTCGGCCGCCCCGTGCACGATCAGGTCGGTCGCGTGGCCGAGGATCATCGGCACGGACACGGTCAGCGCCACGCTCACCACACTCAGCGCCAGGCACAAAATCAGCAGGCGCCGGTCGGGGCCCAGGGCGCGCAGCAGTCGTACGGCCGTCCGGCGGAAGTCCTGGGGTTTGGCGGTGCGTGCGGCTTCGGCCGTCATACGGCCGCCTCCTCTGCGGTCATCTGGGAGAGGACGATCTCCCGGTAGGTGGGGCTGGCGTCCATCAGTTCGCTGTGCGTGCCGCTCGCCTCGACCCGGCCCTCGTCCAGGACGACAATGCGATCGGCGTGGCGGACGGTGGCCACACGCTGGGCGACGATGACGACCGTCGTACCCGCGGTCCGCTCGGCCAGCGCGGCGCGCAGGCGGGCATCGGTGGCCGCGTCCAGCGCGGAGAAGGAGTCGTCGAAGAGATACACATCCGGCCGGGCCAGCAACACCCGCGCGATGGCCAGGCGCTGACGCTGCCCGCCCGACAGGTTGCTGCCGCCCTGCGCAACGGGGGCGTCCAGTCCCTCGGGCAGGGCCTCGACGAAGTCACGTGCCTGCGCGGTCTCAAGCGCCTGCCACAGTTCATCGTCGGTCGCCTGCGGGCGTCCGTAGCGCACCGTGGAGGCGATGGTGCCGGAAAAGAGGTACGGCTTCTGTGACACCAGCCCGACCGTCGCCGCCAGCGTGGCCCGGTCCATCTCGCGTACGTCCGTACCGCCGACGAGGACCTGTCCCTCACTCGCGTCGAAGAGCCGGGGTATCAGGTGCAGCAGCGTCGTCTTGCCACTGCCGGTCGAGCCGACGATCGCAAGTGTCCGGCCGGGCCGGGCGGTCAAGGACACTTCGCGCAGGACGGGCTCCTCGGCACCCGGGTAGCGGAAGCCGACGCCACGCAGCTCCAGACGGCCGGGCCCATGCAGATCGGTGACCGGCGAGGCGGGCAGGGTCAGGCTGCTGCTGGTGTTCAGGACTTCGCGCAGGCGCGTCGCGCACACGCTCGCCCGAGGCGACAGCAGGAACGCCATCATCGCCATCATCACGGCCTGCAGGATCTGCGTGAGGTACTGCAGGAACGCGATCAGCGTCCCGGCCTGCATCCCGCCGCCGTCCACCCGATGCCCGCCGAACCACAGCACGGCGATCCCCGAGAACTCCATGATCAGCATCGCGGTCGGCATCCCGAACGCCTGCATCCGCCCCAGCC
The DNA here is from genome assembly GCF_030124145.1 of Streptomyces sp. 378. Lineage (GTDB taxonomy): Bacteria > Actinomycetota > Actinomycetes > Streptomycetales > Streptomycetaceae > Streptomyces. The sequence goes on from NZ_JASKMS010000001.1 coordinate 392,680, forward strand.
GCAGGCCCACATCGAGCAGGTCCCGGTTGACCTCGGCGAACCGCTCCTGCTCGTACCGGTCGCGCACGAAGGCCCGTACCACCCGGATCCCGGTGATCTGCTCCCGCACCACCTTGGTGACCCGGTCCACCCGCTGCTGCAACGAGGCCGACAGCGGCATCTGCCGCCCGAAGATCACACCCATGGCCACGGTCAGCACCGGCAGCACCACCACGAGCAGCAACGACAACGGCGCGTCCAGACGCACCGCCATCACCAGCGCGCCCACGCCCATCACCGGAGCAGCCACCACCAGCGTGAACACCAGCACGACCAGGGTCTGGATCTGCTGCACGTCGTTGGTCGTCCGCGTGATCAACGAGGCCGCGCCGAAGCGCCCGACCTCCCGCACGGAGAAGGTCTGTACCCGGGCGAAGACCTGGGCCCGGAGATCCCTCCCAAGCGCCATCGCCGTCCGCGCGCTCACATACACGGCTCCGGCAGCGCACGTCATCTGCACCAGCGTCACGCCGAGCATCACCCCACCGACCCGCAGCACATGCCCCGTGTCACCGGTCAGCACGCCGTGGTTGATGGCGTTGGCGTTCAGCGTCGGCAGATACAACGTCGCAGTGATCTGCACCAGCTGCAGAGCGCCGATCGCGGCCACGGACCCGGCATAGGGGCGCAGGCCGGCGGCCAACAGGCGTAACAGGACGTTCACGCGGGCCCTCCTTGTGCGGCTGGAAGGAAGGCGGGCGCCGGGGCGAACAGGCAGGAAGGCGTGGACATGGCGTACTCCGGGCCGAACATCGTAAAAACTGTCACTCAGTGGCAGTATGCTATGAGAGGCAGTAACTCATCAGAGGCTTTTCCTGAGACGGCCTAAGGTGACGTGCATGGCGACCCCGACCTCGGACCCCTCCGCTGCCGCGGCCAAAACCCGCGGCCTGGACGATCGCGCCCTGCCACTGCGCGAGCGCAAGAAGCAGCGCACCTTCCGCGCCCTGGCCGACGTGGCACTCGCGCGCTTTACCGAGCGGGGCTTCGACGAGGTGACCCTCGACGAGATCGTCGACGAGGTGGAGATCTCCAAGCGGACCTTCTTCCGCTACTACTCCTCCAAGGAGTCCGTCGCCCTCGCCGCCGAGGCCGAACTGTGGATCGCCTACGTCGACACCTTCATGGCGACCGACCTGCACGGCGACGTCCTCACCGCCCTGCGCACCGCGCTCACCACCACCATCACCGCCATGGACGACGACTGGCCCCGCCGGTTCCTGGCCACCCGCCGCCTCGTCGCCGGCCACAACGGCCTGCGCAAACACAGCCTCGTCATGGCCGCCCACCACCAGGAGCAGATCGTCGAGCAACTCGAGGCGAAGCTGGGCCGGGACGGCCGCGAGGACGTGCGCCTGCGCCTGCTGGGCGAAATCGCCTTCGGCGCCTACCGCGTCGGCGCCAAGAACTGGACCGCAGGACGCGGCAAGGGTGCCGGCAGCCGAGGCAAAGGCGGACGCGCCACGCTCGCGGCCCGCGTCAGCGAGGCGTTCGACGCCGTTCCCGCCGCGATCGCGCTGACCGCTGATTGACGCCGCGCACGTTCGCACTCACAACGGCACCCACCAGGGGCTCCCGGATCCAGGCACGCCCCTCCACTTCGAAGCGATCGGCCACCCCACCAGTCCGCCAGATCTCGACGGCGTGCCCTGAGCGTGCCCGTAAGAGCGGACAACCACGGTCAACAGGGGTGCGATCCGACCCACACAACCATCTCCACGAGAAGGCATCCGCGCAGGTCAGAGCCACAGAGCTCCCGCAAGCGCCGTCGCTTCCCAAGCTGAGAGCGCGAGTTCGATTCTCGTCACCCGCTCCACGAAGAAGGCCCAGGTCGAAGACCTGGGCCCTTTTGCTGTGCAGTGTGATCACTGGGCGCGTGCCAGATCCGTGCCAGAAGGCTTCTCGGCAGCCTTCCGGGCAGCCTCCTCCCGAGCCTTCCGGACCGTGGCATCGAGGCCGGCGACGACCTCCTCCTGGCGCTCCTCGCCGGGGTGCTGATACATCAGCGCGGCCTTCTCCGAGTCCTGCCCGGCTCGGACCGCGGGACCCCCAGCGGGGAAACCTGGCCGGTGTCCGATGCCCGGGAACACGACGCCCTCGCCGCAGCCCGGCTCCGCCGCTGCCGGCCGGGGTGGTGGCAGCGGCGGGCCGCCTGGCATGGTTACCGTCGTCGCCCGTCCGGCAGCCAGGGGGCGAGTGCGGTGTCGACCGCGCGGACGGCCGTTTCGTTGTCGAGTCGCGCGCCGAGAATGAAACGCCGGAACGGCAGGGGGGCCGAGGGAACCGGGAGACGCCGGATGGGATCGCTGATCGTTCACCAGGGTCGGGGCGATCACCGGCGGCACGCGTAGCGCGTCCGCCTCGGCCCGCTGCTACAGCTGTCGCGTTGTCGCGCGGCCCTGCGGAGCGTCTGGCCGGAGTTCAGGCCCTGGTGGAGTCGGACGGCGGGCGCGGGCCGCCGAAGCCGTGTTCCGAGAGGTCGAACCAGTTGCCCTCCGGATCCATGGCCCGGTACTCGGCGAAGGGACGGTTGGTGAAGCGTTCGGCCGGTTGGCCACCTCGGCATCCAAGCCTTTTCCAGCCGGTGAGGGCGCCCAGCGGACCTCAATTGGCATGACGTGCACAGGGATTGACGTAGAAATCGCTTACCACCTACGGTCCTTCCGGAATCGCGGACACCTTTCGGAATCTCGAACGCCTGGCGTCGGCACGCCCTACGAGAACCACGCCCTACGAGAACAAGGAGTCGAAGCGGAATGGGCTCACAGCGAAGACTCGGCTGGATGTCGCTTGCCGCGGCAACCACCATGGCACTCGCGGCCGGAGTGATCACCGCCCCCGCCGCCCACACCGCGGACGATCCCGTGGAGGTCGTGGTCAACGGGGAGGACGTTCGCGCCGACAACGTGAACGGTTTGACCTACAAGGGCCTCGGCGTGCTCAGCTGCAACAGCACGAGCAACCTGCTGATGGACTACAAGGCGGAGCACCCCGGCCGGTACTGGGAGCTCATCCGCGTGCTGTTCGGTGGAAAGAACCCCCTGATCAACCATGTCAAGGTCGAGATGGGTTCGGACACGAACACGTCGACCGGTTCCGACCCGGCGACCATGCGCACGGCGGACGAACTCGCCGACGCGTCGCGCTCGCCGGGCTTCCAACTGGCAGCGGACGCCAAGACGGTCAACCCGAAGCTCAAGGTCTCGATTCTCCGCTGGGTCATGCCCCGATGGGTCCAGAACGAATGGAACAAGGGCACCGGCTCCGACGAGATGTACAAGTGGTACAAGGAGACAATTCTCGACGCGTACGAGAAATACGGGTACATGGTCGACTACGTGAACCCGGACACGAACGAGACGCATGATCCGGACGAGGCCTTCATCAAGTGGTACAAGAAGGCGATTCTGGCCGACACGGACTTCGCTGATCCCCGCTACGGCATCCCGGCGAAAAAGCGGGAGCAGGCCGAGAAGGCCTACCGCGGCATAAAGATCATCGCCGCCGACGAGAACACCACCCACCATTTCGGGCCGTCGATGCTCAGCGACGCGGAACTCTTCGGCATGGTCGACGCGGTCGGCTACCACTACAACACCGATGACCGGCGCGACGGGCCCGTCGGCAGCGACACGCATCTGCCGTACACCAGGCTGGCGACCGGTGAGAACAAGTACAACGAGGACAAGGAGGTCTGGTACAGCGAGGGAGTCGGCTCCTTCGGCTACACCGACTACCGCGTCAACAACACCGAGGGCCCGAACGGAACGAGCACCGGCATCGGCGGCGTCCAGAGCGCCCTCGATCTCGCGAACCGCTCCGTCAAGGGCTACGCCAACTCGAAGCGGACGCACTACGTCTTCCAGCCGGCGATCGGCTCCTTCTACGAAGGCGCGCAGTACAGCCACAAGGAACTCGTCAGCGCACGTGACCCGTGGTCGGGCCACCTCCACTACGACGCGGCCATCTACGTGATGCAGCACTTCACCCAGTTCGCCAAGACCGGCTGGGAGAACGACACGAACACGGCGGGCATCTGGCGCACCGTGCCGGAGGCCAGTTACAGCGGGGTGAGCGGCACCGAGAACGTCGACGGCTCGAACGGGGCCCCGAGTTACATGACGCTCGCGGACCCCCGTAAGAAGGACTTCTCCACGATCGTCGTCAACGACAGCGACCAGCCCAAGACCTACCGGATCAAAGCCGAGAACATGCGACTCGGTTCCGACCCGACCATGGAGATCTGGGAAACCCGCGGACCGGACGCGGGCCGGCCCTACGGCGCGAACTTCAAGCACCTCGTCGACGAGATCCGGCCCGGCAGCGATGGGTACTACACCCACACGGTCAAGCCGAGGTCGATCGTGACCTTGACAACGCTCGACAAGAGCCACGACAAGGTGACGAAGCAACGCCTGCCCGAGTCCCGGGACCGCACGGTGCTGGACACCGACGCGACCGGCAAGAAGCACAACACCCGCGACAACGTCCTGTACGCCGACGACTTCGGGTACGAGGAGGAGGGCAGGGTCCAGGTCGGCACCGGCGACGGCGCGCACAAGGCGTCCCAGCCCTACCTGAGGTCGCGCGGCAATCAGCCTCGCTACATGGTCGACCAGACCGGCGCCTGGGAGGTCGGTGAGGACGCGAGCGGCGACAACGTCCTGTACCAGTACATGGACCAGTCCATGAAGGACACCGGCGCCTGGAACCGCCACACCCCGAACACGACGGTCGGCGACTTCCGCTGGGAGAACTACCGGGCCTCGGTCGACGTCTCGTTCCCCGACCCGGCCGGCGGACTCGCCTCCCTGGGCGTCCGTCAGCAGAAGGGCATGGCGATCAGCGACGCCGCCTACAACGTGCGCATCGCACCGACCGGCGCCTGGACGTTCTACGAATACGGCAGGGCCGTCGAGTCGGGAACGGTCGCGGCGTCCGACGGCTACCGCCTCGCCATCGAGGCGAAGGGCGCGACGATCACGACGTACATCGACGGCAAGGCCGTCTCCACGTACCAGGACCCGACTCCGCAGACCGAGGGCCGCGTCAAGCTCGGATCCGACTTCCACAGGACGGCGTTCGACAACCTGAAGGTCGAGAAGATCGACGGGTACACGCCCTACGCCCGCGCACAGCTCGACAACATGGACAGCTCGGTCGCCTACGACGGCACGTGGAGCCGGAAAGCCTCCCTCGGCGACGCGATGGACTGGTACCGGTCGACGTCGACCGGCACGACCGCCGGCTCGTCGTTCACCGTCCCGTTCACCGGCACGGGCATCGACATCATCGGCGGCAACGACGGCACCGCCGTCCTCGACGTCTACGTCGACGGAAAGCTGATCGCACGGGACGCGAAAACGGCCGCGACCGACAAGCGCCTCGCGACGTACGCGCTCCGCGGTCTGCCCGACGGCGCGCACACGGCGAGGTTCGTCCTCAAGTCCGGAAAGATCGTTCTCGACGCGTTCAACGCCATCTCCGGGGACGTGGACCGTACTGTGGACACGACACCGATCCGGGACGCCCTGGAGAAGATCGGACGTCCGGAGCGGGCGGACTACACGGCCGGCTCCTGGGCCCTGTTCGCCTCCGCGTCGTCGGCGGCGAAGGCTGCCGTGGCGGGACGGCAGAAGGGCCTTGACGCCATCGGCGTCGAGCAGATCACGGACCGGCTCGAAGAGGCTCACGACCGGCTGGTACGCAAGGACGGCACCGCCACCCCGTAGGTGCCCCGGGCCTGCGGGCCCCGCGCGTTCGCCGTACATGTTCAAGGGGCCGTATCGGATTCCTCCGATACGGCCCCTTGCATGGGGGCGAGTCACCGTCCGCTTGGCCCGGCGGACCGCGCCCGCACACACGACACCGCTCGCCCACCGGGCCGCCGGACAGTTGTTGTGCACCGGTGCGGCGCGCGTCTCCTTGGTACGGGACCGGAGAAGAACCAGGAGACAGTTCGATGGAGCAGGCCACCACAGACCGATCGCTCAGCCCTCGCGGGATGCTGAAACTCGCCAGCGCGGTCGGCCACGGCCCGTCGCGACCGCCATCCGCGGTGGCGAGGGCGCGAGCTTCCACCTGCTGTTCCGGGACGCCGCCGCGGCCCTGCGGTCCGCGGCGGCGTGGCCTCAAGCCGAGGACTCCTCGGTCGGACCGGAGGCGGCCAACGATGCCCTGCTCGAACAGGGCGGGCAGCAGCGTGTCTTCTCAACGGTTGCGACGGACGTCAGCGCCCGCTCGGCCGGCGGCCGCCGCGGTGGCGGGCCGCCGGATGGCTCGATCAGCGCTGGAAGGGCATCGTCCAGCAGTTGGACACGGTCGGTTCGCCCTCCAGTCGGTCGGTGAGCCAGGAGATCGCCGTTCCCTGGTCGGTGAGGAGGGGGGCGAGGTGGTTGGTGAGGATCCTGTCGCCGAGGTTGGGCAGGTCAACGGCTGCGTAGGTGACGTTGCCGCCCTTGCGGCACCAGTCCACGGCCAACTGACGGGCCTGGGCGTGCGGAACGATGTCGTCGTAGATGCCGGTGGCCACACGGACCGGGCCGGACGGCTTGAGCGTCCCGATGCGCTGTTCGTCGAGGACGGCCTGGGCGCGGGGTTCGGCGGCGATGATGTCGGCGACGGACTTGCCGCTGGTCGTCCATGTCGTGCTCCGGGTGAAGCCGTAGCGGACGACGGACTCGCCGACGCACATGGTCGACGTGTCGGCGAGGGCCTTGCGTCCGGCGTCGTTGAGGTTGGCCTCGGTGACACTGCGCAGGTCGGGGTAGGTCTGGGAGAAGCCGTTGATCGCCCAGCCCAGGGCGCTGACCAAGGCGCTTCCGTCGATCCCCTTCATGACCGCGGTCAGGTTGGCGGGCGGCGCGCCCGCGTAGGTGCCGGCCAGTCGGACGTCGGGCGCGTAGGTGGGCTGGAGTTCGGCCGCCGAGGCGGTGGCGCCACCGCCCTCGCTGTAGCCGTACAGGCCGACGCGGGAGCCGGAGGTGAGGGACGTGCCGGGGAGATCGCGCGCCGCACGGACAGCGTCCAGCACCGCGTGCGCCTCGTCCAGGCGGTTGACGTAGGTGTGCAGACGGTCGGTTGCGCCCAGGCCGACGTAGTCGGTGACGACGACGGCCGCTCCGGTGGCGAGAAGACGGTAGATCGCCAGGTTGTCGTAGGCGATGGACAGGGTTTTCTCGCTGGCGGTGACCGGGTGTTGCAGGGCGAACGACGGCGCGCACTGGTCGCCCTGGCCCATGGTCCCCGAGGCCACCGCCACCAGGGGGCGGGGCCCGTCGCCCTTCCACTGCGCCGACGGCTCGATGTAGGCGCCGGTCACCGCGACGGGCTTTCCGCTCGAGTCGGTGGACTTGTACATCAGGCGGGTGGCCGTGCCCGGCAGGGGGCGGCCGTCGAGGCCGGGGAGTGAGACACCCAGGGGGAGGGGTTCTTGTCGGATCAAGGTGCCGTTGGCGGCGGGCAGTTGGGCGGGTGGAGTGTAGAAGGCCGGGATGGTGACTCCCCGGGACACGAGGGGTTCGGTGTCGGTCCCGGTAGTGGCGTCGACCGGGGTCACGCTGACACAGACGCAGGCCACGGCGGCGATCGCGGCGGCGGTCAGGCGGTTGAACGTGGGACGCGGACGGCTTCTGTAGCGGCTCACAGTGCACTCCTCGCGCTGCTTCGATGCAGGGTGCGGGAAAACTAGCACTGGTAGTTAAACTCGGTAGCGCCTTGATAAGTTACGCTGCGGTAACGATTTTCCGGAGTGGGTGCTGGGCGCCCTCGGCCTGGCTCGGCGGACGGCCTCGGCGGCCTCACCGTGCCCGGACCCGTCGGCAGGAGTCCTGCCGCAGTGGGGAATCGGCCACTACTGCAGTGCGTGGACCGCGGCGGAGAACACCGGGGGCATCCGGGACGCTGCGGGGACGATGAGGCGGGCGGTGCCGGGACGGCGGCTCGCGGCCAGCAGGGCCCCGGTCAGCAGTCGGTGGCGCCGGGTCAGCCGGGTCCAGGCGCGCTCATATGCGTCCGGTCGCCCGGCGGCCAGGCAGTGGACGGCGGCCCCGGCCGTCGCCAGCGCGAGGGCGATGCCCTCGCCGGTCAGGGCGTCCAGGTAGCCCGCGGCGTCGCCGACGAGCAGGACACGGCCGGCGGCTCTGCGCCGCACCCGTTGCCGCAGTGGTCCGGCGCCGCGTACCTCCGTCGCGGCCGGGCCGCGCAGCGAGGCGGTGAGGGCCGGGAAGCCGGCCAGGTGCTCGTCGTATCCGCGACGGCTGCGGCTGAGGACCGCGACGCCCACCAGGTCGTCGCCGACCGGTGTCACATAGGCTTCGCCGTGTCGGGACCAGTGGACCTCCACCAAGTCCGTCCACGGTTCGACGCGGTAGTGCCGGCGCAGACCGTAGCGGCCGTGGGGGCGGCCCGGCAGTTCCAGGCCCAGGCCGCGGCGCACCGGGGAGTGCAGGCCGTCGGCGGCGATCAGCCAACGGGCCGTGATCCCGGCGGCGGTGACCGTGTCCGCGCTCTGGCGCACCTCGCCGACCTTGCCCGGCAGCATGCGCACGCCGAGGCCGAGAGCGCGCTCGTACAAGGCAGAGTGCAGCGTCGTACGGCGGATCCCCAGCCCGCGGTGACCGCGGAAGGACGCTTCGGCGCGGGTGCTGCCGTCCACGTAGCGGATGCCGAGCAGTTCGCGGCCACTGGCCTCGACGCCCAGAGCCCGCAGCGCGGCGACACCGCCGGGCATGACGCCTTCTCCGCAGGCTTTGTCCACAGGCGTGGTCCGGGGTTCGACGACGACGGCCTCCAAGCCGGCGAGCGCGGCGTGGATAGCGGCGGCCAGACCTGCCGGTCCGCCGCCGGCCACCAGTACGTCGATCACGCCGGAGCCGGTGCGGTCGGCGTGGTCGCAGCGGCCAGCGCCCGGTTCTCGCAGCGGATGCGCACGGTGAGCAGGGCGGCGTTGAGTACCGTGAACACGGCCGCGGTGACCCAGGCGGTGTGCACCAGGGGCAGGGCCACGCCCTCGGCGACCACGGCCACGTAGTTCGGGTGCCGCATCCACCGCCACCGGTAGGGGCCGCCGGTCACCAGCGGCAGGCCGGGTACGACGATCACCCGGGTGTTCCAGCGGGGTCCCAGAGTGTGGATACACCACCACCGCAGTGCCTGGGAGGCCGCCAGCACGGCCAGCATCGGCCAGGCCAGGGCGGGTACGAAGGGGCGGCCGGCCAGCCACACCTCGACCGGGCAGGCGATCAGCAGGCCGGTGTGGAGGGCAACCATCGCGGGGTAGTGGCCCTGCCCGGTCACGGTCGCGCCGCGGGCGGTGCTCCACCGTTCATTGCGGCGGGCGACGACGAGTTCGGCGACGCGCTCGCCGGCGACGGCGGCCACCAGCAGTCCGTACCAGATCATGTGTCCTTCGTGTCCTTCGACGGCGTCCGAACTACCAGCGCAGCAGGACGAGTTCGCAGGCGAAGCCAGGCCCCATGGCCAGCAGCAGGCCCGGAGTGCCCGGCGGCGGGCGGCGTTGGGCCAGGGTGTCGCGCAGTACGTGGAGTACCGATGACGAGGACAGGTTGCCCACGTCGGCCAGATGACGCCAGGTCACATCGAGGGCGTCGTCGGGCAGGTCGAGGGCCTCGGTGACGGCCTCCAGGACCTTGGGGCCGCCGGGGTGGCAGACCCAGGCGGCCACGTCCTTCGGCTTGATCCCGTGGTCGCCGAGGAACCCCTCGACGTCATCGGCGAGGTAACCGCGCACCACATCGGGGACCCGCGGGTCGAGGACGACCTGGAAGCCGGTGTCCTTGATGTCCCAGCCCATGACGCGCCCGGTGTCCGGATACAGGTGGCTGCGGGTGTCCACGATCGTCGGGCCGGCGGTCTCATCCGGGCGGCCCGGGCGGTTCGCGCCGCACGCGACGACCGCGGCGGCGCCGTCGCCGAACAGCCCGGTGGCGACCAGGTTGGCCATGGAGGCGTCGTTGCGCTGGAAGGTGAGCGAACACAGTTCGACCGAAAGCAGCACCGCCACGTGGTCGGGCCGGCCCAGCAGGTAGTCGTGCATACGGGCCAGACCGGCGGCGCCACCGGCACAGCCCAGGCCGAACAGGGGCAGCCGTTTGACGTCCGGCCGCAGTCCGAGTCGGCCGACCAGCCGTGCGTCGATCGAGGGGGTGGCGATGCCGGTGACAGAGGTGAAGATCAGCAGGTCCACTTCGGCGGCGTGCAGTGCGCCCCGGACGGCCTTGGCGCCCAGGTCGGTGGCGGCGCCGATGAAGGCGTCGTTGGCGGCGCCGAATCCGTCCAGTTCCCCGTACCGTTCGAGCGGCAGCGTCATGTGACGCGAGCTGACCTTCACGCTGCGGTGCAGCCGGTCCAGGACCCGGCGGTCGGTGCCCTCGGGCAGGCAGGTGCGGGCGATCATGTCAGTGATCTCGGACTGGGCGCGGCGGTGCGGTGCGAGGGCACCGTGAACGGCGGTGATCCGCGTCATATGGTTCCCATCCGGTTACCAACTCGGGTGAGTTGCTCACCACGTGTTCCCCCGGACCGGGACTTCGACACCATGGATCGCCCGTCCGGCGGTGCGCCCCGGAGAGCGTGTGTGTCGGCCGGGTGGGGGGCCTGGGCGCCTACGATCGGCCGGGTGGGCACTCCCGAGCAGTCGACGACCGGCGGACCCGAGGCGCGTTGGGCCGTCCGGTTGGCTGGTCTGGCCGGGTCGTGCCACCCCGGGCCTGTCGTGGCGGTCACCGCCCTGATGGCCGCGCTCGCCGTGACCGCCGGCCAGGGCGCCGGGCGTTGTGTGCTGACCGGCGCCGCCGTTCTGACCGGGCAGTTGTCCGTCGGCTGGTGCAACGACGCGTTCGACGCCCGCCGGGACATCGCCGCCGACCGCCATGGCAAACCCGTCGTCGACGGCACGGTCGGTGTGACGGAGGTGTGGGTGGCCGCGTATGCCGCGCTGGCGCTGTGCGTGCCGCTCTCGCTCGCCTGTGGCCTGTGGGCGGGCGCCGTTCACCTGGCCGGAGTAGGGGCGGCGTGGGCGTACGACCTGCGGCTCAAGGCAACTGCATGGTCCTGGGCACCGTACGCGGTGGGGTTCGCCGCGCTCCCGGCATTCGTGGCGCTGGGGCTGCCGGGCCGGCCGTGGCCGGCCTGGTGGGTCGTCACCGCCGGGGCGCTGTTGGGGGTCGGAGCCCATCTGGGTGACGTACTGCCGGACATCCGTGGCGATCTGGCGACGGGCGTACGGGGATGGCCGCACCGGCTGGGCCCCGACGGCGCGCGGCTGCTGCTGCCGGTACCGCTGGTGGCAGCATCCGCGGTTCTGGTGCTGGGGCCGGCCGGGCCGCCCGGCAGATGGGGATTGGCAGTGCTCGTGGTGACCGCTCTGGTCGCGGTGACGGGAACGGTGCTGGGACGCCGCTGGGAGCGGGCGGCGTTCGCGGCAGCGGTGGCGGTGGCGGTGGCGGACGTGGCGTTGCTGCTGCTGCGCGGCACCGGGATCGCCTGACCGCGCCGCCTCAGAGCGTACGAAACCCACAGATGGAAGCGGGAGTTTCCCGATTCCCGCTGCGGCTGCCGTCAGTTCGCGAGTGCTGTCCTCGGCAGGGGCGACGGCTCGGCCGAGGAAACTGCCGTTTACCGCTTGGCCGGTCCACGAGCCAGTTTCGACGACCGCGCCTGGCGGGTCCAGGAGGTCCTCACCAGGTCAGCGGCTTGCGGTTTCTTATTGCCTAGACCAATACGGGACAGCATCCTCCGTGTGCCCCAAGGTGCACGAAGGCCGCCCGACGAGGGGCATGGAGGATCTGTCCGACGCCTCACCGGCCGATTGTCACCGAATGTCGTAGCCGTCGAGGACGCGGTGGTGGTCGGGCGCATCGTCCGTAACCACCCCGACCTGGCCCCGCCGGGGACGAACTGCAAACTCCGGCCCTGAAGATCCGCACTCTACGAGCGCGGCGTCGAGGCGGAAGCCCTGTCGTGCGGAAGCGGGGCTGTCACAGCCGTCGCGGTCGCCACCTTGCGCGGACTGGTCGCACGACGAGCCGTCACCGTTCACCACCGCGCCGGGCAGCCGCTCACGGTTCCGCCACATCCCGCCCGGCCAAACCGAACTCATACCAGGACGGAATCTCGCCCACCCGCGGGATGGCCTCTTGGCCGGGCGTGGCAGCCCTCGGGCATGCGAGATCCGCTGTAGAGAATGGGCATGATTCTCAAGCATCCGTCCGACCGCGGAGGCTCGCGGAGCAAGCCGTTTGAGAGGCTGGCCGAGAATGCCTCGCGGTTCACCAGTTCGGCAACGTTCTTCGGGATCTGCCTGATCCTGGTCGCCGTGGCTGTCACGTTGCACGTGATCGGTTTGCCGATCACGTGGCTTCTGTTCGTGGGCGAGGCGATGTCGGCGGTGACCCTGCTCATGGTGGCGCTGCTGAAGAACTCCGAGCTGCGGGCCGAACGCGCCGTCCAGCGCAAGCTCGACGCCATCGCGGCAGTCCTGCTGGAAGGACAGGAGGGCGACGGCCCAGGAGAAGCACACCAGAAGCTACGGTCCACCCTCTATTGGGAAGAGAACTCCTGATGCGCTCGGTTCTCGCCTCTGGGATTGAGGGTCGCACGGTTGGCGCGACTGATGCGTTCGTGAAGTCACCCGAGATCAAGCAAGGCGAACCAGGCTCTCACCAGGGTCTGGTGCTCTCACCGCAGCATCATCACCGACGCTTGTGTCCCGGTTTCACGAGACTTCCCCCATAGGAATGCCAGTCGTGTCCACCTGAGCCGACAGCGGAGGTAACGCTCCTACCTGGCTCCCGTGCTGGGCCGCCCCTGGGTTGAGCGAGGGCGTCGGTCGACAGGGTCGCGTCGAGATGCATGCCGACGGTACGAAAGAGCTCGACCAGTGGGGCATCGCCCTCAGGGCGGTGATCAGCCCACAGCAATTTGCCGCCTCACAGAACGTCGGCGGGCATGCTCCAGCCTGCCCAACGCGAAAGGCCTGGCAGTCGTGTCGGCGGTCGCTGAACCGGTTCGCGGAACGGCGAGAAGTCGCAGGCTGTGGCGGTGTGAGACCTGCCCCGCAGGGAACCCGCATGCAGATAGAGGGCCTGAGCTTCCGCCGGCTCACGAACGTCGTCCTTGCTCCGCGGCGCTATGCGCCTCGCACAGGGCGGAAGCGCATCCCTCCGTGCGGCCCGGTCTCAGCAGCTCCCGAGGCGGTGCCGAGCCATCCCCTTTGGAGAGAGTGTCACCATCATGGCCAGAAGTACCACGCTTCACCCGCCGTCGTCGGCGCTGCCCGGCAGTGACTTCGCCCGGCTGTCGAGGAAGATCGCCGATGCCGGGCTGATGGGCCGCCGTCCCGGCTACTACGCACTGCGGATCACCGTGGTCGCCGGGCTCTACGTCGGCGGGTGGGCCACCGTCGAGCTCATCGGTGACAGCTGGTGGACCCTGACCGTCGCCGCTTTCCTGGCCGTCGTCTTCGGTCAGGTCGCCCTGCTCGCCCATGACGCGGCCCACCGTCAGGTGTTCCGCCGGCGCCGGGCCAGCGAGGTGTCCGGACGGATCGCCGGTGCCGGTATCGGGATGAGCTACGGGTGGTGGCAGGACAAGCACACCCGCCACCACGCCAACCCCAACCACGAGGAGCTCGATCCCGACCTCGACCCCGACCTGCTGGTCTGGTCCCAGGACCAGGCCCGGGTCGCCACCGGGCTCCCCCGCCTGATCGGCCGCTGGCAGGCGTTCCTGTTCTTCCCGCTCCTGACACTGGAGGGCTTCAACCTGCACGTGTCGAGTGTGAAGGCATTGGCCAATCGCTCGCTCAAACACCGAGCGCTCGACGGCGTCCTGCTGTTCGCGAACTTCGCGCTCTACCTGACCGTCCTGTTCTGGTTGCTGCCCCTCGGTATGGCGATCGCCTTCCTCGCCGTCCACCAGTGCTTGTTCGGCGTCTACCTCGGCTCCCTCTTCGCGCCCAACCACAAGGGCATGCCGATCCTGAAGGGCGAAGACCGCCCGGACTTCCTGCGCCGCCAGGTGCTCACCTCGCGCAACGTGCGCGGCGGTCGGCTCACCGACATCGCGCTGGGCGGGCTGAACCACCAGATCGAGCATCACCTGTTCCCCAGCATGCCCAGCCCCAACCTGCGCCGGGCGCGGACCATCGTCCGGCGCTACTGCGAAGACCTGGGCGTGGACTACGTGGAGACCGGGCTGATCACCTCGTACCGGCTTGCTCTCACCAGTCTCCATCAGGCGGGAGCACCGCTCCGGAGGACCCGGGTTTCCGCGTAGGGACTGAACAGCCGCCATATCCAGGTCCAGCTCGCTGTCGGGCCCGGACACCATCCACTGGAAGTCGCTCGCGCCGTCCGGGCCGCCCTGGCGGAAGCAGCCACCTCTGACACTCCCGGCCCGGTCGCCGCCGCCGTCCTCATCACAGAAACCGCGCCCTAGCTCTATTGGCGGCGCGGGCTCGTGTGCGGGCGGGAGGAACGGTCGGACGTGCCGGCTTCGCCGAACTGCCGGTAGCGCTCAGCCCATCGCTGGGCCGTGGTGGGTGAGACCTGGAAGCGTTCGGCGGCCCGCCGCAACGGCCAGCGGTCCTCGACCACGCAGCGGGCCAGGCGCAGGCGTCCGGTCTCGGTCAGGGGTGCCTTACGGTGGACCGCGAGGGCCTTTCTGGTTGGTGTGGACGTCGCAATCCACACCGAACCGGAAGGCCCTCACCTGTTCAAGATCCCTCAGCCGAGACCTGGCTCCCCCGTCCACAACCTCCCCGGACGGAACACCTGGAGCGGGACGAACTGCCGGAGGCAGTCCGCGCGGTCACTCCGGGTCGCGGTTGAACACCGCCTTCGACCAGCGGTAGCCGAGCGCCGCCAGGCCCAGGCACCAGACGATGGTGATCCACCCGTTGTTGCCGATCTCGGTGCCGAGCAGCAGTCCGCGCAAGGTCTCGATGGCGGGCGTGAACGGCTGGTACTGGGCGATCGGCTGGAACCAACCTGGCATCGCGTCGACCGGGACGAAGGCGCTGGAGATGAGCGGCAGGAAGACCAGCGGCAGTGCGTTGTTGCTGGCTGCCTCGGCGCTGGGGCTGACCATGCCCATCCCGACCGCGATCCAGGTGAACGCCAGGGCGAACAGCGCGAGCAGCCCGAACGCCGCCAGCCACTCCAGGACTGTGGCATCCGTGGACCGGAAGCCGATGGCCACGCCAACGGCGCCGACGAGAGCCACGCTGATGACCGACTGCACCACGCTGCTGATGACGTGTCCGATGAGCACGGAACCGCGGTGGATCGCCATGGCGCGGAAGCGGGCGATGATGCCCTCGGTCATGTCCATGGAGACGGACACCGCGGTGCCGACCAGGGTGCCGCCGATGGTCATCAGCAGGATGCCCGGGACGAGATACGCGATGTACTCCGAGCGGTCGGCGCCGCCACCGTCGATGCCCGCGCTCATCACGTCGCCGAAGACGTAGACGAACAACAGCAGCAGGACGATCGGCGTGAGCAGCAGATTCAGGGTGAGGGAGGGGTAGCGTCGCGCGTGCAGGAGGTTGCGGCGCAGCATCGTGGAGGAGTCGCGCAGGGCGAGGGAGAGCCGGGTCGGGTGGGCGGGAGCCGGGGTTGTGCTCATCGGACAGCCTCCTCGGGCTGGTCGGTGCCGCCGGTCAGGGCGAAGAACACGTCGTCGAGGTCGGGGGTGTGCGTGGTCAGCTCGTCGGCCTCGATACCGGCGGAGTCCAGCCAGTCGAGGATGGAGCGCAGCTCGCGCTGGCTGCCGTCGCTGGGGATCTGCAGCGCCAGCGCCTCATCGTCCCGGGTGACCTCACGCAGCGCGGAGGCGGCTCTCTGGTATGCGGACGGATCGGTGAAGCGCAGACGGACATGCCCGCCGGGGATCAGCCGTTTCAGCTCGTCGGCGGTGCCCGCGGCGGCGATCCTGCCGTCGTTGAGCACCGCGATGCGGTCGGCGAGCTCGTCGGCCTCTTCCAGGTATTGGGTGGTGAGGAAGACGGTCACCCCGTCGGAGACGAGCTCGCGGATGATCTGCCACATGTTGTGGCGGGAGCGCGGGTCGAGGCCGGTGGTCGGCTCGTCGAGAAAGATGATCCGCGGGTTGCCGACCAGGGTCATGGCGATGTCCAGGCGGCGCTTCATCCCGCCGGAGTAGGTGGAGGCGGGCTTCTTCGCGGCCTCGGTGAGGTCGAACCGCTCCAGCAGCTCGGCGGCGACCTGCCGCCCCTCGCTCTTGGACAGGTGGTGCAAATCTGCCATGAGGAGCATGTTCTCCTCGCCGGTGATCAGCCCGTCGACGGCGGAGAACTGCCCGGTGACACCGATCGCGGCGCGCACCCCGTCCGGGGAGGTGGCGACGTCGTGGCCCGCGACCTGGGCCTGTCCGCCGTCGGCGGTGATGAGCGTGGACAGGATCTTCACGACGGTGGTCTTGCCGGCGCCGTTGGGCCCGAGCAGCGCGAACACGGACCCGGCAGGGATACGCAGATCGATTCCGTCCAGAACGGTCTTGTCGCCGTACGACTTGCGCAGACCGACGGTGGAGACGGCAGCCGACGACTGCTGACCGTCACCCCGCCTGGGCGTGGGCATGACAGATGAAGGCATGGGGCCCTCCGATCGAAGGCTGATAAGTGAGTGGGAGAAGGGGCCGGTTGACGATGTGGTGTTCAGGCCCTGGCGCGGCGGACGTCGATGTTGCCGTGTTTGGTGCGGGCGCGGACCTTGACCGTGTCCTCGGCCTGCTCCGGGCTTTCGGACGCGGTCAGCGTGTTGCGCACCTGGCCGGAGTTCGAGCTGACGTCGAGCCAGGCGGCCGTGCCCTCGCGGACGCCGACGTCGATGGCGCCGTAATTGGTCTCCAACTGGACGCTGCCGCGGGCCACTTCACCCACCCGCAGGGTGCCGTGGGCGGTGGTGGCGGTGACCGAGTCCTCGGCGCGCCGGATCTCGATGTCGCCGTTGGCGCCGCTCACCCGCAGCTCGCCGATCGCGGCGTCGACGGTCGTGGTGCCGTGCGAGTTCTTCAGGACGGCGGGGCCGTCGACGAGGCCGACGCGCAGGCTGCCGGAGCTGGTGGTGATCTCGGCCCTGCCCTCGATGCGGTCCACGGTGATCGAGCCGTGCGACGCGGTCAGCTGGAGCGGGCCCGTCGTGTCGAGGCGGACGTCGCCGGACGAGGTCTTCACACTGACCTCGCCGAGCCGGCCCTCGCCGAGCACCTGGGCCCAGGCGCCGGTCATGTCGATGCGCGAGTCCGCAGGCAGTTCGACCGTCACGTCGACGGTGCCGGTGCGGCCGAGCCCGAGCAGATTGCCCTTGGGCGTCCTGACGGTCAGTACGGCGCCCGCGTAGGTGACCTCGGTCTGCTCCGCCGCCCGTACGTCCAGGTCCTTCTTCGGGTCGCGGGGCCGCACCTCGACAATGGTGTCGGGGCGGTCGCCGGCGGTGAACTGGATGGAACCGGCCTCCACGCGCGCGGTGACCGAGATCGGTTCGGGAGTATCGAAAGAAGGCATGGCTGTCCCGTCCTCTTGAGTCCTTGGGTCGTCCCTGCTGGTGGGACGTGGTGGGGGTGAAGTGGTGCTGGTGGGGGCGCGGCTAGCGCACCCAGCCCGTGAAGCTCTGTCCGACGGTCTGGGTCTTCTCCGTCGTACGCGGCCGGGTGCCGCCGTCGATCGCGGCCGACACGGCGCGCACCAGCCACGCGTTGACCGACAGGCCCTCGCGGCTCGCGGCCTCCTCGGCGCGGGCCTTGAGGTGGGCCGGCAGGCGTAGGTTGACGCGGGCAGTGCCGCCCTCGTCGCCGTCGGCCGGGGCCGTGGTCCTGAGAGGTTCGACGGGCGCGGCCGGCTCCGCGGGGGCGCCGCCGTCGGTGGGTGGCGGTGTCACCACGAAGTCCGGGTCGAGCCCGCGCAGCCGTACGTCGACCGAGCCGGGGGCGAGTTCGCGGGTGATCTCGTCCATCGCGGCGGAGAGCACGTTGAGCATGGTCAGGCGGGTCGCCGACTCCAGGGGCGCGATAAGCCTCGCGGCCAGCTCTCGGGCTTCGTCGCCGCCGGCTTCGGCGGCCACCGCGAGTTCGCGGTGAAGGTTGTCGACATACGGGGTGAGGTCCATGGCGCCATCATGGCATCACAATGGCGCCATGCGCAAGCCCGAGTGGCACCTCCCAGTGGAGGGACTTGAAGGCGAACACCCTGAGCTGCGAGCACGCAGGTAGGGTGCACCGAGTCATTGTGGCGCCCTGCACGCTCACGCGCCTCGGGAGCGCGGAATGACGCCAAGGGATGCCGCCCGGCGCCACCTTGGCCTATGTGGCGCCATACGGATGTCGCGAGAAGGTGACCCGCCGCCTCTCGTTCGCGGCTGGGCCCAGCCCAGACCGGAATTCAGCGACACAGGGGCCCTCCGAGTCTCTGACGGGGCATCGGTGTGGGCGGAGCGAATCTCAGAGCAGTCCCGGTCCGACATCAGCCGGCGTTGATGCATGCGGGTGCGTGCGCTGGCGCGCCACCCACCCCCACGCCTGTGGCGCGCGCCGAAGCTGTGGCGAGCCTCTGGCCTGCGCTTTCGCGACCGACATCCACTCTGTGGTGCGATTTGGGCTCGATGTGACGCCACCCCTGCGCCATAGTGGCACCACCGGCAGGGACTCCTCGGCGGCGCAGGCCGAGGGGTGCGCGTCTTCGCGGAGTGAGCCATCAAGGGGGCGGATCATGGAGACAGCACAGAACCAGGAGCAGAGGCTCAGCGTGGGCGGTGGCGGTACCGGGATGTCGACCGGACTCGGCCCCTTCTGCGCGTCGGGTTCCCTCGGCGGCCATCGACGGCGTACCCGTACGCGGCGTACGACACGATCTCGTGCGGTGGCCCCGTCGGCCGCGCGACTGGACCGGGCGCGCCGTCAGGCGGAGCGGGCTCAGCAGGAGACGGAGCGCGATGTCGCCATCGCTCAGTCGCGCGGGCTGAGGCGGCGGAGAACACCGCTATGAGTGGAGGCCCGCCTCTCCCACCACTCGGATGCCCGTCTCCTCCCCGGGACGGACCGCGAGCCGGCCCGCGACGCGGATGGCGACCGGGATGCCGTGGCCCTCGACTGCCACGGTGACCATGGCGTCGTGGCCGTAGTAACAGACGTCGGTCACCGTGCCCCTGACCGCGCCCTCGTGGTCCACGTCGGTCAGCCGGAGCTGTTCCGGACGGAGCAGGACCGTGCCGGCGCGCACGCCGCCCGGCGGGGTGGCGAGGGGCACAGGGCCCAGGACGGTCCGGGCTGTGCCGTTGCCGTCGTTGTCGACGGTGCCGGGGAGCAGGACGGCGTCGCCGACGAAGTCGGCGATCCAGGGGTCGGCGGGGTGGCGGTAGAGGTCCTGCGGGGTGGCGCACTGGGCGACCCCGCCGTCCCGTACGACGGCGACGAGGTCAGCGGTGGACAGGGCCTCCTGCTGGTCGTGGGTGACGAGGACAGCCGTGGCGCCGGTCGTCCGCAGGGCGGCCCGTACGTCGGACCGCACTTCCGCCCGCAGCGCGCTGTCGAGGGCGTTGAACGGCTCGTCCAGAAGCACGAGTTGCGGGCGCGGGGCGAGCGCGCGGGCCAGCGCGACGCGCTGTTGCTGACCGCCGGACAGTTCGTGCGGCATGCGGTCGCCGTACCCGGCGAGGCCCACCAGTTCCAGCAACTCCTCTGTCCTGCGCCACCGTTCGGACCGGTCGAGGCCCCGCAATCCGAAGGCGACGTTGCGGGCCACGCTCAGGTGCGGGAAGAGGGCGCCCTCCTGGGGCACGATGCCGATGCGGCGGCGCTCCGGCGGCAGGTGGACGCCGAGGCCGGCAAGCGTCCGGTCGCCCAGGCGGACCGTGCCCGCGTCGGCGCGCAGGAACCCGGCGACGATCCGCAGCATGGTGGTCTTGCCGCAGCCGGAAGGGCCGAGTACGGCGGCCAACGCGCCCGCCGGGACGGTGAGTCGCAGTTCCCGCAGGACCGGCTCTCCGGCTCCGTAGGACTTGGTGAGCCCTTCCACGTGGAGTTCGTTCATGTCCGGTGCCTGCCTAGGAGATACGAGGGGACGGCGGCCAGCAGGATCAGCGCGGCGGCGTAGGGAGCGGCCGCCGCGAAGGATCCCGCGCCGGTCTCGGTCCACAGCCGGGTGGCGAGGGTGTCCATGCCGGTGGGGCGCAGCAGCAGGGTCGCGGGGAGTTCCTTCATGCAGACCACGAAGGTGAGCGCGGCCCCGGCGGCCACTCCGGGTGCGGCCAGCGGGACGGTCACCTCGCGCAGTACCTGCCAGGGCCGTCGTCCGAGCGAGCGGGCCACGTCCTCCAGGAGGGGCGGCGCCTGGAGCACGGCCGCACGGGTGGCGGCCACCGCGACCGGCAGGAAGAGGACCGCGTAGGCGCAGACCAGCAGCGGGAGTTGCTGGTAGAGCGGGTAGGCGTAGCGCACGGCGAAGAACACCAGCGCGAGGGCGACCGTGATGCCGGGCAGCGCGTGCCCCGCGTACGCCGCCTGCTCCAGCAAGCGGGCGCCGCGGCCCCGGTGCCGGGCGGCGATCACCCCGACCGGCAGGGCGAGGACCGTGGTGAGGCCCGCGCCCGCCGCCGCCACCCCGAAGGTGCCCCAAGCAGTCTCCGCGAGACCACCCAGGTCCCAGGTGGCCGAGCTGCCGACGGCCAGCCAGTAGCCGAGGGTGCCCAGCGGGAAGGCCACGGCGACGGCCGTGACCGCGGCGCACCACAGCAGGGCGAGTGGCCGCCACCGGCCGAGGCCGACCGGAACCGCCGGGCGGGCGGTCCCCGTTCCGGTTCTGGCGTGCCCGGCGCGGCCCCGTGTGCGGGCCTCGGCGGCGACCAGTGCGACCGTCATGATCACCAGGACGACGCTGAGCGCGGCCGCCGGGGTGCGGTCGAAGGAGGCGCGGTAGGAGGTGTGGATGGCCCGGGTGAAGGTGTCGTAGCGCATCAGCGAGACCGCGCCGAAGTCGGACAGCACGTACAGCGCGACGAGCAGTGCCCCGCCCGCGGCCGCCGGTCGCAGTTGCGGAAGCGTGACGCGGACGAACGCGCCCAGCGGGCCGTGGCCGAGGGAGCGCGCGGCCTCCTCCTGAGCCGGGTCGATGCCCCGCAGGGCGGCGGCGACCGGCAGATGGACGTACGGGAAGCTGACCAGCGTCAGGGCGAGAGCGGCACCTCCGAAGCCGGCCAGCCCCGGCTCGGCCGACAGCCAGGCGAACGCGGCCACGTAACTCGGCACCGCGAGCGGCAGCGTGGCCAGCACCGACCAGGCGCGGGCCCCGGGCAGCGCGGTGCGCACGGTCAGCCAGGCCAGGGAGACTCCCAGGACGAGGCACGCCGCCACGACCACCGCGGTCAGGCCGAGGCTGCGGCCGAGGAGGCCGAGCGTCCGCTGGTCGGCGACGACGTCCCAGGCGAAGGCCGGGCCGCGTTCGAGGGCTCGGACGGCGAGGTAGCCGAGGGGCAGCAGGGCGAACAGGGCGGCGACGCAGGCGGGAATCAGCAGTGTCAGGGGCGGTCTGCGGTCGGGCCTGCGGGCCTTGACCGACGTACGCATTGCCCTGACCGGCGTACGGAAGGAGCGAGACGTACGGCCCTCGCTCGCCTCGCGCACGTGCTCGTCCCCGGCCGGTGCCGGGGCTCCGGTCGGGCGCGAGGTGGACGGCGATGTGGGCACGACGGGTCAGACCAGCCCGACGTCCTGGAGCATGGCCAGCGTCTCCTGGAGGGACTCCAGCTTGCCGAGGTCGATGGCGGGTGATGCGAGCGAGTCGAACGCCGGCAGGTCCTCGACGGTGCTGGTGACGCCGGCGGCCAGCGGATACTCCTTCGTGGTGTCCGCGAAGTAGGTCTGTGCTTCCTTCGACAGCAGGTAGTCCACGGCCTTCCGGGCGGTCGCGCTCTGCCCGCTGTCCTTGAGGATGCCGGCGCCGGCGACGTTGATCAGCGCTCCGGGGTCCTCGCCGGGCAGGAAGTGCAGCTTGGCGTCGACCTTGTCCTCGCCCTTCTCGGCGACGCGCTCGTACCAGTAGTAGTGGTTGACCAGGCCGAGCGAGACCTCCCCGGCCTCGACGGCGTCCAGGGTGGCGAGGTTGTGCGCGTAGGTCTTGGCGCCGTTCGCCTTGAGGTCCTGAAGCCACGTGCGGGTGGCGTCGTCGCCCTTCAGCACGCGCATGCCGGTGACGAACGCCTGGAAGGAGGCGTTGGTGGGCGCGAAGCCGACCTCGCCCTTCCACTCCGGCTCGACGACGTCGAAGACGCTGTCCGGGACCTTGTCCTCGGTGACCTTGTCCGGGTTGTAGGCGATCACGCGGACGCGCCCCGAGAGACCGACCCAGTCGCCGTCGGATCCGCGGTACGCCTCGTCGACCTTGCCGAGGGTGGCCGAAGGAAGCTGCTGCAGCATGCCTTCCTTGGACAGGGCACCCAGCGCGCCGGCGTCCTGCGAGAAGAACAGCCCGGCCTTGGTGCGGTCGCCCTCCTCCAGGATCTGCGCGGCCAGTTCCGCACTGTCGCCGTAGCGCACCTCGACCTTGGCGCCCACGGCCTTCTCCAGCTTGTCCAGCAGCGGCTTGACCAGCTTCTCGTTGCGGCCGGAGTAGATGACGAGGGCGGAGTCGCCGCCCTTGCCCCCGCTGTCCTTGTCGTCGGAGCCGCACGCCGCGAGGGCGGGGAGCAACAGGCCGGCCGCGACCAGCGCAGTGATCCGGCGAACCGAGGGGCGTCGCATGGGGTGTGCCTTCCTACGGGGCTCGCCTTCACGCCGCCGGCCATGGCGGTGCGGAGCGAGGGGCGATGCGATCTGTGACGTTCCTGTGGCTTGATTACGACCATGCTATGAATAAGGTAAAGCTCACCTAACCGTCAAGGGTTCTGGCCAACAGCGGACATTGCCGCGGAAAGGGCGCCCCGTGATCCACCTCTCCGGATCCCTCCCGGCACCCGCCGTACCGGACTCGCCCCCGAAGCCGTGGCCGAAAACCGTGCCGTTCACGCGCGGACTCGCGGCGTACGGGGACCGCGTCGCGCTCATCACGCCGGACGGAGATCTGTCGTACCGCGAACTGGCCGAACGGGTGACCGCCACCGCCGCGCGCCTCGGGCCGACACGGCGGCTGGTGCTGCTGGCCGGCGCCAACCGCGCCGACGCGCTCGTCACCCACCTGGCCGCCCTCTCCGCAGGTCACCCCGTCCTGCTCGTCCCCGGCGACAGCGAGAGCACCGTCCGCTCACTGACCCAGGCGTACGCCCCCGACGTCGTGGCCCGCCCGCGCACCGACGGAACCTGGAGCCTCGACGAGCGTCACCCCGGC
Organism: Streptomyces sp. 378; assembly: GCF_030124145.1. GTDB lineage: Bacteria > Actinomycetota > Actinomycetes > Streptomycetales > Streptomycetaceae > Streptomyces. Next base: position 416,078 of record NZ_JASKMS010000001.1, read on the forward strand.
AGCGCCCACACCCTCCACCCGGACCTCGCCCTGCTGCTGAGCACATCCGGCTCGACCGGCTCACCCAAGCTGGTGCGGCTCTCCCACGACAACCTTCAGGCGAACGCCGAGTCCATCGCCCTGTATCTCGGCATCGACGACACCGACCGCGCGGCCACCACGCTGCCCATGCACTACTGCTACGGCCTCTCCGTCATCCATAGCCACCTGCTGCGCGGCGCCGGCCTGATCCTCACCGAGCGGTCGGTGTCCGACGCCGCCTTCTGGGAGGAGTTCCACGCCGCGCGCGGCACCTCGCTCGCCGGGGTGCCGTACACGTTCGACCTGCTCGACCGGATCGGCTTCGAGCGGATGGAGCTGCCGCACCTGCGCCGCGTCACCCAGGCCGGGGGTCGGCTGGCACCGGAACGGGCGGCGCACTACGCCGAGTCGGGGCGCCGCTCCGGCTGGCGGTTCTTCGTGATGTACGGCCAGACCGAGGCCACGGCCCGCATGGCCTATCTCCCTCCGCACCTCGCCGCCGAGCGCCCCGAGGCCGTCGGCGTGCCGATACCCGGCGGCTCCTTCCGGCTGAACCCTGTCGACGGCCACGGCCCGGACGTCGGCGAACTGGTCTACTCGGGGCCGAACGTGATGCTCGGTTACGCCGAGAGCCCGGCCGATCTCGCCCTGGGCCGGACGGTGGAGGAACTGCACACCGGCGACCTCGCCCGGCGCGCGCACGACGGGCTGTACGAGATCGTGGGCCGCCGCAGCCGCTTCGCGAAGATCCTCGGACTGCGGATCGATCCGCAGCAGGTGGAGATCTTGCTGGCCGCTCATGGGGTCACCGCGTTCTGCGCGGGGGACGGCGAGGCGCTGGCGGTGGCCGCACTCGAAGGCGCGGGTCCCGACGGCGCCGATGACGAGGCGCGGGTCCGGCGGCTGGTCGCGGAGGAGTGCGGGCTCCCGGCCCGCGCGATACGGGTCCGGGTGCTCAGCGAACTCCCCCGCCTGGCCTCGGGAAAGCCCGACTACGAGGCCGTACGACGGCTGACGCGCCCGGAACAGGACGAGGCGCCCGGCACCGGTGAGGATCTCCTCCTTCTCTACACGGAGATCCTCGGCCGCACCGACGTCACCGAGGACAGCAGCTTCGTCAGCCTGGGCGGCGACTCCCTCTGCTACGTCGAGATGTCCCTGCGCCTGGAGGAGTCGCTGGGCCGTCTGCCCACCGACTGGCACACGAGGACGATCCGCGAACTGCGCACGCGGGCGGCACCCGTAGCGGAAGGGCCGCACGGAACGGACCAGCCGGACGGGCCGCCGCACGGAACGGACCCGCCGGACGCGCCGGAGCCGCGGCGGGCCCGGCCGGCACCGGGAGTGCGCGGAGCGCTGCGCTCCTGGACGACCCCACAGTCCTGGAGGACCCGCCGCACTCTGGAAACCGGCATCGCCCTGCGCGCGGTCGGGATCGTCCTCATCGTCGGCTCACACATCCAGGTCTTCAGCATCAAAGGCTTCGCCCACATCCTCATCGGCGTCGCGGGCTACAACTTCGCCCGCTTCCAACTGACCGACGCCGCACGCCGCGAGCGCGTACGGCGCCTGTGGCGCACCATCGCCCGCATCGCGATACCGAGCATGGTGTGGATCACCGGAGCAGTGGCCCTGACCGACTTCTACGACCCCGCCAACGCCCTGCTGCTCAACAGCCTGCTCTCCCAGGGGAACGACCGCTTCGACTGGGCCTACTGGTTCGTGGAGGCCCTGGTCTACTACCTCGTCGTCCTCGCCGCCCTCATGGCCGTACCGCTGCTGGACCGGCTGGAGCGGCGGTATGTGTTCGGGGTGCCGCTGGCGCTCATGGCCGTCGGCCTGGTCGGCCGCTACGACCTGCTGGGGCTGGCATCCGAACACCCCCATCTGAGCCCTTCGGTGGTGTTCTGGCTGTTCGTGCTGGGGTGGGCCGCCGCGCGGGCGGGCACCGTGCGGCAACGGGCCCTGCTCACGGCCGTGCTGCTGCTCACCGTGCCCGGCCTGTTCCAGGACCAGCCCCTGCGCACGGCCCTCGTCATCGCCGGGTTGGGCCTGCTGATCTGGGTGCCGACCCTGCCCAGCATCGGCCCGGTCAGCGCACTCGCGGGCGTCCTGGCGAGCAGTTCCCTGTACATCTACCTGACGCACTACCAGGTCTACCCGTACCTTCAGGAGGACTTCCCGCTCAGCGCCCTGTTCGCCTCCCTCGCGGTCGGCGTCGGCTACGCGGCGGTCGTGACACGGGCCGCGCGGACGGTCCGGTGGCTGTGACTGCAGCCCTCCGCCATGCCGTGGCCCGCCCGCGCCTCAGCGGTGCCGTCGCTGCGGCGACGTCATCGCCGCGTCGATGCCGTACCCGCCACAGCCCGTAGTAGTGCGCAACTCCGGTCAGTGAGATGCGGCAGCGCCTCCACGGCCGGGGCGGGTGCCGACTCCGCCGGCGCCGTAGGGCCGGCCGCCCTTGCCGCAGCCGGGGACGAAGACCATCGTGCTGATGGTGTTGGCGGGCGAGGAGCCGCGGCGGACGCAGTGTCCCGCGGTCATCACGACGGAGCGGTTGGCGCTCTTCACGGCGGTGGCCGTGCATCAGGTGTCGGAGCCAGTGGAGTTGACGACAAACAGCCGTCCCACGGCCTTCATCGGGGTGCCCCGCCACGGTTTGGCCTTCGGCCCGGTAGGGCCGGGGCCGACCGACTCGCGGACGGCCTTGCTACGGGCCGGGGTCCAGTAGGCGAGGGCACCCCGGCCGCCGGGCGGTACGCGGGTGGTGTGCGCCGCCCGGCTGCCCCCCCGGCCGCCGGGCGGTACGCGGGTGGTGTGCGCCGCCCGGCTGCTCAGCGGTGTCTCGTGTCCGCCGTGGCATTCTCGGCAGACGTGGCCTTCACCGGCTGGTGAACTTCACCGGTTCCGTGCCGACCGCGCTGTGCCGCTCCGCCCAGGACTCCAGGGCCGTACGGCAGGCGTGGTCGAGGTGGTGCAGGCCCGACAGGTCCAGCTCGACCGGGCGGTCCTGCGGCAGGTTCTCCAGGCTGTCGAGCATCTTGGGCAGTTGCAGGAACGTGGCGTTGCCCGACACGTAGACCTGGATCGGTCCGGCGCCCTTGTCTATGACCTCCAGCTTGACGTGCGACGCCTCCCAGGCCGTCTTGACGATCGCCAGGGCCAGACCGATGAGCACGCCTTCGAACATGTTCACCGCGACGATCGACACGGCCGTGATCACGAGGATCAGTGCCTCGCCCTTGTGGTCCCGCCACAGCGCCGCGATCTGCCGGAACGGGATCAGCTTGCAGCCGGCGTGCATGAGGATGCCGGCCAGGGCAGGGATCGGGATCAGGGCCAGGGCCCAGGGGATCGCGGCGGCGAACAGCAGCAGCCACACGCCGTGCAGCACGCGGGACGCCTTGGTCTTCGCACCGGCGGCGACGTTGGCGGAGCTGCGCACGATCACCGCGGTCATCGGCAGCGCGCCGAGCAGACCGCACACGGTGTTGCCCGCGCCCTGGGCGATCATCTCCTTGTTGTACTCGGTGCGCGGACCGTCGTGGAGCCGGTCCACGGCCGCCGCGCTGAACAGGCTCTCCGCGGAGGCGATCAGCGCGAACGCGATGATGGTGCCCCAGATGGCCGGGGCGGCCAGCTCGCCGAGGGCCTCGGTCCCGGGCGGCTGGACGACGCCGAGCAGACCTTCGACCCGGACCGTGGCGACCGGGAGGTCGAGGGCGAGGGTGGCGACCGTGGCCAGCAGGACTGCCGCGAGGGCGCCGGGCACGGTCCGCACCGCCCTGGGCATCCTCTTCCACAGCACGATGACGGCGATGGTGCCCGCGCCGATCGCGAGGGAGGTCAGGGCCCCGGTGTCGCCGAGCGCGTCGGCGAACGCCCCGGGCAGGCCCGCGATCTTGCCGATGCCGGACTCGGGGGCCTCCAGGCCCGCCGCCGCGTAGATCTGACCGGCGATGATCACCAGGCCGATACCGCAGAGCATGCCCTCGACGACGGAGACCGAGATCGCCCGGAACCAGCGGCCGATCTTCAAGAAGCCCATGGCGAGCTGGAGCAGACCGGCGAACAGCACGATCACGCCGAGCGTGCCCACGCCGAACTCGGTGACGGCCTCGAAGACGATCACGGTCAGACCGGCGGCGGGTCCGGAGACCTGCAGACTGCTGCCGGGCAGGAACCCGGTGACGAGGCCGCCGACGATGCCGGTGATGAGGCCGAGTTCGGCCGGGACACCGGAGGCGACCGCCACGCCGACGCACAGCGGCACCGCGACCAGGAAGACGACGACGGACGCGAGGAAGTCCTGCCGCAGGTGGGGAAACTTGGACAGCATGGTCATCAACTGCCTTGTACCGACTCGAGGGTGCCGGGCTCCATGCGGTGTCCCCGCACGTTTCCGCTCGGGACCTCGCAATGCCGGCTGGTGGGGATGACCGAAACAAACGGCGGGATGGCGTTGCCCGCGGTCCGCGGTTCGAAGAGCTCGGCGGGCCGGGCGCCCGTGATCAGAGGGGGTACGACGCGGGAGCCGGAACAGGTGATGAACGGCATCTGGAGGGTCTGGCCCTCGATGCGAGCGGACTTCTCAGGGCACTGTCCGAATAAGCGGGCGTTGTCGATGAGGGGTTGCATGGTGAGGACCTCCTGGCGCGCCGTGGGGTGCGCGTCGGACTTACCGGGCAGGGGTGTGGGGTTGTCTCTGCTCAGCAGCGGAACACCTGCGAAGCGGCCGGTGAGCAGGCGGACGTCCACCTCGACGTGCCGTGGTGCGCGAGGCGGGGCGTGGTCGGCTCGTAGGCGATCGAGGTGCTTGCCTTCATGGGCAACGGCTTTGGCCTTGATATGACGGACTGTGTACGCGGATGCGAAGGGCGCCGTGGATTCGAAGAACGGGAGGACGAGCGGGACGGCTGCGCGAGCGAAACCACAGCCCGGGACCTCACACCTCGGAACATGCGCCCCCCTCAAGGCAGCCCAATACCCGTCGCGTGCACCAATGGCCGGTCAAAGATCCGTCAAGAAACACGTTAACTCGGCAAAGTCGCTTGCGGGGTTAACTGAGCCTTTGCAGGTCAAGAGAGCCTGAAAAGCGAACTGGAGTTGGCGCGAAGCTGTCATTGCCCCAGAAAAAGGGGCACCCGCAGGTCCTTCTACGCCGACACCCGCCGGAATGGGTGGCCAGTTGTCATACGGCCTTCACGCCCTGCCGTTCATCGGTCATGTCGTGACGGGGCACTCGGCCGGTGACGCGTATCAGGCCGAGTCGCTCGGACTCCTCGACGAAGTGGGTGAGCTGCTCGCGGTGGCGGACGGCCCCTGATCGACATCTTGGTGCGACCGCCCCACCACGCCGGTTCGGCACACACGACCGGGCCGCCCCGTGCGGGGGCGCGCACGAGACGGCCCGGCGGTCACACGGTGGCCCGAGCCGCCGGTCCGACCAGCTCGGACAGCACGTCCTCCATGGTCACGAAGCCGATGACCTTGCCGCTCTCCCCGACGACGGCGGCCAGATGACTGCCCTCGGCGCGCAGCGCGGTGAGGGTGTCGTCGAGCGGCGTGTCGATGCGGACCCGGGTGACCTTGTGCAGCGCGGTGCGCGGGAAGGGCCGGTCGCGGTCGGTCAGGCCGAGGGTGTCCTTGATGTGCAGGTAGCCCAGGACTGTGCCGTCCGGGCTGGTGACCGGGAAGCGGGAGAAGCCCGCCTCGGCGGCCAGCCGTTCCAGCCGGGCGGGGGTGATCGTGTGGTCGACGGTGCGCATCCGCTGCGCTGGGACCGCGATCTCGCCCGCCGGCCGGGTACCCAGTTCCAGTGCGTCCCGCAGTCGCTCGCCGTCGGCCGGGCTGAGGAGTCCGGCCTCGCTGGAGTCGAGGACCATGCGGGCGAGCTGGTCGTCGGTGAAGACCGACTCGACCTCGTCCTTCGGCTCGACGCGCAGCAACTTGAGCAGGGCGTTGGCGAGGGCGTTGATGCCGAACACGAACGGCCGCAGCGCCCGGGTGAGCGCCACCAGGGGCGGGCCCAGCAGCAGCGCGCTGGGCACGGGGGCGGCCAGCGCGAGGTTCTTCGGCACCATTTCGCCGATCAGCATGTGCAGATACGTGGCGAGTGTGAGCGCGATGACGAACGCGACCGGGTGCACCAGGCCGTGCGGGAGGTGCACCGCCTCGAAGCCGGGCTCCATCAGGTGCGCGATGGCGGGCTCGGCGACCGCGCCCAGCACCAGCGAGGAGACGGTGATGCCGAGCTGGGCGGTGGCCATCATCGCGGAGAGGTGTTCCAGTGCCCACAGCGTCATCCGGGCCCGCTTGTTGCCCGCCTGGGCGCGCGGTTCGATCTGGCTGCGGCGCACCGAGACCAGGGCGAACTCGGCGCCGACGAAGAACGCGTTGGTCAGCAGCGTCAGGGCGCCGATGGCCAGTTGCAGCGCGGTCATCGGACCTCCTCCACAAGCTGGGCGGGCAACGTGGCGGCCGACGTGATGCGTACCCGGGCCGCGCGGTGGTGCTCGACCTCCAGCGCCTCGAGCCGCCAGCCGTCGAGGTGCACGACATCCCCCTTGTCGGGGATGCGGGCCAGACGGGTGGCGACGAGCCCGGCGACCGTCTCGTACGGTCCTTCCGGCGCGGTGAGTCCGATGTCCGTGAGCCGGTCGATGCGGACACTGCCGTCCGCCTCCCACACCGCGCGCCCGTCCCGCGTCGCCGGGGCGGGGACCAGGTCGGGTGCCTCGAAGGGATCGTGCTCGTCGCGCACCTCACCGACGACTTCCTCGACGATGTCCTCCACGGTCGCCACGCCCGCCGTGCCGCCGTACTCGTCGACGATCACGGCCATGGTGCGGTGCTCGCGCAGCCGTTGCAACAGCCGGTCGGCGGTGAGGCTGTCGGGGACCAGCAGGGCCTCCGTGGTCAGCGCCGTGACCGGCGTGCCGGGTCGCTTCTCCGGCTCCAGGGCGAGCACGTCCCGGATGTGGACGGTGCCCACCACCTCGTCCAGGCTGTCGCGGTAGACCGGGAAGCGGGACAGCCCGGTCGCGTGGGAGAGATTCGCCGCATCGGCGGCCGTCGCGTGCACCTCCAGGGCCTTGACGTCGACCCTCGGCGTCATCACGTTCTCCGCCGTCAGCTCACTCAGGTGCAGGGTCCGTACGAACAGCTCCGCCGAGTCCGCCTCCAGGGCTCCCTCGGCAGCCGAGTGCCGGGCCAGCGCGCCCAGCTCCTCGGCGGTGCGGGCGGAGGCCAGTTCCTCGGCCGGCTCAAGACCGAAGCGGCGCACGAAACGGTTCGCGGTGCCGTTCAGGTGCGCGATGAACGGACCGAACGCGGCCGTGAACGCGCGCTGCGGACCGGCGACCACCTTCGCGACCGCCAGCGGACGCGAGATCGCCCAGTTCTTCGGCACCAGCTCACCGACCACCATCAGCACGACGGTGGAGACGACCACACCCAGCACGGTCGCCACGGACGAGGCGGCACCGCCCAGGCCGATCGCCCGCAGCGGGCCGCGCAGCAGCACCGCGAGGGACGGCTCGGCGAGCATGCCGATCACCAGCGAAGTGACGGTGATGCCCAGCTGGGCGCCGGAGAGCTGCAGCGTGAGACGCCGTACGGCCTTCAACGCACCGTCCGCGCCGCGCTCGCCTGCCTCGGCGGCACGCTCCAGGTCGGCGCGCTCGACGGTCGTCAAGGAGAACTCGGCCGCGACGAACACCGCGCAGGCCAGTGTGAGGAGGAGGGCCAGCAGGAGCAGCAGGACCTCGGTCACCGTGCCACCCCCGCTCCCTCGATCGCATGAGTCCGGCGGGGAATGGCACGGCTGGTACTGGGAGGCTCACCCATCGGGGGAACGTCGCTCCTTCTCGAAACACACGTGCAGACAGGGGGTGGAAACAGGATTGCCTGCCTCTACACCAACTGTAAAGGAGTCGCAAAGCGCCGCCCGAAGGCGCTTCGGCTCGAGTCTGCGGCGGTGTGTGCCGAAGATCCATGGCAGCGGCCCGGACCGCCGCAGTCGGGCACGGCGAGGAGGTCATCGTCCCGCCCGGGTCGGCTCAGCCCTTGTGGTCCGGGGACGTCCTGTCCCGGTGTCGTTCGCTCCGACGGGCGCGCGGCCGCTCCGCCGAAGCAAGGCCCTACCGCGTCCCGCGGGCCGGCGTCCGCCGTGCGTTTTCGGCCGTTCCCGGCGAGCCCGCGCCGAGCGTGCCCCTCCCGACCTGAGACAGCCCGGTGCGTGGGTCGAGAAGCGCCACCGGATCCCGTCGGAACCCCGCCGTTGATCCCGTGGTGGTCGCCCCGACGGGATCAACGCCTCGGCACGCGCTCTAGACCTGCGCCGGATTGCTGTGCAGCTTGCGTCGTTCCCAGCGGTTGGGGTGGCGGATGACCACTCCCGCCATGCCGCCGGACCCGGTGAGCCGGATCAGCGGAGTTCCCGGGAGCCGGTCGGGAGTGGTCTTGTCCTTCAGGCCGCCGACGCCGGGCTCCATGCCGCTGGTGTCTGCGGCCCAGCTGTCGGGGATGACAATCGTGACACCGGATGTCTCCCCGTACGCCTCCATCGCGACCTCCGTGAGGTGGCACTCCACCCGGGTGAAGTCGATCTTCACACCCCCCGTGCCTGCCCGAGCGATCACCCGCGGGGGGACCTCCCAGCGTCCGGGACCCCGAGACGCGCCGTACATGCCGCCCTTGAGCACCAGCGGCGGCAGACCCTCAGCGGACTTCGGCCTCGGCAGGTCGGCGGTCAGGACGGCCAACTCGGCGTAGGTCTTGGATGTCAGCGCTTGCTCCAGTCGCGAATCCAGCTCATCGAGATCGATTCGCCCCTCGGCTGCCGCATCGCGCAGCTGCTCCACCACTGCTTCCCGGTCGTCGTGAGAGGCGCGGAGCTCTCCTGACAAGGCGGGGCGCGGAGAGGGCTCCGGAAGCTGGGCGGTCATGACCGCAAGGATAGGCAGTCGGCGGACTGAGCGGCCTGGGAACGCACATCCCGAACACCGAACACGGCGGGGACCGGCTGCCTGTCACCGCGGGCGAATGCGGGGCCGCCGTCTTTCGCGGTGCCGACGCGCCCCTCGAAGGGTCCGTACGCGAGCGGCGTGCCCGTGATGTCCTCCCCGCCCTGCCAGGTTCGCCAGGTGCTCGCGCTCCTCGGCCGTGGGATCAGTGCTCGTGGACCACGCGGCCGTCGAAGACGGTGAGGTCCACCTGGACGTCGGTGATGTCGTGCGGGTCCAGATCGAGGAGGGAGCGGTTCAGGACGCACAGGTCCGCGACCTTGCCCGGCTCGATCGTGCCCTTCCAGTCGTCGGCGAAGTCCTGCCAGGCCGGGGTGGCGGTGTAGGCGCGCAGGGCCTCGGCGAGCGTCACGCGCTGCTCGGGGCCGCTCGTCCGGCCGCTGGCCTTGGACTCGCGCAGCATCATCGCGGCGACGCCCTGCCGCCAGTCGGGCTCGGTGATCGGCGCGTCCGAGCTCGCGCACACACGGACGCCCGCCTCGACCGCGGACCGTACCGGCCACTGGTAGGCCGAGCGCTCCGGGCCGACGACCTCGTCCATCAGGTCGGAGACGGTCCACTTGATGGCGGGGTTCATGTTGACGCCGTAGCCCTGTTCGGCCAGCGCGGTCAGGCTGCCGGGGGTGATGAAGTCGCCGTGAATGACGTAGTGGCGGGCGTCGGGGCGGGGTGCCGCTGCGTTCGCGGCGACGAAGGCGTCCACCACCGTGTCGATGGCCCGGTCGCCGGTGACGTGCACGCCGAGCTGGAAACCGGCCTCGTGCGCGAGCCCGATCATCTCGCGCAGCTCCTCCACCTGGAGCGCGGGTGTGTCGCCGTGCACACACAGGGAGCCGTGGCCGCCCTCCGGGTACGGCTCGCGCATCCAGGCCGTGCGGTTCGGCGGCACCCCGTCCGCGAAGATCTTGACGCCGATGACGTTCAGCAGCCGGGGGTCCGCCGACGTGGGGCGGCGGAGTTCGGCCAGGCCCCTGCGTACGTCGTCGGCGGAGCCGCCCATGGGTGCGGGGAGCAGCAGGACGCTGACCCGGGCGTGGAGTTCGCCGGCCGCCGCGAGTTCGGCGTAGGCGGTCCAGTTGTCGGTGCTCAGGCCGCCGAAGAGGGTTGTGGTGCCACCGGGGCCGAGGCCGGGTTCGGTGTAGCTGGTGATGCCGCGGGAGTGGAGTTCGCGGACCACCGACTGGATGGCCCGGCGGCGCTGGGCGATCGTCGGGGTGGGCAGGGCGGCCTGTACGAGCCGCTGGGCCGCCTCGCGCAGGATGCCGGTCGGCTCTCCGTCCCAGTCGCGGTCGATGACACCGCCGGGTGGCGGCGTGGCGGCCGAGTCGATGCCGCACCGACGCAGGGCCTCGCTGTTGGCCCACACCATGTGCGACGAGAAGTCCGTCAGGCACACCGGGTGGTGCGGAGCGACCGCGTCCAGGTCGCGGCGGTGCGGGAATCGGTGCGGGTCGGCCAGGCACTCCTGGAGATAGCCGGGGTCCCAGCCCAGGCCGACGATCCACTCACCGGGGCGGGCGGCCTGTACCGCCCGTCGCACCGCGGCGGCGATGTCGGCGATCGAGCCCACGGCGGGGTGGCCGACGTCGATGGCGAAGGGTGGCTTCGTCATGCCGTAGGCCGCCCCGTGCAGATGGGAGTCGTTGAGACCGGGCAGGACGGTCCGGCCGCCGAGTTCGACGACCCGGGTGCCGGGTCCGGCCAGGGCGCGCATCTCGGCGTCGCCGCCCGTGGCGACGATGTCCCGGCCGCGCACGGCGACGCCTTCGGTGACGGTGAAGTCGCGGTCGACGGTGAGGACCTGGCCGCCGGTCAGGACGAGGGTGGGAGCGGTGCCGCTCACGGGGACCTCTTTCATCGGAGGGAAACGGAAGGATCGGGGGCGGTCAGCGCGCCGTGCGGGGCGCGAAGTACGCCAGTGCCGCGCCCGCCACCAGTGCGGTGCCCTGGGCCATCTGCTGCCAGAACGTGGGCACGTCCAGCAGTGTCAGGCCGTTCTGCAGGCAGCCCAGGAACAGCACGCCGAGCAGGACACCGAGGATCGAGCCGGAACCGCCGGTGAGCGCGACGCCGCCCACGAGTACGGCGGTGAGCACGGCCAGTTCGAATCCGGCGCCCGAGGTCCCGGCGACCACGCTGTCCAGCACCGAAGCCTTGATGGCCCCGGCCAGGGCTGCCGCGACACCGGTGACCACGAACAGCAGGAAGGGGGTACGGCGGACGTTGACGCCCGAGAAGGCCGATCTTCGTCAGGCGGGCGCCTGTCGAGGCCGGGCCCGAGGGCTTGGCGGAGGTCGACGCGCTCTGCGGCGCCGAGCAGCCGGCGGCGGTGAGCGCGGTGGCCGCGGCGGCGGCACCGGAGTAGGCGAGGAACTGTCTGCGCGAGGCGGAGGGGACGGTGGCGGACCGGCGTGTGGTCATGGCGGGGCTCTCCGTGGGGACGGGCCCACTCACGGCGGGCGTCCGGCTGTGCCGAACAGGAAAGACCGCGGCACCCCGTTCCACCATCCGTACAAATACCGACTCGGCGAAGGCCACGAACGCCGCCGTCACAAAGTGGTGAACACCTTGCCCGGTACGGGCCCCGCCCTTATCGTTGGGCCCCAAACGACCCAGTCGTGGTCCCCGAGCCGCTCCCGGAGGCTCGCATGCTCAGCCACCACCAGATCGCGGCCGCCACCCGCATCGGCATGCTCACCCGCGAACGCGACACCGCCTCCGCCTGCGCCCAGGCGCTTCAGGAACTCGCCCGCGCCCTGCCCTTGGACGCGGCGACGCTGCTCGCGCTGGACCCACTGACCGGCACCCACGTCCAGGTGGCGGGCATCGGCTACACCACCGAGACCTCCCAGGCCCTGGCCGCCGAGTTCGTCACGACGCCGTGGTACCGCAACGTCGTACGGCGGGCGCTGCCGCCGTCCATCTCCGCGGACACCGAGGACCCGGAGGAGCCCGGGCCCCGCTTCCGCAACGGCTGGTTCTACGCCGAGCGAGTCCGCCCGGCGGGCTTCCGCGACGGCGTCACGGGAGCGCTGCGACACCACGACCGCCGCGTCGGCCTGATCCATCTGAACACGGAGAGCGCCGGCACCTACGACACCGAGGCCCGCCACCTGCTCGCCTCCGTCATCCCGGCCCTCGCGTCCTTCGCCGACCCCGTGGCGCACGCCGGTGAGCTGCACGGCCTGCCGGAGCGGGGCGCGGCGAGCCTCGTGACCGCCGGCTCAGTGATCGACCTGCCCGGTCGTGACCGCGCCCGGGTACTGGGCGACGCGGAGTTCCAGGGCCTGCTCCGCGCCTTCGCCGGCACGGGTGGCCACCGGCTGCGGCTGCTGTGGCCGGTCGAGGGAGCCTGGTACCGCGTCACCCTCCACCGGCACCGGCCGGGCCCGGGGATCACGCCGGACGCGGTGCTGACGCACGAGACGCCCACCGAACTGCCGTACGGACTGAGCCCTCGGGAGCTGGAGGTGCTCACCCGGGCGGCGACCGGACAGACGAACCAGGCCATCGCGCAGGCGCTGTTCCTCTCCCCACGGACCGTGCACAGCCACATCGAGCACGTCCTCCGCAAGACCGGCGCCGCCTCCCGCGCCGAGGCCACGGCCCTCGCCGTCCGCGACGGCCTGCTGCGTCCGGGCCCGGACCACCTCGCGTTCTTCGTGGAACGGTGAGCCGCCGGAGCCGGCCACCCCTCCCGACCGGACGCCGGAACGGTCGACGCATTGGCCGGTGCGCTTGCCGCCTACCGCCGTTTGGATGACACCGTAAAGCCGGAGTCGGTAACGCCTGCGACCACGGAGCAGGTGCGGGAAGTTGCGCGGATGCTCAAGGGTGCCCGGGGTCCGCACCGTGACAGCCTCGCGGAAGTCGCGTCGGAGTGGGTGCGATTCGCCGGTTGGATGCTCGCCCAGGTACGCAGGGATGATGAGGCGGTACGGCTACTCAACGACGCTTTGGACCTGGCCGACGAAATCGGTAACGGCACCCTCGCCGCCCGGGCTCTGAACTTCAAGGGCTACCCGGCGAACCCGTCCGAGCGGCCCGCGTTCGAGGTTTGTTCGAAGTCGGAGATCAGGACGGCTCAGGCGGCGAGCAGGGCTCGCACCCACTGGTCTTCGCGCTGTTCGATGTATTCGGCGTCACTGCGCCAGGCGTCACCGTGGCCTGCGGCCCACAGAGTTGACCAGGGCTGGACACCCTGGGCGGCCTGGTCGCGCAGGAAATCGTGCATGCAACGCGTACGGCGCCCCAGTAGAGGGACCAGCCGACGGCGTTCGGCTTCGTCGAGGCCGTAGGCGTCGGCGAAGACGCGCAGTCGGTCTGCCGCGTCGGCGCGTTGCCAGTCGGGATGCGCGGACAACGGGACAAAGCCGTGCATGGCATATGCGACGTCCCAGAGGCGGGAACCGGGGCCGGCGGTGTCCCAGTCGATGAAGGCCCACTGGGACTCGTCTGCGACCACCAGATTCCATGGGGCCAGATCGTGATGGGCGATGGTGTCACTCCCCTCGGCGGGGATCAGGACCTGCCAGTGCGCGTCGGGTGGTGGCGTGAAGTCCTGCACCGCATCGTGGAAGTCCCGGATCAGTCGTGCCACGCGAGCCAGTTGCCGAGAGGGTTCCAGCAGAGAGAACCGGCCGGGCCAGACCACATGTCCCGGCACAAAGGTCAGGACCTCGCGACCCTGGTCGTCGACGCCCAGAGGACGAGGCGCTGCGCGGAATCCCACCTCGTTCAGGTGAGTGAGCAGGGCGTGCACTGCGGGAGTCCACGGCCCGGTCGGGCGGCGGACGGTATCTCCGACGCGGACAACACCATTGCTGACGTTCCCACCGGACAACGGCTGTTCTTCATCACGCTGCATCGAGCCAGTGTGTCGGATCAGCTCACCGTGATCACTCGGTTAAAGGTGAGCGCCAGAGCAGAGACAGAGGTTGAAGAACAAGCTGAGACGTCGCCGGCGGATGAGACTGTAAGCCAGGGGTAGCCCACAAGTCCTTCGCATCGACCAGCCTCGCCGACTGGAATCAGCCCGCTAGGGAGACGGCTGGTCGTCGGTCTGGCCTGCCTCAGCTCTGATGGTGACTTGTCGTGCAGCATTCCGGACGGCTCTGATGGTGAGCTCGGAACGCCTTTGGCGGAGCCAGGCGAGAGCGGATGTCGAGGGCGGGAGGTCGACCACCTCGACGTATGTGATGCCCGGGCGTGGGAAGTAATCGCGGGCGGCTGCCGGAAGAAAGCACATTGCTTCTCCGGTGGCCACCGTGTGCATCAACGATTCCATGTCGGTGACCACTGGACCGTATCGGACGCGACTGCCGTCGGGCCGGGGGTCAACCGCCCAGAAGTCCCACCACAGCCGTGGGACCTGCTCAGGCATGTCGACCACCGGGATGTCGGCGCACTGGGCCAGAGTGAGTCGGGGCGAGGCTGCCAGGGGGTGGTCGGCTGATAGGCAGGCCACTCGCGGTTCGGTGGCCAGGTGGTGCAGTTCTATGTCCTCCGTCACCGGAGGACGAAGGAAGACCACGTCGACGTCCTGTTGTGCCAGCGCCGCCATGTGATCGCCGAAACTGAGGTTCACCAGATGCAGGGTCATGTGCGGGTGGCGATCTCTGAGTAAAGCGAGCACTGCTCGGGGGTGCGCCATTGACGCCTCAGCGCCGATGGTTCCCACGATGACCCGCCCGGAGATCTGTCGCTGCTGCGCATCGGCGATGCGCTTGACCCGATCGACAGCTGCGACCGCGGCACGGGCTGCGGGAAGCAGGGCTCGCCCTTCCTCGGTCAGGGCGATCGTCCGACTCGTGCGCTCGATCACGCGTATCCCCAAGCGCCTCTCCAGCTCTCTGATCTGCTGACTGAGCGCGGGCTGAGTGATGAACAGGCGCGCGGCGGCATGTCCGAAGTGCAGCTCCTCGCTCAGTGCTAGGTAGAGCCGAAGCTGATGGATGCTCGGTTCCCTTGACAGGGAGGTGCCCATTCCCGTGAACCCTTCGCCGGTTCGACTTGCGGCAATAACCAAATCCTTATCGATCAGCAGGAATAAGGCCCCCCGGCTTCAGTGGCATACCTGCGTCGACTATGTGACAGTCGATGCACCGGCACTTGATCAACGTGGCGGTCGCACTCGGGGGAAAGCACTCTGTCATCAGTCGAAAGACCGTTGCCGGCGCGCGGCTGGTTCCCGCCTTCAAGCGAATTCCCCCGACCAACCGGGGGTGGTGACAGAGGGGACCACCACATATGGCCGCGCAACTTCGCCTGCACAAAGCGCATGACCGCACATCGCGGCAAGCCGCTGACAACAGCGGCGCGACCTCCCGCCTCAACCGGCGCCGACGGCGCACCGGCCGGGCGATGATCGTCCCATTCCTTGCCACTCTCCTGTCCATGGCGGCCGTATGGACTACCGCCTGCACACCCAACGGTTCGCACGCAGCCCAACGGCAGCAGTCGCCACGGCACCTCACAGCGGCGGAACGAGAAGTTCTGGCCCAGGCGGAGAAAATTCTCACGCGTGACTGCATGCGAAAGGAGGGTTTCTCCTTCTGGGTCACTCCGGAACTCCCCGAACCCCTGGAGCGCTTGTTCCCGTACGTCATCGACGACAAGCAATGGGCCGCCGCAAACGGCTACGGCCGCGGCATCCGAGAACGTCGGGAGACGTCGGCCCGCAACGACCCCAACCGTCGTTATTTCGACAGCCTCTCCACTGACCGAAAAGCGGCCGCGATCACGGCACTCAACGGGCCGGCCCCGGAAGGGCTGGAAGCCGACGTCCCCGGGATGGGCAAGATCCGGCACAGCGACAGAGGATGCGTCTCCGACGCCCAACGCGTGCTCTACACCGACCTGCGCGCCTGGTACCGAGCAAAGAAGGTCACCGACGCCCTGGCCCGATCGGCCACGGCGGCCGTCGTGCACGATCCCAAGCTCGTTCCCATGACCCGGGAGTGGGCCGACTGCATGCATGAACGGGGCCTCTCCTATGACAAGCCTCAAGAGACACGCGAACACTTCGCGCGTCGTTCCAGGGCCGGTGAGCTCTCCACGGCTCAGGCCGAGGCCGCATGCGCGCAATCAACGGGCCTGGCCGCAACGCTTCGAAAGCTGAGTCGTATGCATCGCCAGGAGATCGACTCCCACCATTCCACCGAGGTGAAGAACCGCGCCTTGCTCGAATACAAGGCGCTCAGCCGTGCCCGCGACATCGTCCGCCGCGGCTGATCAACCCCACAGCAGACAACGAGAGGGAACAAGACATGCGCAAGCTCGCTTCACTCGCCGGCGCGGCCGCCCTGATGGCCGTCGCATTCACCGCTCCCACGGCCCAGGCCTCCGAACCGACGCCGGCGGAATCCCGCACGGTCAGCGCGGCCGCAGCAGACGGCAAGCTCCACGCCTGGATGGACCCCTACCGAGGTGGCGGCCATTGTGCCTGGAGCGGGGCCATCCGCAACTGGGACTATCCGGGCCCCGGGTGCCCGGCGATGCGCAACCTCGCTTCTTCGGTGGAGAACCGGGGATACGCCGGCGGCTACGACGACGTCAACCTGTACTACGGCGAGGACCAGAGCGGCGCATACGCCTGCCTCGGCAACGGCGACATGTGGTTGGACCTGTCACTCGGACGCGAGGTCTTCAGCCACGGCTGGTCGTGGTGGGACGGCTACGGCGAGTCCGTGAACAACAACATCGCGTCCCACAACTGGACGGACAGCTGCTGACCGTCCACTTGGGACCCCGGAGGGCCCTCTCGGCGCCCTCCGGGGGTGATGGAGCGGGGAGGCCCGACGCCTGCCCTCCACCGCGGGGTTGTGCCGCACCAGGCAAAGCGTTACGGGTGGAGCACCACTGAGTTGACCGGTGTCAGGTCGACCTCGTTGGCGTAACCCTGGTTGATCGTCCAGCAGTCGGTACCGTTGGAGTTGGCGCAGATGTCGACCTTCCACCCACCGGTCTGGTTGTTGTAGATCATGTGGGTGCCGTACTGGTCGTAGAGCCGGTGCACACCCTGGGACCAGTACACGTGCGACGGGACGTTGTTGTTGAAGCCCGCGTTCTGCGGATAGATGCAGAAGGCGCCGTCCGGGCAGCCGTTGGAACTGGCCGTCGTGGCGGCTTGGGCCTCGACGGTTCCGAGCATGAGGAGGGCCGCGGCAGCGGTGGCTGTCGCGGCGGCCTGGCGGAGCACCTTGGATGTCATCATCGTCACCTCTGCAGCAAGGGCGCAGGTCGGTTTCGTTGCGGGTCTTGGCGCAACGTCTCTGCAGCCGAAATCGAGCGCGAGCCTAGTGACGAGCGGCGTTCACCGGTCCTGACACATGTCTGGGTGCCAAGCGGCCCTCCAAGGCCAGGAACTTGTGGGTTTCGGTGCACGGGCCGGACAGTGCAGGTGCGGGCGGAGGTTCCGAAACCCTCGGCGCACTCGGGCCGGGGTGAGCCGACCGGGCTCGGCGGGCTTCTCCCACGGCCGCCGCAAGTCGGCAGCGGCCTCGGATCAGCTCACCGTGATCACTCAGTTGCAGGTGAGCGCCGGAGCAGAGACAGAGGTCGAAGCACACGCTCAGGCGAGTGTGACCTCCACGGGGAGTTTCTTGATCCCGTTCACGAAGTTGGAGCGGACTCGGGGGACGTCGCCGGTGAGGCGGATGTCCGCGAGGCGGGGGATCAGTTCCTCGAACATGATGCGGATCTCGGTGCGGGCGAGCAGGTTGCCCAGGCACAGATGCGGGCTGCCCTTGCCGAAGGTGACGTGGTCGTTGTCCTGCCGGGCGACGTCGAAGGCGTAGGGGTTGCCGAAGACCTCCTCGTCACGGTTGCCGGAGGCGAACCACATGACGACCTTGTCGCCTTCCTTGATCCGCTTGCCACCGAGTTCGACCTCGCGGGTCGCGGTACGGCGGAAGTGGTAGACCGGCGAGGCCCAGCGCAGGAACTCCTCGACCGCGGTGGGGATCAGGGAGGGGTCCTCCTGGAGCCTGGCGAGCTGCTCGGGGTGCTGGAGCAGGGCCAGCATGGAGTGGGTGATGGTGTGCCGCGTGGTCTCGTTGCCGGCCACGACCAGGAGCAGGAAGTAGTTGTCGAAGTCCTGCGCGGACAGCGGGACGCCGTCACGCGGGGTGGTGTTGACGAGTCTGGAGACCAGGTCCGTGCCGTCCTTGCCGCGCCGCTGCCTCGCCAACTCCCGCCCGTACTCGAACACCTCCAGCGAGGCGGGGGAACGAAACGGCAGGTCGCGGTACTGCTCACTCTCCTCGCTGTGCAGCAGCACATCCGCGTAGTCGGGGTCGGTGTTGCCGATGATGCGGTTGCCCCAGTCGATGAGCTGCTGGTTGTCCTCCGGCGGCACGTCGAGGAGGCGGGCGAGCACGTTGATGGGGAAGTCCGCGGAGACGTCGGCCACGAAGTCGAAGCTGCCCTTGGCGAGCGCGGCGTCCAGGGTCGTCGCCGTCAGTCCGCGCAGGAAGTCGGTGTAGCTGTTGATGACGCCCGCCCCGAACTGTCGCTGGATGAGGCTGCGCAGCGCGCGGTGGCGTACCCCGTCCAGCTCCAGGATGGAGGCTCGTTTCTTGATCTGGTCGTCGTCGACCTCTTCGAGATTGACGAACCTGGTGGAGGTGAAGGTCTCGGCGTCGCGATCGACCCGGGCGATGTCCGCGTGCCGGGTCACCGCCCAGAAACCGGAGTTGGGCGCCTGCTCCGGCTGCCAGTGGACGGGGTCCTCGTGGCGCAGGGTGTGGAACATCCGCCAGGGGGTGATGCCGTCGGTGAAGTTGTCCAGGTCGGTGAGGTCGACGTCCGCCAGGGGGAGCGGTTCGTTCACGGCGCCGGTGGTGGTGGCAGTGGGAAAGGTCTCGGTCATCGGTGGCTCCTCTGCGTCAGCACGTCACAGGTGGTAGGCGTACTCGGTGAACTCCCAGTCGGTGACGTGCCGTTGGAAGCGCTCGACCTCGTTCCGCTTGTAGGAGAGGAAGGACGTGGTGAAGTCCTTGCCGAGCACCTCGGCCAGGGCGGTGTCCGCCTCCAGCGCGTCGAGGGCGGCGCTCAGGGTGGTGGGAAGGCGGGCGGACTTCGTGGCGTCGTAGCCGTATCCCTCCAGGGGGGCGGGGGGCTCGTCACCGGCCAGGATGCCCAGCAGCGCGGCGGCGACGGTCGCGGCGACGGCCAGATAGGGGTTGGCGCCGGCGTCACCCAGGCGCAGTTCGAGGCGGGTGCCGGAGCCACGCTCGGGTGGGATACGGACCATGGCGCTGCGGTTGTCCAGGCCCCAGTCGATCAGCCAGGGCGCGAGGGTGTCGGGTCCGAAGCGCTTGTACGAGTTGACGGTGGGGTTGAGCAGGGCGGCCAGGGCCGGCGCGTGGGCCAGGACGCCGGCCACCGCGTGGCGGGCGGTGGCGGACAGGCCGTACGCGCCCGTGGGGTCGTCGAAGGTGTTGCGCCCCTCGGTGCCCTCTGCGCCCTCGCAGGACAGGTGGAGGTGGAAGCCGGAGCCGCCCGCGTCGTTGAAGGGCTTGGCCATGAAGGTGGCGAGCCTGCCCTCCTTACGGGCCAGTTCCTTGATCGCCGCTTTGAAGCGGAAGGCGCGGTCGGCGGCCGACATCGCCTCCGAGTGCGTGAGGTTGATCTCGAACTGCCCGCCGTCGAACTCGTGGTTGCCGCTGATCACGCCGAGGTTCAGGTCCCGCACCTGGCGCAGCACACGCAGCAGGTGGTTGTCGGGGTCGGCCCGCAGGCCGGCTGTGTAGACGACGCCCGAGTCCTGCGCGTAGCGGCGCCAGCCGCCGGTAGGGCCGGGCTCGGGGTCGCAGAGGTAGTACTCCAGCTCGGGACCGACGACGGGGCGCAGTCCGTGGTCGGAGCACCGGGCGAGAACCGCGCGCAGCAGGTCGCGCGGCGACTCGGGCGCGGGCGCACCGGTCGCCGGGTCGACGACGTCCCCCAGACAGGCGGCGACGCCGGGCTCCCACGGCAGCGTCACCAGGGTGTCGAGATCGGGTCGTACACAGATGTCGGGCAGCCCCGCGTCCAGGCCGCCGCCGACCGGGACCACATCACCCTGAGGGCTGGTGTGGTAGACGGCTCGGCAGAAGGCGAGCCCGTGGTCACTGGCCCGGGGCAGCTCGTCGAGCAGTACGTCGCGCGCCCGCTCGGTGCCGATGAGGTCGGGATAGACCACCCGGACGACGTCGATGCCGTCGGCGGCGAGCCGGTCCATGTGCCGGCGGACCTGCCGGCGGACGTCTGAGATGTCTTGATCGCTCACCGTTGTCTCCTCGGGCGGACGTGGGGCGCCTTGGGCGGGCCGGGGATCCGGGGCGCGAGACCCGGGATCCGGGGTCGAAGGCGGGTGGCGGCGGAAAGGCGGTCCGGGCCGGCGGTGACCGGGCGCCCAGGCGCTTCATTTGAAGCCAAACGGTATGGACGGGTGACCCTTGCCGCAAGAGGGCGGGGCCAAGAATTTATCCACCTGGATAGGTATTGACCAGGGGGTGGCGGCTTCCTATCTTGTTTGAAGCCAAACGAGTAAGGGGTTCGGTACTCCGCTCCCCTTTGGCCGGGGCCCGGTCCGACAGCGGTCGGGCCCCTTCACCTTCAGGAGGACCGGCCATGAAGGTCGTCGTCGACATGACCAAGTGCCAGGACCACGGCCAGTGCGTCTTCGCCGCCCCCGACGTCTTCCGGATGGACGACGACGGACACCTGGCGTACGTCCCCGACCCGGACGACGCGCTGCGCGACGAGGTCGAGGAAGCCGCTGATGTCTGCCCACTGCAGGCCATCCGGATCGAGGACTGACATGGGCGCCGGACGTGTCGTCGTCGCAGGCGCCTCGATGGGCGGACTGCGCGCCGCCGAGCAACTGCGTGCCGCCGGCTGGGCGGGTGCCGTCACGGTCGTCGGGGACGAGCCGCACATGCCGTACAACCGCCCGCCCCTGTCCAAGGAGGTACTGGCGGGGAAGGCACCGTTCGAGTCGCTGGCCTTCACCCCGAAGGCGTCGACGGCCGACGTGGAGTGGCGGCTCGGCACGAAGGTCGTCGCCGCCCGCCTGTCCGAGCGGATCATCGAACTGGACGACGGCGAGACGCTCTCGTACGACGGTCTGGTCGTCGCCACCGGCATGCGGCCGAGGCGGCTGCGCTGCCCGGGCCCGACCGCCGGCCGCCACACGGTCCGTACCCTCGCCGACGCCCGGGCCCTGCGGGACGAGCTGACCCGGCCGGGTGTGCGGCTGGTCGTGGTCGGGGCGGGCTTCATCGGGTGCGAAGTCGCGGCCAGCGCGGTCGGGCTCGGCGTCACCGAGGTGACCGTCGTCGACCCGCTGCCCCTGCCCATGCTGGGACCCCTCGGTGAGCTGCCGGCTCGCGCGCTGCTCAAGCGGCACGAGAAGCGCGGGGTGCGGTTCGCGCTCGGTGCGCCGGTCGCCTCGTTCGAGGGCACCGACGGTGGCGGGGGGAGAGTCACCGGCGTCGTCCTCGGCGACGGGACGGTCCTTCCGGCCGACGTGGTCGTGGAGTGCGTGGGATCGGTCGCCAACACCGAGTGGCTCAAGGGCAACGGCCTCGATCTGTCCGACGGTGTGCTGACGGACGAGCAGCTGCGCGTCGGCGGACTGCCGCACGTCGTCGCGGTCGGCGATGTCGCCCGCTTCCCCAACGCCCGCTACGACGGCGTACCCCGACGCGTCGAGCACTGGTCCATCCCCACCGACACCGCCAGGCACGCGGCCCGGAGCCTGGCCGCCCACCTGCACGGCACGGACGGCGGCCTCGCCCCCTTCGCGCCGCTGCCCACCTTCTGGAGCGACCAGCACGACTTCCGGCTGCAGTCCTTCGGCGCGCCCGTGCTCGGTGTCGATGACGTGCGGGTCCTGGACGGCGACCCGGAGGGTGATCCGGAGGGTGACGTCCTCGTCGGATACCACCGCGACGACCGGCTTGTCGGTGTCGTCGCGCTCGGCGGCCAGACCGCCGCCGTGGCCGCCGCCCGCTACCGCGCTCAGTTGCTGCACCAGCCCGCTCTCACGGCCCGAACCCAAGGAACGTCATGACCAGTGTCCGTGGTTTCTTCCACCCCAAGACGGCGAGTGGCGCCTCGTCGCTGATCCCCTCGCCGCCGTGGCGCTACTCCGGCGATCTGCTGACGATCGAGTACCGGACCGATCCGGCGCGGGTGCGTGAACTGCTGCCCGAACCCCTGGAACCGGCCGACGAGGACCCCGGCGCGGTCGCGCTGATCTGGGCCGACTGGCAGTCCTGCTCGGCCTCGGGTGAGGAACTGCTCGACCCGGTGCTCTCCCAGTACAAGGAGGCGTTCGCCGTCGTCCGCTGCCAGTACCGGGGCCGCACGTACTCACGCTGTGTCCACATCTGGGTCGACAAGGACTTCGCGATCGCCCGCGGGCTGCACCAGGGCTACCCGAAGAAGCTCGGCTCGATCCACCAGACCCGCCCGCATCCGTACGGGCCCGCTCCCTGGATAGCGGCGGGGGCGCGTTTCGGCGCGACTCTCGCCGCCGCGGACCGCCGACTGGCCCAGGCCGTGGTCACCCTGCGGGAGCCGTCCGAGACCAACGGCTTCGTGAACGGGCACCCGATGGCCCACCACCGCTGGCTGCCGTCGATCGAGAACGGCAGGGGACTGGCCCTGGACGAGCTGATCGAGTCCGGTGCGGCGTCCTTCGAGGGCGGGCAGGCGTGGGTCGGTGATGCCGAGCTGGAGCTGTTCGAGGCGCCTACCGAGGAGCTGTCCCGGCTGGAGATCCGGGAACCGATCGCCGCGTACTACCGCCAGGTCGGCGTGGTGTGGGACGGCGGGCGGTTGCTGGAGGCCGGTACGTCCGGAGCGTCTGCCGAGTGAGGTTTTTGGCCGACGGCGGCTTTGTCGTGGCTGGTCGCTCCCCACTCTCGAATTCGCTCGAGCGGGGGGACCCCCATCGCGGCGGAGCCGCATGTCCATACAGCCCCGCGCCCCTGAGTGGGTGCGCCCTCCCCTTGTCCCTATGGAGCCCTTCTCATGACTGACAAGATCACCGTCGCCGGAGTCACCGTCGACACCCGGCACTGGATCGGCGGCGAACGTGTCGCCTCCGCCGAGACGTTCGCCGACGTCTCACCGATCGACGGACGCGTCCTCGGAGAGATCGCCCGCGGTGGCGCGCCGGAGGCAGAGGCCGCCGTGGCCGCCGCCCGCGACGCCTTTCCCGCGTGGGCGGCCACCCCGCGCGCCGAGCGCGCTCGCATCCTGCACGCCATCGCCGACGGCGTCGAGCAGCGCCTCGAAGAGCTCGCGATCGTCGAGACGCACGACAACGGCGCCCTGCTCCGCTCGCACCGCCGGGGCGTGATGCCGCGCGTGGCGCACAACTTCCGCTTCTTCGCCGACTGGTTGCCGACACTGGAGCACGAGGACTTCGACACGCGCGGGCACACGAATCACGTCAGCTGGGACCCGGCGGGTCCGTGCGTCCTGATCACCCCGTGGAACGCCCCGCTGATGCTGGCCACCTGGAAGGTGGCACCCGCGCTGGCCGCCGGGAACACGGTGGTCCTCAAGCCCGCCGAATGGTCCCCGCTGACCGCCTCACTGCTGGCCGACATCGCG
Organism: Streptomyces sp. 378; assembly: GCF_030124145.1. Taxonomy (GTDB): domain Bacteria; phylum Actinomycetota; class Actinomycetes; order Streptomycetales; family Streptomycetaceae; genus Streptomyces. Next base: position 439,738 of record NZ_JASKMS010000001.1, read on the forward strand.
GCCGAGGCGGGGCTCCCGACGGGTGTGCTCAACGTCGTCCAGGGATACGGTGCCGAGATCGGCGACGCCCTCACCTCGCATCCGGACGTACGCCGGATCAGTTTCACCGGCTCGGTTCCCACGGCCCGGCGGATCGCGGCGTCGGCCGCCGCCAACCTCACCCCGCTCAGCCTCGAACTCGGAGGCAAGTCACCGCTGTTGGTGTTCGCCGACGCGGACCTGGACCTCGCCGTGGACCTCGCGGTGGAGCAGTACGACAACGCCGGGCAGGTCTGTCTGGCCGCGACCCGCATCCTCGTCGAGGAGACGGTCGCCGAGGAGTTCACCCGCCGTTTCGTCGACAAGGCCCGGGCGCTCAGGCAGGGGGACCCGCGCGACGAGGCCACCGACCTCGGCCCCAACATCCACCCCCGCCAGCTGGAGAGGATCGACGGCTTCGTGCAGCGGGCGCTCGCGGCCGGCGCGCGCGCGGTCGTCGGCGGGCACCGCAAGGACGGGCTCTACTACGAGCCGACCCTGCTCACCGACGTCGCCCAGGAGGCCGAGATCGTCCAGGAGGAGGTCTTCGGGCCGGTCCTGACCCTCCAGACCTTCGCCGACGAGGAGGAAGCCGTCCGGCTGGCCAACGACACCCGCTTCGGACTCGCCGCCACCCTCGCCACCGGCGACCACGCCCGCGCCGAACGCGTCAGCGCCCGGCTCGTCGCGGGCACGGTCTGGGTCAACTGCTTCTTCGTCCGCGACCTCCAGGCACCCTTCGGCGGCTCCCGCCAGTCCGGCGTCGGCCGCGAGGGCGGCACCTGGAGCTTCGACTTCTACTGCGACCTCAAGAACACCGTGACCGCTCCGAAGGGATGGCTGGACCATGGGTGACATCGTCGGGGCGGGCCTGCTCGCCCACGTCCCCACCATCGTGCTCCCGGAGGCCGACCGGCTGGAACTGAACGAGGGCAGGGAGATCACTCTCGTCACCGGTCTCCGGCAGCTCCGCAGGGACGTCTTCGAGTCCGACGACTACGACACCGTGGTCGTCCTGGACTCGCACTGGGCCACCACCGTCGAGTTCGTCGTCACGGCCCAGCAGCGGCGGGCGGGCCTGTTCACCTCCGAGGAGCTGCCGCGCGGCATGTGCCGGATGCCGTACGACTTCCCCGGCGACCCCGAACTCGCCCACAACATCGAGAAGTTCGCCGACGAACGCGGCACCTGGATCACCGCGATCGACGACGACTACCTGCCGATCTACTACGCCACCATCAACCTCTGGAAGTTCCTCGGCGAGGGCCTGCCCGACAAGCGGTGGGTGACCATCGGCGTGTGCCAGACCGGCGACATGGAGGACCATCTGCGCCTGGGCCGCGCCCTCGCGGACGGCATCGCGGCCACCCCCGGCCGACGCGTCCTCCTCATCGCCTCCGGCGCCCTCTCGCACACCTTCTGGCCGCTGCGCGAACTGCGCGACCACGAGGCCAGCGACCCGTCCCACATCTTCACCCCCGAAGCCCGCGAATCCGACTACGAGCGCATCGCGTGGTTCAAGGAGGGCCGCCACGACCGGGTCCTCGACACCATGCCGGAGTTCTCGAAGTACAAGCCCGAGGCGAGGTTCTCCCACTACCTGATGATGGCGGGCGCCCTCGGTGAGCGAGCCTGCACCGCCCCGGCACGCCAGTACGGCGCCTACGAGAACTCCATCGGCACCGGCCAGGTCCACCTCTGGTTCGACCGCCCGGCCAAGGGCTGGACCGCCCCCCTCATCCCCGCACAGGAGCCCACCCATGCCTGAGTACCGCCGCGTCCTCCTCGACGGAGCCGCCCTCCAGGTCACCGTCGAAGGAGACGAACTCGTCGCCGGTGACGGCCGCCGCGTCAAGACCGACGAGGCTCGGCACCTGCCGCCGGTCGTCCCCTCCAAGGTCATCGCCGTCCATCTCAACCACCGCAGCCGCGTCGAGGAGTTCGGTATCGAACTCCCCGGCACCCCGACCTACTTCCACAAGCCGACCTCGGCGCTGAACTCCCATCGGGGCGCGGTCGTCCGCCCCGACGGCTGCAAGTGGCTCAACTACGAGGGCGAGGTCGCCATCGTCATCGGCCGGACGGCACGCAACATCTCGCCGGCCGAGGCGGGCGAGTACATCGCCGGCTACACCGTCGCCAACGACTACGGCCTGCACGACTTCCGCGACACCGACGCCGGTTCCATGCTCCGCGTGAAGGGCGCCGACACCCTCTGCCCGCTCGGCCCCGGCCTGGTCACCGGCTGGGACTTCCACGGCAAGCGGCTGCGTACGTACGTCAACGGCGAGGTCGTGCAGGACGGTTCGACCGACGAGATGACGTGGGACATGCACTACCTCGTCGCCGACATCGCCCGCACCATCACCCTCCACCCCGGTGACGTGCTCCTGTCCGGCACCCCCGCCAACTCGCGCCCGGTCCAGCCCGGCGACGTGGTCGAGGTCGAGGTCGAAGGTCTCGGCCGCCTCACCAACCACATCGTCACCGGCCCGACCGCCATCCGCACCGATGTGGGCGCGCAGCCCACCGAGTCGGAGGAGGTCCTGTCCACCGCGCTCGGCGGCGACTGGGAGTTCCGTGGCATCCGGCCCCCGCGCCGCTGAGACGGGCGGCGCGGGTAGGGTCGCGTGCATGACCGAGCCCGCTGAGCCCGCTGCCCAGCGCCGCCCGCGCAAGCGCGTGAACTACGGGACCGGCCGCGAGGCCCTGCTGAACGCCGCCGTGCGGGTGGTGGCGCGTGGCGGGCTGCGCAAGCTCACCTACCGGGCGGTCGCGGAGGAGGCGGGCGTCACCCACGGGCTCGTCGTGCACCATTTCGGCTCCCGCGACGCCCTGATCGAGGAAGCCCTCACCCACGCCATCCGCTCCTCCCTGCGCAGCAGCGCGCTGGAACCCGGCACGGGCGAGGCCGCCGACTTCTCGACCGGGCTGACCGAGATGGTGGAGTCCGGCCCGGACGCCCAGGCGTTCCAGTACGAGCTGCTCCTGGAGTCCCGGCGCAGGCCGGAGCTGCTGCCGCACCTGCGTGCGCTGTACGACGAGTACTTCGACGCCACCCGGCGCGAGCTGTCCCAGATGCTGCCCGGGCCGGTGGACCAGGGGCTCTCCCGGATGGTGTTCGCCACCCTGGAGGGGCTCGTTCTCCACCAGCTCGTGTTCGGTGAGCGCGAGGTCATCGAGGACGCGCTGGACGAGCTGCGCTCGGTGCTGCGGCTGCTCGCGGAGCGGCGGGACGGCGACTCCGCGGACGGCGACGGCACGTCCTCCGACAGCTGACGGCGACGACGCTTCCTCTGACGGCTGACGGCGACGGCACGTCCTCCGACGGCTGACGGCACGTCCTCCGACGGCCGACGGCGGCCGAGCCGTGCCCGCGGGACGGCCGAGGCCGCCCTCCCCCGCTCGCCACCCGCCCTGAGCACACTTCCGCCCGGCCCGAGCACCCCCTCGATCACAGCCGCGTGAGTCCTCCGCGGCCGGACCGGAATCTCTCCACGCACCCCCTTGCCAAACGGATAGTTCCACTCCACGATGAGGCAACTCGTTTGGCCTGAAACGACCATCCCTCTCCCCTGGCAGGTGATCCGAGTGGACAGTCAGACGGTCTCCAGAGAGCAGACCGCGCGGGACACATCCACCGCAGGCAAGCTCAAGCCCAACGCGCTCGGCGTGCTGGGCATCCTCTTCTTCGTCCTCTCCGCCCAGGCGCCGCTCACCGGCATCGCCGGAGCGGTCCCGATCGCCGTCGCGCTGGGCAACGGGCCGGGCGCGCCCGCCGCCTACGCGGTGGCGGGCGCGGTGATCCTGCTGTTCTCGGTCGGCTTCGTCGCCATGGGCCGCCATGTCGTGGACGCCGGCGCCTTCTACATGTACATCGGCAAAGGGCTGGGCCGGACCACCAGTGTCGGCAGCGCGGGGGTCGCGCTCTTCGCGTACTGCACCATCCAGGCCGCCATGTACGGGCTGTACGGGTCCATCGTGAGCGGTCTGGTCGCCGCCCACACGGGGCTCGACCTGCCGTGGTGGGCCTGGGCGCTGGCCACGATGGCGATCGTGCAGGCGCTCGGCGCGGCCGGTGTCGAGATGGGCGCCAAGGTGCTCGCGGTCTTCGTCCTGGCGGAGTTCAGCATCCTGCTGGCCTTCGGCCTGGTCACGCTGCTCAAGGGAGGCGGGCCCGAAGGGCTCGGCCTGGCCGACAGCTTCTCGGCGGGCGCCGCCCTGCAGGGCGCTCCGGGCGTGGCCGTGATGTTCGCCGTGGCCTCCATGTTCGGGTTCGAGGCCACCGCGATCTACGGCGAGGAGGCGCGCGAGCCGCGCAGGACCGTCCCGCGGGCCACATACCTGGCGGTCGCCGTGGTCACGGGTTTCTTCGCCCTGACGTCCTGGATGCTGGTGTCCTCGTACGGCGCCGGCGAGGCCGCCGGGGCCGCGGGCAAGGCGCTGGAGAGCGGGGACTCGACCGGCTTCGTCTTCGCGCCGATCGCGGCGGAGTTCGGCGGCTGGGTCAACGACGTGCTGCCGGTCCTGCTCGCCACCTCCCTCTTCGCCGGCGTCCTCGCCTTCCACAACTCCGCCAACCGCTACCTGTTCTCACTCGGCCGCGACCGACTGCTGCCCCGTCGGCTCTGCACGCTCAACCGCCGCCACGCGCCCTGGACCGCCGGCTGTGTGCAGACGGTCGTCGCCGTGGCCCTCGTCGCCCCGTTCGCCCTGGCCGGCAAGGACCCCGTGCTGACCCTCTTCTCCTGGTTCAGCGGCGTCGCCGTCCTGGCGATGATGCTCCTGTACCTGCTGACCTCGGTGTCCGTGGTGGTCTTCTTCCGCCGTGAGCGCCTGGACACCCGCCTCTGGAACACGCTGATCGCCCCGGTCCTGGGCGCCGTCGGCCTCGTGGGCGCGATCTGGCTGATCCTGGACAACTTCACCACGCTCATCGGAGGTGAGCGCGGCACGGCCGTGTGGCTCGCGGCCTCGGTCCCGGTGGTCATGGCACTGGGCGTCGTCACCGCACGGGTGACGCGCCGGGCCGGGACCGCCGTCGACGACTGACCGTGCGACCGCCTCCAGCGCAGGCCCGGCGGCTGCCCCGAGGGCTGCGCCGGAGGCACGGCAGCACACTCACCGCCGTACCGTTTGATCCCAAATCACATGACTCGCATCACGGATCTGGCCTGGAGGTTCACATGCCGGCTGTCACCCATGACGAGTGGCTCCGCCGTGCCAAGACGCTGGAGGTGCCCGGCGCGCACCACATCGACGGCGCCGACGAGGCCGGCTCGGGCAGCACGTTCCCGGTCGTCTCGCCCCGTGACGGCCGGGTCGTCGCCGAGGTCGCCGACGCCGGACCCGCCGAGGTGAACGCGGCCGTCGCCGCCGCCCGGCGGGCCTTCGACTCGGGACCGTGGCCGCGCCTTGCGCCCGCCGAGCGCGGCCGGGCGCTGCTGCGGATCGCCGAGCTTCTCGAAGACCGACGCGAGTCGCTGGCCCTGACGGTGAGCCTGGAGATGGGCAAGCCCATCACCGACGCGTACGACATCGAACTGCGCGCCGTCATCAGCACGTTCCGCTGGTACGGGCAACTGGCGGACAAGCTCACCGACGAGTCGCCGCACACCCCGTCGGACGCGCTCGCGCTGGTCACCCGGGAGCCGGCCGGTGTCGTCGGCGCGGTGGTCCCGTGGAACTTCCCGCTGACGCTGGCGGGCTGGAAAGTCGCCCCGGCACTGGCCGCCGGCTGCACGGTCGTCCTGAAGCCTTCCGAGAACTCGCCGCTGTCCGCGCTGCTGCTGGGACGGATCGCCACCGAGGCCGGGCTGCCGCCGGGCGTGCTCAACGTCGTGGGCGGCGACGGGCCGGTGGCCGGGCGGGCCCTCGGCCTGCATCCCGATGTCGACGTTCTCGCCTTCACCGGGTCCACCGCCGTCGGCCGGCACTTCCTCCGTTACGCCGCCGACTCCAACCTCAAGCGGGTCTGGCTGGAGTTGGGCGGCAAGTCGCCGAACATCATCCTTCCCGACGCTCCCGACCTTCAGAAGGCCGCCGCCACCGCGGCCTGGGGCATCTTCTTCAACCAGGGCGAGATGTGCACCGCGCCCTCCCGGCTGCTCGTCCACTCCTCGATCGCGGAACGTGTCACCGAGGCGGTCGTCCGGCGGGCCCGGGAACTGCGCGTCGGTGATCCCCTCGACCCCGCCACGGAGATGGGCGCCCTGGTCGGCGAGAGTCACCTGGAGCGCGTACTGGACCACATCCGGCACGGAGTCGACGAGGGCGCGCGCCTGCGTACCGGGGGCTCGCGGGTGCTTCCGGACACCGGCGGCAGCTTCCTGCAGCCCACCGTGTTCGACCAGGTCGGCCCCGGCGCCCGGCTGGCCCGCGAGGAGATCTTCGGCCCGGTGCTGTCCGTGCTCACCTTCGACGACGTGCACGAGGCGGTACGGCTGGCCAACGGGACCGAGTACGGACTCGCCGCCGGCCTGTGGACCTCCGACCTGTCCACCGCGCACCAGGTCTCGCGGTCCCTCAGGGCCGGAACAGTGTGGGTCAACTGCTACGAGGAGGGCGACCTGACCGTGCCCTTCGGAGGCATGAAGCAGTCGGGCAACGGCCGCGACAAGTCCGCGCACGCCCTGGAGAAGTACACCGAGCTCAAGACCACCTGGATGCAGCTGTGACCCGTACCTCCAGGCCACGACCCGGGACCCGTACCCCCGGGAGACCGCTCATCGCGATCCCCGCCCGCTTCTCCGCCACCACCTCGGCGCTGCGGTACGCCGCCGAGGTCAACGCCCGCGCGCTCGTCGAGGCGGTGTGGCGGGCCGGCGGCGAACCGGCGACGATCCACCCGCACGCACCGGGCGGCACCGCCGACCCCGCCGAGGTCGCCGCGCGTCTGGCCCGCTTCGACGGTGTGCTGCTGCCGGGCGGTGGCGACCTCGCCCCGCACCGCTACGGCCACACCTTCGGCGACGTCCACGAGAGCGTGTACGACGTCGACGACGAACAGGACGGCTTCGACCTCGAAGTCGTCCGGCGGACCCTGGACTTGGGCCTTCCCCTGCTGGCGGTCTGCCGCGGCCTCCAGGTCGTCAACGTCGCGCTCGGGGGCACCCTGGAGCAGGACATGGGCGGACCGGAACGCGCGCACCGGCACCTGGTGCACGCCGTCGCGCTGAAACCGGGGTCGGGCGTGGCGCGGGCCGCGCGGGCGGAGAAGGTCGACGTGTCCTGCTACCACCACCAGCGGATCGACCGGATCGGCGCGGGTCTGCGCGTGACCGCCACGGCGGTGGACGGCACGGTCGAGGCGCTCGAACTTCCGGACGCCCGGGGCTGGTTCACGGCCGTTCAGTGGCACCCCGAGGACACCGCGCACGAGGATGTGGCGCAGCGGGGCCTGTTCGACGCGCTGGTGCGTGCCGCCCGGGAGTGACTCGGAGTGCCCCGGAAGCGCAGGCGGCGGTGTCAGGCGGCGGTGTCAGGCTTGGGGCGACGGCCACTGCGGCGCGGTGTGGGCTCGGCCCCGTCCAGCAGAGTGCGGCGGCGCTCCTCGCCGTGCTCCTCGACCTGGATCACGACACTGCGCAGCCCCTCCGCGAGCTGTCGGCAGTCCGCGTCGCTGAGCCGCCCCGTGACGAACGCCTCCTCCTCGTTGAAGGCCGGAAACACGCGCCGCATGAGCTCCTCGCCCTCGTCGGTGAGGCTGAGCAGAACCAGCCGGCCGTCGGAGGGGTGGCCGGCCCGCCGCAGCAGCCCACGGGACTCCAGCGTGCGGGCCACGCCGGTGAGGGTCCCCTTGGAGATCCCCGCCTCCTCCGCCACGTGCCGGGTCTCCGACTCGCCCCACACCCAGACCACCCACAGCACGACGAAGGCCGTCCAGGTCAGATCGGAGCCGCGCAGTACGGAGTTCTCCAGGTGCTGGCGCACCGCCGAGGCGGCCCGGTAGATGTTGGCCACGGCCGCCATCTGGTCCCGGCGGATCGGGATGCCGCCGAGCTTCGCCGCGGCGAGCTTCTCGGCTTCGGTGATGGATCGCTGGCCGGGCACGGGGGCTCCTTCGATTTCCTCGGCTGACCGGGACAGCTTGTTCCGGTTCGGTCGTTCGGACTCAAATTGTACGGAGACGGAGATGCGGCCGGCGGTCGGAGCCGCACGTCTCCTCACCACCGACCGCACCCGCGGCACGGCAGCCGAGCCCCGGCGACGACTCGGCGCGCTCACGGTCCCGGAGGCGGTGTCAGACCTTCTCGACACTCACGCGCGGATGCCCGGCGGCGAGCAGTCCGATGCCCTCCACGTCGGAGGCCAGGATCGCGTAGATAGATGTCCGGTGAACGGATCTCGGGCTCCGCATAACGGTCCGATATCGCTCGCTGGCATTTTCGACGGTAACTGCGCGTCATGTGACTTGCATCACTAAAGCCTCGGCAGAAACCGTGGTAGAACTGCGCAACTCCGCAGGTAGCACCGCTCGACGCCGCCACGCGGAGCGGTCGGCATGCACCGGCATCACAACCAGGGTGATCACGATCCGCATCCAAGGACAGCCCACTCAGCGTCGCCGATCGGACAACGGCGTTCGTTCCGAGACCGCACATCGACCGGCGGCACTTCCCCTGTGCCCCGGGCTCGCACCATCGAGGTAGCCACTGTGTCACTCGACTCCGTCACCCAGAACATCGACGAAGCCGTCAGCGATTTCTTCGAACCGATAGCCGACTGGCTCGGGAAAGTCGTCTTCTATGCGGTTCCCGTCGGCGGAACGGACCTTCCCCTCATCGTCGCCTGGCTCGTCGTCGCCGGTCTGGTCTTCACCGGCTGGTTCGGGTTCGTGCAGGTCCGCAAGTTCAGACTCGCGCTCGACGTGGTGCGCGGGAAGTACGACGAGAAGGGGTCGGCCGGCGAGGTCAACCACTTCCAGGCGCTGACCGCCGCCGTCTCCGGCACGGTCGGCCTCGGAAACATCGCGGGTGTGGCCGTCGCCGTCTCCATCGGCGGACCGGGCGCGACGTTCTGGATGATCCTGTGCGGTCTGCTCGGCATGGCCTCCAAGTTCGTCGAGGTCACCCTCGGCGTGAAGTACCGCGAGGTGCACGCCGACGGCACCGTCTCCGGCGGCCCGATGCACTACCTGCCCAAGGGCCTCAAGGAGCGCTTCGGCAGCGGCGGCGCCAAGCTCGGCAAGGTGCTCGCCGTCCTGGCCTCGATCATGATCCTCTTCTTCGGTCTGTTCGGCGGCAACCTGTTCCAGACCAACCAGAGCTACGCGCAGATCTCCTCGACCTTCGGCGGCGAGGACGGCTTCCTGGCCTCCTCCGCCGGTGCCGTCCTCTTCGGCCTGGTCGTCTCCGCGCTGGTCGGTCTCGTGCTGCTCGGCGGCATCCGCTCCATCGCCTCGGTCACCAGCCGGCTGGTGCCCGCGATGGCCGCCATCTACATCGTGGCCTGCCTGGTCGTCATCCTGGGCAACGTCACCGCGGTGCCGGACGCCTTCCAGGAAATCCTGCGGGGCGCCTTCGAGGCCGACGGCGTCGCCGGCGGTGTGCTCGGTGCCCTGATCATCGGTTTCCAGCGCGCCGCGTTCTCCAACGAGGCCGGTCTCGGCTCCGCCCCGATCGCCCACTCCGCGGTCAAGACCAAGCACCCCGCCAGCGAGGGTCTGGTCGCCCTGCTGGAGCCGTTCATCGACACCGTCGTCATCTGCACGATGACCGCGCTGACCATCGTCATCGCCGACCCGGCCAGCTGGGCCGAGGCCCGCGCGGGCGAGAGCATCGGCGGCGTCACCATCACCTCCGACGCCTTCGAGACCGTGCTGCCCTGGTTCCCGGCCGTGCTCACGATCGCGGTGCTGCTGTTCGCCTTCTCCACGATCCTGACCTGGGGCTACTACGGCCTCAAGGCCTGGTCGTACCTGTTCGGCAAGAGCAAGGTCAGCGAGACCGTCTTCAAGGCCGTCTGGAGCCTGTTCGTGATCCTGGGCTCCCTGATGTCCCTCGACTCGCTGATCAGCCTCGCCGACTCCGCGCTCTTCCTGCTGTCGGTGTTCAACATCATCGGCCTGTACCTGCTCGCCCCCGTCGTCAAGCGCGAGCTCAACTCCTTCCTGGAGTTCGTCCGCGCCCGCAAGGCCGGTGAGATCAGCGACGACGGCGACGAAGACCAGGAGTCGGTGAAGACCACCATCTGACCGCTCCCGGCGACCCGGCTCCGGTACGGGCCCGTACTCACCTCGCGCCTTGGTGGGTACGGGCCCGTACGCCTGCCGTGGCCTGGAAGCGGACACCCCCGAGCCCGGGGTGCAGCGCCTGAATCCGATGCATTGCGATCCTTTCCTCCGGCCACCCGTCGACCGTGACGGGTCGGCAGGCCCTGAACTGGGGCATCAGTAGCGGGAGAACACCCCGAGCTCCGCGAGTTTGGGAAACCGTAGGAGCCGGCCGGTGCCCGAGTTCCGGTGCAAGTGCACAAAGATCCGGCCGGTACGCCGTCAATGTGACCGTCGGGGCCTTCCGGGTGCCGACGAAGCTCCCGGCGGCCGGCGGGGAAGCGGACGGAAACGCACGCTCGAGACCTTGAGGGGCATCACCGCCCGGCCTCACGGGCGGCGACGCGGCCGGAGGCCGCTTCCCGGACACGAGCCCCGCCCGGTACTCGAACGGGACGCGTGTGACCGCGGTTTCGCGAGCAGAGCGCGAGTTCGATTCTCGTCACCCGCTTCATGTGAAACCCTCAGGTCAGCGGCCCGGAGGTTCTTCGTCGTCCAGGGCGGGCCGGGGGCGCAGGCCGACGTCGCGTGCACCGGGCGGGCGTTGTTCCGGCACGCTGGACTGTGCCGTACGGGGTGGTCGCCGCTCGGTTCGCGCGCGGGGCGAAGACGCCGGGCACAGCGCGTCGGGGACGGCAAGCGGCGTCTCGCGCCGGGGGAACGCATGACCAGGCGCGATCGCCGAGCTGATCGGCACCGAGTCGAGGGATGATCGATCCACCGGTGTGTCGGTCCGCCGACGCGCCCGCGGTCTTCGGGGAGGGTTTTCCATGACGGAGGGGCGGCATGGTGGAGGGTGTGGCAGGTGAAGGGCGGTGGCGATCGGCGGCCGAGCCGGGATTCTGGCAGCGGGTCGTCGGGCAGCTGGGCACAGCCCTGATCGTGGGGGACACCGCCGGACGGATCCTCGCGGTCAATCCGGCCGCCGAGCGGCTGCTGGGGCGCACCGCGTCGTCGATGCGCGGGGAGGACGCACACGACCTGCTGCACCGCGACGCGGACGGCGGCAGCGTCCCCCGGGAGCAGTGCCCGCTCCTGCGGACCCTGGCCGAGAGGACCGAGGCACGCGGGGAGGGCCACCTCTGCCGGCGCGGTGACGGCCGCCTGGTCGCGATCTCCTGGTCCGCTTCTCCCCTGACGGACGACGGCGTCTTCATGGGCATGGCCGTGCTGTTCACCGACGCGGCCGCCGACCGCACCGCGCGTCGGGAGCGTGCGGCCTACACACGTGCGCTGGAGGACCTCACCGAGCGGCTGACGCTGGTCGCGGAGATCACCGACGTGCTCGGTCAGACGCTGGAGACCGATGAGGCCCTCGCCCGACTGGGCCGCCTGCTGGTTCCGCGCCTCGCCGACTGGGCGGCGGTGGACCTCCGGGCCGGTTCCGGGCAGGTCCACCGTGTGGCGGTGACGGGTCCCGGGGGGCGGGACGCCGCGTTGGAGGACTGGCACGAACGTCTTCCCGAGCCCGGGAAGGAGGCCCACTCCCCTCTGGTGCGGGTGCTGAACGGCGGTGATCCCGTCCTGCAAGGCGAGGCGGACGTGACCGCACCGACCGACTCGGCCCTGGCCGCCGTGCACAGCGGCTTCCTGCGGGCCGCCCGTGCCACCTCCGCCGTGACGGTGCCGCTGGGCTCCCGACAGCAGGTCACCGGCGCTCTGACACTGGTGCGCACGGACCCGGCGCACCCCTTCGACACCGACGACCTGACCGTGGTGAGCGACATCGGCCGCCGGGTCGGACTGGTCATCGACAACGCCCGCCGCTTCGGCCGCCAGCGCGCCGTCGCCGAGGCCATGCAGCGCAACCTGCTCGCCCCACTGCCGCAGCCCGGCCGCCTGCGGCTCGCCGCCCGCTACCAGCCCGCCCCGGCAGGCTCCCAGGTGGGCGGCGACTGGTACGACGCGTTCGAGCGGAAGGACGGCACGCTCGCGCTGGTGATCGGCGACGTCGTGGGCCACGACCTGACCGCGGCGGCCGGAATGGCGCAACTGCACGGCATCCTGCGCTCACTGGCCTGGGACCACAGCGGCCCGCCCGGTGCCGTCGTCGACCGCCTCGACGACGCCATGCCCGCCATCACCACCGTCCCCATGGCCACCCTCGTCCTCGCCCTGCTCGAAGGCGACCCGCACAGCGGCCCGTGGACACTGCGGTGGACCAGCGCGGGGCATCCGCCCCCCCTCCTGCTGACCCAGGACGGACAGGCGCGGTACCTCGAATCGGGACAGGGGGTCCTCCTCGGCGCCCCTCCGGGCACCGGTGCCGGCCGGCCGAGCGCCGCGGAGGTCCTGCCGCCGGGTTCCACCCTGCTGCTCTACACCGACGGTCTGATCGAGATCCCCGGCAGCGACCTGGACACCGGCCTCGCCCGGCTGCGCCACCACGCCCTCGCGCTCGCCCACGAGCCGCTGGACACGCTCTGTGACCAGCTGCCCGCCCGCATGCCGCCCGGTAGCACGGACGACGTGGCCCTCCTCGCCCTGCGCCTGCCGTCGTCGTGAGAACCGGGCCGCGGTGAGGCGGGAGACGGTGCCCAGGCCTGGACCACCAGAACGCGGAACGCGCCGAGTTCGCCCGGCTCGTCACCACGTCGACCGCCTCCCCGACCCCGTCTCCGGACACCGGGAAGGGCAGGAGGGGATGATGGCCGTCATGCGCATCCGCATCGACGCCGTCGACCTGCCCGGCCTCACCCGCCCCGCCCCCGCCGAGGGCGCGGCGCCCATCCACGGCGACCTCCACGTCGCCGTGCAACGCCGCGACCGTCCGGCCGAACTCCTCGATCCACAGCCCGGCGACGCGTCGTCCGCGACCTGGACCCTGGAGTGCACCACGAGCACCTCACCGGCCGGCACCGAGATCCGGGGGCCGTATGTGCAGGACCGTCTGGGCCGGCGGTTCATCTACCTGTCGTGGGGGACGGTCGACGCGTCGGGCGTGTTCACGATGTTCCGCCGCGCCAAGCTCATGCTCGATGTCATCCCCGCCGATGTGCTCGCCGCCGCCGCCCGCGAAGGGCTGCTGGTCGGACACCTCGGCCTGACCGACGCGCAGGGCGGGCCCCTGTGCGCACGGGTCGAGCCCCCGCACATCACCTGGACCGCCGCACGAGGGTGAGGGGGATCTCGCCTCGGGCGCTTCGGTCGGAGCGGCGGGCGAGGGGGCGACACCCGACACCGTTCGGGGCGTCCGGCCGAGCACCGGTCCCGGCGACAGGACTCACCGCTGCTCAGCCCTTGGGAACGGTCAGCGCAGCTCCGCTGAAGGAGCCTGCGCGGGAGCAGGGCCTTCGCGCTCCTCGGGCACGGCGTCCTCCCGTGCGGTGTCCGCTTCCGGGGCCACCCGGGGACCGACCAGCCGCACGCTGGGGATCCCGGCGGGTTCGGCCGGGTCGGCCGCCCACCGTGCGGTGGTCCGTACATAGCCGTGGATCACCGAGGCCATCGCCAGGATGACGAGGGGACCGGACACCTCCGGATACCGGGCCATGTCCATCGACAGGTAGCGGTACGACAGCAGGAGCGCGACGAAGATCGTGGTGCCGTGGACGACCAGCAGGATCCCTCGCCGGTCCCAGCCACGCCGGAGCGAGCGCAGGGCCGCCTCGATGGTGAGGGTGAAGACCACGCCGGCGACGAGGTCCACGCCGTAGTGATAGCCGAATCCCAGGGTCGCGGCGAGCGTGGTGACCAGCCAGAACGTGCCCGCGTACCGCAGGAGCCGCGGGGCCCCGCGGGTGTGGACGAAGATCGCGACGGCCCACGCCGTGTGCAGGCTGGGCATGCAGTTGCGGGGGGTGATCCCGTCGTACGTCATCGGGGCCGGGGGGCTGATCGGCAGTGACGTGTGCGGCCACAGGTCGGCCGCCGCCCACTCCACGCCGCCGGTGCCGGAGGCGCCCGGGCCGTAGGCGAAGACCGGGCCGACCACCGGGAAGAGCATGTAGATGCCCGGCCCGAGAAGGCCGATCACCAGGAAGGTGCGCACCAGGTGATGGCTCGGGAAGCGGCGCTCGACGGCCACGTGGCGCAGTTGGTGGAAGGCGACGACGACCGCGGCCACCGCGAGCTGGGCGTAGACCAGGTGCAGAACATGGCCGCTGATCGGTTCGGTGGCCTCGACCAGCCGGCCCGCCGGCCATGACGGGTTGCCGAGCGCGTGATCGGCCATCGCCACGTACTGGTCGAGGACCGTCGGGCGGGTCTTGGCCGTGATGAGCAGCCAGGTGTCGCCGGTCTTGCGGGCGGCCACCAGCAACAGGCCCAGGCCGACGCCCTTGAGCAGCAGGACGCGTTCACCGCCGGTGCGGCGTGTGACGGCGATGACCGCGAAGCCCAGCATCACCCACAGCGCACCGGTGCCCAGGACGTCGCCGTCGGACATGTCGGCGCCCACAGCCCATCGCACCGACAGGAGGACGGCGTCGATGCCCAGGGCGGCGCCGGCCGCGATGAGCCGCTGCCGCCAGGTGAGCACCACCATCATCAGCACCAGACCGCCGTACAGGGGGCCCGCCTTGGGAGCGAGGACCAAGGCCTGCACCTGCGTGGTGATCGGCCCCGGTTCGCCGTAGCGGCGGGCGGCGATCTCCAGCGCGACGAGGAATCCGCACCCGACCACAGCCGCCGCGATCCACGGCATGGCGCGCCCATGGCGCCACGCGCCCCGTTGCGTCCTGCCGCCTCTTCGCGAAAACACCCGCGATGCCCTGGCTTTCAATCTTTTGGCCGATTCATCCGAATGGCTGGGGAGATGGAGAGCGATGGAGGGACCATCGCGAGCTCGAACATGCTATCGGAGTGTCGGCGGATGTCAGGGGCGCTTGCCGGGATCGACCCTGTCGGGGGCTGCGCGATGCCGAGCCGCTCCGCAGCCCTCCCGCAGTGCGGTTCCTCGGCGACGGCGACGAAGTACCGCAACTCCCTTGATTCCACGCCGTCATGCTACGGCTCCGCACAGGACCGACCGCATGAGCGAACAGGCCATCGCGCCGGCGACCGGCGCGAACAAGGGCTCGGATACGAGATCGCCGCCGACCCGGGCACCCTCGGCCGGCTGAGGAGGGGGAGGGAAGCCGAAGGGGTCCCGGCGCCGTCGGTTCCGGACGACGCTGCGGCCGATCGGTGACATGTCCACGTAGCCGTCGGCCCGGGTACGCCCGCACGGGTGATGTGACCTTCGTCGCGGAAGCGGGATTCCGGCGTCCTCGCCGCCGTGCCGCGCGCTGACGACGCCGACGGCCGCTCGCCCCCGTCGGCGGAGGTCACAGCCCCGGCACGCGCGGGCACGACAGGAAGGGGCGCGCCCCCGGACGGCAATATCTGTGCTCGCAAGATGAGAAAGAGAAGCGGGGCCCGCCGAATATTCCTCGCACGCCGTCCGGCACGGAAATTTCGCACGTCACCGGCCCGATCACCCCGTGCTACTGTCGATCTCAGTTGCAGGTGTGGTTGCCAGAAGGTTCATTTCCTACGGGGTAATCATCACGGCGACACGGAATTCACACAGGGTGGATTCCCGAAACCGCCTCCGAAGGAGAAACAAAATGGCTACTGGCACCGTGAAGTGGTTCAACGCGGAAAAGGGCTTCGGCTTCATCGAGCAGGACGGCGGCGGCGCCGACGTCTTCGCCCACTACTCGAACATCGCCGCCCAGGGCTTCCGCGAGCTGCTGGAAGGCCAGAAGGTGTCGTTCGACATCGCGCAGGGCCAGAAGGGCCCGACGGCCGAGAACATCGTGCCCGCCTGACACCGGCGCTCGCATACTTCGCAGCTGGGGCCCGCACCTCTGGGGTGCGGGCCCCAGCTCGCTGCTTTTTTCCCGCCGGTCCGAACCGGCCGTATCGATTCGGCTCGTCTCGAGATTCTCTGCGCCGCTCCTCTGCTGCGGATTTTCCTTGCTACGTGCCCATCAAGGAAGGTCCCGCATGAAGCGTGCCCACACATCCCGTACCCGTGACCGTTTCTCCACTGGCGACGGCGCCGGCCGCCGCTCCGGTGCTCCGCGCCGCGCGCAGAGCTACGGCGGCCGCCGGGCTCCCCAGGGCGAGTTCGCCCTGCCGACAACGATCACACCCCCGCTGCCCGCCGTCGAGGCGTTCGCCGATCTCGACATGCCCGCGCGGCTGTTGGCCACGCTCGGACGCGAAGGCGTGACCGCGCCGTTCCCGATCCAGGGCGCGACCCTGCCCAACTCCCTGGCCGGCCGGGACGTACTCGGCCGTGGCCGCACCGGCTCGGGCAAGACCCTGGCCTTCGGTCTCGCCGTCCTGGCCCGCACGGCGGGGCAGCGTGCCGAGCCGCGGCAGCCGCTCGCCCTCGTCCTCGTGCCCACCCGTGAGCTCGCCCAGCAGGTCACCGACGCGCTCACTCCGTACGCCCGCTCCGTGAGCCTGCGGCTGGCCACCGTCGTCGGCGGGATGTCCCTCGGCAAGCAGGCCGGCGCGCTGCGCGCCGGGGCCGAGGTGGTCGTCGCGACGCCCGGCCGCCTCAAGGACCTCATCGACCGGGGCGAGTGCCGCCTGAGCGACGTCGGCATCACGGTGCTCGACGAGGCCGACCAGATGGCCGACATGGGCTTCATGCCGCAGGTCACCGCGCTGCTCGACCAGGTGCGCCCGGGCGGACAGCGGATGCTGTTCTCCGCCACCCTGGACCGCAACGTCGACCGGCTGGTCCGCACGTACCTGCACGACCCGGTGGTGCACTCCGTCGACCCGTCCGCGGGCGCGGTCACCACGATGGAGCACCACGTCCTGCACGTGCACGACGCGGACAAGCACCGCACGACCACCGAGATCGCGGCGCGCGACGGCCGGGTGATCATGTTCCTCGACACCAAGCACGCGGTGGACCGGCTGACCACACACCTGCTGAGCAGCGGCGTGCGCGCCGCGGCCCTGCACGGCGGCAAGTCCCAGCCGCAGCGGACCCGGACCCTCGCCCAGTTCAAGAGCGGGGACGTGACCGTCCTGGTAGCGACCAACGTCGCCGCCCGCGGCATCCACGTCGACAACCTCGACCTGGTCGTCAACGTGGACCCGCCCAGCGACCACAAGGACTACCTGCACCGCGGCGGCCGTACCGCCCGCGCCGGCGAGTCCGGCAGCGTGGTCACCCTGGTGACCCCGGCCCAGCGTCGTGGCATGAGCCGGCTGATGACGTCGGCGGGCATCACCCCGCAGATCGCCCAGGTCCGGTCCGGCGAGGCGGAGCTGAGCCGCATCACCGGCGCCCAGGCCCCTTCCGGCGTCCCGGTCGTCATCCCCGCGCCGCGCGCGGAACGCCCTCGCGGCGCGTCCGCCCCGTCCCGGGGTCGCCGGGGTCGCCGCCCCGCCGGCCAGGGCCGCCCCGTCGGCGAGGCGGCGCGCTCCAGGGGGCAGCGGCGGACCGGCTTCGGCTCGGCCGCGTAGAGCCCTCGCGCCCACCAGCCACCCTTCTACGGCAGGAGACACCCGTGACGCCGGTACAGACGCAGCACCACGCCATGGCCCATGCGCCGCGGATCAGTGACGACATGACGGTCGAGGTGGCGCTGTCCCTGATGGCCGGGGCCCGGGTCGACCACCTCGTCCTCTGTGACGGGGACGACCGGAGCACGGGCCTGGTCACCCTGGCCGGGCTCAGCGTCCTCCGGGACGCGCCCGCCTACACGGACCGGGTCCGGGTCCGGGACCTCCCGCAGGGGTGAAGCCCGGGCGGTGAGCCGCCACCAGAACCGATGAGGGCCCTGCCGACGCGCGTCGGCAGGGCCCTCATCGTCATGTGCCCGGCCCGCCGTCCTCCGCGGTCCGCCGACCGGGCCCCCGGACCCTGCACCATCCGAACCCCAAAATCTGTCTTTGCCAAAGTAGACATTGGCACGCGTCGCGGTTACTCTTCTTCGTGTTGACACAGTCGGACACAGTCGAGCAAGACGTAAGGAAGGACGGAGGAGCAGACGCCATCAGGATCGCCCGGCCCGGGAGGCTCTCGGTCCGGGTACCGCAAGACCCCGGAATGGATGGTGGTCCCCGGTCACGCAGCCGCGATCCCCGCACCCCTCCCGTTGTCGGGCCGGGTAGCGGAAACAGAAGGTCGGCACAGCATGAGGGCCGACAGATGGTGTTGAATTTCCTTCGGGGCCCTGGTGCCGTACGGCACCAGGGCCCCTCGACGCGTTGTACTACGAGGTGACATGGAAGCAGATACCCCGCTCAGCGACCGGCTGGACGACGACGACTACCCCGCCTACACCATGGGCAGGGCCGCGGAGATGCTCGGCACCACCCCGGGCTTCCTCCGAGCCATCGGCGAGGCCCGCCTGATCACTCCGCTGCGCTCGGAGGGCGGACACCGCCGCTACTCCCGCTACCAGCTGCGGATCGCCGCGCGCGCCCGCGAGCTCGTCGACCGGGGTACGCCGATCGAGGCCGCCTGCCGCATCGTCATCCTCGAGGACCAGCTCGAAGAAGCTCAGCGCATCAACGCCGAGTACCGCCGCGCCGCGAACCGGGCGGCCGCCGGATCAGACTCCGGTCCGAGCTGATCGCGTCCGGGCCGGGGGCCGGCCCTCCGCCCCGTGAGAACCCCAGGTCGGCGGCCTGGGGTTTGTTGTCGTCCCGTCCGGTCCGCAATCCGCCCCCGGGGTGAATCGGCCCCCGGTCATCAGGTCGACCGTCCCGGACCCTTGACTCGTTCAGCGGCAGTGGCGATTCTCGTCGCACACTTTGCGAGGTCATGACAAGGCGACCACGCGACCCGCCGACCGAGGGACGTGGGCTGTGACCAGTTCCGGACGCCCGTACCGCAGACGCAAGCACGTCACCGTTGTGTCGCTCCTCCTGCTCGTGCTGTCGATCGCGCTCGGCCCGACACCGAGCTCGGCCGCCGGGACCGACTGGTGGGACCCGACCGCGCGGCCCGCTCCGGACTCCCGGATCAACGTCACGGGCGAGCCCTTCACCGGCACGAACGCCGCGGGCGAGGTGCGCGGCTTCGTCGACGCGCACGACCACATCTTCTCCAACGAGGCCTTCGGCGGCCGTCTGATCTGCGGAAAGGCCTTCTCCGAGCAAGGTGTGGCCGACGCGCTCAAGGACTGCCCCGAGCACTACCCGGACGGCTCGCTCGCGATCTTCGACTTCATCACCAACGGGGGCGACGGCAAGCACGACCCGACCGGCTGGCCCACCTTCAAGGACTGGCCGGCGCACGACTCGCTGACCCACCAGCAGAACTACTACGCCTGGATCGAGCGGGCCTGGCGCGGCGGGCAGCGGGTGCTGGTCAACGACCTCGTCACCAACGGCGTGATCTGCTCGGTGTACTTCTTCAAGGACCGCTCCTGCGACGAGATGACGTCCATCCGGCTCCAGGCCCGGCTGACGTACGACATGCAGGCCTTCGTCGACCGGATGTACGGCGGGCCCGGCAAGGGCTGGTTCCGGGTCGTCACCGACAGCGCGCAGGCCCGCGAGGTCATCGAGCAGGGCAAGCTCGCGGTGGTCATGGGGGTCGAGACCTCCGAGCCCTTCGGCTGCAAGCAGGTCCTGGACATCGCGCAGTGCGACAGGGCCGACATCGACAAGGGCCTGGACGAACTGCACGCGCTGGGGGTGCGCAGCATGTTCCTGTGCCACAAGTTCGACAACGCCCTGTGCGGCGTGCGCTTCGACTCGGGCGCGCTCGGGACGGCCATCAACGTCGGGCAGTTCCTGTCGACCGGCACGTACTGGAAGACCGAGAAGTGCACGGGCCCGCAGCACGACAACCCCATCGGCAACGCGGCGGCGCCAGCGGCCGAGAAGAAGCTCCCGGCCGGCGAGGAGGTCCCCTCCTACAGCGCCGACGCCCAGTGCAACGTGCGGGGGCTCACCGACCTCGGGGAGTACGCCGTCCGCGGCATGATGAAGCGCGGCATGATGCTGGAGATCGACCACATGAGCGTCAAGGCCACCGGCCGGGTGCTCGACATCTTCGAGGCCGAGTCCTACCCCGGCGTGCTCTCCTCGCACAGCTGGATGGACATGGACTGGACCGAGCGGGTCTACGGGCTCGGCGGCTTCATCGCCCAGTACATGCACGGCTCCGAGGGCTTCGTCGCGGAGGCGAGGCGCACCGAGGCACTGCGTGACAAGTACGGCGTGGGCTACGGGTACGGCACCGACATGAACGGCGTCGGCGGCTGGCCGGGACCGCGCGGGGCGGACGCGCCGAACAAGGTCACCTACCCGTTCAAGAGCGTCGACGGCGGCTCGGTCATCGACCGGCAGACCACCGGCGAGCGCACCTGGGACCTGAACACCGACGGCGCCGCCCACTACGGCCTCGTCCCGGACTGGATCGAGGACATCCGCCGGGTCGGCGGCCAGGACACGGTCGACGACCTGTTCCGGGGCGCCGAGTCCTACCTGGACACCTGGGCGGCCTCCGAGAACCACGAGGCCGGCACCGATCTGGCGGCCGGTTCCGCCGCGTCGGCCAGTTCCTCGGAGTGGAGCCTGTTCACGAGCTACCAGCCGCACCGGGCCGTCGACGGGGACCGCCGCACCCGCTGGGCCAGCGACTGGAGCGACGACCAGTGGTACCGGATCGACCTCGGCTCCACCCGGACCGTCGGGCGGGTCACCCTCGACTGGGAGCGCGCGTACGCGAAGTCGTACCGGGTGGAGCTCTCCACCGACGGGACGAACTGGCGGACCGCCTGGTCGACGACCGCAGGTGACGGAGGCCTGGACACCGCGCGGTTCGCCGGCACACCGGCCCGGTACGTCCGCGTCCACGGGCTGGAGCGCGGCACCGGGTGGGGCTACTCCCTCTACGAGGTCGGCGTCCACAGCGGCTGACACCCACGAGAGGGGCTCCATGGCACGGCTGCCGTCCGCGGAGCGGCGGCGACAGCTCACCGAAGCGGCGATCAGGGCGATGGCCCGGGACGGCGTCCCCAGGACGACGACCCGGTCCATCGCCGCCGAGGCGGGCGTCTCGCTGAGCGTCGTCCACTACTGCTTCGACTCCAAGCAGCAGTTGATCGAATCCGTCATCACCACCATCACCGGGCATTACGTGACCGTGGTGAAGGAGGCCATACGGCCCCGGAACACCCTTGAGGACACGGTCCGGGTCGGTTTCCAGGCGTACTGGGGCCACGTCCGGGCCCATCCCGACGAGCACATGCTCACCTATGAGCTGACGCAGTACGCCCTGCGTCAGCCCGGGTTCGAGCCCCTGGCACGCCGTCAGTACGAGCTCTACGCGGAGGCGTACACCGAGCTCATCGACCAGCTCCGGCAGTCCATGGGGCTGCGGCTGCGCGTACCCGTGCCCGTCCTGGCCCGCTACCTGGCCGCCATGACCGACGGACTGACCCTCAACTTCCTCGTGCTGGGGGACGAGTCGGCCTGGGCGGGCATCCTCGACACGGTCACCGCGCACATCGCCGGGTTGGTGCACGACGACTGACGGGGGGCGCTCTCCCGAGTTGGTTGTCATGGGAACGCCACCGAGGGGCACTCGAACACAACAAGGCGAAAGTGAGGAGAGTGCGGCCCTTTCGGTCCGTGCCATCGACAACTGGGAGTTCTCCATGGCGAGTTATGGCGGTTCCTCTGCCGCGTCCTCCGGTTCGCGCACCAACGGCCTGGCGATCGCGAGCCTGTGCTGCGGCATCATCGGCCTGTTCCTGCTGAACATCGTTCTCGGCCCGCTGGCCATCATCTTCGGTGCCATCGCCCGCCGCCAGGCATCGGTCAAGAACGGCGCCGGCATGGCGAAGGCGGGCATCATCCTCGGCGTCGTCGACGTGGTGCTGTGGCTCGTGCTCCTGGCCGTGGCCAGCAGCAACGGCGGCTTCACCTGGTACGTCGGCGGCTGAGCACCGCATCAGGACCGACGCGGGGCATGCGGGCGGACGGGTCGGCGGACTCGCGCATGCCCCGCGATCGGACGAACGTCCCCTGCCAGGCCGTTGTTCACCCTCCCCCGCCGATGACGAGCACCTGACCCACGTCCGGTGTCCCCTCGGTTCCGCGGCCTCGTGTCAGGCGTCGTACGGTACGTCGCCGACCGGGGCACCGGGGCGGGGCCGGTCGAGGGCCAGACGGCGGTAGGCGGCGCGGGCGTGGACGAGGCGGGCCAGGCCGGTGCCGACGAGGGCGGCGGTGAACAGGCAGGCCAGCCACGTGGTGTCGCGGTGACCGGCCCAGGTGAGGACACCGGCGGGCGGTATGGCGAAGCCGTTGAGGAACAGCCAGCACAGCACAGCCGTTCCGGGGGCGGCTGTGAACCGTGCGCACAGGCCCAGCAGGGCGGCCAGCAGGGACAGGCCGGACAGGGCCACTTCGGGCCGGTCCGTCCCCACCACGGTGTTGAGGAGCGCCACCAGCACCAGTGCGCCACCACCGGCCCCGGCCCACACCAGCGGCGTGGCCACGGGCTGGGGGACGGGCCTGGCTCCGGTGCCCAGGGGCTTCCACTCGATCATCCCGGCGCTTCCTTCCGTTCCTCCTGAACGGCGATTCTCCCCCGGCCCCCGGCCGTTCCCCCGGGTGCTCGCCAGGCTGCCAGCAAGCTTCCCCCCGGGAAGACACCCGATCCGGACAGCCGACCCGGCCGGGCGGGCAGCGGGCAGGACGGCCGGAAACACGGGGATGGTCCGGGCCCCCAGGTGCGGGGGACGGCGGACACGGGCGCCCGTCCTTGAGCGGCTTCCACGACCGTGCCGGGGCTCCCCGGTCGGTCAGGTCAACGGTGGGCCGGGGCCGGTTCCTTGGGCGGGTCGGCGAGTGGTGTCCGGGCAGCCGCCGCGCGGCGGGTGACGTGGGTGGCGAGGGGCTCCGTCCAGCGGGCGGCCAGGGGACCCCAGACGACCAGGATCAGGACGTAGGCCGTGGCCAGGGGTCCGATGCGGGGTTCGGTGCCGACGGCGAGGCCGGCGATGACGATGGAGAACTCGCCGCGTGCGACCAGCGTGCCGCCCGCCCGCCAGCGGCCCCGGGGCGAGATCCCGGCACGGCGGGCGGCCCAGTAGCCGGTGGCGATCTTCGTCAGGGTCGTGACGGCGGCCAGGGCGAGCGCGGGCAGCAGGACGGGCGGGATGGCTGCGGGGTCGGTGTGCAGTCCGAAGAAGACGAAGAACACCGCGGCGAACAGGTCCCGCAGCGGGGTGAGGAGACTGCTGGCGCCCTCGGCGACCTCACCGGACAGGGCTATGCCGACCAGGAACGCGCCCACGGCCGCGGACACGTGCAACTGCTGGGCGAGACCCGCCACGAGGAGGGTCAGCCCGAGGACGGCCAGGAGGAGCATCTCGGCGCTGTCCGAGGACACCGCCCGGCTGACCAGCCGGCCGTGCCGAAGCGCCACGTAGAGGACGGCGCCGACCGTGCCCAGCGAGATCAGCAGGGTGACGGCCCCGCCCGCCAGGCCCGCCCCGGCCAGCAGCGCGGTGAGGATGGGCAGGTAGACCGCCATGGCCAGGTCCTCCAGGACCAGCACGCCGAGGACGACCGGCGTCTCGCGGTTGCCGAGCCTGCGCAGGTCGCCCAGCACCTTCGCGATGACCCCGGAGGAGGAGATCCAGGTGACTCCGGCCAGCGCGACGGCGGCCACCGGACCCCAGCCGAGCAGGAACGCCATCGCGGCCCCCGGTACGGCGTTGAGAACGAAGTCGACGGCACCGGAGGGGTACTGGGTCTTCAGCGTCGTGACGAGTTCGGAGGCGCTGTACTCCAGGCCGAGCAGGAGCAGCAGCAGGATGACGCCTATCTCGGCGCCGGTGGCGACGAACTCCTCACTGGCCCGCAGCGGCAGGATGCCGCCCTGGCCGAAGGCGAGTCCGGCCAGCAGGTACAGGGGTATGGGCGAGAAGCCCACCCGTCCGGCGAGGCGTCCCAGGAGTCCCAGGGCGAGGATGATCGCCCCGAGTTCGATGAGCATGGCGGTGGTGTCGTGCACGGGCGTCTGACCTCCGTTGATCGGGTCTGCGGCGTCTGTGCCATTGCGGTGCGACGGCCGGGCGGAGGGCCGGGTCGTCGCAGGGGTGGAGCGGGGCGGGCGGGCGCTGCCCGGCCGGATTCGGCGCCGGGCGCGGGCACCCGGCGGTACGGCTCGGTGAGCAGTGCGGGGGAGCGAGAGGGGATCCGGCCCCGGCGCGGCAGGGTCCGGATCACACGGTGCGGTCGAGACGCCCGGCGCGTGCCCCGCCCGGGCCGTCGTCGGCCGGGGGAACGTCACGCGCCGACGCGTCAGGCGTCACACGTCAGGACGACGGAGAACCGCTCACGCGGCGCGGCCGGTATCAGGGACGCCGTCACGGGCGGCGTTGTGGACGCGGACAGGCACCACTCGCCCCATGTCACGCCCCCCTCACACCGGCCCGGAGACCGGGCGGCCACTGTGTCGACGAACTGAACGGAGCCGTATCACGTGCGACGACTGTGCGCGGCCACGCTCAACCGAGCGTAAGAGCTCGGTAAAGGATCCTAGCGCACGCCAACAGCCGGTGATCGCACAGCAGTTCTGAGGAAGGACGGGATCGCGAGGAGTCGCGGCGCACGTTCCCCTGGTACGAGCAGACCACCGCCCGGCCGGAGGTCCGACCGGATCCTGTTGTGGCGCTCCCTGTCCGGCGACCCCGGCCGTGACATCGCCCACTGGACCAGAGGCCGGGGAGCGGGGACCGAGGTCCGGAAGCGAACCGGCCAAGTGGTCGTGGCGGAAAAGGGAACTCGAAGCGCCCTCGCGCCATGACGGAAACGACAACCCTGGTTCCGCCGTGCCCGTCCGCCCGCCCCCGCTACGGTTTCGGTTCCGGGAGTCGGGCCGCACAAGACGGGGGGGCGTACGTCGCCATGGGCATAGGCGGGGAGCTGCGCGGGGGGTGGGAGCGGGGGCGGGCCCTCGCGGCGGACCATCCGCTCCTGGTCGACATCGGCATCGCCCTGCTCGTCCAGGGCGCGATGACCATGCCGTTCCTCGTACCGCGTGCGCCCGGACTGCCGCCGGCGACCTGGGCCGCGTACGGGCTGGGCACGCTCACCGTCGTGCCCCTGGTCTGGCGCAGGCACGCTCCCCTCGCCGTGCTGTTCGCGGTGCTGGCCGCCAACGCGCTGTACCGGCTGACCGTCGACGGACCCGGGCAACCGCTGCCGTACACGGGGCTGGTGGCCGTCTACACCGTCGCCGCGCTGTCGGGCCCGCGTGCGCGGCTCCTCACCGGGCTGGTGCTGATGGTCGCCGTGCCGGTGGGCGTGTGGCTCAACACCCGGTCGGCGCGTGAACTGACCTTCTCGCTCTTCGTCTTCGCCGCCGCCTACGTCTTCGGGCGGCTGACCGATGCCCGGCAGCGGGCGCACCGCGTCGAGGCCGAACAGGCCGCCGCACGCGAACGGGCGCGCATCGCACGGGAGATGCACGACATCCTCTCCCACGCCGTGAGCCTGATGATCGTGCAGGCCGAGGCCGGGCCGGTGGCGGTGCGTGCCGCGCCCGAGCGGGCCGAGGCGGCCTTCGACGCCATCTCGGCGACCGGGCGGGACGCCATGGCCCAGCTGCGTCACATGCTGGGGGTGCTGCGGGACGGCGGGGACGACACCGGCGGCACCGCCCCGCGCGAGCCGCAGCCCGGACTCGCGGCGCTGCCCGGGCTTCTCGACCGGGTGCGCGGGAGCGGACTCGATGTGGTGTACCGGTCCGAGGGGGAGGTCGCGCCGGTGGCCGGCGACGTCGAGGTCACCGTCTTCCGGGTGGTGCAGGAGGCCCTGACCAATGTCGTCAAGCACGCGGAGGCGCATACGGCTACAGTCCAACTTTCTTACGCGAGGCACGAGTTGGAGGTGGCCGTGACCGATGACGGGCGTGGGGCGCACGCCGTGTCCCGCCGTGGCGGGCACGGGCTCGTCGGCATCCGTGAACGGGCCGCGGCCCACGGGGGCGGCGCGGCCGCCGGGCCGGGGTCGGGCGGGCGCGGCTTCGAGGTGCGGGTGCGCATTCCCCTGTCCGCCGCGGCGGAGGTGAGGGCGTGACGATCCGTGTCGTGATCGCCGACGACCAGGAGCTCGTGCGCAGCGGCTTCGCGATGATCCTGGACGCGCAGCCGGACATCGACGTCGTCGCCGAGGCGGGCGACGGTGGCGAGGCCGTCGACGCGGTGCGGCGGCACGCGCCCGAGGTGGCGCTGCTCGACATCCGGATGCCCCGCATGGACGGCATCGAGGCCTGCCGTGCGATCAGTGCGGCGGGCGACTGCCGGACGGTGATGCTGACGACCTTCGACTCCGACGCGTACGTGTACGACGCGCTGCACGCGGGCGCGAGCGGCTTCCTCCTCAAGGACGTCCGCCGGGACGACCTCGTGCACGCCGTACGGGTCGTCGCCCGGGGCGACTCGCTGCTCGCACCCTCCGTCGCCCGGCGCCTGGTGGAGCAGTACACCCGGCCCGCCGCCCGGTCCCGCCGGCCCGACCCCCGGCTGGACGCGCTGACCGCCCGGGAGCGCCAGACGCTGCTGCTGCTCGCCCGGGGTCTGTCGAACGCCGAGATCGCCGCCGAGCTGGTGGTCAGCGACCACACCGTGAAGACGCACGTCGGCAACGTGCTCGCCAAGCTGGGCCTCAGGGACCGGATCCAGGCCGTCATCTGCGCCTACGAGACCGGCCTGGTCGCTCCCGGGGATCCCCCGCCCGGGGGAGGCTCCCGCTCCGGGTCCTCCCCCGCACCGGCGAGGAAGTGACGTCCCAGGACCACCGGTGCGGGCGATCCGCGTGGCGGCCGCGCCGCGGAGGATGAAGCCGTCACTCGACGTCGCCCCCTCTCGCCGGAGTTCGCCATGAAGACCCGTACCAGCCTGCTGACCGCCGCCGTACTCGTCGTGGGGATCGCCGCGGGGCCGTCCGTGCTCCCGGCCGCCGCCTCCGCCCCGGCCGCGTCGACGGCCGCGCCGTCCCCGGACGCCGCCCTCGAAGCCGCGATCGCCGGCCTCCCCGACGCCGACGCCACCGCCGCCCTCGTCCGCGTCGGCGGCGAGGAGGGCGTCTGGCACGGCAGTTCGGGGGTGCGTGATCTGCGGACCGGCCGGGCCGCCGACCCGGCGGCCCGCTTCCGCGCCGGGTCCGTGACCAAGGTCTTCACCGCCGCGGTCGCGCTGCAACTGGCCGAGGAGGGTCGGCTAAACCTGGACCGCAGCGTCCGCTCGTATCTGCCGGACCTGATCCCGGCGTCCTACGGGGGCGTCACCGTCCGCCAGCTCCTCGACCACACGCACGGCATTCCGGCCCCGGACTTCCCCGGCACCACAGTCGAGGAGTGGTACGCGCACCGCTTCCGCGTCCACGACCCCCGGGACATGGTCCGCTCGGCGACGTCGAAGGACCCCGAGTTCGCGCCGGGCGAGCGGCAGCACTACCTGAACATCGGGTACACGATCGCGGGCCTGCTCATCGAGCGCGTCACGCATGACTCCTACGAGCGTCAGGTCGCCCGGCGGGTGCTCGCGCCGCTGGAGCTGCGGAGCACCTCCTTCCCGGGGACGAACCCGCGCATCACCGGGCCGCACAACCACGGCTACCAGATCATGCGGCTCGACGACGGCACGACGGGGCTCCGGGACGTCTCCGTGTGGGGGGCGACGGACGGCTGGGCGGCCGGGGACATCATCTCCACCACCGCGGACCTGGAGCGCTTCACCCACGCCCTGTTCCGGGGACAGGTCGTGCGCGGGCCGCTGCTGGAGGAGATGTTCACGCTGCCCCGGGTGAGCGACTTCCGGAGCGGGAAACCGGCCGCCTACTCCGCCGGCCTGTCCATGAAGGTGCTGGGCGGACGCGAGGTGTGGGGCAAGACGGGCGGGCGCTGGGGGTACAACGCCGCCATCGCCTCCACCCGCGACGGCTCCCGCACCCTCGTCTACAGCGTCAACTCCACCGACGCCAAGGGCCAGGGCATGAGCAGGACCGCCGAGAACATCATCGTGGCGGCCTACGGCAGGCCGTAGGCCGGCTCGGCGAGAGGGTGGGCCGCCCGGAAGGCCGGACGGCCCACCCGACGCAGAAAATCAGCCACGTCAGGCGTGATCCACCTCCCATATGAGATTCCCGAGCCAACCGAGCCGGCTTGTGCTACCTTGGCTGGTGTTGCAGTTTTGGTTCCCAAAGACTTCGAGTGCTCTATCGGCCTCCGTCGACGAGCACTCTTTTTGTTTCCGAGGATTTTCGAATCTCTCCGGAGGGTGATCATTTCAGCGACCCCGAGTCGGCAAAGTGCAGGTCTCGGGTACTGCCCCTCAAGGGAGATGCACATGGCAACTGGCACCGTGAAGTGGTTCAACGCGGAAAAGGGCTTCGGCTTCATCGAGCAGGAGGGTGGCGGCCCGGACGTCTTCGCCCACTACTCGAACATCGCCACCTCCGGCTTCCGCGAGCTTCAGGAAGGCCAGAAGGTTACCTTCGACGTCACGCAGGGCCAGAAGGGCCCGCAGGCCGAGAACATCGTTCCCGCCTGACGCGTACGCGAATGCCCTGACCGGGGCCCGCACCCTCGCGGTGCGGGCCTCGGCTCGTTTTGCTCTTCTCCGGCTCAACTCTTGCGAATCCTGCGGCTGCCGTGCCGCCGCGCATTCCTCGACGCGTGCCGCATCGAGGAAGGTTCCCCATGGACCGCACAGCTCGCAGGAGCAACGGCTCCCCCCACTCCCGTAACAACCAGGTCCGGTCCCGGAAGTCGGGCGGCGGGGGCACCGCGTCCCGTCCGGCCGGCGGCGGCCGCGGCGGGCGCCGCCCCGCCACCGGCCAGGAGTTCGCACCGCCCGTCACCGTCACCCCGGCGCTGCCGGCCGTCGAGGCGTTCGCCGAACTCGACCTGCCCGAACGGCTGCTGGCCGCTCTGACCGCCGAGGGACTGACCGCGCCGTTCCCGATCCAGGCGGCGACGCTGCCGAACTCGCTGGCCGGCCGGGACGTCCTGGGCCGCGGGCGCACCGGCTCGGGCAAGACGCTCGCCTTCGGCCTCGCCCTGCTGGCCCGCGTCGACGGGCAGCGCGCGGAGGCCCGGCAGCCCCTGGCCCTCGTCCTCGTGCCCACGCGCGAACTGGCCCAGCAGGTCACCGACGCCCTCGCCCCGTTCGCCCGCGCGCTGCGGCTGCGGCTCGCCACGGTGGTCGGCGGCTTGCCGATCGGCCGGCAGGCGAACGCGCTGCGCACCGGTGCCGAGGTCGTCGTCGCGACGCCCGGCCGCCTCAAGGACCTCATCGACCGCGGCGACTGCCGACTGGACCACGTCGGCGTCACCGTCCTCGACGAGGCCGACCAGATGACCGACATGGGCTTCATGCCGCAGGTCACCGCGCTGCTCGACCAGGTGCGCCCGGGCGGACAGCGGATGCTGTTCTCCGCCACCCTGGACCGCAACGTCGACCGGCTGGTCCGCACGTACCTGCACGACCCGGTGGTGCACTCCGTCGACCCCTCCGCGGGCGCGGTCACCACGATGGAGCACCACCTGCTGCACGTGGAGGACGCGGACAAGCACGCCACCACGACCCGGATCGCCGCCCGCGACGGACGCGTGATCATGTTCCTCGACACCAAGCACGCCGCCGACCGGCTGGCCAAGAAACTGCTGGCGGTCGGCGTGCGCGCCATGGCGCTGCACGGCGGGAAGTCCCAGTCCCAGCGGACCAAGACCCTGGCCCGCTTCAAGGACGGCCACGTCACCGTCCTGGTGGCGACCAACGTCGCCGCCCGCGGCATCCACGTCGACAACCTCGATCTGGTCGTCAACGTGGACCCGCCCGGTGACCACAAGGACTACCTGCACCGCGGCGGCCGTACCGCCCGCGCCGGCGAGTCCGGCACCGTCGTCACGCTGGTCCTGCCCCACCAGCGCCGCGAGATGACCCGGCTGATGGCCGACGCGGGCATCACCCCGCAGGTCACGCGCGTCCGCTCGGGCGAGCCCGAGCTGAGCCGCATCACCGGGGCGCAGGAGCCCTCGGGCGTGCCCGTCGTCATCGCACCGCCGGCCGCCGAGCAGCCGCCCGCGCGCACGGGTTCCGCTCCGAACGGACGACGGAGCAGGCCGCCCCGGGGCCGCCGCCGCTGAACCGGCCCGCCGATCCCAGGGCCTGTCGTCCGCGACCCGGTCCACACGACGGGGCCCGGGAGCCGACGCCGGCCGCGGCACCCGCGTACTCCCCGGTGAGCGGCGCGACGGCCATCAGTCCGCCGAGCCGGAGCCCGGCGCGCGCCGGCCACGAGACCGGCCGACTCCCCGTGCAGCGACAGGGGCGGTAGGCCGTCCGGGGCCGCGGCCCCGGACGGCGGTGAGCCGGGGGGCGGGTGGTGCGCCGGGGGGGGCGGGTGGTGCGCCGGGGGGCCGGGTGGTGCGCCGGGGGGCCGGGCGGTGAGCCAGAGGGGCCGGGCGGTGAGCCCGGGGACCGGGCGGCGAGCCAGAGGGACCGGGCGGCGAGCCAGGGAACCGGGTGGTGACGTACGACGCCCCCGGCTTCCGCCGCCGGTAGGGGCGCGGAAGCCGGGGGCGTCGTGGGACGGACGCCGGGCGAGGGTCAGTCGCCCGTCACCTCGGTCACCTTCCAGCGCTGGTTGGACCCGGAGTTCGGCTGCCAGACGCCGACGGAGGCCCCGTCGGTCGTGGACTGGCCCCCGACGTCCGGGAGCTGACCGGTCGCCGCGTTCACGAGCGTCCACGTGCCGTCGCCGGTCGTGGACGCGATCCACTGCGCGGCGGCGTCGCGGCGGCCCTCGTCGGGTTCGGCGACCAGGGCGCCCTCACGGATCGCCAGGCGCTTGTCCGTGCCGGTCTCGGTGAGGACGTAGCGCTTGCGGTTGCCGTCACCGCGGACCTGCTCCACCCGCCACTGCCGGCCGCTGGGGTCGGCGGCGTTCGGGGTCCTGATGACCAGGCCCGTGCCGTTCCCGGCGATGGTGAGGTCCTTGCCGCTCTGGACGCCCGTGAGGCGGTAGGTGTGCCCCTTGCGCAGTTCGGCCGCGTCCTTCGCGACGCCGGAGACGCCCTTGACGAGGAAGGACGTCACCGACTGGGCGGGCACGGTGAGCGTGGCCTGCTCGCCGGTGACCCGGACGGCCTTCCGCTTCTCCAGCTTGCCGTCGGCGCTGGTCACCACGGGGGTGACCGTGGCGCGGGAGGAGACCCGGCCGAACTTCGACAGGTCGAGCGTGACCTCGCGGGCCTCGGTGCCGCTGTTGACGTGGACGACGGTCGCCGCGTCGCCCTTGCGGGAGACCGCCGCGGTGCTGGACGTGTCGTTCGTCTTGATCAGCCGGTCGCCGGGCTTGATGAAGTGCGTGAAGTTGCGGGCCGTGTCGAACTTGGTGTTGGTGTAGATCGGGCAGGACTTCAGGGTGTCCTTCGCGGTGCAGCTGAACGGAAGCTGGATCTCGCCCCAGTTGCCGCCCTTGGCGGACTCCCCGCCCGGCTTCATGTTGTCGTAGTCCTCGACGGGCTGCCAGAACACCCAGGCCTTGGGCTCCAGTTCGCGCAGGTCGTCCACCATGCGCTGGGCCAGGCCCAGGCCGGGCCGCATGTCCGTGAAGCTCTGGCCGTCGCCCCAGTCGCCCTCGACCTCGCTCATCCACAGCGGCTTGTCGGCGGCCTTGGCCAGGTCGCGGACGGTGGTGCGCTGTCCGGTGCCGTAGGTGTGGACGTTCATCTGGTCGACGAGGTCGCGGACCTCCTGGGGGTAGGAGTTCCAGTTCGTTGCGAACGTGCCCGGGTTCGTCTCGTCCATCGCGGATATCTCCGCGTCCGAGCGGGACTTCTTCAGGACCGGGGCCAGGGCGCGGAGCACCTTCTGCTGGAGCTCGGGGCCGATGTGGGCGCCCTCCTGGCGGCCGCCGACCGGCTGGCCGTCCGGGCCGAGTTTGGTGCCCCAGTAGTTCGTGTTCGGCTCGTTGAACGGGTCGAGCGTGTCGACCTTGATGCCGTGCGCCTTCTCCAGCCGCTCGGTCGCGCCCACCAGGTACTCGGCGAAGTCGTCGACGGACTCGGTCTTGAGCTGGTCCTCGCCCGCGTCGAAGTTGCCGGAGACGTAGCCGCTCTCGGTCATGAACCAGGGCGGGGAGTTGCTGAAGGTCTCCCAGTGGGTGATGTCCTTCTTGATGCGGTCGACCCACCAGCGCTGCGTCTTGTCGGCCTTCTTGTTCCAGTCCGCCGGGTCGTCCGCGTCCCACCAGTCGACGTCCTCGCGGGTGGTGCCCGCCGGGGCCTTCCACCAGCCCTCGACCGCGCCGCCGGCCCGCAGGTAGTCCTTGACGTCGGGGGCGTTGCCGCCGCCGATGTTGTAACGGGCGATGTTCAGGGCGAGGCCCTCGTCGCCGAAGAGGAGCCGGTAGAGCTTCTCGCGGATCGCGGGCGGGTAGTCGCCGGTGGCGTTGGCGAACCAGACCAGGCTGGTGCCCCAGCCCTCGAACCTCTCCCCCGCGTACGAGGGGTCGGGCCGGACGGTGACCCCGGCCGCGGCGGCCTCGGCAGCCGTCGTCTCGGCGTGCGCGGCGGGCAGGGTGGCGGTGGCCAGGACGGCCCCGGTCGCCAAGGTGACGCCGATGGCCCCGAGGAGCCTTCTCTTGCGGGTGCGGTGTGCCATCTCGAGTACTCCAGCTCTTCTGCGTGCCGCATGTCCCGGCGGACGCGGAGATCGGGGCCTACGTGGTGCGACTGGTACGGATTCGGCGGCTTCTCATACGGTTTCGGCTAGGCAATGTTTACGTAAACATCCACTGGCGGGATGTCTACACTGTCCGAATCTCAGGGGTCAAGGACTCGTTCCGGACCGAAACTCGCGCGCCGGTCGCGTAGGGAGGGGAATGTGGGCACAGTGGACGGCGAGAGCGAGTCGAGAGGCACGAGCCGGACGAGAAGACGCGCGGCCCGGCCCCGCCAGGGCGCGTCCATGGCGGACGTCGCACAGCTCGCCGGGGTCTCCTCCCAGACGGTCTCCCGCGTCTCGAACGGCTTCCCGGGCGTCACCGAGGACACCCGGGCGCAGGTCCTGGCGGCCATGCGGGAGCTGGGCTACCGGCCCAACAGCGCGGCCCGGGCGTTGCGCCGGGGCGAGTTCCGCACCCTCGGCGTGATCACCTTCTCGCTCTCCACCATGGGCAACATCCGCACCCTGGAGGCCATCGCCACCTCCGCCGCCGAGCACGGTTACGCCGTCACCCTGCTGCCCGTGGCCGTCCCCACCCAGGACGAGGTGAACGGCGCCTTCTCCCGGCTGGGCGAACTCGCCGTGGACGCCGTCATCGTCATCATGGAGATCCACCTCCTCGACGCGGCGACGGTCTCCCTCCCGCCCGGAGTGCAGGTCGTGGTGGCCGATTCCGACGCCGGCGACCGCTACACCGTCGTCGACACCGACCAGGCGGGCGGCGCCCGTGACGCCGTACGGCACCTCCTCGACCTCGGCCACGACACGGTGTGGCACCTGGCCGGCCCGGAGGGCTCCTTCGCCGCCCAGCGCCGCGCCAACGCCTGGCGCGCCACACTCACCGAGGCGGGCCGGACCCCGCC
The DNA here is from genome assembly GCF_030124145.1 of Streptomyces sp. 378. Lineage (GTDB taxonomy): Bacteria > Actinomycetota > Actinomycetes > Streptomycetales > Streptomycetaceae > Streptomyces. The sequence goes on from NZ_JASKMS010000001.1 coordinate 473,556, forward strand.
GCCCCCGGTCCGTGGCGACTGGTCGGCCGAGTCCGGCTACCGGGTGGGTCTGCTCCTCGCCGACGAGCCGGAGTGCACGGCGGTGTTCACGGCCAACGACCAGATGGCCCTGGGCCTGCTCCGCGCCCTGCACGAACGCGGCCGCCGCGTACCCGACGACGTCAGTGTCATCGGCTTCGACGACATCCCCGAGTCCGCGTCCTTCCTCCCGCCCCTCACCACCATCCACCAGGACTTCGCGGAGGTGGGACGGTTGTGCGTGGAGGGGGTGCTCAGCAAGATGCGGGAGGCCGGGGCGGAACACGGCACGACGCTGGTGCCCACCCGCTTGGTCCGGCGGGCGAGCACGGCACGGCGGCGAGGGTGACGGACGGGGCCGGGGCGACCGGGCGCCGTCCTCAGCGAGTCGATGGCCAGCCGCCGGGACCGGCTCGTCGTCCGGGTCGTCGACGACGTCGAGACACCGGCTCTGCTCGCCCTGGTCTGGCGGAGCGGGCGGAGTCCCGCGGTGCGCGAGCTGCTCGCCCAGTGCCGGCGGGCGTTCGGCGAGTCCGGCGGCCCCGGATAGCGGTCAGCGTCGTCCGATGACCTCCGCGACGCGGAGGAAGCCGTCCTGCCCGTGACCCAGTCCGACGGCGCGGCGGGCCATGCCCTCGACCGCGCGCATGACACCGGCGTCGATGCCGTGCGACTCGGAGACGTGGACGATGTGGGACATGGACGACACGGCCGAGGTGAGCGGGTTGTCCTCGCCGGAGTAGGTGCCGGCGTCGGCGTCCGCGGCGGTCTGCGCGAACAGCGGCGGGAGGATCGCGCCGATGCCCTGGGCGAAGGGTGCCAGTTCGGTCGGGGTGACTCCCTCGGCCCGGGCCACCGCCAGGGCGTGCGCGTAGCCCGCCATCGCCGTCCAGAAGATGTCGAGCAGGGCGATGTCGTAGGCCGCGGCCCGGCCCGTGTCCTCACCGAGGTGGGTGTGGGTGCCTCCCAACGCCTGCCGTACGAGAGCGAGTTCGCGGTAGAGGTCCCCGGGTCCGCTGTACAGGAAGACCGCGCCGGGCGTGCCGATGGTGGCCGCCGGGGTCATGATCACGCCGTCCAGGTAGCGGACGCCGTGCGCGGCCGCCCACGCGGCGGTGTCCCGGGCCCGGGCCGGGGTGTCGGCGGTCAACTGCACGAGCGTACGGCCCTTGAGGGCGGCCGTGACCTCGTCCTGGCACAGCACGGCGTCGGCGGCGTCGTAGTTCACCACGCAGACGACGACCACCTCGCTCGCCGCCACCGCCTCGGCCGCCGTCGCCGCGCCCGCCGCGCCGCGGTCGAGGAGTTCCCGGTCCCGGCCCGGGGTGCGGTTCCACACGGTGGTGCGCAGGCCCGCGTCGACGAACGCACCGGCCAGCGCCCGGCCCATGGGGCCGAGGCCGAGGACGGTGACCGTGGCGGCCGGGTGCGCGTCGACCGGGCCGCCGGAATGCGCCGGGGCCGGGGTAGCGCTGTACGAAGACATCGAGAACTCCTCTGATCTGCACGGCAGGGGACAAGGGACAAGGAAAGGGACGGTCATGACGCGTCGGCGCCAGGATTCGGACGTCTGCGGGGTGACGGCCGCGATCGCCGTGGTCGACGGCAAGTGGAAGACGGCCCTGCTCTGGCTGCTGGAGTCGGGCCCGCACCGCCCGGCGGAGCTGCGCCGACGGCTGCCGGGCCTCTCCGAGAAGGTGCTGACCGAGGCCCTGCGGGAGATGGCCGCGGACGGGCTGGTGCACCGGGAGGTGTACGACGTGCTGCCGCCGAAGACGGTCTACTCCCTGACCGCGTTCGGACGCGAACTCGCCGAGGCACTGGCGCCGTTGTCCGACTGGGGCCACCGTCGCCTGGAGAAGCTCGCCGGGGCCGCCCGGCCGGTCTCCTGACGCGGACGCCACCTCCGTCTCTTCCGGATCCTGTGCCTCACCGACCGCCCACCACCAGGTTCGCCCGGCACCGGCGCCCTGCCAAGTCCCCACAAAAAGGTGGGTACTCCGGCGGGCCCGGGGCGGCCTCCCCGCCCTCGCCGTCCTCCGCGCCCCGGGCCGGGCCGGTTGGCGTGCTGCGGTGATCACGCTGCTGCGATGGGACGGCCTGCACGGGGACCACTACCGGGTGGCCCCGGCGGGATGGACCAAGGTCAGGTAGTCGTGCGAGCCGCCGCCACCCGCTCCCCGAACGGCCGCCGGCCCACCGCCCGCACCACCTCGGCCAGCAACTCTCCGAGCGGCATGGACAGTTCCGCGTCCAGCTCCGCCATCGCCGCCTTCGTCGCCTCCCACTCCGCCTCGATCCGCGGCAGCAGCGCCCGGGCCTTGGGGGTGAGGCCGACCAATCGGCGGCGGGCGTCCAGCGGGTCGGGCGTGTGGGTGACCAGGCCCGCGCGGGCCATCTGGGCCGCCGTCTGGCTCGCGGCCGAGTGCGTGACGTCGATCGCCGCGGCCAACGCGCGTACCGGGAGCGGGCCTTCGGCCACGAGTGCCCGGACGACCGGGGAGAAGCGGGGCCGGTACTCGGCGAGGCCCTGCTCCCTGTAGAGCTCGGCCACCTCGCCGTCCAGCAGTTCCAGCACGTGACGGAGCAGCGTCCCCACGGCGACCGGATCGGGTTGATTGCTCACGCTGTAATCTAACAGCGCTGTCACACCTGCTGTCGCATCCGCGGTTGACCCGAGGCAGCCAGGTCAGGAGAGGACCTCCCGTATGGCCGAGCTGTATCCCGCCGGTATCGAGCCGTACGCCCACGGCATGCTCGACGTCGGTGACGGCAACCGCGTGTACTGGGAGACCTGCGGGAATCCGGCCGGCAGGCCCGCCCTCGTGCTGCACGGCGGGCCGGGGTCGGGGGCGGGGCCGTCCTGGCGCCGGCTGTTCGACCCCGCGGCCTACCGTGTCGTACTCCTCGACCAGCGCGGCTGCGGGCGGAGCACCCCCGACGCGGCCGACCCGGAGACCTCCCTCGCCACCAACACCACGCACCATCTGATCGCCGACATCGAGCGGCTGCGACAGCATCTCGGCATCGGGGAGTGGTTGGTCCTCGGCGGCTCCTGGGGCGTGACCCTCGCCCTCGCCTACGCCGAGCGGCACCCCGGGTCCGTGTCCGGGCTGGTCCTCTTCAGCGTCACCACGACCACGCGCCGCGAGGTGGCGTGGGTGACCCGGGACATGGGGCGGATCTTCCCCGCGGAGTGGGCCCGGTTCCGGGACGCCGTACCGCGGGCGGAGCGCGACGGCAGCCTGGTGGACGCCTACGCCCGGATGCTCGCCGACCCCGACCCGGCCGTACGGGAGCGGGCCGCGCGGGAGTGGTGCCGGTGGGAGGACGTGCACGTCTCCACCCTGCTGGGGCACCGGCCCGATCCCCGGTACGCGGACCCGCGCTTCCGGATGCGCTTCGCCCGGCTCGTCACGCACTACTGGCGCCATGCCGCCTTCCTGGAGGACGGGGTGCTGCTGCGCGACGCCGGGAAGCTGGCCGGCATCCCCGGCGTGATGGTCCACGGACGGATGGACATCAGCGGACCTGTGGACATCGCGTGGCAACTGGCCCGGGTGTGGCCGGACGCGGAACTCGTCCTGATCGACGGCGAGGGACACGGGCTGTCGGGGACCTCCATGACGACGGCGCTACTGGCGGCGACTGATCGCTTCCGGACCGCGTAGCGGACTTCGGGACGGCTGACCCGGACGTCCGGGGCAGCCGGGTTCGGAGTGCAGGTCAGGTCCGCGCCTGCAGGACTGGCCGCGGCGGCGCAGGCGCCTGCCCAGTCACCGGCACGGCGGCGCGCGGTGGCGGTCTCGATCATGGAGGGCGCACGGCGAACTCGCGCACGCGCGGCCAGAAGGAAAGCGGGAAGTCCCCGTTCGCGAGGTCGGTGCGCATCAGCGCTCACCTTGCGCGGACGGGTCCCCCAATCTGTTCACAGAGTGAGTCGTCATCGCGACGGATGCCAACGGCCCCGGCTTCGGCGCGCAGCCCAGTATCCCGGAGCCCCAGCGGCGACTTTGCCATCTCTTTACAACCGGGCCCGTCGCCGCCTCGTCTCTCCGCACGATCTGTCATCCGGCCCGCCGACCATCGGGCCGGACCGATGAAGGAGTGCGATTCCATGCGCCGAACCGTCCTCAGTGCCCTGGCCCTCACGGCCACCGCCGTACTGATGGGCACGGGCCCCGCGTTCGCGGACGGGGCGACGACCCCGAGCCCGGTCCCCTCGCCCGCCGCGCCCACCACCCAGCCCGCGGAGAGCGCCGAACCGACCCGGGAGGCCGCACCGACCCCGGCGCCCGCCGAGGACGAGCCGACCCGGACGGCCGCACCGACCCCCGCGCCGGCCGAGGACGAGCCGACCCGGGCGCCCGCCGACGACCAGGTCTCCGTCAGGCCGAGCGGCGCGCCCGACACCGGTGTGACGGCGGCGTCGCCGGCCTCCGGGAGCGATGGCACGGCGATCGGCGCGGGCGCCGCCGCGGTGCTCGCCCTGGGCGGCGGCACCGTCTTCGTCGTACGCCGCCGCCGGGCGACCGGGGCATGAGCTCGTTCTCCAGGCGCGCGTTCACGGCCGGGGCGCTGGCGTCCGTGCTGACGGCGTGCGGGAGCCACGGGAGCACCGCGCCACGGGCGAAGACCACCGCTCGGCCGGTTCCGGCCGAGCGGGCCCGCCCCCTGGCCCGTTCGGTCCCGGTACGGCTGCTGATCCCGGCCATCGGCGTCGACACCCCGGTCATCCGGCTGGGCCTGGCGGCCGACGGCACGGTGCAGGTGCCGCCGGTCACGGCCCACGACCGGGCCGGCTGGTACCGGCACTCGCCGACACCCGGCCGGACCGGCCCGTCGGTGCTCCTCGGCCATGTCACGGTCGGCCCGTACGGCGACGGCGTCTTCCGCCACCTCGCCCGGCTGCACCGGGGCGACCGGATCGTGGCGCGCCTGGAGAACGGCACCGCGGCGGAGTTCGCCGTCACGGCCGTACGCACGATCCCGAAAACCGACTTCCCGGCGGACGACGTCTACGGGAACGTGGACCGCCCGGAACTGCGGCTGATCACGTGCGGGGGTGCGCGGACCGGCGACGGTTACGCGGACAACGTCATCGTGTTCGCGGCGCTGAGCGGCTCCGAGCCCCCCACCCCTGGAGAGCGTTGAAACGGTCCCGCGAGAAGGCAGCGTCCGAGCTGTTCGCCGCCCTCTACCCGCGCCTCGCCGGCTGGTGCCGCCGTCTCGTCGACGACGACGGGACGGCCCACGAGATCGCCTCCGAGGCGTTCACCCGGCTCTGGGCCCGCTGGACGTCCGTGGAGGAACCGCGCGGGTTCCTCTACGTCACCGCGGCCAATCTCGTCCGGGACCACTGGCGCAAACTGGAGCGGGAGCGCCGGGCCATGCACCGCGTCACCTCGGAAGCCGCCGTACGCCCCCACACCGAGCAGGCCGACCCGTCGGTGCGGCTGCTGGTGCAGTCACTGCCGGAACGGCTGCGCGTCCCGATCCTCCTCCACTACTACGCTGACATGCCGATCCGGGAGGTGTCCGCACTGACCGGGCGCAAGGAAGGAACCGTCAAGGCCGACCTGCACGCGGCCCGGGAACTGCTCCGCGTCCACCTGAGGAGAAGCCTTGACCACACGCCTTGACGGAGACCCGGGCGATCCGGAGTTCGCCCCCGACGACCCGCTCGCCGTGATCCTGCGCCCCTCCTCCCCCCACTACCTGGGCGCGCCCGCCGGGCAGTACGAGGCGATCCGCCGCCGCGCGACCCGCCGGCGCCTGCTGCGCGCCGCGGCCGGGGCGGGCCTGTGCTGCGTCGCCGCCGCGCTCATCGCCCTCCCGCTGCGCCTCACGGCACCCGAACGCCCCACCGCTCCGACGATCCCCATGGCCCCGCCGACCCCACGGGTGACACCGCCCAGCCCTTCGGCGCCCGACACCCCGGTGCCGTCCCCGTACGAGTCGCGTCCCTCGTCCCCGGGCACGCCCCGCCCGGCCACCGACGTTCCCCGTGCGTCCGTCCCCGGCACCGGCCCCACGGCGGAGCCGACCGGCCGGGCGGACCCCACCCGCTCCCCGTCGGCCACCCCCGCCTCGACACACCCCGCCCCGTCGGCGGCCCGCCCGAGCACGGACCGGAGGGCGGCCGAGAGCCGCTGACCCGGCCCCCGCGCGGGACCGGGTCAGCCACCCCGCCCCTGCCGCCGCATCCGCTCGGCCACCTCGCCCTCCTCGGTCTCCCACCAGGGCCGGACAGCGGACGAGAGCCCCGAAGTTCAGAGGGTCGGTGGCAGGGCGGGCACGGGCCGCACAGCAGGCGAAGCCGTTCAAGATGATGAATGACAATCACGTACAGGTCTATTGACGCACCCACGGCAAGCTTCTACGTTCCCCCCAGAAAGCGCTTGCCCCGGCCGGGTTCCGCAGACGTCACCACCCTTGGAGACGCACGATGCACCTGAGACCAGTGATCGCGTCCGTCGGCCTGCTGGCCGGCGGTCTCGTCGCCCTGTCCGGCAACCCGGCCCAGGCGGCGACCACCCGCTACGAGGCCGAGGCCGCACCTGCGGTCTGCACCGGCACCATCGACTCGAACTGGGCCGGGTTCTCCGGCAGCGGCTTCTGCAACGGTGACAACGGCACCGGTGGCTACGCCCAGTTCACCGTGAACGCCTCCGCCGCGGGCACGGCGACCCTGAAGGTCCGCTTCGCCAACGGCACGACCTCCGCACGCGGCGCGAACCTCGTGGTCAACGGCTCGACGGCCGGCACGGTGTCCTTCGAGGGCACCGGCGCCTGGAACACCTGGGCGACCACGACGCTCACCGTGCCGCTGCGGTCGGGCAGCAACACCGTCCGGCTGAACCCGACCACCTCCGGCGGCCTGCCCAACATCGACCACCTCGACGTCGAGACGGGCGGCGGCAACCCACAGCCCACCGGCCCGACCCTGTACGTGTCGCCGAGCGGCAGCGACAGCGCGGCCGGCACCGAGTCGAACCCGACGACCCTCACCTCCGCGATCAGCCGCATCTCCGCCGGCGGCACCATTTATGTGCGCGGCGGCACCTACCGCTACTCCCAGACGGTCACCGTCCCCACGGGGAAGAACGGCACGTCCGGCGACCGCACGGAACTGTTCGCCTACCCGGGCGAGACCCCGGTTCTCGACTTCTCCGCCCAGAGCGAGGACCCGGCCAACCGTGGTCTCGCCGTCAACGCGTCGTACTGGCACGTCAAGGGCCTCGTCGTCGAACGGGCCGGTGACAACGGCATCTTCCTCAGCGGCAGCAACAACATCATCGAGCGCACGGTGACGCGCCACAACCGTGACTCGGGGCTGCAGCTCTCACGGACGCTCTCCAGCACGCCCAAGGACCAGTGGCCGTCCCACAACCTCATCCTGAGCGCGGAATCGCACGACAACGTCGACTCCGACGGTGAGGACGCCGACGGCTTCGCCCCGAAGCTCACCGTCGGCCCCGGGAACGTCTTCCGCCACACCGTGGCCCACAACAACATCGACGACGGCTACGACCTCTACTCCAAGACGGAGACGGGCCCCATCGGCGCGGTGACCATCGAGGACTCCCTCGCCTACGACAACGGCACCCTCAGCAACGGCGGTCAGGCCGGCAACGGTGACCGCAACGGCTACAAGCTCGGCGGTGACGACATCGAGGTCAACCACATCGTCCGGCGCAGCATCGCCCACGGCAACGGCAAGCACGGCTTCACCTACAACAGCAACACCGGCGCGATGCAGATCTCGGACAACGTCAGCGTCGGCAACGAGCAGCGCAACTTCAACTTCGACTCCGGCAGCAAGTCGGTGTTCCGCGGCAACACCTCCTGCGACAGCGGCTCGAACGACCGGATCATCGGCAACTCCGACAGCTCCAACCAGTTCTGGTCCGGCACGAACGGCTCCCGCTGCTCCTCCTACGCCGGCGCCCTGCGCTGGTCGTTCGCCGCGGACGGGCGGCTCGTCGTGACGTTCGGCGGCAGTCGCTAGCCCTGCCGCATGGCCCTGGCATGCAACGCCCTGCCCCACTGCTTCCTCTGACGCCGCGGTGAGGACGGCGACGTGAGTCCGTCACGTCGCCGTCCTCGGCGCCCCCGGGGTTGCGGACGCCGGTGTCGGTGACGGCCTCGTTCGCCGTGTCGGTGTACCGGCCGCTGCGGCCCGGTCAGTTGCCCTGGCCGGCGATGTGCTCCTGCTGCGCCGTCGTGAGCGTGTGGATCATGAGGGCGGCGGCCCCGGCGGCGGCCACGATGATCAGGTCGGCGGCGAGCAGGGGCAGGACGCCGTCGTAGGCACGGGCGATGACCTCGTCCGTGTCCTCGGCGTAGATGAACCCCACGCCGCCGGCCAGACCGGCCAGCCACAGGCCCCACCACCAGTTCACGACGGAGGGCAGCCGCCGCTCGGGGAAGGCCGAGCGGTGGACGTCCGCGACGATGCCCCGGGGTATCCACAGGTTCACGACGGGCACGATCCAGCCCAGCCAGAGCCAGGGGTAGCCGTAGCGCGGGTCCGCGCCCGAGAGGGCCTTGGCGTTGTCCCGCATCCGGTCCAGCCAGAACAGGAACGCGAGGGCGCACACGACCGTGACGGTGCTGCCGACCGAGTCGACCAGGTGGTAGGAGTCCTCCAGCGTGTTCAGCGGGCGGTGCACGCCGCCGCCCTGGTCGGGCGGGCCGGACGCCGGCTCTCCGGCCGCTGCGAGCCGGAGGTGCCAGACCGCCCGGGTCACCCAGGCCAGTGCGGCGAGGGCGAGGGCCCCGATGGTGCAGAGGGCCGCTCCCCGGACGGGGTGCGGGGCGGGGGCGGCGGGGCTGGACTTCTGTTCGATCACCCGGTCATCCTGCCGTACGCAGCTCCGCGGCCCGGCCCTCCTCGTCCCACCGCACCTCGAGGAGGTGGTCGACGGCGTCCCGGTCGAGGGGGCCGAACACGTGCGGGAACAGGGTGTCCGCCGAGACGCCGGGCGGCGGGGCCGGGGCCGCCGCCTCCCACTCCACCCGGGCGGTGAGCCGCGCCTCGTCCAGGGCGAGCACGAGCAGGGGCCGGGGCGCGTCCCGGTAGAAGGCGTTGACGACGGCCAGGGTGGTCGCCTCGTCCGGGGAACAGTGCACGAAGCCCTCCTCGGTGAGGGAGGCGGGCGCGTACGCCTGATCGGGGTCGGTGCTCCAGACGGTGAGCGGTACGACGTGATAGATCATGGCCCCGTTATAGACGCCGACGGGAGCCCCGGGAGCTTCAGGGCGGCGATGGTCCGCCGGGTCGCTTCGGCGATCAGGGCGTCCGAGGGCTCGCTGTCGTGGCCGGAGCGGTCGGTCATGACGGCCAGGACGAGCGGCTCGGTGCGGGGCGGGTGGACGATCGCGATGTCGTTGGCCCGGCCGTAGTCGCCCGTCCCGGTCTTGTCGGCCACCTTCCAGTCGCCGGGGAGCCCGGCCCGGATGCGGCGGGCGGCGACGTCGGTGGCGTTGCGGGTCAGCCAGTGCATGAGGAGCCTGCGCTCCCGGGCGGGCAGGGCGGTGCCCAACAGGAGCGTGCGGAAGTCGGTGGCGATCGCCTGCGGGGTGGTGGTGTCGGCGGGGTCGTCCGGTGGTACGTCGTGCAGTTCGGGCTCGTAGTGGTCCATACGGCTCGTGGAGTCGCCGAGCCGGCGCAGATAGGCGGTGAGCCCGGCGGGGCCGCCGGTGTCGCGCATCAGGAGGTTGCCCGCCGTGCCGTCGCTGTAGCGGACGGCGGCGTCGCAGAGCTCACGGAGCGTCATCCCGGTCGCGACGTGCTTTCCGGTGACCGGCGAGGTGGAGCGCACATCCGCCTCGGTGTAGGTGACGCGGCGGTCCAGGCCGCTCAGGGAGCGGTGGTGCAGGACCGCCGCCGCGGCCAGCGCCTTGAACGTCGAGCAGAACGCGAAGCGTTCGCCGGCGCGGTGGACGACGGTGGCTCCGGTGCCGGTCGCGAGGGCGTAGACGCCGACGCGGGCGCCGTACGCGCGCTCCAGGTCCGTCAGCCGGGGCCGGTGGACCGGGGGTCCGCCGGTCGGCGTACCGGTGGGCGCAGGGGTTCGCCGCCTCGCATCGCCGGCGGGGCGGTCGTCCGTACCGCAGGCCGTGAGCGGGATCAGGGCCGAGGCGGCCAGGAGGGCGCGGCGCGAGGGGGCGGTCCGGTGGGGGGCATACGGCGGGCTCCTTCACGGCGTCGGCCGGGGAAGGCTCCGGTGCTCCCGGCACAGTGGTCATGCGGGGTTCCGTCGCTCGGAGCCTCCCGGGCCGGCGGCCGGCACGCCGTGGACGACCGGACCGTCGGAGCCGCCCCCGTGTCCCACCGGTCAGAGCTGGAACTCGGCCGGGGACACCCCCAGCGTCGCGCAGGCCTCGCGCAGGACCGTCGCCTCCGCCTGGGAGAAGTGGCCGTCGGCACCGGCGATGACCATGCCCGTCTGGATCACGGCCCTGGCCTCGGTGGGCTTCTTGGCGGCCTTGGCGATCTCCTGCATGGCCTCCGACTTGCCGAGCTGGAAGTTGGCGGTCAGCTGGTCCACATGCTTGTTGAAACGCTGGCGGAGCTGCTCCGGCGGGAAGTTCTGCAGCACGTCGTTGCTGAGGATCATCGACTCGACCTGCTGGCGCTCGGCCGGGTCCACATTCCCGTCGGCCGCCGCGACCAGGGCGCACATCGCCATGCTCGCGTCCCGGTACGCACCGCTCTTCAGCTCGTTCTTCAGCGACCCGAGCTGCGTTTTGAACAGGCCGACCAGCTGGGCCTTGCCGCCACCACCGGACCTCGTCCCACCGCTGTGCCCGCCGGCCGACGCACTCCGCCCACCCTGCCCCTGCTGCAGAGCCTTGGCCTGGTCCTTGAGCCGGTCCCACACTGCCATTGAGGTCACCTCGGTACTAGTCGGCATCACCTACCGCACGAGCTCACGCGCGCACACCCACCCAACGCCCGGCCCCGGGCAAAGGTTCCGCAAAACGAAAGGCGACCGCCCGCACCCCGAAGCCGAGTGCGGGCGGTCGCGGTGAAGAACGTCGGGCGTCGTCGCGGGAGCGGAGCTTCAGGCGCGGGGCGAGGCGGAAGGCCGCGAAGCCCACCGCTTCCCGGACACCGGGGCGACCCCGCGGAGCGGGCGCGGGCGGGAAGGCCGGACCCGGCTCCCGAGCGGCACACGCGGGGACGCGACGGCCGGGCCCGGCCTTCCTCTGGCCGCAATCTGCCACCCGGCGCGGCCCGCCGCCTCCGGGGAGGGCCCGAACGAGGACGGGCCCTGGCGGGCCTGTGATGATGAGCGCATGTCGACCCTCGCCACGCTCGCGGTACTGGCCCTCGCCGCGCTCCACGTGTACATCCTGGTGCTGGAGATGTTCCTGTGGACCACGCCGCGGGCCCGGGCCGCCTTCGGCACCAGCGCCGAGTTCGCCGCCGCGTCGAAGGCCCTGGCGGCGAACCAGGGCCTCTACAACGGCTTCCTCGCCGCCGGCCTGGTGTGGGGCGCGGTGGCGTCCGACCCGGTGGGCTTCCGCGTCTCGGTGTTCTTCCTGGTGTGCGTGGCGATCGCGGGGCTCTACGGCGCCGCCACGGCCAGCCGGAAGATCCTCTTCGTCCAGACCGTCCCGGCGCTGGCCGCCCTGGCCCTGGTGCTGCTCGCGCGCTGACGTCAGACGCCCTGCGCGACGGCTTGTTCCATGAGCCGGACGGCCTCCGTCTCCTCGGTGGCGGGCGGCACCACCAGCAGGTCCCAGCGGCCGCGGCCGGGGGCCAGCAGGCAGACGGTGTGCGGGGCGGTCGGCGAGTCCGTGCGGCCGACGTGCACCGCCTGCCCCGCGACGACCAGCCGCTCCGGGCAGGCCGGCCAGGTGTCCCCGTTGACCAGGACGCTGCTGATCCGGCCCCAGGCATCTGGCAGGCCGCCGAGCAGCCCGGGCAGTTCGGCGGCCAGGTCGTACGAGCGGGGCCACCACGCCCCGTCGATCCGGCGGGCGGTGGGCCCCTGGCGCGGCTGGTTCGCGAGCCGTAGCCGGACCTCGGACGGCGCGGGAACGGACGGTGGGGACGAAGAGGCGGACGTCATCGAGGGGCTCCTGCTGCGGATGGGGTGCGTGGCGAGGAGGTGGCGAGGCCGCGGGCCCGTTGGGGAGGCCCTGGGAGTGCGTGGGACGCCGGGGGCGAGACCGGTTCGGCCACCGGTTGCGGCATACCCCCGGTTCCTCCACCGTACCCCGCGGGCGGTGCGGGAGCCGGGGCCGCCCGCACGGCGACGAGACGTCGTTCCCCCTCGTACGGGGGCCGGACGAGGGGAACGGGCGGATCCCGGTCGGCGGCGGCCTGCGCCACGCCCGGGACACCCCGCCGACGTGGCGTCCGAGGCAGCCCGGGTTTTCACTGTGGGACATTCCGGGCGCTTTATCGCATTCCGTCGGTGATACTTGGGGCATGGAGACGGCAACGTACGCAGAACTGGCGGCCTCGTCAGATCACGCGGTCGCCGTGACCCTCGCCTTCGTCGGCGGGCTGATCGTGGTCTGTGCGCTGATCTGGGCCGTGCGGGTCGGGATGCGGGTCATGGACACGGACACCCATCACCCCTCCCCGGAGGAGCAGCCGCACCTGCCGGACACCGGGCCGGTCCGCGAGACGCGGGAGATGCGCGAGCCCGACGACGTGCCGGTCGTGGCGCGCGACGGTCAGCGGATCATGCCGCACGAGCTGCATCGCGCGAGCACCAGGACCGGCAAGGACCAGCATCCGCGCCGCTGGTCGCCCGGATCCAGCGGGTCCTTCGGCGGCGGCGGACTCGGACGCACGTGAGGCCGTAGGCCCGAGGGCCGGCGGTCCCCCCAGGGAGGCGACATGGCTGCCCGCCACCGCAGGCGCCGGGTGACGGAAGGGGCGGCCCTGGTGCTGGCCGTGTCCGCCGTGCTCGCGGGCTGCGGTGGTGCCGAGAGCCCGGCGGACACCGCGCGGAAGGCGGAGTCCGCGGTGGGGTCCATCGCCTCGCAGGCCCCCGAGGCGATCGAGTCCGCCACGGCCGAGGCCGGACGCCGGCTCGACGCCATCCAGGGCGGCACCGACGTCGAGGACGACGTGCGGACCGGCTCGCCCGTCATCGGGTCCGACGGCCGGGCTCGCGCCGAGGTCACCGTCCGCAACACCGACGACGCGCCCCGGTCCTTCGCCGTCCAGGTCGACTTCCGGAACGCCGGGGGAGACCTGGTCGACACGGTCATCGTCACGGTGGACCACGTGCAGGCCGGTCACTCCGCCACGGCCACCGCCCGCAGCACCCACGACCTGCCCGGGGAGGTCCGGGCGGAGGTGGCCCGGGCGCTGCGCTACTGACCTGTTCACCGCGGGCGGGGCTCCCTGTCCGGGCTGTCGAAGACGCTCCGCCGACGCTTCTCCCGACGGCCCCCGCCGGTGGCACGCCCTGCCGGGCCCCCGAGTGGGCTTCGACTGCCCCGACCCCGTGCGCCGGCGTGCTTCTGCGCGCAGGTCGGCGGCGGTACGCCGGAGGACGACGACCCGACTGGCCCGCGAATGGGCCCCGCGCCCCTTCGGGGCGCGGGGAACCGCGCGACCGGCCACGACGGCGCCGCACCCGGAGGACGACCCCCACGGCGCCGCCCGCGGAGCGCTCAGCGCCCGAGCCACGCCGTCGTGTCCGGGCCGAGCAGGCCGTCCTCCAGGGGCGCGCTGGTCAGCAGGACCTCACCGGCCGGCAGTCCGACCGGCGCGTCGGACAGGTTCGTGACGCAGCGCCAGCCCTCGCAGCGGTCGAAGCGGAGCACGCCGTTCGGGGCGTCCGCCGCCCAGGTCAGTTCCTCGCCGTCGAGGAGTTTGCGGCGCAGCCGCAGGGCGGTGCGGTACAGCTCCAGGGTGGAGCCCTCGACTCCGTCCTGCGCCTCGACGGCGTAGGCGGCGAAGCCGGGCGGCTGGGGCAGCCAGGCGCCGCCGGGGCCGAAGCCGTACGAGGGTCCGGCCGTCGTCCACGGAAGGGGCACCCGGCAGCCGTCGCGGCCCTTGCGGACGTGGCCCGTCTGCTCCCAGATCGGGTCCTGGAGCACTTCGGTGGGCAGGTCGGGGACCTCGGGCAGGCCGAGTTCCTCGCCCTGGTAGACGTAGGCCGAGCCGGGCAGCGCCAGCATCAGCAGGGTGGCCGCCCGGGCGCGGCGCAGCCCGGTCGCCGGGTCGACCGCCGGGGCGTGGCCGCCGGAGAGCAGCCAGGCGTTGAGGTCGGTGCCCGGCGGCAGCATCAGGCGGGAGGCGTGCCGGATCACGTCGTGGTTGGACAGCACCCAGGTGGCGGAGGCGCCCGCGGCCCGGGCGGTGGCGAGCGAGTCGGTGATGACCTGCCGCAGCTCGTCCGCGTCCCAGCCGGCCTGCAGGTACTCGAAGTTGAACGCCTGGCCCAGTTCGTCCGGGCGCGCGTACAGGGCGCGGCGGGCGCCGGGCACCCACGCCTCGGCGACGGCCATGCGGGGCGGGCGGTAGGCGTCGAGGATCTTGCGCCAGTCGCGGTAGATCTCGTGCACGTCGTCGCGGTCGTAGAAGGGGTGGGTGCCGGGCGCCAGTGCGGTGAGGGCCTCCTCACGGCTCAGCTCGGGCCGGCCGAGTTCGCGCAGTGGTTCGCTCAGGTCCTTGACGAGGGCGTGGGCGACGTCGACCCGGAAGCCGTCGACGCCGCGGTCGGACCAGAAGCGCAGGGTGGTGCGGTAGTCGGCGCGGACCTCCTGGTTCTCCCAGTTGAGGTCGGGCTGTTCGGGGGCGAACAGGTGCAGGTACCACTGCCCGTCGGGCACCCGCTTCCACGCGCTGCCGCCGAAGACGGACTGCCAGTCGGTGGGCGGGAGTTCGCCGTGCTCGCCGCGGCCGTCGCGGAAGACGTAGCGGTCGCGGGCCGACGAGCCGGGGCCCGCGGACAGGGCCTCCTGGAACCACGCGTGCCGGTGCGAGGAGTGGTTGGGCACGATGTCGACGATGACCTTCAGACCGAGGCGGTGGGCCTCGGCGACCAGGGCGTCGAAGTCGTCGAGGGTGCCCAGGCGCGGGTCGACGCCCCGGGGGTCGGCGACGTCGTAGCCGCCGTCGGCGAGTTCGGAGGGGTAGAAGGGGCTCAGCCACAGGGCGTCCACGCCCAGGGCGGCGAGGTGGGTGAGGCGGCGGGTGATGCCGCGCAGGTCACCGAGTCCGTCACCGTCGGCGTCGGCGAAGCTGCGCGGGTAGATCTGGTAGACGACGGCCTGGCGCCACCAGTCCGGATCCCTGGACGACAGGTCGAGCGTGGAGCGATCGGTCACGCGGTCTCCTTCGAAGGGCATACGGGCGACAGCATTAAATCTGTCCAGAATGCCGGAAAAAGCAACCATCGCGTTGATCGGAGTGATCCATTCCTGCTGTGATGAAAGTGTGATGGCAGACCAATTTCCTTTGCATCAGCGCAGGTTGACAGCGTGCTGCGGCGCCGCCACGATGGGGGCTCACTGAGGCGCATGTGACCTATGAGCCCAGTGTTTCTCAGACCACTCACCCCCGGTGCGGCCTCGGCGGCCGCGCGCTGCCCGCATGCCGCCACCCGGGTTCTGCACACGCCAGGAAATGGGATACGTATGTCCATAGCGAGACGTGTCACCGCGCGCCGCCTGCTGGGGACGGGCGCCGCGGCCCTCGCCCTCTGCGCCGCCTCCGCCACCACCGCGTTCGCCACCGGTACGCCCGGCGGCGACGGCTGGTCGTCCGGCGGCAGCTACAAGCCCGGCACCGGTGCGGGCACGGAGACCGGGACCGATCGCTGCCAGTTCTCGCTCGACGGCACGAGCTTCCACGACTCGGTCAAGGTCGACGACCAGAACCTGAAGCCGACCGAGGACGGCAAGGTCCACATCAAGGTCCGCACCGCCGGTGACGCCGTCACCTGCACGGCCTCCCTCGCGTCCTACCTCGCGCACGGCGCGACGTTCGCGACCTCCGGCGAGCAGGTGTTCGTCGACTTCGACACGGTGACGGTCAAGCCGGGCGCCACCGACTCGCTCGACATCGCCATCCCGGACAAGGGCTGCTTCGGGCAGATCGACCTCTACCGGGGCGCCGTGAAGTTCGACGGCGAACTCGACGCGAAGGACGGCTTCGAGCACGGCGAGCTGCCCAAGGGCCCGGACCGCCCGGTCATCAAGGACAAGCTGATCGCGGCCTGGAACGGCGGCACGAAGGACTGCACGACCCCACCGCCGGCGGAGGAGGAGCCCCCGGCCTCCACGCCGCCCGCGTCCCCCTCCGAGCCGGCCGAGGAGACGACCCCTCCGGCATCCCCGTCCGAGCCGGCCGAGCCCTCGACGCCGCCGTCCTCCGACACGGACACGCCCACCCCGAGCGCCTCCGAGTCGACGCCCACCGCTCCCAAGCCGAACGGCGGTGGCGGTGACCTCGCCGAGACCGGCGCCAACAGCAGCACCGGCCCGATCGCCTTCGGCGCGGCGGCCCTGCTGGCGGGCGGCGCGGCCCTCGTCGTCATGACCCGCCGCCGTGCGGCCAGGCGCGGCGCGTAGGACGCCCGAGCCCGAAGAGCGCCCGGTGTGCTGTCGTCCGGCGGCGACAGCACACCGGGCGCTCTCGTGCCCCGGCGGCGATCACCCCCCGACCGTCGCCAGGTACAGCTTCACGTAGCGCTCCACGTCCACGTCCAACGCCACGTCGACCAGGGGCTGTTCGCGCGTGCCCTCGTGGAGTTCCGACTCTCCGGGCCGGGCGCGGCGGTCCACGATCGTCATGCCGCGGGTCGGTCCGGGCGCGAGGGAGACGTCCACCGGAAGGCGGTGGGTCGTCAGGCCCTCCGGGTCGGCGACCGCGCACACCGCACCCGCGTCACCGAGGCCGCCGGCCGTCTCGGAGGGGTCGTCGGGACGGCTGCCCGGGTGGGCGGGCCGGTGGGCGAGCAGTTCCCCGGCCAGCCGCGCCCCCGGCTCGCCGCTCGCGCGCAGCCCGCGCACCCGCGCCGCCGGGACCACGACCCGCGTGAACACGTCCAGTCCGTACATCGTGATCGGCACCCCGGCGGTGAGCAGGATCGCGGCCGCCTCCGGGTCGTGCCAGACGTTGAACTCGGCGACCGGCGTGGCGTTCCCGACGGCCGCCGCGCCGCCCATGAAGACGATCCGCTCGATGTTGCGGACCACCTCCGGATGCGTACGCAGGAGCAGCGCGATGTTCGTGAGCGGTGCCGTGGGGATGAGCGTGACCGGGCGCGGGGAGGCGAGGATCTCGCGGCGCAGCAGCGTCACCGCGTCGACGTCGACGGGTCCCCGCGTCGGCTCGGGCAGGCCCAGGTCGCCCATGCCGTCGTGCCCGTGCACGTGCCGCGCGGACCGGGGGGCCTCGATCAGCGGCCGCTCGGCGCCCCGGGCCACGGGGATCTCGGGGGCGCCCGCCCGCTCCAGCACGGTCAGGGTGTTGCGGACGACGCCGTCCACGTCCGTGTTCCCTGCCACGCAGGTGATCGCCCGCACGTCGAGCGCCGGGTGCCGTACGGCGAACAGCAGGGCGAGGGCGTCGTCGACGCCGGTGTCGCAGTCGATGATCACCGGGATGCGCTGACCGTCCGTCACGGCGGGGACTCCTTCCAGTGGTCCGCGGGAAACTCCGTGGCAGCGACCCTACGGCCCACGGAACGACCCACCGCGAGCACGCGACCCCACAGCCCGCGGAACGACCCACCGCCAGCACACGACCCCACAGCCCGCGGAACGACCCACCGCCAGCACACGACCCCACAGCCCACGAAACGACCCACCGCCAGCACACGACCCCACAGCCCACGAAACGACCCACCGCGGGCACGCGGCGTCAGGACCGCCGTACCGCCGTGACGCCGAAGTCCGGCGTCACCTTCCGGCCGACCGTGCCGCGAGCCCGTGCTGCGTTCGACATCACCGGCGACCGCATCCGGCACGTCTGGGCCGTGCTGGACCCCGGCACGCTCCGGCCCTGGACGGCACACCGACCGGCACCGCCCCGGACCCGCGAACGGACGCGGCGATGATTCCGGACCCGGCAGCCGGTCGTTACCCGGCAGGAGACGGAAGGAGACCGCCATGCCCGCACAACGACCCACGACCGAACTCGACGCCCGCTACAGCTCCGCACTCAACCCCCGCCCGGGTTCTGCGGAGGTCACGGCCACCGAATGGGACGAGGCGCGACGTCACCTGGGGTCCGCCGAGATCTTCTGGGTGTCCACGGTGCGGCCCGACGGCCGGCTGCACGTCACGCCCTGCATCGCCGCCTGGCACGAGGGAGTGCTGTACTTCTCCACCGGCCGCCGGGAGCAGAAGGCGAAGAACCTCGCACACGACGCCCACTGCGCCCTGACCACCGGGGTGAACTCGCTCACCGCGGGGTTCGACGTCGTGGTCGAGGGCAGGGCGCGGCCGGTCGACGACCCGGTGGCGCTGGAGGAGGTGATCACGGCGTTCGAGACGAAGTACGGGCCGCACATCACCTCCCCCGAGGGCACCTTCCACGGCATCGGGGACACGATCCGCGAGGGCGACGACCTCGTGTTCGCGGTGTCCCCCGACACCGCGTACGGCTTCGGCCGGGACAACGGGGTCTACAGCCACACGCGCTGGACGTTCTGAGCTCCGGTGGACCCGTCCTACGACGGGTCCCACAGCTCGGTGCCCCGGGCCGCCACCCCGTCGCCGATCCGGCGCAGCAGCTCGGCGCCGGGCAGGGCGTCCGGCCGGGTGCCGTCGCGCAGGCGGGGTGCCGCGAGACCGGCGGCGGCCTCCCGCCCGCCGATCACCGCCTGGTAGGGGACCAGCCGGCCGGCGCGGATCCGGGCGGCGAGGGTGCCCTGCTCGGGACCGCTGACCTCGGCGCGCAGGCCGAGCTCCCGGGCGCGACCTGCCAGGGCGTGGGCGGCGTCGTACTGCTCGTCCCCCACCGGCAGGACGGCCAGCTGCACCGGGGCCAGCCACGGCGGGAAGGCGCCGCCGTGCTCCTCGAGGAGGTGGGCGACCGCGCGCTCCACGCTGCCGATGATGCTGCGATGCACCATGACCGGGCGGTGTTTCGCCCCGTCGGGGCCGATGTAGTGCAGGTCGAACCGTTCGGGCTGGTGGAAGTCGATCTGGACGGTGGAGAGGGTGGCCTCCCGGCCGGCCGGGTCGGTGATCTGCACGTCGATCTTGGGGCCGTAGAAGGCCGCCTCGCCCTCGGCCGCCTCGTACGGGACGCCGGAGCCGTCCAGGACCTCCCTCAGCAGGGCGGTGGCGCGCCGCCACAGCTCCGGATCGGCCACGTACTTGCCGCCTTCGCCGGGCAGGGACAGCCGGTGGCGGGCCGCGCGGATGCCGAGGTCCGCGTAGGCGCGGCCGATCAGCTCCAGCGCGGCACGGGCCTCCTCCACGGCCTGCTCCAGGGTGCAGAAGATGTGCGCGTCGTTGAGGGTGATGGCCCGCACCCGGGTCAGTCCGCCGAGCACGCCGGACAGCTCCGAGCGGTACATGCCGCCCAACTCAGCCATCCGAAAGGGAAGTTCGCGGTAACTGCGGGAGCGGGAACGGTAGATCAGGGCGTGGTGGGGGCAGAGACCGGGGCGCAGCAGGACCTGCTCGGCGCCCACGTCCATCGGCGGGAACATGTCGTCGCCGTAGTGGTCCCAGTGCCCGGAGATCTCGTACAGCTCGCGTTTGCCGAGGACCGGCGAGTACACGTGCCGGTAGCCGGCCCGCCGTTCCGCGTCGCGGATGTACTCCTCCAGGGTGTGCCGCACGACCGCGCCGTCGGGCAGCCAGTACGGCAGCCCCGCGCCCATCAGCGGATCGGTGTCGAACAGGTCCAGTTCACGGCCGAGTCGGCGGTGGTCGTGCATGGTGGCTCCTCGGGATCGGAGGCGAGCACCACACGGCGAAGCCCCGGGGCACTCGCCCCGGGGCTTCGGACATCTGGGTCAGCTGTCAGCGCGCCGGGACACTCTCCGGCGTCGTCGTGGCGGACGGGAACGGCTGGACGCGCTGCATGGGCGTGACCGTAACAGGCAGGCCCCGGGCGGGGCGACGCGTTTTCCGACGGGCGGGTGCGGATCCCGCACGGTCGGTCCGCTCGGCGGGGCGGCGCTGCGTCGGCAGGGCCGCGTACGCGCGAACTCCCGGGTGGTCAGGGCGAGACCGTGGGTGCCGTCCCGGTCCGTTCACCCGGACGGACCGTCTCGCTGGTGGGCGGGCGGTCGCGGTGGTGCCGTAAGAGCACGTACCCGATCGTGGAGAGCCCGCCCCGCCCGGCGGCGCCTCCATGACCCCTGCAGGAGGCACCCCGATGACGCACCGTCCGGCCCCCCGTGCCCTCCTCGCCTCCGCGCTGTCCGTGACCGCCCTGCTGGCCACGGCCGGCTGCTCCGTCGGGGACGAGCCGCGGCCCCGGTGGTTCTCCGCCTCCCCGTCCGTCTTCCCGTCGGCCTCCGCCGCGTCACCCGCCGACGAGCAGCCCACCGGTTCCGGGGCCGCCCTCACCGAGGCGCAGGCCCGGGCGGCGCTGGTCACCGAGACCGATCTGGGGGAGCCGTGGGGGCCGACCCGTGGCGCGCGGAGCTGGCGGGACGGGCTGCTGAAGGCGACCACGGAGAAGCGGGACTGCCAGCGGCTGCTGGACGTCCTCTACACGGAAGAGCCCTTCGGCGCCCCGAAGGGGCCGCAGGCGACCTCGGCGCTCGACGACGGGGACACCGACGCCCAGCTGCGCTACCAGGTCGCCGCCCATCGCCCGGCGGACGTGGACCGCGCGCTGGGCTGGATGAAGTCGCTGCCCGGCAGGTGCGGCCAGTTCGCGGCCACCACCACTCGCGGCGGCCTACAGAACGTCGAGGTCCACGACCTGCCGCTGCCGGCAGTGGGGGACGCCCGGCAGGCCCTGCGGGTCACGCTGGCCGGCGAGTCGGAAGAGGGGGAGCTGACGTACCTCACGATGGACCTCGCCGCCGTGCGCGTCGGCGAGGAGGCGATCACCCTCACCAACGGAGGCCTCGGCGAGGTGTACACCGAGGTGACGCAGCAGGTCGCGCAGCTCGGGGCGCAGCGCCTGGCCGAGACGACGAAGCGGGGCAGGGCGCAGATCTGACGCCCCCGGCCGGGGTCAGTACCGGTCGAAACGCGTGCGGTGGGCGGTCACGTCCCGTGCCACGTCCAGAGCCGTGCGCCCGTGCGCGAAGGCGTCCGCCCGCAGCCGCGCGAGCGCGTCGTCCGCGCCCACGCCGAGCTGGGCCATGATCATGCCGACGGCCTGGTAGACCTCGTCGTGGTCCGCGGCCAGCCCGCTCAGCCAGTCCTCCCCGTCCCGCGTCCCGGGCTCGTCCCCGTGCGGCAGGGCCATCAGGGCCACGGTCATGACACCGGCCACGATCCGGGCCACGTGCAGCTGGCGGTCGCTGAGTCCGCCCGGGCGGTCGCGGTACAGGTCGAGGGTGCCCACGCACACCGCGCCGCTGCCCAGCGGCACCGCGTACACCGCCCGTACCCCGGCCTCCGTCGCCTGCTGGGCGAAGACCGGCCAGCGTCCCGCGTCACGGCCCGTGGTCAGGTCGCAGGCGAGTACGGGGGCGCCCTCCTCCAGCGCGCTCTGGCAGGGGCCGTCACCGAGCGTGGCCTGGATCTGCGCCAGGCGCGCGGCCTGCGCGCTGCTCGCGCTCAACTGCACGGGCATGCCCTGGCTGCGCAGCGACACGCTCGCGCCGGTCACCGGCAGCAGTTCCACCGCGACTGCGCACAGCCGCCCCGGCACCTCTCCCGGTGCCGCGCCCCGCACCCCTCTGGCGATCACGTCGGCGGCCCGGACTCCGTCCGGGTCCGGGCCCACTCCCTCGCTACGGCCGGGCCCCGGGTCGCCGCCGTGGGCGCCTCGCGGGTCGTCCCTGGGCCGCACGGCCACCGCCTCCTTCGATCACCGCGGCTTCCACCGTCGCCGTTCGTTTCCGGGCCGACCGCGAGTCGGGCAGGCCGCCGGAACTCGACCCGGCGAGCAGTCCGTCGGGTGACCGGCCGCACGGTTCGCCGGTGCACGGCTGCACGGCCGGGCGCGAGGCCGACCGGGTCGGCCGACCCGCCCGCGCGGCACCGCGCCCGGCGCCGGCGCCCACGACCAGCCCGATGCCCTCCGGGCACCGCACCCGACACCCGCCCGGATCGCTCCGAGCCCTCCCGGAGCCCCCGACTACCCGTGGGCAGGGGGGCAAAACCCGTGCGCGGGGCCGTGGCCGTGGCGGATCGGCCTCAGCGCCTCTCGTACGGGCTGTCCGGCTGCGGCACCCGCCGTACGGAGAGGACGTCGACGACCGGCGGCCAGGCGGCGTCCGAGCCCAGGCTCCCCTCGGGATGCCACCTGCCGGTGACCGTCACCCAGGTGTCGACCGGCGGGGCCTGCGCGCCGCGCACCTCGGCCTTCGCGCTCGTGGCGTCGGCGGCGCAGCAGGAGACGAGGAGGCGGGTGACGTACCAGGTGCCGTCGTCGTCGCGGGTGACGAAGCCGGTGAGCCGGACCGTACGGCCGTGCAGGGAGCGGCCGCTGTCGTAGACCGCCCGGGAGCCGAACTCTCCGAGGCCGAGATCGACCGGGTCACCCGCCGGCAGGGCCGGGAAGGTGCCGACGCCCTGGGTGGCACGCCGGTCCGCCTCGCGCTGCGCGCTGTAGGAGCCGAGGGCGGGCGGCGGGAACAGCAGGAGGGCGAGGGCGGGCAGGGTGAGGAACCAGGCGACCCGGGGGCCGGCGGGTCCATGGCCGTGCTCGTGCTCGTGCGTCCCGGCCTCCGGCGCCCCCTCGTCGTCCTCGACGTCCTCGTCGCCCTCCTCGGTCTCCGCCCCGCGTGTCAGCACCGCCACCGCCACCGCCAGCAGCACCAGCACCACCCCGGAGATCACCAGATACGGCCGCAGTCCCGCCTGCACGTACCGGAGGTACAGCTCGCCGAAGAGCGACACCCGCAGGATCGCCGCGCCCACGAGCGCGAGCAGTACGGCCGGTCCGTAGCGCCTCACAGCAGCCACCACCCCACCAGGACGCTGCTCCCCACGGCGACCACCCACGTCGCCGCCGAGAACCGCACCGCGAAGGCCCTGCCGAACGTGCCCGTCTGCAACGCGATCAGCTTCAGGTCGACCATCGGCCCGACCACCATGAAGGCCAGTCTCGCCGTCGGGGAGAAGCCGCTCAGCGACGCCGCCACGAACGCGTCGGCCTCACTGCACACGCACAGCACGACCGCGAGCAGCGCGAGCAGCAGCACCGACAGCCAGACCGACCCGGTGAACACCTCCAGCACCGACCGCGGCACGACGATGTCGAACGTCGCCGCGGCCGCCGCCCCGAGGACGAGGAACCCGCCCGCGTGCAGGAAGTCGTGCTGAAGCCCCGAGACGAAGGCGCGCGGACCACCGGCCGGCGTGCGCTCACCGCTCCGCTTCGGCAGCCGCAGCCACTCCTCCCGCCCGAAGCGCGCCCACAGCCAGCCCATCACCACGGCCGTGCCGAGCGAGGCGAGGAGCCGGCCGAGAACCATCTCCGGCTGCCCCGGGAAGGCGATCGACGTCGCCACAAGGACGACGGGGTTGATCGCGGGCGCCGACAGCAGGAAGGCCAGCGCGGCGGCGGGCGCGACACCCCGCCGCATCAGGCTCCCCGCCACCGGCACGGACGCGCACTCGCAACCGGGCAGCACGACCCCGGCGGCCCCGGCGACCGGCACGGCGAGCACCGTACGGCGGGGCAGCAACCGCTGGAACACCCGCTCGGGCACGAACGCCCCGATCGCCGCCGACACGACCGTGCCCAGCAGCAGGAACGGCACGCCCTGCACCGTGATCGCGGTGAACACCGTCCACCAGGCGGCGACGGGCGGGGTGTAGAGGTCGAGCGCCAGCATCGGCCCGAACACCGACGCCACCGTCGCGACGGTGAGCAGCGCGGCACCGCCGAGCACGGCGTACACCAGGGCCCGCAGGCCCAGCCGTATGCCGTCGGCCACCGTTCGTTGGTTCTCCACACGCCCGCCCCGGTCGTTCACTTCCAGGGAGGGAGGCTAACCCGTACGGCGGTGTCAGGGCCCCGCGCCCTCACAGGGGAGGCTGTGCGGGCGCGGGGCCGAGGGTCGTGGTGCCGGGGGCCGTACGGTGCCCGAGGCCCGTCCGGTAGGCGTCCAGGGCCGCCTCCACCCGGCCGGTCCGCCGCAGCAGGTCGCCCAGCATCCGGCACAGGTCGGCCAGGTCACCGGCGGCACCGGCGCGTTCCAGCAGGCTCAGGGCGCGGACGTAGTGCTCCTCGGCGTCCTCCGTGCGGCGGGCGTCCTCGGCGATGATGCCGAGCAGCCGGTGCGCGGCGGCGGAGTGGACGGCGCCGCGCTCGGGGGACAGGTGCCCGAGGACGTCGTGCAGCAGGGCCGCGGCCTCGTCGGACCTGCCGCGCTTGTGCAGCACATCGGCCAGTTCCACGGCGACCTGGCTGCTGTACAAGGCGGCGCGCTGGGCCGACAGCATGCCGAGGGCCTCCCGCAGCTCCGCCTCCGCGCGCTCCAGCTGCCCGTCCTGGGCGTAGACGTAGCCGCGCATCCAGTGGCAGTTGGCGAGTTCGGTGCGCAGTTGCAGACCCCGGTACAGTTCGGCGGCCTTGGCCAGGGAGGCGTCGGCCTCGGCGAGGCGGCCCTCGGCGACCAGGGTGCGGGCGACGGACCGGTGCATGCGGGCGACCAGGGCGGGGTCGCCGGACTGCGGGGCCAGCGCCAGGGCGAACTCGGCGGCCTGGGCGGCCCGGGCGTGCGCGCCCATGTCCATGTACGGGCCGATGGCGCTGGCGTAGAGCAGCAGCAGGGCGTCGGGGTCGTGCAGTCCGCCGCGGTTGAGTTCGTCGAGGGTGGTCTCCAGCAGGTAGACGGCGTACCGGAGCTCACCGGCGAGGTAGTGGGCCACGGCCCGGCCGCGCAGGGCGGGGACCCGGGCGGGCAGCGGCGCGTCGGCCAGACGCTCCTCGGCCCGCTCGAAGTACTGCCGGCCGGCCACGAGCTCGCCCGTCTCCAGGGCGCACTCGCCGAGCCCGAGCAGCGCGGCGGCCTGCTCCCCGGCCAGCCCTTGCGTCTCGGCCTCGACGAGCAGCTCGGCGTACTGTGCGGCCGCCGCCTCGGCCTCACCGAGCGCGAGGGTGCGCTGCGCCTCGGTCAGCCGCAGCCGCAGTCCGGTGACGAGCCGGGCCGAGCGCCCGCCGGCGAGCTCGTCGAAGGCGACGCCGAGCCGTTCCGCGAGATGCCGCAGGGCGTCGTCGGAGGGCCGCACCCGGCCCGACTCCAGGGTGGAGATGTAGGCCGGTGTGTACACGGGTTCCGCCAGCTGCCGCTGGGTCAGTCCGCGTTCCACACGCAACCGCTGCACCCGGCGACCGATGGTCCCCGGATCGTCACGCTCCCCCACGCCAACTCCCCCTGCGCCTCTTGCCGTTCGACCTGAACTGCCCCTAGGTTAAACGGAGTGTTAAGCCGGATTGTCGAACCCGCTTAACACGCCGCCGCCGTAGTCGCCGCCCCAGTTGCGAGGTCGCCGTGCTCGAACGCACACGCACCGCCGAGCGGTACGCCCGAGGCTTCACCGCCGCCCTCGTCGCCGTGGCGACCCTGCTGCTCGCGGCGAACGCGGGTCCGGCACGAGCCGAGGCACCCCAACACGGCCCGCGCACCGTCGCAGACTCCCGCTGACCCGACCCGACCCGAACCGTCCTGTCGCACCGGCGGCCCACGGCACCGTTCCCCCGTGGCTCAGCCCTGGATCTGCAACTGCCTGAGCTGCCGCTGCACATGGTCCAGCGCCCCTTCGCGCCGCCCGGGCACCCTGCCGCGCAACGCGGCGAGCGCTGCGCCCAGTTCGCGGGCGGGGACGGTGTCGCGGACCTGGCCCCACTGGTGGTGCGCCCGGTCCACGGCGGCCTCGACGGCGGGGGCGTCCGGCGCCTGCCCGGCGTTCAGGCGGGCGGTGGCGATCGACAGCCAGGTGTGGCAGCTGCGGGCGGCGTCCCCGGCGAACATCGCCAGGTCGGCGCGTACTTCGGCCCAGTGCAGGGCCTCTTCGGAGGCGGGCCCGTGCGCGGCGACGGCGGCCTGCTCATGCCGGGCGGCCAGCGCGTCGGCGTCCAAGTGACGGCCGGACTGCACGGCGGCGGTGATGACGGCGTGCGGATCACCGGCCGAGGGGCCCGGCGTACTGAGCACGATGTCCGTGCCCGCGCTCTCCGGCGCGATCCGGGTCAGCGCCTGCTGGTGCAACTGCTCGGTCGGCGGCCGGAACCCGCTGCGCAGGATCGTCGCGACGGCCTTCATGTACGTCGGCTGCGCGACCGTGCGCCGGGAGGGCGGTGGGGCGATGCGACCGTGAACGGCGTTGCCGCGGCCCGAGTCCAGCGGGGTGCCGCGCAGCAGCTCCCAGGTCTCGGCGTCGGCGTGCAGGTCGAGCAGGAGGGTCGTGGCGCCGGCCGGCCGCAGCCGCAGTTCCTCCCGGAACCAGTGCCAGGGGAACGCCGTGTAGCGGGCGGTGGAGGCGGTGGTGCGGGCCAGCGCGAGGTGGGGCAGGCGCTGCCGGCGGTCGAGCTGGAGCTGGCCGGTGACGTACACGGTGAGGGGGCCGGGGGCCGCTGCGGCGGCGCGCAGGCGGGTGAGGACGGCCTGCGGCTCCAGCGGGTCGGCGAGTTCGACGACATTCGCGGTGTCGGTGCCGGACAGCACTGCGGGCGCCACGGCGGCGAGAACGGGGAGCACCGAGGCGGCGTCCACCATGCGCCCCTTGCCCACCGGCGAGGCCGCCAGCAGCAGCACGGTTCCGGGCATCGCCCCACCCCCTGTGTCGATCACGTACGTCAGCACCGTAACGGCTTCGGCCGTACAGGGGGGTCTCAGGGCCGCGAACGTCCGCCTTCGGGGGCTTCGCACCGGGCTCTCCTGCGGACGGCGAACACCGTGGTGTCGTCGACGAGGTGCCCGCCGCCGTGCCGCAGGGTGCCGTCCCTGACGAAGGCCGCCAGGCGGGCCGGTTCGGCGGTGCCCGGGTCCTCGGCGACCGCCCGGGCCAGCTCGTCGGCGAGCGGGTAGAACGCCCCGGTGCCGTCCCGGGTCTCCGTCACCCCGTCCGTCACCAGCAGCAGCGTCTCGTCACCGCTGATTCGCCACCGCCGGATCTCCGGCGGCCCGGGTGCGAGGCCCCGGAAGCCGAGCGGCAGCCCCGCCCCGGCCGACAGGGTGCGCACCCCTCCCCGCCCGACGGCGAGCGGCGGTTCGTGCCCGAACAGCAGGACGTCCACCGCCTCCTGGTCGTCGTCGGGGAAGGCGAGCAGGACGGCCGTGGCGAACCGGTCGCCGTCCGAGCGGCCGAGGGCGACGGTGTGCCCGCGATGCCGGGTCATCCGTGTCTCCAGCCGCTCGGCGACCGTCGCCAGGTCCGCCTCGTGGTACGCGGCCTCGCGGAACGTGCCGAGCAGCGCGGCAGCCGCCTCCACCGCGCCCAGGCCCTTGCCCTGCACGTCGCCGACCAGGACGCGGGTGCCGTGCGGGCCGGGCTGGATGTCGTAGAAGTCGCCGCCGACCCGGGCGTGGGCGTCGGCGGTGAGGTAGACACCGGCGTGGTCGAGGCCGCCCCAGCCGTCGGGCAGCGGGCGCAGTACCGTGCGGCGGATGGTGTCGGTGACGTCGCCCATGTGCAGGGCGCGGCGCTCGTCGCGCACGCGGATCGCGCAGGCCAGGGTGGCGAGGATGCCGCCGAGGGCGACGAGGACGAAGTCGGCCCGCCCGGCCCGGTATTCGTGCGGCCAGGCGCTGTCGGCGACGACGTACGTCACCAGGGAGAGGACCGCGAGCAGGGCCGTGCCCCGCACCCCGCAGATCGAGGCGGCGATGGCCGGTACCAGCACGATCCAGGAGATCATCCGGAACTCGCCGATGGTGTGGTAGTCGGCCACCGCGATGGCGACGAGGAGGAGCAGCGGCGGCATCCAGGCCACGCTGCGGCCCCGCACCCGCAGCAGCTCCTGCCGCCGCACGGCCGCCGGGCCCCCGGCCCGGGCGTACCGGACGAGCGGGCCGTGCCCCCTGCGGTGGCGGCTCACCGCCCCAGCGAAACACGGGGCGGGACCGGCCGCATCCCGCTCCGCGCGCGGAACGGGATGCGGCGACTGCCGGGGGCCTCCGGCCGGGGCTCCGCCGACTTGCCAGGGGTCCCCGGCCGGTGTGCCCTGGATCCAGGGGCAGGGACAGAGAGGAGAGCTGTCATGGCTCATGCGGCACCCGCCTCACGCACGCTGACCACGCCTCGGCGCAGGCCCGATGTCTTCAGTGCGCGCACCCACGCCGCCGCGAGGGTGGCGCTGCCCGTCGTCCTCGGGTTGGTCTACGGCTTCTGGGCCGCGGCCAACCAGCGCCACGGCGGGCCCGTCACGGGCTGGAACCTGCTGTTCGGCTTCGTCACGGCGCTCGTGTTCGCCGTGGCCTTCGCCGCCGTGTGGCAGCTGTCCCCGCGGCTGCCCCGCGAACTGCACGCGCTGAGCTGGTTCGTCCTGACAGGCTGTGCGGTCGGCTTCCTCTACAGCCAGACCGGTGCGTCCGTGTTCAGCTCCAGCGGCCTGGGGCTGCTGGTGGGGGCGGGCGTCATGGCGATGGTGTTCTACCGCTTCTACACGCACGAGGACGCCGCGGGCCGGCGCCTCGACTGAGGTGTGCGGGACCCCCGTTCGGAGCAGCCCTCCGTCGGACCGGGGAGGCGTCGCTCTTCGCAGGTGGGGAGGCCGTTCGACGCGGCGGGCGGGCCGCCGGACGCCGGCGCACCGCTCGCGGACGGGGGCCGGGGCACCTTGCCTGGAAGGGTGTCCCGGCGCAACCGGGCGCCCGTGTCCGAGAAGGCGCCCCCACGATCACGGAACGTCCTGTCGGCCGTTCTGCTCGTCCTGGCGTGCCTGCTCCTGCCCTTCGGCGCGCTCGCGTCCTGGGCCGCCCGCGGACTGACCGACACCGGCCGCTACGTCCGGACGATGGCGCCGCTCGCCACCGACCCGGACGTGCGGCGGGCGGTCGCGGACGCCGTCGGGGACGGCGTGATGCGGGAGGCCGGGCACAAGCTCGACACCGGTCCGCTGCGCGGGGCGGTCGGACCCTTCGTGCACGACGCGGCGCGCTCCTTCACCCGCACCGAGGCCTATCGCGCGGCCTGGGACGCGTCGAACCTGGCCGTGCACGACGCGGTGCTGCGCGCCCTGCGCGACGACGGCGCCCACGGCGCCCCGGTCACCGTCGACCCCGCCCCCGTCATCGCCCGGATCAAACAGCGACTCGCCGACGACCACGTGTCGTTCGCCCACCGCATCCCGGTCACGCACACGCGGATCCCGGTGCTCACGGCCGCGGACGTGGACCGACTGCGCAAGGGGTACCACGTGCTGGACACCGCCGCCTTCTGGCTGCCGCTCGCCACCGCCGTCCTCGCGGTCGCCGGGATCGCCGTCGCCGCGTGCCGCCGCCGCGCGGTCACCGCCCTCGGACTGGGTACGGCCCTGGGCGGGGCGCTGCTGGCCCTCGCCGTCGCGATCGGCCGCCGCCTCACCCTCGCCGACCTGCCCGACGCGCCGCACCGTCCCGCCGCGGGCGCGGTCTACGACGCCCTCACCTCCACCCTGCGCGGGGTGTCGTGGCTGCTGTGCGTGCTGGGCCTGACCGTGGCGGCCGTCGCCTGGGTCACGGGCCGGTACGCTCCCCGGCTCGCCGCGCGGCGACCCGCGCGAGTGTCCGCAGCGCCCGTCGCAGATCCGGCTCCGGAGCCGACCCGAGCCCGATCCTGACGGCGTCGGGCGTGTGCCCGGGGGCGACGGCGAAGTCGGGGCCGGGTGTGACGGCGATGCCGTGCGCCGCGGCGGCGGCCGTGAAGGTGTCGGCGCGCCACGGGGCGGGCAGCTCCCACCAGGCGAAGTAGGCCCCCGGGTCGGACCGTACGGCGAAGCCGGCGAGTTCCTCGGCGAGGATCCGCTGCCGCCGTGCCGCGTCCGCCCGCTTGGCCTCCACCAGCCGCGCCACCGTCCCCTCCCCGGCCCACCGCACCGCCGCCTCCAGCGCGAACCGCCCCGCGCTCCAGCCGCCCGACCGCACGGCGCCCGCCACGGCGGCGACCCGGTGCGGCGGCACCACGAGGAACCCGACGGTGAGCCCCGGGGCGACCCGCTTGGAGAGCCCGTCGACGACGTGGGTGAGGGCCGGGGCATGCGCGGCGAAGGGATCGCCCGGCTCCCGGAGGAAGGACCAGATGCGGTCCTCCACCACGGGCAGGTCCAGGTCGTGCACCAGCTGGGCGAGGTGCAGCAGCCGCGGCCGGCCGGTCGTGAGGGACGTCGGGTTGTGCAGCGTCGGCTGCACGTAGAGGGCGGACAGCGGCGCCGTGCGGTGCGCCGCGGCGACGGCCTCCGGGAGCAGTCCGGCCGCGTCTCCGGCCAGCGGCACCAGCCTGATGCCGAGCCGCGCCGCGATCTCCTTGACCAGCGGATACGTCAACTGCTCCACCCCGACCCGGCCGCCGGGCCGGACCAGCGAGGCGAGGACGGCGGCGATGGCCTGCCGGGCGTTGCCGGTGAACAGCAGCCGCTCGGGGGCGGGGCGCCAGCCGGGAGTGGTGAGCAGCGCCGCCGCGGCCTCCCGCGCGGCCTCGGTGCCGGTGGCGGCGGCCGGTAACAGCGCCTCCGCCAGCACGTCGGGGCGCAACAGCGGGGCGAGCACGGGGGCGAGAAGCTCCGCCTGGCCCGGGGCGGAGGGGTAGTTGAGCTCCAGGTTGACGTGCGCGGCGCCCGGAGCGGCCTCGGTGAGCGTCCGCCCCGCCCGGCCCACCGCCGGGGCGGCCCGTACGAAGGTCCCCCGCCCGACCTCCCCGACGACCAGCCCGCGCCGCACCAGTTCGCCGTAGACCCGCCCCGCCGTGGACGGGGCGACGCCCCGGCGGCGTGCGAACGCCCGTTGGGTCGGCAGCCGTTGGCCCGGCCGCAGCCGTCCGGTGGCGATGTCGTCGGCGATGCGGTCGGCGATACGCCGGTAGTCACTCATCGGCCGGTCTCCCCCCTGGATTGCACCGAGAGCAAAGATCTTATTGCACCGAGTAGTTGGGCGGCCTAGGGTCGACGCCATGGCACCCTTCCTCGCATACGAGGACAAAGGCTCCGATACCCATCGGGTACCCCTGGTCCTCGTCCACGGCCACCCCTTCGACCACACGATGTGGGCCCCCCAGCTCGACAGGTTCCCGGGTACCCGCCGCGTCATCGCCCCCGACCTGCGCGGCTACGGCGCCTCCCCGACGACCCCGGCCGTCCCGGACTTCTCCGCGTTCGCCCGGGACATCGAGGCCCTGCTGGACGAGCTGGAAGTCGAGTCGTTCGTCCTCGCGGGCCTGTCGATGGGCGGCCAGATCGTCATGGACTGCTACCGCCTGTTCCCCGAGCGGGTCCGCGGCCTGGTCCTCGCGGACACCTTCCCGTCGCCGGAGACCCCCGAGGGCGTGCGCACCCGGGACGCGGCGGCGGACCGCCTCCTCGCGGAGGGCATGCGCGGCTACGCCGACGAGGTCCTGGAGCGGATGGTCGCCCCGTACGCGTCCGCCGAGGTCAAGGCGCACGTCCACGGCATGATGACCGCCACCGTCCCCGAGGGTGCCGCCGCGGCCCTGCGCGCCCGGGCCCGCCGCCCCGGCTACGACACCCTGCTGACCCGCGTCACCGTCCCGGCCCTGGTCGTCGTGGGAGCCGACGACACCTTCACGCCGGTCTCCGACGCCCGGGCCATGCACGCGGCCCTCCCCGACGCGGAACTGCACGTCATCGAGGGCGCGGCCCACATGCCGAACCTGGAACGCCCCGAGGTGTTCGACCAGGCGCTGGAGGCGTTCCTGGCCCGGGTCGACGCCCGGCAACCCTCCACCGCCCCAGCCCGTCTTTGAGGGAGGATGCGGGAAACCCACCCCGAACGGAAGGCCGGGCCTTGGACACCGCCGCTGCCGAGTGGACCGCCAGGGACGACGGGCGCGAGCACCGTCCGCCCCGACGGCGGCTCGGCGCCTGGTGCGCCGGCCTGCTGTTCACCTGCGTGAGCGTGGTCGTCGGTTTCCGCGCCGCCGACAGCGACGGCATCACCCCCGTCCCGCAGCTCCTCGCCTTCCTCCCCTGGCTGCTCGTGCCCACCGCCGCGGGACTGCTGCTCACCCTGTTGTCCCGCCGGTGGCTCGGCACCCTCTGGGGAGTGGTCCTGCTCGGCCTGCTGGCCTGGTACATCGAGCCGTACGGCAAGGTCGGCGATCCCGTGGGCCGTCCGGTCGCCGAACTGCGGGTGCTGACCTCCAACGTCGAGTTCGGCCAGGGCACCGCCTCCCTCGTCACCGCCGTCCGGCGCGAGAAACCGGACGTGGTCTTCGTCCAGGAGTGCGACCCCGCGTGCGACGCCCTGCTCCAGCGGGACCTCGCCCAGGACTTCCCGCACCGCCGGGCCGTGGAGGGTGGCGGCTCCGAGGGCTCCGTCATCCTCAGCCGCTTCCCGCTCCGGCCCACCGAGGGCGTGCGCGGCACGATGGGCATGCCCGGGGCGGTCGCCGACGTCGACGGGCACGCCGTACGCCTCCAGCTCGCCCACCCCATGCCCCCGCTGCCCGGCCAGGTGGACGTCTGGCGCCGGGAGCTCGGCGCCCTGCGC
This sequence comes from Streptomyces sp. 378, assembly GCF_030124145.1. Lineage (GTDB taxonomy): Bacteria > Actinomycetota > Actinomycetes > Streptomycetales > Streptomycetaceae > Streptomyces. Next base: position 506,303 of record NZ_JASKMS010000001.1, read on the forward strand.
GACGCGGCCGCCGCCGACCCCGGCACCCCCCTCGTCCTGGCCGGCGACTTCAACGCCACCCAGGACCACGCGGCCTTCCGCCGCATCCTCGACACCGGCCTGCGCGACGCCTCCCGCCTGGACGGCGCCGACCGCACGGCCACCTGGCCGGCCCTCACGGCCCCCACGTTCGGCGCGCAGATCGACCACGTCCTGGTGTCGGAGGACTTCGGGGCGAGCCGTACCCGCGTCCTGGACCTGTCCGACACCGACCACCGCGCGGTCGTCACCGACCTCACGCTGCACGAGGGCCGCTGACCCGGGTCCGGTGCGCGCACACGGACACGGCCGCCCCGCGCAGCGGGACGGCCGTATCGGCATGGGGTCTCAACGGGCGGACTTCTCCAGGGCCTTGTTCATCGCCGCCGCCGGACCGTCGGTCCACAGCCGGTTGACGCGGGACCGCTCGGTCGCGTCCGGGACGGCGCCGGTGCAGGACGCGCCGGGGCCGCAGTGCGCGTCGCTGCCCGTCGACCGGCCTGCCGGTGACGACCCGGCTCAGACGCCGATGTCACACCCGTCGGCACGCCACACGGCCACGACGGCCGGACGGACGTAGGTCCCCGGTCCGTCGGGCCAGGTGCTGGCGGGCTCCTCCACGGACGCGCCGTCGACCTCGCCCGGGTGCTGCACGGCCACCAGGACGCGTCGGTCCTGGATGATCGGGCCGCACGTCTCGGCGCCCTTCGGCACGGTCAGGAACTGCTTGAGCTCACCGCGCCGCTCACCCCGGGTCGCCACACCGAACAGGCCGTCGTGCGAGCCGAGCGCGGAACCGTCGGTGGAGATCCACAGGTTGCCGTAGGGGTCGAAGGCCACGTTGTCCGGGCAGGAGATGGCGCTCACGCCGTCCTTCGGGAAGCCCGCGAAGTACGTCGCCGGGTCCTCCGGGTCACCGGCGACGAGGAACAGCGACCAGGCGAACCTCGTGCTCTCCGGCCGGTTCCACCGCTCGGTCAGCTCCAGCACGTGGCCGTGCTTGTTGGCGTTGCGCGGGTTGGCCTCGTCCGCCTTGGCGTTGGCGCCGACACCACGGGCGGAGTTGTTGGTCAGGGCGACGTACACCTTGCCGGTCACCGGGTTGGGCTCGATGTCCTCGGGCCGGTCCATCTTGGTGGCGCCCACCTTGTCACCGGCGAGCCGCGTGAAGACGAACACCTCCTCGGCGCTCATCCCCGGCACGTGCGAGACGGCGCCCTTCGCGGTCGCGGTGGCCAGCGGAATCCACTCGCCGCTGCCGTCGAACTCGCCGTCGCCCGGCAGCTTGCCCGTGCCGTCGATCTCGATGGCGGGCGAGTCCCCGGTGAGCTTGGCGACGTACAGCGTGCCCTCGGAGAGCAGGGAGAGGTTGTGCTCGCGCACGGCACGCGAAGACCCGTGCCGCATCCGCTTGCTGCCGACGAACTTGTAGAAGTAGTCGAACCGCTCGTCGTCACCGGAGTACACGACCGGCCGGCCGTCGTGCGTCAGCCGCACGGTCGCGGCCTCGTGCTTGAACCGCCCGAGAGCGGTGTGCTTGCGCGGCGTCGACGTGGGGTCGTACGGGTCGAACTCGACGACATACCCGAACCGGTGCACCTCGTTCGGCTCCTGCGCGACGTCGAACCGCTTGTCGAACCTCTCCCACTTGCGCTCGGTGGCGCCGGTGCCGATCCCGTACCGCTTGTCGGTCGCCCGGCTGCTGTTGGCGAAGTACTGGTTGAAGTTCTCCTCGCCGTGCAGGGTCGTGCCCCACGGGGTGACACCGCCCGAGCAGTTGTTGAGGGTGCCGAGCACCTTGGTGCCGGTCGGGTCGGCGGAGGTCTTCACGAGGTCGGACCCGGCGGCGGGCCCGGTGAGCCGGAACTCGGTGGTGGCGGTGACCCGCCGGTTCAGCCGATGCCGGGAGACGGCGGTGAGCTTCCCGCTCCTGCGGTCCTCCTCCACCACGACCGCCGACAGGCCGTGCGCCGCCCAGGCGATCTCGGCCTGCTCACGGGTGGGGTTGGCGGAGTCGTACCCGCGGAACATCAGGATCTCGTCGGTGTACTCGTGGTTGGCGACGAGCAGCTGCCTGTTCCGCTCCCCGCGCAGCGGCAGGAGAGCGAGGAAGTCGCAGTTGTACCCGAACTGACCGGCCTGGGCCTTGGCGGTCTGCCGCTCCGGGTCGAAGGCGGGCGCCCCGCGCAGGATGGGCTCGCCCCAGCGGATGACGACATTCTGCCGGTACCCCTCCGGCACGGTCACGGCGTCGGCGGTGTTCGGCGCGACGGGGGCGAAGCGCAACCCGCGCGCACCCTTGTTCTTGCGCCGGGCGGCCACGGAGGCGGCAGCGGAGGCCGGGCCGGCGGCCGGTGCGGCGGCGGCCTGCGGGGCCTGGGCGGCCCCCACGGCACCCGCTCCGGCGGCGGCCACCGTCACCACGGCCGCGGCCCGCATCATCGACCGACGGCTGAGCGCCCCGGCGATCACATCACCGACGTACTCGTTGGAGCTGGTGTTGGGCACCTCATGGAAGCAGGCGTCACCACACCGGAAACGACAGGTCATGGCGGACCGGCCGCCAGGGTGCGAACCGGACGACGTTCCGATCAACGGCAGCAGCTTGCGCACTTTACTCTCCCCATGGATGCCCTAGGTGTCAGCGTGACCGTAGGGGCACATATGTGCGGTAGCCGGGCGCCCTGATGAACACCGAGTGAACCCGTCGCTGCCGTACGGGGGTTGCCGCCCTTCAGCATCGCGACACCCGCACCGGCCGGATGCCCCCTTGACAGGATGGACCTGGCACAACAGACCCTGCCCAAGATCACACAGGAGGGCCGCTAACCTTACGTGTCCGTCCTGGCCAGGGATTGACGGGCTTCAACTCACGCGAAGGGTTGCGCGCACATGGGCATTCTCACTCTCTTGCGGAACGCGTTCGGACGGTCACGCAAGTCACGGACCGCCGAGGCCGAGGGTGCGGCGCGGACGACGACCGCCGGTGAGACCAGCGGGACCGACGGCGGGACCGCCGAGCACACCGGCCGCGACACCCTCGCATCCGCCGAACGGACACCGGCCGCGGCCCCCTCCGCGGACCCGAAGGTTCCGTCCCCCTCCCCGGAGCCGAAGCCCGCACCGACGGCGAGCGTCCCCGAACCCCGCACGTCGTCCTCCGACCACCACGACCTGGTGTCGGCGGCCTTCGACCATGTGACGGTCCCCCGGCCCGCACGGTCGGCGGAGGAGGAGCCGGCGGTGAAGCCGCCGTCCGCCGAGGAGACGGCTGTCGATGAGACGGCTGTCGATGACCGACCGGCAGCGGCTGAGGAGCGGAAGACGCCGGAGGAGCCGGGGAGGGCTGCCGAGTCGGCTGGGGCTGCTGAGTCAGCTGGGGCTGCTGAGTCGGCTGAGCCGACGGGGGCTTCGAAGCGGGCTGTAGCGGAGAAGGCGACCGAGGCGGCGGAACCGGCTGTAGCGGAGGAGCCGGGCGAGGCCGAGGCGACTCCGGCGGAGAAGCCGGTGGAGGCGGAGGCCGCTCCGACAGAGGAGCCGGTCAAGACGGAGGCCGCACCGGCGGAAGAGGCGCAGTCGGAGCCCACCGCGACGACCGACGCGAAGGCATCGGCAGAGGCGGACGCGCCTGCGGACACGACGGACGCGGAAGCAGACGTCGAGGCGAAGGCGGAGGCCGAGCCCGAGCCGAAGCCCGAGCCCACCCCGGCGGAGCCGGAGGCTGCGGAACCGGCAACCTCGGAGGCCGCCGCCCCGAAGGCTGATTCGAAGCCCGAGACGGAGTCGAAGCCCGAGGCGGGACCGGCGCCCGAAGCCGAGGTCGAGGTCGAGGTCGAGCCTACGGCCGACGCGAAGCCGGAGGCCGAAGCCGAGCCCACGGCCGCCCCGGAGCCGAAGGCCGATCCCAGCACCAAGCGGAAGGCCGCGCCGAAGGGCGAGTCCGGCACAGGGACGAAGTCCAAGACGGCCCCCGAGGCCGAAGCCGACGCGGCGCCCGCCGCCAAGGCACCGGCCGAGCCGAAGCCGAAGTCCGAGGCCACGCAGAGGGCAGCCGAGCCGAAGGCCGAAGCCAAGACCACCCCGAAGGCAGCCGAACCGAAGGCCGAGACCAAGGCCAAGACCACCCCGAAGGCAGCCGAACCGAAGGCCGAGGTCGATGCGGCTTCCGAACCCGCGGCCGCCGACGGCGTAGCCGAGGCCGGGCCCGCCCTCCCTCTCACCCGCGTCAAGACCCGCGCCCCGGGCCTCACCACCGCCTACAAGGCCGCCACCGCCACCCTTGAGGCCCACAACCTCACCGGCACCCGGGCCAAGGTCTACCTGGTCCTCGACCGCTCCGCCTCGATGCGCCCGTACTACAAGGACGGCTCCGCCCAGGCCCTCGCCGAGCAGACGCTCGCCCTCGCGGCACACCTCGATCCCGAGGCCACCGTCCCGGTCGTCTTCTTCTCCACCGAACTCGACGGCACCGGCGAAATCACCCTCGCCGAGCACGAGAACAAGATCGACGACCTGCACGCGGGCCTCGGCCGTATGGGCCGCACCAGCTACCACGCGGCGGTCGAAGCCGTCCTCGCCCACCACGACAAGACGGCCGAACCGGCCGCTCCCGCCCTGGTGGTCTTCCAGACCGACGGCGCCCCGGACGCGAAGACCCCCGCCACCCAGGCCCTCACCGAGGCCGCCAGGACCCACCCCGCCGTCTTCTTCTCCTTCGTCGCCTTCGGGGACCCGGAGAACAAGGCCTTCGACTACCTCCGCAAGCTCAAGACCCCGAACACGTCCCACTTCCTCGCCGGCGAAACCCCCCGCGAGCTCACGGACAAGGAGCTCTACGAGGGCGTCCTGGCGAACTGGCGCCCCTGACCCCTCACCCGGGGCTCCGCCCCGGGCCCACCCGGCCCCGACGCCGCCCGCTCCCACCCCGCAAAAGGGGAGGCGGGCGGCGTACCCGTGTCAGCTACGATTTCAAGGTTCGTCGACGACCCCGACCACGAGATCGTCACCCCACGTAGCGACTTGGGAGCAGCCCGCGATGGCTCGACACCTCATCACCAGCGCCCTTCCGTACATCAACGGGATCAAGCACCTGGGCAACATGGTGGGGTCCATGCTCCCGGCGGACGTGTACTCCCGCTATCTGCGCCAGCGGGGCCACGAGGTCCTCTACATCTGCGCGACGGACGAGCACGGCACCCCCGCGGAGCTCGCGGCCAAGGAGCAGGGCGTGCCCGTGGACGCGTTCTGCACCGAGGCGCACCACCAGCAGAAGGCGATCTACGACGGCTTCAACCTGGCCTTCGACTACTTCGGCCGCAGTTCCTCCCCGCAGAACCACGAGATCACGCAGGAGATCGCCCGCGAGCTGAAGGCGAACGGCTTCATCGAGGAGCGTTCGATCCGCCAGGTGTACTCGAACGCCGACGGCCGCTTCCTGCCCGACCGCTACATCATCGGCACCTGTCCGCACTGCGGCTACGACAAGGCCCGCGGCGACCAGTGCGAGAACTGCACGCGCGTCCTGGACCCGACCGACCTGATCGACGCCCGCTCCGCGATCAGCGGCAGCAGCGATCTGGAGGTCCGCGACACCAAGCACCTGTTCCTCCTGCAGTCGGCGCTCGCCGGCGAGGTGGAGGCGTGGGTCGACGAGCGCGCCGACAACTGGCCCGTCCTCGCGTCCTCCATCGCCCGCAAGTGGCTCACGGAGGGCCTGCACGACCGGGCGATCACCCGTGACCTGGACTGGGGCGTCCCCGTCCCCGCCGACACCTGGCCGGACCTCGCCGCCGAGGGCAAGGTCTTCTACGTCTGGTTCGACGCCCCGATCGAGTACATCGGCGCGACGAAGGAGTGGGCGGACCAGGACCCGGAGAACCGTGACTGGCGCTCCTGGTGGTGGGAGTCGGACGCGAACGTCCGCTACACGCAGTTCATGGGCAAGGACAACGTCCCCTTCCACAGCGTGATGTTCCCGGCGACGCTGCTGGGCACCCGCGCCCCGTGGAAGAAGGTCGACGTCATCAAGGCCTTCAACTGGCTGAACTACTACGGCGGCAAGTTCTCCACCTCCCAGCGCCGCGGCGTCTTCACCCACGACGCCCTCGACATCCTGCCGGCCGACTACTGGCGCTACTTCATGATGGCGAACGCCCCCGAGTCGGACGACTCGTCCTTCACGTGGGAGCACTTCACCGCCACGGTGAACAAGGACCTGGCCGACACCCTCGGCAACTTCGTCAACCGTGTCCTGTCCTTCTCCAAGAAGCGCTTCGGCGAAGAGGTCCCGGCAGGCCCCGAGCCCGGCGAGGCGGAGACGAAGCTGGGCGAGGAGATCGCCCGACTGCTCTCGGAGTACGAGTCCCAGATGGAGGCCATCCAGTTCCGCAAGGCGGCGGCCGCGCTGCGTGCCCTGTGGTCGGCGGGCAACTCCTACCTGGAGGAGAAGGCCCCCTGGCTGGAGATCAAGACCAACCCCGAGGGCGCCGCGCTCACCCTGCGTACGGCGATGAACCTGATCCACCTCTACGCCGTGGTCTCCGAGCCGTTCATCCCGACGTCGGCGCAGAAGATGCGTGAGGCGTTCTCCCTGGAGAACGACACGGCGGTCTGGGTCACCCCGGACGAGGCGCGCTCCCTCACCGCCGTCCCCGCCGGGACCCCCTTCACCATCCCGCCGGTCCTGTTCGCCAAGCTCACGGACGAGGACCTGGAGTCGTACAAGGAGCGCTTCGGCGGCGAGCCGGCGTAACCCCGCCCCGCAACCGCTCCGCACCCGCCCCGCGTCCGCCCCTAGGGGAGTCTCCTCCTGGGGGCGGACGCGTTTCCGCGACGACTCGTCCTCAGGCTCATCGCCCCCGGGAACCTCTGTTCATAGGATGACCGAGGTACCCGGCCAACCACATGGGGGATCACCGATGGCACTGTTCGGCAACGCACACACCGTGAACCCGCAATCGGCCCAGCAGGACTACGCCCGTCTCCTCGGCCACGGCGAGCAGGTCCACGCCGCGTTCCTGCTGATCCGCGACACCATCCTCTTCACCGACCGCCGCCTGATCCTGATCGACAAGCAGGGCATCACCGGCAAGAAGGTCGAGTACCACTCGGTCCCCTACCGCAGCATCACCCACTTCGCGGTGGAAACGGCGGGCACCTTCGATCTGGACGCCGAACTGAAGATCTGGATCTCCGGCACCCCGACCCCCATCGAGAAGACCTTCACGAAGGGCGTCGACATCTACGAGGTCCAGGCGATCCTCACCCAGTTCGTGGCGCGCTGAGCGCTTCGGTCGGCCCCGTCAAGTGGGTGGCATAGGCATATCACCGTGGGCGCCTCGACGCCTTCCTGGACGCGGTGCGCTGGGGTGCCATCGCCTCCGCCGACAAGACGGCCCTCCAGGCGCCGTTCCGCTCGGGCGTCGAGATCCGTGACTACCAGCTGGAGCCGGTGGTCCGCGACCCTGTCCATGCCCCGCACGAACCTGCTGATCGCGGACGACGTCGGTCTGGGCAAGACGGTCGGGGCCGGCCTGGTGATGCAGGAGCTGATGCTGCGCCACCGCGCCCGCTCCATGCTGATCGTCTGCCCCGCCGGTCTGACGCTTCAGTGACGGGACGAGATGCGGGACAAGTTCGGCCTGGACTTCCGGATCGTCAACACCAGGATGTTGCGTGACCTGCGCCGATCGGCCGGGCTGTACGCCAACCCGTGGACCCACCACCCGCGCCTGATCGTCTCGATCGACTGGCTGAAGCGGGAGCGCCCGCTGCGGATGCTGCGGGAACTGCTGCCACCCGTGCCGGAGTACCCCCGCGCCTTCGACCTGCTGGTCGTGGACGAGGTGCACACATGCGCACCGTCGGGCACTGGCCAAGGCGAAGGCTCGGGCCGCCGCGCCTACCGCCGGGGCCGACCCGAAGGGCTTCGACGACGGCGCGCTTTTCGCTCAGCCCGACGCACTCTTCTGAGCCGTACGGCAGTGCCCCGCGCCCGGCGCGATCCAGGTGCGGGCACGTCAGTCGAGGTGTCAGCTTTCGGACGCGTACGCCACGAAGTCCTCCCACGCCTCCGGCGCGAGGGCGAGGCGGGGGCTGGCGTCCCGATCTCATACACCCCGATCTCGACCGCCCGCGCCTCCATCTGCGCCAGGTCCCGCACCTTCTTCGGGTACCGAACCTTGGCCACATCCTCCTTCATCGCCGCGAGCAACCCACCCGCCCCCAACACCTCGTCCGCCCTGTCCAGGAACTCAGGCCGAGGAATTCGCTTCCCGCCCTCGATCTTGTAGACGAGGTCCTCGCCGTACCCCACGGCCTTCCCGAAGTCGCCGGCCCGCATCCCACCGCCTCACGCCGCAGCTTCACCTGCCGCCCCACGGTGGCCACGACCGCCACGCCCCACTCGTCGTCCGGGTCGACCTCCCACCCCGGCTCGTCAGCCTCGGTCATCAGCCGCCGAACCTCGCCGTCCACCGACATGCGCGCCCGTCCGTCGTACCGCCTCGTACCAGCCACGCCCTACCCGTACGCACCGCCCCGACAAGCCCGGACACCACCGGACAAGCGCTGGACAATCACCGTACGCAACCGCGACGTCACTGCACACGGTAGGCACTTCCGGCCACGCTGAGTGACGTGAATCGGAAACTCCCCCAACACGACCGCCCCGTCCGCAACTACAGCGTTCTGCTGTCTCCCACACCCCGAGGCGCACGCCTCGCCCGCCTGCTCGCCACGGAACAACTGCGCACCTGGGGGCTGCCCTTGGACCCGGCGCAGCTCCTCGTGGCCGAGCTGGCCAACAACGCGGCGACCCACGGCCGCGTCCCCGGCCGGAACTTCCAGCTCCTGTTCTTCGTGGTCGGCCGGACCCTCCGCATCGAGGTGACGGACACGCGCGGTGACCGGCTTCCGCAGCGCCACCTCGCCGCCCCGTCCGACGAGTGCGGCCGTGGTCTCACCCTCGTGGCCGCCCTGGCCGACCGCTGGGGTGTGGTCCCAGGCCTGCCGCCCCGCAAGACGGTCTGGGCCGAACTCACCTTCACCGCGCCGCAATCACCGGCACTCGACGGCCCACGCCTCGGCCCACCCTGCGCTCCCCATGCACTACCCGCTGGGGAGAAAGCACCCCACCAAGCCCCACCCCTCCCTCCCGCCGGGCAAACTCACTCCCGCGAGTGAATATGCCCAAGTGGGCTGGATTCGGGACCGGTTGCCTGCCCTACGCTCAGCGCCAGCGGCACACCACAACCTCAGACATGCGACGGCCCTCGCCGGGACTGGCATCCCAGTGCGAGGGCCTGACCACCGAGGAAGAAGCGAGCTTCCCGATGGACACCGAAAACCCTAGCGCGCCCGCGCGCGCCCAGTCCCGTATCCCGGGCAAAAACCACCCCGCCGGGCAGCGGATCGCCGGCGTCACCCATGACCACGTCCGCCACACCGAGAACTTCACGGTGATCGGCAACGACCTGACCCAGCACCCGGAGCTGTCCCTGCTCGACATCGGGCTGGCCTGCTACATCCAGTCGGTGCGGCCGGGCACCGCCGTCGACATCAAGACCCTCGCCGCCCGCTTCCCCGAGGGCCCCACCCGCATCGCCGCCGCCCTGCGGGAGCTCGAAGCCCACGGCTACCTGCGCCGCAGCCGCGAGCGCACCCCCACCGGCCGGATCGTCACCCGCACGGTCTCCTGCAACAGGCCCGGCCACCGAACCGCCGCCCGGGAGGCACCCACCCGCAGGTCCGCCGCCCGACGCACAACCCCCGACGAGCCTGCGCCACGCAAGCGCCTCCCCGCCGTACCCCAGCCCTCTTACTCCACCCCCGCCCTCCTCCAGACAGCCGTCGACGTCCTCACCGGCCTCCGCCGCCACGCCCCCCGCCTGCTCCTCTCCACAACCGACGCCGAGCACCTCGCCCCCGGTGTCGCCGCCTGGCTGGAACGCGACCTGACCCCCACCGCCGTACGCCACGCCCTGACGGCGAACCTGCCCGACGAGCCCCTGATCCGCCCGGCCGCTCTCCTCGCCCACCGCCTGACCGCCCAGCTCCCGCCGCCACCGCCGTTCCGGCCACCGGCCTCACCGGCCCCCGAGCCCCGGCACCCCCTCCAGACCTGCGACGGCTGCGACCGCGCCTTCCGGGCGCCTCGGCCGGGCAGATGTCGTGAGTGCAGAGAGGCGGACGACCAAGTGCCGGAAACCTCTGACGGCGGTGTGAACCGCGCGGCACGATGAGCCGTGGCCGCAGAACTCGCCGCCACACCCGCACCCGCACGGCGCCCATCCGTACCCGACAGGACTTCATGTGCTGCCTTCCTTCGCTGCGAACGGATTCCTCCCGCTGGGCCGCTACTCCGTCTCCGTCGGCGAAGCGGAGACCATGCTGGTCACAGCGCCACAGTTCCACGGCTCCGACACACGTCAGACACTGTGGGCCGGACTGCACGACTACCTGGAACGCTTCTTCGCCCTGGAGGACGCGTACGCGGAGGTCATGGACGGGCACACGCTCATCCACAGGCTGTGGCTCGGCGGCAGCTTCGTGAGCACGAAGACCGATCCGGGGAACATCGACGCGACTCTCCTGATCGACGTGCGGGGCGAGCGCGCCGTGCGCGGCAGACCCGGATCCAAATGGCTGACCACCGCCTTCCAGAGCCGGGACAACATGCTGCGCAAGTTCGGAGTCTCACCGGTCCGGGTCGGGTACCAGCCCGTCGGCCACGTCTTCCGCCCGGAGCGCTTCACCGCCGAGGAGCGGACATACTTCATGGAGCGGGGTGTGTGGGACGACTGGTGGCAGCGCTGCCGACTGCCCGGTCAGTCGGACCGGTCCCCGTCGCGAGAGAGTGCCGCCCCGGCACGTGGATACCTGGAGGTGCGACTGTGACCACCGGCGACAGCTGGCGTGAGCGCAGGCGTGCGCTGCTCAGGGATGATCCGGCAGCGGCTGAGGCCGCCGCGCGCCTCCTCGAAGAGATGGGCACCGAGGAACGGGACGACGAGGAGGTCGAGGCGGAGCACCGGGCCGGCCGCCTCGCGACGGTCCGTGCCTACGCACCTGACGCCCGCCTCGACGAGGAGCTCCGGCTCCGGCTGACGGGGCCGGACACCGAAGGGGGCGCTCTGCGCTTCCAGTGGGGCGACGCCCTGCTGAACCCGGTTGAGAACGCCATCTCCGTCGCAGCGGGCACTCCTGTCCAGCTGGAGCTCACGGGCATCTCGGCCGGAAGCACCGTGGTCCATGCACGTCCCGTGCCGTCTGTCGTTCTCTCGGAGCCTCCGGCCATGGAAGCTCCCCCCACATCGGCCGCGAGCACCGGCATGCAGATGCTCACCAGACTGCTCGGCGCCTTGGAGGCCGAACATGATGTCCGCGAATGGTCCCGCCTCTTCGACGCTGTGGAGACCCTGGCCCGGGCTCTGGGCAAGTACGAGCTGGACCTGGGAATGACCTGGTACGGCGCCGACGGTGGCATGCACAGGGCTCAGCTCACGGAGCGCGGCAGGCGCTATGTCGAGCGGCTTCGTGAAACGAGGCCCCGTGACCAGGAGATCATCATTTCGGGCCGCATCACCGAGCTCCGCGAAAGCGGCTGGGTGAAGGTCAAGACGGGCACGGCCAGGAATGCCCAGGCTTACGACGTCCACTTCGAGGAGCCGGAGGCACTGCTCCGCATGCGTCCCGGCCTCGGGGACAACGTGCACTTCCGGGTCCGTTTCCGTCAGCGCCTCGATGCGGTGGGCATCGCCCGGTCGACCGAGTACACGTACCTCGGCCCGGCGGCGGAGCAGTCGTCCCTGCCGCTTGAAACGTGATCAGGGCGACCAGAGGATGCGATGAGCGCTCAGACCGACTGATGCGGGACCCCAAGCTGGTGAACCCGTTGGTCGATCACTTCCGCTGGTTACTGGCACCTGAGAATGACCTCATGCGCCGTGCGTAGTCGGGTTCGGCACCCTGGCTCAGTTCCAACCAAGAGAAGGCGCCCGGGCCCACTAATGTCCCGGGCGCTTCGTTCGCTGGTACGCCCTACTTCGGCTGCGGCTTGCGCACCGACAGGTGCAGCTCCTTCAGCCGCGCCTCCTCCAGCTCCGTCGGCGCGCCCATCATCAGGTCCTGGGCGTTGCCGTTGAGCGGGAAGGCGATGGTCTCGCGGATGTTGGGCTCGTCGGCGAGCAGCATGACGATGCGGTCGACGCCCGGGGCGATGCCGCCGTGCGGCGGGGCGCCGAAGCGGAAGGCGCGCAGCATGCCGGCGAACTTCTCCTCGACGGTCTCGCGGTCGTATCCGGCGATCTCGAAGGCCTTGAGCATGATCTCCGGCTCGTGGTTCCGGATCGCGCCGGAGGACAGCTCGACGCCGTTGCAGACGATGTCGTACTGCCAGCCGAGGATGTCCAGCGGGTCCTGGGTCTCCAGGGCTTCCAGACCGCCCTGCGGCATGGAGAACGGGTTGTGCGAGAAGTCGATCGCGCCGGTCTCCTCGTCCTTCTCGTACATCGGGAAGTCGACGATCCAGCAGAACCGGAAGACGTTCTCCTCGAAGTGCCCGGCACGCTTGGCGGCTTCCACCCGCACCGCGCCCATGATCTTGGAGACCTCGTCGAACTCGCCCGCGCCGAAGAAGACCGCGTGGCCGGCCGCGAGCGACAGGCGCTTGGTCAGCTCGGCGACGTTCTCCTCGGTGAGGAACTTCGCGATCGGGCCGGACAGCGAGCCGTCCTCGCCGACGCGGACCCAGGCCAGGCCCTTGGCGCCCTGCGAGACGGCGTAGTCGCCGAGCTGGTCGAAGAACTTGCGGGGCTGGGCGGAGACGTCCGGCACGGGCAGGGCCCGTACGTGCTTGCCGGCGAACGCCTTGAACTCCGAGCCCTCGAAGATGTCGGTGATGTCGACGAGTTCGAGCTGGGCCCGCAGGTCGGGCTTGTCGGAGCCGTACTTCAGCATCGCCTCGCGGAACGGGATCCGCGGGAACGGCGAGGTGACGTGGCGGCCCTTGCCGAACTCCTCGAACAGCTCGGTCATGAGCTTCTCGACGGGCTGGAAGACGTCCTCCTGCTCGACGAAGCTCATCTCGATGTCGAGCTGGTAGAACTCGCCCGGCGAGCGGTCGGCCCGCGCGTCCTCGTCACGGAAGCAGGGGGCGATCTGGAAGTAGCGGTCGAATCCGGAGATCATCAGCAACTGCTTGAACTGCTGGGGCGCCTGGGGAAGGGCGTAGAACTTGCCCGGGTTCAGGCGGGAGGGGACGACGAAGTCGCGGGCACCCTCGGGGGAGGTCGCCGAGAGGATCGGCGTGGCCATCTCGTTGAAGCCCAGCGCCGTCATCTTGTGGCGGATCGCCGAGATGACCGACGTGCGCAGCAGGATGTTGCGGTGCATGCGCTCGCGGCGCAGGTCCAGGAAGCGGTACTCCAGGCGCCGTTCCTCGTTGACCCCGTCCTCGGTGTTGATCGTGAAGGGCAGCGGCTGAGCGGCACCGAGCAGCTCGACCTCGCCCACCTCGACCTCGATCTCACCGGTCGGCAGCTCGGCGTTGACGTTCTCGGCGCCCCGGGAGACGACCTTGCCGTCGACCCGGACGGTCGACTCCTTGGAGAGCTTGTCCAGGGCCTCGTAGGAGGGCGTGCCGGGGCGGGCCACGAGCTGCGTGATGCCGTAGTGATCGCGCAGATCGATGAAGAGGATGCCACCCAGGTCGCGCCGATTGTGCAGCCAGCCACTCAGCCGGACGTCGCTGCCGACGTCAGAGGAGCGGAGCTCGCCGCAGGTGTGGGACCTGTACCGATGCATCGTCGTTCATCCAGTCTTCGCTGATCGGGGTCTGTGTTTCACGTGAAACTGGTCCCCAGCGTACCGGGCAGGCGAAGATCGGCTCTCCACAGTTATCGGTCGATCGCGCACACACCGTCGTTCGGGCACACGTCCACCATGGGTGGCAGTGTTCGATCGCGTCTTCTTAAAGTAGGGCAATGCGCACTGGCGAGCCTCTGCCCGCCGTGGGGGAGGCTCTCGCCGCCCTCGCGACCGGCCTGTGGCACTGGGACACCGCCACCGGGCTGGTCACGGTCGACGCCGAGGCGGCCCGGTTGCTCGGGCTGCCCTCCGAGCAGGTCAGCCTCACGGAGGCCCAGGCCCGGGCCCGGCTGCACCCCGTCGACTGGAACGAGATCACCGGTGTGATCCAGCTGGCCGTCGCCGAGGGCACCCTCGCGGAGGTCCGGATCCGGATCATGGACGAGCAGGGCCGGGTCGTCCGCGTCGTCCGCAGCCGCTCCAAGCCGTCCTTCGACCGGGCGCGCAAGGCGTACCGGCTGATCGGCTCGCTCCAGGAGGTCACCGAGCCGACGCCGGGCACCCCGGCCGGGCGCAGCGCGGTCACCGGGGACTGGCGGCGCTCGCGGGAGGCGTTCCTGCTGGACGCGGGCCGGGCGCTGGCCGAGGCGCGCTCCACGCAGGAGGTCCTGCGGGTCACGGCGAACCTGTCGATGCCCGGGTTCTCGCCGGACGGACTGGCGGTGTTCGGCGTCTCGGGCGATCGCCTGACGATCATCGGCCACCACGGGCAGCAGCGGGGCACCGAGAGCCCCTTCTCGGAGATGCCGCTGGACACGGACTACCCGGCCGCCGAGGTGGTGCGAACCGGCCGGGCCGTCTATCTGTCCTCCGCCGAGCAGTACAAGGCCCGCTATCCGCTGACCTGGCCGCTCGCCGAGCGCTTCGGACGCCGCTCCTGGGCGTTCCTGCCGCTGACCGTGGCCGGGCGCACGATGGGCGCGTGGATGGCGGCGTTCACCTACCCGGTCGCGTTCACCCCGGACGAGCGGTCCGTGCTGGCGACGGTGGCGCGGATGCTGGCCCAGGCCCTGACCCGGGCGGGTGTGGCCGAGAGCGAGCGGGCGCTGACCGACGGGCTCCAGCGCACGATGCTGCCGAAGCTCGGCCCGCAGCGCATCCCGGGCATGAGCGTCGCCGCCCGCTATGTCCCCACCGGCGGCGGGCTCCAGGTCGGCGGCGACTGGTACGACGTGATCCCGCTGCCCAGCGGGCGTTTCGCACTGGTCATCGGCGACGTCCAGGGCCATGACGTACGGGCGGCGGGCCTGATGGGCCAGCTCCGCATCGCCCTGCGGGCCTACGCCTCGGAGGGGCACCGCCCCGACGCCGTTCTCTCCCGGGCGTCCCGCTTCCTGCACGGCATCAGCGACGAGGACCCGGCCGACCCGCGTTTCGCGACCTGTGTGTACGTCGAGGTCGACCCGGCGACCGGGGTGCTGGACATCGCCCGCGCCGGGCATCCTGACCCGGCGATCCGGATGACCGACGGCACGGTGCTGACCCGGCCGACATCGGGCGGCCTGCCGCTGGGCATCGACCCGGACGCCGACTACCCCACGACCCGGCTCACGCTGGAAGCCGGCGAGACGATGCTGATCTGCACGGACGGCCTGATCGAAACCGGCGGCCACGACCTGGACAGCGGCTGGCGGCGGCTGCGCGTGATCCTGGAGGACCACAAGGGCGACCTGGAGGAACTCGCCGACGCGTTGGTGCAGGCCGTGCACGGGCCGTCCTCGCACCACACCACCGGCCCGCTCGCTGACCGGCGCGAGGACGACATCGCGATGCTGCTGCTGAGCCGGGACGGTGACGGTTGCGGGTGCGGGGACTCGATGGTCGTACGGCCTCCGGTGCGCCGCTCGGTGCTGACCGTCGCGCAGGCCGAGCCCGAGCGGGTCGCGGTCGCCCGGCAGCAGATGCGCGAGCTGCTGCACGACTGGACCTCGCCGGACCAGATGGACTCGGCCGTGCTGCTGCTGTCCGAGCTGCTGACCAACGTCCTCGTGCACACCGACTCCGACGCGCTGCTGGTCGCCGAGATCACGGGTGGGGTGGGTGAGCGGCGCCTGCGGATCGAGGTCGCGGGCGCCGGTGACGACCTGCCGCACAAGCGCAGCCCCGGGGAACTGGCGTCGTCCGGCCGCGGCCTGGTGCTGATCGAACTGCTCGCGCACGCCTGGGGGGTGGAGCCGCGCGGCGAGGGCAAGAGCATCTGGTTCGAGCTCTACGAGTCGGTGGACGGCTCGGGCGCCGGTGCCCGGTCGCTGTGACCGTACCGTTCCTGGTCGCTGCGCCTGCACCGGTCGCTGCACCTGCACCGGTCGCCTGAGCGGCCCACCACCACACCGGGCGTCAACAGAACGACGCCAATCCACCCTTTCGTGTGACCGCCGGGTGAGTGACGACGACGTCCCCCGCACCGCCTGCACGATGAGTGCCCTGGCCGAATCCCGACCGCAGGCAAGGAAGTCGCATGGGCAAGTCCGCATCCCGGGAAGACCGGGACAAGAGGTCCTCGTTCTCGGTGTCGTACGAGGGCAGCGGCCAACGCGACCCCTCGACCCACGTCAAACTGGGTCGCCTCTCGTACAAGGGTCCGGCCACCGCCGTGGTGGCGCTCGCCCTGGTGGCCGCCGGGGGCGTGGTCGCCTATCGGCTGCTCGACGGTCAGGGCAGTGCCGGCGGCACAGGAGCCGGGCCGGGTACGAGCGTGACGTCCGGCGCCGGTGCGACATCGGACACGAGCACGACGGCCGCGACCACGGGCGGCACGACGGATCCGCCGCCCACCGCGTCCGGCCCGCCCGCTTCACCGCCCGGCGGCGCGACGCGGGCGGCCGACGCCGGGGCGGGAACGGCGGTGGTGCGGGAGCACCGCAAGGTGGTGCTGCGGTCCGCGTCGGGTGTGGACCTCGACTTCACCAAGCAGTACTCCGACATCGCCTTCACCATGCCGTCGAACGGCAACGGCTGGACCCTCGCCGGCGCCAGCGGCGACCTCGCCACCGTGGACGGCCCGGCGACCGCCGAGAGCTGCGCCGCGGCCACCCGGTTCGGGTTCACCGTCGATCAGAAGAACATCCGCAGGGAACTCACCGCGTGCGTGCTCACCGACGAGAACCGGGTCGCCGCCCTCACCGTCCTCGGCTGGCAGAAGAACGGTGAGGGCCTGTCGTCCATCACCATGGACGTCACCACCTGGGAGAACTCCGAGGCGGGGTGACCCGCGTCAGTCCTGCGGACCGCTCGCTGTCATGCCGTGCACCGCCGGAATCGTGCCCAGGCGGCCCTTCTGGAAGTCCTCGAAGGCCTGCATGAGCTCGTCCTTGGTGTTCATGACGAACGGGCCGTAGTGGGCCATGGGCTCGCGGATGGGCTGCCCGCCGAGCAGGACGACCTCCAGGTCCGGCGTGTGGGAGTCCTGCTTCTCGTCCGCGCGGACCGTCAGCGAGGAGCCCGCGCCGAAGACCGCGGTCTGGCCCAGGTGGATCGGGCGGCGCTCCGCGCCGACCGCGCCCTTGCCCGCGAGGACGTACGCCAGGCCGTTGAAGTCCTCGCGCCACGGCAGCGTGAGCTCCGCACCCGGCGCGAGGGTGGCGTGAACCATCGTGATCGGGGTGTGCGTGATGCCGGGGCCCGCGTGCCCGTCCAGGTCACCGGCGATGACCCGCAGCAGCGCGCCGCCGTCGGGGGTGCTGAGCAGCTGGACGGAGCCGCCGCGGATGTCCTGGTAGCGCGGGGTCATCATCTTGTCCCTGGCCGGGAGGTTCACCCACAGCTGGAGGCCGTGGAAGAGCCCGCCGGACACGACGAGATGCTCGGGTGGGGCCTCGATGTGCAGCAGTCCCGAGCCCGCGGTCATCCACTGGGTGTCCCCGTCGGTGATGGTGCCGCCACCGCCCTGGCTGTCCTGGTGGTCGAAGATCCCGTCGATGATGTAGGTGACGGTCTCGAAGCCCCGGTGCGGATGCCACGGCGTGCCCTTGGGCTCGCCCGGCGCGTACTCCACCTCACCCATCTGGTCCATCATGATGAACGGGTCGAGATGGCGGTAGTTGATCCCCGCGAACGCCCGGCGCACCGGGAAGCCCTCACCCTCGAAACCGCTCGGAGCGGTCGTGACGGTGAGCACGGGACGTGCCACGGCGTCGGCAGGCGCGGTCACGCGGGGCAGCGTCAACGGGTTCTCGACGGTCACTGCAGGCATGTCGGTTCCTCCTCGTGTACGCCCAGTTTAGTTGAGCGTTGAACTTTCTGCCACCCAGAACAGCGAAGTACGGGAGGGCATTCCCGACCGGGCGACGGCGCAGCGAACCACGGGAGACCGGCATGACGAAAGGCCGTCACCCCGCAGCGGGGTGACGGCCAACCGTCATGACATGACGTTCGCCTACGGCCTGGAGTTCGTCCTGGCGCTACGCCTGCCGAAGTGACTGTCGCCGAGCCTCATCCGCCGTACATCCGGCGCATGGCGAACTCGACCATCTGTTCCACTGCCTTCGCGTCGAACACCATGCGGTGATCGCCCTCCATGTCGAGGACGAAGCCGTAGCCGGTCGGCAGCAGGTCGAGCACCTCGGCACCGGTGATCACGAAGTACTTGGACTCCTTGCCCGCGTACCGGCGCAGCTCCTTGAGGGTGCTGAACATCGGGATCACCGGCTGCTGGGTGTTGTGCAGCGCGAGGAAGCCGGGGTTGTCGCCGCGCGGGCAGTAGACCTTCGACGTCGCGAAGACCTGCTGGAAGTCCTCGGCGGCCATCTGCCCGGTGGTGAACGCCCGCACCGCGTCCGTGAGGGAGGGCGGGGACGGCTCGGGGTACAGCGGCTGCTGCTGCCCGTACCCGCCGGACATCGGCTGCTGCGGAGGGGCGTACTGCGCTTGCGGGCCCGCTGTCTGGTCGTAGCCGTACATGGGCGCAAGCGTACCGAGAGCGACCGGGCGCCGGGCCGGGACGGGCACCCTGGCGAAACCGACAGCGACTTGACAGCGAACCGACAGCGGCCGCCCTGGCTTCCCACAGTCTGCGCTCCTAGCGTCAGTCGTGCACGGGCGAGCACCTGACACGTCAGCACTCCAGCGAGGAGACAGCCATGCACCGGCACCACGGCGACGAGGTTCACGAGCACGACAGAGGCCTCTCCTACGACCTTCCCGTCCTCGCCCGTCGCCGCATGATCCGGCTGCTGGCCGGCGCGAGCCTGGTCCCGCTGGTGGGCTGCACCTCGGACGAGGGCACCTCGGCGTCCTCCTCCTCGTCCGCCTCGACCGCCGCCTCCGGCGGCTCCGCCTCATCCGCCGAGTGCGCGACCATTCCGGACGAGACCGCCGGGCCCTTCCCCGGCGACGGCTCGAACGGTGTGAACGTCCTGAAGGAGAGCGGGGTGGTCCGCAGCGACATCAGGCAGAGCTTCGGCGACTCCGCGGGCGGCACCGCCGAGGGCGTACCCCTGACGATCACGCTGACGGTGGTGGACGCGGCCTCCGGCTGCGGCACCCCGAAGCAGGGCGCCGCCGTCTACGTGTGGCAGTGCGACCGGGAGGGCGCCTACTCCCTGTACTCCGACGGCGTCACCGAGGAGAACTACCTGCGGGGGGTCCAGGAGACGGACGAGCAGGGCCGGGTCACGTTCACGAGCATCTTCCCCGGCTGCTACCCGGGCCGCTGGCCGCACCTCCACTTCGAGGTCTACGGCAGCCTGGCCGACGCCACCGCGGCCACGTCGATCACGAACACCTCGCAGCTCGCCTTCCCCGAGGACGTCTGCGACGCGGTGTACGCAACCGACGGCTACGG
The DNA here is from genome assembly GCF_030124145.1 of Streptomyces sp. 378. Lineage (GTDB taxonomy): Bacteria > Actinomycetota > Actinomycetes > Streptomycetales > Streptomycetaceae > Streptomyces. The sequence continues at coordinate 525,969 of NZ_JASKMS010000001.1, forward strand.
CACCAGCGTGCGCAACCTCAGCGGCCTCTCCCTGGAGGACGACGGCATCTTCAGCGACGGCCACGAGCGGCAGCTGGCGACGATGAAGGGCAGTACGACGGAGGGCTACACGGCGACACTGACGGTTCCGGTGTGACCTGTCACAGATGACGGATCGGGGTTGCTTCTTATTACCGACGGGTAGCATCATCGTAGCTACTTGTTGGTACGTGAACTAGCGCGAGGATCCAGTGCCTCGCCGATCTCTCTAGGGAGCCGGGAGCCGTCGCCATGGGGCACTACAAGTCGAATCTCCGCGACATCGAGTTCAACCTCTTCGAAGTACTCGGGCGCGACAAGGTGTACGGCACCGGCCCGTTCGAGGAGACGGACGTCGAGACCGCGAAGAGCATCCTGGAGGAGATGACCCGCCTCTCGGAGAACGAGCTGGCCGAGTCCTTCATCGACGCCGACCGCAACCCGCCGGTCTTCGACCCCGAGACCAACACCGCGCCGGTCCCGGCCTCCTTCAAGAAGAGCTACCAGGCCTTCATGGACTCCGAGTACTGGCGCCTCGGCCTGCCCGAGGAGATCGGCGGCACCACCTCGCCCCGCTCCCTCATCTGGGCCTACGCCGAGCTGATCCTGGGCGCCAACCCGGCCGTGTGGATGTACTCCTCGGGCCCGGCGTTCGCCGGCATCCTCTTCGAGGAGGGCAACGAGGTCCAGAAGCACATAGCCAAGATCGCCACGGAGAAGCAGTGGGGCTCCACGATGGTGCTCACCGAGCCCGACGCGGGCTCCGACGTGGGCGCCGGCCGCACCAAGGCCGTGCAGCAGGAGGACGGCTCCTGGCACATCGAGGGCGTGAAGCGCTTCATCACCTCCGGTGAGCACGACATGTCGGAGAACATCCTCCACTACGTGCTGGCCCGCCCCGAGGGCGCCGGCCCCGGCACCAAGGGCCTGTCCCTCTTCCTCGTCCCGAAGTACCTCTTCGACTTCGAGACCGGCGAGCTGGGCGAGCGCAACGGCGTCTACGCCACGAACGTCGAGCACAAGATGGGCCTGAAGGCCTCCAACACCTGCGAGATGACCTTCGGCGACCAGCACCCCGCCAAGGGCTGGCTGATCGGCGACAAGCACGACGGCATCCGCCAGATGTTCCGCATCATCGAGTTCGCCCGCATGATGGTCGGCACGAAGGCCATCTCCACGCTCTCCACCGGCTACCTGAACGCGCTGGAGTACGCCAAGGAGCGCGTCCAGGGCCCCGACCTGGCGAACTTCATGGACAAGACCGCGCCGAAGGTCACCATCACCCACCACCCCGACGTGCGCCGCTCGCTGATCACCCAGAAGGCGTACGCGGAGGGCATGCGCGCCCTGGTGATGTACACCGCCTCGATCCAGGACGCGATCCAGATCAAGGAGGCCGCCGGCGAGGACGCCTCCACCGAGAACGCGCTGAACGACCTGCTCCTGCCGATCGTCAAGGGCTACGGCTCCGAGAAGGGCTACGAGCTGCTCGCCCAGTCGCTCCAGACGTTCGGCGGCTCCGGCTTCCTCCAGGAGTACCCGATCGAGCAGTACATCCGGGACTCCAAGATCGACACCCTTTACGAGGGCACCACGGCGATCCAGGGCCAGGACTTCTTCTTCCGGAAGATCGTCCGCAACCAGGGCGCCGCGCTGAACTCCCTCGCCGAGGACATCAAGAAGTTCCTCGCCCTCGGCACGGGCGGCGAGGAGCTGGCCGGTGCCCGCGAGCACCTCGCCAAGGCAGCGGTCGAGCTGGAGGCCATCGTCGGCCTGATGCTCACCGACCTCGCGGCCACCGAGCAGGACGTCAAGAACATCTACAAGGTCGGGCTGAACACCACCCGCCTGCTGATGGCCTCCGGTGACGTCGTCGTCGGCTACCTGCTGCTCAAGGGCGCCGCAGTCGCCGCCGAGAAGCTGGAGACCGCCTCCGCCAAGGACAAGGCCTTCTACACCGGCAAGATCGCCGCCGCGAAGTTCTTCGCCGCGAACGTCCTGCCGGGCGTCACCCTGGCCCGCAAGATCGCCGAGGGCGTCGAGCTGGACCTGATGGAGCTGGACGAGGCCGCGTTCTAGATCTCGCACGTCCGCTGTTCGAGGGCCTGTTCCCCTACGCCGGGAACGGGCCCTCGTCCGTCGTTAAAGTGAACCCATGACCGAACCAGCCCGCCCGTCTCCCACCGCCGCCCTTGCAGCGGGCGCTTCGCGCGCACCCCTTACGTTCGACCGCGGCCACACCGACGACCTCATGACCTTCCTGGCGGCGAGCCCCACGCCGTACCACGCCGTGGCCACCGCCGCCGAGCGGCTGGAGAAGGCGGGCTTCAGGCAGGTCGCCGAGACGGACGCGTGGGACGGGACGAGCGGCGGCAAGTACGTGCTGCGCGGCGGCGCGATCGTCGCCTGGTACGTGCCGGAGGGCGCCGCGCCCCACACACCGTTCCGGATCGTCGGGGCCCACACCGACTCCCCCAACCTGCGCGTCAAGCCGCTCCCCGACAGCGGGGCGCACGGCTGGCGCCAGGTGGCCGTGGAGATCTACGGCGGACCGCTGCTCAACTCCTGGCTGGACCGCGATCTGGGCCTCGCGGGCCGGCTGACGCTGCGCGACGGCTCGACGCGCCTGGTCAACGTCGACCGGCCGCTGCTGCGCGTCCCGCAGCTCGCCATCCACCTGGACCGCTCGGTGACGGCCGACGGCCTCAAGCTCGACAAGCAGCGGCACATGCAGCCGGTGTGGGGTCTCGGCCGCGACGTCCGCGACGGCGATCTGATCGCCTTCCTGGAGGAGACGGCCGGCGTCCCGGCGGGCGAGGTCACCGGCTGGGACCTCATGACGCACTCCGTGGAACCGCCCGCCTACCTCGGCCGCGACCGCGAGCTCCTGGCCGGGCCGCGCATGGACAACCTGCTGTCGGTGCACGCCGGCACGGCCGCCCTCGCGGCCGTCGCCTCCTCGTCGCAGGCGGCCTCCATCCCGGTGCTGGCCGCGTTCGACCACGAGGAGAACGGCTCCCAGTCGGACACCGGCGCGGACGGACCGCTGCTCGGCAACGTGCTGGAACGCTCGGTGTTCGCCCGCGGCGGCTCCTACGAGGACCGGGCCCGCGCCTTCGCCGGGACCGTCTGCCTGTCCTCCGACACCGGTCACGCCGTCCATCCCAACTACGCGGAGCGGCACGACCCGACGCACCACCCGCGCGTCAACGGGGGCCCGATCCTCAAGGTCAACGTCAACAACCGCTACGCCACGGACGGTTCGGGACGCGCCGAGTTCACGGCGGCCTGCGAGGCGGCCGACGTGCCCTTCCAGTCCTTCGTCTCCAACAACTCCATGCCCTGCGGCACCACGATCGGCCCGATCACCGCCGCCCGGCACGGCATCAGGACCGTCGACATCGGCGTGGCCATCCTGTCGATGCACAGCGTCCGCGAACTGTGCGGCGCCGACGATCCGTTCCTCCTCGCCAACGCGCTGACGGCCTTTCTGGAGAGGTAGAACAGACCCTTACCGCATGGGTGTTCGCCACCGGGGTACCCGGTGTTCCGGGACCGGAACGACCGGACCGTACAGGGAGGCGACACACATGGGCCTCGGCGGATGCATCATCCTCATCGCCGTGGGAGCCATCCTCACGTTCGCGACCGACTGGGACATGCAGGGGGTCAACCTCGACCTGGTCGGCATCATCCTGATGATCGTCGGACTGATCGGCGTCACCACGTTCAGCAGCATCGCGCGCCGCCGGCGCGTGCTCGTGCCCCCCACGACGCCGGTCGTCGAAGACCCGGCGGCACATCACCACCGCCGCGACGGCTACAGCGACGGATACGGGGTGTGACGCCCGGGGCTCTCACGCGCCCGGCCGGGCCGGCACCAGGAGCAGCCGGTCCGTCCCCGCTGCGGTGAGGCGGACGGGCATGTCCCGGCCCTGCCGGTGGACATGGCAGGGGGGGCGGGGGTTCGACGGATCGTCGTCGCCGGTGGCTGCCATCACGAGAGGTGCAGCACGCCCTCCGGCACGGAGGGGTCACGGTCGAGGGCGCGGGGACGGATCGGTCCCCGCGCCCTCACCGCCGCGCGGCAGTTGAGGAGACGAGCAGGCGGGTCGAGGGACCGTGGCGCAGGCCGGCTTCCGTTCCGCCGGGGCCCGGAAGAGCACGTCCACCCGGAGGCGCCCGCCCTGTCCTCCGTGTTGATCCGGCCGCCCGGCCCGTGCGCCCGGGGAATCGGACACGTGCGCGATGTGCCATGTCTCCAGCCGTTCACAGGGGGCCGCGTGGCTCAGCCCGTCGGCCTACAGGCCGCGTTTGACACCGCGCGGCGGGGAAGCCCTGGTCTCATGAGATTCCTCGTGTACGACCGGCTCCTCGGCTTCGGTGACGACTACTGGATCGAGGACGGCCACGGCAGCAAGGTGTTCCTCGTCGACGGCAAGGCGCTGCGGTTGCGGGACACCTGGGAGCTGAAGGACGTCCAGGGCCGCGTCCTCGTCGACATCCACCAGAAGATGCTCGCCCTGCGGGACACGATGGTGCTCCAGCGGAGCGGGGAGCCGCTGGCGACGATCCGCAGGAAGCGGCTGTCCCTGCTGCGCAACCACTACCGGGTCTCCCTGGCCGACGGCAACGAACTCGACGTCAGCGGGAAGATCCTCGACCGGGAGTTCGCCGTCGAGTACGACGGGGAACTGCTGGCGGTGATCTCCCGGCGGTGGCTGACCGTGCGGGACACCTACGGCGTGGACGTCGTCCGCGAGGACGCGGATCCCGCGCTGCTGATCGCGGTCGCCGTGTGTGTGATCCACCTGGCGGAGAAGGAGCGGGAGGACTGAGCCGGCCGCGCGCCCGCCGTCAGGGGCGGCGGGGAGGCCGGAGGCCCAGCATCCGGTCCTTCAGGGCCGGGAACTGCTCCCGGGTCGTCGCGACCTTCCCCGGGTCGAACTCCACCGTGAGGACCTCCTCGCCGGCACCGGCCTCAGCCAGCACCTCGCCCCACGGGTCGACCACGATCGAGTGACCGGCCTGGGGAACTCCGGCGTGCGTCCCGGCCGTCGCGCAGGCGAGGACGAACGACTGGTTCTCCACGGCCCGTGCCCGGGCCAGCAGCGTCCAGTGGGACCGGCGGCGCTCCGGCCAGCCCGCCGACACCACGAGCGTCTCGGCACCGGCGTCCACGAGACCGCGGAAGAGCTCGGGGAAGCGCAGGTCGTAGCAGGTGGACAGGCCCAGGGTCGTCGCGGGCAGACGCACCGTCACCAGCTCCGTGCCCGCGCCCATCAGCACGGCCTCGCCCTGGTCGAAGCCGAAGCGGTGGATCTTGCGGTAGACGGCGGCCAGGTCGCCGGAGGGGGAGAAGACGAGGGAGGTGTTGTAGAGGGGGCCATCGGGGTCCCGCTCCGGGATCGACCCCGCGTGCAGCCACACGCCCGCGTCGCTCGCGGCCTTCGCCATCGCCTCGTAGGTCGGCCCTTCGAGCGGCTCGGCCTCGCGCCCGAACTCCTCGTAGGCGAAGGCACCCGTGGTCCACAGCTCCGGCAGGACGACGAGATCGGCTCCGGCCTGCTCACGGACCATCGTGACCGCCCGCCGCCGACGCGCTTCGACCGATTCGTCCTCGTTTACGGCGATCTGGATCACAGAGGCGCGCACACTACCACCGTCCTGGCATTCGAGTCGTCCACACGGGCCTACGATCGTCACACGAAAGCACTGCCGGGGTGCCTCACAGCAGCGTAACTTAGCTCGCAAGACGCCCGCCGACAGCCGCCACCTCCCACTGGCAACGCCGCCACCACCTGCCCGTGCACCGACCGCCGAGGGGTCCCGTTCCGTGAGTCTGCATCCCACCCTCCAGCCCTACGCCGACGCCTGGACCCACTCCATCGAAGCGATATCCGAGCTGGTCCAGCCGCTCGTGGAGGCCGAATGGAACCGGCGGACGCCGTGCCCGGGGTGGTCGGTGCGGGACGTGGTCTCCCATGTCATCGGTCTGGATTGCGAGATGCTCGGCGACCCGCGGCCCATCCACAGCCTCCCGCGCGACCTCTTCCACGTCACCAACGAGCACCAGCGCTACATGGAGATGCAGGTCGACGTCCGCCGTCACCACACGGCGCCGGAGATGACCTCCGAGCTGGAGTACGTGATCATCCGCCGCAACCGGCAGCTGCGCAACGAGTCCCGTGACCCGGGCACGAAGGTGCGGGGGCCGCTCGGCAGCGAACTCACGCTGGAGGAGTCGATGCGGCGGCACGCGTTCGACGTGTGGGTGCACGAGCAGGACCTGCGCACGGCCCTCGGCCGCCCCGGCAACCTCGACTCCCCCGGCGCGCTGGTCGCCCGTGACGTGCTGCTCGGCGAACTCCCGCGCGTGGTGGCCGAGGACGCGCAGGCGCCGCGCAGCTCGGCCATCGTCTTCGACGTGCACGGGCCCGTCGAGTTCCTGCGCACGATCCGCGTCGACATCCAGGGCCGCGGCACCCTGGAAACGGCACCGGCCCTCGGCCCGGCCGCGACCCTCACGCTCGACTGGGAGACGTACGTCCGCCTGGCCTGCGGCCGTGTGAGCCCGGAGTCGGTGTCCGACCGCCTGAAGACGGAGGGCGACCCGGACCTGACGGCGGCCATCCTCAGGCACTTCACGGTGACGCGGTAGGCAGCCGTTCCCGGAGCCGCCGGCCTTCCCGGACGGGTGGGCGCGGGGACACCCTCTGTCGGCCGCGGTCGAGAACTCGGGGGCACCCCCGTTCCGCCGGGCCGCGCGCCCACCCGGCCGGGGCCGCCGCGGCATACGCCGGAAAACCCCGTGCCGCGGGCCCGCCCTCAGCCGTAGCGTCCGTCGGCATGACCCCACCCCACCGCACGCGCCTCACCTTCCACGGCCCGCTGTCCGAAGCCCGGGCGGGCGCCCTCGTACAGCGCCTCACCCACCACCGCCCCACCACCGTCCTGGACATCGGCTGCGGCACGGGCGAGCTCATGCTCCGCGTCCTGACCGCCGCCCCGGAGGCCACCGGTACCGGCATCGACCTGAACGCCGACGACCTGGCGCGGGGGCGGAAGGCCGCCGAGAACCGCGGACTGGCGGCCCGGACCCGTTTCGTGGAGGAGTCCGCCACGGGCACCGCGCACGGCCCCGCCGACCTCGTCCTGTGTGTGGGATCGAGCCAGGCCCTCGGCGACCGGCTGCCGGAGGCGCTGCGGGAACTGCGCCGCCTGGTCGCCGACGGCGGTCGCGTCCTGCTCGGAGAGGGTTTCTGGCAGCGCACCCCCACCCCCGCCGAACTGTCTCGCATGTGGCCGGACGCCGCGGTCACCGACCATCCCGACCTCGCGACGCTCATCGGCCTGGCGATCGACGCGGGGTTCAGGCCCGAGTGGACGGAGACCGCGAGCCTCGACGAATGGGAGGAGTTCGAGTCGGGCTACCTCGCGGACACCGAGGTGTGGCTCGCCGAGCACCCCGGTCATCCCCTGGCGGCGCGGACCCGCGAGCGCGTCGACCGGCACCGGGCCGGGTGGCTCACCTACCGCGGCGTCCTCGGCCTCGCCTACCTCACCCTCGTGCCGGTGGCGGACCGCTGACCTACGCCGGGACGTGCAGCGTCTTCACCCGGCTGGCCACCAGCCGCTCCCGCTCCCGCCGGGCCGCGCGCCTGCGCAGTCGCAGGATCTGCCAGACGCCGACCGCCTGGAGCACGAACACCACCGAGAAGGCCAGGGAGTAGTCGTCGCCGGTGGCGTCCAGAAGCACGCCGATCGCGAACAGCGTGGTCATGGAGGCCACGAAGCCGCCCATGTTGGTGATGCCGGAGGCGGTGCCCTGCCGTTCCGGCGGATTGGCCGGGCGGGCGAAGTCGAAGCCGATCATCGACGCGGGTCCGCATGCGCCGAGCACCGTGCACAGCACGATCAGCAGCCATATCGGGGCGTGCGGGCCGGGGTGGGCCAGAGTCGCCGCCCACAGGGCCGCCGTCGCGCCGACCGTTCCGAGCGCGAGCGGCAGCCGCGCCCCGTGGTGCCGGGCGATGATCTGGCCGTAGACCAGGCCGACGACCATGTTGGACAGCACGACGAGCGTGAGGAGCTCGCCGGCCTCGGCCCGGGAGAGCCCCTGCGCCTCGACGAGGAACGGCAGGCCCCACAGCAGGAGGAACACCATGGCCGGGAACTGGGTGGTGAAGTGCACCCAGAGCCCGAGCCGGGTGCCGGGCTCCCGCCAGGAGGCGGCGATCTGCCGCCGTACGTAGGCCGCGCCCTGGTGCGGGAGCGGTTCCGGTTCGTGGCCCTCGGGGTGGTCCTTGAGGAACAGCAGCACCAGGACGAAGACCACCGCCCCGGCGGCGGCGCTGCCCGCGAACGCCGCCGTCCAGCCGACGCCGTGCAGCAGCCGGGCCAGGACCAGCGTGGAGACCAGGTTGCCGGCCATGCCGACCAGTCCCGCGAACTGGGCGACCAGCGGCCCGCGCCGGGCCGGGAACCAGCGGCTGCCGAGGCGCAGCACGCTGATGAACGTCAGCGCGTCACCGCAGCCGAGCAGGGCCCGGGAGGCGAGCGCGGTGCCGTACGAGGGGGAGAACGCGAAGCCCAGCTGCCCGGCCGTGAACAGCACCGCGCCGAGGGCGAGCACCTTCTTGGTGCCGAGCCGGTCGACCAGGAGGCCGACGGGTATCTGCATGCCCGCGTAGACCAGCAGCTGGAGGATGGAGAAGGTGGACAGGGCGGAGGCGTTCACCTGGAAGCGGTCGGCGGCGTCGAGCCCGGCGACGCCCAGGGACGTACGGAAGATGACGGCGACGAAGTAGACCGAGACGCCGATGCCCCAGACGGCCAGGGCGCGGCGGCCGCCCGGCGGATCGTCCGGGAGCGTGGTGGAGCTCATCGGACCTCTCCCCGGGCCAGGTGCGAGAACCAGCCGATGTGCCGGTGGACGAGGTCGACGGCCGCCTCGGCGTCCCCGGAGCGCAGCGCGTCGAGGATCTCGCCGTGTTCGGCGAGGGTCTTGGCGATGCGGTCGGGGTGGGAGTGCATGACGGCGACGCCCATGCGCAGCTGGCGGTCGCGCAGTTGGTCGTAGAGGCGGGAGAGGATCTCGTTGCCGCCGCTGCGGACGATCTCGGCGTGGAAGCAGCGGTCGGTGACGGCGGCCCCGGCGAGGTCTCCGGCGGCGGCCTGCTTCTTCTGCCGGGCCAGCAGCTCCTCCAGGCGCTCGATGAGCCCCGGGGGCGCGGGAACGGCCTTGCGCGCCGCGTGCTCCTCGACGAGCAGCCGGGTCTCGACGACGTCGGCGATCTCCTGCGCGGAGACGGGCAGCACGAGGGCGCCCTTCTTGGGGTAGAGCCGGATCAGCCCCTCGGCCTCCAGCCGGAGCAGGGCCTCACGGACCGGCGTGCGTGACACCCCGACGGCCTCGGCGAGTTCGCCCTCGGTGAGGAGGACCCCGCCCTCGTAGTGGCGCTCCAGGACGCCCTGTTTGACGTGGGCGTAGACACGGTCGGCGGCGGGCGGTTGCTTCACGGCCAGGGTCATGCCGACAGCATAGATACAACAGGTACGCATGACTGGATACGTCCAAAATGCGGACTCGAATGTCACACATCTGTGGCAAAGTGAGGGTCCCGCTCGGCAACAGCGCAACCTCGTGTGCTAGTTACGAGTCAGACACGTGCGGCCCCTTTCCCCTCGTCCTCAACTCGGCCGCACCGTTGGGGCATTCGACGCAATCGGGGTACTTCACTTGATAACCGGCATTCAGGGCACTCGTCTCCGCAGAGCCGCGGCCGTCGCCGTGACCACCGGCGCCATGCTCGCGACGGGTGCCCTCACCGTCGCGCCGGCGCAGGCCGCCTCGGCGCCCTCCATCGCCGCCAAGGGCGGCTACGTGATGAACAACGCGACCGGCAAGTCGCTCTACACCAAGGCTGCCGACACGCGCCGCTCGACCGGATCGACCACCAAGATCATGACGGCACTGGTGGTGCTGAAGCAGTCGAACCTCAACCTGGACAGCAAGGTCACGGTCCAGAAGGCGTACAGCGACTACATCGTCGACAACAACTGGGCGTCCAACGCCAAGTTGATCGTCGGCGACAAGGTCACCGTCCGCCAGCTGTTGTACGGGCTGATGCTGCCGTCCGGTTGCGACGCGGCCTACGCGCTCGCCGACAAGTTCGGCTCGGGCTCGACGCGCTCGGCGCGCGTGAAGTCGTTCATCGGCAAGATGAACACCACCGCCAAGAACCTGGGTCTGCGCAACACCCACTTCGACTCGTTCGACGGCATCGGCCGCGGCGCCAACTACTCCACTCCGCGCGACCTGACGAAACTCGCCAGCGCCGCGATGAAGAACTCCACGTTCCGCACGGTCGTCAAGACGAAGAGGTACACGGCGAAGACGACCACCAAGACCGGCGGCACGCGGACGATGGCCCCGTGGGAGAACACCAACCCGCTGCTCGGCAGCTACAGCGGCACGATCGGTGTGAAGACCGGCTCCGGCCCGGAGGCGAAGTACTGCCTGGTCTTCGCCGCCACCCGCAGCGGCAAGACGGTCATCGGCACGGTCCTCGCCTCGACCGGCGCGACCGCCCGCAAGACGGACGCGACGAAGCTGCTCAACTACGGCTTCACCAGGTAGCACGACCGAGGGGGGCTCCGGCGCGCATCGCGGCGGAGCCCCCCTTTGCCGTGCCGCGCTGCGCCGCCGGCGCGCCACCCTTCCCGTGACCCGTCCTCCGAGGCCGTCGCGCAGGGGAGGGCTCACTCATGGTGAGCTTGATCGTGTGTCCGGATGGCCCGCTCACTGTGCGGTCCTGGGGAGTAACCGGACGAACGCCGGCGGCCCCCCGCCCCGAGGGGTGGGGGGCCGCCGGACCGGCTCACGCCCAGGTGATCAGGCGCTTCGGCTGCTCCAGGATCGCCGCCACGTCGGCCAGGACCTTCGAGCCCAGCTCGCCGTCGACCAGGCGGTGGTCGAAGGAGAGGGCCAGGGTGGTGACCTGGCGGGGCTTGACCTTGCCCTTGTGGACCCACGGCTGGAGCTTGATCGCACCGACCGCGAGGATCGCGGACTCGCCGGAATTGAGGATCGGCGTGCCCGTGTCGACGCCGAAGACGCCGACGTTGGTGATCGTCACCGTGCCGCCCTGCATGGCGGCGGGGCCGGTCTTGCCGTCCCGGGCCGTGGCCACCAGCTCGCCCAGCGACTCGGCCAGCTGCGGCAGCGTCTTGGTGTGGGCGTCCTTGATGTTCGGCACGATCAGGCCGCGCGGGGTCGCCGCCGCGATGCCCAGGTTCACGTAGTGCTTGACCACGATCTCCTGGGCGGCCTCGTCCCAGGACGCGTTGACGTCCGGGTTGCGCCGGATCGCGACCAGCAGCGCCTTGGCGATCAGCAGCAGGGGGTTCACGCGCAGGCCCGCGAACTTCTTGTCCTGCTTGAGCTCCTCGACCAGCTTCATCGTGCGCGTCACGTCGACCGTCACGAACTCGGTGACGTGTGGCGCGGTGAACGCCGAGCCGACCATCGCCGCCGCCGTCGCCTTGCGGACGCCCTTGACCGGGATGCGGGTCTCGCGGGTCGTGTCGTACGACACCGGAGCCGCGGCCGGGGCGGGGGCGGGGGCGGGGGCGCCCGACGGCTCGGGGGCCGCCGGGACGGCGGCGGCGACCGCCGCGTGCACGTCCTCGCGGGTGATGATGCCGTCCGGGCCGGTCGGGACGACCGTCGTCAGATCGACGCCCAGGTCCTTGGCCAGCTTGCGGACGGGGGGCTTGGCCAGCGGGCGTTCCGCGTCGGCCGGAGCGGGAGCGGCGGGGGCCACCGGGGCGGATGCCGCCGGGGCGGGTGCGGCGGGGGCCGCCGTCCCGTGGCCGTTCAGCTCCGTCTGGATCGCCGGCGAGGCCTGCTGGACGGGGACCTCCGGGCCCTTGCGGGGGCGGCGGCGGGTGGAGGAGGTCGCCACCCCGTAGCCCACCAGGACCGGCTGGCGTCCTGAGCCCGCCGACTTCGGCTCCTCGGCGGGTGCGGCCGGCGCGGGCTGCTCGGCGGTGGGCTGCTCGGCGGCGGGTGACGCGCTGCCGCCGCCCACGTCCACCGCGATGATCGACGTGCCCACGTCGACCGTGGTCCCCTCGGGGAAGTGCAGGTCCCGGACCACGCCGTCGTAGGGGATGGGGAGCTCGACGGCCGCCTTGGCCGTCTCGACCTCGCACACCACCTGGCCGTCGGTGACCGTGTCGCCGGGCTGGACGTACCACTTGAGGATCTCGGCCTCGGTGAGTCCCTCGCCCACGTCGGGCATCTTGAACTCGCGTACGGACGCTTCCGTCATCGTCGTCACGACCCTCTCCTCAGTACGCCAGCGAGCGGTCGACGGCGTCCAGTACCCGGTCCAGGTTCGGCAGGTACTCCTCTTCCAGGCGGGCCGGCGGGTACGGCGCGTGGTAGCCGCCGACCCGGAGCACCGGGGCCTCGAGGTGGTAGAAGCAGCGCTCGGTGATCCGGGCGGCGATCTCCGCGCCGGAGCCGAAGAACACCGGGGCCTCGTGCACGACGACCAGGCGGCGGGTCTTCTCCACGGAGGCCTGGATGGAGTCGAAGTCGAGCGGGGAGACCGAGCGCAGGTCCAGGACCTCCAGGTTCCTGCCCTCCTCGGCGGCCGCGTCGGCGACCTCCTGGCACAGCTTCACCATCGGCCCGTAGGCGGCCAGGGTCAGATCGGTGCCCTCGCGCACCACCTGGGCCTTGTGCAGCGGGCCCGGGATCGCCTCCGTGTTGACCTCGCCCTTGTCCCAGTAGCGGCGCTTGGGCTCGAAGAAGATCACCGGGTCGTCGCTCTGGATGGCCTGCTGCATCATCCAGTAGGCGTCCGAGGCGTTCGACGGGCTGACGATCTTCAGGCCCGCCACGTGCGCGAAGAGCGCCTCCGGGGACTCCGAGTGGTGCTCCACCGCGCCGATGCCGCCGCCGTAGGGGATGCGCACCACGACCGGCAGCTTGACCTTGCCCAGCGAACGCGCGTGCATCTTCGCGAGCTGCGTGACGATCTGGTCGTAGGCCGGGAAGACGAAGCCGTCGAACTGGATCTCCACCACCGGGCGGTAGCCGCGCAGGGCCAGGCCGATCGCCGTGCCCACGATGCCCGACTCGGCGAGCGGGGTGTCGATGACGCGGCTCTCGCCGAAGTCCTTCTGCAGGCCGTCCGTCACCCGGAAGACGCCGCCGAGCTTGCCGACGTCCTCACCCATGATCAGGACCTTGGGGTCGGACTCCAGGGCGCGGCGCAGCGACTCGTTGATCGCCTTGGCCAGTGCCATCTTGTCGGCCATCTCAGTTGCCCCCCTCATCGGCGAACGACGCCTGGTACGCGGCGAACTGGGCGCGTTCCTCGTCCACGAGCGCGTGACCGTCCGCGTAGGCGTTCTCGAAGATCGCGAAGTGGTCCGGGTCCGGCATGGCACGCACCGCTTCACGCACTCGCCTGCCCAACGCCTCGGACTCGGCCTCCAGTTCCTCGAAGAATCCCTCGTCCGCGTACTTCGAGGCCTCCAGATAGCGGCGCAGGCGCAGGATCGGGTCCTTGGCCTCCCAGGCCTGGCGCTCCTCGTCGCCCCGGTAGCGGCTCGGGTCATCGGAGGTGGTGTGGGCGCCCATGCGGTAGGTGAACGCCTCGACGAGGGTCGGGCCCTCGCCGCCGCGGGCCCGCTCCAGAGCCCACCGGGTGACCGCCAGGACACCGAGCACGTCGTTGCCGTCCACCCGGACGCCCGGGAAGCCGAAGCCCTGGGCACGCTGGTAGATCGGCACACGGGACTGCTTCTCGGTCGGCTCGGAGATCGCCCACTGGTTGTTCTGACAGAAGAACACGACCGGGGCGTTGTAGACCGCGGAGAAGGTGAACGACTCGGCCACGTCGCCCTGGCTGGAGGCGCCGTCACCGAAGTAGGCGATCACCGCGCTGTCGGCACCGTCCTTGGCGATGCCCATCGCATAACCCGTGGCGTGCAGCGTCTGGGAGCCGATGACGATCGTGTAGAGGTGGAAGTTGTTGCTGTTGGGGTCCCAGCCGCCGTTGTTCACGCCGCGGAACATCCCGAGCAGGTTCGACGGGTCGACGCCCCGGCACCAGGCGACGCCGTGTTCGCGGTAGGTCGGGAAGACGTAGTCGTCCTCGCGGGTGGCCCGCCCGGACCCGATCTGAGCGGCCTCCTGCCCGAGCAGCGACGCCCACAGGCCCAGCTCGCCCTGGCGCTGCAGGGAGGTGGCCTCGGCGTCGAAGCGGCGGGTGAGCACCATGTCGCGGTAAAGCCCGCGGAGCTCGTCCGGGGTGATGCCGGCGATGTACTTGTCGTACTCGGCGTTCTTGACACGCTTGCCCTCGGGCGTCAGCAGCTGCACGAGCTGGGGCTCGGTGCCGGCGTCCTTCTTGGCAGTCGTGCGGGTGGTGCGCTTGGTGCCGGTGGTGCCGGCCTTGCTTCCGGCGCTGCGTCGCGGTGTGCGCGCGGCAGTGCTCTCCACGGTCACGTGTGCTCCTCCGTCGGTCCGGGCCACGGGGTTGCCGGTAGGCCTGGGGGTCCCCCCTGCTCTTTTGAGCCGGGGGGAGCGGCTCACCTGTTCTCGACCACCGGGCACGGGGTGGGTGCCACTCGACCGGGGACAGGCGTGACAGGTGCCCCGGCGAGCGCCCTGCAGAAAGCACGTTACCCAGTGCTCCACATTTCTGTGAAACCCCCTCTGACCTGGGATTTTGCTTGGATATCCAAGTAAATCGGGAAGGTGTCGAAGGGTCCCTGGTCACAGCCTTGCAGGAGGCCGGAGCAACCGCACGTTAACCCGGTGACCCAGGTCACGGGAAGAGTTCTCTTGTCGGCGCGTCCAAACGGCACGCGCGCGTGGGCCCCGTTCCCGGGTCCCACGCGCGCGTGGATCATGCCTCTGAGCAGCGGGTCAGCCCTCGCCGCCGTCCGCGCCGCCCACGATGCCGGTCGTGGTGCCGCCGTCGGCACCGCCCGTGTCGTCCGGCGGTGTCTGCGGGTCCGAGGGCGCCGGGTCCGAGGGCTCGCCGGTCGGCTCCCCCGTCGTCGGCTGGTCACTCGGTTCACCGGTGGGCGACTCGGGAGCGCTCTGCGACGGCGTGTAGGAGGGCGTGTACGAGGGCGTCCAGTTGCCGTTGCCCGAGCCGGTACCGGTGCCGTCGTCCGTGTTCGTGTCGGTCGGCTCGTCGGTCGGCTCGTCGCTCGGCGTCTCGCTGGGGGTCTTCTTCTCGGTCGTCTGCGAGGTGGTCGGCGACTGCTTCTTGCTCGGGTCGTCCTTGACGCCACCGCCGTTCTGCAGGGCCAGGGCGACACCCGCCGCGATCGCGATCACCGCGAGCACGGCGAGGATCCACAGCTTCCCGCGACCGCTGCCCTTGTTGCCGTGGCCCTCGAAGCCGCCGTCGTCCCCGCCGCCGTAGCCGCCGGGCAGGATCGGCGAGGGGATCTGCGTGGTGCCGGAGGCGTCCCCGGTCTGGCCCATCACGGCCGTGCCGGCGAAGCCGCCCGACGGGGTGTGCCGGCCCTCGTGCAGGACGACCGGGCCGGTGTTCCAGGTGCCGGTGTGGCCGCCCTGGTCGTAGAGCATCTGGAGCGCGTACTGGACCAGCCCGCGCATCTCCTCGGCCGTCTGGAAGCGGTCGTCGGGCTCCTTGGCGAGAGCGCGCATGGCCAAGCCGTCCAGCTCCGGCGGGCAGGCGTCGGAGGCCTCGGACGGCGGCGTGGGGATGTCCTGGACGTGCTGGTAGACCACCGACAGCGGGGTCTCGCCGGTGAACGGCGGGCGCAGCGCGAGGAGTTCGTAGAGCAGACAGCCGGTGGCGTACAGGTCGGAGCGGTGGTCGACGGCCTTGCCGAGGGCCTGCTCGGGGGAGAGGTACTGCGGGGTGCCCATGACCATGCCGGTCTGCGTCATCGTCGTGGACGCGCCGTGCAGGGCGCGGGCGATGCCGAAGTCCATCACCTTCACGGCGCCGTTGTGCGTGATGATGACGTTGGCGGGCTTGATGTCGCGGTGCACGATGCCGTGCTGGTGCGAGTAGGCGAGCGCCTCCAGGACTCCCGAGACGATGATCAGCGCCTGCTCGGGGCCGGGGGCCTCCGCGTTCAGCAGCAGGTCACGGATGGTGCGGCCCTCGACCAGCTCCATCACGATGTAGGGCACGGACTGGCCGCCGACGAAGTCCTCGCCGGAGTCGTACACGGCGACGATCGCGTGGTGGTTGAGGCCGGCCACCGACTGGGCCTCGCGTGTGAAGCGCGCCTTGGACACCGGGTCCTCGGCGAGGTCGGAGCGGAGCAGCTTGACGGCGACGGTGCGTCCGAGGCGGACGTCCTCGGCTGCGAACACCTCGGCCATGCCGCCCCGGCCGAGTCTGTGGGTCAGCCGGTACCGGCCGTCCCCGACCAGCCCGCCGTTCCCCCAGGACTCCGGCGCGTCCGACATGCCGCCGCCAGTCGCCTCGGGGTCGGACGGGCCCTGAGCGCGCTGCTGCTGTGCCATCAGTCCTCGCCGTCGTTTCTGCCCGCGGTGCGCGCGGTGTTGTTACGGTCTCCGTCGGCCACGCTACAGCCTCCGAGCAAGCCTCCGGTCCGGCGAGGGGCGCCCGGACCGGCACGAGACCGACCGGCCATGAAACCTTCACTCCGTACCGTCGTGCAAATTCCGTGTTCCGGCCGTATGCCCCCTGTAACGCTTCCGCGACGCTTCTTTCGCGTACGGTCACGGAACGGGCACCGAGCTTGACGTGTCAGTGCCCTGGGGCAGACTTGGCCGGGAATGGCGGTTGGATCAACGACGGATCAGCGGCAGTCGGCGGCGCCAGCAGGCGCTACGGGGGACACGGAACATGAGCCAGGACGGCGCACAGGGCCAGTACACGGGGCGGGCGCTCGCCAGTGGCCGCTATCAGCTGCGCGACCTCCTGGGCCAGGGCGGCATGGCCTCGGTGCACCTCGCGTACGACAGCGTGCTCGACCGCCAGGTCGCCATCAAGACACTTCACACCGAGCTCGGCCGGGAGCAGGCCTTCCGCGAGCGGTTCCGCCGCGAGGCCCAGTCCGTGGCCAAGCTCACGCACACCAACATCGTCTCCGTCTTCGACACCGGCGAGGACACCCTCGACGGCATGACGACGCCCTACATCGTCATGGAGTACGTCGAGGGCCGCCCGCTCGGCTCGGTCCTCGACGAGGACGTGCGGCAGCAGGGCGCGATGCCCGCCGACAAGGCGCTGAAGATCACGGCCGATGTACTGGCCGCGCTGGAGATCAGCCACGAGATGGGCCTGGTCCACCGCGACATCAAGCCGGGCAACGTGATGATGACCAAGCGCGCCGTGGTCAAGGTCATGGACTTCGGCATCGCGCGCGCCATGCAGTCCGGTGTGACGTCGATGACGCAGACCGGCATGGTCGTCGGTACCCCGCAGTACCTCTCGCCCGAGCAGGCCCTCGGCCGCGGTGTGGACGCCCGCTCCGATCTGTACTCGGTCGGCATCATGCTCTTCCAGCTGGTGACCGGGCGGTTGCCGTTCGAAGCGGACTCGCCGCTGGCCATCGCGTACGCGCACGTGCAGGAGGAGCCGCCGGTTCCGTCCTCGATCAACCGCACGCTGCCGCCGGCCGTGGACGCGCTGATCGCCCGCGCGCTGAAGAAGAACCCCAACGAGCGTTTCCCCAGCGCCGAGGCCATGCGGGACGAGTGCCTGCGCGTGGCGGCGTCCTTCCAGGCCGCGCCGCCGAGCATCGTGCCGGGCACACCGGCCCCGAGCGGCGCGGGCGTCGGCTCGGCCGTGTTCCCGCCGGTCGACCAGGCCACCCCGCCGCCCTCGGGACAGGTCCAGACGCCCTACCAGCCGACCCCGCCCCCGAACCCGTACGGCACGCCCGCCCCGACCGGGCCGCCCCCGGCCTACGGCTATCCGCAGCAGGGCGGTTACCAGACGCCGTCCCCGGCGGCCTACTCCCCGCAGCCGGGCCCGTCGACGCCGACGCCGCCGTACAACCTGACGCCCCAGAGCGCCTCCTCCGGCGGCGGCCGGAACAACAAGCCCGTGATCATCGGCTCGATCATCGTGTCCGTCGTCGCGGTCGGCGGCCTCGTCACGGCGCTGCTCATGAACGGCGGCGGCGAGGACGACAAGGGCGGCGGCGGCAGCAGCGCGAGCGCCTCGGCCTCCGCGCAGCAGAAGGCCGGATACCGGGGGCCGGACACCACGAAGACGATCGACACCGAGGAGTGCACGGAGCCTCGGGAGTCCTACAACGACCCCGACAAGATCAAGATCCCGGACTTCAAGTTCAAGAACATCAAGTCGGTCAAGGCCTGCCTCCAGGCGGCCGGCTGGGAAGTGAACGAGAAGCAGGTCGACGAGAACACCTACGGCGACGGCACGGTCATGTACCAGTTCCCGTCCGCCGACACCGACGTCGATCCGAAGGACATGCCCGAGATCCAGCTCAGCGTCTCGACGGGCAACCCGCCCTCCTGACGTCCCCCGACACGAAGGGCCCGGCGGCTTCGGCCGCCGGGCCCTTGTGGTTGGTGTGTGGTCGGGTTGGCCGTGGGGCTGGTGGTTGGTGGGCCGGTTGGCCGTGGCGATGGTGGGGGCGTGTGGCCGGTGGGCCGGTGGGGGCCGTGTGGCCGGTGGGCGTGTGCGGCTGATGGGCCGTGTGGCCGGTGGGCCGGTGTGGCCGGTGGGCGTGTGCGGCCGGTGCGGCTGGTGGGCCGTGTGGCCGGTGGGCGTGTGCGGCCGGTGCGGCTGGTGGGCCGTGTGGCCGGTGGGCCGGTGTGGCCGTGTGGCCGGTAGGCCGGTGTGGCCGTGGCGGTGTGGCCGGTGGGTCGTCTAGAGGTAGGGACCGCCCGAGCGGCCGCCGGGCTGCTGCTCGTCGAGGCCGTCGCCGACACCCGGCGGCAGGGCCCGGCGCATCTGCTCCAACTGGGCACGGGCCGCCATCTGCTGGGCGAACAACGTCGTCTGGATCCCGTGGAAGAGCCCCTCGAGCCAGCCGACGAGCTGGGCCTGCGCGATGCGCAGCTCCGCGTCGCTGGGGGTCGCCTCGTCCGTGAAGGGCAAGGAGAGCCGCTCCAGCTCCTCGACCAGCTCGGGCGCCAGACCGTCCTCCAGCTCCTTCACCGAGCTGGCGTGGATGTCCTTGAGCCGGACCCGGCTGGCCTCGTCCAGGGGAGCCGCGCGCACTTCCTCCAGCAGCTGCTTGATCATGCTGCCGATCCGCATGACCTTGGCGGGCTGCTCCACCTGTTCCGTGAGCGGGGTCTCGCGGGAGTCCTCGTCTGCGCTGCCGCCACCGAGCGCCATGCCGTCCTGGCCCACGACCAGGATCTGAGGGTTCTCCGGCGACCTTTCGTTCCTCGGCATCTCCATGTCGCCATTCTGTCGCACGCCTGCACCTCACCTCCGTGGTGCCCCCACCGGAGGCTGATCCACCACGCCGGAGGAGACGAGTCGGTCAGACTTCGGGTTGCTTCCGCCCGGGTGGTTCCCCCTCATGGGTGAAGCGCAGCAGACGGGCCTCGCAGTGGTCCAGCCAGCGCACCTCGGCCTCGGCGTGGAAGACGAGCTGCTCCAGGACGAGCAGCCGGGCCATCCCCTCGCGGTGCTCCGGCGCGCGGGCCAGGGCCTCCGCCCGCCGCCGCACGTGCTCGTGCAGTGCTCGCGTCACGTGCCGGCGCTGGGTCTCGACGACCTCCCGTACGTCGACGCCGTCCGTGCCGAGAGCCATCACCAGCTTGATCGCCAGCTCGTCCCGTGGCGGACCGGTCCTCTCCACGGGGTGGTCGTACCAGGCGCGCAGCTCGGCCCGGCCGGCGTCGGTGAGCGCGTACAGCGTCCGTCCGGCCGCGTCGACGTCGTCCCGGGCGACCATGCCGTCCCGTTCCAGGCGGCCCAGCGTCGTG
This sequence comes from Streptomyces sp. 378, assembly GCF_030124145.1. GTDB lineage: Bacteria > Actinomycetota > Actinomycetes > Streptomycetales > Streptomycetaceae > Streptomyces. The sequence goes on from NZ_JASKMS010000001.1 coordinate 545,947, forward strand.
TAGACCTGCCCGATGTTCAGCGGCCAGGTACCGCCGGTGCGGGCCTCGAAGTCGGTGCGCAGGCGGGAGCCGTAGCGGGGGCCTGCCACCAGGAGCGCCAGCAGCCCGTGTCGTATCGACATAACCGGATTGTGCAGCGATTCCGCCCGTCGGCCGAGCCCGGCGTGCCGGACGTTCGGGTCGGTGTGAGGCTGATTGCCTCGATATGACCGAACTTGCCGTTTCTGCCCTGACGGGCGCGGCGGGAAGGGGTCACCCACGTGACTCCATGGCTACGCGTACTGCGGGCGGCGGGACTGGTGCTCGCCCTGGGGGCGGGCGCGGTCGTCTCACCCTATGGATCCGTCCCGTCCCACGGGGCCGCCGCCGCCCTCACGGACGAGGAGGAGGGAGAGGCCGGGCTCATCACCGCCCCGTCTCCCCTGTCCGCCCCCTCGGCCCGGGCGGCCTCGTCGGTCCCCTCGGCCCTCGCGGCGCCCTCCGCACTCGGTGAGCCCTCGTGGGCCGGGAGCAGGGCCGGTGAGGGCCGGGTACGTCCGGGACGCCCGGAGGACGCCGGGGAGAGGCCGGGCGTCACCGACGCCACCGCCGTCCCCGAGACGCCCCGGGAGCCCGCCCCGGAGCCGTCCGCCCCGGCGGAGCAGCCCGTGCGAGAGGCCGCGACCGCCGACCGGCGCGGCGGCCCGGTCCTGCGCATCCTGCCCCTGGGCAGCGGGCTGGTCCTGATCGGCCTGGGCCTTGGCCTGGCGTTCGTGGGACTGCGGCTGCGGCGGGTGTAGGCGCGGAACGGCGTGCGCCGGGGCGTGACCATCCGGCACACGTGAACCGCGCACGTCGCAGGTACGGCCCGGCTGCCACCGGGGCGACTCCGGCCGCCCGGCCGGGCAGCCGCATGGTGCGGCGGTGCCACGGCCCGGCCGGATCGGCCCCCGCTTGCGGGGAGTCCGGCTGCCCGGTGCGGTGAGGCGCGGGCCTGGCCGGGCCCGCCGCGTGAGGCCCTGCGGCAGGGGTCAGGCGCCCTGGGGGGCGGCGATCAGCAGGACCTTGCCGATGTGGCCGCTCTCCTCCACGACCCGGTGTGCGGCGGCAGCGTCCCGCATCGGGAGTTCGCGGTCGACGACCGGGCGCAGGTGACCGCCGGTGAACAGGGGCCAGACGTGCTCGCGTACGGCCGCGACGATGGCCGCCTTCTCCTCCAGGGGCCGGGCCCGCAGGGACGTCGCGCTGATGGCGGCGCGCTTGGCGAGCAGGGCGCCGATGTTCAGCTCGCCCTTCACTCCGCCCTGCATGCCGATGATCGCGAGCCGGCCGTTGACGGCGAGGGCCCGGACGTTGCGCTCCAGGTACTTGGCTCCCATGTTGTCGAGGATGACATCGGCCCCGGCGCCGTCCGTCGCCTTCCTGACCTCCTCGACGAAGTCCTGCTCGCGGTAGTTGACCAGGATGTCGGCACCCAGCTCGGCGCACCGCTCCAGCTTCTCCTTCGTACCGGCCGTCACGGCCACCCGCGCGCCGACGGCCTTGGCCAGCTGGATGGCCATCGTGCCGATGCCGCTGGAACCGCCGTGCACGAGGAGCGTCTCACCGGGACGCAGGTGGGCGACCATGAAGACGTTCGACCAGACCGTGCAGGTCACCTCGGGCAGCGCCGCGGCCTGGGTCAGACCGACGCCGTCGGGCACGGGCAGCAGCTGCCCGGCCGGGACGACCACCTTCTCGGCGTAACCGCCGCCGGACAGCAGCGCGCACACCTCGTCGCCGACGTTCCACCCGGAGACCCCGCTGCCGATCCCGGCGATCCGCCCGGAGCACTCCAGGCCGGGGTAGGGGGAGGCGTCGGGCGGTGGTTCGTAGAAGCCCTGGCGCTGAAGGATGTCGGCCCGGTTGACGGCGCCGGCCGCCACCTCGACCAGGACCTCGCCCTCGCCGGGGACGGGGTCCGGGACCTCGTCCCAGACCAGCGCCTCGGGCCCACCGGGTTCGGGAATCGTGATCGCATACATGCAAGGGACCGTACCCCTCGGTCCCGGGACCGAGTCCGCTCCGTCCGCGGGACCACCGCTCCTGGGCCATCGGACCGGTCCGGGAGAAAACCGTGTGCGAGACCGATGAGTTTGCGCGACGGTGAAGGTCTCCCCATGCGTAGCCCAAGCACGCGGAAGGACCCGAAGCATGAGCACGCAGATGTCCGGCCTGGCGATCGAGACCGCGGGCCTGGTGAAAACGTTCGGCGAGACGAGGGCCGTCGACGGAGTCGACCTGTCCGTGCCCGCGGGCATGGTCTACGGCGTCCTCGGCCCGAACGGCGCCGGCAAGACCACCACCGTGAAGATGCTCGCCACCCTCCTGCGGCCGGACGGCGGCGAGGCACATGTCTTCGGCCACGACATCGTCCGCGAGGCGGACGAGGTGCGCGGCAGAGTCAGCCTCACGGGCCAGTACGCGTCGGTGGACGAGGATCTCACCGGCACCGAGAACCTGGTGCTGCTGGGCCGGCTGCTCGGCCACCACAAGAAGGCCGCCCGCGCACGCGCCGGCCAGCTCCTGGAGGCCTTCGGGCTGACGGAGGCGGCCGCGAAGCAGGTCAAGCACTACTCGGGTGGCATGCGGCGCCGCATCGACATCGCCGCATCCATCCTCAACACCCCCGACCTGCTGTTCCTGGACGAGCCGACGACCGGTCTGGACCCGCGCAGCCGCAACCAGGTCTGGGACATCGTGCGGGCCGTCGTCGCCCAGGGCACCACCGTGCTGCTGACCACGCAGTATCTGGACGAGGCAGACCAGCTGGCGTCCCGGATCGCCGTCATCGACCGCGGCAAGGTGATCGCCGAGGGCACCAAGGGCGAGCTGAAGTCGTCCGTCGGCGCCGGGTCCGTCCATCTGCGCCTGCGCGATCCCGACCAGCGCGACCTCGCGGCCGACCTGCTGCGCCGCACCCTGGACGCGCGGGTGCAGCCGGAGCCCGACCCGGTGGCCCTCACCGCCCGTCTCGGCACGGCGGCGAGCGACGACTCGGCGGCCGAGCAGGCCGCCCGCGCGCTGAGCGAACTGGCCCGCGCCGGGATCACCGTCGACAACTTCTCGCTGGGCCAGCCCAGCCTTGACGAGGTGTTCCTCGCCCTCACCGGGCACGACACGCACGACACCTCCGACCGCTCCGACGACCCGAAGGACGAGGTGGCGGCATGAGCACCGCGACGACTACCGAGAACAAGGAACTCGCCCCGGTCAGCGCCGAGTCCCTGGCCGCGCTGCTCGTCTCCAAGGACCGGCCGCCGCGGCCGAGCGCCTGGTCGGCGTCGATGACCTTCGGCTGGCGGTCGATCCTCAAGATCAAGCACGTGCCGGAGCAGCTCTTCGACGTCACCGCGTTCCCGATCATGATGGTGCTGATGTACACATACCTGTTCGGCGGGGCGCTGGCCGGCTCGCCGAAGGAGTACATCCAGTTCCTGCTGCCGGGCATCCTCGTGATGTCGGTCGTGATGATCACCATGTACACGGGTGTCTCCGTGAACACCGACATCGAGAAGGGCGTCTTCGACCGGTTCCGCAGCCTGCCGATCTGGCGGCCGTCGACGATGGTCGGCTACCTGCTCGGCGACGCCCTGCGCTACACGATCGCGTCGATCGTGATGCTCACCGTCGGCATCATCCTGGGCTACCGGCCGGACGGCGGGGTAGCCGGTGTGCTCGCCGGGATCGCCCTGCTGGTGGCCTTCTCGTTCGCCTTCTCGTGGATCTGGACGATGTTCGGGCTGCTGCTGCGCACCGAGAAGTCGGTGATGGGCGTCAGCATGATGGTGATCTTCCCGCTCACGTTCCTGTCCAACGTGTTCGTGGACCCGAAGACCATGCCGGGCTGGTTGCAGGCGTTCGTCAACAACAGCCCCATCACCCATCTGGCGTCGGCGGTGCGCGGCCTGATGGGCGGTGACTGGCCGGCCGACGAGGTCGCCTGGTCGCTGGGCTGGGCGGCCCTGTTCGTGCTGGTCTTCGGACCGGTCACGATGCGGCTGTACAACCGGAAGTAGTTCCCGGCCTTTCGGGCCCTGGCCGGCCGTCGCGCACCGAACGGTGCGGGCGGCCGGCTGTTCGCTCTGCTCGTCAGTTGCGGGGCATCGGGGGCATCGGGCGGACGTCCGGCGCGATCTGGGTGGCCGGAGTCTTCCGCACGATGGTGATGAGCCGGTCGGTCAGCTCCAGTTTCCCGACGGCCGCGTCGTCGTAGCCGAGCACCCGATGACCGCGTATGACGCTCACGACCAGGTCGGCGATCTCCCTCGGCGCCTTGCCCACCTCGGCCTTGACGACCGGCCGCTCCACGATGTCGAGCCCGCTGCCCTGCTGGATGAGGTCCTCCAGCACCATGCCGGCCGACGGGCTGAGCACGGAGAGGCCGAGCAGCCGACCGGCGGCGCTGGCGCTGGTGATGACAGCGTCGGCACCGGACTGCTTCAGCAGCGGCGCGTTCTCCTCCTCGCGCACGGCGGCCACGATGTTCGCCCCGCGGTTGAGCTGCCGTGCCGTCAGTGCCACCAGGACCGCCGTGTCGTCGCGCTGGGTCGCGATGATGATCTGCCGGGCCTTGTGCACCTCTGCCTGCTTGAGGACCTCGCTGCGCGTCGCGTCTCCGACGATCCCCGCGTACCCCTCGGCCGTCGCGGCGTCGATCACCTTGGAACTGGGGTCGACCACGACGACCTGTTCCTTCTTCAGTCCCGTCGCGCAGACGGTCCGGATCGCCGACCTGCCCTTCGTGCCGAATCCGATGACGACGGTGTGATCGCGCAACGTGGACCTCCAGCGGGTCAGTCGCCACTCCTCCCGAGTGCGTTCGGTGAGGGCTTCGAGTGTGGTGCCGACCAGGATGATCAGGAACAGCACACGCAGGGGCGTGATGACGAGGATATTCGTCAGCCGGGCGCCGTCACTGGCGGGAATGATGTCACCGTAGCCGGTGGTGGAGAGAGTGACGGTCGCGTAGTAGAAGGCGTCGAGGAGGTCGACGCCGCCGCCCGCGTTGTCGCTGTAGCCGTCGCGGTCGGCGTAGACGATCAGCGCGGTCGAGACGAGGACCACCAGTGCCATCGACAACCGTCTGGCGACCTGGCGGACCGGGTGCTCCACCAGTTTCTTCGGGAGCTTCACCCGATGGGTCACCAGATGCTCGTCGGCCTGTCGGGCGATCGCGTCCTGGCCCGGAAGTTTCACGTGAAACACACCCCGATTCCTCCGGACGCCCAGGGTAGGTCCAGCAGTTCCGTCTCCTGACCCGGGCGGGCGCCGCCCGGCTGTACGACGGCCAGCGCGTCGGCGGCCGCGATGCCGCGCAGCATGGCGGGGCCGTTGTAGTGCAGCGGCACCGCCTCGTCGCCGCGCAGGACGACGGGGACGAGCCGGGTGTCGTGCGGGTGCCCGTGCACGGCGTCCCGCAGCGGCATCGTGTACGGCTCCGGGGCCGCGCGGGCGGCGAGGATCCGCAGCAGCGGCTCGGCGAGCGTCAGCAGGCCGGAGACGGCGGCGAGCGGATTGCCCGGGAGTCCCACGAGGTGCTGCGTCTCCGTGACGCGGGCCAGCAGCATGGGGTGGCCCGGGCGCACCTCCACGCCGTCCACGAGGAGTTCGGCGCCGATCCGGCTGAGGGTGGGGTGGACGTGGTCGAGGGGGCCCGCCGCGGTGCCGCCGGTGGTGAGGATGACATCGGCGCCGGAGGTGGTGACGGCCCGGTGCAGGGCATCGGCGTCGTCGCGGATGCGCCGGACGGCGGTGACCTCTGCGCCGAGCGCCCGCAGCCAGGGTGGCAGCATCGGGCCGAGCGCGTCCCGGATCAGGCCGTCGCGCGGCAGTCCCTGGGTGAGCAACTCATCGCCGAGGACGAGGACTTCGACGCGCGTCCGGGGGACCGCGCTGACGGTGTCGTATCCGGCCGCCGCCGCGAGCCCGAGGACGGCCGGGGTGATGAGGGTGCCGGCGGCGAGGAGCTGATCGCCGGTGCGGCACTCCTGGCCGCGCGGGCGGATGTCCTGGCCGGGGACGACGTCCCGGGTCGCGTGCAGGCGGCCCTTGTCGTCCGTGCGGCCGTGCTCGCTGCGCAGGACGGCGGTGGTGTCCGGGGGGATGCGAGCACCGGTGGCGATCCGGACGGCCTCACCGTCGGTGAGGGGCGCGGGCGCGGCATGACCGGCGAGGACGCCCTCCTCCCGCACGTGCCATGGGGCGGGACCGCAGACCGCCCAGCCGTCCATCGCGGAGGTGTCGAAGGAGGGGAGGTCGGTGAGGGCGTCGAGCGGCGTGGCCAGGGTCAGGCCGAGGGCGGTGTCGAGGGGCGCGGAGACCGGGGCGCGTCGGGCGGCCCGGGCGGCGTCGCGGCCGGCGCGTTCCGCGAGGGCCCGCGCCTCGGGCCAGGGGGTGGCGCGGTGGCGGGTGCCGGGCCGGTCGGAGGGGTCCGGCCGGTGGGGGGCGCGGGCGCCGTCCGTCCCGCCTCGTGCCGTGGGGTCGGGCAGGTGGTTGCCGTTGCTGTTCTTCACGAGGGCGAGCACCTCCTCCACGTCGAGGTCCTCGGCGTCCTCACCGGCACGGGCGCCGTGCGGGGTCATCCGGCGTCCGGGCGGGTGTCGGGCGTGGCGTCGGGGGCCACATCGCCCTGGGGGGCCTGTGGCGCGGCGGCGGGCGGCCGGTCCCCGGAGGCGCTCTCCTCCTCCCAGCGGATGGCGAGGGCGGCGGCCTTGCGGGCGGCTTCGGCGACCGCTTCGGGTCCTCCGCCGGCCTGCGCGGCCGCGTAGCCGACGAGGAAGGTGGTCAGCGGCGCCGCGGGCCGGGCCACACCGTGGGCGGCGTCGCGGGCGAGGTCGAGCAGGCCGCGGGTGTCGACATCGAGGTCGATCCCGAGTTCGTCCTTGACGGCGGAAATCCATTCATCCAACACGTGCCCATGCTCCCTGATGCGTGCCCTGGCGGTGGCGATGTCGTCCCAGGTGTCGCAGTCGAAGGACGCGACGGGGTCGGAGACGCGGGTGAGGTTCAGCTCGGCGGTGAGACGTTGCAGGGGAAGACCGGCGAGAGCGCCGTGCCGGGCGGCGAGGCGCGCGAGCTCCTCGCGCAGCCGCGGCGCTCGGTAGGCGGCCACGAGCGGCTGGTCACGGCCGTCGGGGTCGGTCAGCAGCACGCCGTCGGTGCCGCTCTCCCGCAGCACGCTCAGCAGGCGGCCGACGGTCGCGTCCCGGAGGAACGGCAGGTCGGCGGAGAGCACCACCACATGCTCGGCCGTGGTGTGGCGGAGCCCGGCGTCGAGCGCGGCGAGCGGTCCACCGCCCGGCGGGTCCTCGCGCGCCCAGGTGACGGGCCGTGCGGTCGGCCGGGGCGCGGCGACGACGACGGTGCTCCGGGCGCCGCCGCAGGCGGCGAGCACCCGGTCGAGCAGGGCCCGCCCGCCCACGCGCACACCGGGTTTGTCGGTGCCGCCGAGGCGCCGGGCCGCGCCACCGGCGAGCACGACGGCGTCGTACCCGGCGCGGTCCGTCCCCTGGGCGGGGCCGGTGCCGACGCCGGGTTCACCGGGGTGCTCGTAGGCGGTCACCCCCCGAGTATGCGCGGCCCCGCGATCACAGGGAACGCGGGGGGAACCGACACGATCACGGGACGCGGATCCGGTACTGAACAGGAATCCCGGCCTCCGCGCCGCCGGTACAGCGTCCGCCTGCATGACAGGCAGCACAGCGCCCGCGCGGCCGGCACAGCGCCCGCACGGCCGGCACGGCGCCCGCGCCGCTGGCACAGCGTCCGCACGGCAAACGGCGCCCGCACGGCAAGCACGGCATCCGCGCGGGATTCGCTGCGGCCTGACGCGAGCCGCTGCGGCAGGTCGGCAGCCCCTGCGGTCGGACGCAAGCCCTTGCGGTTGCAAGGAAATCCCCGCAGCCGGACGCAAGCCGCTGTGGCCGGTCGGAAGCTCCTGCGGCCGGTCGGGTCAGAGCGTCCGCAGCAGTACCGCCGGCTGTTCCACGCAGTCCGCCACGTACCGCAGGAACCCGCCCGCCACGCCGCCGTCGCACACCCGGTGGTCGAAGGTGAGCGAGAGCTGGACGACCTGCCGCACCGCCAGCTCGCCCTCGTGCACCCACGGCTTGGGGACGATGCGGCCGACGCCGAGCATGGCGGCCTCGGGGTGGTTGATGATCGGGGTGGAGCCGTCGACGCCGAAGACGCCGTAGTTGTTCAGCGTGAACGTGCCGCCGGTCAGCTCGGCGGGTGTCAGCGTCCCCGTCCGGCCGGCCTCGGTCAGCCGGACGAACTCGGCGGTCAGCGACTCGGCGTCCCGCGCCTGCGCGTCCCGCACGACCGGGACGACGAGACCCCTCTCGGTCTGCGCCGCGAAGCCCAGGTGCACCTGGTCGAACCGGACGATCTCCCTGGCCTGGGCGTCGACCGTGGAGTTGAGCTCGGGGAAGCGGGCGAGGGCCGCCGTGCAGATCCGGGCCAGCAGGGCCAAGAGGGAGATCTTCGGTCCGCCGGCCGCGTTCATGGCCGTACGCGCCCGCATGAGCTCCGTGGCGTCGGCGTCCACCCAGCAGGTGGCGTCGGGGATCTCGCGGCGACTGCGCGCCAGCTTGTCGGCGACGGCGCCGCGGATGCCCTTGAGCGGGGTGCGGATCTCGCCGGGGGCCGCAGTGGAGGAGGCGCCCGAAGGCGCGGAGGTCTGCGGCGGGCCCGGGTGCGGCTCGGCCGGGGAGGTCGTGACACCCTGCTCCGCGGCCCGCAGGGCGTACTCCACGTCGGCCCGCAGGATCAGCCCGTCGGGGCCGGACCCGGTCAGCTCCCGCAGGTTCAGGCCGTTCTGGCGTGCGAGCCGGCGTACCAGGGGCGAGATCACGGGGACGGGTCCGTCGTCCGTCGCGAGGCCGCCGGCCTGCCCGTTCACCGTCGTCGCGGCATCGCCGGCCTGCCGGTCCATCGTCGTCGCGGGGCCCGTGGCCTGCGCGTGCCCCGGGGCAGCGGCGGCGTCGGTCCGCCCGTTCACCGACCCGGGCACACCGGTCTGCCCGGCTGCCGCGGACGTGCCGGACACCGGCCGCTCCTGCCGGACCCGGCGGCGCCGCGCGGGCGCATCGGAGGTGCCGTAACCGACCAGGACGTTGCCCGAGCCCTGGGAGCCGGTGTCCCCGGCCTTGGTGTCCCCGGCGGCGGAGGCCGGCCGCTCCCCCACCGCCACCGTGATCAGCGGTGCGCCGACGGGCAGTTCCGTGCCCTCCTCGCCGAAGCGGGCGGTGACCACGCCGCCGTAGGGGCAGGGCACCTCGACCATGGCCTTGGCCGTCTCGACCTCGACGACCGGCTGGTCGATGGCGACCACGTCACCGACCTCGACCAGCCAGCGCACGATCTCCGCCTCGGTGAGCCCCTCCCCGAGGTCGGGCAGCTTGAACTCAAGCACCTGTGCCATCAGCTCTCGGCCTCCCACTGAAGACGCCCCACGGCGTCCAGGATCCGGTCCACACCGGGCAGGTGGTGGCGCTCCAGCATCGGCGGCGGGTACGGGACGTCGAACCCGGCCACGCGCAGCACCGGCGCCTCCAGGTGGTGGAAGCAGCGCTCCGTGACCCGGGCCGCGATCTCCCCGCCCGGGCCCCCGAAGGAACCCGACTCGTGGACGACGACCGCGCGTCCCGTCCGCCGCACCGAGGCGCACACCGTCTCGTCGTCGAACGGCACCAGGGAGCGCAGATCGACCACTTCGAGGTCCCAGCCCTCGGCCCGGGCCGCCTCGGCCGCCTCCATGCAGACGGGTACGGACGGCCCGTACGTGATGAGCGTGGCGCTCCGGCCGGGGCGCCGCACCACCGCGCGGCCGATCGGCTCGATGGGCGCCGGCTCCTCGGGGTTCCAGGAGTCCTTCGACCAGTACAGCCGCTTCGGCTCCAGGAAGACGACCGGGTCGTCGGAGGCGATGGCGGCGCGCAGCAGCCCGTAGGCGTCCGCGACGGTGGCGGGCGTGACGACATGGAGCCCCGGAGTCGCCATGTAGTACGCCTCGGAGGAGTCGCTGTGGTGCTCGACGCCACCGATGCCGCCGCCGTAGGGGACGCGGATGGTGATCGGCAGGGGCATCCTGCCGCGGGTGCGGTTGCGGGTGCGGGCCACGTGCGAGATGAGCTGCTCGAACGCCGGGTAGGCGAACGCGTCGAACTGCATCTCCACGACCGGGCGCAGGCCGTACATGGCCATGCCCACTGCCGTGCCGAGGATGCCCGCCTCGGCGAGCGGGGTGTCCGTGCAGCGGTCCTCGCCGAACTCCTTGGCGAGTCCGTCGGTGACGCGGAAGACACCGCCGAGGGTGCCGACGTCCTCGCCCATGACGTGCACGGCGGGGTCGGCGGCCATGGCGTCGCGCAGCGCGCGCGTGAGGGCCTGCGCCATGGTGGCCGGCTTGACGGCGACGGTGGTCATCCGTGCGTGCCCCCCTCCGGCTCGGTGTCGGCCTCGGCCGCCAGCTCGGCCCGCAGCTGGTCCCGCTGTTCGCGCAGGTGCGGGGTCGGCTCGGCGTACACGTGGCCGAACAGGTCCATCGGGTCGAGCACCGGGTCCTGGTTCATGTGCTCGCGCAGGGCCGCGGCCATGGTCTCGGCGTCCTGGCGGGCGGCCTCGACGCCGGCCTCGTCGAGCAGGCCCCGCTCGGTCAGTTCGCGCTCCAGCAGCCGGATCGGGTCGTGCTCGCGCCAGGTCTCGACCTCGGCGTCGCCGCGGTAGCGGGTCGCGTCGTCGGCGTTGGTGTGGGCGTCGACGCGGTAGGTGATCGCCTCGACGAGAGTGGGGCCGCCGCCGGCGCGGGCGCGGCGTACGGCGTCGGAGAGCACCTCGTGCACGGCGGCGGCGTCGTTGCCGTCGACCAGGCGGCCGGGCATGCCGTAGCCGACGGCCTTGTGGGCCAGCGACGGGGCCGCGGTCTGCTTGGCGAGCGGGACGGAGATCGCGAAGCCGTTGTTCTGCACGAAGAAGACCACCGGGGCCTGCCAGACGGCGGCGAAGTTCAGCGCCTCGTGGAAGTCGCCCTCGCTGGTACCGCCGTCGCCGACCATGGCCAGCGCGACCACGTCGTCGCCCTTGAGGCGGGCGGCGTGCGCGAGGCCGACGGCGTGCGGCAACTGGGTGGCGAGCGGGGTGCACAGGGGGGCGACCCGGTGCTCGTACGGGTCGTAGCCGGTGTGCCAGTCGCCGCGCAGCAGGGTGAGCGCCTCGACGGGGTCCACCCCGCGGGCCACCACGGCGAGGGTGTCGCGGTAGCTGGGGAAGAGCCAGTCCTGTTCCTCCAGCACGAGCGCGGCGGCGACCTCGCAGGCCTCCTGGCCGGTGGTGGAGGGGTAGACCGCGAGACGGCCCTGCTTGGTGAGGGCGGTGGCCTGCGCGTTGTAGCGGCGGCCCTTCACCAGCTGCGCGTACAGCGTCCGCAGCAGCTCGGGGTCGGCCTTCGCGGCCGCCCCGGTGCCCAGGACGCGGTACGGCTCCGCGTCGGGCAGCAGCGGCGCGGGATCCATGCGCGGCTGCCAGGCGGGCGGCGGGGTAGGCCGGTAAGCGCCCCGCTGCTCCATGACCGTCATGACGGCACCTCCTCGTGGGAGCGACTCGGAGAGGCACGTCGGCTGTGACGCGCCTCACCTACCGATTGTTCGGTCGTCGGCACATTTTGGCTACGGGTGGCCCCAGGCTGTGGACAAACGGTTCTCCACAACCTGAGATGGACGCACTACGTCCATGGCAGAGAGGCGGGGGCGGGTGGCATCTGAACAAATGGCCGACGGACACGACGCCGGCGGTCCGCTGCCGCCGCCGCGGCCCCTGGACGCCATCGATCAGGACATCCTGCGCATGCTCCAGGCGGACGGCCGTGCCTCGATACGGTCGGTCGCCGAGCGGGTCCACGTCTCGCGCGCCAACGCCTACGCCCGCATCAACCGGCTCGTCGAGGACGGGGTCATCCGTGGCTTCGGCGCCCGCGTCAACCACGAGCGGGCCGGTCAGGGCACGTCCGCGTACATCACGCTGAAGATCGTCCAGAACTCCTGGCGCACGGTGCGCGAGGCGCTCAGACAGCTGCCCGGTGCCTCCCACATCGCCCTGGTGGGCGGCGACTTCGACGTGCTGCTGCTGGTCCACGTGTCCGACAACCGGGCGCTGCGCGAGCTGGTGCTGACCCGGCTCCAGGCGATCCCCCAGGTGCTCAGCACGCGCACGCTGCTGGTCTTCGAAGAGGAGGACCTGGAGCCGCAGGGGTGAAGGGCCGCCGCGCCCGTCAGCTCGCGGGCCCCGCAACGCCGAGCGGCACCGCGGACACCACCGGGAGCAGCGCCCGTCCGAGCCCGGTGCCGGCCGCCGTCCGCGGTCCGCGCAGGGACCGGCGTGGCGGCGGCACCCAGGCGAGCACGAGCAGGCCAGCCGCCCAGAACAGCACGCCCGAGAGGCCACCGGGGCCGCCCCGGGGGCCGACGTCAAGGGGCCTTGCGCAGGCCTCCGAGGTGGGGGCCGACGTCAAGGGGCCTTGCGCAGGCCTCCGAAGGCCAGCCGTACCACCGCGTCGGCCACCTCGCGTTCGCTCATGCCACGGACGTCCGGCCGGTACCACTCGACGATCGAGTTGATCATGCCGAAGACCAGCCGGGTCACCAGCCGGACCTCTATGTCGGCGCGCACGTCCCCGTCCGCGGCGGCCGCCTTGAGCAGGTCGGACACGCGGTGGTCGAAGTCCCGGCGCCGCTCCAGGGCCCACCGTTCGGTGTCGGTGTTGCCCCGCACCCGCAGCAGGAGGGTCACGTAGGGCAGCTCGGTGATGAGCACCTCGACCATGCGGCGGACGACGTACTCCAGGCGGTCGGCGGCGCGCCCCACGCGCGCGTGCTCCTCGTCCAGGATCCCGAAGAGACCGTCCAGCGCCCTGCTCACGGCCCGGCGCAGCAGCTCCTCCTTGCCGGACACGTGGTGGTAGATCGACGACTTGGAGATGCCGGCCGCCCGGGAGAGGTGCTCCATGGAGGTGCCGTCGTAACCGCGCTCGATGAACACCTGGACGGCGACGGACAGCAGCGTGTCCGGGGTGTAGGTGTCGCGCTTGGCGGTGGTCATGAGGCGGTGCCCTCCCGCGGGTCGGAGGCGTGGGCGTGGCGGTACAGCGCCAGGGACGGCGCGTAGCGTCCCGAGGGATCGCAGCGGTGGAGGTCGTCCAGGAGCGCGTAGGCCCAGGAACGGCCGAGCCGGCGGCTCCACTCGAAGGGGCCCAGGGGGTAGTTGACGCCCAGGCGCATCGCGGTGTCGATGTCCTCCTCGGTGGCCACGCCCTTGGCGACCGCGTCGTGCGCCAGATCGATGATCCGCGCGACCGTGCGGGCGACGATCATGCCGGGCACGTCGCCGATGAGGCTGACCCGCTTGCCGAGCGCCTGGAAGAGGCCGGTGGCCTCGGCGAGGGTCTGCGGGGAGGTGTCCTGGGCGGCGGACAGGGCGATCCGGGTGGCCTTGCGGTAGTCGAGCGCGAGGTCGAAGTGGACGACGTCCCGGAACTCCACGGCGGTCTGCCCGTCGGCCAGGACGAGCCGGCCGCCGCTCGGGAGCAGCAGACAGGCCCCCGCTTCCTCGTCGTCGTCCTCGTCGCGGACCGGGATGCCCGCCTCGCGGATCAGCGCGAGCAGCTCGGCCGCCGGGCCCAGGTCGCCCTCGGCGACGACGTACGCGGGCGGCTGCCGCTTCTCGGCGGTGTCCGGCTCGGGGCGTTCGGCCCCGTCCCGGTACGCGTACCAGCCCTGGCCGCTCTTGCGGCCGAGCCGGCCGGACTCGACCAGGCGCCGCTGGGCGAGGGACGGGGTGAAGCGCACGTCCTGGAAGAAGGCCTGCCAGACGGAGTGCGTGACGGACTCGTTGACGTCCTGGCCGATCAGGTCGGTCAGCTCGAACGCGCCCATCCGGAAGCCGCCCGACTCGCGCAGCACGGCGTCGATGGTGGCCGGGTCGGCGCCCTGCGCCTCGTAGACCGCGAAGGCCTCGGCGTAGAAGGGCCGCGCGATGCGGTTGACGATGAAGCCGGGGGTGTCCGCGCAGGCGACCGGCGTCTTGCCCCAGGCGCGCGCGGTCTCGTACGCGCGCGTGGCGTAGGTGACGTCGGTGGCGAACCCGGAGACGACCTCGACCAGCGGCAGCAGCGGCGCGGGGTTGAAGAAGTGCAGGCCGACGAACCGGCCGGGGACGCGCAGGGCGCCGCCGATGGCCGTGACGGACAGCGACGAGGTGTTGGTGGCGAGCAGGCAGTCGTCGGAGACGATGCCCTCCAGCTCGCACAACAGTTCCTGTTTGACGTCCAGCCGCTCCAGGACCGCCTCGACGACCAGGGCGCAGTCGGCGAGCTCGGCGAGGTCCTCGGCGGGCCGCAGCCGGGCGCGGGCGGCGTCCCGGTCGGCGCCGGTGAGGCGCTCCTTCTCGACGAGCCGGTCCAGGCGGGCGCCGATCGCGTCGGCCGCCTCCCGGGCCCGCCCCGGAACGGTGTCGTACAGCCGTACGAGATGGCCCGCGACCAGCGCGACCTGGGCGATGCCCTGGCCCATGGTGCCGGTGCCGACGACGGCCACGGGGCTGCTGAGGTCGAGTGCTGTCATGGGCGCGATCCTCCCGCACGGGGTTTTCCACAGATGCGGTGGACCCCCTTGAACCGACCGATCGTTCGGTTACTCTAGCTCTGTCCGAGTGTTCCTGCCCAGGTTTCTGCCCAGGTCATGAACTCGACGAAGAGTTCTTGAGACGAGGAGTTGGTCACCCATGACCGCCGCACTCTCGGCGCACGAGCTGATCGCCCGGCACCGGTCCACCCTCGACCAGGCGCTGGAAGCGATCCGCACGCGCGCGTACTGGTCCCCGCACCCCGAGCACCCCAAGGCCTACGGGGAGAACGGCAGCCTGGACGCGGCGGCGGGCAAGGCCGCCTTCGACGCCCTGCTCGGCTCCCGCCTCGACCTCGGCCAGCCCGGGACGGACGACTGGGTGGGCGGCGAGACGTCCCCGTACGGCATCGAACTGGGCGTGACGTACCCGCACGCGGACCTCGACGTGCTGCTGCCCGCCATGAAGGCCGGCCAGCGGGCCTGGCGCGACGCGGGCGCCGAGCAGCGCGCGGTGGTCTGCCTGGAGATCCTCAAGCGCGTCAGCGACCGGACGCACGAGTTCGCGCACGCGGTGATGCACACCTCCGGCCAGGCCTTCATGATGGCGTTCCAGGCGGGCGGGCCGCACGCGCAGGACCGCGGCCTGGAAGCGGTGGCGTACGCGTACGTGGAGCAGGTCCGCACGCCCGACAACGCCGAGTGGAGCAAGCCGCAGGGCAAGCGCGACCCGCTGGCCATGACCAAGCAGTTCACGCCGGTCCCGCGCGGCATCGGCCTGGTGATCGGCTGCAACACCTTCCCGACGTGGAACGGCTACCCGGGCCTGTTCGCCTCCCTCGCCACCGGCAACGCGGTCCTGGTCAAGCCCCACCCGCGCGCGGTGCTGCCCCTCGCGCTCACCGTGCAGATCGCGCGCGAGGTGCTCGCCGAGACCGGTTTCGACCCGAACCTGATCGCGCTGGCCGCCGAGAACCCCGGCGAAGGCATCGCCAAGACCCTCGCGCTGCGCCCCGAGATCCGGATCATCGACTACACGGGCTCGACCGAGTTCGGCGACTGGCTGGAGGCCAACGCCCGTCAGGCGCAGGTCTACACGGAGAAGGCCGGCGTCAACACGGTCGTCCTCCACTCCACGTCCGACTACAAGGGCATGCTCTCCAACCTGGCGTTCTCGCTGTCCCTGTACAGCGGCCAGATGTGCACCACCCCGCAGAACCTTCTCGTCCCCCGCGAGGGCATCTCCACCGACCAGGGCCCCAAGTCCTACGACGAGGTGGTCGCCGACCTCGCCCAGTCGGTCGACGGGCTCCTCGGTGACGACGCCCGGGCGAACGCGCTGCTCGGCGCGATCGTCAACCCGGACGTCAAGGCCCGTCTGGAGGCCGCTTCCGGACTGGGTGAGGTCGCCCTGGCCTCCCGGGAGATCGCCAACCCGGACTTCCCGGGTGCGGTCGTCCGCACGCCGGTGATCGTCAAGCTGGACGGGGCCAAGCCGGACGCCGAGGCCGCGTACATGAGCGAGTGCTTCGGACCGGTGTCCTTCGCCGTGGCCGTCGACTCCGCCGCGGACGCGACCGAGCTGCTCCGGCGGACGGTCCGCGAGAAGGGCGCGATGACCGTCGGGGCGTACACCACCGACCCGGAGGTCGAGCAGGCCGTTCAGGAGGTCTGCCTGGAGGAGGCGGCGCAGCTGTCGCTGAACCTCACGGGCGGGGTGTATGTGAACCAGACGGCCGCGTTCTCCGACTTCCACGGCTCGGGAGGCAACCCGGCGGCGAGTGCGGCGCTGTGTGACGGGGCGTTCGTCGCCAACCGGTTCCGTGTGGTCGAGGTGCGGCGGGACGCCTAGCAGCCGTAGATCGTGATCTCGATGGTGAGGGGCGCCGAGGCGACAGTCGGACAGCGTCGACCATCTGGCCGAGACCGCCCACGCCGTCGGCTCCTTCTCCCTCTACCCGAGTTCACCGAGACGGAGGGCGTCCCTTATCTCGCTGAGCTTCGCGGTCGTCGCCGGGGTCTGTTCCTGCGCTTGTTCAGCGAGTCGGAGGGCATCGTCAATCTCGCTGAGCTTCGCCGAGGACAGGACGGCCGCCCGCTCTATCAGGTCGTCCCGTGACACAGTGGTCAGCCACGTGCAAGGGGTGAAGCCTGGACGCGGGAAAGCGAGCCGCAGCACGCCTTCGAACGGCACTCCTTCACCGGCGCCCACCATCACTTCGATGCCCAGACCGCTAATGTCGACGCCCGCCGGAGCGACGACCTGCATCACCCGGATCCCGGACGCGTCGTCTCCCGACAGCAGTACGACCAACCTCCGCTCGTCGAACTGGACCCACCAGACTTCGCCACGTTGCACAAGTCCTCCAGACACAGGACGGCAGACAGACGCTGCGCGAGCCTGACGCGCTGTGGAGACGGGTGCGGCCACCGTTGATCATCGGTGTGTGAAGACTGAAGATCACGCGGTGGCCGCAGGTCACAGCGTAAACCCTGCCCACTGGCAGGAGGCGTTCGAGGGCCTGATGAGCCGGATAGCGGGACGGTTCACGCGGGTCGAATCCCGGCGTCGAGCCCGGAAGTTGGTACTCGACCTGCTGTCGGACCTGCCGCGCAAGAACTGCTGGACCATCGCCGAGTGGGTCGGGGACAGGACCCCGGACGGCATGCAGCACCTGCTCGGGCGGGTTAAGTGGGACGCCGACCAGGTCCGCGACGACGTGGGTGACTACGTGGTGGAGTATCTGCACGACGACGAGGCGGTGCTGGTGGTCGACGAGACCGGCGACGTGAAGAAAGGCACCGACACTGTCGGTGTCCAGCGCCAGTACACCGGCACCGCCGGACGCGTCGAGAACAGCCAGGTAGCCGTTTACCTCGCCTACTCGACCCCGCGAGGGCACGCGGCGATCGACCGGGAACTCTATGTTCCGCGTTCCTGGACCTCCGACCCCGACCGCTGCCGGGCCGCCGGACTCGGTGACAAGACGGAGTTCGCGACCAAGCCAGAGCTGGCCGCCCGCATGGTCACCCGATTCCTGGACGCCGGCCACCGGGCCGCATGGGTCGCGGGAGACGAGGTCTACGGCGGCAACCCGAGGCTGCGCGCCGCGCTGGAGGAACGCGGGACCGGCTACGTCCTAGCGGTGGCCTGCTCGCACGAAGTCACCACAGGCGCCGGGAAGTTCCGCGCGGACACACTGGCCAGGAAGGTGCCCAAGAGGGCCTGGCAGAAGCTGTCCGCAGGGGTCGGAGCCAAGGGCCACCGCTTCTACGACTGGGCCGTCATCGACCTCACCGACCCCCGGCCCGGGAGCCAGCAGTTGCTGATCCGCCGCAACCGCAGCACCGGCGAACTCGCGTACTACCGCTGCTACTCGCCGGCCGCAGTGCCGCTGACCACCCTGGTGCGCGTCGCTGGATCAAGGTGGCGGGTCGAGGAGTTTTTCCAGTCCGGCAAAGGCTTGGCGGCCTTGGGCGAGCACCAGGTCCGGCGCTACTCGTCCTGGTCCCGCCGGGTCACCCTGGCCATGCTTGCGCACGCCTTTTCTCGCGGTCACCGCGGCGCAGGCAGCGGCAAAGGGGGCTGCAGAAACGGTTCCACCCTGGTTCCGCTCACCGTGGCGGAAATCCGCCGGCTGCTGGCAGCTGGCCTCGCGCACCGATCCCGCCCGCCGCTTCGCATCCACGCAATGAGCTGGTCACGGTGGCGGCGCAGGCGTCAGGCCGTCGCCAGACACTGCCACTACCGGCGACGATGCCACTCGTTGGAGGGGCGGTCCGGCAAGACCGCCCCTGACATGCCATCAGCCCACTACACTCCCCACGATGCCTCTGACCAGGCCAGATAGCGAACCGCTGCTGGAGTACTAGGAGGCACCGCAGCTCCAGTGGTACAGGGTCATCGCCACGCTCGTCGCCAGGTTGTAGCTGCTCACCTGGGGGCGCATCGGGAGCGACAGCAAGTGGTCCGCACGCGCGCGCAGTTCCGTGCACAGGCCGGTGCGTTCGGAGCCGAAGGCGAGGACGGCGTCGTCCGGGAGGGTGACGGCCCGGATGTCGTCACCCTCCGGATCGAGGGCGAACAGGGGTCCGGGCGGCAGCTCGGACACCTCGAGACGCTCCACGGCCGTAGCGAAGTGCAGTCCCGCCCCACCGCGTACGACGGTGGGGTGCCAGGGGTCGACCGTCCCGGTCGTCACCACGCCGGTCGCACCGAACCCGGCGGCCAGGCGGATCACCGCGCCCGCGTTGCCGAGGTTGCGCGGGTTGTCGAGAACGACGACCGGCGCCGTGCGGGGCACCTGCGCCAGCTTCTCCAGGTGGCGGGCGCGGGAGGGCCGGACGGCCAGGGCGGCCACGGCGGTGGGGTGCGCACGCGGCACGAACGTCGCGTACGTCCGGTGCGGCACCTCCGTCAGCAGCCCGGCCAGCGCGTCCCGTACGTCCGGGGCCAACTCGTCGGCGAGGGCGAGAGCGGCCGCCCGGTCGGCGGTGACCGCCAAGGGCACCTCGGCGCCGAAACGCAGCGCGTGCTTGAGGGCGTGGAACCCGTCGAGCAGGACGGTCTCGCCGGCGAGCCGGTGCCAGGCGGTCACGGGGTCGGTCATGCCCCGAAGCCTACGTGCGCCGCCTCGGGGCTCTCGGGCGCGCGCTGTCGCGGGACCGGCGTACGCCCGCCCCGGCGCGGGAGCCGGTCACGGGCGCGTGCCACCCGGCCGCCCAGCCGCCGCAGGAAGCCCGTCGGCAGGAACACCGCGTCCGCGGCGATCATCGCGAGCGAGAAGAAGGGCAGTCCGAGGACCACGGCGATCACCGCGTGCTCGGTCATCATGACCGCCAGCAGGACGTTCTTCACCCGCCGGTTGAACAGGGTGAACGGGAAGGCGACCTGCACGAGGACCGTCCCGTACGTCACCAGCATCACCATCGTGCCGCTGGCCGACAGCAGGTCGGCGAGGGCGGGCCAGGGCGAGAAGTACTCCAGGTGGAGCGGGTAGTAGACCGCGGTGCCGTCCTGCCAGCGGGAGCCCTGGATCTTGTACCAGCCGGCCGTCGCGTAGATCAGACAGGCCTCGGCCATGATCACGAGCAGGGCGCCGTTGTGCACGATGGCGGCGACGACGTCCAGCAGGATCCGCGGTTCACCGGTGCCGGACCGGCGTCCGGCCAGCCACCACAGGGCCTGCACCGCCCACACCGTCCACAGCAGGCCCGGTATGAGCCAGTCGCCCTGCATCCGGCCGGCCAGGGTGACCGCGACCAGCACGAACCCGAGCGCGCCCCACAGGGCAGGGCCCGTCCGGTCCGTGACCCGCTCGCCCCGCGCGCGGGCCGCCCGGTCCCGTTCGCCCCGCTTGGCGTCCAGCGACCACACCTGCGCGCACCGCGTGAACACCAGGTAGATCGACATCAGGTGCAGCACGTTGTCGCCACCGTCACCCATGAAGACACTGCGGTTCTGCAGCGACAGCACCCCGACCATGAACAGCACCGACATGGTGCGGGTGCGCCAGCCCAGCAGCAGCAGGGCGCTGGACAGCACCGCGAGCGCGTAGACGATCTCGAACCAGACGCGGCCGTCCGACCACATCAGGATGGTGAAGGAACCGTTGGAAGTGACCAGCTGCTGACCCAGGTCCCAGCTCCAGGGGCCGTCCGGCCCGTACAGCTCGTGGCGGTGGGGGAGCTCGCGGAGCAGGAACAGCAGCCAGGTGGCGCTGAAGCCGATACGGATGACGGCCGTCTGATAGGGGCCCAGGGCGGCCTCGGTGACGCGGGCGATGCCGCCCGAGACGGCCAGCGAGAAGCGGTTCACCGCACGCCACCCCGAGCCTCGTCCTGCGACACCTTCCACCACGGCAGCTCCCGGTAGGACGGCGTCGTGGAGACCTTCTCCCGGCTCCACTCGGGTGGCGGCACGTTGCTGGTGCGGGAACGGACCTGCACGCGCTCGATGATCCCGGCGCCCCCGGTCGTGGCCCGTACCGCGGCGTCGCGGTCGAGGCGCAGCACCATGATCCGGCGCAGGTACGCCTCGGAGAGCGAGCCGCGCAAGCCCACGGGCCGGTTCTCGCCGTCGTGCGTGGCGACGAAGAAGTCCCAGGCGCGGCGCAGCTCGTTCTGCTGGGTGTGGCTGGGCAGCAGGTTGCCGTCGATGGCCTCGCCGTCCTCGGCGGACAGGTCGTACCAGCCGGTGGTCAGCGTCCTGCCGTCCGGCCCGCGAACCTCCGCCCGGACCTGGATCGAGATGTTCTGCTGGAGCGGGTTCGGCGCGAAGAGCTTCCAGTTCTGCTCGAACTCCGGATAGATCCAGTCGTCCACGGCCTCGCCGTGCTCCCTGGTGACCGTGTTCGCCGGCGCGACGTGCAGGAACGTCATCCCGAGATGCACACACACCCCGATGGCGACGACCGCGAGCGCCAGGGCGACCCCGATCTGGTAGCGCAGGGACAGCGCGGCGACGCCGGTACGGGGTTCACCGGCCGGGCCCGGCCCGACCGGTCCGACTGACCTGACCGGTCCCGGCGGTCCGACCGACCCGACCGGTCCCGGCGGTGCGACCGGTCCCGGCGATGCGACCGACTCGGACGGCCCGACCGGCTCGGAGCGGGGGGTGGGCACGCCCGGCTCGGCGGACCCCGACGGCACACCAGAGCCTCCGGACTCCGGCGGCATGCCCGAGCCTGCCGCCCCGGACGGCACGCCCGGGGCGGACCCGGACGGCACGCCCACCACGGCAGACGCCGACGGCACGCCCGAGCCTGCGGACTCCCCAGGTGCGCCCCGTTCCGTGGGCGAGGTCGGCCGGCTCGGCGTGCCCGGGCCGTGCCGGGCGTTCGAGCCCTCGTCGTACGCGTCCATTCCGCCCCGTTCCACGATCCCGGTCCGTCGTTCCGTCCGCCCGGCCGCGAGGGCGTCGCCCCACCCGCGCACCGGCGCGCGGCATCGGCACGGGAACGGTACTCAGGACACCCACCCGGGCACAGCCCCTGTCCGCCGGTCCCGCCGTGGCCGTCGCCACACCGCGCGGACGACCGTACGGCGCGTGCGCCCGCCCGGGAGCCGCCGTCCCTCTGGTCCACAGGGGACTCCCGCAGGTTATCCACAGGGCGGCCCGGCCGGTGTCCACAGGAGGGACACCCTACGGCGCCCGCCCGTAGACCCATTCCCTTCTTCTAGAACCTGTTCTATCTTGACGCCCCGTCAGCTCAACGGGACCCGGAAGGACAGGCACCGTGGACTTCACCTTCACCGAGGAGCAGCAGGCGTCGGCCGAGGCGGCCAAGGGCGTGTTCGCCGGGGTCGCGCCCGACGCCGTGCCCAGCCCGGCCCTCACCCCCGGCGCCGTCGCCGAGACGTACGACCGCGCCCTGTGGGCCAGGCTCGCCGACGCGGACCTGCTGAGCCTGCTGCTCGACCCGCGCCACGGCGGGGCCGGCCTGGACGCCGTCGCGCTGTGCTTGGTGCTGCGGGAGTCGGCGCACGTGCTGGCCAGGGTCCCCCTGCTGGAGAACAGCGCGGCGGCGGCGGCCGTCCAGGCCTACGGCGGTGACGAGGCGAAGGCGGACCTGCTCGCCCGGGCCGGCCGGGGGGAACTCGTCCTGACCGTCGCCGCGCACGGTCGCACCGGCCACGACCCGGCGGAACAGGCCGTGACCGCCCGGCAGGACGGCGGGACGTGGGTGCTGGACGGAATACAGACGGCGGTGCCGTGGGCCTACGACGCGGATGTCACGGTCGTCCCCGCGCACACCGGCACCGGCCGCACCCTGCTGGCGCTGGTGCCGCGCGGGCTTGAGGGAGCCGTCCTCGCCGAGCAGTTCTCGACCAGCGGCGAGCGGCTCGGCGAGCTGCGGCTGGAGTCGGCGCGGCTCGCCGCCCGGGACGTGATCGACACCGACGGGGCGTGGGAGTGGCTGCGGGATCTGCTGGCCACCGGGACGTGTGCGCTGGCGCTCGGTCTCGGGGAGCGCGTGCTGCGGATGACCGGGCAGTACACGAGCGAGCGGGAGCAGTTCGGGTTCCCGATCGCCACCTTCCAGGCCGTCGCCGTGCAGGCCGCCGACCGCTACATCGACCTGCGCGCGATGGAGGCCACCCTGTGGCAGGCTGCGTGGCGGATCGCCTCCGGGGCACCCGGTGGCCTGCCGGCGGCCGGTGACGTGGCCGTCGCCAAGATCTGGGCATCGGAGGGCGTCCGCCGGGTCGTGCAGACCGCGCAGCATCTGCACGGCGGGTTCGGCGCCGACGTCGACTACCCCCTGCACCGGTACCACGCCTGGGCCAAGCACCTGGAACTGTCACTCGGCCCGGCGGCGGCACACGAGGAGGCCCTGGGCGACCTGCTGGCCGCCCACCCGCCGGCCTGACGCAACGGGCGAGTCCTGAACAGGCGGGTCTCCGGAACAGGCGGGTCTAGAGGACGAACCCCTGTTGCCCGTCGTCCGTCACGACGGGACGCCCGGCCGCCTCCCACACCTGCATGCCGCCGTCGACATTCACCGCGTCGATGCCCTGCTGGGCCAGATACATCGTGACCTGGGCGCTGCGGCCGCCCGAACGGCAGATCACATGGACCCGGCCGTCCTGCGGGGCGGCCTCGGTCAGCTCGCCGTAGCGGGCGACGAACTCGCTGATCGGGATGTGCAGCGCCCCTTCGGCGTGACCGGCCTTCCACTCGTCGTCCTCCCGGACGTCCAGCAGGAAGTCGCCGTCCTTGAGGTCCGCGACCGCGACCGTGGGCACACCAGCTCCAAAACTCATGCGTCCGACGCTACCGGAACCGGCCCGAACACCGGGCGGGGCACGGCCCGGCCCCGGCTCCGCCCTCGCCTCAGCTCTCGCCCGCGCCCTCACCGAGCAGCGCGGCCAGCTCCGCCTCGCGCTCGGTGACCTGGGCGAGCAATCCTTGCCCGATCTCGTCCAGGAGGCGGTCCGGGTCGTCCGGCGCCAGTTGGAGCATGTGGCCGATGGCGCTGTCCTCCAGTTCCCCGGCGAGCAGGGCGAGCAGCTCCTTGCGCTGGGCGAGCCATTCGAGGCGGGTATACAGCTCCTCGGCGCGGCTCGGGCCCCGCTTCAGCTCGGGTCCCCTGGCCCACTCCTCGGCGAGCTCGCGCAGCTCCGCCTCGTCGCCCCGGGCGTAGGCGGCGTTGACCCGCGTGATGAACTCCTCGCGCCGCTGGCGCTCCTTCTCCTCCTGCGCCAGGTCCGGGTGGGCCTTGCGGGCGAGGTCGCGGTAGAGCCTGCGGGCCTCCTCGCTGGGGCGGACCCGCTGCGGGGGCCGGACCGGCTGATCCGTGAGCATCGCCGAGGCCTCCGGGAACAGACCGCTGCCGTCCATCCAGCCGTGCAGCAGTTCCTCGACGCCGGGGATGGGGGCGAGGCGCGCCCTGGCCTCCTCGGCCCGCTGCCGGTCGGCGGGGTCGCCGCTGCGGGCGGCTCTGGCTTCGAGGATCCGGGCGTCCAGCTCCTCCAGCCGCGCGTACAGCGGGCCGAGCTTCTGCTCGTGCAGCCGGGAGAAGTTCTCGACCTCGACGCGGAAGGTCTCCACCGCGATCTCGTACTCGATCAACGCCTGCTCGGCGGCTCGCACGGCCCGCTCCAGCCGCGCCTCCGGCCGTGCGGCGTCGCCGCCATCCTGCTCAGCTTCCGGGGTCGTCACCCGACCAGCCTAGGTGACGAACCTCCTGGGGCCTCGCCCCGGAGGACAAGGCCGTGACGCCCCCGTACCCCGGCGCCGCGACCGACCTGGCGACGGACACCCCGGCACAGCGCCCGCCCGACAGCCGACCGAGCAACACAGACACCCCCGGCAACCGACCGAGCACCACGGACACCCCCAGCACAGCGCCTGCCCGGCAGCCGAGGGGGGAGCGGCAGACCTGGGCCGCCGAGGGCCCCGCCCGGCCGGCCGGCGCACCCCTTCACCCCTGCACCCCCCGTCCCGGCCGCCCTACACCCCCATCTCCGCCGCTACCTTCCCCGCCTTCACCCCGGCCACCAGTTCCGCGTGATCCGCTTCGGTCCGGTCCGCGTACGCCACCGCGAAGACCGCCATCGCCTCGTCCAGCTCCTCGTTCTTCCCGCAGTACCCGGCGATGAGCCGCGGATCGGCGCTGTGCGCGTGGGCGCGGGCCAGGAGCGCGCCGGTCATGCGGCCGTAGTCGTCCATCTGGTCGGGGGCGAGGGCGGCCGGGTCGACGCTGCCCTTGCGGTTGCGGAACTGGCGGACCTGGAAGTCGAAGCCGTCGACCGTGGTCCAGCCCAGCAGACTGTCGCTCACGACCTGCATCCGCTTCTGGCCCAGCACGACCCGCCGGCCTTCGTGACCGGCGTCCGGCACCTCGAAGCCGGCCGTCGTCAGATGCGGTACCAGCGCCGACGCCCGCGCCTCCTTCACCTGCAGCACCAGCGGCTCGCCCCGGTGGTCCAGGAGCAGCACGACGTAGGACCGGGTGCCGACGCTGCCCGTGCCGACGACGCGGAAGGCCACGTCCTGCACCGCGTGCCGGGCGAGGAGCGGCAGGCGGTCCTCCTGAAGGGTGCCGACGTACTCCTCCAGGGACGCCGCCACCACCGCGGCCTCCGCGTCCGGGACGCGCCGCAGCACCGGCGGGGCGTCGACGAAGCGGCGCCCGCCGTCCTCGGTGGCCTCGGTCGACTTGGCCGCGAAACGGCCGCTCGTGTTGTGGCGGGCCTTCTCGGAGACCCGCTCCAGCGTGCCGAGCAGATCATGGGCGTCCGCGTGGGAGACGAGCTCCTCGTCCGCGATGGCGTTCCACGCGTCCAGCACCGGGAGTCTGGACAGCAGCCGCATGGTCCTGCGGTAGGCACCGGCCGCGTCGTACGCCGCCTTGCGGCACTGGTCCTCGTCGGCGCCCGCCACCCGGCCCGCGAGCACCAGGGAGGTCACGAGCCGCTTGAGGTCCCACTCCCAGGGGCCGGGGACCGTTTCGTCGAAGTCGTTCAGGTCGATGACCAGTCCGCCGCGCGCGTCGCCGTACAGGCCGAAATTGGCCGCGTGGGCGTCGCCGCAGATCTGGGCCCGGATCCGGGTCATGGGCGTGCGCGCGAGGTCGTGGGCCATGAGGCCCGCCGCGCCGCGCAGGAACGCGAAGGGGGTGGCGGTCATGCGGCCGACCCTGATCGGGGCCAGCTCGGGCAGTCGCCCGCGGCCCGACTCCTCGACCGCGCTCACCGCGTCGGGCCGGGACGCGTCCAGGTCGAGCGTGGCGTGCGCGCTACGCGGGATCCGCTTGCGCAGCGCCTTGCCCTCGTCCTTGGGCGAGCCCTCGGCCGGCCATGCGGCGAACCCGCGCACCCGGGGCAGCCGACGCGGCGCCCCGTCCCCCGCCGTGGTCCCGCCCTCGTTCTGAGATCCAGCCCTGGTCATCCCGACCGCCTCCCCCGCACGCGCACGAACATCAACTCGTGCCGACCGTACAACCGGCGGCGCAAACGCGTCAGACCCTGTGGACAACTCCACAGCTGTGGGCAACCGCGCCGGGCCCGTGCGGCGGGGCGCGCTACGCCCCCGAGGGCACGGAGGTCTCCACGGCCACCGCCGCTTCCTCCTCCGCCCGCACCTGCGCGAGCACCTTCTCGGCCCGGTCCACCGTGATGTCGAGCCGGGCCAGCACCGCGGGCACGGTGATGCTGGGCAGGAAGTGCTCGAACAGCACGACGACACGGCGTTCCAGATCCCGCCGCTGGCAGCGCAGCTGGGAGAGCAACTGCACCCCGGAGAAGCTGCCGACCAGCAGTTCCGCCGTCTCCTCCACGTCGACGTGCTGGAGCAGTTCGCCCCGCGTCTTCGCCTCGCCCAGCAGCTGCACGTTCTGGTCGACCCACATCTGGAAGGCAGGGGTACGGTCGAGGTCCCTCGCCCCCTGGTCGAGGGCGAGTCCCACACTGGCCCGCACCAGCGGCTCGGACCGCAGCCGGCGCGCCATGACCAGACCGGAGTCGACGAGGTCCTGGAGCTTGCTGGACTGCGGCGGGAGCGTGATCGCGAGCTGCTCCTCGAACACCCCGACCGCCAGTTCCTCCTTGGAGCCGAAGTGGAAGTACAGCGCGCCCTTGGTGACGCCGGCCCGGTCCAGGATCTCGCCGATGGTCGCCGAGGTGTAGCCGCGTTCGTCGAAGACGGCCGCTGCCGCCTCCAGGATGGTCCGCCGCGTGCGGATCGCGCGCTCCTGTCGCGCCATCGGGTGCCTCCTGATCTCCGTCGATGCCTGTGAAGTCGCTGCGTGGCGAGGGCGCGAGAGCCTGTCCCAGTGCTTTGTCGCACTTTGGAAATAACCGGTTCGTCCGTATCTTAGTCAGGCGTCGACCGCGGTCAGGCAGCCGATCCTGGGGGTTCTCATGCCGGAGACAGGGCCATTGAGCGCACTCACGGACGATCAGACCGGACGCGGGGGCCGTCCGGCAAACGAAACCGCTACGACCGTCGAGAACCCGCCACATGCCGTGGTGCACCGGGGGATCGCGCCACCGCGTCCCGCCCCCGAGGAACCCGCATCACAGGCCACCGCCGCCGGGCAACCCGCGTCACCGGCCCCCACCGCCGTGGAACCCGCGGTGTCGCCCGCAGTCGTCGAGCAACCTCCATCACCGGCCCCCACCGCCGAGGAACCCGCATCACCGACCACCACCGCCGCGAACCCCGCGGTGTCGCCCGCGGTCGCCGAGGAACCCGCGTCACCGGCCCCCACCGCCGAGGAACCCGCGTCACCGACCACCGCCGCCGCGAACCCCGCGGTGTCGCCCCCGGTCGCCGCGGAACCGGCGCCGTCGTCGCCGCCGGCGCCACCCTCCTCCGTCGCCGAACACCTCGCCCCCCACTCCCACACCCCCGTCACCAAGGAACTCGCCCACCGCACCAGAGAGACGGACGTCTTCCCCGCCCGGTGGACCCGAATCTCCGACACGCGTTTCCGGTTCACCGCGCACTGGCCGGCCGACCACTCCTTCTTCGGCCCCGTGGACGACCGGCACCAGGACCCGATGATCGTGGGCGAAACGTTGCGGCAGGCCTCGCTGGTGCTGGCGCACGCCGAGTTCGGCGCCCCCGCCGACACCCATTTCGTCATGTGGGACCTGACGGTCCGCGTCGACCCGTCCGCGCTGCTGCTGGCGGACGCCACCGAACCGGTCGAGGTCGACGTCGTGTGCTCCGAGATCCGCCGCCGCGGTCGCGGCCTGCACAGCATGCGGACCACGATGGAGTTCCGGCGCGCGGGACGGTTCGTCGCCCGCGGCACCGGCAGCACCGGCTGCACCTCGTCGCGCGCCTACCGGCGCCTGCGGGCGGCGAAGCTGGACGCCCCGGACACGCCGGTGCCGCTGCTGCCCGGCATACCGCCGCGGACCGCGGGACGAGCCCGCCCGGAGGACGTCGTCCTCGCCCCCACCGAACAGCCCGGCGTCTGGCACCTGCGCGTCGACACCGGCCACCCGGTCCTCTTCCAGCGAACCAACGACCACGTCCCCGGCATGGTCCTGTTCGAGGCGGCCCGCCAGGCCGCGACCGCCGCGTCCGGTCTGCGCCCCTTCCTGCCGAGCACCATGACGGCCGGCTTCACCCGGTACGCCGAACTGCACGGCCCCTGCCGGATAGAGACCGAGGTACTCACC
This sequence comes from Streptomyces sp. 378, assembly GCF_030124145.1. GTDB lineage: Bacteria > Actinomycetota > Actinomycetes > Streptomycetales > Streptomycetaceae > Streptomyces. The sequence goes on from NZ_JASKMS010000001.1 coordinate 574,221, forward strand.
GAACACCCCGGCGAGACGACCGTCCGGGTGGCGGGGCGGCAGGACGGCGAGTCCGTCTTCACCGCCACCCTGACCTGCGCCCGTCCGGCGCCGGTACGGTCCCTGTCGTGACGGTCAACCTTCTGATCACGGGCGCGAGCGGCTTCGTGGGCGGCCGGGTCGCCGCCACGGCCCGGCGGCGACCGGACGTCCACGTCCGCCTGTTGTCCCGGCACGCACCGCCCGGCCCCGCATACGTCCACGGCGACCTCTGCGCTCCGCCCTCCCTGCGCGGCGCGTGCGCCGACACCGACGTCCTGGTGCACTGCGCCTCCCGAATCGGCGGCGCCGCGGAGACCGTCCAGGCGGTCAACGACCACGGCACCCGGGCCCTGGTCGAGGAGGCCCTGCGCGCCGGAGTGCGCCGGATCGTGTACGTCAGCACGGCCGCCGTCCTCGGTCGGGGCCCGTTCCCCGGCGTGCGCCCCGGGGAGGTGCCGATCGCGCCCGCGTCGCCCACCAGCCGCACCCGGGCCACCGCCGAACGGCACGTCCTCGACGCCGGCGGTCTGGTGCTGCGTCCCCACCTCGTGTACGGCGAGGGCGACCGCTGGGTGATCCCCGGGCTGGTGTGGCTGATGAACGAGCTGTCGGCCACCCTCACCGGCTGCGAGGCGCTCCAGTCGATGATCGACGTCGACACCCTGGGCCGTGCCGTGGTGGCCGCCGCCCTCTCCCCGGCACCGGGCGGCGGTGTGCGCCACGTCGGCCACCCCGAGCCGGTGGCGGTTCCCGACCTGCTGGCCGCCGTGGGGCGGGAGTTGGGCGAGCCCGGCGGCGGTGCGGCCGTGGACGTCGCCACCGCCCTGGACCGGGCTGCCGGGTCCCCGCTCGCCCTCCATCATCTCGGCATGCTCACGGTCGACCACTGGTTCGTGGACGACGCGTTCTGGAAGGACGTCGACTGCTCGCCCGGCGAGGGGTTCGGGGCAGCGTTCAGCCTCGCGGCGCCCTGGTACCGCGCGTTCCTCCAGGGCCGGGTTTCCTGATCGCCTCCGCTTCCTCCGGACGGGGGCCCGGGCCCCGGCCGTGCAGCAGCACCGGCAGCTCCTCGTGGCCGGTGGAGATGATGGAGCGAAGCCGCTTCGGCGGCTGCGACGGGTCGGCCAGGGCCAGTCGCGGGAAGCGCGCGAACAGCGACGTCAATGCCACGGTCGCCTCGGCCATGGCCAGGGGCCGGCCCAGGCAGTGGTGCACGCCGTGACCGAAGGAGACGTGGTCGCGGCTGGTGGTGCGCGTGACGTCGAACCGTTCGGCGTCCGGCCCGTGCCGCTCGGGGTCGCGCCCGGCACCGGCGAAGGAGACCACGAGCGGGTCGCCCTTGGGGATGGTCAGGCCCGGCTCGATCTCGATGTCCTCGACGGCGTAGCGCAAGCCCGACATGGCGCCCGGTGCCTCGAAGCGCAGCGACTCCTCCAGGGCGTCCCCCCAGGTCACCCGCCCGGAGCGGACGAGGTCGAGCTGGTCGGGGTGGGCGAGCAGGCTGTGCGCGGTGTTGTCGATGAGGTTGACGGTCGTCTCGAAACCGGCGGTGAGCAGCAGGATCAGGTTGTCCATCAACTCCTGTTCGCTGAGGCCGCCTTCGTCCCGTGCGGCGATGAGCGCCGTCGTCAGGTCGTCGGCCGGGTGCTCCCGCTTGTGCTGGAGGAACGCGGTCAGCGTGCCGTAGAGGTCGACGGCGTTGGCCTGGGCGTCCTCCAGGGTGATCGCCGTGTCGAAGAAGCGGTTGATGATGCGGTAGAGGGCGGCGCGCGGGCCGTCCTCGCCGGCCGGTACGCCGAAGAGTTCGCACACCACCTCGTGCGGGATCGGCGCCGCGAACCCAGCCCGCAGGTCGACGACTTCGCCCTCCGGGACGTCCTCCAGGGCGTCGAGCGCCCGGTCGACGATCTCCTGGACGCGCGGCAGCAGCGCGTCGACCCGGCGTTTGGTGAAGGCGGCGGCCATGGGCTTGCGCAGCCGGCTGTGGTCGGATCCGTAGGCGGTGACCATGTTGCGCACCGAAACCCAGATGGCCAGCGGCCAGGTGCGGGAGATGTCGCCGTTGATCCAGGCCGGCCAGTGCTGGTAGGCGTCCTTGCTCGTCTCGGGGCCGGCCAGGAGCCGCTTGTTCAGCTCCAGGCCGGTGATCCACCACGCCTTCACACCGCCGGGGAGTTCGACCTCCACGGCCGGGCCCCGGGCACGGATCCGGGATATCTCGCCGTAGAGGTCCTGACCGGACGGGTCGATCGACAGGAAGGGACAGGCCTGCTGTGCCATGACTCATCGCTCCTCGGTCCAGAGGCTGGGGGACCATGGTGCGATCCGGCCGACGGCGAAACTTGCCAACCGGTTTGTTTTGGCCACTGCTTCACCCACTGTTGGCCAGGGGCGGGTGGCCACCGCAGCGCGAGACGGGTCCGGACGGCCCGGACCTGTTCGGCCACCCGTGGCTCCCCCGCAGGGCTCCGGTGGCAACGCGAGAAGACCAACTCGCTGGTTACCTCCAACACGTCCACGACGACAGCGGCGCCTTGCGGACACCTGCTAGGCGCGCAGATACGCCAGCACGGCCAGCACCCGGCGGTGGGTCGCGTCCGCCGGAGGCAGGTCCAGCTTGGTGAGGATGCCGGTGACGTGCTTGCCCACGGCCGCCTCGGAGACGACCAGTTCACGGGCGATCGCGCTGTTGGACCTGCCCTCGGCGATCAGCGCCAGCACCTCCCGCTCGCGTGGGGTGAGCCGCTCCAGCGGGTCGCGGCGGCGGCGCAGCAACTGCCGTACGACCTCGGGGTCGACGACCGTGCCGCCGTCCGCCACCTTCCCGAGCGCCTCGACGAACTCCTCGACCTGGCCGACGCGGTCCTTGAGCAGATAGCCGATGCCCGTGCCGTCCCCGGAGTCCAGCAGCTCGGCCGCGTAGCGGCGTTGCACGTACTGGCTGAGGACCAGCACGGGCAGCGTGGGCCGCTCCTCGCGCAGCCGCACGGCCGCGTGCAGGCCCTCGTCCTGGAAGCCGGGCGGCATCCGCACGTCCGTGACGACCACGTCCGGGTCGTGCTCCCCGACGGCCGCCACCAGGGCCTCGGCGTCCCCCACGGCCGCGAGGACCGTGTGCCCACAGCGTGTGAACAGTCCGACGAGCCCGTCCCTGAGCAGCACGCTGTCCTCCGCCAGGACGACCCGCAGCGGCCGCTCAACTCGCAGGGTCACAGGGGATCTCCACCCGCAGCAGGGTCGGTCCGCCGGGCGGACTGGACAGGGAGAGTCTGCCATCGAGCACCGACACCCGGTCGGCGAGCCCGGTCAGCCCACTGCCCTCCCCGGCCCGCGCCCCACCGCGCCCGTCGTCGCGTATCCGCAGCAGCAGCCGCCCGTCGCGGTGCCCGCCGCTCACCTCGGCCCGGCTCGCGCCGCTGTGCCGGCCCACGTTGGCGAGCGCCTCGCACACCACGAAGTAGGCGGCGGCCTCGACCGCCGGGGAGAGCCGCCCCGGCAGGTCCAGGTCGACGTCCACCGGAACGGCCGAGCGGTCCGCGGCGTCGGCGACGGCGGCTTCGAGGCCGTAGTCGGCGAGGACCTTGGGGTGGATGCCGTGGATGAGCTCGCGCAGTTCCGCGAGGGCCGCGCCCGCCTCCTGGTGCGCCGTGGCGAGCCGGTCGGCGAGCAGTCCGGGCGGGGCGTCGAGACGGGCCAGCCCGAGCGTCATCGTCAGGGCGACGAGCCGCTGCTGCGCCCCGTCGTGCAGATCGCGCTCGATGCGGCGCCGCTCGGCCTCGAAGGCGTCCACCAACCGCACCCGGGACCGCGCCAGTTCGACCACCCGGGCCCCGAGATCGGTCTCCTGCGGCGCGATCAGCAGCCGGACCAGCCCGGCCCGGGCCCCGGCCACCACGCCCAGCAGACAGGCGCCCAGCGCGAGCAGGACCAGCCCGAGGGCCGCCCACCCGACGGCGGCGGGCCAGGTGGTGACCGGCCACACCTTGAGGACCTTCGCCTCGCCGAGGGCGGCCATGAGCAGCGGGGTCGCCACCACGGAGAGCGGCCCCAGCAGGAGGACGGTGAACGCGAGGGCGTCGACCGGCCACAACAGCCCCGCGAACAGCAGGGCGTGGCCCAGCTCCCGCCAGGTGGCCCGCTCCCGCAGCCGGGTCGACAGCCAGGCCCGCAGCCCCGGCTCCCCGGGCGCCCGGTGCGGGTCGGGCACCGGCTCCGCGTCGACCAGCCGCAGCCGCGCCCGCTCCACCGCCGCCACCGGAATGCCCACCAGAGCGGTCCCGAGCAGCAACGGCAACCCCACCAGCGCGAGTGCCAGCACCCCGCCGGCCGCCGCCGACAGCACGATCCCCACGAGCACGACGGCACCGGTCACCGCGCCGGTGAGCAGGTATCCGGCCGACCGCCACGGCCACGCCGACAGCAGGTAGCCGGGGCGGGACAGGGCCTGCCACACATTCCGAGGACGCATGGGGATCACCGTAGAAGCGGGCCGCGCCCCCGGCCATGGGCTCTGCCGGAGGCCCGGGGGTATGCCTGGCCCTACCCCGGGTCTAGGCCCCGCCGCACTGCGCCGGCCCACCCCCGCGCGATTTCGTGAAGCGACGCCGACACCAGGGGGAACCCACGACACATGACGCCGTCCGGCTCGACGCCGTCACCAGGACGTACGGGTCCGTGACCGCACTCGGCGGAGTCTCGCTCGCGTTCCCGGCCGGGACCTTCACCGCCGTCATGGGGCCCTCCGGCTCCGGCAAGTCGACGCTGCTCCAGTGCGCGGCCGGCCTGGACCGGCCCACCTCCGGATCCGTCACCGTGGGCGGCACCGGGCTGACCGGGCTGAGCGAACGCCGGCTGACCCTGCTGCGGCGCGAGCGCGTCGGGTTCGTCTTCCAGGCGTTCAACCTGCTGCCCTCACTGACCGCCGAGCAGAACGTGGCCCTGCCCCTGCGCCTGGCCGGCCACCGCGTCCCGGCGGCCCGGGTACGCCAGGCGTTGGGGCAGGTCGGTCTCGCGGACCGGGCCCGGCACAGACCGTCCCAGCTCTCCGGCGGCCAGCAGCAACGCGTCGCCCTGGCCCGCGCGTTGATCACCCGGCCCGATGTGCTGTTCGGCGACGAACCGACCGGCGCCCTGGACACCCGGACCGGCCGCGAGGTGCTCGGACTGCTGCGCGGCATGGTCGACCGCGAGGGCCAGACGGTCGTCATGGTCACGCACGACCCGGTGGCCGCCGCGTACGCCGACCGTGTGGTCTTCCTCGTCGACGGGCGCGTGAGCGGGGAATTGACCGGCGCCGGCGCCGACACCATCGCCACCCGCATGACCCGTCTGGAGGCCCTGCCGTGCTGAGCGTCACCCTGCGCACCCTGCGCACCCGCTGGACCGCCTTCACCGGCAGCTTCGTCGCACTCTGCCTGGGCGTGGCCCTGCTCACCATGATGGGCCTGGCCCTGGCCTCGACGATCACCGCGCCGGAGCGGGGCCCCGAGCGCTTCGCGGCCGCCCCGGTCGTGGTCAAGGGCCTGGACACCCTGCGCGTACCGACCCCGCTCGGCGCCCGTGCATCCCCCCTCGCCCACCCGCGCCCCGTGCCGGACACGACCGTCGCGCTGCTGCGGCGACTGGGCCCGGTCGTCGAGGACCGCTCGTTCCCCGTCCGGGCCGAGGGAGGGCCCGCCGACCTGGTGGGCCACCCCTGGTCCACCGCCGCGTACGCCCCCTACGACCTCGCCACCGGCCGGGCACCGCGCACGGTCGACGAGGCCGTCGTCACCGGCGACTGGGCGCACCCCGGCCAGCGGATCCGCACCGGCCACGGCACCGTACGCGTCGTCGGCACCCTCACCCCGCGCGGCTTCGAGAACGCCGTCTTCTTCACGGACGCCCGTGCCGCCCGGCTGGGGAGCTCCACAGCCCAACTGGTCGTGCATGCCGATCCGGCGTCCGTGCGGAAGGCGGTCGGCGACAGCGCCCGGGTCCTCACCGGCGACGCGCGTCGCCTCGCCGACGCCGACCCCGGCCGGGACCGCGAGGCGCTCACCGCGATGAACGCCCTGCTCGGCACCGCCGGCGGCGTCACCGCCTTCGTGTCAATCTTCGTCGTCGCGTCGACCTTCGCCTTCGCGGTCGCCCAGCGCCGCAAGGAGTTCGCCCTGCTGCGCACCGCCGGGGCCGCCCCGGCCCAGATCCGCCGGAGCGTCCTCGCGGAGGCCCTCGCCGTCGGCGTCCTCGCCTCGGCCACCGGCTGCGCGCTGGGCGCCCGGGGGGCACCGCTGCTGGCGGCCCGGCTGGTCGACGAGGGCCTCGCCCCCGCCTGGTTCACCGTCGGGGAGCACACCTGGCCGTACCACGCGGCCTTCTGGACGGGCCTGCTCGTCGCCCTGTCCGGGGCAAGCGCGGCCTCATGGCGAGCAGGCCGCACCGCCCCCACCGAGGCCCTGCGCGAAGCGGTCATGGACAGCGGGCCCCTGACCCGGGGCCGCCTGCTGTGCGGCGCGGCCCTCCTGCTCACGGCTGCCGTGCTGACGGCCCTCTCCCTCGTCGGCGATCCGTCCGACCTGCTCCACCGCAAGACGTACATCAGCCGCCCCATGCTGCTGATCACCGCGACCGCCCTGCTCGCGCCCCTCGTGCTGCGCCCTCTGACGCGGCTGCTGACCTGCCTCCCCTCGGCCGTGGGCCTGCTGGTCCGGGAGAACACGGCCACCGGAGTCCGCCGGACCGCCGCGCTCGCGGCCCCCGTCCTGGTGACGGTCGCGCTCGCCGGTTCTCTCCTCGGTGCCACCGCGACCCTGCGGCAGGCGAAGGCCACCGAGACGAGGGACCGCACCACCGCCGCCTTCATCGTCACCCCGGCGGCCGGAGCGGGCTTCGACGCGGACACCCTGCGCAGACTGCGTGCGGTACCGGGGGCGCGGGTCTCCCCGACGTCCTCGACAGCCGTCCACGTCCTCGAAGACGGCGTGGCCCTGATCCGCTCCGAGGCCCGCGCCGCGACCCCCGGCGCCCTCGCGGCCACCACGCGCCTGCCGCTCGTGGCGGGCGGACCGGGCGACCTCGACGACGACTCGATCATCGTCAACGAGGAGTGGCGGCGGCACCGGGTGGGCGACCGGGTCGAGGTGTGGCTCGGTGACGGGACGCCGCGCACCCTCCGCGTCGCCGCGGTGATGCCCACCGGCACCGGCGGCAACGGCGTCTATGTCACCCCGCGCAACGCCCCCGGCGCCAGGGTCGACCGCGTGGACGTGGCGGTCGAGGACGGCACGGCCCCGGCCAGCGTGGCCCCGGCCCTGCGCGAGGCGCTCGGCGCGGGGGGCGGCCGGGTCCTCGCCCGGGAGGCGTGGCTCCGCGCCACCCACCCCGACACCAACCGCACCACCCGCCTCGGCCTCCTCCTGGTCCTCGGCATCGCCCTGCTCTACACGGGCATCTCCGTGGTCAACACCACGGTCATGGCGGCTTCCGACCGGGTCCGCGACCTGGCCGTGCTGCGGCTGGCCGGAGCCACCCGGTGGCAGCTGCTGCGGTTGACCGGCGCCGAGGCCCTGACGGCGGTCACGGCCGGCGCGCTCCTCGGCGTGCTGGTCACCTGCGTCAACCTGGCCGGCCTGTGGAGCGCCCTCGCCCTGCTGTCGGTGCGGCCCACCCTCACCCTCCCGTGGGAGGCCCTCGGCACGACGGCGGGCGTCTGCGCCCTGCTGGCCGTGGCCACCGCGACGGTCCCCGCCGCCCTCGCCCTGCGCCGCCGCCCGGCGATCCTGGCCGGGGTGCGCGAGTAGGCCCTCCGCCCGGGTCGATCTCATCATGAGACCAACCAGGGAAGGGCCCCCTACAGTGGAGGCCATGAGACGGACCTCGTTCGGCGGCTGGCCCTGCTCGATCGCCCGCACCGCCGACATCCTGGGCGACGCCTGGACCCTGCTGGTGCTGCGCGAGGTCTTCTACGGCGAAACCCGCTTCGACGGCTTCATCGGCACGCTCGGCATCGCCCGCAACACCCTCACCGACCGACTGCGGCGCCTGGAGGCCGAGGGCCTGCTGCGGCGGCGCGCCTACCAGAGCGACCCGGTGCGCCACGAGTACCTGCCGACGGACAAGGGCCGCGACTTCTTCGGCGTCATCGCCGCGATCAACGCCTGGGGGGACCGCTGGCTGGCCGGCGACGAGGGTGCCCCGGTGGTCCTGCACCACATCCCGTGCGGCCACGACACCGAGGCCCGGGTCGTCTGCTCCGCCTGCGGCGAGCCGCTGCGCCAGCGTGACATGACCGCCCGCACCGGCCCGGGCTACCCGGCCCGCCTCCTCGACACCCCGGTCGTACGGGAACGCTTCACCCCGGGTCGGACGCTGGGGGACGGCCGGACCGACCGGACCTGAGCGCTTCCTCACCCAACGGGGACCCGAGGCGCCCCAGGGCGACCGCCACCCGCACCCACACGAAGAACGGGCGGCATCTGATCGATGCCGCCCGTGCCGACGGTGCCGGCACCCCACTGGAAGTTCCTGCCGGGCTGGGTCAAGAACAAGGCCGTCAACATGGTGATCGCCTTCATCGTCAAGTACATCCACTGAAGTTGCTCGGCACCGCGCGAACCCTGGGGCACCCATGGCCTACGTCTTCATCTTCGGTTGTTTCCTCCTGCTGGGCGTGGCCAGTTCGCTGGCCGCACGCACCGGGTACCGCGGCACGGTCTGTGACCGGTCCGACGGGTACGAGGTCCCTGCGGAGGTGAAGTCCGACCCGGGGCTGAGGAAACGGGCGAACGACCTGGTGGCCTTCTGGTGCACCGGGGCCGCGGTGCTCAGCTTCGCCCCGTTGGTGCCGATCGGCACGGTCATCATGAGCGACGGTGGCCGAACGGTCCGCACCTGGGGACTTGTGGCCCTCGCCCTCTACGGCCTGGCCGTGGTGATCGTGGGGGCCTATCCGTTCGAGAAGATCAAGAGCCTGGGGCGGTCCCCCGAGCGGTGAACAGAGCCGGGCTGCTGCAGTCGCGCGGCCGGCCGGAGCGGACGCGGGAACCCGACCACCGCGCCGGGTCTCCACCATGTCCGGACACCGAAATGGCGTCGGCACTCAGTGGTTGCCCCTCGACGACGCCTCATCACCCCGGCCGAGAAGGGGCCTAGGCGTCAGTGGTTCGCACCCCCATCCGTGACGGACGGCCGAGGAGTTCGGCCAGGCCGTGGCGCGTCGCGGCGAGTACCACGCGGTCCTCGGGCCGCAGGACATAGCCGGAGTGCAGGTCCCATACGAGTCCGCCGGGACGGTCGGCACCGTGGTGCGCCGGTGTGGCGGCGAGGTCCGGCAGTCGCTCGCCCGGTTCCGCCGTGTCCAGCGCCAGAACGCGCCACTTGCCCGGACGGAACGTCTCGGCGATGGTGCGCCCTTCCAACTGCGGGTGCCCGGCGACAGTGAGGGCGGCGAAGAGCAGGACGCGGCGTTCGACGGGTATGGCCCCGAGGACCTGGCGGCCCATCATCGCCCCGGCGAAGGCGGGGGCAGCGAGAGTGGAGACACTGCGGCTGCGGGTGAGGGCGCGCGGGTGGGCGGTGCGCAGGGTGCGGTAGACAGCGGTGGCGAAGGCGTCGTCGTACAGGCGCAGGGCCACCCGCAGGTCCGGTTTGACGGAGCGTGCGTACAGGACGGACTCGAGGTTGGTGGTGTCGTGGCTGGTGAGGGCCAGCAGGGAGTGCGCGCGGTGGATCTTTGCGGCCTCCAGCACGCCCTCCTGGGTGGCGTCGCCGAGGACGGTGGGGACGCGCAGTCGGCGTGCGAGCGGGATGCCGCGCGCATCCGGGTCCTCCTCGACGCACACCACGGGAATGTCGAGCTCCCGCAGACGGGCCAGCACCCGGGTGCCGACCTTGCCCAGGCCGACCAGGACGACGTGGCCGGACAGGCCACGGGGCGGCCGGCGCAGCGCGGATGCCGTGCGGAACGTGCCCAGCGCCTCCAGCACGGCCGCGAGCAGGACGGGCATCAGCAGCAGACCGGCCAGTCCGGCGAGGAGCTGGAGCACCTGACGCGCGGTGGGCTCGTCGAGGGCCGGGTCGCCGATCGCGAACAGGTCGAGCAAGGTGAGGTAGGCGGCGTGCAGCGGGTGGTGCTCGGTGGTCAGCCAGGTCGCGACGGCCACCCCCAGGACGCAGCCCAGGAGCCCGGCCAGTGACCAGCGCAGCCGGCGCGAGAACAGCGAGCCCAGCGGCAGTCCACGCGCCGCCAGCCGTCGAGGTGCGGAACCGGAAGCTGTGTGCGTGACGGTTTCGAGGACCACCGTGCCGCGCCCGGTGGCGCCCGCGACCGTGTCGTCGTCCGGGAGGAGAATCGGCGCCTCCCGGCCGCTGGCGTCCGAACCCTCCGCTCCGGCCGGGTCGTTGGTGGTCGACGACAGCAGCGCCAGGGTGCACAGGCCTGGATCGGCCACCCGGCCGTGACCGGGTGGAGTGCGTTCCACGGCACGCAGGAGCAGGCCGTCGGCCTGGACGACCTTGCTGGTGCCCGCGACGGCGGTGGCCGCGAGTGCGGGTGCCGCGGTGTCGGCGTCCGACAGAACGGTGGTGGAGGTGTCCAGGGCCTCGGGGTCCAGGCCGGGGACGGCGAGGGTGGCGGCCTGGTCGAGGAGTTCTTCCAGGTGCTGTCCGAGCTTGCGGTTGTAGAGACGGATGACCAGGCGCAGCCGGGGGTTGAGACGGCGGGCGGCCAGCGCGGCGCGGATGTTGGTCTCGTCGTCGTCATGCACGAGCGCCAGCGCGGCGGCCTCACGCACGCCCACCTCGGCCAGGGCGGCTTCGTCGAGTACGGGAGTCTCGACGATGCGGGCTGTGCCGGTCGCCCCGGAATCGGCCGCGTCCTCCGTGCGGTTCATGGCGGCCTGTATCCGGCCGAGCAGCGCGGCGGCGCGCGCCCTTCCGGTGGTGACGCCGGACCGCCGCGAGGGCGGTACGACCAGAGTGACCCGCTCCCGGTACACCGTGGCGACTTCGGCGGCCAGCCGCTCCGCGAGCGCGTCGTCCCCGCACACGATCATGTGGCCCGACTGCGGCACGCCGGACGCGGGCTGAGGGAACGTGATCATGCCGTACGGCACCTCCGGATCAGGCGGAGGAGAAGCCGCGCAGGGGCGTGTACCGCACCAAGGACCACTCCGAAGACCGTCATGAGCACCACGTCGGGGCCCCCGTTCGGCGAAGCTTCTCCGGCTTCTTCCGTCAAGATCACCGACCGGACTTCCCGGCACACCGCTGGGAACGGTACAGGTTCCTGACGTGGTGTCACAGGGCGTCGGCACCGCTTCGCCCGCCGACCGTCCGACTGTTCGGAGTGCGGCATTGCAGCCGCGTGAAGATTGCCGGAATCAGGCAATGCCTCACCCGTTGCCCGCGTGTGACGATGCCTGCGACAACGGGGGAAGGACAAGGAGGGGCGGTGTGCGCGGAGTGCCTGGTTTCTGGGGCTCGGCACAGCGGGGGGCGTCCTCCTTGTCCTGTCGTTCCACCTTGACGGCGTCCTCGAAGGACCGCTCTACGGAGTCGCCGTGGTGGACGGCCGGCTCGACGGGCTGCTGCCCCTGCCGGTGATCGCCGGGTTCTTGTCCATGCTCGGTTCCTCAGGGGCGATCGTCATGGGGATCGCCGGACCGGCCCCGGTGAGGGCCGCGGTGATCGAGGTGCCGGCCGGTGTCCTCACCGGCTGGTTCGCCCAGGGCCACGCCACGAGCTCCGTCGCCATCGCGGCGGGAGGAGTCTTCGTCCTTCTCGAACTGCCTGCAGTAGAGGCGCACCCTCGACCTCTGCTCGCGGTACATCCCCGTCGCGGTGCGCGGCGCGGTCACCCTGCGGGGTGTGAAGGCCGACCTGAAGGGCGTCGCCCTCGTCAGCGTCGCCGAGCTGGCGAGGCTGACGAACATGGACCCCCAAGGACCACATCACCCAGCGCTGAGACCTTCCTCACAGAGCGCACACCCCGAGAGCTGCTCAAGCAAGATCCACACAGGAGCGTGGACCGCCGACGGCCCATGCCCAGAGACGGACATCACACCGCAGAAACAGGAACGGGCGGCATCGCCATCGCGATGCCGCCCGTTCCATCGGTGCAACCAGAGCACTTTCGTCGGTGCTCCGTGGTGCGCGAGGGGGGAGTTGAACCCCCACGCCCTTGCGGGCACTGGAACCTGAATCCAGCGCGTCTGCCTATTCCGCCACCCGCGCATTGGGTGCGTCCTGGGCGTCTGCCCCTTGGGGCGGGCGCCTTCCGACACCCAGAACATTAGCACGCTGGAAGGGGTGGGTTCACATCCCTTATCTCCGCAGGCAGACACCCGGCGGAACCTTCGATGTCCCCGCCACGTATCAGGCGTACCGGTCCACGTATCAACCTCGTACCGGTACCCGCCGTCTCCGCAGGAGGGGGTCCGGGTCCACAGTCGGGTGCGGGACACTGGTCCACGGCCGCCTCTACGATCCATGCCAGGCATACGCGAGGCGGTCACGCGCAGCAGTACCACCGGAGGAGTTCGAAGACGAGCTCCACAGGGAACTTCGTCCTGCGTCGACACCCATCGGCGGAGCTGACAGGGGGAACCAGCCGATCGAGCGGCGCGTGGATACGATCAGTAAGCAGTACCAGGCAAGTGGCCCGCAGGGCAGTACACAGGACGGCAGCGACGGAGGAGGTGCCCCATGGGAGTCCTGAAGAAGTTCGAGCAGCGTCTCGAAGGTCTGGTCAACGGCACCTTCGCCAAGGTGTTCAAGTCCGAGGTCCAGCCCGTGGAGATCGCTGGAGCTCTCCAGCGTGAGTGCGACAACAACGCCACCATCTGGAACCGCGACCGGACGGTCGTTCCCAACGACTTCATCGTCGAGCTGAGCACCCCGGACTTCGAGCGGCTCAGCCCTTACTCGGGCCAGCTCGGCGACGAGCTCGCCGGCATGGTCCGCGACTACGCCAAACAGCAGCGCTACACCTTCATGGGCCCGATCAAGGTGCACCTGGAGAAGGCGGACGACCTCGACACCGGCCTGTACCGGGTGCGCAGCCGTACGCTCGCCTCCTCCAGCAGCCAGCAGGGCGGCCCGGGGGGCGGCGCCGCGCCCGCCGCGCCGGGCGGACGCCCCGGCGGCTACGGCTACCCGCCGTCCGCCGCGCCCGGCGGCGCCCCGCCCATGCCCGCCTCGCCGCCTCCCGGCGGCCGCCCCGGCGGGTACGGTTACCCGCCCGCCGCGAGCGCCCAGCGGCCCCCGGCCGCCCCGGCCGCCGGCGGACGAACCCGCCACTGGATCGAGATCAACGGCACCCGCCATCAGATCTCCCGCGCCACGCTGGTGCTGGGCCGCAGCACCGACGCCGACGTGCGGATCGACGACCCCGGCGTCTCCCGCCGGCACTGCGAGATCCGGACCGGAACGCCCTCGACGATCCAGGATCTCGGATCCACCAACGGCATCGTGGTGGACGGGCAGCACACCACCCGCGCTACGCTCCGCGACGGCTCGCGGATCGTCGTGGGCAGCACCACCATCATTTACCGGCAAGCCGAAGGGTGAAGCGGGGGCAATGTCAGAGCTGACCCTCACGGTCATGCGGCTGGGTTTCCTGGCCGTACTGTGGCTGTTCGTGATCGTGGCCGTGCAGGTCATCCGCAGCGACCTGTTCGGTACGCGCGTCACCCAGCGCGGATCGCGCCGCGAGGCAGGCCGGCAGCAGCAGGCCGCCCGCCAGGCGCCGCCACCCCAGCGCCAGCAGCCCACCGGCGGCCGGCGCGGCCGTAACGCCCCCACCAAGCTGGTCGTGACCGAGGGCACCCTCACGGGCACCACGGTCGCGCTCCAGGGCCAGACCATCACCCTGGGCCGGGCGCACGACTCGACGATCGTGCTGGACGACGACTACGCCTCCAGCCGCCATGCCAGGATCTACCCGGACCGCGACGGCCAGTGGATCGTCGAGGACCTCGGCTCCACCAACGGCACGTACCTGGACCGGTCCCGGCTGACGACTCCCACACCGATTGCGCTGGGCGCGCCGATCCGCATCGGCAAGACCGTCATCGAGCTGCGGAAGTAGTGCTACATCATGGATAGGCGCGAGCGGAGCGAGCACGCAGCGGCGGGCCCCACCCCGGCCCCCGGCGCGCTCCCGACCGGAGGGTGGGCAGTGTGGCTCGACACGACCGGCTGTACCCGGAGCCGACAGGCGAGGTGCGCATGAGTCTGTCACTGCGCTTCGCGGCCGGATCGCACAAGGGCATGATCCGGGAGGGCAACGAGGACTCCGGATACGCCGGCCCGCGCCTGCTCGCCATCGCCGACGGCATGGGCGGCGCCGCGGCCGGTGAGGTCGCCTCCTCCGAGGCCATCTCCACCATCGTCGCGCTCGACGACGACGTCCCCGGCTCCGACCTCCTCACCTCGCTCGGCACGGCGGTGCAGCGCGCCAACGACCAGTTGCGCTCGATGGTCGAGGACGACCCCCAGCTGGAGGGCATGGGGACCACCCTCACCGCCCTGCTGTGGACGGGCCAGCGCCTCGGCCTGGTCCACGTCGGCGACTCGCGCGCCTACCTGCTCCGCGACGGCGTCCTCACGCAGATCACCCAGGACCACACCTGGGTGCAGCGCCTGGTCGACGAGGGCCGCATCACCGAGGAGGAGGCCACCACGCACCCGCAGCGCTCGCTGCTGATGCGCGCCCTCGGATCCGGCGACCACGTCGAGCCCGACCTGTCCATCCGCGAGGTCCGCGCCGGCGACCGCTACCTGATCTGCTCCGACGGCCTGTCCGGCGTGGTGTCCCACCAGACCCTGGAGGACACCCTCGCCAGCTACCAGGGCCCCCAGGAGACCGTCCAGAACCTGATCGAGCTGGCGCTGCGCGGCGGCGGCCCGGACAACATCACGGTCATCATCGCCGACGTCCTCGACCTGGACACCGGCGACACCCTCGCCGGTCAGCTGTCCGACACCCCGGTGGTGGTCGGCGCCGTCGCGGAGAACCAGCACCAGCTGCACGACAACGGCATCATGCAGACCCCCGCCGGCCGCGCCTCCGGGCTCGGCCGTCAGAGGCACGGCCAGGGCGGGGGCGGCGAGTTCGGCCCGCCCGGCTCCGGCGACACCACCGGCTACATCCCGGCGGGCGGCTTCGACTACGGCGACGACGACTTCGCCAAGCCCCGCAAGAAGGGCCGGTGGCTGAAGAGATCCCTCTACACCGTCCTCGCGCTGGCCGTCATCGGCGGCGGCCTGTACGGCGGATACCGCTGGACGCAGACCCAGTACTACGTCGGCGCCGAGGACGAGCACGTCGCGCTGTACCGGGGCATCAGCCAGGACCTGGCCTGGGTCTCGCTCTCGAAGGTCGAGAAGGACCACCCCGAGATCGAACTCAAGTACCTGCCGCCCTACCAGCAGAAGCTGGTCGAGGCGACGATCCCCGAGGGCGGTCTGAAGGACGCCCAGGCGAAGATCCAGGAACTGTCGGTGCAGGCCTCCGCGTGCAAGAAGCAGGCGCAGCGGCGCGAAGCCGAGAGCCAGAACAACTCCAAGACCGGCGAAGGCGAGGCCGGGGGCACCACGGGAACCACTCCCGCCTCCTTCACGTCCAAGGCCACACCGACGCCGAACCCGTCCAGCCCGTCGGGTTCACCCTCGGCGCCGGAGAAGTCCACGCCCCCGACCACGACCGCACCCACTCCCAGCCCCGGCCCCAGCCTCTCGGAGGAAGAGCAGAAGGTCGTCTCGCTGTGCGGTAAGCAGTAGCCGTGAGAGGCCCTGTCACACGATGAGCGGTACGAATACGTCGCACTCGCCGACGCACCACACGTCCACGATCGGCGCCATCGGCGCGCCGAGCCGGCGCAACACCGAGCTCGCGCTGCTGGTGTTCGCCGTAGTCATCCCGGTGTTCGCCTACGCCAACGTCGGCCTGGCCCTGAACGACTCGGTGCCTCCGGGCCTGCTGAGCTACGGACTCGGGCTCGGGCTGCTCGCGGGTGTCGGCCATCTCGTCGTCCGGAAGTTCGCGCCGTACGCCGACCCCCTGATGCTGCCGCTGGCCACCCTGCTGAACGGGCTCGGTCTGGTGGCCATCTGGCGGCTGGACCAGTCGGAGAAGCTCCAGGCGAGCAGAACCTTCGTCGAAGCGGCACCGCGCCAGCTGCTGTACTCGGCGATGGGCGTCGCCCTGCTGGTGGTGGTGCTGATCTTCCTCAAGGACCACCGGGTCCTCCAGCGCTACACCTACATCTCCATGGCCGCGGCCCTGCTCCTGCTCGTGATGCCGTTGATCCCCGGCCTCAGCGCCCCGACCTACGGCGCCAAGATCTGGATCAAGATCCCTGGCCTCGGCACCCTCCAGCCCGGCGAGTTCGCGAAGATCGCCCTCGCGGTGTTCTTCGCCGGTTACCTCATGGTCAAGAGGGACGCCCTGGCCCTGGCCAGCCGTCGCTTCATGGGCCTGTACCTGCCGCGCGGCCGCGACCTCGGCCCGATCCTCGTCGTCTGGGTGATGTCGATCCTCATCCTGGTCTTCGAGACCGACCTCGGTACATCCCTGCTGTTCTTCGGGATGTTCGTCATCATGCTGTATGTCGCCACCGAGCGAACCAGCTGGATCGTCTTCGGTCTGCTGATGTCCGCGGTCGGCGCCGTGGGCGTGGCGAGTTTCGAGCCGCACATCCAGACGCGTGTGCAGGCCTGGCTCGATCCCATGCGTGAGTTCGAACTCAGCCGGGCCGGCGTCCAGGACGGCGTCGTCCACTCCGAGCAGGCCATGCAGGCCCTGTGGGCCTTCGGTTCCGGCGGCACCCTCGGTACCGGCCTCGGGCAGGGGAACTCCGACCTCATCGGCTTCGCCGCCAACTCCGACTTCATCCTCGCCACCTTCGGCGAGGAGCTGGGCCTCGCCGGCGTCATGGCGATCCTGTTGCTCTACGGCCTGATCATCGAGCGCGGTGTGCGCACCGCGCTCGCGGCCCGCGACCCGTTCGGCAAGCTGCTGGCCATCGGCCTGTCCGGCGCCTTCGGCCTCCAGGTCTTCGTCGTGGCCGGCGGTGTCATGGGCCTCATCCCGCTGACCGGTATGACGCTGCCGTTCGTGGCGTACGGCGGTTCCTCCGTGATCGCCAACTGGGCCCTGATCGGCATCCTGCTGAGAATCAGCGACACGGCCCGCCGCCCGGCCCCCGCTCCCGCCGCCAACCCCGACGCCGAGATGACCCAGGTGGTCCGCCCGTCATGAACAAGCCCCTGCGCCGGATCGCGATCTTCTGCGGCCTGCTCGTCCTGGCCCTGTTGATCCGCGACAACTGGATCCAGTACGTCATGGCCGACGAGCTCAGGACCGACAAGAACAACCGTCGCGTCACCATCGAGCGCTACGCCTCCCCGCGCGGCAACATCATCGTCGACGGAACGCCGATCACCGGCTCCGCCGAGACGCCGGGCAGCGACTACAAGTTCAAGCGCACCTACAAGAACGGCCCCATGTGGGCGCCGGTCACCGGCTACGCCTCGCAGGCCTTCGGCGCGACCCAGCTGGAGTCCATCGAGGACGGCATCCTCACCGGCAACGACGACCGGCTGTTCTTCCGCAACACCCTGGACATGCTCACCGGCGAGAAGCAGCAGGGCGGCAACGTCGTCACGACGCTGGACGCCGCCGCGCAGAAGGCCGCCTACAACGGCCTCAAGAAACAGGGCGGCAAGGGCGCCGTCGTCGCCCTGGAGCCGTCCACGGGCAAGATCCTGGCCCTGGCCTCCTACCCGTCGTACGACCCGACGTCCTTCGCCGGCAACTCCACGACGACGGACACAAAGGCCTGGCAGAAGCTGCAGAAGAAGGCCAACCCGAACGACCCGATGCTCAACCGGGCGCTGCGCGAGACCTACCCGCCCGGCTCCACCTTCAAGGTGGTCACCGCGGCCGCGGCCCTGGAGGACGGGCTCTACACGAGCGCCGACGAAAAGACGGACTCGCCGGACCCCTGGGTCATGACCGGCACCACCACCAAGCTGCCCAACGAGGGCAACATCCCCTGCAAGAACGCGACGCTGCGGGTGGCCCTGCAGTACTCCTGCAACACCGTCTTCGGCAAGATCGGCGCCGACCTCGGCAACGAGAAGATGCTGAAGGAGGCCGAGGAGTTCGGCTTCGGCGAGGAGCAGTTCACGCCCGTCCGGGCCAACGCCTCGGTGTTCTCCGACAAAATGAACCCCTCGCAGACGGCGCTGTCCTCCATCGGCCAGTTCAACACCGCCACGACCCCGCTGCAGATGGCCATGGTCGCCTCGGCCGTCGCCAACGACGGCAAGCTGATGAAGCCGTACATGGTCGACGAGCTCCAGTCGCCCGGCCTCGACCCGATCGAGAAAACCGACCCTGAGGAGCTGAGTCAGCCGCTGTCGGCGGAGAACGCGCAGATCCTGCAGTCGATGATGGAGACGGTCGTCGAGAAGGGCACCGGCTCCAACGCCAGGATCGACGGCGTCAAGGTGGGCGGCAAGACCGGCACCGCCCAGCACGGTGTGGACAACAGCGAGAACCCCTACGCGTGGTTCATCTCCTACGCCAAGGACGCCGACGACAACGCGCCGGTCGCCGTGGCGGTCGTCGTCGAGGACGACAACGCCGTCCGTGACGACATCTCCGGCGGCGGTCTCGCGGCGCCGATCGCGAGGAGCGTGATGGAGGCGGTCATCGACAGCAAGAAGTGACCCCGCTCACGTCTGCTTCACATCGGCGCACGTTGCGATACCGGTCCTGTATCGGCTGACGGGCTTGGCCAGGTCACACAAAGCGAGCCGGGTACGGTAGGCCCGGACGGCAGCCTCGACCGTACAAGCGTGCCGGTCGGGACCGACGGAGAGGGCTGGTAGGTAGCTATGGAAGAGCCGCGTCGCCTCGGCGGCCGGTACGAACTGGGCCAGGTGCTCGGGCGTGGTGGCATGGCGGAGGTCTACCTCGCGCATGACACCCGCCTCGGACGCACCGTGGCGGTGAAGACGCTGCGCGCGGATCTCGCGCGCGACCCTTCCTTCCAGGCCCGGTTCCGCCGGGAGGCCCAGTCGGCCGCCTCGCTCAACCATCCCGCGATCGTCGCGGTCTACGACACGGGCGAGGACTACATCGACAACGTGTCGATCCCGTACATCGTCATGGAGTACGTGGACGGCTCGACCCTGCGGGAACTGCTGCACTCCGGCCGCAAGCTGCTGCCGGAGCGGTCCATGGAGATGACCATCGGCATCCTCCAGGCCCTGGAGTACTCCCACCGCGCCGGCATCGTCCACCGCGACATCAAGCCGGCGAACGTCATGCTGACGCGCAACGGCCAGGTCAAGGTCATGGACTTCGGCATCGCCCGCGCCATGGGTGACTCCGGCATGACGATGACGCAGACCTCCGCGGTCATCGGCACCGCCCAGTACCTCTCGCCGGAGCAGGCGAAGGGCGAGCAGGTCGACGCCCGGTCCGACCTGTACTCCACCGGCTGTCTGCTCTACGAACTGCTGACCGTGCGTCCGCCGTTCGTCGGCGACTCCCCGGTGG
Source organism: Streptomyces sp. 378 (assembly GCF_030124145.1). Lineage (GTDB taxonomy): Bacteria > Actinomycetota > Actinomycetes > Streptomycetales > Streptomycetaceae > Streptomyces. The sequence goes on from NZ_JASKMS010000001.1 coordinate 593,794, forward strand.
CCGTGGCCTACCAGCACGTCCGCGAGGAGCCGCAGGCGCCGAGCGTCTTCGACCCCGAGATCACGCCCGAGATGGACGCGATCGTGCTGAAGGCGCTCGTCAAGGACCCGGACTACCGCTACCAGTCGGCCGACGAGATGCGCGCCGACATCGAGGCCTGCCTCGACGGCCAGCCGGTCGCGGCCACCGCCGCCATGGGCGCTGTGGGCTACGGCGGCTACCCCGACGACCAGCCGACGACGGCCCTGCGCGCGGACTCCGGCGCCGGCGCCACGTCCATGCTGCCCCCGATGAACCCGGACGACGGCGGCTACGGCTACGACGACCGCCCCGACCGGCGCCGCGGCCAGCAGCGCAAGTCCAACACCTCCACGATCCTGCTGGTGGTCGCGGGAATCCTCGTCCTGGTCGGGGCGATCCTGATCGGCCGGTGGGCGTTCAGCGGCGACGGCGCGGCCGACGACCCGGCCACCGTCCCCGATCTCGTCGGCCAGACGCTGAGTGACGCCAAACGGCTGGCCGAGAACAGCGACCTGAAGCTGAGCACCACGGAGAAGCCCTGCGAGAACCAGCGCAAGGGCAACATCTGCGAGCAGAACCCGACCTTCAGGACCGAGGTCAAGAGGTACTCCACCATCGAGGTCGTGGTGTCGACGGGCGCGCCGAAGGTGACGGTTCCCAGCGTCACCGGCCTGAGTGTCGACGAGGCGAAGGAAAAGCTGGCGGGCGACAAGTACGAGTTCAAGATCGAGACGAAGACCCGGACGTCCCCCGAGGAACCGGGCACCGTGCTCGATCAGGACCCGACCACGGGCGAAGAGGTGGAGAAGGGTTCGACGATCACCCTGACCGTCGCCAAGGCCGAGGAGAAGGCCACCGTGCCGGACGTCATCGGTCAAACCTGTGACGCGGCGAAGTCCCAGCTCGAGGACAACGACCTGACCGGTCAGTGCTCCGAGCAGGAGACCGACGACCCCAACCAGGTGGGCAAGGTCATCTCCACCACGCCGTCGGCCAATCAGCAGGTCGACAAGAACTCGTCGGTGCAGATCGTCGTCGGCAAGGCGAAACAGCAGCAGCAGAAGGTGAAGGTGCCGGAGGTCCGGCTGCGGACGCTGGCCCAGGCCAAGCAGATCCTCCAGCAGAACGGGTTCACCAACCTCCAGGTGGCCGGCTCGCAGGACGACAACGCCGTGGTCGTCCAGCAGGATCCGCAGCCGGGTACCGAGGTCGACAACCCGGGCGGCCAGGCCATCACCCTGACCACCCAGGGCGGCGGCGGCAACAACAACGGCGGCGGCGGCAACGGCGGCGGCGGCATCTTCGGAGGTGCCATCGGCCGCGGCGAGGACGACTGACCGCGCTTCGTGACGCAGGGCGCCCCGGCACTCCGAGAGTGCCGGGGCGCCCCGCTGTCCGCGTCGGGAGGGCGTGACCGCCACCACGCTCACTTCCCGCCGTCTCCGTCGGGTGACCGGTAGCGCGAACCGAAAAGGGGGGCCTCCCGAGTGTCACTCGGGAGGCCCCCCTTTTCGGTTCAGCCGAGCGCCAGGCGAACCACCCGCCGGGTCAGCCCAGTTCCTTCGGCGGCGTCCGGTCCGCGTCCACCTTCTCCACCCGCTCCAGCTCACCCCACACGATGTACCGGTACGTGCTCGTGTACAGCGGCGTGCAGGTCGTCAGCGTGATGTAGCGGCCGGGCTCCTTCTTGCCGGATTCCTTCGGCACCGGCGAGAGGACCTTGACGTTGTACTTCGAGGTCTCGGGAAGGATGGCGTAGGTCTTGTAGACGTACCACTTGTCCTTCGTCTCGAAGACGATCGGGTCGCCCTTCTCGATCTTGTCGATGTTGTGGAACGCGGCGCCGTGGCCGTCCCGGTGGGCGGCGAGGGAGAAGTTGCCGTCCTTGCCCGACATCGGCAGGGTCGCCTTGACGGGGTCGATGTAGTAGCCGGCGACACCGTCGTTGAGGGTCTTGTTCGACGTGCCCTTCTCGACCAGGACCTCGCCCTTGCTCATCGCGGGCACGTGCAGGAAACCGATGCCGTTCTTGGTGTCCAGCGCTCCGGGGCCGCCGCGGTCGTGGGCCCAGCCGTCACGGACCTTGTCGGCCTGCTTGCCGGCCGCGCGGTCGGCGACCACGTTCGTCCACCACAGCGAGTAGACGACGAACAGGCCGAGGACCAGCCCCGCCGTGATGAGGAGTTCCCCGCAGAAGCTGACCGCCATGGCGATCGGGCCGGGTCTGCGGCGCGCCGCAGGCGGCCGGGACGCCCCGCCGGTGTGCTTCTCGTGGTCCGTGTCGGTGGTCGCTGCCACTGGTCATCTGCCCTTAACTGACGAGCGCATCCGGCTTGCCCTTGCTGCGCGGCCGTTCCTCGACCATCTTGCCCCAGACGATCATCCGGTACTTGCTGGTGAACTCCGGCGTGCACGTGGTCAGCGTGATGTAGCGGCCGGGCTTGGTGAATCCGGACCCCGCGGGCACGGGATTCAGGACGCTCGTGTTGCTCGGCGGCGTCACCGGCAGGATCGACGCCATCTTGTAGACGAAGTACTCGTCCTGCGTCTCCACGACGATCGGATCGCCCGGAGCGAGCTTGTTGATGTAACGGAACGGTTCTCCGTGGGTGTTGCGGTGGCCCGCGAGCCCGAAGTTGCCGGTCTTGTCCCCGGGCATCGCCGTTTTCAGCGCGCCCTCGGCGTAGTGGCCGACCATGCCCCGGTCCAGCACTCCCTTGCTGTTGGTGCCCTCGGCGATCGGGACCACCACGTCCAGTTTGGGGATGTGCAGGATCGCGAAACCCTGGCCCGGCTCGAAGGCTCCCGGGCTGCGCTTGCCGCTCGCCCAGTCGTTCTGGAGGCTGCTGGCCTCCTGGCCGGCCTGGGCATGCGCCCGCACGTTCGTCCACCACAGCTGGTAGGTGACGAACAGCAGCATCAGCACGCCGGTGGTGATGAAGACCTCGCCTATCGCCCGGCTCGCGACGACCGCGGCGCCCGGCTTGCGGGCCCGCGCCTGCCGCCGCGCCTCCACCCGCGACAGCGGCGCCGATGACCGGCTCCCCGTGTTGGAGCCGCCGTGGGTGTCGCTGCCGGTGCCGCTGCCGTTGTCGGCGTTGTGGGCGTCCGGCGGGGCGTCCGAGGCGCCGCCATGACGCCCGTGACGGCGTTTGGCGGCCTTTCTGCGAGCCGCGCGGCCTTCCGGGGCGGAACCGTCCTGTCGGGAGGACGAGGAAGCCGCAGAGCCCGCTGGGGCGGCGCCGCTCCCCGGTGGGGGATCCGGTATCCGCAGCGCCACCGTCTCCTCGTCGGCCGGCGGCGGATACCACTCGTCCGAAGCGGGCTCGTACGACGCGTACGGCTCCGGCTGCGGCGGATCCGGGTGCGGCTGCCCGCCCGGCCCCGCCGGATACGGCTGCGGCTGCGGGGTCACGCCGTACGCCCCTGCGCCCGGCCACTCCTCGAACGCACCCGGCACCCCGTACGACTGCTGCCCGTACGAGGTGTCGGACTCGCGCTCGGGGCGCAGCGCGGTCACGCCGTGGCCCTGCCCACCACCGGGGCGAGCCCGGCCGACCTCGCCACCGCGCCCTGGTCGCCGCACTCCACCAGCCAGTTGGCCAGCATCCGGTGCCCGTGTTCGGTCAGCACCGACTCGGGGTGGAACTGCACACCCTCGACCGGCAGTTCGCGGTGCCTCAGCCCCATCACGATGCCGTCGTGCGTACGGGCCGTGACCTCCAGCTCGGCGGGGACCGTCGTCGGCTCGGCGGCCAGCGAGTGGTAGCGCGTCGCCGTGAAGGGAGAGGGCAGGCCCGCGAAGACGCCCCCACCGCCGTGCTCGACCAGCGAGGTCTTGCCGTGCAGCAGCTCGGGCGCGCGGTCCACCACACCGCCGTACGCCACCTGCATCGACTGCATACCGAGACAGACACCGAAGACCGGGACACCCGTGTCGGCACAGTGCCGGACCATCTCGACACAGACTCCGGCCTGCTCCGGCGTGCCGGGGCCGGGGGAGAGCAGAACGCCGTCGAAGCCGTCCTGCGCGTGCGCCGTCGACACCTCGTCGTTGCGCAGAACCTCACACTCGGCGCCCAGCTGGTACAGGTACTGGACCAGGTTGAAGACGAAGCTGTCGTAGTTGTCGACGACGAGAATGCGCGCGCTCACTGGTTGTCCACCGTCACATCGTTGAAGGGCAGCAGCGGTTCCGCCCACGGAAAGACGTACTGGAAGAGGACGTAGACCACGGCCACGACCAGGACGAGTGAGACCACTGCCTTCGCCCACGTGTTCCCCGGCAGATGCCGCCAGATCCAGCCGTACATGCCGTCCCTTCCGTCGTACCACGGCACCAGACCCACGCCGTACAGCCACCAGACTAACGGCGCAGCGCCTCTGGTTTCCCGGCCTCCACGGGCTGGGTGGAGTCCAGGTGCGCCCAGACGATCAGCCGATGGCTGTGCCCCCATTCCGGTTCGCACGTGGTCAACGTCAGATAGCGTCCCGAACGCGTGTACCCGGATGTACGTGGGACAGGGTCGATCACCTCGATGTTCGAGGGCACTGTTTTGTACGGGCCTTTGTCGATCCGATACGTGAACCAGGTCGTGCCGTCGGTCAGCACCACCGCGTCACCGCGCCTGAGCTGGGGGAAGTCCTTGAAGGGGTCGCCATGGGTGCGGCGGTGACCGGCGACCGCGAAGTTCCCCTTCTGCCCGAGCCGGGCGGTCTCGGCGTAGTGGCCGAGTCCCTTCTTCAGGGTCCCGACGGCGGTGCCTTCGAGCACGGGCTTGTTCCACGTGAAACCGAGCCGCGGAATGTACATGATCGCGAAGGGCCTTCCCTCGGCGTACGGCGCCGGCTCGGGAGGACCCACCGGGACGTCGCCGACCGGCGTCCGGGGCTTGGACCACTCCTTGCGGAGCAGCTCGATCTGGTCGTCCATGACGCCGTCGGCCCGCACACCGGTCCAGAAGAGCACGTAGACGACGAACAACACGATCACACTGCCGACGGTGATGCAGAGTTCGCTGACGGTCCTGATGATCACGCGCACCGGCGGCTCCCCGGCCTCGCCTCTACTCCACGGGCTTCGCGTAGTGCAGATCCACTGTGCCCGAGTAGCCGGGCAGAGTCACCGGGCCGTTCTCCTCGACTTTCCAGCCGAGCCCGTAGACGTTGACGTAGACCATGTAGTTCTGGATCGCCGGGGAGGCCGCGAGCGCCTTCTGCAGCCGGTCCGGGTCACCCACCGCAGTGATCTTGTACGGCGGTGAGTAGACACGGCCCTGCAGGATCAGGGTGTTGCCCACGCAGCGCACCGCGCTGGTGGAGATCAGCCGCTGGTCCATGACCTTGATGCCCTTGGCCCCGCCCTGCCACAGCGCGTTCACCACGGCCTGGAGGTCCTGCTGGTGGATGACCAGGTAGTCGGGCTGCGGCTCGGGGTAGCCGGGGAGCTTGGCGGTGGCGTCCGGCGGCGCGTCGTTGAGCGTGACCGAGAGCGAGTCGCCCCTGAGCTCCTGCGTGCCCGCCCGTTTCTCCAGGGCGGAGAGCTTGTCGTCCTCCGCCTTGGTGCTGCCGTCGTCGCGCTCGGCGAGTGCCTCTATGTCCTTGCGCAGGGTGCCGTTGGTCTCGTCCAGCTCGCCGTTCTCACGGCTGCGCTCGTGGATGAGGTCGGACAACTTCAGCAGCGAGGAGTCGGTGCGGATGTTGGTGCCCTTGGCGGTGTCGAAGCTGGTGAAGAAGATGAGACCCGCGAGAGCGAAGACGGCCGCCGTGAGGATTCGCACCGGCCGGAAACGGCGCGTGCGCCCAGGGGTGGATCCCGTCCCGGGGGAGTCGGCAGAATTGCTCAACGTACCCTTATCTCCTTCGGCGCGGCGGAAGCACTACGCTAACGGACGCCCGGGGGAGCCATCGGAGTCCCCTTACGCTGCCCCAGACCGACCCAGTTACCTGCGCGGCCACGCAGCGCATCGACAGGAGAGACCCTCGTGCCGAAGTCACGTATCCGCAAGAAGGCCGACTACACGCCGCCGGCCGCCAAGCAGACGACCGCCATCAAGCTGAGCAATCGCGCCTGGGTCGCGCCCGTCATGCTGGCCATGTTCCTCATCGGCCTGGCCTGGATCGTCGTCTTCTACGTCACCGACGGCTCGCTGCCCATCGACTCTCTGGGCAACTGGAACATCGTGGTGGGCTTCGGCTTCATCGCCGCCGGATTCGGCGTCTCGACCCAGTGGAAGTAGCGGTCACCGGAAGGTGAACGCAGCTCTGCCCAGGGCTGTTCGCTGAGTTATCCACAGCGGTTTTCCACATGGGGAAAAGAAAGACGATCTGTGGATAACTCGCGGAACGTTGACGCCGGTATGACGGAACTACCGGCACTCGAAAACCTGTTCGCCCCCTGCCTGACCTGCGAAAACGCGGGTCAGTGACAGGGGGCACATCTGTTCCCGCACAGCGTGCACAAGATCCGGCACCCGCTGTGGACAACGCCTGCTCAGACGAGCTGCGCGGTCCTCAGAACGGTGACCAGAACGACCACTCCCAGGACCAGGGCGCAGGTGCCGTACTGGACCAGTGCGCGCCGCTCCCGCGGGGCGTGGACCATGGCGTATCCCAGGACGACACCGGCGACGAGGCCGCCGATGTGGGCCTGCCACGAGATGTTGAAGCCCGGGCTGAAGGTGAAGATCAGGTTGATCACCAGCAGTGCGATGATCGGCCGCATGTCGTAGTCGAGCCGGCGCATCAGCACGGCGGTGGCACCGAAGAGGCCGAAGATCGCGCCGGAGGCGCCCAGTGTGGCCGTGTTCGGAGGGGCCAACAGATAGGCCAGGGCACTGCCCGCGAGTCCGGAGATGAAATAGAGCGCGAGGTAGCGGGCGCGGCCGAGTGCGGCTTCGAGCGGGCCCCCGAGCCACCACAGGCTCAGCATGTTGAACGCGATGTGCCAGATCTCCTGGTGCGTGAACATCGACGTCACCATGCGGTACCACTCGCCTCCCGCCACGCCCTGGGTGGGCGTGAAGGGCGCGGGCGGCCAGGCGCCCAGGAGGACGAGATCCCCCAGCAGTGCCTCGTGGACCTGGACGGCGATGAACACGACCAGGTTGATCCCGAGGAGGATCTTGGTCAGCAGCCGGGGGTCGGCGGCGATGGAACCGCCCGCGATCGTCCGGGGCACGGCGGCTGTGGGCGAGTGGCCCGTGCCGGAGCCGGTGCGGACGCACTCGGGGCACTGGAAGCCGACGGAGGCGTTGACCATGCACTCGGGGCAGATCGGGCGCTCGCAGCGGGTGCAGCGGATCCCGGTCTCGCGGTCCGGGTGGCGGTAGCACATGGGGACGCTGTGGGCGTCCTGCGGGCTGCCCGCAGCCTGGTCGTCCATGGTCTCCCCTAGGTCGTGTGAGAAAAGCCCGCCCCGCCCATCCTTACGGATGAGCGGGGCGATTGGTTCCCTGCGGGAGCCTTCGCGCTCAGCGGGTCTCGACGACGACCGACTCGATGACCACGTCGTTGAGCGGTCGGTCGGTGCGGGGGTTCGTCTGGATCGTGGCGATGGTGTCCACGACCTTCTGGCTGGCCGCGTCGGTGACCTCACCGAAGATGGTGTGCTTGCGGTTCAGCCACGCGGTCGGGGAGACGGTGATGAAGAACTGCGAGCCGTTGGTGCCCGGGCCGGCGTTGGCCATCGCCAGCAGGTAGGGCTTGTCGAAGCGCAGGTCCGGGTGGAACTCGTCTTCGAACTGGTAGCCGGGGCCGCCGGTGCCATTGCCCAGCGGGTCACCGCCCTGGATCATGAAGCCACTGATCACCCGGTGGAAGACCGTGCCGTCGTAGAGCTTGTCGGTGGACTTCTGACCCGTCTCCGGGTGGGTCCACTCCCGCTCGCCCTGGGCGAGCTCGACGAAGTTCTTGACCGTCTTGGGCGCGTGGTTCGGCAGAAGCCGGACTTCGATGTCGCCGTGATTGGTCTTCAGGGTGGCATAGAGCTGCTCAGCCACGATCTGCCTTCCGTTGTCTTTCCGTGACCCCTTGATCCTCGCACGGACCGGCCCCGGCGTCGCCCGAGCTCGGCGCGGCGGGGGGGAAACCCTCGACCGGCTTCGCAGAAAACCGGTCGAGTAGTCCCGGGTCGGGGGCGCGCGGCGGGTATCCGTGACATTGTCGACGACAAGCTCCCGTTGCCCCCTATTTCGTCCGCTATTGCACGTGATCGGCGCTGGATGCCGGTTCGCGTGACCCGGATGCCCGTCCGCGCATGCCTGGTCGTGCACCGGGAGGCATGATCCGTAAAAGGGTGGAAAGTCGAAATACCGTACGCCACCGAGGAGGAGGAACCCGTGACCCGCATCGACAGCGTGCGCGCCGCGACTGGTTCGGCGAAGGACAGCGTGCTGCACGCCGCGGAAGTGGTGGCGCCCTACGCCGACACGGCCAAGGACAGGGCCGCGCACTACGCACACGAGGCACGCGTACGGCTAGCGCCCAAGGTGACGCAGGCCGCAGGGCAGGCTCGCGTCCAGTACGGCACGCTTGTGCAGCCGTATCTGGAGCAGGCCCGCACGCATGTGCCGCCGAAGGTCGACCAGGCCGCCCAGGAAGCCGCCGAACGCACCCGCAAGGCTGCCCGTCAGGCGGCGGAGTACTCCAGGCCGAGGATCGAGCAGGCGGTGGCCGCGGCCGTGCCTGTCACGACCGAGGCCGCAGCCCGGAGTGTGGCCGCCATGGCCGCACTGCGCGGTCAGGTCTCGTCGAGGGAGATCCAGAAGCTGGTCCGCAAGCACCAGAGGCGGGCCAGGGCCGGCAAGGCCATGAAGACGCTGGTGATCCTGGGTGCCGTGGCGGGCGGTGCCTTCGCCGCGTGGAAGTGGTGGGACAAGCAGGCCAACCCGGACTGGCTGGTGGAGCCGCCGGCCGCTACGGAGGTCCCCGAGTCGGGGCACCTGTCCTCCGTGGACGGCACGGGCCAGTCGGTGCTGGATCCTGAGGTCGAGGCGAAGCAGGCCGAGGACGAGGCCGCGCGGCGCGACGACCGTTCCTGAGGGCGCCGGATTCAACAGCACGGCGGGGCGGGAGGCTTGAGGGTCTCCCGCCCCGCCATGCTGTTTCACGTGAAACACGCGTCACCGGGATCCACCCGGAAACGCACAATGCCCCCCGAGGCTGCGTTTCCGCAGCTCGGGGGGCATTTCCGGAGTGGAGCCTAGGGGAGTCGAACCCCTGACATCTGCCATGCAAAAGCGTTCAGGGCAGTTCCCTGACCTGCACCGATACACCTGCCATGCCGGGTGACCAGCGAAAAGGCATCCCGCCTTATCGCTCGTTATCCCGGCCCATCTCCGCATCGTGTGTACAGGATGTGTACCGCGAGCTGAGGTCGGCCACGACCGGCGCCGTCACGCTGGCCGTGGCCAGGGCCGGACTTCCTTCCAGAACAAGGAGTCCAGACCCATGACCGACCGTACCGAACCCACCGCCGGGGAGCTGCGCGAGCTCCTGCAGGTCGTCCTCGATGCCCTCAACATCCCCCACCCCGCGACCGTCGGGGACACCGAGGCACATGACCGTGTGCTGAACGACCGCGCCATGCACACGGTCATCGCGCTGCAGTGCGTCCTCGAGGAGGACGGCGGCCCGCTCGGCGTCGCGTGGACAACCGCCTACCTTCGCGAGCGGCTCGCCGAGCACCCGCCCACCAGCTACCGCGCTTGGGGTGAGGGCCGATGAGCACCGAGCCGCGCACGGTGACCGTGAACGTCTTCGTTCACAAGCCCCTGGAGATCGACGAACCCGACTGGTGCGCCGGCCACCCCGACACCCGCGCCGCCTACAAGGTCGACATCACCCACACCGGCCCCGAGCACGTCATCGCCCCTGGCGGCCGGGAGATACTCCGGGCGTTCCTCACGCAGGCCCCGTTCTCCACCACGGACCGCACCACCGGCCTGTACGTTGCCCTCGCCGACCTCACCGGTACCCGCACCCCCGCCGAGGTCGAGCAGCTCGCCGACGACCTCAACGCCGCTGCCGCGCGACTGCGTGAGCTCGGACACGAGTTGGCTGCGATCCTCGCCGGGGGTGAGGGCCGATGACCGCGCTCCTGTACGTGCTGCTGCTCCTGGTCGCCGTCCTGGTCGTCGCGTTCGTGTGGCTGTGGCGCCGCGTGCGCAGGCTCGGCCGGCAGGCGGACGCCCTGCGCCAGGGCCCCGACGGCGTACGCGTGCAGATGCGTAAGCACGCCGGGACGGATCACAGGTCGCGGCTCGTGGTCATCGCGGACCGGCCTGCCACGGAGTCCGGTGAGCTCATGAAGGCTCAGGCCGCAGAGTGGGGGTGGCAGATATGACGCAGACCGCTGAGCAGCGCCTGGCGGTCGCCGAGCGGCAGCTTGCCGAGCTGCGCATCGAGGTGGCCAAGCTCAATGTCCTCGTCGGCGTCCTCTTGCACGCGGACGCCCCGGCGGCCGCGGACACGGAACGGCTCGCTGAGGCTGTCGGCGTGATCCGGAAGGCATCCCCGCGGCCGCGGCTGCGCCTCGTCGACGACGCGGGCAGCGTCGACGGCCAGGCCCTCGCCGAAGGCCTGCGCCGCGTGCGGGGTGGAGGCCGGTGAGCCGTCGGCCGCCCGTGGTGTCCGTGCGGGTGACCGACGAGTTCGCTGCAGACCTCGAGGTGTTGCAGCGCGGCGGCATGGATGCCTCGGCGGCGGTCCGGCACGCGGTGCGCTTGGTCGCCAGCGGGCAGCGCTTCGCCGAACGGCAGGTAGCCGACAACGGCGGCCGGCACCCCGGCTCCCTGTCCATCCACACCCGTGCTCTGTACGGGTCGTGGGCGCCGTATGACGGGCCTGAG
>NZ_JASKMS010000010.1 GCF_030124145.1 Streptomyces sp. 378
ACACCGGCCGAGGTCTTCGAAGAGCAGCTACGCTCGCTGCAACAGCCCGGTGTTGCAACGACTGGTTGAACTCGCCCAGTACTGCAGTCGGGCTTTCGCCGACGCCTGCCGCGAAGCGGGCGTCACCCAGTCCAATCGGCGGTGCCGCCGCGACGCCGGCTTCCGGCCTGGCCGACAGCGGCGTATCCCATGCGGTCTGGGACGGCGTGCGTGTAGGGGTTGCTCGGCGTCTGCCCATTCGGCTGCGTCGGACACGCGGCCACCACGGCCCGCCCGTAGTCGAATCCGATGACGTTCGAAATGTCGAGTGGAAAAGACGGGTGATACGGGACTGGCAGGGCCCGTCGGGGCCCGGCGTGGTCGCCGGGCCCCGACCAGGAGACCTACTGGACGAGTTCCCAGTCCTGCGAGCCGTCAGTGAGCGCGTTCTGCAACGTCAGCTGCGTCCCGGCGGACGCACCGGTCAGGTACAGGCTCGTGTTCTTGACGGACTGCAGCTTGTAGAAGCCGTTGCTGGTCTTGACGAGGTTCCAGCTGCCCGTGTTGCTGTTGTCGACCCACTGGCCGATCTTCTGGCCGGCCGTGGCGTTACCCGTCCAGATGGCCGCCGCGCGACCGCCGGCCTTGTTCAGCAGCGTTACGCCGCCGTTGGGTTCGGTCGTCAGGTGCCAGAACTGGGTGTCCGCGTTCGCCGCCGAGCCGGGGGCCTCCAAGCGCACGTCGGGGACGTCGCCGTTGCCGATGTTGGCGTCGTTGGTCTTGTTGCCGGTGCCGATCACCTGGTCCGTCTTGCGGTTCACCAGCTGGTAGTAGGCACCGTTGGTGTGCCCGAGATCGATCTCGGCGAACTTGAGTGTCGAGGTTCCCTGGTTGTTGAGGATCGCGATACGGCCGGTGCCCTCGACGTACTGCAGATTGCGGCTGTAGCCGGGCTGCGAAGTCGTCTGGTACTCCTTCCAGGTTCCGTCGCTGCGTCCGGTCTCGTTGACCCAGACGTTGCCGCTGCCCGCGGCGTTGTAGACCAGGCGCCCGCCGGGGAGCCTGATGAGGACCGGGCTGCCCCCCGCTGCGAGGGGGCGTGAGCCGGTGTCGACCGGCAGTGAGTTGACTCCCGTGCCGGTGGCCGATCCGGTGAAGAACTTCGTGGGGTCGCCGGCGATCTGGTAGCGGGTGTTGGCTCCGCCGCCCCAGTACTCGTAGGTGATCATCCACTTGCCGTCCGTGGTGCGAACGACGTTCGTCATGCCCGGCCGGCCGCCCCCGATCTCCGACTTGCCACCGCCCATGTCCTGGGTGAGACCGGCGATGTCGACGACGGGAGAGCTCCAGTTCGCGCTGCGCCCGTCCCAGGTCTTGTGCACGAGGATCTGTCCCAGCGAATCCGTCGCGGTGTCGTTCGCGGCGTCGAGGGTCGGGACGCCGGTGGTCGGGTTGAAGCCGGTGTAGTCGTTCTCGTCGGAGTAGTAGCAGACGAGCCGGCCCTTGTGGACCATCAGGTAGGGCTCCCAGAGGGGGTCCACCTGCCGGTTGGTGTTGGCGTTCGCGATGTTCTTGCCGACCGCGCCGGCGCTGCCGCCCTGCCAGCCGCCCGTTGCGACGATGTTGAGGATCTTCCACGTCGCGCCCTGGTCGGTGCTGGAGTACAGGGCGATCGCCAGGTCCTTGCGGTCGCCGTCGTTGGACGGCGTCCAGTTCGGGTCGGCCGCCTTGTGCTCCTTGTAGTAGTAGTCGTCACCCGACACCACCGTCGAAAGGAGCAGCGTGCCCTGCTTCAGATCCCCGACGTCCTGGGGAAGGGCGTAGAGGTAGGGGTTGGTCCAGTTGCTGGTGTACTTCGCGTACTGCGGGTCGCTGGAGATGTACGCGGGCGCCTTGACCTCGGACAGCGGCTGCCAGGACGTGCCGTGGTCGTCGCTCTTGTAGACCGGGACGGTCTGTCCGTCGGCGCTTCCCGACGACGTCACGACCGTGGACTTCTCGAACGCGGCCACCAGGCGTCCGCTCGGCAGCTGCGCCGACTTGGGGTAGACCGCGCAGTTCCCGCGCCCCTTCAGACACGGCTCGCTGCCGAGCTGGTACAGGGTTCCACCCGCCGGGTTGTACGCCTGCGCACCACCGGACGCGGGTATGGCCAGCAACGCGGACGCCGCGGCGACGGTTCCCAGTGCTCGTCTCAGCCTTCTTCTCTGCATAGCCCCTCCTCGGGGGATGACCATGGTGATACTCGGGTGTATGGAGCGGTTGCCTGCGTCAGGTAGGTGTGCCGTCCGTATCGGCTGAGACGAACACGCGTACGTCCCACGGGCCGAGTTCCAGTGCCGCGCCCGCGGGAAGGGATGCGCTGTCCAGGGCGTCGGAGAGCTCCACGGGGGCGGGGACGTTCGCAGGCTCCCAGCTCCAGTTGTGGACGATGTGGACCCGACGGCCGTCGGGTGCGGTGCCGGTCGTGGCGGTGACGGTTTCCGGCAGGTTCTGCCACGCGTTGCAAGCGGCCGGTGCCAGCCAGGCGGCCAGCGCCCGGGCGACACCGCGGCCGGGAACGGTGCCGACGGTGGTGACGCGACCGGTGCCGTGGCGGCGGGTGGTGATCGCGGGCCAGCGGCCGAAGTGCGGGTGATCGTAGGCGGCGAGCACATCGGCGTCGTCGACGGTGAGGCCGTCGGCCCACTGCGTCGCCGTCGCGTCCTGCGGGAGCTTCAGCGGGCTGTCGGGCGCGGCGCGGAGGGGAACGTCCTGGACGAGGTTGCTGAACTCGTCGTAGCTGACGCCGGCGGCCTCGGTGAGGCGTCCGGGGGCCGGTTCGGCTCGGGCGCGGGCCTCGTGGTCGGCGTAGCCGGTGCGCGGGCCGAGGACCAGGTGGCCGCCCGCTTCCGCGTAGGCCGCGAACCAGTCGAGCGTCGAGTCGGCGGCGATGTACAACGCGGGGACGACGAGGACAGGGTGGCGGCGGACCGCCTCCCGCGGTGTCAGGCCGTCCCGTTCCCCGGCCGGGTCGTGCAGTTGGCGGGAGTGGACGATGCGGACCTGGCGGTCGGCATCGAAGGCACCGCGATAGAACGGGTCGAAGATTCGGTGGTAGGACTCCGGGTCCGCCTCGCCGTCCGGCTTCGCGAGCGGCGGGTACTTCTGCATGAGCCACTTGCTGGGTGTCGAGTAGACCATCGTGATGTCGGCATCCGGATCGAGGCCGGCGACAAGCTCCCCCGTCGCCTCGAACTCGCCGCCCAGCCGGGCGAGTTCGGCGTAGGTACGACCGGGCTGTCCGGTGTGCGGAAGGATGCCGCCCCAGTAGGTCTCGGCGCCGAAATGGAGGGTGTGCCAGTGCCAGTACTCGATCATGCGGGCGCCACGGGCCACCAGCGCCCAGGCCGCCTGGCGCCACTGGCCGTCGTAGGCCGGGCGGTTGTCCCAGGGGAAACCGATGGAGCCTGCGTTGGTCTCGGTGACCAGGAACGGCTCCTGGCGGGAGGAGAACATCCAGTCGGCGGTCTGGTAGAGCGACCAGACGCCGGTGGTCTGCCACTTCTGCTCGTGGTCGTCGGGCGTGGGGTCGGGCAGCAGCAGGCTGTCCTGCATGCCGTAGTACGGGTTGCCGGAGGCGATGTCGAGGCAATCGGTCAGTTCGTCATCCTCGACCCCGGGACGCTTGTAGGAGATGCAGGTCGTGACGAACTGCTCGGGGTCGGCGTACTCTCGCACGATTTCGGCCTGCCAGCCGATGAACTCGGTGACCTGCCGGGCCTGGAACGCTCGCCAGGCGACGTCGTACTGGGGCTGGGCGTTGCCGTCCGGGGTCCACAGGTCGGCCCAGGTCGACAGGCGGTGGGACCAGTAGACCAGGCCCCATTCGCGGTTGAGGGTCTCGACGTCGCCGTACTTGGCGCGCAGATGGTCGGTGAAGCGCTGGAAGACGCCGTGGTTGTGGAAGAGCTCCAGGCCCGGCTCGTTGTCGACCTGGAAGCCGATGACCGCGGGGTGGTCGGCGTACCGGCCGATGATCTTGCGGATGACGCGCTCGGCGTGGAACCGGAAGGCGGGGTGGGTGAAGTCGACCTCCTGCCGGGCGCCCCAGCCGATGCGCTCACCGGTCCGCCGCTCGCCCGTGATCTCCGGGTACTGGCGGGCCAGCCACGGCGGCACGGCGTACGTCGGTGTGCCGAGGACGACCGAGATGCCGCGTTCGCGGGCGCCGTCCAGCACCGGCTGGAGCCAGTCGAGGTCGAATCGCCCGTTCTCCGGCTCCCAGGTCGACCACACCGACTCGCCGACCCGGATGACGCTGACATGCGCGTCGGCCATCAGGTCGAGGTCGGTTTTCAGGCGTTCGGCGGGGCGGTCGTAGGGCTGGTACTCGTGGTAATACGCGGCGCCGAAGAGGACGCGGGCAGGCAGAGCCGCCATGAGAGGAAACCTCCGAAGAACAGGGAGTGGGACGAGGGCTGCGAGCCCTACTGCTTGACGCCGCCCGCGGCCAGGCCGCTCTGCCAGTAGCGCTGGAGCATGAGGAAGGCCACGACAAGAGGCAGGATCGAGATCAGCGAGCCGGTCACGACCAGCGCGAGCATTTCGCTGCTGGAGCCGGCCCCGCCGTTCTGCGCCTGCGCGGCCCACGAGGAGAGGCCGACGGTGACGGGGTAGAGGTTCGGATCATTGAGCATGATCAGCGGCAGGAAGTAGTTGTTCCAGGTCGCCACGAGCGTGAACAGCAGCACGGTGACCAGGCCCGGCGCGAGGAGCCGCAGCACGATCGTCCCGAAGATCCGTGCTTCCCCTGCGCCGTCGATCCGGGCGGCCTCCAGGAGGCTGTCCGGCACGGCGTCCTCTGCGTAGATGCGCATGAGGTAGAGGCCGAAGGGGTTGACCAGGGAGGGGAGGATGACCGCCCAAGGGGTGTTGACCAGACCGGCCTTGGCGAACAGCAGGTAGGTCGGGATCGCCAGCGCGGTGGCCGGGACCATGACGGCGCCGAGCACCAGGTTGAAGGAGAACCGGTCGCCGCGGAAGCGGAACTTCGCGAAACCGTATCCGCCGGCGGCCGCGAGCAGCGCGGCCCCCACGGCGCTGACGCCCGCGTACAGCACTGTGTTGACCAGCCAGTGCACGAAGACCCCGTCGTCCTGGGCGAAGGTCTGCTTGATGTTCGTCAGCAGTTGCGGGGCGTGCGAGAACCACAGACCGAAGCTGTTGAACAGGTCGTGGGTGCTCTTGGTCGAGGCGATGAGCAGCCAGAACAGGGGGAGGAGGAAGTAGGCCAGGGCCGCCAGCATGGTGATCGTCAGGGGGGTGCTGCGACGCCGGGGTGCGGATCCGCGCCGGGCCGGGGCGGCGGGAGGCGGCTTTGTCGGCGGTTCGGCGATCGCGGCGGTGGGGATCGTGGTCGTCACGGGGTCCTCCTGCGGCTCGCGGTGAGCAGGACGGCGTAGGAGGCGATCACGATGATGAGGCCGAGGAGGAAGGACACTGTGGCCGCGTAGTTGACCTGCTGGCCGGTGAACGCGAGCGTGTAGGCGTAGAGGTTGGCGGTGTAGGCGCTGTTGATCACGTCCGGGGCGATGGTCATCAGCAGTTTCGGCTCGTTGAACAGCTGGAAGCTGCCGATCACCGAGAACAGCAGGGTGAGCATCAGCGCCGGTCGCAGGGCCGGCAGTTTGATCGACCGGGCGATCCGCCAGGCGCCGGCCCCGTCCATCGCCGCTGCCTCGTACAGCTCCTCGGGGACGGTGCGCAGGGCGGCGTACAGGATGATCATGTTGTAGCCGACGAACTCCCAGGTCACGATGTTCGCCAGGCTGCCGAGCATCCAGCCGTCACTGAGGAAGTCCGGGACGGGCAGACCGAGACCGCGACCGAGCTGGGCGAAGGGGCCGAAGTCCGGCCCGTACAGATAGCCCCACATGAGCGTGGCGACCACGCTCGGGACGGCGTACGGGACGAAGATGCCCAGCCGGACGACCCGGGCGAGCCGGAGCAGCCCGCTGTCGAGGGCCAGGGCGAACACCAGCGCCAGCAGCAGCATCACCGGGACCTGGATCGCGAAGAACAGCGCGACACGTCCGATGCCGTGCAGGAACTGCGGATCGCTCAGGGCCTGGGCGTAGTTGTCGAGCCCGACGAACGCCGTGCCGCCGATGAGGCGTTCCTGGAACAGGCTGAGATAGGCGGCATAGCCGAGAGGGGCGAGGAAGAGAAGCAGGAACAGCACCATGAACGGTGCGACGAACAGCGGTCCCGCCGCCCGTTGACGGCTCTTGCCGCCGCGCCCGAAACGTGTGGGCCCGTCTCGTCTCCTGCCCTTGGGGGAGACCGCGGTTGTGGCGGTCATCGTCGGGCCTTTCTGAGGGATGGGACTGTGTCAGGGGGAGGGTCCCGTGCCACCGCACGGGACCCGACGGACCGTTATGGCGTCTCGACGGTGAAGCCCTGGCTCTTGGCGTAGGCGGTGAGCCGCGACTGCCAGGTGCCGAGCGCGCGGACGGTGTCGGTCTTGTCGGCGAGGGACTTGCCGACCGTCTCGGTCCAGTCGGTCGCCGCCTGGTCGAGGAACGGGGGCCACTGGAAGTCGGAGTTGACCGTGGAACTGATGTCGGCGAAGACCTGGTTGACCTTCTGGCCGCCGTAGAAGGCGGGCGCGTCCCCGGTGAACGTGGCGTCCGTGAGGAGGGCCTTGGTGGCCGGGAAGAAGAACTGTTCGGTGGCGAACATCTTCGCGCTGGCCGGGTCGCTGTTGAGGAACTGTGCGAACTGGGCCGCCGCGATGGGGTTCTTGGTGGAACGGGTGACGGCGGTGGTCGAGCCGCCCCAGTTGCCCGAGCTCGGCTTCGAGGCGTCCCACTGCGGGAGGGGGGCGGCTCGCCACTTGCCGGACGTGGCCTTGGCGGAGCCGGAGAGGAAGGCCGGTCCCCATGCGGCGGTGATCCAGGTGGCGTACCTGCCCTTGTTGAACCCGGCGTACCAGCCGTCGGTGAAGTCCGGGTCGGTGCTGATGACGCCTTCCTGACCCAGGCCGCCCCAGTACGCGCCGAGCTTCCTGGATACGGCGTCGTCGACACCGATGGTGATGTCGCTCTTGCCGGACAACGCGTACGGCTTGGCGCCCGCCTGCCACAGCAGGCCGTGCCATGCGGCGACCTGGCCGGATGCGAGGTTGGTCAGGTAGACGTCGGGGTCGGCCTTGTGGAGCTTGCGAGCCGCGGTGGCGAACTCGTCCCAGGTCGCGGGGACCGGGATGTCGTGCTTGTCGAAGATGTCCTTGCGGTACAGCATGCCGAGCGGGCCGGTGTCCTGGGGGATCGCCCAGACCTCGCCCTTGCTGCCGCTGACCTGCTGCCAGGTCCAGTCGACGAACTCGTCCTTCAGCGTGGACGCGCCGTACGGCCGCAGGTCGAGCAGGCTGTCGGTGATGGTGAAGGTCGGGATGGCCTGGTATTCGATCTGCACCAGGTCCGGGACGCCGCTGCCGGCCTTGAGGGCCGTACGCAGCTTGGTGTACTCCGGGACGCCCTGACCGGCGTTGACGACCTTGACCTTGATCGCCGGGTACTTCGCCTCGAAGAGAGCGACCTCCTTGTCGATGTTCGGGACCCAGGTCCAGAACGTCAGCTCGGTCGGCGTCTGCATCGCCTTGTCGATGTCGGCCTGGCTGACCGGCTTGGACGACGTGGACGAGCCGCCGGAGTCGCTGCCACCGCAGGCGGTGAGAGTGACGCCGAGCGAGACGGCACCCGTCGTGGCGAGGAACAGTCGACGGCTCATCGAGGAGTGGCCGGGCATGGATGTGGACGTGAATCTGCGCATGGTGAACTCCCGCCGGTGGCGAAGATGACGGCACGCCTGGCAAGGGCGTACGTAGGGCGTACGGAGGGCGTGGTGGAGGAGCGGCGCGTACGCGCCGACCGAGGCTCGGACACCGACGGGGCCGGGTGCGGGTCCTCGTGGACCGGGGCCGGCGAGCCTTCCGTGTGCGGAGGTGGTGGTCGCGGCCGGACAAGAAGAGGGCAGACCAGAGGCCGAGCAGGTGTGGAACCCGTAACTCAGCGCCTGTTGGTTTGAACGGCCCCGCGGCGAGCTTGCGGCGGAGGCGTCCGGCAGGCGGGGCGTGGCAGGAAGATGCGGCTCGTCCTGAAGCCACGCGCCCGACTTGACCTGCGGTTGTCGGGGTTGACCGCTGTCGGTCAGCGGGGTGTGGAAGCGCCTCCGTTCTGGAGTGGCGGTTGGTCTGCTCCTCCCGAGGAGCGAGAGGCTGTACGCCGGCCGCGAGCCGGGGTCGTCCGGCTCAGCGGTGGCGCGGTTGAGGCGCGGATGATGAGGTCGATCGGTGGATCGCTCGTGGGCAAGGGATCTGCGCTCGGGTTCTCGATGGCATGCACCAGGCGCTTGAGTCCCTCTTGTGCCACGGCGTCGAAGGGTTGTCGCACCGTGGTCAGGGGAGGGGTCACATAGGCGGCGACCGGAGTGTCGTCGAAGCCGACGACACTCACGTCTTCGGGTACGCGCCGTCCGGCCTCCGTCAGTGCGCGGATCAGGCCGATCGCCATGTCGTCGTTGGCGGCGAACACCGCTGTGACATCACCGTCCTCGGCCAGTTCGCGTCCCGCCCGGTAACCGGACGCGGCCGACCAGTCGCCCTCGACGACCGGCGGCACGTCCCGGCCATGGGCGGTCAGGGCCGCTTGCCATCCCTCGAGGCGGTCCCGGGCGGCGTACCACCGCTGCGGACCGGCCAGATGATGGACTGTCACGTGGCCAAGATCCAGGAGGTGCTCGACGGCGGTGTGCGCCATCAGATCGGCACCGCCCCCTGCGGTCAGCGCCTGGGGTGAGGTGACAGGGAGTGGCGCACCCAGGGCGAGAACCGGAACGTCGATGCGGAAGGAAGCGTCTCCTTCGGCACCTTCTTCGTCGATCGGTTCGGAGATGACGATGCCGTCCACGCCCTGATCAAGGAGTGAACTCACGGCACCGGTCACGCCCGCGGCGTCCCCTTCCACCGTGTTGACCACGCGCAGCGCGTATCCCGTGTCCCGGACGACCCGCTCGACACCCATGAGCAGTGAGGCAGGCCCGTACAAGGCGGTGCCCAGCGTCACCACACCGATGGAGCGAGTGCGTCCGGAGGCCAGTGCCCGGGCGGCGTTGTTGCGCCGATAACCGAGCTCTTCAGCGGCTTCCAGGACGCGTCGGCGCACGTCGGCGGAGACATACTGCTCGTCGTTGAAGACCCGCGACACCGTCTTTTGTGAGACCCCCGCCAGACGAGCCACGTCCACGCTGCGCGGAGCCGCGGTGTTGCTGCTCCGCGCTGTTCCTCGCGACATGGTGTCTCCCGCCGGATGTGCGAACCACATGATGCCAGAGTCGCCTGTGACTGACTGCGTAGTCATGTCTACGCGGTCATGTCTACGCAGTCATAGGGCTGTAGTCAAGGGTTCGGAACGCATCCGTGACCAAGCTCGGGGCGGGCGCAGCGCGCGTGAACTCCGTGAGCGCGAGCCCGCGCGGCCGTGGCCAACTCGGTCAGGGTTGGTCGTGTTCCAGAGGGTTCGTCCTCCACAGCCGCCAACGGGTCGTCGTGTTCCTGTGTCCTCTTCACGCGCCGGTCCTGTCCCGGTATGTCGAGCGGGAGCCTCTGGCATTGCCGGCCACCTGGCGACCATCGTCGGCGGGGGCGCCGTGTGCCTGCTGCTCCCCGTAGGGATCGACTGGTGGCTGCCGGCCATGGCCCAAGTCCGGCACGGATGCGGACGGCGGATCCGGTAGTCCCGGGAGCGGCCTGGAAGCCGAGGGCCCTGCCCTGGGCTTGGCCAGCGCCGGGGCCACGGCCGAACGCTCCCGCTGAGGAGCGGACCCTCGACCTCGTCGGCGATCTGATACGCCGCGAGCGCAACCGGCTGGGGACTTGCCGGCGCAAGGTCCCCGCGGGCACCCAGGGGTTGATCGTGCTCGCCGTTCTCCGCCATGACCAGCGGCCTTCTCGTTGTCCAGGCGGCCGGAGGTCTTCGTCGTGCTCGGTTCCGTTCTTCGCAGCGGGTACCGCAGATGGCGTGATAGCTGACTGCACCTTCGAATGGGGGCAGTTGGTCGGCGCGCGACAGCCAGAACCGCCCTGGTTACGTTCGCGGTCGCTCTGTGGCATGGGCTGCGGTGGACCCGAACGCGACATCCTCGGTGCCCCAGACGTACAACGTGGGAACCTGGATCTTCCCGACTGCGGCGTCGGGCCGGTCAGCGCGGTAGTAGTTGAGGGCGGCGCTCAGTGCACCCGGTTCGGACAGACGCCGTACGTATTCATCGACGTGCCGGTCGGGAACCTTGCCTTGGTAGAGGGAACGCAGTAGCGCGGCGTCGTCCGCCAGGAAGCGGGCCTCTGTGTCGGGGCTCCGCCAGTCCTGCTGGTACTGGGAGCGACGGCGCTGGTCGTCGTCGGTGCGATGTGCCTCGCCCAACGCACTGGGGTGCGGCGTCGACACAGCGGTGAGCGTGCGCAGTCGCTCGGCGTGCCGGGCCGCGGTCCACCAGACGATGGCACCGCCCCAGTCGTGCCCGACGAGGTCGAAGCGATCCCAGCCGAGCGCGTCGGCCACCGCCGACACGTCCCCGACCAGCTCACTCACCCCGTACACGTCGGCATGCGGTGGGCGCACGCCGGACGAGTATCCACGGGTGTCGGGCGCGACCGCGCGCAAACCGGATCTGCGAACGCCAGGGCGTCCCGATCTTGGCCGACCGCGCCTACGTGGGCGCCGGCCCATGGGGGACGACACCCCTCCGACGCCCACCAGACCGTGGCCTCTCGCCCACTCAGCAAACCGTCAACCGCGCACTATCCGCGGCACGGGCACCGCTCGAACGCGGCGTGGCACGGCTCAAATCTTGGTGGATCTTCCGTCACGCCCGCTGCAGCCCGACCTGCATGACGTCAATCGCCAAAGCCGTCCTCACGCTTGAGCGGCACCGCTGTACCGGCGGGCGACTCAGTCGAGAAGCAAGGCGACTGCGCCGCTGCCCGGTGCGGCGCGGCGCACTCCGTTCGGTCGGTCGGTGCGGCGGAGAGATGGAACTCCAGCGGTCCGATCGTGTTGGTGTGGGAGGGCCAACACCCACCTGGCGGGAGGGGAACCTGCGCCGCACTACCTGACCGTCACGCTTTCACGCCACTGGGTGCCTGACAACGGCAGCCGGGTGGTCAGGTACGGGTGCAGAGGTGGCGCATGGTCGGACTCCTGTGTGAGCCTCGCCCTGTGTACCGTCGTAGCAGGCCGCGAGGTCTGGACCGACGAGCGGAATAGGGCGATGGCACTGTCCTCGCTCCTGCTGGGCGAGGCTGACCGGAAGGCACACTGAACATGACCGGGCAAAGCGACCGTTGGGCGGAACTGACCGGCGGACAAGCCGGAGAGGAGTACGCTCAGCGTTTCGCGCGGCTCGCCGAATCGGGCCAAGACATCCACGGCGAGGCCGCCTTCTGTGCCGCGCTGCTGAAGCCGGCCGCCCGGATACTCGACGCTGGCTGCGGCACTGGCCGGATCGCGATCCGGCTCGCCGAGCTGGGCCACTACTGCACCGGCGTGGATGTTGACCCCTCGATGCTCGCTGTTGCCCGCCGCGACGCGCCCACGCAGGAGTGGCTCCTCGGCGACCTGGCCCGTCTGGATGACCTCGGCTTGAATCCGGGTTTCGACCTGGCGCTGGCCGCCGGAAACGTCATCCCTCTGCTGGCCCCCGGCACCGAACCAGCTGTCGTCCGGCAGCTGGCCGCCGCACTGCGCCCCGGCGGTCTGCTGGTCACGGGCATGGGACTGGACGCGGCACACCTGCCGCTGCCCGAACCATCGGTGACCCTTGCAGAGTTCGACCACTGGTGCGCCCAGTCCGGACTGACCCTGCGGCAGCGCTACGCCACCTGGAGCGGCGACCCCTACTACCAAGGCTGCGGCTATGCCGTCAGCGTGCACTCCCGCCCCACCACGTGAGTCCTTGCCCATCCGCGACGATGTCGCCTGGCCGACGATCGCCGACCATCTCGGCGCACGACGGTGTCTGCCCCGGGCACGTGCCCGCGTGCCCCCACACCTTGATCCTCTGCCACGGGACGGGACACCATCCCAGGCGGCGGAGAAGTGCGCTCTCGGCGTGCCCGCGGGCGGAGCAGTGGCCCGCCTTGAGAAGTCCGAGCTGGGCGGCCGTGACGCTCATTTGACGCTCGTTCTGATGGGGTGTCAGGTGTTTCTCGATGCAGGTAGGGGGCTGTCTGTCGCGGCACCAGCAGTGGAGAGATCCCTTCTTGAAGTCCTCTGCCTTGCGCCCCTCGGCCCGTGGTTCTGTGACCAAATGGGCCTTTTCTCTGCGAAGACACCCAAGCACAGTCACGCACGCGCCCACCACTGACGCTAGCCTCGGGCTTTCACGAGGTGGGGTGTCCGAGGCTTGATCAAATAGGCGGAGAGTTCCCCTGACCTGCAACGATGGGACTTGTCTAGGGTCCTGTTGGCTGCACGGAAAGAAGCACTCTCCAGGTGAAGAAGCGTATCGGGTCGTACCCGCGTGTCCGCATCGAGGGCGGCGGCCGGGCGGTGGTCTCGCAGGCCGGGAGCGTGCTGCTGGTCGAGACCGTCCGCAAGACCGGGCTGGACGAGGCGATATCAGCGGCGCTGACGCCGTGGCGGAAGGCTCGGGCGGTGCACGATCCGGGCAAGATCCTGCTGGACGTTGCCCTGGCGGTCGCGTTGGGCGGGGACTGTCTCTCGGATGTCGGCATGCTGCGGGCCGAGCCGGCCGTGTGCGGGCCGGTGGCCTCCGACCCGACGGTCTCCCGCTTCATCGACACCCTCGCAGCCTCCGGGGAGAAAGTCCTGCGGGCCATCCGTGCCGCGCGGGCTGAAGTCCGCCAACATGTCTGGCGGTTGGCCGACCGGACAGCGCCTGATGCGGGCGGGACGGTGACCGTGGACCTCGACGGGGTGCTGGTGATCGCGCACTCGGCCAAGGAGGACGCCACACCCACGTGGAAGCGAACCTACGGCCACCACCCTCTGATGGGGTTCGTCGACCACGGACCGGGCGGCACGGGTGAACCGGTCGGGGCCCTGCTCAGACCAGGCAACGCGGGATCGAACACAGCCACAGACCGCATCACCGCCGCCCAACTGGCCTTGGCCCAGCTATCGAAGAAGTACAGGCGCGGGCGCCGGACCCTGATCCGCACCGACTCCGCGGGCGGCACCCACGACTTCGTCGCCTGGCTCGCCCAGCGGGGACGGTGGCTGTCCTACTCGGTCGGCATGGTGATCACCGAGGTGACCCACCAGCATGTGCTGATGGTTCCGGCATCGGCCTGGACGGCGGCCGTCGAGACGGACGGCGCGATCCGCGACGGCGCCTGGGTCGCCGAACTCACCGGCGACGTCCTGGACGGCTGGCCCAAGGGCATGCGGCTGATCTGCGCCACAAGAGCGACGCGGGGCTTGGCCGTTGGAGAGGGCGCTGCGAGTCCGCGACGTGATCAGCCCGCGAAACCGGATAGCCGTCGTAGTCGGTCTGGGGTGCGGACTCCGCCAGGGCGAGGTGTTCGGGCTGAGCCCGGAGGACATCGACTACGTGCGAGGCGTCCTCCACGTCCGCCGCCAAATCCAGGCGATCAGAGGAAGGCTGTACTTCACCCTGCCGAAGGGAGCCAAGACCCGTACGGTCGACATGCCCTCCTCGGTGGCCGAGGAGTTGAAGCGCCATGTCGACGCGTTCCCGCCAGTGGAGGTGGAGCTTCCGTGGGGGAAGCCGGAGGGGCAGGGGAGGAAGTTCTCCCTGCTGCTCACCACACGACTCGGCAACGCTGTCGCGGTGAACACGTGGAACACCTATACGTGGAAGCCCGCGTTGGCCGAGGCCGGCATCATCCCGCCGCGCGCCAAGGGAGCGAAACCGTGGCAGTGGGCGGCGGCCCCGAAGGACGGCTTCCACGTGCTGCGGCACACCTATGCCTCGATCATGCTGGAGGCCGGAGAGTCCGTCGTGACCTTGGCGCGGTGGCTCGGGCACTCCTCGCCCGCGATCACCCTCGGTTACTATGCTCACTTCATGCCGGAGGCCGGAAGCAAGGGGCGCACTGCCATCGACGGACTGCTGGGGAAGCAGGGAGAACCGCATGCCATTCGAAACTCCCCAGATTCTCCCCAGGGCCGTTGACGGGCGATTCCCGCTGCTGCCGCCTCTCCGAAGCTTGTCGTGGATTGCAAGGCTGAAGAGACGGGTGGCCCAGGAGAATGTTGAAAGAGGTCACCGCGACCCGCTACATCACGCCCCTGCGCGAGGGCGGTTCGCTGCCGGGACTCGTCGAGGCCGACGACCTCGGGACCTACGTCCTGAAGTTCACCGGCGCGGGACAGGGCCGCAAGACACTCGTCGCCGAAGTGGTCTGCGGGGAACTCGCCCGCCGACTGGGGCTGCGCATGCCGCGCCTGGTCACGGTCCAGCTCGACGCGGAGCTGGGGCTCGGTGAACCCGACGAGCAGGTGCAGAGCCTGCTCCGCTCCAGCGGCGGCACCAACCTCGGCATGGACTTCCTCTCCGGCGCGCTCGGCTTCGACCCGCTCGCCTTCCCGGTGGACGCGGAGGAGGCCGGACGGGTGGTCTGGTTCGACGCGCTGATCAACAACGTCGACCGGTCCTGGCGCAACCCCAACCTCCTGAGGTGGCGGGGCGAGTTGTGGCTCGTCGACCACGGCGCGACGATGATCTGGCACCACAACTGGCCCGGTGTGGAGGCCTCCGCCGCCCGCCCGTACGACGCCTCCGACCACGCGCTCGCGCCCTTCGCGCCCGACGTCGCCTCTGCCGCCGCCGCGTTGGCGCCCCTGGTCACCGAGGAACTGCTCGCCGAGGTGACCGCGCAGATCCCGGACGCCTGGCTCACGGACGAACCGGGTTTCGCCACTCCGGACGACCTGAGGCAGGCCTACGCGCGACCGCTGCTCGCCCGGGCCGCCGTCATCCACGACCGCATCCAGGGGCTCATGTGAACGACCGGCACATCATCAGGGGCGGCCCCCGGGACCGCCACGTCTACGAGTACGCCGTCCTGCGCGTCGTCCCGCGCGTCGAACGCGGCGAGTGCATCAACGCCGGGGTCCTCGTCTACTGCCGCGCCGAGGCCTACGTCGGTGCCCGCACCCACCTCGACGAGACCCGCCTGCTGGCCCTCGACCCCCGGGCCGACGTGGCCGGGGTCCGGGCCGCCCTGCGAGCCGTGGAAGGGCTGTGCGCGGGTGGGAGCGCGGCCGGCCAGGCGGCCTCCGACGACCCGGGCCGCCGCTTCCGCTGGCTCGTCGCCCCCCGCTCCACGATCGTCCAGCCCGGCCCCGTCCACACGGGCCTGACCACGGACCCTGCGGCGGAGCCCGAGCGTTTGCTGGATCTGCTGGTGCGGTGACGGGCACCCGGCCCGCCCGTAATCGCCGTCAGCGCCGGCGGCGTTCACGGGGAAACCGGCGGCGACCGCGGCCCCGCCGCGAAGGCCGGACCGATCCCGACGTCCCAGTCGCCCGGCCCCGAGGCCACCACGCCCCCGACTCCGCCTCGCACGCCCCTGGTCGCAGCGCCGGTCGGAGTCGCGGTGACGGGAGTGGAGGGACTGACCGGGGGACGGGCGGAAGGACCGGGCGGCGGGGTGGTGGGGAAGATGGCACCGGGGCGGGCCAACGCCTCCCACGCGATGCCGTCGTCAGGGCCCTGATCCTCGTCGAGTCTGGCAGTCCCCAGGTCCTGTCGGGGCCTGAGTTGGGGTCGATCGGCGGCACGACCGCGGCGATCGCGAACAGCGTGCCGATGGCACCGGGGCGACGGCGCATGGAACGCCTACCTTCCGGTCACGGGTGGCTCGCGCTCCGACGTCAGGGGCCGAGGGGCGTGGCGGCGCGCGAACCGTAGGCCGATCGGGTGTCCCGGAGGACGCCGCCGGGCAGGGTGGGGCCGGGTGATGGATCACATGCCGCCTGTGGCCGTTGACACCGCGTGCCAGGGCTTCTAGCGTCACCCTCACTGAAGGTACTAAGCGGTCGCTCACCTGAGGAGTAGCAGTCATGTCCACCACTGACCAGCGGGTTGCCGTCGTGACCGGTGCCGCGCGCGGCATCGGTGCCGCCACCGCCGTACGACTGGCCGCCGAAGGCCGCGCGGTCGCCGTTCTCGACCTCGACGAGGCGGCCTGCAAGGACACCGTCGAGAAGATCACCGCCGCGGGCGGCAGGGCCCTCGCGGTCGGCTGCGACGTCTCGGACGAGGCCCAGGTCGAAGCGGCCGTCGCTCGGATCGCCGAGGAGCTCGGCGCACCGACGATCCTGGTCAACAACGCGGGCGTGCTGCGCGACAACCTCCTGTTCAAGATGAGCGTCTCCGACTGGGACACCGTCATGAACGTGCACCTGCGCGGCGCCTTCCTGATGTCCAAGGCCTGCCAGAAGCACATGGTGGACGCGGGCTTCGGCCGGATCGTCAACCTGTCCTCGTCGTCCGCGCTCGGCAACCGCGGTCAGGTGAACTACTCGGCCGCAAAGGCGGGCCTGCAGGGCTTCACCAAGACCCTCGCCAAGGAGCTCGGCAAGTTCGGCGTCACCGCCAACTCCGTCGCCCCCGGCTTCATCGCCACCGAGATGACCAAGGCGACCGCCGACCGGGTCGGCATGGGCTTCGAGGACTTCAAGGCCGCCGCCGCCACCCAGATCCCGGTGGCGCGGGTCGGCGAGCCGGAGGACATCGCCAACGCCATCGCCTTCTTCACCGGCGAGGCGGCCGGGTTCGTCTCCGGCCAGGTGCTGTACGTGGCCGGCGGACCGCTCGACTAAAGGACGAAGAACATGACTTCCGTGGAACTCTCCGGCAAGGTCGCCCTCGTGACGGGCGCCAGCCGCGGCATCGGCTACGGCGTGGCCGAGGCGCTGGTCGCGCGCGGTGACCGCGTGTGCATCACCGGACGCAACGAGGACGCCCTCAAGGAGGCCGTCGAGCAGCTCGGTTCCGACCGCGTGATCCACGTGGCGGGCAAGGCGCACGACGAGGCCCACCAGGCCGTCGCCGTCGAGCGCGCGATGGAGGCCTTCGGCCGCGTCGACTACCTGGTCAACAACGCCGGCACCAACCCGGTGTTCGGGCCGATCGCCGACCTCGACCTGAACGTCGCCCGCAAGGTCTTCGAGACCAATGTCGTCTCGGCGCTCGGCTTCGCCCAGCGGACCTGGCACGCCTGGCAGAAGGACAACGGCGGCGCGATCGTCAACATCGCCTCCGTCGCGGGCCTGTCGCCCTCGCCGTTCATCGGCGCGTACGGCGTCAGCAAGGCCGCGATGATCAACCTGACCGTGCAGCTCGCGCACGAGTTCGCGCCCAAGGTACGGGTCAACGCGATCGCCCCGGCGGTCGTGAAGACCAAGTTCGCCCAGGCCCTGTACGAGGGCCGCGAGGAGGAGGCCGCCGCGGCCTACCCGCTGGGACGGCTCGGCGTGCCCTCCGACATCGGGGGCGCGGCGGCGTTCCTCACCTCCGAGCAGTCCGATTGGGTCACCGGTCAGACGCTCGTCGTGGACGGCGGCATCTTCCTCAACGCCGGAACCGGCTGACAATGCCCGAACGGGACGAAAACGCCTGAACAGGACTAGAAAGCACGAACCGGCCTGACCGCGCCTGAACGAGGCCGGCAACGCCGCAACCGGCCGACGAGCATCACGCACACCGCTCGGCACGGGCGCCCGTCCACACGGACGGCGCCCGTGCCGATGCAAAGACACCGCAAAGCCCGATGACAACGTCGTCAAAGGTTTATCGATCAAGAGGTCATGTCCCGGGGAGGGTCAGCGGGCGCGGCACTGCGGTATGGTCTGCCGACCCTTGGTAGGGCAGATCGAGGAGCGTGCGCGTGTTCAACCGGAATCGATGCCTGCGGCGGGTGGCGGCCATCGCGTCCATATCGTCCCTGCTCGCCGGATGCGGCGTGCTGTCGTCCGACACCCCGGAGGACGAAGGACCGATCGTCGTGGGCACCACCAGTGCGCCCAGCACGCTCGACCCTGCCGCTTCGTGGGACAGCTCCTGGGAGCTGTTCCGCAACATTTACCAAACACTCCTGAGCTATCCGACCGGTGCGAGCGAGCCCCAGCCGGACGCCGCCGAGAGCTGCGGCTTCAGCGACTCCTCGAACCAGGTGTACCGGTGCGAGCTGCGCGAGGGCCTGAAGTTCTCCAACGGCGACGCGCTGGACGCGCAGGCCGTGAAGCACTCGTTCGACCGGATCCGCAAGATCAACGTCAACGGCGGCCCCGCCGGTCTGCTGGGCAGCCTGGAGCGGGTGCAGGCGTCGAACGACCGTGAGGTGGTCTTCCACCTCAACAAGCCGGACTCCACCTTCCCGTTCGTGCTCGCCACCCCCGCCATGTCGATCGTGTCCCCGGAGGCCTACCCGGCGGACGGCCTGCGCGAGGACGGCGACGTGGTCGGGTCCGGGCCGTACACCCTTGACTCGTACTCCGACGGCAAGGAAGCCGTTCTCGTCCGCAACGACGCCTACAAGGGGTACGCGGAGCGCCGGAACGACGCCGTGACCGTCCGGTACTTCCAGGACTCCGGCGCCATGGTGAAGGCCCTGCGGGACGAGAAGATCGACGTGACGTACCGCGGTCTGGCCGCCGGTGACGTCGTCGAGCTCCAGAGCAAGACCTCCAAGGACGAGGAGATCCAGCTCGTCGAGGGCACCGGCACCGACATCAACTACCTGGTGTTCAACCCGAAGGACCCCTGGGCGAACAAGAAGGCCGTGCGCCAGGCCATCGCACAGGTCGTCGACCGGGCGGCGATCGCCCACAAGGTCTACAAGGACACCGTCGACCCGCTGTACTCCATGGTCCCCAAGGGCCTCACGGGCCACACCACGGGCTTCTTCGACGACTACGGCGACCCGGACGAGGCCAAGGCCCGGAAGATCCTCACCGAGGCCGGCATCACCCAGCGCGTCCCACTCACCTTCTGGTACACGAGCGACCGCTACGGCTCCGAGACCGCCGCCGAGTTCAAGGAGCTCAAGCGCCAGCTGGAGGACTCCGGGCTGTTCTCCATCAGCCTCAAGAGCCGCCCCTGGAAGACGTACGTCGAGGGGTACCAGAAGGGCGAGTACCCGGTGTTCGGACGCGGTTGGTTCCCCGACTTCCCGGACGCCGAGAACTTCATCGCGCCGTTCGTCGGTGAGCAGAACGCCCTCGGCACGCCCTACCGGGCGCCCGAGATCACCGGTGATCTGCTGCCCCGTTCGCGCCGGGAGAGCGACCGCGCCAAGGTGGAGAAGGAGTTCGAGGCGGCCCAGCGGATGCTCGTGGACGACGTCCGGCTGCTGCCGCTGTGGCAGGGCCGGCAGTACGTGGCGGCGAGCCGGGACGTCTCGGGTGCCGAGCGGGCCATGGACCCGTCGACGATCATGATGATGTGGGAGCTGCACCGCAAGACCGCCTGGTAGGCGGGCCGGCGCCGGGCGTTCCCGGGCACGTTGTCAGTGGTCGCCTGTAGGTTCTGTGGCCTGAAGTGACCGCACATCGTGAGGACGTTGACGTGACCGACATCGCCATGCTGCCCGAGTCCTGGCGCGGGGTTCTGGGTGACGAGCTGCAGCAGCCCTGGTTCAAGGAGCTGACGGAGTTCGTCGAGGAGGAGCGGGCGAAGGGTCCCGTCCATCCGCCGCGCGAGGAGGTCTTCGCCGCGCTGGACGCCACGCCGTACGAGGGGGTCAAGGTCCTGATCCTCGGTCAGGACCCCTACCACGGCGAAGGGCAGGGCCACGGCCTGTGCTTCTCGGTCCGGCCGGGCGTGCGGATCCCGCCGTCCCTGCGCAACATCTACAAGGAGATGCACCAGGAGCTGGGCACGCCGATCCCGGACAACGGCTATCTGATGCCGTGGGCCGAGCAGGGCGTGCTGCTGCTCAACGCGGTCCTCACGGTCCGGGGCGGCGAGGCCAACTCGCACAAGGGGCGGGGCTGGGAGAAGTTCACCGACGCCGTGATCCGGGCCGTGGCCGAGCGGCCCGACCCGGCGGTCTTCGTGCTGTGGGGCAACTACGCGCAGAAGAAGCTCCCGCTGATCGACGAGTCCCGGCACGCGGTGGTCAAGGGCGCGCATCCCTCGCCCCTGTCGGCGAAGAAGTTCTTCGGCTCGCGTCCCTTCACCCAGATCAACGAGGCGGTGGCGGCGCAGGGCCACACCCCGATCGACTGGACGATTCCGAACCTGGGCTGAGGGACCGGCCGGACGGCCGTGACGTCACCGGGGGTCTCCGGAGCCGCCTGAGCCGGATCGCCCCCGGCTGCGGTTAGCGTCGGCGGGAACAGCCGGCGAGTGCGCGGAGGGCGTCGTGGCGGAGCGACAGGGGCAGGCGGCGCCGGACGCCGTGCTGACACGGATCGGGCAGGTCGTGATGCTGCACCACGCGGGGGACCGGGAGGAGGCCCGGCACCGGTTGCTCGGCCTGTGGGCGGAGATCGGCGAGCACGGCGACCCGCTGCACCGCTGCACCCTCGCCCACTACCTGGCCGACACCCAGGACGACCCGGCGGACGAACTGGCCTGGGACCTGCGCGCGTTGACGGCTGCCGAGGAGGCCAGGGAGGAGGCCTTCGCGGTGACGGCGGTGACGGCGCTCTACCCTTCCCTGCACGTGAACCTGGCGGACGACTACCTCAGACTCGGGCGCGACGATGCCGCCCGCACGCATCTGCGCTGGGCCCGGGACGCCGCCACCGCCCTCGCCGACGACAGCTACGGCGACGGTGTGTGGGCGGCCATCGGACGGCTGGAGTCCCGGCTGGGGGAGGGCGGCCCGGGGGCGTGGACACCGCCGCGGCAGCGGCCCTGACGGCGGCAGGTCAGCGCCCGTACGTGTCGCGGCAGATCCTCGCCTCCGGGCTGTCCGTCCGCCAGCCCCCGTAGCGTCTGCCCAGCGCGCACACGTCCGAGCTGTTCGGAACGCTCTTCTCGACGTCCTGCCGTACCGCCTCCGGCACGTCCGGGACTGCGGCGTGCGACCGCCGGGGGGCGCGCGGGGCGGGCTCGGGGCGTTGCGGACGCATCGGGTGCGGTCGGACATCACGGTCACCGGGCCCCGGCCGGGCGCGCTCCGGCGAGGCCGCCGGCGGCGTCGCCGGCCGGGGCGCCGAAACGGCCGGCTCGGGGCGACGGGACGCCTCTTCGATGAGTTGCAGGGCCTCACGGGCCGGTGCCTGCACGATCTGGGTCTCCGCCTCCCCCTCCGGCCGCGGCGCCGACGGCCGGGACGGTGCCGCCGAGGGCCCCGGCGCGGGGGGATGCGGGACCGTCGTACAGCCGGTGAGGGCCGAGACCGCCACGGTCACCAGGAGCGTCGCTGTGGTCGTCGTTCGATGCACCCGCGCAACTCTGGTGCGTCCGGCCCGAGATGGGGCCGCGGACCGGCGGAGGATGCCCCGGACGGGTGATCTCGCGCCCCGTACGGAGGTCGCGCACGGGACGGGGGTGACGTGCGGTGACACGCGTGACCGGTGGCTCGGGCGAGGTCAGTCGCCGGTCGCGCCGTCGATGCGCTCGCGGATCAGGTCCGCGTGGCCGTTGTGCCGCGCGTACTCCTCGATCATGTGGGTGTAGAGCCACCGCAGGTTGTACCGCTCGCCGGTGCGCCGGTGCTTGCCCTCGCTGATGTCGTCGAGACCGAAGCGGGCCGCGTTGCGGCGGGCCGTGTCGATCTCGGCCTGCCAGGTCGCCTGCGTCTCCTGCCAGGTGTCCGCCTCGGTGAGACGGAACTTGTCCGGGTCCTCGGCGCTCCAGTAGATCGGCTGCGCGTCCTCGCCCGTCAGCACCCGGCGGAACCAGCTCCGTTCGACGTCCGCCATGTGCCGCACCAACCCCAGCAGGGACAGGTCGGAGGGCTCGACGGCCGCTGACCTGAGCTGCTCGTCGCTCAGCCCTTCGCACTTCCAGGCGAGCGTCTGGCGGTGGAAGTCGAGCCAGCCCTCCAGCATGGTGCGTTCGTCGGCCGTGCTGGCGGGGATGCTGCGTTCGTTCGTCATGAACGCATCCTCTCCGGGCAGCCTCTGACGCGCCACGAGGTTTTCAGCCCCCCAGCATGCCCTCCAGCAGTTCCCGCACCCCGGCCCGCACGTCCTCCAGGCTCGGCACCTCGGCACCGAAGGACCCCGCCACGCAGCTGAACATCAGCCCGTCCGCCCAGGCGATCAGCGACAGGGTGTGCCGGGCCGGGTCCGTCGAGCCCAGACCGGTCACCAGGGCCGCGAGCTGGTCCCGGAAACGGGCGCCGGCGGCGTCGAAGTAGGCCCGCAGCTCGGGGCGGCGCGTGGCTTCCAGGGCCAGTTCGTAGCGGGCGAGGGTGAGGGTGCGGTTACCCGTCAGGGCCCGGTGGGTCGCCAGGGCCAGCGCGTCCGCCAGGGGGCCGGCCCCGGCCCGGGGGTCCGGCATCTCGTGCAGCCCCAGCACCCGCGCCTCACGGTCGGCCAGGCGCCGCACCGCCAGTTCCAGCAGGGCCTGCCGGGTCCGCGCGAGGTTGGAGGTGGACCCCTGCGGGAGCCCGGCCGCCTCGTCGACGGCCCGGTGCGTGAGGCCGCGCATTCCGCGCTCGGCGAGCAGGGCGAGGGAGGTGTCGGCGACGAGATCGGAGCGGGCGGGGCCGGCGGTGCGTACGGACATGGGCCTCACGCTACCCGCTCTACTACATCTGTAGTAACGTCGATGATGTCACTACAGGTGTAGTCGAACAGCAGGAGGAGCCATGGCACAGCCGAGTCGGGCCGTCGTGATCGGCGGCGGGATCGGAGGCCTGACCGCGGCGGTCGCCCTGCACCGGCGCGGCCTGCGGGTCACCGTGCTGGAGCGGGCCCGCTCGCTGGCTCCGGTCGGCGCTGCGATCTCCCTCGCGCCCAACGCTCTGCGCGCACTGGACGTCATCGGCCTCGGCGACGAGATCCGCACCCTCGCCGCCTGGTCGGGGGACGGCGGCCTGCGCTCCCCGGGCGGGCGGTGGTTGTTCCGCTCCTCCGCCGAGGCCGCAGCCGAGCGCTTCGGCGGCCCGCTCGTCCTGCTGCACCGCGCCACCCTGATCGAGCGTCTCGCCGGCCTTCTCCCGGCGGACGCCGTCCGCACGGACGCCGCGGCGGCCCTCGCCGACAGTGGCGGCCCGGGCCGGGCGGCCCGCGTCACGACCGCCGACGGTGAGATCGAAGCCGACCTGGTGGTCGGTGCGGACGGAGTCCGCTCCGCGGTGCGCGGTGCGCTCTTCCCCCGCCACCCGGGGACCGTCTACTCCGGCTTCACCACCTGGCGGGTCGTGATCCCCCTCCCCGGCGCGCGGTTCGCCTCGCACGAGACCTGGGGCCGAGGCCGTATCTGGGGCACCCACCCGCTCAAGGACGGCCGCGTCTACGCCTACGCCGCCGCCCTGGCCCCCGCCGGCGGCCGGGCGCCCGACGACGAGAAGTCCGAACTGCTGCGCCGCTTCGGGGACTGGCACGACCCGATCCCCGCCGTGCTCGCCGCCATCCGCCCCGAGGACGTCCTGCGCCACGACGTCCACCGCGTCGCCGAGCCCCTGCCCGCCTACCACCAGGGCCGGGTCGCCCTGCTCGGCGACGCCGCGCACGCCATGCCCCCCAGCCTCGGCCAGGGCGGCAACCAGGCGATCGAGGACGCGATCGTGCTCGCCCACCACTGCGACGACCTCGCCGCCTACACCGCCGCCCGGCTGCCGCGGACGACCGCCATCGGACGCCGGGCCGTCACGGCGGCCCGGCTCAGCCTCATGAGCGGCCGGGCCGGGACCGCCCTGCGCGACACGGCCGTGACCGCACTGTCGAAGGCCGGACCCGCCCTGCTCCTGCGCGGCTTCGACGGCATCGCCGACTGGGCGCCACCACAGCGGCCGTATGCTTCCGAACAGACCCCGGCAGGCAACCGTTAGAGGAGATCATCCCGTGAAGGTCGGCTGCATCGGACTCGGCGACATCGCGCAGAAGGCCTACCTTCCGGTCCTCGCCTTCCGGCCCGGGGTCGAACTGCACCTGCAGACCCGCACGCCCGCCACGCTCGACCGGGTCGCCGACGGCCTCCACCTCCCGCCGGAGCGGCGGCACACCACCTTCGACTCCCTGCTCGCGGCGGGCCTCGACGCGGCCTTCGTGCACGCGCCCACACTCGTGCACCCGGAGATCGTGACGCGGCTGCTGGAGGCGGGCGTACCGACGTACGTCGACAAGCCGCTCGCCTACCGAATCGACGACTCCGCGCGGCTGGTGGCACTCGCCGAGGAGCGGGACGTGAGCCTCGCGGTCGGCTTCAACCGGCGCCACGCCCCCGGCTACACGCAGTGCGCGGACCATCCGCGCGAGCTGATCCTGATGCAGAAGAACCGCATCGGGCTGCCGGAGGAACCCCGCTCGATGATCCTCGACGACTTCATCCACGTCGTGGACACCCTGCGGTTCCTGGTGCCCGGCGAGATCGACGACGTGACCGTGCGCGCCCGCGTCCAGGACGGGCTGCTGCACCACGTGGTGCTCCAGCTCGCCGGGGACGGCTTCACCGCGCTCGGCGTGATGAACCGGCTCAGCGGCTCCGCCGAGGAGATCCTCGAGGTGTCCGGGCAGGACACCAAACGGCAGGTCGTCAACCTCGCCGAGGTCGTCGACCACAAGGGTCAGCCGACCGTGCGGCGGCGGGGGGACTGGGTGCCGGTGGCCCGGCAGCGCGGGATCGAGCAGGCGGTGCTCGCGTTCCTGGACGCCGTCCGGGCGGGCAAGGTGCTCAGCGCCCGGGACGCGCTGGCGACCCATGAACTGTGCGAACGGGTGGTACGCGCGGTTCAGGAGCGGACCGCCTGAGCCGCAGGGTCCGAGCGCCCGCACCGGCCGCCCACAGGGCGAGGACCAGCATCGCCGCGTGCACCGTCCAGTCGCCGTGGCGGACATAGGGCGTGGTGCCGTGGGAGAGGGGGAGCTCGTAGACCTGTGCGGCGGAGGCGTCCGTGCCGAGCCACGATCCGACACGCTGCCCGTCCGGGCCGTAGACGGCGGAGACACCCGTGAGGGTCGCGTGCACCATGGGACGGCCGGTCTCGGCGGCGCGCAGCGCGGCGAGCGACGCGTGCTGCCCGGGAGCCCAGCTGTGCTGGAAGGTGGAGGTCGACGACTGGCCGATCAGCACGTCCACGCCCTCCCGGGTCAGGTGACGGGTCATGTCGGGGAACGCCGTCTCGAAGCACACCAGCGGGCCGACGCGCAGACCGTCGCCCAGGTTCATCACGACCGGCTGCGAGCCGCGCCGGCGGTCCTCACCCGCGGCCTTGCCGACGGAGGTGGCCCAGCCGAGCAGGGAGCGGGCCGGGATGTACTCGCCGAAGGGCACGAGCCGCATCTTGTCGTAGCGCTCGCCGGTCAGGCCGTCGGGGCCCACCAGGACGGAACTCTTGTAGATGCCGGGCTTGTCGGAGCGCCTGGCGTCCACGTTGACCAGGATGTCGGCGCCGGTCGCGCGGGACAGGGCAGCGAGCCGCCGGGCCGGGCCGGGGCGGTCCCGGAGGTCGAAGCCGACACTGCTCTCGCCCCAGACGATCAGATCGAGGTCCTCACCGGCGAGCCGGCGGGTCAGCTGCTCCTCGCGGGCGAACCGGCTGTCCGCGCCGACGACGACGCCCGGCTGCACGACGGCGATCCGGATCTGGCCGTCGACGGCGGGGCGGGGTGAGAACGTCCAGGCGGCGGAGGTGGCGGTGGCCGTGACGACCAGACCGGCGACCGCGGGCACCCGGGCCCGGCGGACCGCGAGAAGGACGGCCACGGCGACGTTCACGGCCACGAGCAGGTAGCTGAGCAGCCACACCCCGCCGACCGAGGCGAGCCGCAGCGCGGGCTCGACCTGCCACTGAGTGCTGCCGAGCATGCCCCAGGGGCCGCCGAGGCCCTGCCAGGAGCGGACCAGCTCGGCGGCCAGCCAGCCCGACGGCAGCACCAGGAGCGCCACCGCCACCTGGCTCCGGGACCGGATCGCTCCCAGAAGACGGCGCACCAGCCACCCCCAGGGGGCCCACAGCGCGCCGAGGAGGGCGGCGAGGACGATCGTGAACACGTTCAGGCTCGGCAACAGCCAGTGGTGCATGGCGAGCATGAAGCCGAAACCGCCGCACCAGCCCTCGTACACGGCCCGCTTCCCGGTCGGCGCGGTGCGCAGCAGCAGCAGCCAGGGGACCAGGGCGGCGTAGGCCCACCACCACAGGGACGGCGCGGGGAAGGCGAGCACGGGGAGGGCGCCCGCCATCGCCGCGGCCGCCGAGCGGCGCCAGGGGGAGGTGAGCCAGTGGCCGAGCGTCTTCATAGGCGCCTCCTACCCGCCGGTGCCTCCAGTGTGCCCCCCACCCGCGGACGATCCAGGACACGGGACGCCGGGTCAGTTGATCACAGGTGCCGTCCGCGGCTCGGGAAGGCGCCGCCACTTCTCCCGTACGACCACCTCGCTCAGCCGCCGGCCGTCGTCCGTGCGCAGCCGGGCAGGGACTTGCGTCCGGGGCGGCGGCCGCCGCGCGGATCACCGAGGTGAGATCCAGGACGTCGCGCCGCTCGCCGCGGAGATCCACGGGCTGGTGAGGGCGGGTCGACCGGAGTCGGCGGCGGGCCTGTTGCCGGAGGAGCGGCCGTACGAGACGGACGACGGGGTGCTGGCGCCTCTGCGCGCCTGGACGTGCCGATCAGGCCGCCTTGGCGACGCCGCCTCGGATCGCGGTCGCCCACTCGACGACGAGGAGCTCGTACTCCGCGCGCTCCTCGGCCGACAGGGTGCCGCCCGTGCGCTGCCACAGCGCACGGATCTCGTCGTTGACCTCGGCAGCGGACCGCACGGAACCAGGGGTCACGAAATGGGGGGACATGCGGACAAGCCTAGGGGCAGCCACTGACAGCCCGCTACCGGACGGCTACCCGATCGCTATGCGGTTGGTCACGAGACCCGGGTCACAGACCCCCGGCGTCAGCCCGCCGACTCGGCCGCGTGCGGGCTCAGCGCACCCGTGCTGACCAGGACGATGATGACGATGCCGAGTGCGATGCGGTACCAGACGAACGGCATGAAGCTCTTGGTCGAGATGAACTTCATGAACCACGCGATGACCGCGTAACCGACCCCGAAGGCGATGACCGTCGCGAAGATCGTCGGGCCCCACGAGACATGGCCGCCCTCCGTGGCGTCCTTGAGCTCGAACAGGCCGGAGGCGAGCACCGCGGGGATGGCGAGGAGGAAGGAGTAGCGGGCCGCGGCCTCGCGCTTGTAGCCCATGAACAGGCCGCCGCTGATGGTGGCGCCGGAGCGGGAGACGCCCGGGACGAGTGCCATGGCCTGGCAGATGCCGTAGATCAGGCCGTCCCGGACGCCCAGGTCCTCGAGAGCCTTGCGCTGCTTGGGCGCGCGGTGCTTGCCGCCGCTCTCGTCACGGGCCGCGAGCCGGTCGGCGACACCCAGGACGATGCCCATGCCGATCAGCATGGTGGCGGTGATCCGCAGATCACGGAACGGCCCCTCGATCTGGTCCTTCAGCGTCACGCCGAGCACACCGATCGGGATCGATCCGACGATCACCAGCCAGCCCATCCGGGCGTCGGGGTCGCTGCGCAGCGACTTGTCGGTGAGCGAGCGCGTCCACGCCGAGATGATCCGCCCGATGTCCTTGCGGAAGTAGATCAGTACGGCTGCCTCGGTGCCGATCTGCGTGATCGCCGTGAAGGCCGCGCCGGGGTCCTCCCAGCCCGAGAAGGCCGCCGTCAGCCGCAGGTGGGCGCTGGAGGAGACGGGGAGGAACTCGGTCAGCCCCTGGACGAGTCCGAGGATGAGTGATTCGAACCAAGACATGAGGTAGCGGAGTCCAAGTGCCGATCGTGGGACGGACGACGGGCGCACCGGGCCGCCGTTGCGATGAACGGGGGATCATGTGTGCCGAGGGGGAAGCGTAGCGCCCCCGGATGGCCGCTGGGACACAGGGGTTTGGAAGCCCTACCCGAGCAGGGGTGTTCAGGCCCCGGTGGGTCCGGTCACCGTCCAGCCGGGTGCCTGGGGGCGGGCCGTGAGGTCCTCGTGGCGTACCTCGTCGCCGCAGGCCCGGCAGGTGACGGCCGGGGCGAGGGGCCGTCCGCAGGAGTGCTCCAGGACCATCGGCCGGTCGCCGTCCGGCCGGAGGTGACGGTCGCCCCACGCCATGAGGGTCATCAGCACCGGCTCCAGCTCCAGTCCCGCCCGGGTCGGCCGGTACTCGAAGCGCTGCGGGCGCTCGCTGTACGGGTGCTTGGCCAGGATCCCGGCCTCGACGAGCCGGCGCAGCCGCGTGGTCAGGATGTCGCGCGGGGCGCCGATGTTGCGCACCAGCTGGTCGAACCGGCCGTTGCCCAGGCACACCTCCCGCAGCACGAGCAGGGAGTGCTTCTCGCCGACGAGCGCGAGGGTGTCGGCGATGGAGCAGGGGCGCGGGTCTTTGCGGGCGGCCATGGGACTCAGTCTAGAAGAGGGTTGGATTTTCCAACCCTGCGGGCTACGGTGAGTTCGGATTTCCTACTCACCGGTAGTCGTGGAGGCCCGCCCATGCGTGACGCAGTCATCGTCGAAGCCGTACGCACCCCGATCGGCAAGGGCAAACCGAACGGTGCCCTGGCGCACGTCCACCCCGTGGAACTCCTCGCCCACACCCTGCGCAGCCTCGTCGAGCGGTCCGGGATCGACCCGGCCCTGATCGACGACGTCATCGGCGGCACCGTCGACCAGGTCGGCGAGCAGGCCATGAACACCACCCGCTACGCCGTGCTGTCGGCGGGCTTCCCGGACTCGGTGCCCGCGACCACCGTGGACCGCCAGTGCGGCTCCTCCCAGCAGGCCGTGCACTTCGCGGCGCAGGGCGTCCTCTCGGGCGCCTACGACCTGGTCGTGGCCTGCGGTGTCGAGTCGATGAGCCGGGTGCCGATGTGGTCGAACGTGCCCGCGGGCAAGGACCCCTTCGGCCCCGGAGTCGCCGAACGCTACCCGGAAGGGCTTGTTCCGCAGGGGATCAGCGCCGAGCTGATCGCCGCCAAGTGGTCGATCGGCCGTGAGCAGATGGACGCCTTCGCCGTCTCCTCGCACCAGAAGGCCGCCGCGGCCTGGGAGAGCGGGCTCTTCGACGCCGAGGTCGCCCCGCTGGACGGACTCGCGCGCGACGAATCCGTGCGGCCCGGCAGCAGCACCGAGACCCTCGCCGGGCTCAGGCCCGCCTACCACGACCCTGTCTTCGCCGAGCGCTTCCCGCAGATCGAGTGGAACGTCACGGCGGGCAATGCCAGCCCGATCAACGACGGCGCCTCGGCGGTGCTGATCACCTCGAGCGAGACGGCGGCCCGGCTCGGCCTGCGCCCGCTCGCCCGGCTGCACAGCTTCGCCGTCACCGGCTCCGACCCACTGCTGATGCTCACGGGCGTGATCCCGGCGACCGAGAAGGTGTTGCGCAAGGCCTCGCTGACCCTCGACGACATCGACCTGTTCGAGGTCAACGAGGCCTTCTCCAGCGTCGTCCTGGGCTGGCGGCAGGAGACCGGCGCCGAGCTCGACCGGGTCAATGTGCACGGCGGCGCCATCGCGCTCGGGCATCCGCTCGGTGCGAGCGGAACCCGCCTGACGACGACGCTGGTGCACGCGATGCGGGAACGGGGCGCCCGCTACGGGCTCCAGACCATGTGCGAGGCGGGCGGACTCGCCAACGCCATGGTGCTGGAACGGGTGTGAGCCGGGCGGATGTGACGGCCCCTCAGAGCTGGCGCAGCCGGTGCCGCTTGCGCCAGGCCACCACCACGCCCGCCAGCGCGGGCAGGGCGATGCACGCCAGGGCGATCAGGAAGGCGGGAGAGGTCGGGGTCGAGGCGCGGGCGCCCGCGACGGCGTAGGCGGCGGTGTTCGGGATCGAACCGAGGGCCGTGGCCAGCAGGAACGGCAGCAGGCCCATCCGGGAGACGGAGGCGCAGTAGTTCGAGGCCCAGAACGGCACCCCCGGGAACAGCCGCACCGCCAGCATCGAACGGAAGCCGTGCCGGCTGAGCTGGCCGTCCGCGGCCTTCAGCCAACGCCCCCGCAGCAGAGGCCGCAGGGCGTCCTGGCCCAGCGCCCGGCCCAGGCAGAAGGCGATCCCCGCGCCGAGCACCGTGCCACCGAGGGCGACGCCGAGGCCCAGCTGCGAACCGAACAGGGCACCCGCGGCGAGGTTCAGCAGCGGCCTCGGCACGAACGCCACGGTGCACACGCCGTACGCCACCGCGAACACCGCCGCCGCGGCCGCTCCGCCGAGCTGCGGCGGCCAGCCCTCCGTCAGCAGCCGCTGCGGCTCGAACAGCAGCACCCCGCACGCGCCGGCGGCGAGCAGCGCGACGAGCAGCGACAGCCGCGACCACGGCGAGAGCAGGACTCTCGTGCAGCGGACGGCGAAACGGGTCGGTACGGCGGGCGGGACCGTCGGTGCCTGGGGAACGGCGACGGCGAGCTCCGCGGCGGTGGCCCGGGGAGAGGCCGTGGCGGTGCCCCCAGAGCGGGTGGTGGCATCGAGCATCCGGTGACACTAACCGACAAATGTGTGTGATCGCCGTATGGTTCGTCTCACGAGCGTCACAGGAGCCTGGGCGCGACCCCGTCCGGAGTCGAGCGAAAACCATTCGACGTGCGGTGAGGCGTCGGCGATGATCGACGACATGTTCCGGCACGCCTTCCCCCTCGCAGCATCCGTCGTCACGGATGCCCCGAAGGCTGC
This sequence comes from Streptomyces sp. 378, assembly GCF_030124145.1. Classification (GTDB taxonomy): domain Bacteria; phylum Actinomycetota; class Actinomycetes; order Streptomycetales; family Streptomycetaceae; genus Streptomyces. The sequence continues at coordinate 30,803 of NZ_JASKMS010000010.1, forward strand.
CGTCGCCGTTCTCACGGCCGTTGCCGACGGCGCCCGAAGCTGACCCTCTCCGGTTCCTCCGGCGGACCCCGCAAGGGGAGGGTCGGGCAGGTCCTCGGGGTCCCACGTTCTACTTCGCTGATCAGACGCTTCGAGGTACAGCCATGTCCAAGACGGCCTACGTCCGTACGAAACCCCACCTCAACATCGGCACGATGGGTCACGTCGACCACGGCAAGACCACCCTGACGGCCGCCATCACCAAGGTGCTCGCCGACCGCGGCGGCGGCGTGTTCGTGCCGTTCGACCGGATCGACCGGGCGCCCGAGGAGGCGGCGCGCGGCATCACCATCAACATCGCGCACGTCGAGTACGAGACCGACACCCGGCACTACGCGCACGTCGACATGCCGGGCCACGCCGACTACGTCAAGAACATGGTCACCGGCGCCGCCCAGCTGGACGGGGCGATCCTCGTCGTCTCCGCGCTCGACGGGATCATGCCGCAGACCGCCGAACACGTCCTGCTCGCCCGGCAGGTGGGCGTCGACCACATCGTGGTCGCCCTCAACAAGGCCGACGCCGGCGACGAGGAGCTGACCGACCTGGTCGAGCTGGAGGTCCGCGACCTGCTCACCGCCCACGGCTACGGCGGTGACTCCCTGCCCGTCGTACGGGTCTCGGGGCTGAAGGCGCTGGAGGGGGACCCGCGCTGGACGGCGTCGATCGAGGCGCTGCTCGACGTGGTGGACACCTATGTGCCGATGCCGGAGCGGTATGTGGACGCGCCGTTCCTGCTGCCCGTGGAGAACGTGCTGACCATCACCGGGCGCGGGACCGTGGTGACCGGGGCGGTCGAACGGGGTGTGGTGCGCGTCGGGGACCGGGTCGAGGTGCTCGGGGCGGCCGTCGAGACGGTGGTCACCGGACTGGAGACCTTCGGGAAGCCGATGGAGGAGGCACAGGCCGGGGACAACGTGGCGCTGCTGCTGCGCGGGGTGCCACGGGATGCCGTGCGTCGGGGGCATGTCGTCGCCGCGCCGGGGAGTGTCGTGCCGAGTCGTCGCTTCACCGCGCAGGTGTATGTGTTGTCCGCGCGTGAGGGAGGCCGTACGACAGCGGTGTCCACCGGGTACCGGCCGCAGTTCTACATCCGTACGGCGGATGTGGTGGGGGACGTCGACCTCGGTGAGGTCGGCGTCGCCCGGCCCGGGGAGACGGTGGTGATGACGGTGGAGCTGGGGCGGGACGTGCCCTTGGAGCCGGGACTCGGGTTCGCCGTGCGTGAGGGCGGCCGAACGGTCGGGGCGGGGACCGTGACCGTGGTCGGATGAGGGCGTGGGGCGGCTCCCGCGCCCCTTGACCGCGGGGTCCCGCCCTGACAATGGGAGAGTGAACGACTCCATTCCCGTGACCAGGACCACCGATCACGGCACCGCCAAGCTCATGCCCGACGTCGACCGGGACAGGGCCTGGCTGCTGACCGTGGACGGGGCGCCGCAGTCCTACGTCGATCTCGACGAGCCCGCGCACCTGGAGTTCGAGTACACACGGCGCCTCGGCCACGTGCTGGATGTCGTGGCCGAGCCGGGGCGGGCGCTGGACGTGGTGCACCTCGGGGGTGGGGCGCTCACCCTGCCCCGGTACGTGGCCGTGACCCGGCCCGGGTCGCGGCAGGACGTCGTCGAGGCCGACCGGGGGCTGCTGGAACTGGTGGCCGAGCACCTGCCGCTGCCGCACGGCGCGAACGTCGCCCTGCACGCGGCGGACGCACGCGACTGGCTGGAGAGGGCGCCCGCGGCTTCGGCGGACGTTCTCCTCGCGGACGTCTTCAGCGGGTCGCGGGTGCCGGCCCACCTCACCTCCGTCGCCTACGTCCGTGAGGTGGGGCGGGTGCTGCGGGACGGCGGGGTGTATCTCGCCAATCTCCCCGATGCCGCGCCGTTCGCCTTCCTGCGGTCGCAACTCGCCACCCTGGCCGGTGTCTTCGAGGAGCTCGTGCTGATCGCCGAGCCGGGGGTGCTGCGGGGGCGGCGGTTCGGGAACGCGGTGCTCGTGGCCGGGCGGCGGCCCGTCGACGTCGCCGCCCTCACCCGGCTCACCGCCGCCGACGCCTTCCCCGCCCGGGTCGAACACGGGGCCGGGCTGAGGGAGTTCATCGGGGGCGCGCGGCCGGTGCGGGACGAGGACGCTGTGCCCTCGCCCGAGCCCCCCGACGGGGCGTTCGGCATCGGCTGACGCCTCTTCGGTGCCGCCCCGGGCCACCGCCGGCGGCGCGGGTTGCGGGCGTCCGGCACGGTGGCGCAGTGGCGTGCACAGGCGCCGGGTCCGTCCCGAGGCTCCGGTGAACCGGGCCCGCCCCCGATCGGGGCGGGCCCGTCGGGTTCCCGCGTCAGCCGCCGGTCGGCTCACCGTGCAGGCGGACCGTGCTGAGGATCTTCATGATGGTCTTCTCGGGCACCTCGCCCGTGACGCCCTTGGCGCCGAAGAAGCTCCACGCGACGAAATCCCCGGCGGAGTTCTTGAAGCCGAACGTGACCGCCTTGCCGTCGCTCGCGCACTTCCCCTTGTCGGGGGTGTTCTCCGAGTACGCCCAGGCGACGCTGCCCTTCACGCCGGAGGCGGTGGTGTACGGCTTGGCCTTGTCGTCGGCCTTGACGCTCTTCTTGTCCGGCTGCGTGTAGCCGCCGTACACCCACCAGGCCACTTGGTTGACCGCGACCTCGTCCGTGTTCTTGGCGCCGTCGGCACCCTTGGTGCCCGCTCCGGCCAGGGACTCGGTCTCGCTCCTGCCGTCCTTGTCGTCGTCGCTCGTGCACCACTTGGACTTGTAGAACGCCGGTGCCGACATGAGGATCAGCGGCTTGCCGTCGTCGGACTTCTCGTCCTCGAAGAACACGGACGACGTCGGGGCGGCCACCTCCCAGTCCGCCGGGACGTCGAAGGCCGTGCCCCACTTGGGGTTGATGACGACCTTCCAGCCCTTGACCGTGGGCTGCTCCGCCTCGCCGCCGCGCGGGTTGTCGCCCGTGGCGGGGGCGCTGGGCTCCTCGGCCGAGGGGGCGGCCGACGTCCTGTCGCTCTTGCCGCCGCCGTCCGCCGTGGCGCCCTTGTCGCCTCCCAGCACCAGGAAACCGGTCACGCCGGCCGCCACGACCACCGCGGTGGCCGCGATGATCGCGACCAGCTTCGTCCGATTTCCGCCGCCACCGCCCTGCGGGGGCTGCGGCGCACCGGCCGGAGCCGGGGTGTTCCACTGCGGCTGCTGCCCATAGGGGTTGGGCTGCTGCTGGTATCCCGGCTGCTGGTACGGATTCGGCTGCTGGTACTCCGGCTGCTGGTACGGGTTGTTCCCTTGCGGGTTCTGCTCGCCCCCGGGCGGCTGCTGTCCTGGCCACATGGGCAGCCACCCTAGCCGCGCTCCGGACACGATTCGGTCACCGCCCGTGGACGGAGATGTAGCAACCCGGAGACGGAGCGGTGCGGCGGACGCCGTGCGGGCCGGTGCGGCGGTCGTCACACCTCCCTGGCCACCTGTCTCTACTCGTGAGTAACATGCGGTCATGAGCGCAGACCAGATGTCCATCGGCGAGATGCTCGCCGCCACGGTGCCCATGGCCCGGACCTTGAACCTCCAGTTCCTGGAGACCTCGCCGGAGCGGGCGGTGGTGTCGCTGCCGGACCAGGGCGAGTTCCACAACCACGTCGGTGGCCCGCACGCCGGTGCGATGTTCACGCTGGGCGAGTCCGCGAGCGGGGCGATCGTGCTGGCCGCGTTCGGGGACCAGCTCTCGCGTGCCGTGCCGCTCGCGGTCAGCGCCGAGATCTCCTACAAGAAGCTGGCGATGGGCGCCGTCACGGCCACGGCCACCCTCGGCCGCCCGGCCGCGGAGGTCGTCGCCCAGCTGGACGCCGGTGAACGCCCCGAGTTCCCGGTGGCCATCGCCATCCAGCGGGCCGACGGTGCCGTGACCGGCGAGATGACCGTGGTGTGGACCCTGCGGCCCAACGGCTGATCAGACTGTCGTGCGTGCGGGACCCCGGCCGGGTGCCGGGGCTTTCGCATGTCAGGGGGTCACGCCCCGGTGTCCGGGCCGGGCGCCGTCCAGCTCTTGTCGACGACGGGCAGCATCTCCTTGGGTGTCGCCTTCGTGGCGGGCAGGAAGCGGATGTCGAGGCCGGCGGCCGGGACGACCGCCTTGCGGACGGTGCGGAGGGGGCGGCCGGGAGGGAGGGGCGGGGGGTGATCATGCGGCCCATGCTGGTGCGCGGTGGTGGGAGCGCGCCGAGAGCCGCAGGGGAGTGGGCTGTGAAGGGGGAGATTTTGTGGACCAACCGTCTTTCCCCGCGCACAACTTGCCGCCCTCGGCGGCCGGGTTTTCGAAAGCCGGTGCGGATACCGCTGGTAACACATCTGAATTGCTCCCGCTGTGAACGTGCGTCATCCGAACTCCTTGTTACCTGCGAGTCGTATGTGCGAAAGTGAGCCGCCTCACAGTCGGGTCCGCAGCTGACACGGCACAGGTATGCACCAATCACGCACCTGCTTTCCAACGGACGCGCAATTCGCCTGCCGTTCTGCGGCTGGAAGGAAATGGTTCCGTGCAATCCCCCTACCCCCCACGCCCGCCGTACCCACCACGACCCGGAGCGGGGCCGGCGGAGTCCGACCGCAATCTCCTCGCCCGGGTCGGTGAACCGGATGAAGGGCCCCGCGCCGTCGCGCTGTTGCTGGCTCGGCACTGGCGCGCGGTCTACGAATACGCCGTCATCTGCCTGGCCTCCTCGGAGGATTCCGCGTCGATGGCGACGGCCGCCGCCTTCCGCGCGGAACTGGCCCGGCCGGGCGGCGGCGCCCTGCGCCCCCGGCTGCTCGCGGCCGTCCGGGAGACGGCCGGACAGTGGGCCGCCGACGACGGAATTTCCCATGTCCTGCCGGAACTCCGCAAAACCGTCGGCGCCCGGGGCCTGCGTGCCGCCCGCTCCCGTACGCCCGAAAGGCGACGCCTCGCGGAGCGCGCTTTCCGCGGGCTTCCGGGGGCCTCCCAATGCCTCCTGTGGCACACCGAGGTCGAGGCCGAGCCCATATCCGTACCGGCCGGTCTGCTGGGAGTGGATGCCGCTACCGCGTCGGCCGCCCTGGAGCAGGCACGTGAGCAATTCCGGACGGGATGCGTACGGGCACACCGGGAACTCGCGCCGACGCGGGAATGCCGCTACTACAACCGCCTGCTGGACGTCCCCATGCGCCGCGGCGGGGCCCTGCTGCCCGATGTGCAACGACATCTCATGGCATGCCGCTATTGCCGTCACGCCGTCGAACAACTCAGCCATTTCGAGGGCGGTCTCGAAGACCTGCTCGTCGAGACGGTGCTCGGCTGGGGCGCCCGCCGCTACCTGGAGTCACGGCCGGGCCGCGACACGAACCGGGGCGTGATGCCCACCGGCGGACGCCACCGCCACCGCCACCGCCTCCGGGCCCGTGCCCAGCCCGCCGACGGCCGGCCCGTACCCGCGAGAAGACACACGAAGGCACTGGCCGCCGCGGTCGGGGTGACCTCCCTGGTGCTCCTCGCGACCCTGCTCGCCGCCCGGGGCTGGACGGAGGAGAGCGGCACCGGCGACCCGCAGGCCACCTGGGGCGCGGTCAGCGGCCACACCGTCCGGCCGGACGGCGGGGGAACCTCGTCCGCGGGACCGGACGCCACGGACTCCTCGTCCGGATCCTCGACCGGCAATTCCTCGTCCGCCGGCTCATCGACGGCCGCCGCCGCGCCCGGCCCCGCCGAGGTGGCCCGCGGACGGCTGCGCAACCTCGACGCCGCCCTGTGCCTCGACGTCCGGGGTGGGCGGATTCGGGCCGACGTCCGCATCATGCTGGCCGCCTGCTCCATGGACGGCTCCCAGCGCTGGTCGTACCGGGACGACGGTGTTCTGCGCAGCGCCACCGACCCCACCCTGTGCCTCAATTCCGACCCGGCCGAGGGCTCGGTCGTCCTGGCCGACTGCCTCGTGCACGCCGGAGTCGTCCGCTACGACCTGACCGTGCGCGGCGAACTCCTGCCGCGCGGCGGCAAGGGACTGGCCGTCGCACCGGGGGAGGGCCGGGACGTGATCGTCGCCGGGCGCGACGGATCCCAGGCCCAACGCTGGGCGCTGGAACCGGTGGTCACCGCCAAAGGGCCGGGGGAGCCCCGGGAGAAGCGCGCCGAGGACGACCTGCGGGAGAACCGCGGGGAGGGGCGGCAGCCGGACGACGCCCCGTCCCGGCCGGGGTCGGGCGGCACGTCCGAAGACCGGCCACAGGAGCGGTACGAGACGCGGTTCGCGCAGGTGGACTGCTGTGCCGAGGCCGACGGGGCCCCCGGAACCGACGAGGCCGACGGGAGCGGCCGGGCCGGTGCGCCGCCCGGCTCCGGTGTCCTGGGTTCGGCGACCGCCACCCTGACCGACGCCGTGACGACGCCGCACAGCGCCGCGCTGCCGTAGGGCTCCCCTCGGGGTCGTCCCCTGGGGCGACCCCTGGAACGGCTGAGCCGCGAGGGACGTCCTACGAGCCGGTAGGCTTCCCGGGCACGCAGGGAAGCTCGGGGAAGGAACGGGCCTTGCACGTCCAGGAGTGGCTCGAAACCGTACCCGCGGTCGCCGTCTACGCACTGGTGGGGCTGGTCATCGGGCTGGAAAGCCTGGGCATCCCGTTGCCGGGCGAGATCATCCTGGTCTCCTCGGCACTGCTCGCGTCCCAGCACGGCGAGATCGACCCCGTCGTCCTCGGCGCGAGCGCCACGGCCGGCGCGATCATCGGCGACTCGATCGGCTACGCCATCGGCCGCAAGGGCGGGCGGCCCCTGCTGGCCTGGCTGGGCACCAAGTTCCCCAAGCACTTCAGCGAGGGCCACATCGCCACCGCCGAGCGCTCCTTCGAGAAGTGGGGCATGGGGGCCGTCTTCTTCGGCCGCTTCGTCGCCCTGCTCCGCATCTTCGCGGGCCCGCTCGCCGGTGTGCTCCGCATGCCGTACTGGAAGTTCCTCATCGCCAACGTCCTCGGCGGCATCGTCTGGGCGGGCGGCACGACGGCGGTCATCTACTACGTCGGCATCGTCGCGGAGTCCTGGCTGAAGCGCTTCTCGTGGCTGGGCCTGGTGGCGGCGGTCCTGGTGGGCCTCACGTCCGTGCTCGTGCTCAAGCGCAAGGCGAAGCAGGCTCAGCAGCAGACCCAGCAGGCCGGGACCGTGGCCGCCGCCGAGTAGCGCGGCCTTCTGCTACGCGTGCACCTCGCGGTGCGCCTTGGCGAGCTCGGCGTACATCGTGCCGTTGAGGGTGACCCCCTGCCGCTCCTCCTCCGACAGCTCCCGCCGTACCTTCGCGGGAACCCCCGCCACCAGCGAACCCGGCGGCACCACCATGCCCTGCGGCACCAGGGCCTGCGCGGCCACGAGCGACCCGGCTCCGATCACGGCGCCGTTCAGCACGGTCGCCCCCATGCCGATCAGGCAGTCGTCCTCCACGGTCGCCCCGTGCACCACCGCGTTGTGCCCGATGCTCACGCGCTCACCGACGCGCACGGGAAACCCCGGGTCGGCGTGGAGGGTGCAGTTGTCCTGGACGTTGCTGCTCGCCCCGACGGAGATCGCCTCGACGTCGCCGCGCACCACGGCCCCGTACCAGACGCTCGCGCCCGCCCCGAGTACGACGCTCCCGATCACCGACGCCGTCGGCGCCACGAACGCGGTCTCGTCGATCTCCGGCTCCCTGCCGCCGATGCCCGTGATCATCGCCCGCTGACCCATGTCCGCCTCCCGAACGTCGTAGACAACGCGCACACCGTACGTCACCCGGTAGGGCGAAGATCACAGGCAGGGGACGCCGCGGGGTGAGCGGCCGCTGAGTACGGTGAGCGGGTGCCGAAGCGCAAGAACACGTTCTCATCCTGGCGGCGTGGCCTCACGCAGCGCGCCGTCCACGCGGGCTGGGCCTGGCTGCAACGGACGGCCTCCGTGACCGCCGAGCACCCCGGCCGGTACCGGTTCGGTGCGATGGGAACAGGTACCAGGCTCGCCTTCCCGCTCGGCACGGTCTTCGGTGAACCGTGGATCCACCTGGGTTCCCACTGCATCATCGGCGAGCAGGTCACCCTGACCGCGGGCCTCATGCCCGACCTCGACCTCGGTCCGGATCCGATCCTGCGCCTCGGCGACGGCGTCGTCCTCGGCCGCGGCAGCCACGTCATCGCCGACACCACCGTGACGATCGGCAGCGACTGCTATTTCGGCCCATACGTCTACGTCACCTCCACGAACCACTCCTACGACGATCCGCACGAGCCGATCGGCAAGCAGTGGCCGCGGATGGAGCCGGTGGAGATCGGGCCCGGCTGCTGGATCGGCACCGGAGCGGTGATTCTTCCGGGCGCCCGGATCGGGCGGAACGTGGTGGTGGCCGCGGGCGCCGTCGTCCGGGGCGCCGTGCCCGATCACGCCGTGGTGGCGGGCGCGCCGGCCCGTGTCGTGAGGCGCTGGACCCCGGCCGACGGCTGGCAGCCCCCGCTGCGCACCCCGGCGCCCGTCCCGATACCGGAGGGCGTCACCTCCGAGCAGTTGTGTGCGCTGTCGGACCTGGACGAGGAGACGGCGGCCAGGCTGGCCGAGCTGGACGAGGAGGCGGCGGCGGGTCTCGCGGAGCTGGAGCCGGGGTCGTCCTGACCTCCATGAGGGGACCCCTCGGGTGCCCGGACGCAGAGGTGCGCCGTCTCTGGGGTCTGAGCCCGGATCAGCCCGAGGCCAGCAGCACCGTGCCCACCAGGGCCAGTCCCGCCCCCGCGCTCTGAATCGCCCGGAGCCGTTCGCGCAGCACGCCCCGTGCCGCCACGGCCGTCACCACCGGGTACAGGGAGGCCAGCACGGCGGCGACCGTCACCGGGCCGTGCTGCGCGGCGATCGAGTACGTGCCGTTCGCGGCGACGTCCGCGAGGCCGACGAAGGCGAGGGCGGGCAGGGAGTGCCAGGGGAAGCCCTTCGCCGGGAGTGCGGGCGACCCGCGCCGCACCGAGACGTACAGCGCCAGGCCGCCGGCGGCGACATTCGTCACCCGCTGCACGAACAGTGCCAGGAACAGCCCGGTCAGTGTGGTTGACGCCTCGGCGATCAGAGCCATGACCGCGCCGAAGCCGAACGCCGCGAGCAGGGTCAGGGCGATGGCCTGGCGCTGGACGGGAGCGCCGCGGAACTGGGGGCCGCCGGCCAGGCACACTCCCGCGACGGCGACCAGGATGCCGAGGAACTGCACCAGGCCGGGGCGTTCGCCCAGCACCAGGCCCACGCCGACCGGCACCGCCACGCCGATCGACCCCAGCGGCGAGACCACGCCCATCGGGCCCAGCGCGAGCGCCTTGTAGAAGGCGAGCATCGCCACCGGCCCGGCCAGCCCGGCCGCCACGGCGAACCACAGTTGCGGCCCCGCCTCGCTCCAGCCGCCGGTCGCCATCACGACCGCGCCCAGCACGGCCACCGCGATCGACTGCGAGACGACGACCACCGTGAGCGCGGGCGTGCGCCGGGACAGCAGGCCGCCGCCGAAGTCGGCCAGCCCCCACAGCAGGCTGGTGGCCAGGGCGAAGAGCGCTGTCATGGGGCGGATACCTCGCAGTACAGTTCAGTGAACGATCAGGTGCAACCACACCATAGTGCAGTCGACTGCACTGTGTCATACAGAATATTGGACGGAACGTGTCGGACCTCGACCTGCTGACCCAGTCCCTGGCGCGGAGCGTCAAGCACTGGCGCGCGGTACGCGGCTTCACCCTGGACGTGCTCGCCGCCCGGGCGGGGGTCAGCCGCGGCATGCTCATCCAGATCGAGCAGGCCCGCACCAACCCCAGCCTCGGCACCGTCGTCAAGATCGGTGACGCGCTCGGCGTCAGCATCACCACCCTGCTCGAGCACGAGCAGGCCCCGAACGTCCGCGTCATCCCGGCCGAGCAGGCCGTACGGCTGTGGCACACCGACGCCGGCAGCTACAACCGGCTCCTCGCGGGCACCGAGGCGCCCGGCCCGCTGGAGATGTGGGACTGGCGCCTCATGCCCGGCGAGAGCAGCCCCTCGGACCCGCACCCGGCCGGCACGACCGAACTGCTCCACGTCACGGCGGGCGAGCTCACCCTCACCGTCGACGGCGTCGAACACCGCGTGCCCGCCGGCGCCAGCGTCCACTTCGAGGCCAACGTCCCGCACACCTACGGCAACACCGGCGACGTGCCCATGGAGATGGTCATGGCCGTCTCGGTGCCGCCCGTGACCTGAGACACCCGGCCCACCACCGGTCCCTTGTTGTCGGCGTGCGCTCATGCGCGCACCCATCGGACACTTCGACAACGCCCGCCCGGCCCCCGCCTGCCTCGACGAACGCACCGCCCCGGTGGCCGACGCCGTACGCCACTGGCGGGGCGGTGTCCCCGCCGAGCACATCGTCTACGTCGACACCGACCCGGAGTGGGCCGACACCGCCACCTTCGTGGAGCACTACGGGCAGGACCTGCTGGAGCGTTCGGCGAACTGCGTGGTCGTCGCGGGCAAGCGGGGCGCGGAGTCCACGCTCGCCGCGTGTGTCGTGCTGCCCACCACCCGGGTCGACGTGAACGGCGCCGTGCGCCGTCGGCTCGGTGCCCGCAAGGCGTCCTTCGCCTCGATGGACACGGCCACCGGCGAGACCGGCATGGAGTACGGCGGCATCACCCCGCTCGGACTGCCGGAGGGCTGGCCCGTCCTGGTGGACGCCGTCGTCGTCGACCTGCCCTATGTGCTGGTCGGTAGCGGCCGGCGGCGCGGCAAGCTGCTCGTCCCGGGCAAGGCGTTCGCGGAACTGCCGGGCGCCGTCGTGCTGGAGGGCCTCGGGCTCCGCTGACCTACGCCGCGATGTGATGGGCCAGCCGAAGGTGGGGGTCGCTCTCGCCCGGGGCCGGCTCGGGATCCGCGTGCACCAGGGCCGCGGTCAGCCGCGGTACCGCGTGCAGCAGCGCGTGCTCGGCCTCCACGGCGATGTGGTGGGCCTCGCGCACCGTCACGTCGCCGTCCACCACGACCGCCACCTCGGCGCGCAGCCGGTGGCCGATCCAGCGCAGCCGGAGCTCACCCACCCCGCGCACCCCGGGCACCTCGGTCAGGGCCCGTTCGGCCCGGTCCACCAGAGCCGGGTCGACGGCGTCCATCACCCGGCGGAACACCTCACGGCCCGCGTCCCGCAGCACCAGCGCGATCGCCGCCGTGATCGCCAGCCCGACGATCGGATCGGCCAGGTGCCAGCCCAGGGCCGAGCCCCCGGCGCCCAGCAGCACGGCCAAGGAGGTGAAGCCGTCCGTACGGGCGTGCAGTCCGTCGGCGACCAGGGCTGCCGAGCCGATCGAACGGCCGACGCGGATGCGGTAGCGGGCCACCCACTCGTTGCCGGCGAAGCCCACGAGAGCGGCCACGGCGACCGCCGGGACGTGCTGGACGGGGCGCGGATCCAGCAGCCGGTCCACCGCCGTCCAGCCCGCGAAGGCCGCGGACGCGGCGATCGTCAGCACGATCACGAGCCCGGCCAGGTCCTCGGCCCGCCCGTAGCCGTAGGTGAAGCGGCGGGTGGCCGCACGCCGGCCCAGCACGAAGGCGATCCCGAGGGGCACGGCGGTCAGCGCGTCCGCGGTGTTGTGCACCGTGTCCCCGAGCAGTGCCACCGATCCGGACAGGGCCACCACGACCGCCTGGGCCAGCGCCGTCACCCCGAGGACGGCGAGCGAGACCCACAACGCACGCATCCCGCGCGCCGAGGACTCCAGCGCGGAGTCGACCTTGTCGGCCGTCTCGTGGGAATGCGGGGTGAGCAGATGGCTCAGCCGCCGGCGCAGGCCGTGCCGGTGGCCGTGACCGTGGCTGTGGCCGTGGGCGTGGTCGTGCGGGTGGGAGTGTTCGTGCCGGTCGCTCACGTGGATCCCCTTTCGGTGCGCGCGAGAGTGGACGTACCCGTCCCGGGACGCCATTATGTGCGTATGAGCGCACGCATGCACTTGTCAGCTACGCATGATGCGCATCCGCGCAGCCCCGGCGACGAGCAGTTCGCCCTCGCCGCCGAACTCCTCGCCCTGCTGGGGGACCGGACCCGGCTCGCGCTGCTGCACGCGCTGACCGGGGGAGAGGCCGACGTCACGACCCTCACGGAAGCGTGCGGGGCGGCCAGACCGGCCGTCAGCCAGCACCTGGCGCGACTGCGCCTCGCGGGCCTGGTGAACACGCGGAAGGAAGGCCGCCGGGTGGTCTACTCACTCCGCGACGGCCATCTGCGCCGGCTCGTCGACGAGGCGCTGAACGTGGCCGACCACCGCCTCAGCGACCGGCCCCCGCACGACTGAGTCAGTACCGCGCCGCCGTCCCGAGGTACTGCTCGGCGAAGGCGGCGGCCGCCGCGGGCGAGGTGAACAGGCGGCGCAGCCGGGCGAGTGCGGTGCCCGCGCGGAACGGGTCGCCCGCCGCCGTGCCGTGGTACACCTCGGACAGCCACTGCGAGAACTCCTGGTAGTCCCACACGCGCCGCAGACACGCCTCCGCGTAGCCCGCGAGCCCGCTGCCGTCGCCGGCGGTCAGCCGGGCGGCCAGCGCGTCGCCGAGCAGGAACGCGTCGTGCAGGGCGAGGTTCATGCCCTTGGCGGCGATGGGGGCGACCAGATGGGCCGCGTCGCCGGCGAGGAACAACCGGCCGTGCGCCATCGGCTCGACCACGTAGTCGTGCATGTCCAGCACGCGCTTCTCGATCAGCCGCCCCTCGGTCAGCGGCGGCACACCGGCCGCCCCGAGGCGCTCCCGGAGCTCGGCCCAGACGCGCTCGTGCGGCCAGTTCGCCGGGTCGTCGCCCGGCGGGCACTGGAGGTAGTAGCGGGTCACCTCCGGGCTGCGGGGCATCTGGCCGGCGAACCCGCGCGCGTGGCATCCGAACAGCACGCAGTCGGCGGACGGCGGGGCCTCGGCGAGCAGGGCCAGCCAGCCGACACCGTAGTCGTGCCGCGCGATGCGGACCCGCTCGGGCGGGAGCGAGGCCCGGCTCACCCCGCGCGCCCCGTCGCAGCCGGCGACGAAGTCGCAGTGCGCCACGCGGCTTTCACCCGTCTCCGGGCAGGTGTACGACACCCGGGGCCGGTCGGTGTCGAGGTCCTGGATCCGCACGTCCCGGACCCCGAAGCGGATCTCTCCGCCCCGAACGTCGGCGTACTCGCGCACCAGGTCCGTCACCAGCAACGGCTGCGGGTAGACGAAGTGGTGGCTGCCCGTCAGCTCGCCGTACGGGAACCGGTAGCGCTGCCCGTCGAAGCGGAACTCGCACGCGGTGTGCAGCTCGGCGCGGTCCAGCAGGTTCCGGGCGAGGCCCCGCTTCTCCAGGCCGCGCACGGCCCATTCCTCGATGACCCCGGCCCGGGGCCGCTGTTCGACGAACGCACGGGTCTCCGTCTCCAGCACCAGGCAGTCCACGGACGCGGCCCGCAGGATGTTGCCGACGGTCAGACCCGCGGGACCGGCGCCCACGACGACGACCGGGAAGCGTTGCGGGGCGCCGGAGCCGGCGGACGGGAGGGCGTGGGTCATGCGCACATTATGGAGGCCGGTCCCGGGGGACGGGCACCCGCGCGACGGCCACCTCCCATGCCTCGCTCGATCTCCCCGGACCGGGGAACCGAGGCGCGGGCCCGGTAGCAGATCGCCGGTGAGAAACGGCGACGACCAGCACGTCCCACCACAGACCCAGGTGCCACCGGCCGCCGAATCCGCGGCGGTGTACCAGACGTAGCCGCCGACGAGTCGTGCACCCTCGACCGGGTGCGGGAATGCCGTGGGAAACGCCTCAGGAATCCTGAACGCGGTGATCAGACAGCCGTGGGATCTCGATCGCCGGGCAGCGGTCCATCACCGTCTCCAGGCCCGCCGCCCGGGTCCGGTCGTACGCCGCTTCGTCGATGACGCCGAGCTGGAACCAGACGCCCTTGGCGCCCTTGGCGACCGCCTCGTCGGCGACGGCTCCGGCGAGGTCGCTGTTCACGAAGACGTCCACGACGTCCACGTCGAAGGGGATGTCCGCCAGGCTCGCGTACCCCTTCTCCCCGTGCACCGTCTCCGCCTTCGGGTGCACCGGCACCACGCGCTTGCCGAAGCGCTGGAGCACGGCGGCGACGCCGTACGCCGCGCGCTGCCGGTTCGACGACAGGCCCACCACGGCCCAGGTGTCGCCGAGCCCGGTGAGAATCCTGCGGACCGTTGCCTCGTCGCCGTACACCGGCGGCCTCCTCGGAAGTCGTGAACGACCTGCTCCCGGGTTCAACGGCGCGGGGTGCGCGGTGATTCCCCGGACGGCCTCCGTGATAGCTTGCCGAGGCCAGTCGAACCCATGTACGTGGGTCAGGGAATCCGGTGCGAATCCGGAACTGACGCGCAGCGGTGAGGGGGACGGGCGGGGCCTCGGCCACTGGACTCCCTCGTGGACGTCCGGGAAGGCGCTCCGATCCGGGTGAACCCGAGTCCGAAGACCTGCTGGCGGCCCCCGCGGCCGCATGCGGCGGGGGAGCACCGTACGACCGGGCTCCGCGCATGGGCCCTCGACGCCTGAGGACTGGTTCTCGTGCCCCTCACCCGACCCGCCCCCGCCGCCGTCCTGCTCGCGGCCGGCTCCCTGCTCCTGACCGGCTGCGGCGCCTCCGGACCCACGACGGCGAAGGCCGCCGTCACGCTCGTCAACTGCGGCCACGACGTCGCCGTCGAGACCCCGCCGCGGCACGCGGTCTCCCTCAACCAGGGCACCACCGAGATCCTGCTGTCCCTCGGTCTCGCCGACCGCCTCGCGGGCACCGCCACCTGGACCGACCCGGTGATGAAGGGGCTGGAGAAGGCCAACGCGCGGGTGCCGCGCATCGCCGACGACAACCCGTCCTTCGAACGCGTCCTGGACACCGATCCCGACTTCGTCGCCGCGTCCTTCGTCTCCACCCTCGGCAAGGGCGGCGTCGCCACCCGCGAGCAGTTCGAGAAGCTCGGCGTCCCCACCTACGTCTCCCCGTCCGACTGCGCCGGCAAGGACAACTCCGGTGGCGGTGACGGAGCGCGCGACGAAGCCCTGGGCATCGACACCGTCTACGGCGAAGTCCGCGACCTCGCCACCGTGTTCGGGGTGAAGGAACGCGGCGACGCGCTCGTGGCCTCGCTCCGGCAGCGCATGGAGAAGGCCACGGCGGGCGTCGACGCCTCCGACGTCACCCTCCTGTACTGGTTCGCCAACTCCGAGTCGCCCTACATGGCCGGCTGCTGCGGAGCGCCCGGCATCATCACCCGGGCCCTCGGCGCGCAGAACGCCTTCGACGACACGCACGAGGAATGGCCGCAGATCAACTGGGAGACGGTCGCCGACCGCGACCCCGACGTCCTCGTCATCGGCGACCTGACCCGCAAGTCACAGACCGCCGAGTCGGCCGCGAAGAAGATCGCCTTCCTGGAGTCCAACCCCGTCACCAGGACCATGGACGCCGTCCGGCACAAGCGGTACGTGCTGCTCAGCGGGCAAGCAATGAACCCGACCATCCGCACCGTCGAGGGCGTGGAGCGGGTGACGGCGGGGCTGCGCCGGTTCGGGCTGGTGAAGTGACCGCCCGCAGTGAGCCGGCCCCAGGGGCCCGGCCCCGGCGCGGGACCGGGCCGGCGCTGGGCGCGGCGGGGGCCGTCGCGCTCGTCGCCTCCCTCGCCGTGGCCATCACCATCGGCCCGGCCGACATCAAGGTCGCCGACGTGTGGTCCGTCGTGGCCGCCCACCTCGGTCTCGGCAACTCGGGGCTGACGCCGATCCGGGACGGGATCGTCTGGCAGCTGCGGCTGCCCCGCACCCTGCTCGCCGCGGTGTGCGGGGCCGGACTCGCCGTGTGCGGGGCGGTGATGCAGTCGCTGCTGCGCAACCCCCTCGCCGACCCGTTCGTGCTCGGCGTGTCCTCGGGCGCCTCCACCGGAGCGGTCCTCGTCGTCGTGCTCGGCGTGGGTGGCGGCGCCCTCCCGGTGTCCGCCGGCGCGTTCCTCGGCGCCCTGCTGTCGTTCGCGTTGGTGCTGCTGCTCAGTCACACCCTCGGCGGCACCACCGAGCGGGTCGTCCTCGCGGGCGTCGCCGCCATGCAGCTCTTCTCGGCGCTCACCTCCTTCGTCGTCATGACCGCCGCCGACGCCGAGACGACCCGCGGCGTGCTGTTCTGGCTCCTCGGCTCCCTCGGCGGCGCCGGCTGGACCGACGTGTGGCTGTGCCTGGCCGTGCTGGCCGTGGCGCTGGGGGTGTGCCTGCCGTACGCCCGTACCCTCGACGCCTTCGCCTTCGGGCAGGACGCGGCGGCCGCGCTCGGGGTGTCCGTCGCCCGCACCCGCCTGGTGCTGCTGTGCGTCACGGCCCTGCTCACGGCCGCCCTGGTCAGCTCGGCCGGGGCGATCGGCTTCGTGGGACTGGTCCTGCCGCACGCCACCCGGGCCCTGACCGGTCCCGGACACGCACGGCTCCTGCCGGTCACCGCCCTCGCGGGGGCGGTGTTCCTGGTGTGGGTCGACACCCTGGCCCGTACCGTCCTCGATCCGCAGGAGGTTCCGGTGGGGGTCGTGACGTCGCTGATCGGAGTACCGGCGTTCGTGGCGGTGCTGTACCGGACGCGGAGGGTGCGGTGAGCGGCACCGGGCGTGCGAAGAGTGAGGGGCTGCGGGCCGAGCGGGTCAGCCGCCGCGCCGACGGACGTCTCATCCTGGACGGCGTGGTCCTGGCGCCCGAGCCCGGTTCCACCGTCGGCGTGCTCGGCCCCAACGGCTCCGGCAAGTCCACGCTGCTGCGGCTGCTGGCCGGACTGCTCACGCCGACCTCCGGAGTCGTCACGCTCGACGGCGCACCACTCGCCGAACTGCCCCGCCGCACGGTCGCCCGCCGCCTCGCCGTCGTCGAGCAACAGTCGGACACCCAGGTCGAACTGACGGTGCAGGACGTCGTACGGCTGGGCCGCGTCCCGCACCGCCGGGCCTGGACACCCGCCTCCGCGGACGACGAGCGGGCCGTGCGCGCCGCCCTGGAGCGCACGGACCTCACCGGCCGTTCCGGCCAGCCCTGGCACACCCTCTCGGGCGGCGAACGCCAGCGGGTGCAGATCGCCCGCGCGCTCGCCCAGGAACCCCGCGAACTCCTCCTCGACGAGCCCACCAACCACCTCGACATCCACCACCAGCTCGACCTGCTCACCCTCGTCACGGGCCTTCCGGTCACCACCGTCGTCGCCCTGCACGACCTCAACCTCGCGGCGATGTACTGCGATCAGGTCGTGGTGCTGTGCGCGGGGCGGGTCGTGGCCGGGGGCACTCCGGGGGACGTCCTCACGCAGGAACTCATCGCCGAGGTGTACGGGGTGCGGGCCGACGTTCGCCCTGAAGGGCACGAGGGGCGGCCGCATGTGCGGTTCCTGGGGACGCTGGCCTGAGAGGAGCGCCGCACAGGCCACCGGCGGGGGCGATCGCGCCACGGTGGCCCGAAAACGCCGAACCTGCCCGCGTACGCGTGTCCGCCCGCCTACGCTCACCCCGTGCTGCGCATCATCGACGCCCGAAGCCATGAGCCGGTCGACGCCGCCCCGGCCCGCCGGGGCCTGACCCGTGTCGTGGTGCACGCGCACGGTTCCGACACGACGAACCTGCGGGTGCTGCTCGTCGGGGACCTCCTCGTCCGGGCCCTGGAACTCGGCGGCACACCGGTGTGGGCGCTGCTGACCGGCGGCCGCAGGCAGGCGGAACTGCGTGCGGACGCCGCGGCCCTCGGCATGCACCCCTTCGAGGACAGTCCCGACGTCGGCGCCGGACTGGGCGAGGCCCAGGCCGTGCACGTCGTCGCCGAGGACGGGCCGCTGCCCGACGGGGTGCGGATCGCCGTCGCGCCGGTGGCGGTGGACACGCCGGACCACTCCGACCCCGCCGCCCTGCGCCTGGCCCTGCTCACCCGGCACCACAGCGCGCCCGTCCGGCTGGAAAGGGCCTCCCTCGGCGACGCCCGCGACACCCTCGCCCGCTGGCGCACCGCGGTCGCCCGCTGGGCGCGGCAGCCCTCACGGCCGATCCCCGACGACGTGCGGGGGCGGCTGCGCGACGCCTGGGAGGACGACCTGGACGTGCCCGGGGTGCTGGACGTCCTGCGCCACGTCGAGACCGAGCCGGACCTCGCGGACGGCGCACGCTTCGAGACGTACGCCTACGCCGACCGGCTCCTCGGCCTCGAACTCACCCGCGATCTGGGGTCACCGTCATGATCGAACGCTCCGGAGCGGGTCCGCTGCGCCGCCTGATCGTGCTGCGGCACGCCAAGTCCTCCTGGCCCCCGGACGTCGCCGACCACGAACGCCCCCTCGCCCCGCGGGGCCGCCGGGACGCCCCGGCGGCCGGGCGGGCCCTGGCCGACGCCGACCTCCTGCCGGACCTCGCGCTGTGCTCCACCGCCGTCCGCGCCCGCCGGACCTGGGACCTGGCCGCGGCCGAGTGGGGCACGCCCCCGCCGGTCCGGCACGACCGCCGCATCTACGCCGCCGGCCCGTCCGGTCTGCTGGCCGTCGTGCACGAGGTGCCCGCCGAGGTGGAGACCCTGCTGCTGATCGGGCACAACCCGGGCCTGGAGGAACTGGTCCTGGCCCTCGCCGACGACGGCCTCGACGACACCCTGGAGCGGGTCCGGACGAAGTTCCCCACCTCGGCGATCGCCGTGCTGTCCTGGCGCGGCACGGCCTGGCGGGCCCTCACCCCCGGCACCGCGCTGCTCACCTCCGTGATCGTGCCCCGGGGCGCCAAGAAGTAGGCCGGGAGCCGCGCATAGGCTGGCCGGATGCAGGACGAATACCGCACGGTCACCGCCACCGGCGTGCACGAGACCGAGGTCAACCGCTCCCGCTTCGTGTGCGCCCTCGCCCCGGCGGCCACCGAACAGGAGGCCCAGGCCTTCATCACCGCGGTCCGCAAGGAGCACGCCGACGCGAGCCACAACTGCTGGGCCTACGTCATCGGCGCCGACGCCTCCGTCCAGAAGGCGAGCGACGACGGCGAACCGGGCGGCACGGCCGGAGTCCCCATGCTCCAGATGCTGCTGCGCCGGGACATGCGGTACGTCGTCGCCGTCGTCACCCGCTACTACGGCGGGGTCAAGCTCGGCGCCGGTGGGCTCATCCGGGCGTACGGCGGAGCGGTCGGCGAGGCGCTGGACAGCCTCGGCACCCGCACCCGCCGCAGGTTCCGGCTGGCCACGGTCACCGTCGACCACCAGCGCGCCGGCAAACTCGAGAACGACCTGCGCACCACCGGACGCGAGGTCCGCGACGTGCGCTACGCGGAGGCCGTCACGATCGAGATCGCGCTTCCGGACGCCGACGTGGAGGCCTTCAGAGCCTGGCTCGCCGACGCCACCGCCGGGACGGCCGGCTTCGAACCGGGCGGAGAGGCGTACGGCGACGCGTGACGTGCGGGCCCGCGTGCGGCGGCTTTTCTCTGTACACATACGGACATGTCCCTTGGATCGGCGCCGGGCGGGCGGGGCTTGCCGAGGTTCGTGGTGGAGCAGGGGCCCGCACGCGTTAGCGTGGTGGGTGCTGACAGCGAGCCGTACCGGCTCGCGCTGGTTGTGCGGGAAGCAGGGGGAGACATGCGGGTCGGGGCGGGGTCGTGAGACTGCTGCACACGTCCGACTGGCACCTCGGCCGGGCCTTCCACCGGGTGAACATGCTCGGTGCCCAGGCCGAGTTCATCGGCCACCTCGTCACGACCGTCCGGGAGCGGGCCGTGGACGCGGTGGTGGTCTCGGGGGACGTGTACGACCGGGCGGTGCCGCCGCTCGCCGCGGTCGAACTGTTCGACGACGCCCTGCACCGCCTCGCCGACCTGGGCGTGCCGACGGTGATGACCTCCGGCAACCACGACTCGGCCCGCCGGCTCGGCGTCGGCGCCGGACTGATCGGACGGGCCGGCATCCACCTGCGGACCGAGCCGTCGGCCGCAGGCACCCCGGTGGTGCTGCCCGACGCCCACGGCGACGTCGCCTTCTACGGCCTGCCGTACCTCGAACCGGCCCTGGTGAAGGACGAGTTCGGGGTGGAGAAGGCCGGGCACGAGGCCGTGCTCGCCGCCGCCATGGACCGGGTCCGTGCCGACCTCGGTACCCGCCCGCCCGGCACCCGCTCCGTGGTCCTCGCGCACGCCTTCGTCACCGGCGGCGAACCCAGCGACAGCGAGCGGGACATCACGGTCGGCGGCGTCGCCGCGGTGCCCGCCGGGGTGTTCGACGGCGTCGACTACGTGGCGCTCGGGCATCTGCACGGCTGCCAGACCCTCACCGACCGCGTCCGCTACTCCGGTTCCCCGCTGCCCTACTCCTTCTCGGAGGCCGCCCACCGCAAGAGCATGTGGCTGGTCGACCTGGCCGCGGACGGCTCCGTCGACGCCGAGCGCGTCGACTGCCCCGTGCCCCGCGCCCTGGCCCGGATCCGGGGCACCCTGGAGGACCTGCTCGCCGACCCGGACCTGGCACCGCACGAGGAGGCGTGGGTCGAGGCGACCCTCACCGACCCCGTCCGGCCGGCCGACCCGATGGCCCGGCTCACCGAGCGGTTCCCGCACACGCTCAGCCTCGTCTTCGACCCCGACCGCGACGAGGACGAGTCCGAGGTGTCCTACGCCCGGCGTCTCGCCGGCCGCAGCGACCAGGAGATCGCGGAGGACTTCGTCGCCCATGTGCGCGGCGCCGGACCCGACCCGCACGAACAGGGCGTGCTGCGGGACGCGTTCGACGCGGTGCGGGCCGACGAGACCGTGCGGGAGGTGGCCCGGTGAGGCTCCACCGGCTGGCTCTCACCGCCTTCGGGCCCTTCGGAGGCACCCAGACGGTCGACTTCGACGAACTGTCGACCGCCGGGCTGTTCCTGTTGCACGGACCCACCGGCGCGGGCAAGACGTCCGTCCTCGACGCCGTCTGCTACGCCCTGTACGGCTCGGTGCCCGGCGCCCGGCAGGGCGGCGGTCAGGGCACGACCCTGCGCAGCGACCACGCCGCGCCCGCGACCCGCACCGAGGTCGCCCTCGAACTCACCGTCGCCGGCCGCCGCCTGGAGCTCACCCGCCAGCCGCCCTGGGAGCGCCCCAAGAAGCGCGGCACCGGCACGACACTCGACAAGGCCCAGACCTGGCTGCGCGAGTACGACCCGACGGCCGGCGCCTGGAAGGACCTGAGCCGCTCCCACCAGGAGATCGGCGAGGAGATCACCCAGCTGCTCGGCATGAGCCGGGAGCAGTTCTGCCAGGTCGTGCTGCTGCCGCAGGGCGACTTCGCCCGGTTCCTGCGCGCCGACGCCGAGGCCCGCGGGAAACTGCTGGGCCGGCTGTTCGACACCCGCCGCTTCGCCGACGTCGAGAAGCGCCTCGCCGAGCGCCGCCGCGTCACCGAGGCCCGGGTGCGCGACGGGGACGCGGAACTGCTGGCCGACGCCCACCGCATGCAGCAGGCCGCGGGCGACGCCATGGAGCTGCCCGAACTTGCCCCCGGCGAACCGGGACTCGCCGAGGCCGTCCTGAGTGCCGCCGCCGTCGCCCGCGGCACCGCCCGCGAACAACTCACCGTCGCCGCGTGCGCGCTCGGCGCGGCCGAGTCCGCCCAGGCCGCCGCCGGCCGCGCCCTGGACGACGTCCGCGAACTGGACCGCCTCCAGCGGCGGTTCGCGGAGGCCCGGGACCGGGCGGCCCGCCTGGAGCACGGAGCCGAGGCCTACCGGCAGGCGCAGGCGCTCATGGAGCGGTCCCGCAAGGCCGAAGCGGTCGCGCCCGCCCTGGACCTGCGGGAATCCGCCGAGGCCGAACACCGCCGGGCCGCGGCCGCCGAGACGCGTGCCCGTGCCCTGCTCCCGGAGGCCTTCGCCGACGCGGGAGCGGCCGGACTCGCCGCCGCCGCACGCCGGGCCGCCGAGGAACTGGGCGGGCTCGACTCGGCCCGCCGCGCCGAGCGGCGGCTGGCCGAACTCCTCGACGAACGCGCCGGTCTGAGCCGGCAGGAGCGCGCCGACGCGGACCTCCTCCAGGAGGCGGAGACCTGGCTCGACGGCTGGGAGGAGACCCGCACCCGACTCCAGGACCGGGTGGAGGCCGCGCAGCAGGCCGCGGCCCTCGCCGAGCAGCTCGCCGTGCGGCGCGAACCCGCCCGGCAGCGGCTCCGGGCGGCCCGCCTGCGCGACCAGCTCGCCCAGGACACGGACCAGGCGGTCGACCGGGTCCGCACCGCGCGGGACGAGACGCTGGCGGCCCGGCAGCACTGGCTCGACCTCAAGGAACAGCGACTGAACGGCATCGCCGCCGAACTGGCCGCACACCTCACCGAGGGCGAACCCTGCGCCGTCTGCGGCGCCACCGAACACCCCGCCCCGGCCCGCAAGGTCGCCGGGCACGTCGACCGCGAGGCGGAGGAGCACGCCCTCACCGCCTACCACCGCGCCGACGAGCAGCGCGCCGAGGACGAACGGCGCCTCGGCGTCGTACGGGAGGCACTGGCCGCCGCCACCGCCGAGGCCGGTGACGCCCCCACCGATCGACTGGCCGAGGAAGTCGAGCAGATGGAGGAGCAGTACGCGCGGGCCCGCGGCGCCGCCGCCGAACTGCACTCCGCGCGGGAGCGGCTGCGGCAGGCCGGGCAGGAGCACGAACGGCGCCTCGCCGCCCGGCAGGAGGCCGCCGTGCGAACTGCCGCACGCGTCGGTCACCGGGAGCGGCTGGACAGCGAACGGGCCGCCCTGGAGGAGGAACTGGACCGGGCGCGGGGCTCCCTGGACAGTGTCGCCGCGCGAGCCGCACAGCTGGAGCGGCGGACCGCGCTGCTCACCGACGCCGCCGACGCCGCCCGCGTCGCCGAGGACACCGCCCAGCGGCTCAAGGACGCCGACGCCCGGCTCGCCGACGCCGCCTTCCGGGCCGGTTTCGACACCCCGCAGGCCGCGGCCGACGCCCTCCTCGACAACGCCGCCCACCGCGAACTGCAACGCCGACTGGACGCCTGGCAGCACGAGGAGGCCGCCGTACGGGCCGTCCTCGCCGAAGCCGACACGGCCGCGGCGGCCCGCGCGCCGCAGGCCGACCTGGCCGCGGCGCAACGGGCCGCCGACGAGGCGGCCCGGCGGCTGCGCGACGCCGCCTCCGCCCACGACGCCGCCGGCCGGCGCTGCGTGGAACTCGACCGGCTGTCCGCCCGGGCCACGACCGCCGTGCGGCGGCTGGCGCCGCTGCGCGAGGAGTACGACCGCGTCGCCCGGATGGCCGGCCTCGCCGCGGGTACGTCGGCGGACAACGAGCGCCGGATGCGCCTGGAGTCGTACGTCCTGGCGGCCCGGCTGGAGCAGGTCGCCGCCGCCGCGACCGTGCGGCTGCGCCGCATGTCCTCAGGCCGCTACACCCTCGTCCACTCCGACGACCGCACCGGGCGCGGCCGCAGCGGACTCGGGCTGCACGTGGTCGACGCCTGGACCGGCCGCGAGCGGGACACCGCGACGCTGTCGGGCGGCGAGACGTTCTTCGCCTCGCTCGCGCTGGCCCTGGGCCTCGCGGACGTCGTCACCGACGAGGCGGGCGGGGTGCGCCTGGACACCCTCTTCATCGACGAGGGTTTCGGCAGCCTCGACGACCAGACCCTCGACGAGGTGCTCGACGTCCTCGACTCGCTGCGCGAACGCGACCGCAGCGTCGGCATCGTCAGCCATGTCCCCGACCTGCGGCGGCGTATCCACGCCCAGCTCGAAGTGGTCAAGAGCCGGTCCGGGTCGGTGCTGCGCCAGCGCGGCGCCGGTTAGGGTTCGGCGGCCCCGCGCGGTCCTCACCCAGTCCCGGTGCCGGCCGCTCCCGTACGGCGGCGGATCAGGTGACCTGAGCACCAGCCGCAGCAAACAGGCCATTCATCCGACGAGTTGACTCAGTGTTTCGGCACGGGTGGTCGATCACTTCCAGCGAGCCGCTAGGATCACGGCATGGTCACGGCTTGGTCGCCCCGGCGCATCGTCAGGACCCGCTCCGGTGCGGGTCCGCTGCTGCGCGTGCTGGCCATGGCCGTGCTCCTGTTCGGCGTCCTCGTGACGCACGGCGTGCACGTGGAAAGCGTCACGGGGCACCTCTCCACCGGCGCAACAGCCTTCACCGCACCGCCGGACGGCGGCGTTCGCCATGCGGGCGTCGAGCCGACGGTGCGGTCCGCCGCGGATGCCGACGATCACCATGGGGGCCATGGGCCGTCACACCCTGGTGAGCACTGCGTGTCCGGACAGCCTCAGCAGGCTTCCGCCCTGGTACCGCCCTGCTTCGCAGCGTCGGTTCGCGAATCGACCGGTTCCTCCCACGCCTCGACCGTTCGAGGGCCGGCCGCTGGTGGCCCCATGGACGGTGAGTCTCCTGTGGCTCTCAGAGCAGCCTCCGTGGTGCGGCAGGTCTAGAGGCACGCGGTTCCGCCAACCGGCCTGCCGGATGCCACCGGTTCGGCTGGTACCGCGCGACGAGCGTCCTGTCCCGTGCTCATGATGGGTCGCCACGTTCGTCGAAGCCGTCCTGCCCCACTCATGTCTGCGCCTCACTCCGTGCCTGCCGGAGACGTGGCAGCAGCACGGAGGACCTGTGTCGACCCACTCCCGTATGCACCCCCTATGGGCCCCCTGCGGCTCATCGCTGTCCCGCCGATTCGTCTCGGCGGTCCGCGGCGCCCTCGTGATGGCGCTCGTGCTCTGCGCCGTCCTGCACGGCGTGTCCGAAGAGGCGCACGCGTCGGTGTCCGTGCCTGCCGCGTCCTCGGTGACGGCAGCGGACATGGACCCTCATGGCCCCCACGCCCCCCACGGGGCCGAGGAGTGTGCGGCGGGCGTGATCGTGCGCGCCGCGGTCCAGCCGGCCGTGGAACTCGCCCTGGCCGTCGTACTCCTTGCCGTGTCCCTGGTGGCCGCGAGACCCCTCCTGCGGCGTGGCCGCCGTAGACGTCGCAGCGCACGCACCGGCCGCCTCGCGCTCGCTCGCACCTCGCGGTGGCGGATCTAGACCACTCGCTCGCAGCCGAAGGACTTCACAGCTGCCGCGTGCCCCTGGCCTGAGCGCGGACGCATCGTCCGCCCGTGACCAGGACGCGCGAGAGGAACCGCACAGGTATTCATCGAGCGAGAGTGAACACAAAGACATGCAGTCATTGACCAAGGCCGCGACCCCCTCCGGCCGGCCCGCCCTGTCCGGGCTGGTGGGCAACACCCCGCTGCTGCGGGTGTCGGAGCCGCTGGCCCCGGCCGGGCGCGGTTTCTGGGCGAAGCTCGAAGGCTTCAACCCCGGCGGCATCAAGGACCGTCCGGGGCTGCACATGGTGGAGCGGGCCCGTGCCCGTGGCGACCTGCGGCCCGGCGGGCGGATCATCGAGTCCACGAGCGGGACCCTGGGACTGGGGCTGGCTCTGGCCGGGATGGTGTACGGGCATCCGGTCACCCTGGTCACCGATCCAGGTCTTGAGCTGTCCATGACCCGGCTGCTGACCGCGTATGGAGCCCAGGTCAACGTCGTCTCCGAGCCGCACCCCACCGGAGGCTGGCAGCAGGCCCGCCGTGACCGCGTGCAGCGGCTGCTGGAGCAGCACCCCGGCTCCTGGTGCCCGGACCAGTACAGCAACCCCGACAACGTCGCCGCCTACACACCGCTGGCTCTCGAACTCGCCTCCGAGATGGGCCACATCGACGTGCTGGTGTGCAGCGTCGGCACCGGAGGCCACTCGGCCGGCGTCTCCCGCGTCCTGCGCCAGCTCTACCCCGAGCTGACCGTCATCGGCGTGGACACCATCGGTTCCACGATCTTCGGCCAGCCCGCCCGGACCCGCCTGATGCGCGGTCTCGGCTCCAGCATCCACCCCCGCAACGTCGCCTACGAGAACTTCTCCGAGGTGCACTGGGTCGCCCCGCACGAGGCCGTGTGGACCTGCCGCCAACTGGCCACCTCCCACTACGCCACCGGCGGCTGGAGCGTCGGCGCGGTCGCGCTGGTGGCCGGCTGGCTGGCCCGCACGACGCCGGCCGACGCACGGATCGTCGCGGTCTTCCCCGACGGCCCGCAGCGATACCTGGGGACCGTCTACGACGACGACTACTGCGCCGCCCACGGCCTGCTGGAGTCGCCACCGGCACCCGAACCGGAGCTGCTCGGCCGCCTGGACGAGAAGGAGGTCACCCGCTGGACCCGGTGCACCACCGTCGTCGACCCCCTGACGCTGCAAGACGCCCAGGGCGCACCGGCCGTCGAGGCCGACGCCTCGGAGGAGGACCGGTGAAGGGGCTGCTCACCCAGGTCCGGTCGTACGAAGGCAGCGTCCAGCTGTTGATGGTCAACCAGTTCACCATCAACCTCGGCTTCTACATGCTGATGCCCTATCTGGCCGCCCACCTCTCCGGAACGCTCGGGCTCGCCGGCTGGATCGTCGGACTCGTCCTCGGCGTACGCAACTTCAGCCAGCAGGGCATGTTCCTGGTCGGCGGCACACTCGCCGACCGGCTCGGCTACAAACCGCTGATCGTCGCCGGATGCGTGCTGCGCACCCTCGGCTTCGCGACGCTCGGACTCGTCGACTCCCTGCCTGCCCTGCTCGCCGCTTCAGCGGCCACCGGGCTGGCCGGGGCGCTGTTCAACCCGGCCGTTCGGGCCTACCTCGCGGCCGACGCGGGGGAGCGCAGGGTCGAGGCGTTCGCCCTGTTCAACGTGTTCTACCAGGCAGGCATCCTGCTGGGCCCGCTGGTCGGCATGGTGCTGACCGGGGTGGACTTCCGCGTCACCTGCCTGGTGTCGGCCGGGATCTTCGCGGTGCTGAGCGTCGTACAGATCCGCGCGCTGCCCGCCAGGACGCCGGAGGACGCCAAGCGGAAGGACGCTCACGCCGGCCAGGGCGTGCTCGCCCAGTGGCGCGGCATCCTCGCCAACCGGCCGTTCGTGCTCTTCTCCATCGCCATGATCGGTTCGTACGTCCTGTCCTTCCAGGTCTATCTGGCGCTGCCGTTGGAGGTACGTCGGCTCGGCGGCGACGGGCGGTTCGGCACGGCGGCGGTCGCGCTGCTCTTCGCCGTCTCCGGACTGGCCACGATCATCGGTCAGACGCGAGTGACGGCGTGGTGCAAGGCGCGGTACGAGCCAGGACAGGCACTCGTGCGCGGACTGGCGGCGATGGGATCGGCCTTCGTGCCGCTGCTGCTCGCCACCGCCGTGCCGGTACCGGAGTCCGGGATCGGACTGTGGCTGCTCGCGGCGGTTCCGCCGACGCTCGCCGCGCTGCTGCTGGCCATCGGCACGATGATCACCTACCCGTTCGAGATGGACACCATCGTCCGCCTCTCCGGTGACCGCCTCGTCGCCACCCACTACGGGCTGTACAACACGATCTGCGGCATCGGCATCACCGTCGGGAACCTCGGCACGGGCGCCGCGCTCGACGCCGCCCGCGCGGCCGGGATGCCCGCGCTGCCGTGGATCACGCTGTGTGCGCTCGGCCTGGCCTGCGCCGCCGCCTTGTACGGCCTGTACCGCACCGGACGGCTGACGGCGCGGCCGGCCTCCGAGCCGCTCGCCGCGACCGTCTGACCCACCCACCGGCCACCCGCCGGCCCGGGGGCGGGGCACCACACGGTGCCCCGCCCCTACTGGGCCCTGCCCTCCTCCAGGAGTCCTCCATGCCCGTTCCCGCGGTGCCCTTCCCCGAGCCGACCCCCTTGCAGCTCCGCCCCTTCCGGGCAGTGCGCTACGACGCGGACCGTGTCGGCGACCCGTCCGAGCTCCTCTCCCCGCCCCACGACGACCTTCACCCAGCCCACATCCGCGCGCTCCGGCGCCACCCGCACCACGTGGCGCGACTGCTGTACGCGGACGCACCGCAGGACGCCGCCCGCGAACTGGGACGCTGGCTGCGACGCGGCGTACTCCGCCGGGACGAGCGGCCCGCACTGTACGTCTACCAGCAGCAGCGTGGCGCCCGGATCCTCCAACGTGGCCTGGTCGGTGACCTGTTGCTGCCACGTCAGGCGGGACAACTGCTGCCGCACGAAGACGTGTCGGCTCATGTGGTCCGGCAGCGCGCCGCCCATATGTCAGGGCTCCGCGCTCAACTGGAGCCACTGCTGCTGGCTCATCGGGGCACAGAGTCGACGACCGCGCAGCTCATGGACCACATCACCCGCCGAACACCGGTCGCCGTCGCCCGGACCGGACAGATCACCCACATCCTGTGGGCTTGCGATGATCCCGCGGAACTCGCGCTTCTGGCCGGCGGCCTGTCCGTCGGGCAGGCCCTCATCGCCGACGGCCACCACCGCCACGCCGCCTGCCTGCACCTGTGCGCGGACGCGCCAGGCCCGTGGACCGGCAGCCTCGCCCTCCTGGTCGATACCGTGACGTACCCTCTGCGGCTCTCCGCGATCCATCGAGTGCTGCCTGCGCTGGAACCGGAGAAGGCCGCACGCGAGGCGGGCGAAGTGGCCCGAGTGCTCCCGCTGCCAGGAGGGCCGCGTCCGCCCGGGCTCGGTGAACTCATACTCACCGGCGGGGGAGAGGCCTTGGAGCATCACACATCCCGACCCCGGGAGCATGGAAGAAGCCCTGGCGGGTCATCCCAGCCAGTGGGCGCGGCTCCCCGCTGCCGTCAGCGACCACCTGCTGCTCCGGCACGCCTGGTCCGTGCCCGACCTGCCCGGCGCCGTGACGTACCTCCACGACATCGGCCAGGCCACGGCTGCCGTGTCCGCTCCGGGCAGGGGCAGCGCGCTCCTGTTGCCCGTGATCAGTCAGGACACGGTGTGGGAACTGGCCGGTGCCGGTGTGCTGTTGCCGCGGAAGTCCACCTCGTTCGGTCCCAAGCCGACGGCCGGTCTGGCCATGCGTGTGCTGGGCCTGTCGTAGCGCCGTTCCGGTGGTCTCGACGGGGATGTGCCGCCGTGTCGAGGGTGGGATCACCGAGGCGCGCGGACCGCGCCCAGGGGAGAGACGGCCGATGAGGAGGGGCCTCCCGAGGCACCCTCCTGCCTGCGAGGGCCGGTGCGTGGGCCGATGGGTGGGCCGATGGGTGGGGCGCCGTTCCGCGCATCGACTGAGTAGCATGTCCGGCATGTTGCGTGTGAGCAGTCGGCTGCGTGTGGGAGGAGCCCTCGGGTACCTCCTGCTGGTTGCCGCGCTCACCTTCGGCGTGTTCGCCATGCACACGATGGGTCATCCCGAGCACTCCTCCGCCCCAGGGGCAGGCGGCGCACCCCATGCGGTCGCCGGCGCGCACCAGGACGTCATGGCCCAAGAGACCGCCCGGACCCGTACGTCCACAGAGCCCGTGACCATGGCGGACCACGGGGCGGTCGCGCCGACCGAAGCGACCGCGGACGGGCCCATGACGGGCATGGACGTGCTGTCCGTATGCGTGGCGGTCCTCACCGGATGGCTGCTGTGGTTGTTCCTGTGCGCGGCGGCCCGCCGTAGGGAGCGGCTGACGGCCCTGCTCGCCCGAGCGATGGCCGTGAGAGGCCCCCTCCCGCCGCCACCCAGACCTCTCCTCGCTCAGCTGTCAGTCCTGCGGATATAGGCCGGAACCGCGGCGCGGGCTTCGCATGCCCACGCACACCGCGCGTAACCAGCACCTTCACCGTAGAACTGATCAAGCGAGGTATCACGCACATGACCGCCCACAACCCTGCCCTGCGTCGTCGTCTTCGTCGCCGTTCGGCCATCGTGAGCACTGTCGTGGCAGGCGGGCTGCTGCTCGCCGCATGCGGCGGGGACGACACGGAGGGCATGGACCACGGAAGCGGCAGCTCCGCCTCCGCCACCTCCACCCCGACGGCGGGTGACAACCCGGCGCCCGGCGCCTTCAGCGACGCGGACGTCATGTTCGCGCAGATGATGATCCCGCACCACGAGCAGGCCCTGGAGATGTCCGAGCTCGCGGACGGCCGTGCTTCCGACGCGGAGATCAAGACCCTGGCCGCGGACATCGAGAAGGCGCAGGACCCCGAGATCCGGACCATGAAGTCGTGGCTGAAGGCCTGGGGCAAGCCGGAGTCCGCCCAGGAGAGCATGCCGGGCATGAACCATGGGTCCGGTGGCATGGACCACGGCTCCGGTATGTCCGGGATGATGTCCGAAGCGGACATGAAGAAGCTCAAGGCCGCCAAGGGCACCGAGTTCGACCGGATGTTCGCGGAGATGATGATCGAGCACCACAAGGGTGCCATCACGATGGCGGAGGACGAGCAGAAGAAGGGCCGTAACGCCACGGCCAAGAAGCTCGCCGCCGATGTCGTGAAGACCCAGTCCGCCGAGGTCGAGACGTTCGAGAAGATCCTCGACCGGCTCTGATCCAGATCCGGCCACTGACCGTCCGGGCTCCCGGGCCCGCGCCCGAGGAGCCCGGGCGGTCATCCCCCTTGCCACCGCCACCGTGATCGGCTGCCGCCGCTCCGGTGCGCCCGCACGCCTGCGAGGAATCATGAACAAGCGTTGTGCCGCCATGGCGGCCACGGCCCTGGCTCTCACCCTCTCCCTGGTTGCCTGCTCCGCCCGGGGAGATGACACGGACTCGACCGGCTCCACCGCTTCCGGGAGGACCGTGAGTCACATCCACGGTCTCGGTCTGGACCCCGCCGACCAGCGCCTGTACGTCGCCACCCACGAAGGCGTCTACACCCCCGACGCCGAGGCGGAGCCGGAGCTGGTCGGAATCAGCGAGGACGACTTCATGGGCTTCACCGTGGCGGGCGCGAAGACCTTCTACGCCAGCGGCCACCCGACCACCGGGGGCAACAAGGGGCTCATCAAGAGCACCGACGCCGGCAAGACCTGGAAGTCCCTGTCCCTGTCCGGCGAGTCCGACTTCCACGCCCTGGAGTTCGCACACGGCACGGTCTACGGCTACGACTCCACCAACGGTCTGGTGCGCACCACCAGGGACGGCGTCTCCTGGAAGGACGGCGCGCGGGTGGAAGCCGTCGACATCGCGGTCAGCCCGTGGGAACCCGACCTCGTGCTCGCCACCACCGCCGACGGCGTAGCCCGCAGCGCCGATGGCGGCAGCACCTTCGCCAAGGGTGAGAAGCCGGTGATGGCCTTCCTTTCCTGGGCGGCGAAGGACGCCTTGTACGGCATCGACACCTCCGGCGCCGTACACCGCAGCAGCGACGGCGGCAGCACCTGGAAGAAGGCCGCCACCGTTCCGGGCGGCCGGCCCCAGGCTCTCACCGCCGTCGACGCCGAGCACATCCTGGCAGCCACCCAGGGCGGGGTGTACGAGTCGAAGGACGGCGGCAAGGCGTTCACGAAGCGCCTCGCCGTCGAATCGAGCGGCGCCCACTGAGCGGTAGCTCCCCACGGCGGAGACTGCGCACCGGCTGGGCCGTCCCGGAAACCCCCGGTCGGGGGCCGTGTGTTGACCCTGTAGGTTCTGCGCCATGGTGCGATACGCGGAGCCGGGCGCGGTGGAATGGGTGGAGTCGGGCGGCGGGCCGCTGATAGCGGTACCGGAACCCGTCCTGCCGTTCTGGGCGGGCGCCGACGGAGAGGAGACGGCCTCGGACTACGACCGGGCCTGCGAGGTGGACGGCCACGTCGGCCTCCTCCCGGTCGGCGACTGCACCGCCCTGGTCCTGGGCGACGAGCCCGCCTCGACCGCCTATCTGCCCGACCACGGCGTGTTCGTCCGGTGGTGCGCCGGCGACTCCGAGGACGAACTCCTGGCGAGCGTCCCGGCGGCGACCGCCACGGCGCAATGGGGACCGGAGACGACCTGGAAGGTGCCCGGCCCCGTGCGCCTCTTCGACGCGGCCTGGCCCGGGACGGACCTCACGGGCACCGACCAGGTACGGGTGGTGCTGGAACCGGGGAGGTACGCGGTCCGCGCGGCGAGGGTCCAGCCGGGCCCGGAGACCTGGCTGGACCTGATCGAGCTGCGCCTCCAGGCGCCGCGGTAGCGACGCCCCACAAGGCGCCTACAGCCGGGACAGTTCGTCCACCAGGTCGTCCAGCCCCAGGGAGCCCTGGGACAGCGCCGCCATGTGCCACGCCTTCGGGTCGAAGGCGTCGCCGTGCCGCGTGCGGGCGTTCTCGCGGCCGAGCAGCCAGGCCCGCTCGCCGAGCTTGTAGCCGATCGCCTGGCCCGGCATGGACAGGTAGCGCGTCAGCTCGCTCTCCACGAAGTCGGCCGGGCGGCTGCTGTGCGAGCCGAAGAACTCCTGGGCCAGCTCGGGCGTCCAGCGCTCCCCGGGGTGGAAGGGGGAGTCGTCCGGGATCGTCAGCTCCAGGTGCATGCCGATGTCGATGATGACGCGCACCGCCCGCATCATCTGCGCGTCCAGGTAGCCGAGCCGGCGCTCCGGGTCCGTGAGGAAGCCCAGTTCGTCCATCAGCCGCTCCGCGTACAGCGCCCAGCCCTCGGCGTTGGCGCTCACCATGCCGACGCTCGCCTGGTAGCGGGAGAGGTCCTGCGCCACGTGCTTCCACTGGGCCAGCTGGAGGTGGTGGCCGGGAACGCCCTCGTGGTACCAGGTCGACACCAGGTCGTAGACCGGGAAGCGCGTCTCGCCCATGGTCGGCAGCCAGGTGCAGCCCGGGCGCGAGAAGTCGTCCGAGGGGGGCGTGTAGTAGGGGGCGGCGGCGCTGCCCGGAGGGGCGATGCGCGACTCCACCCGGCGCACCCGCTCGGCCAGGTCGAAGTGGGTGCCGTCGAGCGCGTCCATCGCCTCGTCCATGAGGCTCTGCAGCCAGTCGCGGACCTCGTCGACGCCCTCGATGTGCGTGCCCTGCGCGTCGAGGTGGGCCAGCGCCTCCCACGGTGTGCCCGCGCCCGGCAGGATCTTCTCGGCCTCGCTCCTCATCTCGCCGAGGAGGCGGTGGTACTCGGACCAGCCGTAGGCGTACGCCTCGTCCAGGTCGAGGTCGGTGCCGTTGAAGTAGCGCACCCAGCGCGCGTACCGCTCCCGGCCCACCACGTCGGGCGCGCCCTCGATCGCCGGCGTGTACACGTCCCGCATCCAGTCGCGCAGCCGGACGACGGCCTCGGTGGCCGAGCGGGCGGCGGCGTCCAGCCGTGAGCGCAGGGACTCGGGGCCGGCGGCGGCGTACTGCTCGAACCAGCCGTGGCCCTCGCCGTCGGCGTCGGCCCACTCGCCGAGCTGCTCCACGAAGGTGGCGGTGGCGCGGGGGCCGCCGTACAGCTTCCGTTCCAGGCCGAGCGCGAGGGACCGGCGGTATCCCTCCAGCGCGTCCGGGACCGCGCGCAGCCGCTCGGTGATCGCCGCCCAGTCCTCCTCCGACTGCGCCGGCGTCACGGTGAACACCTGCCGCACCGCATGGGCGACGGAGCTCAGGTTGCTGACGGAACGCAGGCTCTCGTCGGCCTCGTGCACCGCGAGTTCGGCGCCCAGCCGCTCGCGCAGCAGCCGCGCGCACCGGCGTTCGATGTCGCTGTCCGCGCCGGGCAGCCGCTCGGCCTCGTCCAGCCGGGCCAGCGTCCGGCGTGCCAGCTCCGCGAGCGCCTCCTGACCCGCGGGCGAAGTGTCGGGCAGCCTGCTCGAACTCTCCTTGTCGCCGAGGAACGTCCCGGTGATCGGATCGAGGGCGACGAGCTCGTCGACGTACGCGTCGGCGACCTCACGGGGCAGCGGGCTCTTGATCTCAGACATGCGGCCATCCTCGTACGACGGACCGCACACGTCACGCGGATTGAGCCGACGGCGAAGGCGGCAGCAGCGGCCCGCACTCCCACTGCTGGAAGATCAGCCGGGTCTCCACCCGCGCCACCTCCCGGCGCGAGGTGAACTCGTCCAGCACCAGCCGCTGGAGATCGGCCATGTCGGCGACCGCGACATGGACCAGGTAGTCGTCCGGGCCGGTCAGGTGGAAGACCGTCCGCGACTCCGGCAGGGCCCGAATCCGCTCCACGAACGGCCCCACCAGCTCCCGCCGGTGCGGTCTGACCTGCACCGACAGCAGAGCCTCAAGTCCGCGCCCCAGCTTGGCCGGATCCAGCTCCAGCCGGTGACCGAGGATGACGCCCGAGCGGCGCAGCCGCGTCACCCGGTCCAGACAGGTCGACGGCGCCACCCCGACCTGCGCGGCGAGATCCCGGTACGTCGCCCGGGCGTCGTTCTGCAACAGCCGCAGCAGATGGAGATCCACCGGATCGAGTACGACGGATTCGGCCATGGGCCGAACGTAGCACGGGATATCGCGCCGACGACCCGGCCGATGTTCACCCTTGCCCACATGGACATGGACCCAACGAGCACGCGCGCCCACGACGACGTACGCACCGCACCGCGAGCCCTCGCCACCGAGGCCGTGCACGCCGGGCGGGACGACCTCGCCCGGCAGGGGCTGCACGCCCCGCCGATCGACCTGTCCACCACCTACCCGTCCTACGACAGCCGCGGCGAGGCGGCCCGTATCGACGCCTTCGCCACCACCGGCGCCGAGCCCGACGGCCCGCCGGTCTACGGACGGCTGGGCAACCCGACCGTCGCCCGCTTCGAGACGGCTCTGGCCCGCCTGGAGGGCACCGAGGCGGCGGTGGCGTTCGCCAGCGGCATGGCCGCGCTGAGCGCCGTCCTCCTCGTCCGCGGCTCGATGGGCCTGCGGCACGTCGTCGCCGTCCGTCCCCTCTACGGATGCAGCGACCATCTGCTGACCGCCGGGCTGCTCGGCTCGGAGGTGACCTGGACCGACCCGGCCGGGGTCGCGGACGCGCTGCGCCCCGACACGGGTCTGGTCCTGGTCGAGTCCCCGGCCAACCCCACCCTCGCCGAGGTCGACCTGCGGGCCGTCGCCCACGCCTGCGGCTCGGTGCCGCTGCTCGTGGACAACACCTTCGCCACACCGGTCCTGCAGCGCCCCGCGGAACAGGGCGCCCGGCTGGTCCTGCACAGCGCCACCAAGTACCTCGGCGGGCACGGGGACGTGCTCGCGGGCGTCGTCGCCTGCGACGAGGAGTCCGCCGGCCGGCTGCGTCAGGTGCGTTTCGCCACGGGCGGCGTCCTGCACCCGCTGGCCGGCTATCTGCTGCTGCGCGGTCTGTCCACCCTGCCCGTCCGGGTCCGGGCGGCCTCCGCCACCGCCGCCGAACTGGCCCGCCGCCTGGCCGCCGACCCGCGGATCGCCCGGGTGCACTACCCGCGCATCGGCGGCGCCATGGTCGCCTTCGAGGTGCACGGCGACCCGCACGAGGTCATCGCCGACGTCCGCCTGATCACCCCGGCGGTGAGTCTGGGCAGCGTGGACACCCTCATCCAGCACCCGGCCTCCATCAGCCACCGCATCGTCGACGCGGACGACCGCAGGGAAGCGGGGGTGAGCGACCGGCTGCTGCGCATGTCGGTGGGTCTGGAGGACGTGGAGGACCTGTGGTCGGATCTCGACCAGGCCCTCTCCGGACCTCAGGGGGGCGGGAGGAACCGCGCGACGAGCCGCACCGCGCCCGCCCCCGCGCTCGCCGGCTGACGACGACGGCTAACGGGTCCTTTCACTATGAGCGTCCGATCAGGTCGCTCATAGTGAAAGGACCCCTAAGGCGCCGAGGTGCTTCCCAGACCTTCCGCGCCCGACGCGACGACCTCGCCCAGCCGTGCCGTGATGACCAGCGTCCCCTCCTCGACCTGGTAGTCGAGAGGCAGCCCGAGCCCGCGCATCGCGGCCACCATCCCCGTGTTGGAGGCCTGCGTCACGGCATACACACTCGAGCAGCCCGCCTCGGCGGCCATCGCGACCAGTCGCCCCAACAGCTGCGCGCCGACACCCCGCCGCTGCCACGCGTCCTCGACGAGCAGCGCGACCTCCGTCTCGTCCCCGTCCCACAGGAGGTGACCGAGCCCGACGATCCGCCCGGAGGCCGTCTGCACGGCGAGGGTGCGGCCGTAGCGCGGGCTGAGCAGGTGGTTGAGGTACCGGTCGGCGTCCCGCACGGGCCCGTGATAGCGCAGCCTCAACGTGTGCGGGGAGCACCGCTCGTGCATCGCCCTGGCCGCTTCGAGGTCGCGTGTGTCGGCCCGCCGCACGGTGATGTCGCTGCCCTCGGCGAGGGTGAGGTGGTCCCGCCCGTGCGGGAGACGCGGCCCGAGCCGGGCGTCCAGTTCCACCAGGGCCCTGGCCCGGGCGAACTCGGTCGGGGTGAACGGCAGATACGGCCGCTCCACGGTGATCACTCCACCATCGGGGGCGCGCAGCCGCATCACCGTGTCGTCGAGCGCCCCCTCCACCGGAAGGCCGTCCGCTGCCCGGCCGGCGCCGGCCCGAGCGGGCTGGGAACGAATCGTGCACCGGCCCAGCAACTGCCGCAAGGCGAGCGGCAGTTCCGCCGCGTCCAGGGCCGTGCGGGCGGCCAGCCCGAGGATGCGGGTCGGCGCGTCCACCAGGTCGTGGGCGTCGGCCCGCTCGATCCAGGTGTCGGCGCCACCGGCCGACTCGACGGCCGCGGTGATCCCGGCCGCCGGCAGACCGGCCGGGCTCCGCAGTAGGAACTCGTCGACCGTGCCTTCGGCCAGCGGGTGCGTCTGGAGGCTCAGGATGTCGACCCTCTGCCCGGCCAGGGCCGCGCAGAGGGTCGCCAGAGACCCGGGTTCGTCCTGCACCGTGGTCCGCATCCGCCACAGGGTGTTCGCCCCCGGCACCGGCTCGGGTGCCGGGGACCCGGTATCACGCGTCGGCGGTGCGTGTTCGTGGCGTCGTGTTCGCCAGGTCCGGAACGTCTCGGAGATCCGCTGCCACGGTGTGGCGGGGCGGCAGTCGGCGTCGTGGTGCGGCACATGAGTCACTTCTCGCGTCATGCACCCACTGTGAAGGAACGGTGTTGCGTGATCGAGAACGCTCTGTGACTGCCGGGTAAAGGGCGGGCTTTCCCCCTTTATCGACGCTTCAAACGTTGCGTTCCGTACCTACTGGCCGACCCGGCCCGGCTGGAGCACCTGCGTGAACAACACCGTGCCGTCCTGCTCCCGCAGACGGACCGTCAGCTCCCCGCTGTGGCCGTCGATGTCCACCTCTCCGAAGAACTGGAAGCCCCCGGCGGGCGAGACGTTGGGGGTCGTCGGTGCCTTCACGAACACACGGTCCGGTCCGAAGGTTCCGTCCAGCGCGTTCGCCGGGAAGGCACCGGCGTTGAGCGGACCCGAGACGAACTCCCAGAACGGCTCGAAGTCGCTGAAGGCGGCCTTCGACGGCTGGTAGTGCTGAGCCGAGGTGTGGTGCACATCGGCGGTCAGCCACACCGTGCCCGTGATCCGCCGGTGCTTGACGAACCGCAGCAGTTCGGCGATCTGCAGTTCGCGGCCGAGCGGCTTGCCGGGGTCGCCCTGCGCGACGGCCTCGATGTTCGGCGCGTCCGGGACGACCAGGCCGATCGGCATGTCGGAGGCGATCACCTTCCACACGGCCCGGGAGCGGGACAACTCGCGCTTGAGCCACTGAAGTTGCTCGCGGCCGAGAATGCCCTGCGGATCCACCGGCTGGTCGTTCGGCGAGTTGGCGTTGCGGTAGGTGCGCATGTCCAGGACGAAGACGTCCAGCAGCGGACCGTGATGCTGCACGCGGTGGACACGGCCGCCGGGGCGGCGCAGCGTGGAGATCGGGAAGTACTCCGAGAAGGCCCGGCGGGCACGGGCGGCGAGCACGTCGACGCGCTTCTCGGTGTACCGGGCGTCGGTGAGGATCTCGCCCGGGTACCAGTTGTTGGTGACCTCGTGATCGTCCCACTGGACGATGGACGGGACCCGGGCGTTGAAGGCCCGCAGGTTCTCGTCGAGCAGGTTGTACCGGAAGTTGCCGCGGAACTCCCCGAGTGTCTCGGCGACCTTGGCCTTCTCCTCGGTGGTGACGTTCCGCCAGGTGCGGCCGTCGGGCAGGGCCACGGTCTCGGTGATCGGGCCGTCGGCGTAGACGGTGTCGCCGCTGCACAGGAAGAAGTCCGGGTCGAGGGCGGCCATCGCGTTGTAGATCGTGTAACCGCCGAACTCCGGGTTGATGCCCCAGCCCTGCCCGGCCAGGTCGCCGGACCAGACGAACCGCACACCGTCGCGGCGCTTGGCCGACGCCGTGCGGAAGGTGCCGGTGACCGGTTCGCCGGTGCGGCGCGGGTCGTCGGGGTCGGCGAGCAGCACACGGTAGTGGATCTGCTCGCCGGACGGCAGGCCGCGCAGCCGGGTCGTGCCCGTGAAGTCGGTACCCGGACCCAGCAGCGGGCCGTGCCATCTGCGGGCGGTGCGGAACGACTCGGTCGCCGACGTCTCGACGATCATCCGGGCCGGACGGTCGGAGCGCACCCACACCAGCCCGGAGTCGCAGGTCACGTCTCCCGCCTGCACACCCCACCCCGCCGTCGGGCGCCCGGAGCGCGCGAACGCGGGTGCCGCGCCGAGAGCGGTGGGCAGGGACAGGGCCGCCGACGCGGCGAGGGAGCCACGCAGGACGCTACGGCGCCCGGGCAACGGACGGTGTGACATGGATGTGCCTCCAGGGACTCGATCCGGCCAAGTGTGCAGAGCCACACCTACTGGCACGCCGCAGCGCACACACGAACCCCGAGTGAACAACTGACCGCGGGATGAGGGAACCGGCGAACCGGCCGGATCACCCGGTCGCGGCCTCGGCCATCAGCCGTACGCCGTCGGCGATCCTGGCGGGCGGCACATGGGCGTAACCGAGGACGAGCCGGACCTCCTCGGCACCCTCCGGTTCGGTGCGCGGGTGGGCGTACGCCGACAGCGGGCGTACCGCCACTCCCGCCTCCGCCACGCGCGCGAGGAAGCGCTCCTCCGGTCCGTACCGACCCGGCAGTGTGGCGATCACATGCAGGCCCGCGGCGATCCCGGACACCCGGGATCCGGGGAAGTGCGCGTCCAGGGCGGCGACCAGCGCGTCACGCCGCTCGCGGTAGGCGCGCTGGCAGCGGCGCAGCTGGCGGTCGTAGTCGCCGCGTTCCAGGAAGCGGGCGAACACCGCCTGGTCGAGGGCGGGGTGGCCGAGGTCCATGGTGCGTTTGCGTTCGACGATCTCCTGCGCCCAGGACTCCGGCACCAGCAGCCAGCCCAGCCGCAGGCCCGGGGCGAGGGACTTGCTGACCGAGCCCGTGTAGGCCACGCGGTCCGGGTCGAGGCCCTGGAGCGCGCCGACGGGAGCACGGTCGTAGCGGAAGTCGCCGTCGTAGTCGTCCTCCAGGACGATGCCGTCCACGGACCGCGCCCAGTCCAGCAACGCGGCGCGACGCCGGGCCGAGTAGGCGATGCCGCTGGGGAACTGGTGGGCCGGGGTCGTCACCACGGCCCGTAGGCCCGACGCCCGCAGCGGCCCGGGGGCGACCCCCTCCTCGTCCACCGGCAGCGGTACGGCGCCGACCCCGGCCGCGCCGTACAGCGCGTCGTGCTGGGGACTGCCCGGGTTCTCCACGCCGACCGCGCGCACCCCGCGCGCGTGCAGCGCGAAACCGAACAGGGTCGTCGCCTGGGCCACCCCCGAGACGACCACGATCCGTTCCGGGTCGGCCACCACGCCCCGCCGCCGGGCGAGCAGTTCGGCCAGCGCGCTGCGCAGCCGCGGCAGCCCGCGCGGATCGGGGTAGCCCAACTCCTGGTGCGGCAGTTCCGCCAGCACACCGCGGTGCGCGGCGGCCCACGCCGCCCGCGGGAACAGCGCCAGGTCCGGGGTCCCGGGCACGAAGTCCGCCCGGGAGCCGGGCGATCGCGGAGCGAGGTCGTGCGCCCGCGGCCGCGCGGCCCGGACGGCCGCGCCCACCCACGTGCCGGCGCCCCGGCCGCTGCGCAAGTACCCCTCCGCCGTCAGCTGCTCGTATGCCTCCGTGACCAGCCCGCGCGACACCCCGAGGTCCGCCGCGAGGTCCCGGCTCGACGGCAGCCGGGTGCCCGGCGTGAGCCGGCCCGAGCGGACCGCCTCGCGCAGCGCCGCCTGCAGGGAACGGCCCCGTGTGCGTGCCGGTGCCGACGCGGCGGGGAGCAGCAGTTCCCAGGCGGCGGACGCGGCACCGTCGCCCGGGACGCTCTGCGTTGGTCTCATGGGGGGAGACCTTAAGCCGTCCCCGGCGTGGGGTCAGCGGCTGCCGTCGAGCACCACCCGGGCCACCAGCGCCGGGTCGTCGTTCATCGGGACGTGGCCGCAGCCGGGCAGCCGCACCAGCCGGGCCCCGGGGATGACGCCCTTGGCGCGCACGCCCTGGCGGGGGATGAGCAGCCGGTCCCGGTTGCCCCACGCCACGGTGACCGGCGTGCCCACGATGTCGTCGGTGAACCGCACGGTCCGGCCGGAGCGCAGCGTCTCGGAGAACCCCTGGGCACGGGCCAGCGCGAGCGTCTCGGCGACCACGGCCTCGGGGGACCGGCGGCCCGGGCGGGCGTAGATGGTGCTCGTCAGCAGGGTGCGGCCGAGGGCCGGGCGGGCCAGTCGCTCCACCAGCGGCGGCGGCATCCGCCGGGCGATCTGCCGCATCGTCATCAGCACCGTGAAGGCGTAGCGGCGCTCGGCCGCGTTCCAGAACCCGGCGGGGGACAGGGCGGTGACCGAGCGGACGAGGCGCGTGCGGGCCAGGTCCAGGGCCAGCAGGCCGCCCAGCGAGTTTCCGGCCACGTGCGGCCGTTCGATCTCCAGTGCTTCGCACAGGGCCGTGAGGACCGCGCTCATCGTGGGCAGGTCGTGCGCCATGCCGTCCGGCAGCGCCGGTGACTCGCCGCAGCCGGGCAGGTCCACGGCGATCACATCGCGCTCGGCCGCCAGCGCGGGGATCACCGGGTCCCACACCTGGCGGTGGTGACCGATGCCGTGCAGCAGGAGGAGCGGCTCGCCGCTGCCCCGGCGCGTGTAGGACAGGGTCACGCTCTGCTCGCCCTGCGCGGAGGCGACGTTGAAGGAGACGGTGGCGGACATGGGGTGCTCCTCGGCTGTACTCGCTGACGGACGCCGTAGACAGCTTGTCAGCAATTGCTACTCGCGGGTAGCCCCATGGTGGCGTCACCTTCACGGCCCCGGGCCGCTCAACGCGACCGGCGCACCTCCCGGTTGAACTCACCGTGCCCGAACGACCGGAACAGGCCGACCCGCGGGGGCAGCAGCCACATCTCCACGGCGCGTGCCGCCCGGTTGCCCCCGAGATCGAGCACGCGCCCGGTTGGCGGCCCCAACTCCCCGGGCAGGGCCGTCACCTGCTCCCTGGCACCCGGGTCTTCCCCCCAGGCAAAGACGTTGTGCTCGCCCGGCACACGGTCCGGTTCCGCCATCACCCGGCAGGACCGTGTTGAGCGTCTTCACCACGCGTGCCCGCGCAAGCGCCCGCTGGTCCGCTCACCACCG
Organism: Streptomyces sp. 378; assembly: GCF_030124145.1. GTDB lineage: Bacteria > Actinomycetota > Actinomycetes > Streptomycetales > Streptomycetaceae > Streptomyces. The sequence continues at coordinate 72,166 of NZ_JASKMS010000010.1, forward strand.
CTGTCCGACCCGACGGGGGACAGCCGCGACTCACCCTCCGCGAACGCGGCGGATCGGCCACGTCCACGAGGACTTCCCGCCGAGGTTTGCCGCCCCTCCGCCTCCCGCGCGGTGAGCGCCACCCGCCCTCCGGCCGCGTTCACCACGACCTGCCCGAACTCCGCCGCCTCCGCGAACGTCCCCATGCCCGCATCCGGCGCGGACCACCGCACGGCGGCCGCGTCGTCCCTCGTGCGCGAGCCCGGCCGCACCTCGTGGCCCGGCTCCACCGGCCGTTCGCCGAGCGTGCGCCCGACCTGTCCCCCCGTGCCCGACGCCGCGTACCGCGTCGCCACCTTCCGGCCGTACCGCCGTTCACCGGTGCCCTATCGGCCAGTCTGTCCGGGAAGAGACGGTTCCGCCTGGACAGGGCCGCAGCGGTGGGCTGGGATGGAGCCGTGACCACCGAGACCGCGACCGATGTCTTCGAAGCACACCGTCCCGTCCTGCTGGGCGTCGCCTACCGCATGCTGGGGCGCGTCGCCGACGCGGAGGACGTGGTCCAGGAAGCCTGGCTGCGCTGGTCCGGCGCCGCTCGCGACGACGTGCGCGAACCACGCGGCTACCTCGTGCGGATCACCACCCGGCTCGCCATCGACCGGCTGCGCCAGATCAAGGCCCGCGACGAGACGTACGTCGGCCCCTGGCTGCCCGAGCCCTACGTCACCGACTTCGGCGACACCGTTCCGGACACCGCCGAGCGCGCCGTGCTCGCCGACTCCGTCTCCCTCGCCGTCCTCGTCGTACTGGAGTCGCTGTCGCCGCTGGAGCGGGCCGTGTTCGTGCTGCGCGAGGCCTTCGGCTTCCCCTACGCCGACATCGCCGCCATGCTCGACCGCGGCGAACCGGCGGTGCGCCAGCTGGCCGGGCGGGCCCGCAAGCACGTCGGGGAGCGGCGCCCGCGCTACGAGGTCGACCCCGCCCAGCGCCGCGACCTCACCGAGCGATTTCTCGCCGCCGCCGCCGACGGCGACCTCGAAGGCCTGATGGCGCTGCTCGCCCCGGAGGTGCGGCTCGTCGGCGACAGCGGCGGCAAGTCGCGGGCGCCGCTGCGGGTCCTGCGGAGCGCCGACAAGGTGGGCCGCTTCCTCGTCGGCGCGGCGCGCAAGGGTGTCGCGGACTTCTCCGTCCGTTTCCTGGAGCTCAACGGCGGCCCGGCCGTCCTCGTCCTGTCCGGCGGCAGGCCCGATTCCGTCTTCCAGATCGACGTCGCCGACGGCCGGGTCCAGGCCGTCTACGTCATCCGCAACCCCGACAAGCTGCGGTCACTGGCCGCCGCGTGACCGGACGACCCGGGCCCGCCGAGGCCCCCGACCACGGGCCGTGAACGTTCCCGGCCATTGGTCTTGACCAAGGATCAGGGCCGCCCTATGGTCGCAGAGAAGTGCAACAACCTTTAATAAACAAGGGCGCTGAAACGCCGCCGACCACGGCTATCGCGGAGGACAGGGTGGGGACCACGCAGCTGGAATCGGTGCAGGAACCGAAGTACTGGCATCTCAAGACGGTGCTCAGCCAAGCGCTCGACTCGGAGTTCTCGGTGGGGGAGATCCTTCCCAACGAGCGCGACCTCGCGGCCCGCTTCGGCGTCGCCCGCGCCACGCTCCGCCAGGCCCTGGAGCAGCTCGAACTCGAAGGCAGGCTGCAGCGCCGCCGCGGAGTCGGGACGACCGTCGCGCCGCCCCGCGTGGGCGTCTCGCTCGGCACCGGCCCGCACACCTGGCCGGGCGGTCCCGAGGACGCCTGGCAGCCCGTCGACTGCACGGCGGCGGTGCCGCCCGCGGCGGTCGCCGAGGCGCTGGAGACCGGCGAGGAGGAGTCCGTGCACGTCGTGCGCCGCTCCCGTGTCTCGCACGGCCGGCCCGTGGCCGCGGAACTGCTCTACGTCCCGCGGTCCTCGGTACCCGACCTCGCCGGCATCGACGCGGCGTCCGCGGCGGCACGCGCGCGTGCGGTGCTGCGCGAGCTGCAGCGGCTGGAGCCGGAGCGGCAGGAGAACGCGGTGGAACTCGGCTCCGCCGGCGCCGACGAGGCGAAGGAACTGGACCGGCTGCCCGGAGCGCCCGTGCTGGTGGTGACCACGCGGTTCGTCGCAGGGGGACGGACGGCCGCGTTGTCGGTGGCGACCTATCGCGCCGATACGTGCCGGTTGACCTTCGGCGACTCGGGGGACGTGGAGATTCACGCCGGGCTTCAGCGGCAGGCTTCCTGACCCGGGCGCCGTGAGCCGTGCGGTGAGCGGGGCTGCGGGTTCGTCGTGGCTTGTCGCGCGGTTCTGCGCCCCCCCGGGGGAGGGCGCCGGCCGCTCAAGGGCGTTCCACGGTGAAGAGCTGTTCCTCCACGTGGTCCAGGGCCAGGCGCAGGGCGCCCGTCGCCACGGCCGCGTCTCCCAGGCTGGAGAGGGTCACCTCCGGGGGGCGCAGACAGTAGCGGGCGAGTTCCCGGCGCAGGGGTGGCAGGACGCCGTCCAGACCTGCCGCCCAGCCGCCGATGACGACCAGCTCCGGGTCCAGGGCGAGGACGAGGGCCGCCACGTCGTGGACCAGGCGCTGGATGAAGCGGTCGACGGCCGCGCGGGCCCGCTGGTCGCCGCCGCGGGCCTGGGCGAAGACCTCGGCGACGGCCTGCTCGTCGAGCGGGTGCAAGGGCTCGTCGGTGGTCGACAGGAGCGTCTCGGGCGTCACCCCCCGGCCCAGCAGATGCAGCGCGCCGATCTCGCCGGCCGCTCCGCCGTAACCCCGGTGCAGCCGGCCCCCGATCAGCGAACCGGCGCCCGGGCTGAGCCCCGCCAGCACGAACACCACGTCGTCCGACTCGGTGGCGGCGCCCTTCCAGTGCTCGGCGACGGCCGCGGCGTTGGCGTCGTTCTCGACCAGCACCGGGCACTTGAACGACCGGCTCAGCCGCTCGCCCAGCCGCAGCCCCGTCCAGCCCGGCAGCGCCGTGCCCAGCCGCACCGTGCCGTCCGCCTCGACGATCCCGGGCGTGGCCACGCCCACGGCCCGCAGCGAGCCGCGTGCGACCCCGGCCCGCCGCAGCAGCTCCGCGACGGCACCGCGCAGCCGCTCCAGCCGCTCGTCGGCCCCCGCCGTCTCGGGGACCTCCTTGGCCTGGGCGCCGATCACCCGGCCGTCCAGGTCGGACAGCAGCGCGGCCACCCGGTGCGCCCCGATCTCCAGCCCCAGCAGATGCCCGGCCTCCGCCCGGAAGCGGAACCGCCGCGCCGGGCGCCCCTGCCGCCGGGCGGCGCCCTCCTCGGCGGCCTTCTCGACGACGAGCCCGGCCTCGATGAGCCCCTCGACGACGCCCTCGACGGTCGGCCGGGACAGCCCCGTCACCCGGGTGATCTCGGTCAGCGTCGCGCAGTCCGTGGCACGCAACGCGTGCAGCACCACCGCGGAGTTGATCCGTCGCAGCAGCGAGGGGTCCCCGCCGGTCAGCCGCCCCACCGTCCGTCCTCCCAGGTCGTGCGCGTGTTGGCCGGATCGTACTTCGCTACGGCACACCCCGGCGAGGGGCAGACGCCGGCTCTCGCGATCAGCCCGGCGCCACGAAGCCGGACTCGTACGCCGCGATCACGGCCTGGGTGCGATCGCGCGCCCCCAATTTCGCCAGCACCGAGCTGACACGCGACTTCACGGTCTCGGTCCCCACGACCAGGCGGGCGGCGATCTCCGCGTTGGACAGGCCCCGCGCCATCAGCCGCAACACCTCGGCCTCGCGCTCGGTGAGCTGGGCCCGCTCCAGCAGCGCCCGAGCCGCGCGGTTCCCTCCGGTGTCGCCGTACTCGGCGGCGAGCTGCCGCACCGAGGCCGGGAACAGCAGCGACTCGCCCTCGGCGATCAACCGCACCGCGTGCACGATCTCGGCGGGCCGGGCACGCTTCAGCAGGAACCCGTCGGCTCCCGCCCGCAGCGCCTCGTACACGTACTCGTCGTTCTCGAAGGTCGTCACCACGAGGATCCTGGGCGGCTCGTCGACCGTCCGCAGCAACGCCCGGGTGGCCTCGATGCCGTCCAGCAGCGGCATCCGGACGTCCATGGCGACCACGTCCGGCCGCAGCCGCCGTACGAGCGGGATCACCGCCGCCCCGTCGGCGGCCTCCCCGACGACCTCGATGTCGGGCTGTGCCTCCAGCACGGCCCGCAGACCCGCGCGCACGAGGGGTTCGTCGTCGACGAGGAGTACGGTGACCGGCATCGCACCAGCGTAGATCAACTCAGCGGCAACTCGGCATGGACATGCCAGTCGCCTTCGTCGGGTCCGGTCCGGGCCCGCCCGCCGAGCAGAGCCGCGCGTTCCCGTATCCCCCGCAGGCCGCTGCCGCGCCCGGAGCCGGACCTCCCGGCCGGCAGCGGATTGCGTATCGCGAGGACGACGGTGCCCTCGCCGACGTGCACGCGGACGCGCACCGGGACCGCCCCCGCGTGCCGCAGCACATTGGTCAGCGACTCCTGGAGGATCCGGTAGCCCTCCCGGGACACCGTCCCGGGCACACTCTCCACCGGACCGGTCACCTCGGCGTCGACCTTCGCCCCGGAGGCCCGGGCCGACACCAGCAGCCGGTCGGCGTCGGCGAGGGTCGGTCTGCCGCTCACCGGCCTCTGCGACTCGCGCAGCACGCCGAGCACCCGCTCCAGGTCCTCCAGGGCGGCCCGCCCGGTCTCCTCGATGGCACCCAGGGCGCGAGCGGTGAAGGCCGGATCGCCCGCCGCCCGGGCGGCCCCCGCCTGCACGACGGCGACGGTGAGGGCGTGGCCGATGGAGTCGTGCAACTCACGGGCGATCCGGGCGCGTTCCAGGCCGTGTCGTCGGAGTTCCGCCCGGGCGCACTCCGGCTGTCCCTGGCCGCGGTGCCGCGGCGCGGCCGGTGGTTCGCGGCCAAGGCGGCCGTCATCGCCGCACCGGCGCTCCTCGTGGGGCTGGTGACGGCCGTCGCCGCCCTCCTCGTGGCGCGGGCGGGCCTCGGCCCGGCGGCCGACGGGCTCAGCGCCGGTGAGCAGGCGCGCGGTGTCGTGGGCTGCGGCGTCTACCTCATGCTGATGGCCCTGTTCGCCGCCGGAATCGCCGCCCTGCTGCGCAGCGGAGTGGCCACCCTCTCCCTGCTGGTGCCGTTCATCCTCGTCGTGTCCTTCGTGATCGGCGACGCGACGGGCACCGTGGCCGACTTCCTGCCCGACAAGGCGGGTCAGCTCGTCCTCCGGGAGACCTACGACGGCTCCCTCGGGCCGTGGTCGGGGCTCGCGGTGACCGCGCTGTGGACGGCCGCCGCCCTGCTGGCCGGGGCCTGGAGCCTGCGGCGCAGGGACGCCTGACGGCCGACCGGATGACGGCCCGCCAAGTGTCAGTGCGGGCGGGTTTACTGGAGCCATGAACATCGCACAGCACATCGCCCTCATCGACGAGCTGTGCTACCGCCCCTTTCCGGCGGAGCACGGCCCGTCGGACGTCGGTGTCTCGGGGCCCGGTCACCACATCGCGGTGTTAGAAGCCGCGACGGACGGCGACCCGGCGGCCCGCGCGATGACGATCGACCAGTACGAGAAGGACCGGGACGCCGTCTACGAGCTCCTCGCCTCCCGCTGGGGCGACACCGCCCCGTACAACCTGCAGACCGTCCTGCTGCGCACGGCGGGGGAGGAGATACCCCGCCCCTGGGCCGAGTTGAGCGCGCGGGCGAGCGTGGCCCACCTGTGGGAGGTGGAGGGCACGGGCCGCTGGGTCGCCGTGGCGGTCGCGGACCGGGACCCCTCGCGGGAGGTGCAGTTGCTCGCCCTGATCACGCAGACGGACCCGCCGTAGCGGATCAGTCCTCGGCGGCGGCCTTCCGCAGCCGTCCGAACTCCTCCGCCATCGTCTCCAGCGTCCAGTGCGCGTTCAGCCCGCTCGGATTGGGCAGCACCCACACGCGCGTATGGCCGATCGTCCGCGGTTGCGGACCCACCCGCGCCGTGCGGTCGTCGAACGCGGCGCGATAGGCGGTCACCCCCACGACGGCCAGCCAGCGCGGCCGCAGCCGTTCCACCTTCGTCGCGAGCAGCCGCCCGCCCTCCCGGTACTCCGCTGCGCTCAGCTCGTCGGCCCGGGCCGAGGCCCGCGCCACGACGTTGGTGATGCCGAGCCCGTACGACGGCAACTCCTGCTGCTCCGACGGCTTCAGCAGCCGCGGCGTGAACCCGGACCGGTGCAGCGCCGGCCAGAAGCGGTTGCCGGGGCGGGCGAAGTGATGACCCGTCGCGGCCGTCATCAGACCGGGGTTGATGCCGCAGAACAGGACACGCAGGCCCTCCGCGACCACGTCGGGCACGACGCGGTCGCGGGCGGCCTGAAGCTCCTCGGGCGTGAAACGCGCCATCACGGGCGGCGCGTCAGAGGATCGCCCCGGGCGCGTAGCCCGCGGCCCGGGGGTGCTGCTTCACGATCTCCTCGATCCGGGCGACGACGGCGGCGACCTGGTCGCCCGCGGCGCCGGTGAAGGACAGCTTGTCGGCCATCAGCGCGTCGAGCCGGTCGCGGTCCAGCGGGATGCGCGCGTCGGCGGCCAGCTTGTCGAGCAGTTCGTTGCGCTCGGCGCCCCGCTCGCGCATGGCGAGCGCGGAGGCGACGGCGTTCTCCTTGATCGCCTCGTGCGCCAGCTCCCGGCCGACGCCCGCGCGCACGGCGCCCATCAGCACCTTCGTGGTGGCGAGGAACGGCAGGTAGCGGTCCAGCTCCCGGGCGACGACCGCCGGGAACGCGCCGAACTCGTCGAGCACCGTCAGGAACGTCTCCAGCAGACCGTCCAGCGCGAAGAACGCGTCCGGCAGCGCGACCCGGCGCACCACCGAGCAGGACACGTCGCCCTCGTTCCACTGGTCGCCCGCCAGCTCACCGGTCATCGAGGCGTAGCCGCGCAGGATCACCATCAGGCCGTTGACCCGCTCGCAGGAGCGGGTGTTCATCTTGTGCGGCATCGCCGAGGAGCCGACCTGGCCGGGCTTGAAGCCCTCGGTGACCAGCTCGTGCCCGGCCATCAGCCGGATCGTCTTCGCCAGCGACGACGGGGCCGACGCCAGCTGCACCAGTGCCGTCACGACCTCGTAGTCCAGCGAGCGCGGGTAGACCTGGCCGACCGAGGTGAAGGCCTGCGAGAAGCCCAGGTGCGTGGCGATCCGCTGTTCCAGGTCCGCGAGCTTCGCCGCGTCCCCGCCCAGCAGGTCCAGCATGTCCTGCGCGGTGCCGACCGGCCCCTTGACGCCGCGCAGCGGGTAGCGGCCCAGCAGCTCCTCGACGCGGCCGTGGGCGACGAGCAGCTCGTCGGCGGCGGTGGCGAAGCGCTTGCCGAGGGTGGTGGCCTGCGCGGCGACGTTGTGCGAGCGGCCGGCCATGACCAGCTCGCCGTACTCACCGGCCAGCTTGCCGAGCCGGGCCAGGACGGCCACCGTGCGGTCGCGCATCAGCTCCAGCGAGAGGCGGATCTGCAGCTGCTCGACGTTCTCGGTGAGGTCGCGGGAGGTCATGCCCTTGTGCACGTGCTCGTGCCCGGCGAGGTCGTTGAACTCCTCGATCCGTGCCTTCACGTCGTGCCGCGTGACCTTCTCGCGCTCGGCGATGGAGGCCAGGTCGACGGTGTCGAGGACACGCTCGTAGTCGGCGAGCGCCGCGTCCGGCACCTCGATCCCGAGGTCCTTCTGGGCCCGCAGCACGGCGAGCCAGAGCTGTCGCTCCAGCTTCACCTTGTGCTCGGGCGACCAGAGCGTGGCGAGCTCGGCGGAGGCGTAGCGTCCGGCGAGGACGTTCGGGATGCGGGGCTTGGCGGGAGCGGAAGTCACGTGCACGGATTCTACTGGCGATTCGTGCAGGCCAGCGCCTCGGGTGTCCTTGTCGGAACCTACGAGAGGGCGGCGGCCGTCTCCACCTGGGGCTACGCCCGGTCCTCGTACGGCAGCAGCTCCGGCCGCTTGGAGGGCAGGCCGTCACCCGAGGAGCGGCCCGTCAGGCGGCGGCCTATCCACGGCAGGAGGTGCTGCCGGGCGAAGCGCGCGTCGGCCACGCGCCGCATGACCCAGCCGGGCGGCAGCGTCGCGGGTATCGGCGTGTGCCAGTCGGCGTCCCCGGGGTCGTAGCCCAGCGTCTGCCACACCGCCTCCGCGACCCGGCGGTGGCCCTCGGCCGTCAGGTGCAGCCGGTCCACGTCCCACATCCGCGGGTCGCTCAGGGACGGGGCTCCGTACAGGTCGACGACGATCGCGCCGTGCCGGGCGGCCAGCTCGTCGACGCAGGCGAACAGCTCCTCCATGCGCGGCCGGAACCGCTCCAGGACGGGGCCCTGCCGGCCCGGGCTGCGCATCAGGACCAGCTGCCGGCACGCGGGGGCCAGCTTCTCCACGGCCTCCTCCAGCAGGCCGCGCACCCGGCCCATGTCGCACTTGGGCCGCAGTGTGTCGTTGAGCCCGCCGACCAGGGTGATCACGTCGGCGCCCATGGCCGCGGCGACGTCGACCTGCTCGTCGACGATCTGCCGGATCAGCTTGCCGCGCACGGCGAGGTTGGCGTACCGGAAGCCGGGCGTGCGGGCCGCCATCCGTGCGGCGAGCAGGTCGGCCCAGCCCCGGTAGGTGCCGTCCGGCATGAGGTCCGACATGCCCTCGGTGAAGGAGTCGCCGACCGCGACCAGGCTGCTGTAGGTGGGGTTCGTCTGCATGGCGACGGAAATGGTATCCCGTGCACATACCCAGCGGTCGGTCGGCCTCCCGAGGCCTGGGCGGCGGGCTCCCGCCGCCCGTTTCACGCCCGCCGGCCGAACAGCTCCCGCAGGACGTCCTCCATGCTCACCAGCCCGGCCATGCGCCCGTCCGCCCCGACGACGGCGGCGAGGTGCGTACGGCTGCCCCGCATCGCCGTCAGGACGTCGTCCAGCGGTGTGCGCTCCACCACGCGCGCGATGGCCCGCATGTCGCGCAGCCGGAACGGCACGTCACGCCCGAGGGCCTCCAGGGCGTCCTTCACATGGAGATAGCCCACGATCCGCCGCCCGTCGTCCACCACCGGGAAGCGGGAGAACCCGGACTCCGCCGACAGCCGCTCCAGCTCCTCCGGTGTGACGCCGACGCGCGCGTACACCACGCGCTCCAGCGGCAGCACCACGTCCCGCACCGGACGGCGGCCGAGCTCCAGCGCGTCGCGCAGCCGCTCCTGGGCCCGTTCGTCGATCAGGCCGGCCTCGCTGGAGTCCTTCACGAGCTGCGCGATCTCCGCGTCCGAGTAGGAGGCGGTGACCTCCTCCCGGGCCTCCACGCGCAGCAGCCTCAGCAGCGCGTTGGCGAAGGCGTTCACGGTGAAGATCACCGGGCGCAGCGCCCGGGACAGCGCCACCAGCGGCGGTCCGAGCACCAGCGCGCTGCGCACCGGCTCGGCCAGCGCGATGTTCTTCGGCACCATCTCGCCGAGCAGCATGTGCAGATATGTCGCCAGGGCCAGCGCGATCACGAAGGACACCGCGTGGCCCGCCCCCTCGGGCAGGCCCACCGCGTGGAACACCGGCTCCAGCAGATGCGCGATGGCCGGTTCGGCCACGACGCCCAGGACCAGCGTGCACAGGGTGATGCCGAGCTGGGCCGTCGCCATCAGCGTGGACACGTGCTCCAGACCCCACAGCACGCTCTTGGCGCGTCGTTCGCCCCGGTCGACGTGGGGCTCGATCTGGCTGCGGCGCACCGAGATCAGTGCGAACTCGGCGCCGACGAAGAAGGCGTTGACGACCAGCGTCGCCAGTCCGATCAGCAGCTGGACGGCGGTCACAGCTCCACCCCCGTCTCGTCGGGCTTCCGGTCGCCGAGGGGGGCACGCAACCGGACCAGGGCGGCCCGGCGTCCCGTGGCGTCGAGGACCTCCAGGTGCCAGTCGGCCACCTCGAGGGTGTCACCGGCGGCCGGTATCCGGCCGAGCACCGTGGCCACCAGCCCGGCGAGCGTCTCGTAGGGACCCTCCGGCGCGCGCAGCCCGACGCGTTCCAACTGGTCCACGCGCGCGGAGCCGTCGGCCGAGTACAGCGGGTGCCCGGCCTCGTCCCTGCCCGCCGGGGCCAGGTCCGGGGTCTCGTGCGGGTCGTGTTCGTCGCGCACCTCGCCGACGACCTCCTCGACGATGTCCTCCAGCGTGGCCACGCCCGCCGTGCCGCCGTACTCGTCGATCACGACGGCCATCGTGCGCTTGCCGGAGAGCCGGTCCAGGAGCCGGTCGACGGTGAGCGTCTCCGGGACCAGCAGCGGCTCGCGCATCAGCTCGGAGACGTAGATCCGGGTGCGGCGCTCGGCCGGCACCGCCAGCACGTCCTTGACGTGCGCCGTCCCGACGACCGAGTCGAGCGTCCCGCGGTAGACGGGGAACCGTGACAGGCCGGTCGCGCGGGTCGCGTTGGCCACGTCCTCCAGGGTCGCCTGCACCTCCAGCGCGACGACCTGCACCCGGGGCGTCATCACGTTCTCCGCGGTCAGATCGGCGAGGTTCAGGGTCCGCACGAACAGCTCGGCGGTGTCGGGCTCCAGGGCCCCCTCCTTGGCGGAGTGGCGGGCGAGGGCCGCCAGCTCCTGCGGCCCGCGCGCCGAGGCGAGCTCCTCGGCGGGCTCGACACCGATCCGCCGCACGACCCGGTTCGCGGTGTTGTTGAGATGCGTGATGAAGGGCCGGAAGGCGGCGCTGAACCAGCGCTGCGCGTTGCCCACGGTCTTGGCGACCGCCAGCGGCGAGGAGATCGCCCAGTTCTTGGGCACCAGCTCGCCGACGACCATCAGGAACACCGTCGACGCGGCCGTGCCCAGCACCAGCGCGACACTGCGCGACGCCGAACGGGAGAGGCCGAGGTCCTCCATCGGCCCGGCGATCAGGGCGGCGATCGACGGCTCGGCGAGCATGCCGACCACCAGGTTCGTGACCGTGATGCCGAGCTGCGCGCCGGAGAGCTGGAACGTCAGATTCCGTACGGCCTTCAGGGCGCCCTGCGCACCCCGTTCGCCGCGCTCGGCGGCCCGCTCCAGCTCGCCGCGCTCGACCGTGGTGAGCGAGAACTCGGCCGCCACGAAGGCGCCGCAGGCGAGCGAGAGCAGGATCGCCGCCAGGAGGAGGAGCACTTCGGTCATCGGTTCACCCCTGTTCCATGGTTCTCCAGGAAGGGGCGGAAGGCGCGGTGTCGCGCACGGGGAGGCTCGCCCATGGGCGGACGCTCACAACCATTCATGCGGACCGAGTGGCCATTCAAGGGAAAAGGATGGGTAAAACCCCTCCTGGCCGTTCACGAGGCCGGGGGCGGCGCCTGGCCGGTGAGCGGCTTGACCCAGCGCCGCCACTGCTCCTCGGGCCCGTACCCGGCGGCGTCCCACGCCCGGTGTGCGCTCTCGTTGCGGGTGAGCACCATCGCGTCCGCGCGGCGCCCGCCGAGCCGCACGAACCGCTCCTCCGCCGCGGCGAGCAGCGCGGACGCGATGCCCTGGCGGCGGTGGTCCGGGTGCACGGCCAGCCGGTACAGATGACAGCGCCAGCCGTCGAACCCGGCGATCACCGTGCCCACCGGCTCGCCGCCGCGCTCCGCGAGGATCAGTGCCTCGGGGTCCCGTGCGACCAGCCGCTCCACGCCGCCGCGGTCGTCACTGATGCTCGTGCCCTCGGCGGCCACCTTCCAGAAGGCCAGGACGGCGTCGAGGTCCTCGGGCGTCGCCGCCCGGATGCGCAAGTCGGTCATCCCGTGATCACACCACTCGCGCCGGCCCGCGTCAGACCGTTTCACCATCCGGACGTCACTGGTGCGCGATCGCCGCCAGCACGTTCATGCGGGACGCGCGCAGCGCCGGCAGCAGCGCCGCCACGACTCCGACCACCGCCGAGCCCACCACCACCAGCACGATCGTCAGCCACGGGACCGCCAGGGCCGTCATGCCCTGGAGCGCCAGGACCCGGTGCGTGCAGACACCCCACACCAGCCCCAGCACGAGCCCGAGGACCGCCCCGAACACGGCGATCACCACCGACTCCAGCCGGATCATCCGCCGCAGCTGACGCCGGGCCAGCCCGATCGCCCGCAACAGGCCGATCTCCCGAGTGCGTTCGACGACCGACAGCGCCAGGGTGTTGACCACGCCCAGCACCGCGATGATGATCGCCAGGCCCAGCAGCGCGTACACCAGGTACAGCAGCACGGCGATCTGGTCGTGGACCAGCTGCTTGTAGTCGGCCAGGTCCCGCACCTGCACCTGCGGATACGGGTCCAGGGCCTTCTCCAGGCTCGCGCGCAGGTCGTCGTCGCTCGTACCGCCCGAGGCGTTGACGTAGAGCGCGGAGTCCTGCCCGCCCGGCGCGTACCGCTCCAGGGTGCCCAGCCCGAAGTACAGCCCGCCCTGGGTGCCGAACCCCTCGGCGGAGTCCTGATCGGTGAGCGCGCCGACCGTCAGCTCCGCCGAGCGTCCGCCCTGGAACTCCACCGGGAGGGTGCTGCCCACCCGCACGCCGTGGTCGCGCGCGAAGTCCCGGTCCATGGCCATGCGCCCGTCCGCCAGCGCGGCCGCGGAGTCTCCCCGCACATAGGTGATGTTGGCGACGTCGTCGAGCCGGGGGTCATAGCCCGCGGCGGTCGTCTCCACCCGGTCGCCGTCGGGGAGCCGCACCGCGACGGGTGTGAACCGCCCGCGCACCACGAGGCCCACGCCGTCGGTGCCGCGCACCTTGTCGGTGACCTCCCGCGGGAACGGCTGGAAGTTGGTGTTCTGGATGACGAAGTCGGCACCCAGCGTCCTGTCGATCTGCCGGTCGAACGACGCGGTCATCGACTCACTGGCCACCGACATCCCGCCGACCAGGGCGATCCCCACCATCAGGGCGGCGGCGGTGGCGCCGGTGCGGCGGGGATTGCGCAGGGCGTTGCGCTGACTCATCCGGCCGATCGACCCGAACAGCGCGGGAAAGGCCGCGCCGAGCACCCGGATCATCGGGCGCACCAGCAGCGGCCCGGCGACCACGGTCGCGATCAGGGTGAGCACCACGCCGAACCCCAGCAGGGACGCCGCCGTCGCCGTCCGCTCCGACACCGCGCAGCCCACCAGCGCCGCCGCACCGGTCGTACCGACGATTCCGCCCGCCACCGCGCGAATCCGCAGTGGCCGGCCCACCCCGGCGACCTCCGCGTCCGAGAGCGCGGCCATCGGTGAGACACCCGCGGCCCGCCGCGCCGGGAGATAGGCGGCGACGAAAGTGACGCCGAGCCCGACGACATACGCCGCCACCGGTGTCACCCAGCGGATCTCCATCTCGTCGGCGTCGATGTTCATGCCGAGCAGGCCCATCAGCGCGATCAGACCGGCGGCGAGTCCGATGCCCGCGGCCAGCCCCAGCGTGGAGCCGACCAGGCCGAGCAGCAGGGCCTCGGTGAGGACCGAGCGCCGGACCTGGCGCCGGTCGGCGCCGAGCGCGCGCAGCAGCCCCAGCTCCCGGGTGCGCTGGGCGATCAGCATGGTGAAGGTGTTGACGATCAGGAACACGCCCACCAGCACGGCGATCCCGGCGAAGCCGAGCATCACGTACTTGATGACGTCGAGGAACCCGCCCAGTTGCTCGACATCCGACTGTGCCTGCTCGCCGGCCGTCCGGTAGTCGTAGGCGTGCGCCCCGAGCGCGTCCGCCACCCGCTGCTTGAGCTGAGCGTCGCTGACGCCCTCCGCCGCGTCGACCGAGATGCCGGTGGCCGTCCCCGGCCGGCCGAGCAGCTTGGTCTGCGCGGTGGGGGTGTCGACGTAGATCAGCGCGGAGCCGGGGTTGGTGGTCGTGAACGTGACGATGCCGACCACCCGCACCTCGAACGACCCCGGCGGTGCGATGACGGTGAGGGTGTCGCCGATGCGCACGTCCCTGCGGTCGGCGGTCTCGGAGTCGAGCAGCGCCTCGGCGGGGCCGTGCGGGGCGTGGCCCGAGGTCAGCTCCACGGGGCTGCGCGCGTACGGGTTCCAGGCGTGGCCGAGCGTCGGCGCCCCGGTGGTCGGGCCCACCGGCTCGTTCTGCTCGTCGACGACCGTGAGGCCGTTCACCTTCACGTCGGCGCGGGCCGCCGCGACCCCGTCCACCTGCCGGACCCGTTCGGCGAGCGCGGCCGGCAGGGTGGCCGTCCGGCCGGAGGGCACCGCCTCGTCGAGGCCCTCCTTCGGGCTGACCGTCACATCGGCCGCCGTGGAGGCGAACAGCCGGTCGAAGGTGCGGCTGACGGTGTCCGAGAAGATCAGGCTCCCCGTGACGAACGCGACGGACAGCAGGACGGCGAGCGCCGAGAGCAGCAGTCGCCCCTTGTGCGCCAGGAAGCTCCTCAGGGTCGCCTTGAGCACGGGCTCAGTTCTCCTCGGACGACGCCGGGGCGTCCTCGTACCGGGTGCGGATCGCGTCGAACCTCTTCATCCGCTCCAGGACCGCCTCCGCCGTCGGGTGGCGCATCTCGTCGACGATCCGGCCGTCCCCGAGGAAGAGCACCAGGTCGGAGTGGGCGGCGGCGCCCGGATCGTGGGTGACCATGACGACGGTCTGCCCGAGCCGGTCCACCGCCTCGCGCAGGAAGGCGAGCACCTCCAGGCCGGCGCGCGAGTCCAGGTTGCCGGTCGGCTCGTCCGCGAAGATCAGCTCCGGCCGGGAGGCCAGGGCCCGGGCACAGGCCACGCGCTGCTGCTGACCGCCGGAGAGCTGCGACGGCCGGTGCCCGAGGCGGTCCCTGAGCCCGAGGGTGTCGATCACCTGGTCCAGCCACTTCTCGTCGGGCTTGCGGCCCGCGATGTCCATGGGCAGGGTGATGTTCTCCAGCGCGTTCAGGGTCGGGATGAGGTTGAACGACTGGAACATGAACCCGATCCGGTCGCGGCGAAGCCGCGTCAGTTCACGGTCCCGCAGCCCCGTGATCTCCGTGTCGCCCAGCCACACCTGACCGGCCGAGACGGTGTCGAGCCCCGCCAGACAGTGCATCAGCGTGGACTTCCCGGAGCCCGAGGGCCCCATGACCGCGGTGAACCGGCCCCGGACGATGTCCACGTCCACCGAGTCGAGCGCGAGCACGGCCGTCTCGCCCGCGCCGTACGCCTTGGTCAGACCGCGGGCGCGGGCCGCGATCCCGTCGGCCGGCGCGAGGCCGGGAGCATGCTCCGCAGCAGGTGTGGACAAGGCCGCCTCCTCTGGGTGGACGTCAGGACCTCCTGGCCCTGACCGAGGGTAATGTGACCCGGCCCACACTCGGTATCCTCCGCGGGTCGGACTCCGCCCTTGCCGGTGCTAGCACCCGAGCGCTAGCTTCGAGGTATGGCCAAGACCCAGCTGAACGTGCGCGTCGACGAGGGCACCGCCCGAGCCGCGCGAGAACGCGCCCTGGCCCGCGGCATGAGCGTCAACCGCTACATCGAGGAGCTGGTCCGTCAGGACACCGGCGAGGTGGGCCACACCTTCGTGGAGGCCGCCGCGGACTTCATGAAGCAGTACGAGTCCGTCTTCGCCGAGGAGTTCGGCGGGGACCGTGAGGGCACGCGCGAAGGTCGCCACTGAACCGTTGGACAACCTCGAGATCGACCTCGCCTGGCTGCTGATGCTCGCCGAGCAGAAAACCCCCGGAGACCCCCAGGTCACCGACTGGGGAGCCCTCGTCGCCGCCGTCGCCCGGCACCGCGCCGCCGTGTTCGACGTCCCCGTCTACGACAGCCCGCACGCCCGCGCCGCCGCCCTGCTCCAGCTCCTCCTCCACGTCCCCGCGCTGGAACGCTCCAACGCCCTGTTCGCCTCCGCCGTCGCCTACGCGTACCTCGTGGCCAGCGGCGCCAAGGTCGTCACCTCACCCGAGCAGGTCCGCGACCTCGCCCGGCTGGTCAAGAGCGGCGAGGCCTCCGTACGGGAGATCGAGCAGGAGCTGCGCCAATGGAGCCTGTGACTCACCCCTCGGCAGGGCGCCACGCCGTGCCGAGCACGCAGTACGAGGTGGGCAGCGTCGGCCCCTGTTCGGGCATGAGCAACCGCCGGTAGGGGCCGAGTTCGAACCCGGCGTCCCGCAGGGCCCGCACCGGCTCCCGCGCCACATGGCAGCCCCCGCTCAGCACCGGCCACACCGTCCGGTCCAGGGCCTGCTGGGTGAAGGTCATCGCCCGGCCGCCGCCCCGGCCGTGCTCGAAGAACCGCACCTCGCCGCCCGGCCGCAGCACCCGCCGCAGCTCCCCGAGCGCCCGGGGCACGTCCCGCACACTGCACAGCACCAGCGACACCACGGCGGCGTCGAAGCCCTCGCTCTTGACCGGCAGCGCCTCGGCCACCCCCGGCGCCACGTCCACCGGCACCTCGGCGCGCAGCGCGGCCTCCACGGCCAGCTGCCGCAGCCGCCGCTCCGGTTCGATGGCCACGACCTCCGCGACGGTGCCCGGGTAGTGGGCGAAGTTCAGCCCGTTGCCCGCGCCGATCTCGATCACCCGCCCGGACAGCCCGCCGAGCAGTCTCCCGCGGATCCGGCCCATGCCCATCCGGGTCTCGGCGGCCACACTGGCCCGGGCGTAGCAGCGGGCGAACAGCGGATGGTGCACGGCGTCCCGTGGCACCGCGGCGGAACGGAACGGCATGGCGACCTCCCTGACGATGCCGGGCATACCCCGATTCTCCCCGCGACGGGCACGGCGCACCCCTGCCGCCTACCGCAGGCGTACGCGGCCCAGGACCGGACGATGGTCACTTCCGGTCGCCGCCAGTGCCGACACCTCCGCCACCTCCACCCCTCTCCCCAGCACCTGATCGATCCTCGCCACCGGCAGGGCGGCCGGCCAGCTGAAAGCGAACCCCGAGGGCGGGGCGTGCAGCCGGGAGGTGAGCGGCCCGAGACCGCGGTCCCGCACCGTGCCGTTGAGGTCGCCCACCACCAGGAGCCGGTCGGCCGGATCGTCGGCGACCAGGGCTGCGAGCAGGGCCGCGCTCTCGTCACGGGCCGCCGACGCCAGGCCCGCCGGACCGAGCCGGACGGACGGCAGGTGGACCACGTACACCGTGATGCTCCCGCCCGGCGCGGACACCGTGGCCCGCAGGCCCCGCTGCCAGCTCCCCGGGAAGCCCGCGGGCCGGATGTCCACGGGCCGCACGTCCGACAGGGGATGGGCCGACCAGAGCCCGACCGTGCCGTGGACGGCCCGGTGCGGGTGTGAGGCGCCCAGGACGTCCTGGTAGACGGGTCGCGCGGCGGGTGTCAGTTCCTGCACGGCCACCAGCCCCGCACGGGCGGCGCGCAGCGCCCGGGCGGTGCCGGAGGGGTCGGCGTTGTCGTCGGCCACGTTGTGCTGGAGGACGGTCAGGTCGTACGGGCCCGGGGCCCGGATGGGGGAGAACCACATCCCGCCGAACATCCAGAGCCACACGGCCAGAGGCGCCAGGCAGGCGAGGAGCCCCGCCCACGACCGCTTGAGCAGCGCGAGGCAGCCGAGCACGGGCACGCTCAGCCCGAGCCACGGCAGGAACGTCTCCAGCAGGCTCCCCAGCCGCCCGGCCCCGTTGGGCACGGCGAAGTGCAGCACCTGGAGCGCGGCGGCACCGGCCGCACCGCACACCAGCCGCACGTCCCACCGCGACCTGCCGCCGACGGCCACGCTAGGCGAGTTCCGCCGCCACCAGCGCGGCCGTCCGGGCCACCAGCGGGTTGTCGGCCACGGCGTCCTCCTCCGGCTGGGTGGTCAGGACGGACAGCGCGATCGGCGGGCCGTCCGGCGGCCGGACGACGCCCACGTCGTTGTTGGTGCCGTACCGCCCGCCGCCGGTCTTGTCGGCGATCAGCCAGTCGGCGGGCAGGGCCTTGCGGAACTTCTCGGTGCTGGTGGTGTTGCGCAGCAGCCAGTCCGTGAGCCGTGCCCGGTCCCGGGGCTCCAGCGCGGTGCCGAGCACCAGCCGGGCGTAGGTCGTGCCGACGGCGCGCGGGGAGGTCGTGTCGGTCACGCGCCACGGCTCCGCCGAGTTGAGCTCGGGCTCCCACCGGTCGAGCCGGGTGACCCGGTCACCGATCGAGCGGCAGAAGCGCGTGACGGCCGTCGGCCCGCCGAGTTCCTTCAGGAGCAGGTTGCCCGCGGTGTTGTCGCTGAAGCGGATGGTGGCGTCGCACAGTTCGCCGACGGTCATGCCGGTCGTGACGTTCTTCTCGGTGATCGGGGAGTACCCGGACTTCGTGACGTAGTCCTGCGTGTAGCGGACGCGGCGCGCCAGGAACTCACCGTCGTGGTCGAGGTCGCGCAGGACGGCCGCGGCGGCCAGGGTCTTGAACACCGAGGCCATCGGGAAGCGTTCGTCGGCCCGGTACGCCACCGTCCGGCCGGTGCGCAGGTTGCGGGCGTACACGCCCAGCCGGGCGGTGTGCTCCCGCTCCAGTTCCCGCAGCCGCGCGGTGACAGCACCGGTGCCCGGTGACGCGTGGGCCGTGCCGCCGCCCAGCGAGAGAGCGGCGGCCGTGCCCAGCGCGAGAGCCGTGCGGCGGGACGGGCGTGATCCGTTCGTGTGCAAGGTGGTCCCTTCGGAGGCGATCACGTACGTAGGTCAACACGCGATCACGTCCGGTCCGGTTTCACCGCGTGCCCGAACGGGCCCTCATCACGCCTCGGGTGCCTCCCGTACCCGGAACGCCTCCGCGTCCCACGAGCCGTCCAGCCGGGGGGCCAGCCAGTGCGGCGCGGATGCCCGGAAGGCGGCGGGGGAGAGGGCGGCCGACCCCGCCGGAACGGCACCCAGCAGCGGCGCTCCGGCCACGTCCGGCAGGTCCGCGAGATTGCAGCGCGCGGCGAGGTCGGGGGCGGCCGGCCAACTCCCGATCACGATCCCGGCCATCTCCAGCCCTCGGGAGCGCAGTTCACGCGCCGTCAGCTCCGTCGTGTTCAGGGTGCCGAGTCCCGCCGGCGCCACGACCAGCACCGGCGCCGACAGCAGCCGGGCGGCGTCCGCCAGGGTCCCGCCGGCCGCGTCGAACCGTACGAGGAGTCCGCCGGCCCCCTCGACCAGCACCAGGTCGTGCTCGGTGGCCAGCTTGGCGGCGGCCTCCGCGACCTCGTGCGGATGCACCGGGGCCCGGCCCGCCCGGCGTGCGGCCGTCGCGGGGGCCAACGGCTCGGGGTACCGGGCCAGTTCGGCCGTTGTCACCGGCCCCGCCAGGCGCGCCACCTCGGCGGCGTCGCCCGGCTCGTCCGGCCGTACGCCCGTCTGGGCGGCCTTGAGCACGGCCACCGACCGGCCGGCCGCCAGCGCCGTCGCGGCGACGGCGGCGGTAACGACCGTCTTGCCGACCTCCGTGCCCGTGCCCGTGATCACCAGTACCGGCATGTCATCCCTCCCGCGCCGCCGCGCACACGGCCCGGGCGATCCGCGCGAGGTCCGCGTCGCCCGTGACGTACGGCGGCATGGTGTAGATCAGATCGCGGAACGGCCGCAGCCACACGCCCTCGTGCACGGCCGCCTCGGTCGCCGCCCGCATGTCCACCGCGTGATCCAGCTGTACGACCCCGATCGCGCCGAGGACCCGGACGTCCTTCACCCCCGGCATGTCGGAGGCGGCCGAGAGTCCGTCCCGCAGCCCCGCCTCGATCCGCTCGACCTCCGCGGTCCAGTCCTGCCCGAGCAGCAGCTCGATCGAGGCGCAGGCCACGGCGGCCGCCAGCGGGTTGCCCATGAAAGTGGGGCCGTGCGCGAGCACCGGCACCTCGCCCCGCGAGATGCCGTCGGCCACCCGCGCGGTGCACAGCGCGGCCGCCATCGTCAGGTACCCGCCGGTCAGGGCCTTGCCCACGCACATCACGTCGGGCGTCACCGCCGCGTGTTCCGCCGCGAACATCGCGCCCGTACGGCCGAAACCGGTCGCGATCTCGTCGAACACCAGCAGCACGTCGTGCGCGTCGCACGCCTCGCGCAGCACCCGTAGATACGCGGGGGAGTGGAACCGCATCCCGCCCGCGCCCTGAACCACCGGCTCGACGACCACCGCGGCCAGTTCACCGGCGTGCCGCTCGATCAGCGACCGCAGGTGCTCGGCGTACGCCTCCTCGTACTCCGCCGGGGGCGCATCGGCGAACACCTGGCGTTGCAGCACCCCGGTCCACAGGTCGTGCATCCCGCCGTCCGGATCGCACACCGACATGGGCTGCCAGGTGTCGCCGTGGTAGCCGCCGCGCCAGGTCAGCAGCCGCTGCTTGCCGGGGCGGCCCAGCGAGCGCCAGTACTGCAGGCACATCTTGACCGCGACCTCGACCGACACCGACCCGGAGTCGGCGAGGAAGACATGCTCCAGGCCTTCGGGTGACATGTCGACAAGGAGCTTCGTCAGGCGTACGGCGGGCTCGTGGGTGAGCCCCCCGAACATCACATGGCTCATCCGCCCCAGCTGCTCACGCGCGGCCTCGTTGAGCACGGGGTGGTTGTAGCCGTGGATCGCCGACCACCAGGACGACATCCCGTCGACCAGCTCCCCCGAACCGTCGGCGAGCCGCAGCCGCACTCCGCTCGCCGACTCCACGACGAGCGGTTCCTGCCGTCCGGGCATCGGGCCGTACGGATGCCACACGTGCCGCCGGTCGAGCTCCAGCAGCTCGGCGACCGTGCGCTCAGGCATTGGGCGCGAGGTCGGTCCCGGCGCCCCGGCGGCGCACGGCGACCAGGTCGGTCCGGGGTTCGGCGCCGGTACGGGCGTCGGCGACCTGCGGTTCCTCGCCGGATCCGCATGACCCGCCACCCTCGGAACCGCACACTCCGCCACCGTCGTGGCAGCCGCCGGCGGCCCGGTGCTCCGGAAGCGTCACCCGGTCGGTGCCCTCCACCTCGAACCCGGCGTCCGCGATCATCTCCAGGTCGGCCTTGCCGGCCTGGCCCTCACTGGTGAGGTAGTCGCCGAGGAAGATCGAGTTGGCCAGGTGCAGGGCGAGCGGCTGCATCGTGCGCAGATGGACCTCACGTCCACCGGCGATCCGCACCTCGACGTCCGGGCAGACGAACCGCGTCATCGCCAGGATCCGCAGGCATCGCTGCGGGGTCAGGTTCCACTCCTTGCCGAGCGGAGTGCCCTCGAACGGGATCAGGAAGTTGACCGGAACCGAGTCCGGGTCCAGCTCACGCAGCGAGAAGACGACGTCCACGAGGTCCTCGTCCGTCTCGCCCATGCCGGCGATCAGCCCGGAACAGGCGGACAGACCGGCCGCGTGCGCCTTGTGCACGGTGTCGACGCGGTCCTCGTAGGTGTGCGTGGTGGTGATCTCCCCGTACGTCGCCTCGGACGTGTTGAGGTTGTGGTTGTAGGCGTCGGCGCCCGCCTCGCGCAGCCGCTCCGCCTGGCCGTCGGAGAGCAGACCGAGGCACGCGCACACCTCGACGCCCTCGTTGTTCTCCTTGATCGTCCTGATCGTCTCGGAGACCCGGTCCACGTCCCGGTCGGTCGGGCCGCGCCCGCTGGCCACCAGGCACACCCGCTTGGCCCCTCCGGCCACACCGGCCGCCGCCGCGTCGGACGCCTGGCCGGGCTTGAGCCAGGTGTACTTCAGGATCCCGGCCGTCGAGCCGAGCCGCTGCGAACAGTACGAGCAGTCCTCGGGGCACAGGCCGGACTTGAGGTTGACGAGATAGTTCAGTTTCACCCGCCGGCCGAACCAGTGCCGCCGCACCTTTCCGGCCGCGGCCACCACATCGAGCAGGTCGTCGTCGGACGTCGCGAGGACGGCCAGTGCTTCGTCGCGGGTCGGCAGCTCGCGCCGAAGCCCCTTGTCCACCAGCGTGTTCAGCAGGTCCATGGAAGCCGATCCTGTCCTACGGAGGCGCCCGGGGCCAAGGAGACTTCGTACAACAGAGTCGCTTCGAGGTGTGGGTATCACCACACACTGACCTGCTGGTCGTCCCGCTAGTGTCTGTGCACTGCCTACAAATTCCCCGGAGGACCACCCATGGCGTTCGGCTGGATCGACGAGCAGGCCCAGCGGCGCCGCCGCGCCGGACTCGTACGGATTCTGCGCCCCCGTCCGGCCGCTTCGCCGCTCCTCGACCTGGCGAGCAACGATTACCTGGGGCTGGCCCGGCACCCCGAGATCACCGAGGGCGCGGCCCGGGCCGCGCGGACCTGGGGCGGCGGCTCGACCGGCTCCCGGCTCGTCACCGGCACCACCGAACTGCACACGGAGCTGGAGCGGGAACTGGCCGACTTCTGCGGTTTCGAGGCGGCCCTGGTCTTCTCCTCCGGTTACGCCGCCAACCTCGCCGCCGTCACCGCGCTGGCCCCGCACGGCTCCCTGATCGTCTCCGACGCGGGCAACCACGCCTCGCTCATCGACGGCTGCCGGCTGGCCCGCGGCACCACCCAGGTCGTGGCGCACGCCGAGCCCGACGCCGTGCGCAAGGCACTGTCGGCGCACGAGGGCACGGCGATCGCCGTGTCCGACACGGTCTTCTCGGTCGACGGCGACGCCGCCCCCCTCACCGCGCTGGCCGAGGCCTGCCGGGAGCGCGGCGCCGGACTGGTCGTCGACGACGCCCACGGCCTGGGCGTCCTCGGCGACGGCGGCCGGGGCGCCGCGTACGCGGCGGGACTCGCGGGCGCCGACGACGTCGTCGCGACGGTCACCCTGTCCAAGTCGCTCGGCAGCCAGGGCGGAGCCGTCCTCGGCCCCGCCCGGGTCGTCGACCACCTGGTCAACGCGGCCCGGACGTTCATCTTCGACACCGGACTCGCCCCCGCCGCGGCGGGGGCGGCCCTGTCGGCCCTCCGGCTGCTGCGCCGCGAGCCGGAACGGGCCGCACGGGCCCGCGCGGTGGCGGCCGAACTGCACGCACGCCTGACCGCCGCGGGACTGGAAGCGGTACGTCCGGACGCCGCGGTGGTCTCGGTGCGGGCGCCCTCTGCCGAGGACGCGGTGAACTGGGCGGCGGACTGCCGCGCGGCGGGCCTGGCCGTGGGCTGTTTCCGTCCTCCCTCCGTGCCCGACGGCATCTCACGGCTCAGGCTGACCGCCCGCGCCGACCTGACCGGTCAGCAGATCGCACGCGCTGTACGGCTGATCGGCGAGACGCGACCATGAGTCGGCGTGACACGGCCGTGTGTCGCACGATGTCGGCCTGATCGAACGCGGTTACATGCGGTCCACCCCGGCCGCGAACGCCGCCCAGCTCTCCGGAGAGAAGAGTAGCGCGGGTCCGGCCGGGTTCTTGGAGTCGCGCACGGCGAGCAGTCCGGCCCAGGGCGGGGCATCCGGACGCGCGGTCTCGACGCAGTTGTTCGCGCCGGTGCTGTAGCTGCTGCGCAACCACCGCACACCGTGCAGTTCGATGCTTGAGGGGACGTGACGAGGCAGTGCACGCATGGTGCCTCCTTACGCGCCGGCGGCTGTCCCGGCGATGAAATCCAACGAGTCCTCGGGCGAAAGGGCGTGGATCTGAAGGGCGTTGAAGGCCTCCGTGTAGGCCTGGAGGTCTTCTTTCCGTTCGAGGTAGAGGCTACTCGTCAAGTGGTCGAGAACAACCACATCCAGATCAGAAGTGCTCGAAAATGACAAGATAACGAAAGGGCCGGTGACGCCGATGTGCGCCCCGGCGGCGAACGGCAGCACCTGCAGCCGCACTTGGGGGAGCCGGGCGGCCTCGACCAGTCGTTCCAGCTGGCGGGCCATGACCCCGGGTCCGCCCACCTCCCGGCGCAGCACCGCCTCGTCCAGGACGGCGCTCAGTTCCAGCGGGGGATCCGCGCGCAGCACGTCCTGCCGGGCCAGTCGCACCTCGACCAGCGTGTCGAGCCGGTCCTCCGAAAGCCCCTCCACCGCGGCCTTCGTCACCGCGCGGGCGTACTCGGGTGTCTGGAGCAGGCCCGGGACGACGGTGGTCTCCAGCGTGCGCATCGCGCCGGCCTGCGACTCCAGGCTGATGAAGTCCCGGTAGGTCGGCGGCAGCACCCCGCGATAGGCGTGCCACCAGTGATGACGTCCACCGCTCTCGTCGGGCCCCGCCAACACCATGAGCAGCTCGCGAAGTTGGGAGTCCGCCACGGAGTAGGCGTCGAGGAGTAACCGCACATCGGCCGGTTTCACCCCGCTCGTGCCCGTCTCGATCCGGCTGACCTTGGACTGGTGCCAACCCACCAGCCGGGCCGCCTCACCGCTCGTGAGCCCCGCCGAGGTGCGCAGCGCACGCAGTTCGGCGCCCAGTTTCCGGCGGCGCACCGCGGGACCGTGCTGCATGGGCTCCTCCTTACTCCTTACCGGGACTCCGAACGGCCGCATCCAAATACGGTCTCGCGTCGCAGAGTTCACCGCTTTGAGCGACAGATATATGCATATCTTGGTGGATCGCCGTCCTTCGGGGGCGTTCTGATGGCAGTCTGGCGATGAAGCACCAGTCCGGGACCGTACTCGAACCATCCGCTCCGTGTCGGACTGCGGTCCCGTGGGAAAGGGACGACGTCGCCATGGCAGACCATTTGGAAGCATCCGTCACTCTGCCGAGCGATCCCGCCTCGGTCTCCGCTGCGCGCACCTACGTGGTGGGCACGCTGGCGGAGTGGGGCCTGCCGCCGGACACGGAAGTGTCCGACACCGTCCGGCTCATCGTCTCCGAACTCGCCACCAACGCGGTCCAGCACACCTTCGGCCAGTCACCGACGTTCACCGTGGACCTGGAGCTCGATCGCGACGAGTGGTTGCGTATCGGTGTCACGGACAGTCACCCGCGCTTCCCCAGACGCCTGCCCGCCGCCGTCCAGCAGGACAACGGCCGCGGCCTGGTCATCATCCGCTGGCTGACCGCCGAGTGCGGTGGCCGACTCCGCATCCGCCCCACCCGCGAAGGCGGCAAGACCATCTCGATCGAGCTCCCGTGGGCCGCGCCGGTCCAGCCGGTGACCACGGTGGTCCGGCAGGAGCCGTGACCGCTCGTAGCAGGACCGAAGAACATCCCCAGCGGATGCCCTGAGCCTGCCCGGGCCCACGCGACCGGCATCCATGCACCCCGCGAGCCGCGACGCCCCTCTTCCGGCCGCCCGCGAGCCATGGCGCCCTCCGGCGCCGCCTCCGAGCCAGGTGCTTCCTCCGGGCCGCCTGCGAGCACGCCGCCCCTGCGAGCACGCGCCTGCGAGCGCACCGCCCCTTCGGGCCTCCGTGCGAGCTGTGGTGCTTCCTCCCGGATCGCCTGCGAGTCGCGGCGCCCTCTCCGGGCCACCCCCAAGTCACGGTGCTTCCTCCGGACCGCCTGCGAGCACGCCGCCCCTTCAGACGACCCTGCGAGCCGCGGCATCTTCTCGGGGCCGCCTGCGAGCCGCGGTGCTCCTCCGGGCCTCCCCACGAGCCCCGGCGCCCTCATCGGGCCCCCTGAGAGCCACGCCGCCTCCTCCGCCGCCCGCGAGCCCGAGCCGCCCCTCCGGGCCGCCCGCGAGGCTACGACGCCCCTTCTGGGCGTCGTACGGCGCGGCGCCAGTCACTCCCCGTGCCTCACCACGCGCCGTGGCACGCGACGGCCCTCACCTGTGCCGCGCCGCGCCTCCCGGTGCGCTGCCGTGCACCGAAGCCCTGACGGCGGCCTGACGGTGCGCCGCAGTGGTGCGGGAAACCTGACGTCGTCCCCGGCCCGCTCCTCCTCGGTCGTCTCCGAGGTGCCGTCCGTCTCCGGACGCCGACCCGCGCGCCGCACCAGCCGGGGAGCAGCCCCCACAAGGTCCCCGAAGCGCGAGGTGAAGGCGAGCGACAACAGGAAGGCGAAGAGGATCTGCACGCCCGTCTGGGTGACGCGCAACTCCTGGAGCAGTTCGACGAAGTTGCGGTCCGCACGGTGCAGCGGAGTCTCGTTGCGCGCGGTGCAGGGGCGATGCTCGGCCATGGGGCGACGGGTATCCGCACAAGTCCGAGTCACGCTCCGGCGTGCGGCGGCGCGTCAGGACGCCGCCGCACGCCGGGCGGATCACTTCACGCGCCCGTACCAGACGCTCTTGGTCCAGATCTTCTGGAGCCGCACCACGTCCCCGCTCTTCGGGGAGTGCCAGAGCTTGTTCTTACCCGCGTAGATACCGACGTGGTACACGTTGCTGCCCGAGTGGAAGAACACCAGGTCTCCGGCCTTGCGGTTCTTGCTGGAGATGTGGCGGGTCTTGTTGTACTGCTGGGCAGCCGTGCGGGGGAGCTTCTTGCCGGCCTTCTTGAACGAGTAGAGCGTGAGCCCGGAGCAGTCGAACCGGTGCGGACCGGTGGCCCCGTACTTGTACGGCGAACCCTTCTTCGAGGCCGCGATCTGGAGTGCCTTGGTCGCCGGCGTGGCTGCCGCGGCGTCGGAGGCGAAGCCGGGCGCCACTATCGAACCGCCGACGGCGGCGATGGTGAGCGCCGAGGCCGTGCCGGCCCGGGCCATGAGCGACGGGACACGATTGAGCGCAGTCATGCGCAACCCTTCGTCAGCCGCCTGTGAAGGATGACCTGTCGGATTCGGGCTGGCGAAGTTGCCCGGCCGCTGACGCGGCTTCACCCCAAGGGCTGCTCGGGTGCGGTCATGGCGTGACCGTCCCGGCGACCCGTCGTGCTTGGGTCCTCCACTCCTGCCGATCCACTCCTGTCGACCGGTCATCCGGGCGGCGGCAGGACTCGGCGTCCGCCCGGATCGCCCCGCCACAGCGGCGGGGGCTTGTCGTCAGACAGGGATCTTGGCTCATGCCTGTCCGGATTTCCCAACGGAACCGGGGATTTGTGTTGTTACTCACCACTCGCCCGTTCGGGTGGACACGTGTGCGTTCGAGCCGCTGTCCACAGGTTCGCGGAGCGTCGGACCAGCGATGGAATGTCCCATTCCGTCCCCTGGCTGCGCGCGTTGCGCAACCGGGACGGTCCCAAAACAGGTCTCCCACCTACTCCGAACAGGGGTACGTCATTTGGTCCGTTTCGACTCAGCCCCGGACGGTCCACGGTCGATCGGGCGTCCGGAGCGAGGACTCCGCGTCAACTGACGGACTCCGGGGGCAGGCTGAGGCGGGCCGTGCGCAGCTCACCGTCCAGCACCCGCAGCGCACGGGCCAGGGTGCCGGCGTGCAGTTCCGTCTCACCCCGCTGGTGCATCAGGGCCAGCGCGTCGCGCAACGCGGCCGCCTTGCCGACCAGGGACTGGGCGGCGCGCAGTCCGCGGTAGGTGTCGCCGTCCAGCGCCGGGTTGATACGGCCCAGCAGGCCGACGACCTCGAGGTAACGGCCGATCAGTTCCGCCTCGGCGCGTCGGGGCGGGCAGCGGCGGCAGTTCCGGCGGGAGCATCGGGGCCTCACCTCACCGTCCGGTCGGCGGGACCGGGGTGGCCCTGCGGTGGGGGATGATCCCGTCCACCAGGCCGTACTCCACGGCCTCCTGGGCGGTGAGGATCTTCTCCCGCTCGATGTCCCTGCCGATCTGCTCCCGGCTGCGGCCCGTGTGCCGAGCGAGCAGCTCCTCCGTCCGGAGCCGGACGCGCGTCAACTCGTCCGCCTGGACGGCGAGATCGCTCGCCTGTCCCCGGACGGGCGCGGGCAGTGCGGACTGATGGATCACCAGGCGGGCGTCGGGGAGTGCGAATCGCTTGCCGGGCGCGCCTCCCGCCAGCAGCACCGAGGAGGCCGCGCCGGTCCGGCCCGGACAGATCGTCTCCACGTCGCAGGAGACGTACTGCATCGTGTCGTAGATCGCCGCCATGGCGTGGAAGGTGCCGCCGGGGGAGTTGACGTAGAGCGAGATGTCGCGGTCCGGGGCCTGGTGCTCCAGGCGCATGAACTGGGCCAAGCCCCTCGTCGCCCTCGTCTCGGCCGATGACCTGCGGCGACTCGAAGTGACCCAGGAGCTCGCGGAATCCGCGGAGGAGCAGGTGGTCAGCGCGGTCTCCACCGTCCGCGAGGTCGCGTCCGCCCCGGCGAACCCCAGCGGTTCGGCATCGCGGCGGAGCGCCACAGGGCGGGCTCGGCCTAGGCCCCTTCTGATGGCTCTCCGTGGGAGAAGGAGCGGCGTTCGGTGCGTGCTCTGGGGGTCCCCCCTGCTCGAAGAGCTTGGGGGAGTGCCGCGTGGAAGCCCTCGTAGCGGAGCTACTCGGGCTTTCGCGCGGTGCGGCGAGCGTGCGTGCCGGGCGTCGCGACGCCGCGGAGATCCGTCAGAAGGGGCCTAGTCCCGTACAGGCGAGAACCGTGCGTCCCCGTCCGCTGCCGCGGGGACGCACGGTCGCCATCCGGGGTGCTCGGAGGCGCCGGTGTGGTGGTCGGCCGACGGCCGAGAGTTCCCTTCGGTCGGCCGCGGGCTCACTGCCCGCCTTCCGTGCCCGCAGCGCGTCGCCGAGCAGCACGGCGCCCGGGCCGAGCGCCGCCCACCAGGCCAGGGCCAGAGCGGGCCCGGTCGCGGCCATGTCCACCAGGGGCCGAGAGGCCGAAGCGCCGAGCGGCGCGAGCACGGCCCGGTCGCCGCGCAGCCCGCGCCGCGGCCGGTGGATCACAGCGCGGTTAACGTGCCCGAAACGCGGTCCAATTAGCCTGCCGATCCACGCCACCTGGCAGTTTGCCCCGTGGCCGCGGCAGCCGGGCCCCGCACGGCCCGGAGCGAGGACTGTGAGGTGGGACGTGCAACTGACCCCGCACGAGCAAGAACGACTGCTGATCCACGTGGCGGCCGACGTGGCCGAGAAGCGCCGCGCCCGTGGCCTGAAGCTGAATCACCCCGAGGCGGTCGCGCTCATCACCTCGCACATCCTCGAAGGCGCGCGGGACGGCCGGACCGTCGCGGAACTCATGGCCTCCGGACGCACGATCCTGACCAGGGACGACGTCATGGAAGGCATCCCCGAGATGATCCATGACGTGCAGGTGGAGGCCACCTTCCCGGACGGCACCAAGCTCGTCACCGTCCACGAGCCGATCGTCTGACGGGGAGGCCGCCGTGATTCCCGGAGAGATCCTGTTCGCCGAGGACCCGATCGTCTACAACCAGGGCAGCGAGGTCACCCGTCTCACCGTCCTCAACGCCGCCGACCGGCCCGTGCAGGTCGGCTCCCACTACCACTTCGCCGAGGCCAACCCGGGCCTGGAGTTCGACCGCTCCGCCGCGCGCGGCAAGCGGCTGAACGTCGCCGCCGGCACGGCCGTGCGCTTCGAACCCGGGATCCCCGCCGACGTCGAACTCGTCCCGCTGGCCGGCGCCCGTGTGGTTCCCGGTCTGCGCGGGGAGACCGGAGGTGCCCTCGATGCCTGAGATCTCGCGCGCCGCGTACGCCGACCTGTTCGGCCCGACGACCGGCGACCGGATCCGCCTCGCCGACACCGACCTGCTGGTCGAGATCGAGGAGGACCGTTCCGGCGGTCCCGGCCTCGCCGGTGACGAGGCGGTGTTCGGCGGCGGCAAGGTCATCCGCGAGTCCATGGGGCAGGCGCGAGCCACGCGTGCGGAAGGGACCCCCGACACCGTCGTCACCGGCGCGGTGATCATCGACCACTGGGGGATCGTCAAGGCCGACGTCGGCATCCGCGACGGCCGGATCACGGGCATCGGCAAGGCCGGCAACCCCGACACCATGGACGGCGTCCACCCGGATCTGGTCATCGGCCCCGAGACCGAGATCATCGCCGGCAACGGGCGGATCCTCACGGCCGGCGCGATCGACGCACACGTCCACTTCATCTGCCCGCAGATCGCCGACGAGGCGCTCTCCTCCGGCATCACGACCCTCGTCGGCGGCGGTACGGGGCCGGCCGAGGGCTCCAAGGCCACCACGGTGACGCCCGGCCCCTGGCATCTGGCACGGATGCTGGAGGCGATGGAGGCCCACCCGCTCAACATCGGACTGCTCGGCAAGGGCAACACCGTCTCCCACGAGGCGATGCTGTCGCAGCTCCGGGGCGGCGCGCTCGGCCTGAAGCTGCATGAGGACTGGGGCTCCACACCGGCCGTCATCGACGCCGCGCTGACCGTCGCCGAGCGGACGGGCATCCAGGTCGCCATCCACACGGACACGCTCAACGAGGCCGGGTTCGTCGGCGACACCCTCGCCGCCATCGCCGGGCGGGGCATCCACGCGTACCACACCGAGGGCGCGGGCGGCGGGCACGCGCCGGACATCATGACCGTGGTCTCCGAGTCGTACGTGCTGCCCAGCTCCACGAACCCCACCCGGCCGTTCACCGTCAACACCGCCGAGGAACACCTCGACATGCTGATGGTGTGCCACCACCTCAACCCCGCGGTGCCGGAGGACCTGGCCTTCGCCGAGTCCCGGATCCGGCCTTCCACGATCGGGGCGGAGGACGTCCTGCACGACCTGGGCGCCATCTCGATCATCTCTTCCGACTCCCAGGCCATGGGACGCGTCGGAGAGGTCGTCATGCGGACCTGGCAGACCGCGCACGTGATGAAGCGCCGGCGGGGCGCACTGCCCGGCGACGGACGGGCCGACAATCACCGAGTGCGTCGATATGTCGCCAAGTACACGATCAACCCCGCCCTCGCCCAGGGCCTGGCCCGCGAGATCGGGTCGGTGGAGAGCGGCAAGCTGGCCGATCTGGTGCTGTGGGATCCGGCGTTCTTCGGCGTGAAGCCACTGCTCGTCATCAAGGGCGGGCAGATCGCGTACGCGCAGATGGGCGACGCGAACGCCTCGATCCCCACGCCGCAGCCGATCCTGCCGCGGCCGATGTACGGGGCCATCGGGCGGGCGCCCGCCTCCAACTCCGTCAACTTCGTGGCGCCCCTGGCCGTGGAGGCCGGGCTGCCCGAACGGCTGGGACTCGGCAAGCGGTTCGTGGCGATCGAGTCGACGCGTGGGGTCACCAAGGCCGACATGCGGGAGAACGACGCGCGGCCCGAGGTGCGGGTCGACCCCGACAGCTTCGCCGTGCACATCGACGGAGAGCTGGTCGAGGCGGCACCGGCGGCCGAACTCCCCATGGCTCAGCGGTACTTCCTGTTCTGAGGGTGGTCTGATGTCGCGAGCAGCGCTTCTCGTCCTGGCCGACGGGCGGTTCCCCGCCGGAGGACATGCGCACTCCGGGGGTGCCGAGGAGGCGGTCAAGGCCGGGCGGATCAGCGGGGCGGCGAGCCTGGGCGAGTTCTGCCGGGGCCGGTTGCACACGGCGGGGCTGGTGGCGGCGGGGCTGTCCGCGGCCGCGGCGCTCGGGATCGATCCCGTCGCGCTGGACCGCGCCGCGGACGCGCGGACGCCGTCGCCCGCCCTGCGGACCGCCGCCCGGAAGCTGGGACGGCAGTTGCTGCGGGCCGCGCGGACGACCTGGCCGTCCGCCGAGCTGGACGCCCTCGGCAGGGAGTTCCCCAAGGGCGCGCACCAGCCGGTGGTGCTGGGGCTGGCCGCCCGGGCGGCGGGACTGGGCCCGGTGGACGCGGCGTACTGCGCGGCGTACGAGAGCGTGAGCGGGCCCGCGTCGGCGACGGTACGGCTGCTGAGTCTGGACCCGTTCGACGCGACGGGTGTCCTGGCCCGGCTGGCGCCGGAGGTCGACCGGGTCGTGGACCGGGCGGTGGAGGCGGCGCGCCGGGTCGTCGACGAGGGCGTCGACGCGTTGCCGGCGGGGTCGGCGCCACTGCTGGAGATCGGGGCCGAAGCCCACGCGGGGTGGGCCGTGCGGCTCTTCGCCTCCTAGACGGTCGCCGAGCCCGTCGTCGCCACCCGCATCAGTCGGACACCAACGGAGGAGTCGCTCCCATGCACCTCGACCACACCCACCAGGGCCCCGCCGCCGTCAGCGCCGACGCCCTGCGCCCCGACGGCCGCCGCCGTGCCCTGCGCGTCGGGCTCGGCGGCCCCGTCGGATCCGGGAAGACCGCCACCGTCGCCGCGCTCTGCCGGGCGCTGCGGGACGAGCTGTCGCTCGCCGTCGTCACCAACGACATCTACACGCGGGAGGACGCCGAGTTCCTGCTCCGTGAGGCCGTGCTGCCGCCCGAGCGGATCACCGCCGTGGAGACGGGGGCCTGCCCGCACACCGCGATCCGGGACGACATCTCCGCGAACCTGGAGGCGGTGGAGGACCTGGAGGACGCGGCCGGGCCATTGGACCTGGTCCTCGTGGAGTCCGGCGGGGACAACCTCACCGCGACCTTCTCCAAGGGGCTCGTCGACGCGCAGATCTTCGTCATCGACGTGGCTGGGGGCGACGACATCCCGCGCAAGGGAGGACCGGGCGTGACCACCGCCGACCTGCTCGTCGTCAACAAGACCGATCTCGCCCCGTACGTCGGTTCCGACCTGGCCCGGATGGCCGCCGACGCCAAGGCCCAGCGCGCCGAACTGCCGGTGGTCTTCCAGTCGTTGCGGAGTGAGGGCGGGGTGGCGGACGTCGCCGCGTGGGTGCGTGCGCGGCTCGCCGCGTGGACGGCATGAGCGGGCGCGCCGGTGCCGGGGTGCGGTCCCTCGCGCGGATCGTCGCCCGTGCCGACGGGCGGGGCGGAACCTCGCTGCCCGTGCTGGAGAGCGACGGGCCCCTGGCGCTGCGGCGCACCCGGGCCAGCGGCTGCGAGGCGCGGGTCATGCTGGTCGGTGCGATGAGCGGACCGCTCGGCGGGGACCACTTCACCGTGGACGCCCGGGTGGAGCAGGGAGCGCGGCTGTCCGTCGGATCGGCCGCCGCCACCATCGCGCTGCCCGGCCAGGCGAAGGGCGACGCCCGCTACGACGTCCGGATCGAGGTCGCCGACCAGGCCGAACTGCACTGGCTCCCCGAGCAGTTGATCTCCGCCCGGGGCAGCGACCTGTCTGTGGGCACTCGCGTGGAGCTGGCCGCCACGGCCCGGCTCGTGCTGCGCGAGGAGCAGGTGCTCGGGCGGGTCGGAGAGGAACCCGGGCGGCTCACGAGCCGTCTGACCGTGCGGGTCGCCGGGCAGACCGTGCTCGACCAGGAGCTGGCCTGCGGCCCCGGCGCGCCCGGCGGCTGGGACGGGCCGGCCGTGCTGGCGGGACATCGCGCGGTCGGTCAACTGGTCGTGGTGCGACCGGAGTTCGCCGCCGAACCGGTGACGGCCGGGATGCTGGGGGAGAGGGCCTCGGTAGTGCCGCTCGCCGGGCCGGCCGCGCTGGTGACGGCGGTGGCGCCGGACGCCCTGCGGCTGCGGCGGCTGCTCGACGAGAGCCTGAGGTCCCTCGCCCCCCGACCGTAACCGCCCGCGAGCAGCATCGGCTCTCCGTTCACCGGATGGGCAGAGAAGGACCTCCCGCCGGAGAACGGCAGCGCCGTCTACACGGCCATGGAGTGCGCCGACGCCAAGTGGCCCATTGGGCGGCGGACCTGTCGCACACCACCGGCAGCTCCACCGACCACGGTGAGCCGCCCACGGACGCCTGCGCCGACCCGTCCAGCAGGACCGTCTCCGTTCCCATGCCGCGACGGTAGATCGCCGCGGGCCTGCCGGGAACCGGTCTCTGCCGGGCAGCAGAGCTCAGCGCAGCGGCAGGCGGCGGAACTTGCGCTCCTTGGTGGCGGCCTCCTCGGCCTTCACCACGGCCGCGTACCGATCGACGTACTCCTGCTCGGACAGGGAGAGGATCGCGTACATGATCTCGTCGGTGATGGCGCGCAGAACGGCCTTCTCGTTCTCCATGCCCTCGTAGCGGGAGAAGTCGAGGGGCTCGCCGAAGCGGATCTTGACGGGGTGGATGTTGGGGATGACCTTGCCGGGCGGCTGGGCCTCGAAGGTGCCGATCATGGCGCAGGGGATCACCGGGACGCCGGCCTTCAGAGCCATCACCGCCACGCCGACCTTGCCCTTGTACAGGCGGCCGTCGTGCGAGCGGGTGCCCTCGGGGTAGATGCCGAGCAGCTCGTCCTTGCTCAGCACGCCGAGGCCCTCGCGGATCGCCGCCTGGCCCGCGTCCTTGCCGGAGCGGTCGACCGGGATCTGGCCGGCGCTGCGGAAGAAGAAGGCCGTCAGACGGCCCTTGACGCCCGGACCCGTGAAGTACTCGGCCTTCGCGAGGAAGGTGATGCGGCGCTTGAGGATCGCGGGCATCAGGAAGTGGTCCGAGAACGACAGGTGGTTGCCGGCGATGATGGCGGCGCCCTCCGCGGGAACGTGCTCCAGGCCCTCTATGCGTGGCCGGAAGACCAGTCTCAGCAGCGGGCCCAGCAGCACGTATTTCAGCAGGTAGTAGAACAAAGCGGGCGCTCCTCGACTCTCGCAGTGGACTCAACCGCCGCGTTCCAGCAGGTCAACCGGCATGTCGTGGGGTGCCAGTGTAGGTGCAGGCGTGGCCACCGGGCACCTCGTGCGGCCGGACCGCACAGATCCTTCGCCAATTGACTGATGGTCAGTCAGGAAGGGGTGTGGCGGTGGTGCTCGTGCGGCTGGGGAGAACCACGGGGCCGGCGTGCTGCGCCGTCCGGGTGACGGGCAAGCCGCACGGGAGGCGTGGCGCGATGGCGGGGGTGCGTGGCGGACCCGCGGTTCTTGCGGGCGGGCAGCCGTGGTGGACCGCTCGCCCGCGCCGCCTCGGCGAGTAACCTGCCAGACATGCGGATCTCTGTTTCCTCGGACATGGACGAACCCGTCGCCCGCCTGCTCGTGGCCGCCCTGCGCGAGCGGGGGCACGAGGTGCGCCCGCACGGCGCGCTGCGCCCGGGGGACGACCCGCAGTGGGCGGTGTGCTCCGAGGCCGCCGCCCGCGAGGTCGCCGACGGCACGGCCGACCAGGCGGTGGTCTGCTGCTGGACCGGCACGGGCGCCTCGATCGCCGCCAACAAGGTGCCCGGCGTACGGGCCGCCCTGTGCACGGACGCCTACACGGCCGACGGGGCACGCCGCTGGAACGACGCCAACGTGCTCGCGCTCAGCCTGCGGCTGACGTCGCAGCCGCTGCTGACGGAGATCCTCGACGCGTGGTTCGCCGGTGAGCCCAGCGCGGACGCCGAGGACCGGCAGAACATCGACCGTGTCCGGCTGCTGGACCACGGCAGGACCCCCAGGTAGATCACAGACGCACGATGATCAGCGCGGTGTCGTCGGTGGCGCCGCCGGGCGGCAGCAACTCCGACAGCACGGTGTCGGCGAGGGTCTCGAGGTCCTGGTCCCGATGGTCGCGCAGGGCGTCCGCGAGCCGGCCCAGGCCCGTGTCGATGTCCTCGCGCCGCCGTTCGATCAGGCCGTCGGTGTAGAGCGCGAGCGTCGCGCCCGGCGAGAACGTGGTCTCGGCCTGGGGTCTGCGGATCGGGTCCGGGCGCGCGTCGAGCGGCGTGTCCGTGGCCTGATCCAGAAACTCCGTGCGGCCGTCGGCGTGGACGAGCACCGGCGGGGGATGACCGGCGCTGCTGTACGTGATGACGTGGCGGTCGCAGTCGATGAAGGTCGTCACGGCGGTCGCCGACTCGGCCCCGTCGATCACATGGGCGTAGCGCCCCAGCACGTCCAGGGCCTGGGCCGGCCCCGCCGAGACCCGGGAGGCCGCGCTGAGGGCACTGCGCAACTGGCCCATCACCCCGGCGGCCGCCAGCCCGTGCCCGACCACGTCGCCCACGGACACGCCGATACGGTCGCCGCCCACCAGATCGACCAGGTCGTACCAGTCCCCGCACACGTTGAGCGCGCCCACGGCGGGCCGGTACCGGACGGCGGCCCGATGGTGGCCGACCTGCCGGGGAGCGGGCAGCATCGCCTCCTGCAACGCCAGCGCCACCTCGCGCTCCCGGGAATGGGCCTGGCGCAGCCGCTCGTTGAGCTCCTGCAGCTCCCGGGCGCGGGTGTACAGCTCGGCCTCCAGCACCCGGGCCCGGCTGCCCCGGTCCCCCGGAGCGCCGCCCCGGCCCGGATCAGTTCCGTGACCTCCTCCACGCGGTGCAGAATCAGCGCGACCTTGCCGTCCGAGCCCAGCAGCGGCGCGTTCACCGGGCTCCAGTAGCGCTGCTGCCACTCGCCGGGCCGCTCGGGATCCTGGACGTCGTAGCGCTGCAGCGCCATGGTGTCGCGTTCCCCCGTGGCCAGGACGCGGTACAGCGAGGCCTCCAGGTTGCGCATGCCCGACGCGGCCGGATCGGACGGGTTGTCCGGGAAGACGTCGAACAGGTACTTGCCGATCAGCTGCTCCCGTGAGCGGCCGGAGACCCGGACGAACTCCTCGTTGACGTCCGCGTACACCAGATCGGGTGTCAGGAGCGCCACCATGCCGGGCAGGGCCTTGAACACCGCCCCGTAGTCGATCGCCGTGTCCGCCATGGCTGCCGCCTCACCACCGCCGGGATCACACCAGTTTCGCATGGTATGGAGGATCCTCAACCGGCTTCATCCGGGGAGGTCCGTCAGTGACTGCTCGGCCCAGATGATCTTCCCTTCGGGGACGAACCGCGTGCCCCACCGCTGCGTGAGCTGGGAGACCAGCAGCAGCCCGCGCCCGCCCTCGTCCGTCGTACGGGGATGACGCAGATGGGGCGCGGTGGCGCCGCCGTCGAGAACCTCGCACATCAGGGCCCGCTCCCGGATCAGCCGTAGCCGGATGGTCCCGGTGGCGTACCGGATGGCGTTGGTGACCAGCTCGCTCACCACCAGCTCCGTGGTGAAGGCCAGCTCGTCCAGGCCCCAGCGCGCGAGCTGCCGCGTGGCCGTGCGGCGGGCGTCGGCGACCACGGCCGGGTCCGAGGGCAGTTCCCAGGCCGCGACCTGCTCGGTGCCGAGACGTTTCGTCCGGGCCATCAGCAGCACCACGTCGTCGTACGGGCGGGCCGGGAGCAGCGCGTCGACCACGGCCCTGCAGGACGACTCGAGCGGACCCGCCCGCTCCAGCGCCCCGCGCAGCCGCTCCCGGCCCGCGTCGACGGCCCAGGTCTCGCTCCGGGCCAGCAGTCCGTCGGTGTGCAACGCGAGCGTGCTGCCCTCCGCGAGGGACAGTTCGACCGCCTCGAAGGGCGGGCCGCCCACGCCGAGCGGCGGCCCCTGTGGCAGGTCGACGAAGACGACCGAGCCGTCGGGCAGCACCACGGCCGGTGCGGGGTGCCCCGCCGCGGCCATCGCGCAGCCGCCGTCGACCGGGTCGTAGACGACGTACAGGCATGCGGAGCCCACGCACTGCGTGCCCGCGGCGCCGACCGTGCCCGGCTCGGCGCCCTCCTCCCGCGCCGACCGCGCCACCAGGTCGTCGAGATGCGCCAGCACCTCCTCGGGCGGCAGATCCAGAGCCGCCAGCGTCCGTACGGCGGTCCGCAGCTGTCCCATGGCCGCCGCGGCGTCGATGCCGTGCCCGGGCACCTCGCCCACGACCAGCGCGACACGCGCCCCGGACAGCGGGATCAGGTCGTACCAGTCGCCGCCCAGTCCGGTCAGCTCGTCGGCCGGCCGGTAACACGCGGCGACCTCGACGGCGTCCTGCTCGGGCAGCCGGTGGGGGAGCAGACTGCGCTGCAGGACGAGCGCGGCGTCCCGCTCCCGGGTGTAGCGGCGGGCGTTGTCCACGCAGACGGCCGCACGGGCGACGACATCCTCGGCCAGCCGCAGGTCCTCCGCGTCGAAGGGCTCCCGCTGGTGGCGCCGGTAGAAGGTCGTGATGCCCAGCGTCGTGCCGCGCGAGCGGATCGGCACGGCCATCACGCTGTGCAGACCCAGCTCCCCGAACGTGGCCCGGCGGCCGCTCGGGGTGTCCGTGGTCCAGTCCCGGATCAGCGGGTCGAGCCGCTCCTCACGCCAGGACCGTCCCGTGGCCAGACAACGGAAGGGGGGCGTCCCGGCCCGGAAGGCGACCACCTCGCCGATCGCGATGACGGCCTCCGTGAGGTCGTCCTGTACGGACCGGTATCCGGCGCGGCGCAGCTCCACCGGCTCCTGCGATTCCGCGAGGGGTCCGGGAGCCGGCTCGGCGCCCCGCAGCACCGACTCCAGCAGGTCCACGGTGACGAAATCGGCCAGCCCCGGCGCGGCCACGTCCGCCAACTCCTGGGCGGTGCGTGTGAGGTCCAGGCTGCGTCCGATGCTCTGGCCGGCCCGGTCGAGCAGCGCCAGCCGCTGCCGCGCGCGGTGCCGCTCGGTCATGTCGACGACCGTGTAGTACACGCCGATCGGATGACCCCGGTCGTCCTCGAGCCGGGTGAACGACAGCATGTGCGCCGTCTCGCGCAACGGTGCCGAGCGCACGTGACCCACGTGCTCGTAACCGATCACCGCCTCACCGGTCTCCAGCACGTGCCGCATCTGCGCCTCGACCGCCTGGGCGTCCATGCCCGGCTGGACGTCCGCGAAGCGCAGACCGAGCCGTCGCGCCGCCGGACCGCCGCCGAACTGCTCCAGGGCGGCGTTCGACCACACGAAGCGCAGGTCCGTGTCCACGATCGCGATACCCACCGGGGCGCCCGCCGTCAGCTGTTCCAGGACCGTGCGGCTCATGTCCCAGCCGGGGGCGTCGGCCAGCTCCGACAGGAGCATCAGCCAGCGCGACCCGCCGTGCGCCTCCTCGGCCGAGGCGATCCGGGCCACGACCTTCACCGGCTGCCCGTCCCCGCGGCGGGCCGTCAGCAGCCCCGTCCAGCCGCCGTCCCCGCGGCACCGCTCGACCAGGTCCGGCACGCGCTGCGCGTCCTCGGCGATCAGCAGATCGGCCAGTTTCCTGCCGACCGCCTCGGAAGCCGGGTATGCCAACAGCCGCCGGGCACCGCTGGTCCAGCCCGTCACCACGCCCTGTGGATCGAGCAACACGGGCGCCGCGTCGGCCACGTCGAACCGCTGCCGGGCAACGCCGTACTCGTCGTCTGCGCCCACGGCCGACCTCTCTGTCGCTGAGAGTGGTCTACCACCTCTTGCCCCAATCTTCACCCTTCCGGCGACAGCGGGCGGCCTGGGCGGGGCCGGTGAGGTGGGACGGTCCCACCGGCCCCGCGCGATCTGGACGGACAAGGGCACGACGCGTCGGGGCGGAGGCGGCGACACCCTCGGACGACCTCGCGCTGGCGCCCGGGATACCCGTCGTCGCCCCGATCAAGGCGACCGAGGTGTCACTCGCCACCGCGTGAACGCGCCGGTGAACGACGGGAGGCGTCCTCGCCGGACCAGCCGGTACGGGCGCCGACCGCGTCGAGCCGGACGGTTGTGCCCGGGCGCCGGCGCGGCCGTCAGCGCCTGCGCGGTCCGCCTGCTCCGCGTCGCCGACGCCCCGCCGAGGGGCCACCACCGGGCCATCCGCTCCTGCCCGCCTCGCGGGGGACCGTGACGCTCCCCACCCCGGTGGCGGCCCGGCCGCTCACCCCAGTGCCTTCTCCAGCGCCGCGAGCGCCCCCCGCAGCTCCTCGGCCGTGATGGTGAGCGGCGGGGCCAGGCGGATCGTCGAGCCGTGGGTGTCCTTCGCCAGGATTCCCTCCCGCATGAGCCGCTCGCTGATCTCGCGGCCCGTGCCGAGCGCGGGGTCGACGTCCACGCCCGCCCACAACCCGCGCGAGCGGAAGCCGACCACGCCCTTGCCGACCAGCCCCGTCAGTCCGTCGCGCAGGATCACGCCCAGCTCGGCCGCCCGGCGCTGGAACTCGCCCGTCTCCAGCAGTTCCACCACCGCCGTACCGACCGCCGCCGCCAGGGGATTGCCGCCGAACGTCGAGCCGTGTTCCCCGGGATGCAGCACCCCGAGCACCTCCCGGCGCCCGACCACCGCCGACACCGGCACGATCCCGCCCCCCAGCGCCTTGCCCAGCAGCAGCACGTCCGGCACCACCGGCTCGTGCTCGACCGCCAGTGTGCGGCCCGTGCGGCCGAGCCCGGACTGGATCTCGTCCGCGATGAACAGGCACCCCTTGCGGCGGGTCAGCTCCCGCACGCCCGCCAGATAGCCGTCCTCGGGGATGATCACCCCCGCCTCGCCCTGGATCGGCTCGATCAGCACCGCCGCCGTCGTCTCGTCGACCGCCGCCTCCATCGCGGCCAGGTCGTTGTAGGGCACCACCCGGAAGCCGGGCGTGAACGGCCCGAAGCCCGCCCGGGCCGTCTCGTCCGTGGAGAAGCTGACGATCGTCGTGGTACGTCCGTGGAAGTTGTCCGCCGCGACCACGATCGTCGCCCGGTCGGCCGGTACGCCCTTGACGTCGTAGGCCCACTTGCGGGCCACCTTCACCCCGCTCTCCACCGCCTCCGCACCGGTGTTCATGGGCAGCACCATGTCCATGCCGGTCAGCGCGGCCAGCCGCTCCGCGAACCCGGCGAGCCGGTCGTTGTGGAAGGCGCGCGAGGTGAGCGTCAGCCGGTCGAGCTGGCGGTGGGCCGCCTCGATCAGCGCCGGGTGCCGGTGGCCGAAGTTGAGCGCCGAGTAGCCGGCCAGCATGTCCAGGTAGCGTCGGCCCTCGACGTCCTCCACCCAGGTGCCCTCGGCGCGGGCCACGACGACGGGCAGCGGATGGTAGTTGTGCGCGAGGACCGGCTCCTCGGCGCGGATCAGCTCCTCGGAGCCCCGCGTGCCCTGCGAGCCCTGGGTACGGACGGGTGCGGTCATGGGCGGTTCTCCCGGATCTCCTGGGTGCAGCACTTGATGCCGCCACCGGCCTTCTGGAACTCGGACAGGTCGACGGGGACGGGGACGTAGCCGCGGCCGGAAAGCTGCTCGGCCAGGGCCGTCGCCCCGGGTGAGATGAACACATGGCGCCCGTCGGAGACGGAGTTGAGCCCGAACGCCATCGCATCCTCGCGGGTGGCGAGCACCGCGTCCGGGTACAGCCGGGCCAGCACCTCGCGGCTGCCCGGCGAGAACGCCTCGGGGTAGTACACGATGTTCTCCTCGTCGAGGACGAACAGTGCCGTGTCCAGATGGTAGAAGTACGGATCCACCAGCGTCAGGCTGATCACCGGCGTCCCGAAGTACTCCTGCACCTCGCTGTGGGCCTCCCGGGTCGTACGGAAGCCCGTCCCGGCCAGGATCCAGCGGCCGGCCGGCACCAGGTCGCCCTCGCCCTCGCAGACCGACTCGGGGTGATAGACCTCGTAGCCCGCCGCCTTGAACCACGCCTCGTACGGCACGGACTCCGGACGGCGCTCGGGCGCGTGGAAGAGGGAGCCGAAGACGCGGCCGTCGACCACGACCGCCGCGTTGGCGGCGAAGACCATGTCGGGCAGACCGGGAACGGGTTTCACAGTGTCCACGGTATGGCCGTGCGCGCGGTAGGCGTCGACCAGCGCCTGCCACTGGTCCACGGCGCGGAGGACGTCGACGGGTTCGTCGGGGCGCATCCACGGGTTGATCGCGTACTGCACGGCGAAATGTCTGGGTTCGCAGACGAGGTAGCGCCGCCGGCGCGGCACACGGGAGTCGGGCACAGAGGGGTCCCTCCGCTTCCTCACGGTGTGTGACTGGTGGTTGACACAACGGTAGGAACTGGCGAAGGTGCCCGACAAGCGACAATGGTTGCGTGTTCGCGCAGGAACGCTGCGTCTTCAGCCCGCTCAGCGCACGTCTGATGCGCCGCCCCGGCCCTCCTCGGGCGCCGGATGGGTTGCTCCCGCCTCCGGGCTCTCGGGGAGCAGATGGGACAGCACCATCACACTGATCGTCTTCCGGATGAACGGCTCCTGCCGGATCCGCTCCAGCACCTCCTCGAAGTGCTCCACGTCCCGCGCCCGCACGTGCAGCAGCGCGTCCGCGCCGCCGGTCACGGTCATCCCCGCGGTGATCTCCGGGTAGTCACGCACGACCTCGGCCAGCCGCCGCGGCGGGGCGGCGCCCTCGCAGTACACCTCGACGTAGGCCTCCGTGCGCCAGCCCAGCGCCGACGGCTTCACCGTGGCCGTGAACCCGGTGATCACGCCCGTCTCGCGCAGCCGGTCGACCCGCCGCTTGACCGCCGTGGCCGACAGGCCGATCGCCGTGCCGATCTCGGCGAACGACGTCCTGGCGTTCGCCATCAACGCCGTGATGATCTTCCGGTCGAGTTCGTCGAACGCCGAGGACGACCTGCTGTTCATGCGGGCACTGTATCCACGTGTCCGGACAGCGGGGATCCCCCCTACACTCCGGGTTCATGCTGCGCGCCCTGGCTGTCGACGACGAACGCCCCTCCCTGGAGGAGCTGCTCTACCTCCTGCGGGCCGATCCCCGGATCGGCAGCGCGGAGGGCGCCGGTGACGCCACCGAGGCGCTGCGCCGCATGAACCGCGCCCTGGAGTCCGGGCCGGACGGTCCGGAGGCCATCGACGTCGTCTTCCTCGACATCCAGATGCCCGGCCTCGACGGCCTCGACCTCGCCCGGCTGCTCACCGGCTTCGCCCGGCCGCCGCTCGTCGTGTTCGTCACGGCCCACGAGGACTTCGCCGTGCAGGCATTCGACCTCAAGGCCGTGGACTACGTCCTCAAACCGGTCCGCAAGGAGCGGCTCGCCGAGGCCGTCCGCCGGGCCGCCGAGCTGCGCGGCGCCGCCCCGCGCATCCCCGTGCACGAACCCGACCCGGACCACGTACCCGTCGAGCTCGGCGGCGTGACCCGCTTCGTCGCCGTCGACGACATCACCCATGTCGAGGCCCAGGGCGACTACGCCCGCCTGCACACCGACAAGGGCAGCCATCTGGTGCGCATCCCGCTGTCCACCCTGGAGGAGCGCTGGCGCACCCGCGGCTTCGTCCGCATCCACCGCCGCCACCTCGTCGCCCTGCGCCACATCGGCGAACTCCGCCTCGACGCGGGCACCGTCAGCGTCCTCGTCGGCTCCGAGGAACTCCAGGTCAGCCGCCGCCACACGCGCGAACTGCGCGACCTGCTCATGAGGAGGCCGTGACAGTGCCCCAGGACCACACCGAACGCCGCGTCGTCGTCACCGGACCGCCCCGGCAGACCGGCCGAGCGGCCTCCGGCTACTACCGCCCGCGCACCGAGATCGACGAGCAGACCACCCTCGGCCACACCTACGTCCGCTCCCTGATGCGCACCCAACTGCGCGCCGCGCTCACTGTGTTCGCCGTCCTCGGCCTGCTCGTCGGCCCGCTGCCGCTGCTCTTCGCGGCGATGCCCGACGCCCGCCGCCTGGAATGGGCCGTCCTCGGCTTCGGCCTCTACGCCCCCCTCGTCCTGCTCGCCCGCTGGTACGTCCGCCGCGCCGAACGCAACGAACGCGACTTCGTACGCCTCGTCGAAGACCGCTGAACCCCCCGATGAACTCCAGCTACGCCATCGCCGCCGTCGCCCTCGTCGTGGTCGCGACGGTCCTCGTCGGCGCCTTCGGCCTGCGCATCTCCCGCACCACCTCCGACTTCTACGTCGCCTCGCGCACCGTCGGTCCCCGCCTCAACGCCGCCGCCATCAGCGGGGAGTACCTCTCCGCCGCCTCCTTCCTGGGCATAGCGGGCCTGGTCCTGGTCCAGGGCCCCGACATGCTCTGGTACCCGGTCGGCTACACCGCCGGCTATCTGGTCCTGCTGCTGTTCGTCGCCGCCCCGCTGCGCCGCTCCGGCGCCTACACCCTCCCCGACTTCGCCGAGGCCCGCCTCGCCTCCCAGGCCGTGCGGCGCCTGGCCGGTGCCTTCGTCGTCGGCGTCGGCTGGCTGTACCTGCTGCCCCAGCTCCAGGGCGCCGGACTGACCCTGACCGTGCTGACCGGAGCACCCGACTGGCTCGGCGGAGTGATCGTCGCCGTCGTCGTCACCGCCATCGTCGCCGCCGGCGGCATGCGCAGCATCACCTTCGTCCAGGCCTTCCAGTACTGGCTGAAGCTCACCGCCCTGCTCGTCCCCGCCCTCTTCCTGGTCCTCGCCTGGCAGAGCGACGGCGCCCCCCGGCACGCCTTCGACGAACCGGCCACCTTCCGCGAGCAGCGCGCCGTCCTCGTCGACGACGGCATCGACCTGAAGCTGGACCGCCCCCTGCCGGTCACCGTGACCGGCACCGTCGACGGCCGGACGCACACCGACGCCCGCCTCACACTCCCCGCGGGCACCCACCACATCGAACGCGGCACCCGCCTCACCTTCGCCGCGGGCGCCCCCGTCCCCCGCGCCGGGGGCAGCGGCGGCGGCGACCTGTCCCCGTCCCAGGCCGAGAGCCGTCAGGAACGCCCCCTCTACGCCACGTACGGGCTGATCCTCGCCACGTTCCTCGGCACCATGGGCCTGCCGCACGTCGTGGTCCGCTTCTACACCAGCCCGCACGGCGTCGCCGCCCGCCGCACCACCGTCGCGGTCCTCGGCCTGATCGGCGCCTTCTACCTCCTGCCACCCCTCTACGGCGCCCTCGGCCGCCTCTACGCCCCCGAACTCACCCTCACCGGCGACCCGGACGCCGCCGTCCTCCTGCTGCCCGACCGGATGATCGGCGGAGTGGGCGGCGATCTGCTGGGGGCGCTGGTCGCCGGGGGCGCCTTCGCCGCGTTCCTGTCCACGGCCTCGGGGCTGACCATGGCGGTCGCCGGCGTCCTCACCCAGGACGTCCTGCCGTCCCGGGGCGTGCGGCACTTCCGGCTCGGGACGGTCCTCGCCATGGCCGTGCCCCTGGCGGCGAGCGTCCTGGTCGGCGGGCTGCCGGTCGCCGACGCCGTCGGGCTCGCCTTCGCCGTGTCGGCGTCGTCGTTCTGCCCGCTGCTCGTCCTCGGCATCTGGTGGCGGCGGCTGACCCCGCCCGGCGCCGCCGCCGGGATGCTGGTCGGCGGCGGTTCCGCCCTGCTCGCCGTCGCC
The DNA here is from genome assembly GCF_030124145.1 of Streptomyces sp. 378. Classification (GTDB taxonomy): domain Bacteria; phylum Actinomycetota; class Actinomycetes; order Streptomycetales; family Streptomycetaceae; genus Streptomyces. The sequence continues at coordinate 116,740 of NZ_JASKMS010000010.1, forward strand.
GCGACCATGGCGGGTTACCCGGGCGAGGGCGCCGCACTGCACGCCCTGCTCGCCTGGCCCGCGCTGTGGTCGGTGCCGCTGGGCTTCCTCACCATGATCCTGGTGTCCCTGGCCACCCCCGGCCGGGTCCCGCCCGGCACCGGGGCGATCCTGGCCCGGTTCCACCTTCCCGAGGAACTGCGCACGGAGGTGCCGGCATGAGCGGCTTCCTGGCGGGCCTGTGCGTCGCGGTGCTCCCGGTGCTCGCCCTGGGCGTCTGGCTCGGGCGGCGCACCGCCCGGGCCACGAGCCTCGCCGGCCTCGGCACACCCGTCGAGCACGCCACCTTCGAGACCCTGCACACCGCGTCCCTCGCCGCGCCCCCGCTGCGGGCCGGCCTGACCGAGGAGACCGCCCGCAAGTCCGCCCGCAAACTGCGTTCGCTGCTCGGCACGGACGCCCTCTGCCTCACCGACCGCGAGCGGGTCCTGGTCTGGGACGGTGACGGCGACCACCACCGCACCGAGATCATGGAACGCCTCGCGAACTCCCTGGAGACCGGCCGCGGTGAGGCCTTCGAGCTCACCTGCGACAGCCTCGACTGCTCGGTGCGCTGGGCGGTCGTCGCCCCGCTGACCGTCGACGACCGGGTGCACGGCGCTCTGGTCGCCTGTGCGCCCCGCGAGTCGGCCGTCCTGGTCCGGGCCGCCGGCGAGGTCGCCCGCTGGGTCTCGGTCCAGCTGGAACTGGCCGATCTCGACCAGTCCCGCACCCGTCTCATCGAGGCGGAGATCAAGGCGCTGCGGGCGCAGATCTCCCCGCACTTCATCTTCAACTCGCTCGCGGTGATCGCCTCGTTCGTCCGCACCGACCCCGAGCGCGCCCGCGAGCTGCTGCTGGAGTTCGCCGACTTCACCCGCTACTCGTTCCGCCGGCACGGCGACTTCACCACCCTCGCCGAGGAACTCCACGCCATCGACCACTACCTGGCGCTGGTGCGGGCACGCTTCGGCGACCGCCTCTCCGTGACCCTCCAGATAGCGCCGGAGGTGCTGCCGGTGACCCTGCCGTTCCTGTGCCTGCAGCCGCTCGTCGAGAACGCCGTCAAGCACGGCCTGGAGGGCAAGGCCGTGCCCTCGGGCAGGTGCCACATCCAGATCACCGCCCAGGACGCGGGCGCCGAGGCGCTCGTCGTCATCGAGGACGACGGCGCCGGCATGGACCCGGGCCTGCTCCGCCGCATCCTCGCCCGCGAGGTCAGCCCCTCGGGCGGCATCGGCCTCTCCAACGTCGACGACCGGCTCCGCCAGGTCTACGGCGACGACCACGGCCTCGTCATCGAGACCGCCGCTGGCGCGGGCATGAAGATCACGGTCCGGCTCCCGAAGTACCAGCCGGGCGTGCACTCGGCGGCCCGGCTGACCCGGGAGTGAGCCGTCAGGTGCTGCGCGCGGTCACCACCAGTCCCAGGGTGATCAGACCCAGGACGACCCAGCCGAACCACAGCCAGCCGTTGCTCCCGAGCGCCACCGTGTAGGCCGTCACCAGGACCAGCCCCCCCACGGTGATCACTCCCATGGTCTTGGTCGAGTTGGAACCGTTCGTGGAACCGGGCATCGCGACACCCTCCTCATGGTTCGGTTCCTCCATGGTGCCTGGCGCATGCCCGGCGCGCACGGCCCGTACCGGAGTCGGGTTCAGCGCCCCTGCGTGTTCAGCGAGGCCAGATAGGCGTTGTACGCCTCGAGTTCCTTGTCCCCGTCGCGGTCGGCGGCCCGGTCCGTGCGCCTGGCCTGCCGCTGGTCCGAGGCGTACCACTGGAACAGCAGGGCGACCAGCACCAGCACGGACGGGATCTCGCTGAACGCCCAGGCGATGCCGCCCGCCGCGTTCTGGTCGGAGAGCGCCTCGATACCGAGCGAGGCGGGCGGGTTCTCGAACGTCTCGATCATCGGCGCGGACGCCATCATCAACGCGATCCCGAAGAACGCGTGGAACGGCATGCCCGCGAACAGCTCCAGCATCCGCATCAGGTAACCCGGGCGGTGCGGGCCCGGGTCCACGCCCATGATCGGCCAGAAGAACACCAGGCCCACGGCGAGGAAGTGCACCATCATCGCGATGTGCCCCACCTTGGAACCCATCAGCGTGTCGAAGAGGGGCGTGAAGTACAGCCCGTACAGGCTCGCGATGAACAGCGGGATCGTGAACGCCGGGTGCGTGATGATCCGCATGTACCGGCTGTGCAGGAACATCAGCAGCAGCTCACGCGGCCCCTTGCGGCCCCGGCCCGCGGTCGGCAGCGCCCGCAGTGCCAGGGTGATCGGCGCCCCGAGCAGGATGAGGATGGGCGACACCATGCTGATGACCATGTGCTGCACCATGTGCACACTGAACATGACCATGCCGTAGTCGTTCAGCTGGGTGCACATCATGAGCATGATGGTCAGCACACCCAGGACGTAGGCGACCGTCCGCCCCACGGGCCAGCTGTCCCCGCGCCGGACGAGCCGCACGACACCCCACCCGTACAGGGCCAGCCCGGCCAGGCAGGCGACGAGGAAGAACGGGTCCGCCGACCACTCCAGCCCTCGTCCCAGCGTGAACGGCGGCAGATCCATGGTCATGCCGTGCCCGCTGTGATCCATCCGCCGGCTCCTGTTTCGTGGGGGTGTGCAGCCATCTGTCCGCCCCAAGACTAGAACCGCCCCCGGTCGTCATTGCGACCGGGGGCGGTACGACGTCTCAGGGGCGCGGGGCCGGGTTCGACACGCGGCACCGCCGCGCGGCGCGACAGGCCACGAACGGCCCGTACCCGGCCGACTCCAGCGATCTCAGAGCACGCACTCCGCCTCTTCGTACCGGTTCTCCGGCACGGTCTTCAGCGTCTTCACGGCCTCGGCGAGCGGCACCATCACGATGTCGGTGCCCCGCAGCGCGGTCATGTGCCCGAACTCACCGCGGTGCACGGCCTCCACGGCGTGCCACCCGAACCGCGTCGCCAGCACCCGGTCGTAGGCGGTCGGCGTACCGCCGCGCTGCACATGTCCGAGGATCACCGGCCGGGCTTCCTTCCCGAGCCGCCCCTCCAGCTCCACCGACAGCTGCCGGGCGATCCCGGCGAACCGCTCGTGCCCGTAGATGTCCTTGCCGCCCTCGTCGAACTCCATGGTCCCGGGCTTGGGCTTGGCCCCTTCCGCCGCCACGACGATGGCGAAGCGCTTGCCCGCCTCGAACCGCTCACCCACCTTGCGGGTCAGTTCGTCGACGTCGAAGGGCCGCTCGGGGACGACGATGGCGTGCGCGCCGGCGGCCATGCCGGAGTGCAGCGCGATCCAGCCGGTGTGCCGGCCCATGACCTCGACCACCAGGACCCGCTGGTGGGACTCGGCGGTGGTCTTCAGCCGGTCCAGGGCCTCGGTCGCCACGCCCACGGCCGTGTCGAAGCCGAAGGTGACGTCGGTGACCGCGATGTCGTTGTCGATGGTCTTCGGCACACCCACGACGGGCAGGCCGCTGTCCGACATCAGCCGCGCGGCCTTGAGCGTGCCCTCGCCGCCGATCGGGATGATCGCGTCGAGGTCGAGCTCCTCGACATGGCCCCTGGCCCGCTCCACACCGTCCCGCAGATGGGAGGGCTGGACCCGGGAGGACCCGAGAATCGTGCCGCCGCGGGCGAGGATGCCACCCACCGCGTCGAGGTCGAGCTTGAGGTAGTCGCACTCCAGGAGGCCCTTCCAGCCGTCCCGGAAGCCGATGACCTCGTCGCCGTGGTCGACGACGGCGCGGTGCACGACGGACCGGATGACGGCGTTCAGGCCGGGGCAGTCGCCGCCGGACGTGAGGACACCAATGCGCATAGCCCGAATACCTTCTCCACGTGGGCCGGGTCCGGACCACGTTGTCCGGCTCGAATCCCCGCCACCCTAGCGGCATCCAGGGCCCGGACCGAAGCACGCGTCCGCCTGCTGGACGACCCCGCTCACCTGTGCGGATGTGCCGTCAGACGGGCTGTTGACCAGCAGGTTGACGCGTCCTTCGGACACGCTGCGGCGCAGCGCTCACGCAGGCTGCTGAGCAGCGGCGATGCGCTCGTTGCGGAGTGCCTCGTACCAGCGGTCGTCGGTCGGGGGCAGCGCGTTGACGTCGAGGGCCAGCTTCAGCATCAGGTCCGCGATCAGCGGGTTGCGCGCGAGCACCGGCCCGTGCATGTACGTGCCGAAGACGGTGTCGTTGTACGCGCCCTCCGTGCCGTCGCCCGTGCCGTTGCCGTTGCCGAAGCGCACCCGGGCGAGGGGGCGGGCGGTGGGGCCGAGGTGGGTGACGCCCTGGTGGTTCTCGAAGCCGGTCAGCGGGGGCAGGCCGAGCCGGGCGTCGACGTCGCCCAGCACGTCACCGACGCAGCGGGCGCCCTCGCCGCGCGTCGACACCACGTCCAGCAGACCGAGGCCGGGCTCGCGCTGGCCGAGGTCGTTGATGAACTCGTGGCCCAGGATCTGGTAGCCGGCGCACACGGAGAACACGATGGCGCCGTTCTCCACGGCCCGGGTCAGCCCGCCGTCCCGGCGCAGCCGCTCGGCGGCGAGCCGCTGCGGACGGTCCTCACCGCCGCCGATCAGGTAGATGTCGCCGGAGGTCGGGATCGGCTGGTCGCTGCGCACGTCCAGCCGGGCCACGTCCAGGCCGCGCTGCTGGGCCCGGCGTTCGACGACGAGGACGTTGCCCTGGTCGCCGTAGGTGCTGAGCAGGTCGGGATAGATCCAGACGATGCGCAGTTGGTTGTCGCTCACAAAAGTCCCCTGACGTCTCGTGCTCAGTTGCCGACGCGGCGCCGGAGGTCCTGGAACGCCGTGTAGTTGGCGATGACCTCGATCCGGCCCGGCGGGCAGGCGGCCACGGCCTGGTCGAGGTTGTCGTAGACCTGGAAGTGCTGGTCGGCGACCTCCAGGCGCACCGCCAGGTCCAGGCGCCGGTCGCCGACCACGCAGATCGGGTGGCCGGTCAGGCGCGTGTAGTCGACGTCCCACAGCCAGGAGGTGTCGGTGCCGTCGGCGCCGCGGGCGTTCACGGAGAGGATGACCGGGGTGGGCGGCGGGTCGATCAGGGAGAACGTCTCCAGCCAGCCGGCCGGGTTCTTCGCGAGCAGCAGACGCAGGTCGCGGCCCTGGAACTGGACGACGTCGTAGCGCCCGGCCACCGCCTGCACCTGGTACATGCGCTCCAGCGCGACCTGCGGCGGCACCCCGAACACGGCGGCGACGGCGGCCGAGGAGGCGGCGTTGGCCTTGTTGGCGCGGCCGGGCAGCTGGAGGTGGATCGGCCAGGCCGAGCCGTGCGGGTCCAGGACGTGGTCGCCGGAGAGCGCCCAGCTCGGCGTCGGACGGCGGAAGCCGCACTCGCCGCAGAACCAGTCGTCGCCCGGGCGCTGCATCACGCCACCGCACGACGGGCAGGACCAGGCGTCGTCCTTCCACATCTGCCCGGCCGCGACCCAGATCACATTGGGGGAGGAGGACGCCGCCCACACCACCAGCGGGTCGTCGCAGTTGGCCACGACCACGGCCTTGGAACCCGCGAGCCCCTCCCGCCAGTTCTCGGCGAGCATGCGGGTCTCGGCGGCGCGGTCGAGCTGGTCGCGCGAGAGGTTGAGCAGGGCGATGCACTTCGGGGCGGTGTCCCGGGCGACACCGGCGAGGTACTTCTCGTCGACCTCGATGACGCCGTAGCGGGCGTCCGAGCTGCCGGCGAGGGCCGAGGTGATGCCGGCCGGCATGTTGGCACCGAGCGCGTTGGAGACGACCGGTCCCGCCGCGCGCAGGGCCTCGGCGATGAGCCGGGTGGTGGTGGTCTTGCCGTTCGTCGCGGAGACCAGGATCACGTCCAGGTGCTGCGCGAGCCGGGCGAGGAGGTCGGGGTCGAGTTTGAGCGCGACCCGGCCGCCGATCACCGAACCGCTGCCGCGTCCTGCGGCGCGCGATGCCGCCGCGACCGCCTTGCCCGCGGTCACGGCCAGCTTGGCCCGCGGCGAGAGCGGGTCCGAGTTGCCTGCCATCAGTTCTCGATCCTCCTTGCGTACGCGCCGCGCCCTGAAGCCTGACGGCCACGTGGTGTGGACCTCAGCCTATCGAGATCCGTTCGCACTCCCGAACCGCGGCACTGTGGCGAACTCGTGTGGGAGACGCGGACCGACAGGACCTTACTCTTGCCGCCATGCGACACAGCTCCCTGCCCGGCACCCACGGCCGCGTGAGACCCCTCACCCTGCACGGCGATCCGCTCCTGCACTCGCCCTGCGCGGAGGTCACCGACTTCGGTCCCGAACTGGCCCATCTCGTCGAGGACTTGTTCGCCACCATGTACGCGGCCCAGGGCGTCGGGCTCGCCGCCAACCAGGTCGGCGAGCCGCTGCGGGTCTTCGTCTACGACTGCCCGGACGACGAGGACGTCCGCCATGTGGGCCATGTGATCAACCCGCGGCTGACCGAAAAGGACGGTGTGGTGATCCGGGGCCCGGAGGGCTGTCTGTCCCTGCCCGGCCTGGAGGCGGGCACGGAACGGTACGACCACGTGGTCGTCGAGGGCTTCACGGTGACCGGAGAGCCGGTCACCGTCCACGGCACGGGGTTCTTCGCGCGCTGCCTCCAGCACGAGTGCGACCACCTGGAGGGCCGCGTCTACGCCGACCACCTCAAGGGCTGGCGCCACCGCAGGCTGATGCGCCAGGTGTCCCGGGCTTCTTGGCGCCGGTGAGGCCGATCTGCCTTTTCCAGGGCGCGGGGAACTGCGCGACCAGCCCCCACCGGCCCGCACACGACTCGCGAGGGTCAGAACCCGGGACCTCCCACCCGATCTCCCGCAGCCGCGAGCCGCCCCCACAGAAGATCAGCCAGACTCCGCACCAACTCCGCACGAGAACAGGGCCGTTCCCCCAGCCACCAGTCCCCGGCGGCATGCATCATGCCGACGATCCCGTGCCCCCACACCCGAGCCAGTCGCTGCCCGCCCGGGCCGAGGTCCAGCCGCTCCTCGATGACCTGCGCCAGCTCCTCGCCCATCCGCCGCAGCAACGGCGCGCTGTGCTTGCCGACATCGAAGCCCTGATCCCCCTGCTGGCTCCCGTCCGACGGGTGCATCAGGAACCGGTACACCTGGGGCCGCGCCTCGATCGCCGCGAGGTAGGTGTCCAACGTCGCCTCGACCCGCTCCCGTCGGTCCGCCGGCGCGTCCAGCGCCGCCCGCAGCGAGTCCAGCAGCGCGTCGGTGTGCCGTTTGGCAAGGGCCGCGTAAAGTCCGCCCTTGTCACCGAAGTGCCGGTAGAGGATCGGCTTGGTGATGCCGGCCTCCGCCGCGATCGCGTTCATCGAGGCCTGCGGGCCGTCGCGCAGCACCACCCGGTCGGCGGCTTCCAGCAGCTCACGCCGACGGCGGTCGGCGGACCGTTGCTGATCGGTCCGCTGCGTGGTGTCCATGTGCTCTCCCCACCCGTGCTGTTTCGCTGACGCCTGCGCAAACTAACACTGAAGCATGCGCGGGAGACCGGACGGGTGCCGACCGGTCGGTAGGAGTTGACTTCGACTACCCGTCGGTAACAGACTGATGTTACCGCAAGTAACATGCACGTGTGCCGCTGGAGGGGACGACATGGCCGAGTTCACCATGGAGCTCAACGACGAACAGAAGGAGGTCCGGGACTGGCTGCACGGCTTCGCGGCCGATGTGATCCGCCCCGCGGCCGCCGAATGGGACGAGCGTGAGGAGACTCCCTGGCCGGTCATCCAGGAGGCCGCCAAGGTCGGCATCTACTCCCTGGACTTCTACGCCCAGCAGTACTTCGACCCCACCGGTCTCGGCATCCCCATGGCCATGGAGGAGCTGTTCTGGGGCGACGCGGGCATAGCCCTCTCCATCGTCGGCACCGGTCTCGCCGCGGTCGGCGTCCTCGCCAACGGCACCGAGGAGCAGATCGGCACCTGGATCCCCCAGATGTACGGCGACGCCGACGATGTCAAGGTCGCCGCGTTCTGCTCCTCCGAGCCCGACGCCGGCTCGGACGTCGCCTCCATGCGCACCCGCGCCGTGTACGACGAGGCCAAGGACGAGTGGGTGCTCAACGGCACCAAGACCTGGGCGACCAACGGCGGCATCGCCAACGTCCACGTCGTCGTCGCGGTCGTCGACCCCGAGCTCGGCTCCAAGGGGCACGCCTCCTTCATCGTCCCGCCGGGGACGCCGGGGCTGGCTCAGGGCCAGAAGTTCAAGAAGCACGGCATCCGCGCCTCGCACACCGCCGAGGTGATCCTCGACAACGTGCGCGTCCCCGGCTCCTGCCTGCTCGGCGGCAAGGAGAAGCTGGACGAGCGGCTGGCCCGCGCACGGGAGAAGGCCCAGCAGGGCGGGAGGGTGAAGAACGCGGCGATGGCCACGTTCGAGGCCTCGCGTCCCGCGGTCGGCGCCATGGCGGTCGGCACCGCCCGCGCCGCCTACGAGGTCGCCCTCGACTACGCCGTTACGCGCGAGCAGTTCGGGCGCCCGATCATCGACAACCAGGGCGTCGCCTTCCAGCTCGCGGACATGCGGACGTCCATCGACGCGGCCCGCCTGCTGGTGTGGCGCGCGTCCTGGATGGCGGTCAACGGCAAGCCGTTCACCGCTGCCGAGGGCTCGATGTCCAAGCTGTTCGCGAGCGAGACGGCCAAGAGCGTCACGGCCCGGGCCATCCAGATCCTCGGCGGCAACGGCTACACCCGCGAGTACCCCGTCGAGCGGATGCACCGCGACGCGGCCATCTACACCATCTTCGAGGGCACGAGCGAGATCCAGCGGCTGGTCATCGCCCGGACCCTGGCCGGGGTGCCCATCCGCTAACGGTGTCTCAGCGGCGTCAGCTGCTCGATGTCGTACCGCGCCCGCAGCTCCTGGATCGCGGAGTGGTCCGGCGGGCCCCCGGCGCCGAGGATCTCCAGCAGTTCCTCGAAATACCGCTCGTGATCCGGCGGCGGACTCGCCTGGAAGAACACCTTCGCGGGCTCCTCCGTCGGGTTGGCGAAGGCGTGCGGGCACCCCGGGGGCACGACGATCACCGTTCCCGGTGTCGCCCGTACCACCCGGTTGCCCGAACGGGACTCCCACTGCTGCCAGCGGTCGGGAGTGCGGACCCGAGGCTCGAAGGCGAGGACGTCCAGCTCGCCCTCGAGGACGTAGAACAACTCCTCGCTGCGGGTGTGCACATGGGCGCCCACGTCGAAGCCCGGGGGCACGACCACCTCGAAGGTGGAGGCCGCCCGGGAATGCGTGCCGGTCACCTTGAACGTGACGTGCTGGGCGGGGGCCGCCATCACCCGGCCGTGCCCCGGGGGGACGAGCAGCCCTTCCGTCGCCGTCATCGCCCGCTCACCGCGTCACGGGCAGGGGGCGGGATCCCGGTGATCGTGTCTCCGTGATCGTCTCCTCGCTCATGTCACCTCGCCTCGTCCCCGCTGTGCCAGCGCGCCAGGGCCATCTCGGCGGTGATACCGGGTCCGAACCCCGCGAGCAGCCCGCGGGCCCGGTCCCCGGGGCCGCCCTCGTCGAACAGCCGGCGCAGCGCGTCCAGGACGACGGCGCTGGCGATGTTGCCGTACTCGGTGAGCGTGGCCCGGCTGAAGCGGAAGGCGTGCGGGTCGACGCGCAGGAAGGTGCTGAGGTCGTCGAGGATGCGGGGCCCACCCGCGTGCACGATGTAGAAGTCCAGGTCGGAGGCGTCCCATCCCTGGTCGCCCGCCAGGTCCCGCAGCACCGGGGCGAGCGGCTCCATCGTGCCCGGCACGCGCTTGTCGAGCAGGAAGTGGAAGCCGGTTTCCCGGACGTCGTACATGATCCACTCCTCGGTCTTGGGGATCAGGTACGAGCCGTTGCGCTCCAGGAGGACTCCCTCGCCGCCGCGGCCGCGGACCACGGCGGCGGCCACGCCGTCACCGAACAGGCCGTTCGACAGCAGGGAGCCGACACCGATGTCGGTCGGCTGGTAGCACAGCGAGCAGAACTCGCAGGCCACGATCAGCGCGTTGGCGTCGGGGTACGCCGTGCAGAAGTCGTGGGCCCGGTTGACGGCCGCGCCGCCGGCCGCACATCCCAGCTGGGCGATCGGCAGCTGACGGGTGGTCGGGTCGAATCCCATCTCGTTGATGAGCCACGCCGTGAGCGAGGGCATCATGAAGCCCGTGCACGACACGTAGACGAGCAGATCCACCTCGGTGGCGAGCAGTTCCGCGTCGTCCAGTGCCCGCTGGACGACCGCGGGCACCCGGGCCTTCGCCTCGGCCTCGTAGAGCTTGTTGCGGTCCGCGAATCCGGGGTGTCTCAGCGTTTCCTCGATGGGCTGGACGATGTGCCGTGTGCGCACACCGGTGTTCTCGATCAGGCGGAGGGCCAGCGGCAGTTGGGGGTGGTCTGTGTGGCGCCCTCGCGCCAGCTCCAGCGTCTCCTCCATCGTGATCACGTGCTCTGGAACGGACACCGCGGGTCTGCACAAAGTCGCCATGAACCGTGCCTGCTTTCGCCTCCCGGGAGGCCTTCGGTCCGGTCAGAAGGTGCGTCACCTCAAGAGGTGGTCCCCCCACGATCCCCTGCCGGTACACCGACTTCGCGCCGGACTACTCCGTATCGGGCACGCCGTGCCACGCTCGTACCGACACCTCGACGACGGAGGACGCGATGACGCACCCGGCACCGGATCTGCTGAAGAGGACGACCGCGGCCCTCGCCCCGGACCCGCACGCCAACCCGCTGATCCCCCGGATCGCCGACGGCACCGCCACCCGCTCCACCCTCGCCTCGCTGGCCCTGGAACAGACATGGGTGATCCCGGCGGACCGCCGGGCGTTCGAGTTCCTGGCGGCACGCGGCGAAGCGACCGACCCGGAGGCCGCGGCCTTCTTCACGGCCCTGGCCGAGAGCGAGGCCCTGGCGGGTGAGCGACTGACGGCGTTCGCCCGAGCGTGCGGAGTGGACGAGGCGGGGGAGACGTCGTACAAGCCCCTGGCGGGCTGTCAGGCGTACCCCGCGTACGTGGCCTGGCTGGCCCTGAACGCCTCACCGGCAGACGTGGTCCTGGCTCTGACGGCCAACTTCTCGGCGTGGGGCGGCTACTGCGCGACGATCGCGACCGCGCTGCGCGAGCGGTACGGCTTCACCGACGAGGCCTGCGCCTTCTTCGACTTCTTCGCGCAGCCGTCGCCGGAGCCGGACCGACTGGCGACGGCGGCCGTCCAGGCGGCGCTGGACGCCGGGCACCTCGACGAGGAGCGAGCACTCACCTACGGCCGCCTGCTGCAGAACTACGAGGCGATGTTCTGGAACACCTTGAGCCGGGTGCCGTGAGGGGAGCGGGACGCTGTCCGCTGTGCGGCTCCGCCGTGGACGCGACAAGCCCCCAGGCGCCCGCACACCCCACGAACCACACCGCACAAGCCCTCACGCACCCGCCCACGCCACGACTACGTCGCACTCCCACTGCTGTGCGCGATACAGGCCACATCGATACGATCGGCCAGCTTCGCCAGCTCAATGGCCAACTCGGCGACCGTGTCCTCGTCCAGCCCCGATTCCCCGCCCTCCACGAGCCGCACCCACCGACCCCCCACCGTCCGCAGGAGTTTGCTGACGTCCGCGGCAGCCACCTGCAAGGTCCCGCGGTCGTCGACGATCAGAGGCAGAGTCACTTCGCGGTTCACAGACGGGATCGTAGCCCCGCAACACTCACGCACCATGCCAAACAGTGGTGATGTTGCAGAACTCGCGGATTCCGTGCCCGGACAGCTCACGCCCGTACCCGGACCGCTTCACACCGCCGAACGGGAACGCCGGGTGGGACGCCGTCATGCCGTTGAAGAACACCCCGCCGGCCTCCAGGTCGCGCACGAACCGGTCGACCTCACCCTCGTCCCGCGTCCACACGTTGGAACTCAAGCCGAACGGCGAGTCGTTCGCGATCAGCACGGCCTCGTCGAGGTCGGCCGCCCGGTACAGCGTCGCGACCGGCCCGAACGCCTCCTCCCGGTGGATCCGCATCTCGCGGGTGATGCCGGTGAGGATCGTCGGCGTGTAGTACCAGCCCGGCCCGTCCGGCCGTTCGCCACCGCACAGCACCCGGGCCCCGCTGCGGACCGCGTCGTCGACCAGTTCCTCCAGATCACGCAGGCCCTGCTCGCTGGAGAGCGGCCCGACCTCGGTGTCGTCGGACAGGGGGTCGTCGACCTTCAGCGCCTTCATGCCCTCGGCGAACCGCTCGGCGAAGGCGTCGTAGACGTCCGTGTGGACGATGAACCGCTTCGCCGCGATGCAGGACTGCCCGGTGTTCTGCACCCGCGCGGTCACCGCGACCTTCGCTGCCCGGTCGATGTCGGCGGACGGCATCACGACGAACGGGTCGCTGCCGCCCAGCTCCAGCACCGTCTTCTTGATCATCTCCCCGGCGGTGGAGGCGACCGCACGGCCCGCCGGCTCGCTGCCGGTGAGCGTGGCCGCCTTGACCCGCTCGTCGCGCAGGATCTCGTCGACCGCGGCGGAGCCGATCAGCAGCGTCTGGAAGGCGCCCTCGGTGAAGCCCGCCCGGTGGAAGAGGTCCTCCAGGTACAGGGCCGTCTGCGGGACGTTCGAGGCGTGCTTGAGCAGGCCCACGTTGCCCGCCATCAGCGCGGGCGCGGCGAAGCGGACCACCTGCCACAGCGGGAAGTTCCACGGCATGACCGCCAGCACCGGGCCGAGCGGCCGGTAGCGGACCCGTACGCGCGAGGCGCCGGAGTCCTTCACGTCGGCGTCGGCGGGTTCCTCGTCGGCGAGCAGTTCCTCGGCGTGGTCGGCGTACCAGCGCATGGCCTTGGCGCACTTCGCCGCCTCGGCGCGGGCCTGCTGGATCGGCTTGCCCATCTCGGTGGTCATCACCCGGGCGACGTCCTGCTGGTCCTCTTCGAGCAGGTCGGCGGCCCGGTGCAGCAGCCGGGCCCGCTCGGCGAAGGTCGTCGTCCGGTACGTGCGGAACGTCGCCTCCGCGAGCTGGAGCCGGCGCTCGATCTCCTCCTCGCCCATGGCCTCGTACGTCTTGAGCGTCTCGCCGTTCGCCGGGTTCACCGTTGCGATGGGCATGGCTGACCTCCCTCGGAGCGGGCTGTGTCTCGACCTTCCCGCGCGGCGGAGGGGACCGCAACGCGGGAGCGTCTCCTCAGGGCGAGTGCTCCGCCAGGCGGTCGAGAAACGCCGCCTGCGCCGTGACGATCACCGCGCGGGCCCGGTCCGGGCCGAACCACGCCACCCGGTCCAGCTCGGGGAACTCCTGGAGCCGCCCCGACCTCGGGGGCCACTCCATCCGGAAGGTGCCGGGCGCGATCGTCGCCGGGTCGAGGTCCGCCTCGACCGCCCACGCCGTGACGATCTTGCCGTTGGTCTGCCGGACCTCGCCGAGGTCGAGGGCCTCGCCATCGGGCGGGGGGAGCCCCAGCTCCTCCCGGAACTCGCGGCGCGCGGCCTCCCATGCGGGCTCGCCCGGCTCGTACTCGCCCTTGATCACGGTCCACGCCCCGGCGTCGCGCCGGGCGAAGAACGGGCCGCCCATGTGGCCGAGCAGGACTTCGAGGCCGTCGCCGGTGCGGCGGAAGAGCAGCAGGCCGGCGCTGCGCTTCACGGCTTCACTTCCGGGTGCGCGGTCAGGAGTGTCTCCACCGTGTCGGCGTCCTCGGGGCGCTTGTCCTCCCGGTAGCGGATCACGCGGGCGAAGCGCAGGGTGACGCCGGCCGGGTAGCGGGTGGAGCGCTGCAACCCGTCGTAGGCGATCTCGACGACGAGGTCCGGGCGGACGGTCACGACGTGGCCGTTGTCGTCGACGGCGAGCTGCTGGAGCCGTTCGGTCTGCCAGGTGAGCATCGCGTCGGTCATGCCCTTGAAGGTCTTGCCGAGCATGGCGAGGCCACCGTCGGTGGTGCGGGCGCCCAGGTGGAGGTTGGAGAGCTTGCCGGTGCGGCGGCCGTGGCCCCACTCGGCGGCCAGGACCACCAGGTCGAGGGTGTGGACGGGCTTCACCTTCAGCCAGGACGCCCCGCGCCGGCCCGCGCTGTAGGGGGCGTCGAGTGCCTTGGCGACGACGCCCTCGTGGCCGCGCTTCAGGGTCTCGGCGAGGAACTCCTCCGCGGTGGGCGTGTCGTCCGGGCCGGACACCAGCGTGCGCCGTACCCGCATCGGCTCGGGCACCAGGCGGGCCAGCTCGGCGTGCCGCTCGGCGAAGGGCAGGTCCAGCAGGTCCTGGCCGTCCACGGACAGGGCGTCGAAGAACACGGGGGAGACCGGCACCGCGCGGGCGGCCGTCGCCACGTCCGTACGGGAGCCGACGCGCCCGGCGGTCTCCTGGAACGACCGGGGGCGTCCCTCCTCGTCGAAGGAGATCACCTCGCCGTCCAGGATGAACCGCTCGCCCCGCAACCGAAGGGCGGCGGCCGTCACTTCCGGCAGGCGGTCGGTGATGTCGTCGAGGGTGCGGGTGTAGAGCCGAACGGTGCCGCCGTCGCGGTGCACCTGCACGCGGATGCCGTCCAGTTTCTCCTCCACCGCGCAAGGGCCCAGCTTGTCCACCGCCTCGGCCACCGAGGAGGCGCTGTGCGCCAGCATCGGCAGGACCGGGCGGCCGACGGTCAGGCCGAAGCGGTCGAGGGAGGCGGGGCCGTCCGCCAGCAGTGCCTCGGCCACCGCCTGGAGGGACCCCGCGAGCATCACGGCCCTCCGCACGTCGGCGGACGGCGCGCCGGTCGCCTGGGCCAGGCCCTCGACCGCCACCGCGTCCAGCGCGCCCTGCCGGACCTCACCGGTGAGCAGCCCCAGCAGGAACCGCTGCTCGTCCTCGGTGGCCGCGCCCATCAACTCCCCGACCAGCCGGGCCCGTTCCGCCTGGGAGCCGGGGCCGGACACCTTGGCGAGCTCGGACAGCCGGGCGTCCACCTCCCGCACGGTCAGGCCCGGTTCGGCGGCCGGGGCGACCGGGCGGCCGAGCATCTTCCAGCCGACGCCGATCCGGCCCTGCGGCAGCCGCCCGGCCAGATACGGGATCACGATCGGCACGTCGTCGGCCTCGGCGTCCCGGAAGAGCTCCGCGAGCAGGGCCGTCTTGCGGGACCGCGCCGACGTGGCGGCGACCTCCCGGGACACTCGGGCCAGCCGGTGCAGCAGCATGCAGTCATGGTGCACCGGGTGCGGTGCCTCTACACCTGGACCGCCGCGTCGAGGTCGGTCATCAGCAGGTCCCCGACGATCGCCGACGCCGCCCGGTACCCGCCGCTCGCCGCGTGCACCACCTGCTCGGCGAAGCCGATCGCGTTGCCCGCGGCCCACACGCCCGGCACCGTCGTCAGGCCGGTCGCGTCGACGACCGGATACGCGCCGAACGGCGTCTCGTGCAGCTCGGCACCCAGCCGCTCCAGCAGGCCGGTCTGCGGAACGGGGCGCGGGGCGACGAACAGCACCGAGCGGGAGTGCGCCGTACCGTCGGTGAGCCGGATGCCGGTGAGCCGGTCGTCCTCGACCACCAGCTCCGCGACCTCCCCCGGCACCACGTCCACCCCGGCCGCGGCGAGCCGGCGCAGGTCCTGGTCGGACAGCTCCTCCTCGGCGACCGTGTGCAGGAAGAACCGCACGTCCTTCGACCACTGGGACACGATCAGCGCCTGGTGCACGCTCGCCGGGCTCGTCGCCAGCACCCCGAACGGCTGGTCGCGCACCTCCCAGCCGTGGCAGAACGGGCAGTGCAGCACGTCCCGGCCGAACCGCTCGGCGACCCCGGCGACCGCGGGCAGCTCGTCCTTCAGCCCCGTCGCGACGACCAGCCGCCGGGCCCGAACCGTCCGCCCACCGGCCAGCACCACGGTGAAGTCCTCGCCCCTCGTCACCTCCACCACCCGGTCCCGCACGAGCTCCACGCCGTAGCGCGCGATCTCCTCCCGGCCGACGGCCAGGAACTCGGCGGGCGGCATGCCGTCCCGGGACAGATAGCCCTGCATGTGCGCGGCCGGCGCGTTGCGCGGCTCACCCGCGTCGACCACCAGCGTGCGGTGCCGGGCCCGCCCCAGCACCAGCCCGGCGGACAGGCCCGCCGCGCCCCCGCCGATGACGACCACCGCGTACTTCTCGGTCATACGACCACCTCCGCTGCCGAGCGTCCTCCCGGCACTGCGGGATTGACAAACGGCTTTGCCGAATCTGCAATACGTCCATGACGACGGACGAGGTACTCGCGGGCGTGGGCCCCCGGCTGCGGCAGATGCGGAAGGACCGGGAGGTGACCCTGGCGGCGCTGTCCGAGACCACCGGCATCTCCGTCAGCACCCTCTCGCGGCTGGAGTCCGGTCTGCGCAAACCCAGTCTCGAACTGCTGCTGCCGATCGCGCGCGCCCACCAGGTGGCCCTGGACGAACTGGTCGGCGCTCCGCCGACCGGCGATCCGCGGGTGCGCTCCAAGCCGATCGTGATGGGCGGCCGCACCCACTGGCCGCTCACCCGCCAGCCCGGCGGCCTCCAGGCCTACAAGGTCCTGGAACCCCGGCGCAGACAAGAACCGGAACCGCGGACGCACGAGGGCTACGAGTGGCTGTACGTGCTGTCCGGGAAGCTGCGTCTGGTGCTGGGCGAGCACGACGTGGTGCTCACGGCGGGGGAGGCCGCCGAGTTCGACACCCGGGTGCCGCACTGGTTCGGGTCGACGGGGGAGGGGCCCGTGGAGTTCCTCAGTCTGTTCGGGCCGCAGGGCGAGCGGATGCATGTGCGGGCCCGGCCGAAGGGCGCGTGACGGACGGCCGTGACGGACGGCTGTGACGGACGGCCGTGGCGGACGGCTGTGACGGATGGTTTGACCGACGGCTGTGGCGGACGGGAGACCTCCGCGCGGGAGATTGCCCGGAGACGGTTCCCTGATGGGCAAGCGACCGCTTAGTATGCGAACCGACCCCGGTCAGACGAAGCAGTCCCCCGTGGAGGCCCCGCATGCAGGCATGGCAAGTGCACGAGAACGGTGAGCCGGGCGAGGTGATGCGGCTCCAGGACGTGGAGCCCCCCACGCCCGGTGACGGCCAGGTCCTGCTGAAGGTGCGGGCGGCCAACATCAACTTCCCGGACGCCCTGCTGTGCCGCGGCCAGTACCAGGTCAGGCCGCCGCTGCCGTTCACCCCGGGCGTGGAGATCTGCGGGGAGACCGAGGACGGCCGCCGGGTGATCGCCAACCCCGCGCTGCCCCACGGAGGCTTCGCCGAGTACGCCGTCGCGGACGCCGCCGCGCTCCTGCCCGCGCCCGACGCCCTCGACGACGCCGAGGCCGCGGCCCTGCACATCGGCTACCAGACCGGCTGGTTCGGTCTGCACCGCCGGGCCGGTCTGGAGGCCGGCGAGACCCTGCTCGTCCACGCTGCCGCTGGAGGGGTCGGCAGCGCGGCCGTGCAGCTCGGGAAGGCCGCCGGTGCCACCGTCATCGGTGTCGTCGGCGGCTCCGGGAAGGCGGCCGTCGCCCGCGAGCTCGGCTGTGACGTCGTGATCGACCGGCGCTCCGAGGACGTCGTCGCCGCCGTCAAGGAGGCCACCGGCGGCCGGGGCGCCGACGTGATCTACGACCCGGTCGGCGGCGAGGCCTACACACAGTCCGCCAAGACCGTCGCCTTCGAGGGTCGTATCGTCGTCGTCGGCTTCGCCAGCGGCACGATCCCCAGCCCCGGCCTGAACCACGCCCTGGTGAAGAACTACTCGATCCTCGGCCTGCACTGGGGCCTGTACAACACCAAGAACCCGAAGCTGGTCCAGCACTGCCACGAGCAGCTCACCGAGCTGGCCGCCCGGGGGGCGATCAAGCCGCTGGTGAGCGAGCGGGTGCCGCTCGGCTCGGCGGCGAGCGCCGTGCAGAAGGTGGCGGACGGTCTGACCACCGGCCGGGTCGCGGTCGTCATGGAGGAGACAGCATGACCGACACCGAGGAACTGCGCCGCCGCACCCGGGAGTTGCTGGCCGCCCACCCGCCGGCCTCCACCGACCGGCTGGACTTCCTCCGGGCCCGCTTCGACGCCGGACTGGCCTGGGTGCACTACCCGGAGGGCCTCGGCGGGCTGGGTGCTCCCCGATCCCTCCAGGGCGTCGTGGACGCCGAACTGGAGGCCGCCGGGGCGCCCGACAACGACCCGCGGCGCATCGGCATCGGCCTCGGCATGGCCGCTCCGACCATTCTGGGCTTCGGCACCGACGAGCAGAAGCGGCGGTACCTGAGGCCCCTGTGGACGGGGGAGGAGGTCTGGTGCCAGCTGTTCAGCGAGCCCGGCGCCGGGTCCGACCTGGCCGCACTGGGCACACGGGCCGTCCGCGAGGGCGACGAGTGGGTGGTCAACGGGCAGAAGGTATGGACGTCCAGCGCCCATGTGGCCCGCTGGGCGATCCTCATCGCCCGCACCGACCCGGAGGTGCCCAAGCACCGGGGCATCACGTACTTCGTCTGCGACATGACCGACCCGGGCGTCGAGGTACGGCCGCTGCGGCAGATCACCGGCGAGGCCGAGTTCAACGAGGTGTTCCTCACCGACGTCCGCATCCCGGACGCGCGGCGCCTCGGTGCGGTCGGCGACGGCTGGAAGGTCGCCCAGACCACGCTGAACAACGAACGCGTCGCCATCGGGGGCATGCGACTGCCCCGCGAGGGCGGCATGATCGGCCCGATCTCGAAGACCTGGCGCGAGCGGCCCGAGCTGCGCACGCACGACCTGCACCAGCGGCTGCTGAAGCTCTGGGTGGAGGCCGAGGTCTCCCGCCTCACCGCCGAGCGGCTGCGCCAGCAGCTCGTCGTGGGCCAGCCCGGCCCCGAGGGCGCCGGCATGAAGCTGGCCTTCGCCCGCCTCAACCAGGAGATCAGCGGCCTGGAGGTGGAACTCCTCGGCGAGGAGGGCCTGGTGTACGACGACTGGACCATGCGGCGCCCGGAGCTGGTCGACTTCACCGGCCGCGACGCCGGTTACCGCTACCTGCGCTCCAAGGGCAACAGCATCGAGGGCGGGACGAGTGAGGTCCTGCTGAACATCGTCGCCGAGCGCGTCCTCGGCCTGCCCGCCGAGCCGCGCACCGACAAGGACGTCGCCTGGAAGGACCTCGCCCGATGAGCGACCTGTTGTACTCGGAAGAGGAAGAGGCGCTGCGCGCCGCCGTCCGCGACCTGCTCACCGACCACTGCGACGCCCCCGGCGTCATCGCCCGCGCCGAGTCGGACGCCCCGCACCACCGGGCCCTGTGGAAGGCCCTGACCGACGGCATGGGCCTCGCCGGCCTGCTGGTGCCCGAGGAACTCGACGGCCAGGGCGCCACCCACCGCGAAGCCGCCGTGGTGCTGGAGGAACTGGGCCGCGCGGTCGCGCCCGTGCCGTATCTGACGAGCGCGGTCGTCGCCACCGAGGCCCTGCTGGCCTGCGGCACCGACGACCTGCTCCGCGACCTCGCGACCGGGAGGACGATCGGCGCCCTCGCGGTCGCCCTCGACGTCGCACCGGGCGCCGCCTACCGGACCGTCCGGCACGACGACGGCGCCCTGCACGGGGAACTGACCGGCATCGCCGACGCGGTCGTGGCGGACGTCCTCCTCGTGCCCGCCGACGACGGCGGCCTGTACGCGGTCGACGCCTCGGCCGCGACCGTCACCCCCCAGACGTCCCTGGACCTGACCCGGCCGCTCGCGACCGTCGGCCTCGACGGAGCGCCGGGCCGGCTCCTGGGCGACGCCGAACCGGCCGTGCGCCGGGCCCTGCGCGCCGGGGCCGGACTGCTCGCCTCGGAGCAGTGCGGGCTGGCCGAGTGGACGCTGACCGAGACCGTCCGCTACCTGAAGGAACGCAAGCAGTTCAACCGGCCCGTCGGCGGCTTCCAGGCGCTCAAGCACCGGCTGGCCCAGCTGTGGCTGGAGGTCGTCAACACCCGCGCGGCCGCCCGCAACGCCGCCGACGCCCTGACCACCGGCGAGGACGTCGACGTGGCCGTCACCGTCGCCCAGGCCTACGCGGCGCCCGTGGCGGTGCACGCCGCCGAGGAGACCCTGCAACTGCACGGCGGCATCGGCATGACATGGGAGCACCCCGCCCACCTCTACCTCAAGCGCGCGAAGGCCGACTCGATCGCCTACGGCACCGCCGGCGCCCACCGGGAGGCCTTGGCCGGCCTGGTCGATCTGCAGGCCCCCTGACGCCCGTCCGCCCGGCACCGGGCGACATCCCCGCCGGAGAGCGGGGGAGCCACAAGGCCCGGGGGAGCCCGAAGGTGGCCCGGAAACGCCCGTCCCGTCAGGGGCGGGCCTTTTCGTGCGCCCCTCCCAGCGCCCCGGCCCGGTGAAGTGAACGCGTAGCGGCGGTCCGGCCAACTCCGCGCAGGGCCCTGCTCCTTGAGCCGACCTGGACCCCATACTCACAGGGTTCCCGTACGGCACCTCCAGGGAGGCAGAGCATGGCCCTCACCACCCGTCGCCGAGCCCTCACCACCCTCGGCGCAGCCCTCGCGGGCTCGATCGCCCTCCCGGCCGCACCCACGTCGGCCCACGAACGCACGCACCGGCCCCGCCCCTTGTGGCGCGCCCACGCCCACAACGACTACGAGCACCCGCGTCCCCTGTTCGACGCTCTCGACCACCGCTTCGGCAGCGTCGAGGCCGACATCTACCTCGTGGGCGACCAACTCCTCGTCGCCCACGACCCGGAGGACCTCGACCCGTCCCGCACCCTCGACTCCCTCTACCTCGACCCGCTCGCCGCCCGCGTCCGCGCCAACCACGGCTCGGTGTACCGGGGGTACAGCGGAACGCTCCAACTGCTCGTCGACATCAAGACCGAGGGCGCGTCGACGTACCTCGCACTCGACCGGCACCTCCGGCGCCATCGGCGCCTGTTCACCACGTACGCCCACGGACGCGTCCACCGAGGTCCGGTCACCGTCGTGGTCTCGGGCGATCGCGCCGCCCGCGCACCCATGGAGGCTCAGACCGTCCGGCGCGCCCTCTACGACGGCCGCCTCGCCGACCTCGGCAGCCAGGCGCCCGCCTCCTTCATCCCCCTGATCAGCGACAACTGGACGCTCAACTTCACCTGGCGGGGCGTGGGCCCGTTCCCCGACGCCGAGCGGCACAAGCTGCGGGGCATCGTGAGGACCGCCCACAAGCGCGGTCAGAAGGTGCGGTTCTGGGCGACCCCGGACCTGGCCGGGCCGGCCCGCGACGCGCTGTGGGGCGAACTGCTCGCCGCCGGCGTCGACCACCTCAACACCGACGACCTCGCCGGACTGGAGGCGTTCCTCGACACCCGCCGGGCGGCCTAGAGCGGCAGAACACCACACGTTCGGCGGACAGGTCAGCCGCCCGGACGAACCCTTCGCTACGCCACACTTGCGGCCGAACGCCGTGAACCGGACATGGCGGCGTGGCGGAGGAGTTGACGATGGCCATTTCCATCTCTGTGGTGCTGCTGCTCGTGATCCTGGCGGTGATCTTCCTGCGCAACGGTGGGCTGAAGATCTCCCACGCGCTGGTCTGCCTGCTGCTCGGCTTCTACCTGGCCAGCACCAGCATCGCCCCCACCATCCACAGCGGCCTCACGGCGACGGCGGACATCGTCAGCGGTCTGCGGCCCTGACATCACCCGGAGAACACGCCGATGCCGTTGGGGACGGGGCGTTCGGCGCCGCCGCTGGGGTGGTTGCGCACCGAGACCTCGCTCACGCCCGGCTTCCGGGCGACCAGGGTCGACGATCCGCCGCCGTCCAGGCTGAAGGCGTCCTCGGCGCCCAGGTCCCGCATGGTGGCGGCGACTTCGGCGATCGTCAGTCCGCTGCGGTAGGCGGCGGCACCGTCCAGCGCGAGCAGCAGCACACGCCGTCCGCTGTCGGCGATCCCCACGGCCGTACGGACGGCCGACGTCGTGCTGTCGAGCCCCGGAAGCGGCTGCCCGCCGGTGAGAACCGGGTAGCCGCCGACGGCGAGCCGGTACGCGGCGCCGTCCGTGGCCGCCACGAGGCTGTGCTCGACCTCGACCGTCTCACCGGCGGAGAGCTTGCGCAGGTGCTGAGCGCCCGCCTCCCGGCCGACCAGCACGGTGGTCCCCGCCGCGATGGGGCCGCCGCCCGGGGTGTCGGCGGCCGAGACGACCTTGCCGTCGCGGACCGTCACCTCGTGGACGTCCGTGCTGCACGGGGCGGCGCGGTCCGTGTCCGTGCCGCACGTCGCGCGGACCCGGGAGGCGCTGCCCCACTCCGAGGTGAACGCGCCGACCGAACCCACAGCGAGCGCGTACTGGTTGAGCCCGCCGAGAGGCAGCTCGGTCTCGGCCGTACGGACCGCACCGGCGAGCGCCAGCCGGTCCAGCCGTGCCCGGCCGTCACCGTCCACGCCGAACACGTCCCGGGTGCTGGTGCCCGGCGGCAGGGCCGGACCGAAACGCTGGCCGTCCGGCACGGCCGCCTTGAGCGTCCGCCCGGCGGCGATCGCCGGTCCCACACTCGCCCCGGTCGCCTCGACGCCCGGATGCTGTGTCTCGCTGATGTTGAAGAAGTCGCCGTTGACACCGGCGACCGCCCCTTGGGTGTTCGCCATCGCCGAGACCTGGGCGCGCGAGGCCACCGCCCCCGGGTACAGCAGATCGACCCGCACCTGAGGGTTGCCCAGGTCGACCTTCAGCACATGTGCGTGCGTCACCCCCTTGGCCGCCTGGATGTCGAACTCCTCGTACGTCACGCCCGGCGCGACCCGTCCGCCCTTCTGGACGGCGCCGGCCGGAGCCGCCCCGGCCAGGGCCGCGCCGGTCAGCGCGCCGAACGCCGTGAGAAACGCCAGTACCGCTCTGCCCGCTCCCGCGCGCCTGTGCCGACCTGTCACCGTGCCCCCTGATGCCTCGTCAACCGTGCGGACCTCAGGGGCAGTGCATCAGACCACGCCGACCCGGCAGGGTGGCTGAGCGCCGACCACGCGGGAACGGCTGAAAAAACGCACCCCTCTGGGTGCTTCAGCCGTCACCCGTTCCCGTGTCGTACGAGGTGAAATGCGTGGGCGTGTGGTCGATCGGCAGACGGGCCGCCACGCGGTGAGAGCCTGCGCACCGCACACGAGCCCCAGTCGACACCCGCCGCTTCGGGCAGCACCATGCCCCGTTCCGGACGATGTGCTCCGTACGCGTCCCGCCCCTCGGCATCGACCGCCTCCGGTTCGACCGCCGAGGCTCAGCCACCCGCCACGGCATCACGCGGCAGCACCGTCACCCGGCGGAAGTTGCACCCCGTGCGCCGGGGCCCCGCGTCGTCGACGGGCGGGTTCTGGTGGGCCTTGAGCGCGATGCTCACCAGACTCAGCAGCAGGTCGATGTCCGCCTCGCAGTCGAGGTGGACCGTCACCCAGCCCGATCCGGGCAGCAGGTGGATCGCGCTCGAACCGGCGAGGTCGTAGTGGAAGCGCTGGATGGCGCGGCGAGTGAGGTGGAGGTCCACGTCCCGTGAGGAGTGGAAATGGACGATCTCGTCACGGACGGAACGGAGTGCCCTTCCGGTACCGCAACCCGCCGGGCCCACCATCAGGTCGGGCCAGGCCTGCAGGCGCTCCATGGCGCGCTGGGCCAGAGTCATGGCCCCATCGTCGCCTGCTCACCCGTCCGCAACCAGAGGTTGAACGATTTGTAACCGGGACGTGAGGTGGACCGCCCGGCTACCACTGTCGTTTCAGGCGGACTTGACGAGTCCGATGTAGCGCTTCCAGTCCCAGTGCCGGCCCGGGTCGGTGTGGTCGCTGCCCGGTACCTCGTGATGGCCGATGATGTGCGCGCGGTTCCTCGGGATGCCGTACCTCGCGCAAATCGCCGCGGTGAGCCGGGCCGACCGCTCGTACATGGCGTCGGTGAAGTAGCCGGGCCGGTCCACCCAGCCTTCGTGCTCGATGCCGATGCTGCGGGTGTTGTAGTCCCAGTTCCCCGCGTGCCACGCGATGTCGGACTCGCGCACGCACTGCGCCACGCGCCCGTCGGACGAGCGCACCACATAGTGCGCGGACACCTTCTCCTCGGGGTTGCGGAAGACGGACAAGGTGCCGGAGTACGTCGTCTGCGCCACGTGGATGATCACGTAGTGCAGCGGATGGGCGCGCGGGCGGTTCGACGGCGTGTAGTTGCCGCGCCCGGCCGGATGCCATGCCGCTCCCGGGTGGTCGACGGCCTGCGGCCGGGCGCCGACCCGGGCGCCGGTGAGCAGGACGGACGGGACGGCGGTGAGGGCGGCGCCTGCGAGGATGCCGCGCCTGCTGGGGAAGGAGGAGATCCGTGCCATGAGCGTGTGCCTCTTCCGGGCTCGACGGGAGGGTGTTCCTTGATCGACTGCGGCGAGCGGCGGCCGTTGTGGTCGCGGCCCGCGGTGATCAAGTTACGGCTCCCGGCGGCCGGCCGCGCGGAGGCGGTGCGATGCGGTGGACGGGCCCGTGGATGTGGACAACTCCCTCACCCAGTCGGGTGATTCGGGGTGTCGGCGAGGTGCTGGTGACTGCTCTCGAGGGCCTGTCTCAGGCCTGCCCGGCGGCGGCCGCCGGATCGTCCAGCACCGCCCGCACCACCGAGTGCGCGGCCCCCAGCAGCGGCCCCTGAGGGCCCAGCCCGGACACGGACACGGGGCAGGCCGGACCCGCCGTACGACGGGACAGCTCGTCCCGCAGGGAGGGCAGCAGCCAGGGCGCCAGCCCGGACAGTTCCCCGCCCAGGACCACGCTCTGCGGGTCGAGCAGGTTGACCGCTCCGGTCAGGGCCACGCCGAGCGCCGTCCCCGCGTCGAGCAGGGCACGGCGAACGTTCTCGTCGCCGTCCGCGGCGCGTCCCGCCAGCAACCCGACCCGGTCCTCGCCGGGTTCCAGACCGGCCGCGCGCAGCACGGCCTCCTCGCCGGCGTACTGCTCCAGGCAGCCTCGTCCTCCGCAGGCGCACTCCGGCCCGTCCGGCTGGACCGGCACGTGTCCCAACTCGCCCGCGAATCCGCGGGTTCCGCGCAGCAGCCCGCCATCCACCACGACCGCCGCGCCGATCCCGATCTCCGCCGAGACGTGCAGGAAGTCGCGGGGCGTGCCGTCGCCCAGCCACAGCTCGGCGAGGGCGCCGAAGTTGGCCTCGTTGTCCACGGTCAGTGGGAGGTCCGCCGGCAGCAGCTCGCCGAGGTCCGTGTCCCGCCAGCCGAGGTTCGGGGCGCGCACGACGGTCCGGGCGTCGCGCGCCACCAGGCCCGGCACGGCCACGGCGAGTCCGGCCGGCCACAGGCCTTCACTCTCGGCCTCGGCGACCACCTGCCGGATCAGCTCGGTGAGTTCCTCGAGCACGGGCTGTGGGGAGCGGCCGCGGTTCGCTCCCTGCCGTATCGCCCGGGACCGGGTCGTGCCGCGCAGGTCGACGGCGCAGACCGCGAGATGGTCGACGCCGACCTCCGCGCCGATGCCGGCCGGGCCGCGTCCGCTGACGGCGAGCGCGGAGCCCGGGCGGCCCACCCGGCCGGGTCGCTCGGGCCCCAGCTCCTCCAGCAGTCCCGAGCGGATGAGCTCGTCGACGAGGGTCGACACCGCCGCCCGGGTCAGGCCGATCCGTGAGGCGACGGCGGCCCGGGACAGCGGCCCCTCGGCGCGGACGGCGTGCAGGACGCGGGCGAGATTGCGGCGGCGCATGCCCTGCTGGGTGTCGGGCAGTGCGCGTCCCGGACCGGCGGGGCGTGCCTCGTGCAGGGGTGCGGTCATGCCTGACGCCAGTCCTCAGTGGGTGTCGGTGGGCCGCTCCAGCAGCGGAGCCGCGTCGGAGAGTACCCCGGCGATCCTGGCCAGCGTCTCCTGGTCCCGTTCGACGGCGTCGAGCACCGGCCCGGCGGCCGTGTCCCAGCGCCGCGCGACCGCTGCCGGGTCCTCCCCGGTCAGCAGGCCCGCCGCCTGCGCGGCGGCGCCGAGCGCGACCAGCTCCTTGGCCGCGGGCACCTGCACGGGACGCCCCGACAGCCGCCGCACGGTCTGCTGCCAGGCGGTGCCCCGGGCGCCGCCACCGATCAGCAGCAGCGGCTCCGACGGGTCCGCGTCCTCGTCGAGGACCAGATCGAGTGCCCCGAGCAGGGAGTGCACGGCACCGTCGTAGGCGGCCTGGAGCAACTGGCCGGCGGTCGTGTCGTGACGCAGGCCGTGCAGCAGGCCGGAGGCGTTCGGCAGGTTCGGGGTGCGTTCGCCGTCCAGGTAGGGCAGCAGCGTCACGGCCGTGCCGGGCTCCACCGCCTCGCGGTCAAGACCCAGCAGCGCCGCGACGCGGTCGACGGCGAGGGTGCAGTTGAGAGTGCAGGCCAGCGGCAGCCAGTCACCGCGGGCGTCGGCGAAACCCGCCACCGTGCCGCTCGGATCGGCGGGCCTGTGCCGCGACACGGCGTACACCGTGCCCGAGGTGCCGAGGCTCATCACCGGCACGCCGGGCCGCACCCCGAGGCCCAGCGCCGCGGCGGCGTTGTCCCCCGTGCCGGGCGCGACCAGGGTGCCCCGGGAGAACGGCAGGTCATGGCCGTCGCGGACCGTGCCCGCCACCTCGCCGGGCCGGACCACACGGGGCAGCAGGGCCGGGTCGAGCCCCACGTGCGCCAGGATCTCCTCGTCGTACGCCTCCGTCCCGGACGCCCACCAGCCCGTCCCGGAGGCGTCGCCGCGGTCGGTGGTGCCCTGCCCGGTGAGGCGCTCGGTGAGGTAGTCGTGGGGGAGCCGCACGGCCTTCGTGGCCCGCACCGCCTCCGGCTCGTGCTCGGCCAGCCAGGCCCACTTGGTGACCGTGAACGAGGCGGCGGGCACGCTTCCGGTGCGCTCGGCCCAGAACTTCGCGCCACCCAGTTCCTCCGTGAGCCGGCGGGCCTGCGGCGCCGAACGCACGTCGTTCCACAGCAGGGCGGGCCGCACCGGCTCGCCCCGGCCGTCCAGGGTGACCAGGCCGTGCTGCTGCCCGCCGACCGACACCGCGGCGGCCTCGTGCGCCGCCTCACCGCACTGGCTCAGGGCCTCGCACAGCGCGTCCCACCACTGGCGCGGGTCGGTCTCGCGTCCGGCCCCCGAGGAGACCGTGTGCGGCGCCTGGCCGCTCGCGACCACCAGGCCGGTGGACGCGTCGACGACCAGCGCCTTGGTGGACTGGGTGGACGAATCCACACCGACGACGAGCGGACCCTCGGCTGCTGACATCGGGCTTCTCCCTACTGCGCGCGGCACGTGACTCCGTTCGGAGGCACCTGGTCTCTTCCCAGAGAGGTGCTCGCATACTAATTTGTAAATCGGCATGACGAAATACCCCCAGCGAGCAAGGAGCCGCGGCATGAGCTACCAGCCCACCCCCGAGGACAGGTTCACGTTCGGCCTGTGGACCGTCGGCTGGCAGGGACGGGACCCCTTCGGCGACGCCACGCGGCGTGCCCTCGACCCGGTCGAGACGGTGCAGCGCCTGGCCGAGCTGGGCGCCCATGGTGTGACCTTCCACGACGACGACCTGATCCCCTTCGGCTCGAGCGACACCGAGCGTGAGGCGCACATCAAGCGCTTCCGGCAGGCGCTGGACGCCACGGGCATGAAGGTCCCGATGGCCACCACGAACCTCTTCACGCACCCCGTCTTCAAGGACGGCGCGTTCACCGCCAACGACCGCGACGTGCGCCGCTACGCCCTGCGCAAGACCATCCGCAACATCGACCTCGCCGCCGAGCTCGGTGCCGAGGTGTACGTGGCCTGGGGTGGCCGTGAGGGTGCCGAGTCCGGCGCCGCCAAGGACGTCCGCGCGGCCCTGGACCGGATGAAGGAGGCCTTCGACCTGCTCGGCGAGTACGTCACCTCCCAGGGCTACGACCTGCGCTTCGCGATCGAGCCGAAGCCGAACGAGCCGCGCGGCGACATCCTGCTGCCGACCGTCGGGCACGCCCTGGCGTTCATCGAGCGCCTGGAGCGTCCGGAGCTGTACGGCGTGAACCCCGAGGTCGGGCACGAGCAGATGGCCGGCCTGAACTTCCCGCACGGCATCGCGCAGGCGCTGTGGGCGGGCAAGCTCTTCCACATCGACCTCAACGGCCAGTCCGGCATCAAGTACGACCAGGACCTGCGCTTCGGCGCCGGCGATCTGCGTGCCGCGTTCTGGCTGGTCGACCTGCTGGAGTCGGCGGGCTACACCGGGCCCCGCCACTTCGACTTCAAGCCGCCGCGGACCGAGGACCTCGACGGTGTGTGGGCCTCGGCGGCCGGGTGCATGCGCAACTACCTCATCCTCAAGGAGCGCGCCGCCGCCTTCCGCGCCGACCCGGAGGTCCAGGAGGCCCTGCGTGCGGCCCGCCTGGACGAGCTGGCCCGGCCCACCGCAGCGGACGGCCTCCAGGCGCTGCTCTCCGACCGGTCGGCGTTCGAGGCGTTCGACGTGGAGGCGGCCGCCGCGCGCGGCATGGCGTTCGAGCACCTGGACCAGCTGGCGATGGACCATCTGCTGGGGGCCCGTGGCTGAGACCACGCGCGCGTACGGGCCCGTCGGCCGGTCACTCCGGCCGGCCGACGAGCCCGTCACGCACCGGAATCATGCGGTCCACGCCATGAGTCGGTATCAGCTTCCGCACGCCCCTCCCGGCTCGCGCGGTGCGCGGCGACTCTGGTCGGTATGGCCCTGCCGCCCGTACCGCCGCACCCGCCCGGACCTCCCCGGCGCCGCAATAGGCTGTTCGTCCTGCTCGCCGTGCTCGTGGCCGCGGCGGCCGTGTCCCTCGTCGTGCTCATGGCCTCGGGCAGAGGCGACTCGCCGGACGAGGAGCCGTCGGGCGAGAGCACGAGCCGCACTCCCGCCCCGTCCTTCGGCATCCCCACCGAGCTGCCCACCAGGTTGCCGAGCGAGCTGCCGACCCGGCTGCCCTCGGGCGTCCCGACGCAACTGCCGAGCGACCTGCCCAGCGGCCTCGAATCGCTCCTCCCGTCCCTGGACCCCGGAGGCCTGGTGCCCTGAAACTCCCGCCCCGGGCGGAGGCCTCAGGTCCCGGGGCTCCCAGGGCGGCGCCGTGAAGACCTAGGCGTACGCCTCGGTGAACACGTCGGCGACGGTGAGGAGTCCGGGCCATGCCGCCGGAACCTCACAGGGAGCTCCCCTCTCCTGGCGGGAGCTCCGCCGAAGCCGCGGCTGTCACCGCCGCCAGGGCCGTCGCCGGATCCTGGGCGGCGCCTCCCGCGGGCAGCCACCGGCCGCGCTCCTTGCGGTAGGGCCACCACCGGCCGTCCCGGCCGAGGCGCAGCTGGACCGGGGCCCCGACGACCGTCCAGCGGTTGCCGTGCGCCCGCAGCTCCGGTCGTTCGTCCGTGTCCCAGGCCGATTCCAGGGCGGCACGCGCGCGTGCGAGCGTGTCGCCCTCCACACGCCACTCCTCGTCGAGAACGGACAGTGCGGCCGCCTCGCCGTGCTGCCAGGCGCGGACCGCCGCCGCCAGCCCGTCCCGGCCGCGTCCCGATCCGTCGGCGAGCCGGTCCGCCACCTCCCGGCCGGGGTCGCCCGCGGCCAGCCGAGCCACGTCCTGCGTCAGCGTCGGTTCCGCGTCGAAGCCGCCCCGGAGCGCCTCCGTGAGCAGACGGTGGGCCCGGACGGCGGTCCGCGCGGCCAGGAACTCCAGCGCGTGCGGATCGACCCCCGGAGCGGGCGGCGTCTCGGTGTCCAGGGACGGCGGCACCCCCGGCTCGCCCGGGAGTTCGGGCAGGGCCGGCAGCGGGGGCAGGATGTCCCCGCCCGCGTACGCCTCCACCGCGTCCGCACCCGAGGGCCCCGAGGGCTCGGGAGCGGACATGCCGCCGCCACGCGTCTGGAGGCCGTCCAGCACGGTCGTTTCGGCGCGCCCGCGCATCAGCAGCAGCACGAACGGGTCCTGGTCCAGCAGCCGTGCCACCTGGTAGCAGAGCGCCGCCGTGTGCGCGCAGTGATCCCAGGTCCCGCAGTCGCACGCCGGTTCCAGATCGCCCAGGCCGGGCAGCAGCTCGACGCCCGCGTCCGCCGCGTCCTCGACCAGGTGCGGTGGCATCTCCCGGTCCAGCAGCGCCGCCACATGTCCGGCCCGCTCCGCCGCCATGTCCAGGAAGCGGTCCCACTGGTCGGGCGACAGCTCCGCCAGCAGGACGTCGGCCCGGTGCGCCGTACGGTCGCGGTCCTGAACGACGGCCGTGAGCCGCCCCGGGCGCACCGACACCGCACCGACCGCACCCGCGCGGGCGAGCCTGCGGCCCGTCTTGAGCTGCGCCGAGTCCAGAGCCGTGCCCTCCAGCGCGGTCAGCCACGCCTGACCCCACCAGGTCTGCGCGAAGCCCCGCCCGTGCGCGGGCGGCAGCGCGGCGAAGGTGCGTTCCGTGTCGCCCTCGTGCCGAGTCATCGCAGGCCCCCTCGCAGTTCGACCAGATCCGCCAGTTCCGCGTCCGTCAGTTCCGTGAGGGCCGCCTCGCCGACGCCGAGGACCGAGTCGGCCAGCGCCCTTTTGCGCAGCAGCAGTTCGGCGATGCGGTCCTCAATGGTTCCCTCCGCGATGATCCGGTGCACCTGCACGGGCCGGGTCTGGCCGATGCGGTACGCGCGGTCGGTCGCCTGCGCCTCGACCGCCGGGTTCCACCAGCGGTCGTAGTGCACGACGTGCTCGGCCCGGGTGAGGTTCAGCCCGGTCCCGGCCGCCTTCAACGACAGCAGGAACACCGGCGCATCACCGTCCTGGAAGCGGCGCACCATGGCCTCGCGTTCCGTGACCGGGGTCCCGCCGTGCAGGAACTGCGAGGGCGTGCCCCGGGCTGCCAGATGCCGCTCCAGCAGGCGGGCCATCTGCACGTACTGCGTGAACACCAGCACGCTCGCCCCTTCGGCGAGGATCGTGTCGAGCAGTTCGTCCAGCAGCTCCAGCTTCCCCGAGCGTCCGGTGATCACCGGACGCTCCTCCTTGAGGTACTGCGCCGGGTGGTTGCAGATCTGCTTGAGGCCGGTCAGCAGCTTCACGATCAGGCCCCGGCGGGCCATGTCGCCCGTGCCGGAGATCTCCGCGAGCGCCTCGCGCACCACGGCTTCGTACAGCACCGCCTGCTCCTGGGTGAGCGACACGGCGTGATCGGTCTCCGTCTTCGGCGGGAGCTCGGGCGCGATCCCCGGGTCCGACTTGCGGCGGCGCAGCAGGAACGGCCGTACGAGCCGGGCCAGACGGTCGGCCGCGGCCGGGTCCTGACCGCCCTCGACGGCCTCCGCGTACCGCTTGCGGAAGGTGCCGAGCCGCCCCAGCAGCCCCGGAGTCGTCCAGTCGAGGATCGCCCACAGCTCCGACAGGTTGTTCTCCACCGGGGTGCCGGTGAGCGCCACACGCGCGCGTGCCCCGATGGAACGCAGCTCCCGCGCGGTCGAGGAGTACGGGTTCTTCACGTGCTGGGCCTCGTCCGCCACGAGCATGCCCCAGGGCACTGCCGCGAGCCGGGGCGCGTCCAGGCGCATCGTGCCGTACGTGGTGAGCACGAACTCGCCGTCGGCCGGCTCGTCCAGGGCGCGTCGTGCGCCGTGGAAGCGCCGCACCGGGGTGCCGGGTGCGAACCGTTCGATCTCCCGCTGCCAGTTGCCCATCAGGGACGTCGGGCAGACCACCAGGGTGGGTCCGGCGGACTCCGACTCGGTCTGCCGGTGCAGGTGGAGGGCGATCAGCGTGATCGTCTTGCCGAGCCCCATGTCGTCGGCGAGACAGCAGCCCAGGCCCAGCGACGTCATACCGGAGAGCCAGTTCAGGCCCCGCCGCTGGTAGTCCCGCAGGGTGGCCGCGAGGGCGGCCGGCTGCTCCACCGGCTGCAGCCCCTCGGGGTCGGCGAGCCGCTCCCGCAGGGCGGCCAGCCATCCGGTGGGCCGTACCTCGACCCGGTGGCCCTCCACCTCCGCCCAGCCCGTCAGGGCCGCGCCCAGGGCATCCACCGGTGTCACCTTGCGGTCCTGCCGGGTGCGGGCCAGGCGCACCTCCTGGGGGTCGATCAGGACCCACTGGTCGCGCAGCCGCACCACCGGACGCTTGGCCTCGGCGAGACGGTCCAGTTCCTCGCGGTCCAGCCGCCGGTCGCCCAGGGCGAACGACCAGGTGAAGGCGAGCAGCGCGTCGGCGGACAGGAACGACGGCCTGGCCGTGAAGGTCGTGCCGGACTCCGGGTCGCCGTCGGGAGGGCCCACCTCCGCGCGCGTGGTGAACTCGCGGGTCAGCCCTTTCGGCCAGTGCACGTCGACCCCGGCGGCGCTGAGGGCTCGGGCGCCCGCGCCGAGAAGTTCGGTGACCTCCTCGTCGGCGAGTTCGGCCGCGTCCGGCACGGTCGCCGACAGCAGCGGCGTGAGCGGGGCCCAGGCCCGGGCCGCGCGGCGCAGGGCCAGCAGCACGTCCATCCGGGCGCGCGGGCCGAAGGCCTCGCCACCGGCGCCGGCCCAGACATCCGCCGCGTCCGCGACGAGCGCGGGGTCGCTCACGCTGTGCACCTGCGGCACGGCCCGGAACGTCACGTCCGCGTCGAGGGCCGCCGTCTCCTCCAGGCCGTCCGCCTCGATCCGCAACGACAGCCGCACGCCCGCGTCGTGGCCCGCGGCGACCTCGGCGGCCCAGGCGCGCTGTTCGGGCATCCGCACCGGCTCCGGCGCGGCGTAGGCGGGGCCGCCTGACACCAGCGGCGCGGCGGGGGAGCGGGGCAGGGTGTCGGCGACCGCGTCGAGGAAGGCGCGCAGGAGCCGCTCCGGGTCGGGCAGGCGCGGCGGCCCGGCGCTCTCCAGGGGCACGGCGTGCGCCTCGGGCGGCATCGAGGCGGCGAGGCGCCGTACGGCCTCGATGTCCTCGGCGCGCAGGGGGCCGGTGCGCCAGGCGTCGTGGTCGGCCGGGGACAGCCCCGGCAGCAGCAGTCCGCGCGCCACGAGCTGCAGTGCGTGCAGGGCCGCGGCGCCCCAGAAGACGGTGGACCGGTGTCCCCGCCCGTCGGCACGCGCGCGGGTGAGGACCGGCAGGGCCGTGCGTACCGGGACCAGGGCGGCGGGCACGTGTGCTTCCTCGACGCCGCCGCCGTGCGGTACGACGACGGTCAGGTCCGTGACGGGCGCGGACGCCACGGCCGGAGGGGAAGCGCCGTCCGGCAGCCAGAAGGCGACCCTGCCCGTACGCGCGGGGTCGCCGGGCAGGAACACGGAGCGGCAAAGGGCCAGTTCGGAGAGGTCGGAGGAGGATGCCGGGGGAGTCGGATGCTCGGCTATGGCGGATTCCTCAAGTTTGACTAGTGGGATGGAGTCGCCGAGAGTACAGCACTCCCGCTGCACACGAGTATGGCTGAGCTGTGAACTGGGTCACCATGGAGGTCTCGGGGGTGTGTCGGGGTCGCACCTCAGGGATGTCTCAGGGTCGCGGTCCGGAACCGCCGTGAGCGCGGGTCCGTTGTCGAGACAGAGAGCGGCAGAGGCCGCGAAGGAGGCGACAGTCATGTCGAACAACGCCAAGATCGCCGCAGGCGGTGTGGCGGTCGGGCTCATCCTGCTGATCTGGCTGCCCTGGTGGGCATCGCTCCTGATCATCCTGGGAGTCCCGGCCGCCGCGTACCTCGCGCTGGATCCGTCGCAGCGGCGCAGGCTCCGCCGCACCACCCGCAAGGAACTCGGCCGCTGAGGCGCTGACCCGGTGCGGCCCGGCCGACGCTCGGGGCCGGCCGGACCGGCTCAGTTCGGCCGTACGGCCATCTTGTCGAGCGCTTCGAGGAGGCCCGGCAGTTCCGGCCCTCGGCCGACCGGCAGGACCTCGCCGGGCTCCTCGTCGAGCAGTACGAAGGCGATGTCGTCGGTCCTGGCGACGAGCGACCAGCCCGGACCGTCGGCCCGCAGGGTCCGGGCGTCTCCCGGTGCGAAGGAGGACCGGACCCGGCCCAGCGGCGGTGGTGAGTCGATGTAGGCGCGGGCCTCCGCGAGGACCCGCCGGATGCCGCTGTGGCCACCCTTCTGCCCGCTCTCCCCGCCTTCGTCCGGGCCGTCGCCCGCCCCGTCCCCGTCGCCCGGTGCCCCCGAGGGCCCCGGCGCCGGGAAGTCCGCGTCGTCGACCTGCTCCCGCCACACCGCCCACTGCAGTGCGATCTCATCCGCGCCCAGGCGCCGCTGTGCCGGGCCCCAGACGGTGGCGTCCGGAGGAGTCAGCGGAGGCCGGTCGTCGGCCTCCGGGCCCGGATCGTGCGGGGCGGGCACCCCGGGGGCCGCGACGGCCACCGCGAGGGGCCAGCCGGGCAGGGCCGCGACGACCGTGCGTTCGTCGGGCGACAGCTCGTACTCCATGCCGCAGTCCCAGGACGCGATCGCGACGGCCACCAGGGAGACGTCGTCGATGGCCACCGTCCACCGGGCGCCCTCGCCGTCCTGGCCGAGCACCAGCCCGTAGCCGTCGGCGAGCGGCGCGAGACCGAGCGCCGCGCATGCTTCGGGGTAGTCGTCGCCGAGCACACTCGGGAACTTCGCCGGCGTCAGCAGCACCGCCGTGAGCACATAGAGCGCATCGTCCGCGGCGGCGACGGCTTCCTCGTCCGTCCCGGCCATCCCAGCCTCCCCATCGGTTCGTCCACCGGCGCGCACCCTAATGCGCCTGGAAGCCCCTTGTCACGGCCTCGCCCGCGCGCTCGGAGCTGCAGTTTTCCGGCGGACGGGGCGAATCGACCGTCCGGAACGCCCCCTCACGCCGCCGGCAGCCCCAGCAGCGCGCGGGCGACGGTCTCCGGCGACTCGTCGCGCTCCCGGGCGAGCGCGATCACGGCCCGGCAGGCCAGCTCGTTCACACCGAACGACAGCGCCTCCGGCGACACCCAGCCGGCCGCCTCGTCGGACCGCTCCTGGTCGTCCTGCGCGCACGCCGTGACATAGGTCGCCGCGGCCTCGAAAAGATTGTGCGGCCGCCTGTCCCCGCCCGCCTTCGGCTCCGTGCGCAGTCCATGCGAGTCCCTTCCCCCGGCTTTGCGGAACCTGCCCCACATGTGACCACCTTCCCCCTGTGCGCCTGTCCTGCCTGGTCGTTCATCTCCCGCTGACCAACGTAGAGTTGCACATCCTGTGGCAGAAGGGGGACGGCACGGTGAAGCGCTTCTCACGCCTCGAACAGATCCGGCGGATGGACCCGTACGAGGAGGCCACGGAGATCTACCGGCTGAGTGTGGCGTACGAGTTCCCGTGGGACTTCACACGAGCCCTGGAACTGGCCCTGTACCGCACCTACGCCGTCCCGAGCATCGGCCGGCTGCTCGCGCGGACGGCGGAGCTCACGGACCGGGCGCAGAAGCGCTACGACGACACCTCGCTGCTCCTGGACACGATCGTCGAGCACGGCTTCGGCAGCGACGAGGGCAGGACCGCGATCCGCCGCATCAACCAGATGCACCGCAGCTACGACATCAGCGACGACGACATGCGCTACGTACTCTGCACGTTCGTCGTGATGCCCAAGCGGTGGATCGACGCCTACGGCTGGCGCAGATTGTCGCGCCACGAGACCGTCGCCGGCGTCGTCCACCACCGCACACTGGGCCGACACATGGGCATCAAGGACATCCCCGAGACCTACGAGGAGTTCGAGAACTGCCTCGACTCCTACGAGGCCGCCCACTTCGCGTGGGACGAGGACGCCCGGCGCGTATCGGACGCCACGCTTGACCTGATGGCCTCCTGGTACCCCGCCCCTCTCGCGCCCCTGCTGCGCACCACGACCCTCGCGCTGCTCGACGACTCGCTGCTGCGCGCCTTCCGCTACACCCCGCCGAGTGCCGCCACGCGCGCGTGGGTGCGTCGCGCGGTCCGGCTCCGCGGCCGTGCCGTCCGCCTGCTGCCGCCCCGGCGGGCCCCGCACTTCGCCCGCCAGAACCGGGAGATCAAGGGTTACCCCAACGGCTACCGGATCGCCGACCTGGGCACCCGCCCTGTCCCGGGCGTCCGGGGCTGCCCCGTGCGACACACGGCGCCGGGCGCCGAGGCCGGGTGAGGTGACCCGGCGGCTCGCCTTTCACCCGGGCTCCGCCCTGGCCCACGGTGTTCAGTCGTCGTGCACGATGTTCCGTCGTCGTGCGCGGTGATCATGTCGTGCGCGGTGATCAGTCCTCGCGCACGGCCAGTGCCAGAAATCGGGAGTCCTCGTCGACATACGACGTCAGGCGCCAGCCGGAACCGGCCAGCAGCGGACGGAGATTGGGCTCGGCGCGCAGGTCGTCCGGGGTGAGCGGGCGGCCGTGGCGTGCGGCGAGAGCCGCCCTGCCGATCGGGTGGAACAGTGCCAGCATCCCGCCCGGGCGCACCACGCGCGCGATCTCCCGCAGGTCCTCGGCCGGGTTCCCGAGGTGCGAGATGAGGCCCGCCCCGAACACGGCGTCCAGAGACTCCGAGCGCAGCGGCAGCGCGGCGACGTCCGCGAGCAGCAACCGCCCGTCACGATCCCGCCCGGCCCGTACGGCCGCCCGCAGCATGGCCGGCGTCAGGTCGGCCCCGAGAACCACTCCCGAGGCCCCGACGGCGGCTCGAAGCGGCGGCAGGGCGCGTCCGGTCCCGCACCCCGCGTCGAGGACCCGGTCACCCGTCCGCAGTCCCAGCTCGGCGACCGCGGTCGCGTAGGCCGGACCGTCGTCGGGGAACCGGCTGTCCCAGTCGGCGGCGCGGGCGGTGAAGAACTCCTGGACACGCGTCTGCTCGTCGCTCATGCACCGCATGATTCCTCACCGGCAGGGATGACGCCTCAGTGCACACGTTCGAGCGTGACCCGATCGTTCCGATACATCCTTGCGTCATATTCCAGAACCTTTCGAAATGCGCCCCCGTCGCGCGCCCCAGCCGGGTCTAGCGTCCCGGGGCCATGGGACACCTGGACCACGCAGCCCTGGGGTGGCTGACCCCCGCACTGTCGTACGTGATGGCCTGCATAGGCGCCGCGCTCGGTCTGCGCTGCACCGTCCGCGCGCTCGCCACCACCGGGCGCTCGCGCCGCAACTGGCTCGTCACCGCCGCCTCGGCGATCGGCACCGGCATCTGGACCATGCACTTCGTGGCCATGCTCGGGTTCGGCGTCACCGGCACCGACATCCGCTACGACGTGCCGCTCACGCTGCTGAGCCTGCTCGTCGCCATGGTCGTCGTCTGCGCGGGCGTCTTCGCCGTCGGCTACAGCAGGGACCGGGGCCGGGCGCTGCTGGCCGGCGGGCTCACCACCGGGCTCGGCGTCGCGAGCATGCACTACCTGGGCATGGCGGCCGTCCGTCTGCACGGTGACGTGACCTACGACCCCCTGCTCGTCGGAGTCTCCGTGCTGATCGCCGTCGTCGCCGCGACAGCGGCCCTCTGGGCGGCTCTCAACATCAAGTCGCCGGTGGCGGTCACCATCGCCTCCCTGATCATGGGCGCGGCCGTCAGCAGCATGCACTACACCGGGATGTTCGCGGTGGCGGTGCGCGTGGCGCCCTCCGGGGGAGCGCTGCCCGGGGCATCGGCGATGCAGTTCATCTT
This sequence comes from Streptomyces sp. 378, assembly GCF_030124145.1. GTDB lineage: Bacteria > Actinomycetota > Actinomycetes > Streptomycetales > Streptomycetaceae > Streptomyces. The sequence goes on from NZ_JASKMS010000010.1 coordinate 154,236, forward strand.
CCCCCTCGCCGTCGGCCTCGGCTCCTACCTCTTCCTCACCTCGGCCTTCGTCGCCCTGTCACCGACGGCCGGGGAGCGTGCGGCCTCCGCCTCGGCTCAGCGACCGGTGGGAAGCGCCTCACCCTAGCCACGGAGGCGACCGCGGACCGCGGACACGCGCTGGGCCGAACACGACGCCGAGGCCCGGGTGGTGCCAGGTGCGCCTCCCCGGCAGGGGCCCCTGCGACCCTCAGCGGCCCCTGCGACCAAGAGGAACCGCCTCGGAGGCCCCATGGCGCACCCGACGGCCGGACAGCCCGATGCCCGACTCCAGGCCTGGCCCCGCGCCGCGGTCCGGACGGGGCGTCCCGGCCGGGACGCCCCACCGCACGCCCCCGACCCACTCCCGAGCGAGGAGTTCATGCGAACACCCCGTAGGACCCCCACAGACGGCGCCGAGGCGCCGCCCCCGCCCGTGCGCGGTCGCCGTGCGCACGCCGGGCCCCCGGCCGACGAGAGCCCCGAGACGGCCCAGGGCGCCCCGGCGGACGGGATACCCGTGCGAGCGGGGCGCTGGCACATCCGCCCCCGCACCGTGCGCGCCAAGATCGTCTGCCTGCTGATGGTGCCGGTCGTCTCCCTCCTCGCCCTGTGGGCCTACGCAACCGTCACCACCGCCCAGGACGTCTCCCGGCTGCGGCAGGTCCAGCGGGTGGACGCCACGGTCCGCGCCCCCGTCTCCGCCGCCGTCGACGCCCTCCAGGCCGAACGCGCGGCCGCCGTACGCCACGCCACCGACCCCTCCGCCGTCCGCACCGACGCGCTGGACGAGCTCGCCCGGCGCACCGACCGGGCCGTCGCGAGACTGCGGCTCGGCACCGGCCACACCGTCGCCGACAGCGGGGAACTGCCCGCCGGAGTCGCCCATCGGCTGAAGGCGTTCGTCACCGATGCCGAGCAACTGCGGCCGCTGCGCACGGCGGTGCGGGACGGGCGCGCCGGCTGGGCGGAGACGTACGACCGCTACACCCGGACCATCTCGACCGCCTTCGGCGTCGGCGGCGCGCTCAGCGGGATCCAGGACGCCGATCTCGGCTCCGACGCGCGCGTGCTGCTCGAATTCGCCCGCGCGGGCGAGGCACTGGCCCAGGAGGACGCGGTGCTGGCGAGCGCCCGTCTGGACGGCGCCCTGAGCGGGGAGCGGTTCCGGCTCTTCACGGGCGCCGTCGACCTGCGCCGCACGCTCACCGAGTCGGCCGTCGCGGACCTGAGCGCCGGCGAACGCTCCGCATGGGACGCCCTCGCCGACCACAGCGCTTACAGCGCCCTGGGCCGCGCCGAGGACCGCGTCCTCGCCCGCGGGCCGGGAGCGAAGGCGGCCGAAGCGGCACCCGAGAGCACCTGGAACACGGCCCACACGCGCGTGCGGAACGGCATGCGCACCATCGAGGACGAGGCGGCACGCGGAGTCGCGGAGCGGGCCGACCCGTTCACCCGCGGACTGCTCACCCCGGCCGGTGCCGCCGTCCTGCTCGGCCTGGCGGCGGTCGCCGCCTCGCTCGTCATCTCCGTGCGGATCGGGCGCGGCCTCGTCGTGGAACTGGTCAGCCTGCGCAACAGCGCCCTGGAGATCGCCCGGCGCAAACTCCCCGACGCCATGCGCAAACTGCGGGCGGGGGAGGAGATCGACATCCGCGCCGAGGCCCCGCCGGGCGTACCCGCGGAGGACGAGACCGGGCAGGTCGCCGAGGCCCTCACCACCGTGCACCGCGCCGCGCTGCGGGCCGCCGTGGAACGCGCCGAACTCGCCAGCGGCATCTCCGGCGTCTTCGTCAACCTGGCCCGCCGCAGCCAGATCCTCGTCCACCGGCAGCTGGCCCTCCTGGACAACATGGAACGCCGCTCCGACGACCCGAACGAGCTGAGCGACCTCTTCCGCCTCGACCACCTCACCACCCGCATGCGGCGCCACGCGGAGAGCTTGATCATCCTCTCCGGAGCCGCCCCCGGCCGGGCCTGGCGCATGCCCGTCTCCCTGACGAACGTGGTCCGCGCGGCTGTTTCCGAGGTGGAGGACTACGCGCGCGTGGAGGTACGGCAGCTGCCCGAAACGGCCGTGGTGGGCGCCGTCGTCGCCGACCTCACACACCTGCTGGCCGAGATCATCGAGAACGCCGCCCAGTTCTCGCCGCCCCACACGCGCGTGCGCGTCACCGGCGAACCCGTCGGCAAGGGCTACGCCGTCGAGGTCGAGGACCGCGGCCTCGGCATGGGCAAGGAGACTCTCGCCGAGGCCAACCGCCGCATCGAGCAGTCCGAGGCACTCGACCTGTTCGACAGCGACCGGCTCGGGCTGTTCGTGGTCAGCAGGCTCGCCGCCCGGCATGACGTCAAGGTCCACCTGAGGACCTCGCCGTACGGCGGCACCACGGCGGTCGTCCTGCTGCCCACCGCCCTGCTCCACACCGGGGCGCCGGAACCGTCCCCCGAAGGCGCGCGGCCCGCCGGGCAACCCGAGGAACGCGCCTACGCGCGCGTGCCCGACGGCACGACGCTCCAGGACGCCGTCCCCGCCCAGAGCGACCGGCGCGCCCTCGTGGCTCCCGTACCGGCCGTCGCGGAGACCGAGACGGTGCGGCACGCGGACACACCGCATCACGCGGAGAGCCGACGTCATCGGGAGACCCCGAGCCCGACCCCACCCCCAGGAGTCGCCACCTTGCGACTGCACCGCCCACCGCAGCAGCCCGAAGACTCCGACGACCTCCCGCGCCGTGTACGACAGGCCAGCCTCGCTCCCCAACTGCGCGACGGACGTCCCGAGGAGCAACGGCCCACCCCCGCCCCCCGGGACGAGGAACGCACCCCCGAACTCGTACGGGACCGCATGGCGGCCTACCGCGACGGCTGGGCGCGCGGCGGCGGCAGGCGACCCGGCCGCGGCACCATCCCCGGCCCCACGACGGGCAGCGACAGCAGCGAAGGAGACCCCGCATGATCCAGGACCCGAGCACACAGTCCGCCCGGCGGTCCGGCGAACTCGACTGGCTGCTGGACGATCTGGTGCTCCGCGTGAGCGACATACGGCACGTCGTGGTGCTGTCCAACGACGGCCTCGCCGTGGGCGCCTCGACCGGTCTGCGCCGCGAGGACGCCGAGCATCTCGCCGCGGTCGCCTCGGGCTTCCACAGCCTCGCCAAAGGCGCCGGACGGCACTTCGGCGCCGGCGGGGTCCGCCAGACCATGGTGGAGATGGACGAGGGCTTCCTGTTCGTGGCCGCCGCGGGCGACGGCTCCTGCCTCGCCCTCCTCACCGCCGTCACCGCCGACATCGGCCTCGTGGCCTACGAGATGGCACGCCTGGTCAAGCGCGTCGGCGAGCACCTCGGCACGGCGCCCCGCGTGGCCGCGCGGCCACCCGCCGCCGGATGAACCGGAAGAACGGTCCGCGCAGATGACCGAGGACACAACGAGCACCCCGCTCGGACAGGGCAGCCAGTGGTACGACAACGAGGCCGGTCCGCTCGTCCGCCCCTACGCCATGACGGGCGGACGCACCCGGCCGGGTCCCACGGGCGTCCGTTTCGACCTGATCGCCCTGGTCACACTGGACCCGAACGCACCCGGCGTCGAGGACGCCCCGCTCGGGCCGGAACACCGCAACCTCCTCGACCTGTGCCGCACGGAGACCCAGTCGGTCGCCGAACTCGCCGCCGGGGCGGACCTGCCCGTCGGTGTGGTCAGGGTCCTCCTCGGCGACCTCCTGGAACTCGGCTGCGTCACCGTCAGCCGCCCCGTACCACCGGCGCAGCTGCCCGACGAACGCATCCTGCGCGAAGTGATCGAGGGACTGAGGGCGCTGTAGTCAGCCACTGGCTGAACGCCCACCATCCGCGCACGCACGACACCCGCCACTCCTGAGAGAAGTGATCAATGGTCTCCGAGCACTCCGACGCCCCGGACGGCGACACCGCCGCACTGGCGTTGAAGATTCTGGTCGCCGGCGGGTTCGGCGTGGGCAAGACGACCCTGGTGGGCGCCGTCAGCGAGATCCGGCCACTGCGCACCGAGGAACTGCTCAGCGAAGCAGGGCAGTCGGTGGACGACACCGACGGCGTGGACCACAAGACCACCACGACCGTCGCCATGGACTTCGGACGCATCACCATCCGGTCCGGCCTCTCCCTGTACCTGTTCGGCACGCCGGGCCAGGACCGGTTCTGGTTCCTGTGGGACGAGTTGTCGCAAGGGGCGCTCGGCGCGGTGGTCCTCGCGGACACCCGCCGCCTGGAGGACTGCTTCCCCGCCGTCGACTACTTCGAGCACCGGCGCATCCCGTTCGTCGTGGCCGTCAACTGCTTCGCGGGCACCCGCCGGCACGACGCCCCGGACGTCTCGCGAGCCCTCGACCTCGACCAGGGCACGCCCGTGGTGCTCTGCGACGCCCGGGACCGTGACTCCGGGAAGGCGGTGTTGATCCGGCTCGTCGAGTACGCCGGGCGGATGCACACCGCCCGGCTGCTCGACTCGGTCGGCTGACCAGGGCCTACCGCCGTCAGATCGCGATGTCCCGCTCCGCCAGCACCCTGTCGACGGTGACACGGACGAGGAGTTCGCCGGGAACGCCGTTGCGCGCGCCGAACTCCTCGGCGCGCTCCTCGCCCATGTAGCGGGCGCCGATCCGGGTGGCCCAGTGCCGGGTCTCGTCGAGGTCGTCCGAGACGCGGGCGCGGCCCCGCAGCACCACGAAGGAGTACGGCGGCCGGTCGTCGTCCACACACAGGGCGACCCGGCCGTCCCGGACGATGTTGCGCCCCTTCACGGTGTCCTGGCCGGTGTTGAACACCACCTCGTCCCCGTCCAGCAGGAACCAGATCGGAGCCACGTGCGGGCTGCCGTCGGCCCGGACGGTGGAGAGCTTCGCGGTGCGGGTGCCGTGGGAAACGAACTCGCGCCATTGCGCGTCGGTCATCTTCTCTGCCATGGCTCCCATCCTCCTTGCCCCGGCAGCGGACGTGGGGAAGGCTGGCGTGGAGATCCTCCGGCCAGGAGGAGAATTGCACGGGGAGAAAACGGGGAGAACGGAACATGGCGCAGAACCAGGGACTCGACTGGCTGCTGGACGACCTGACCGAGCGCGTCCACGAAGTGCGGCACGCACTGGTCCTGTCCAACGACGGCCTGGTGACCGGCGCGAGCACCGGACTGCGCCGCGAGGACGCGGAACACCTCGCGGCCGTGTCGTCCGGGTTGCACAGCCTGGCCAAAGGCTCCGGACGGCACTTCGGCGCGGGCAGCGTACGCCAGACGATGATCGAGTTCGACGACGCGGTGCTCTTCGTCACCGCCGCCGGAACGGGCAGCTGTCTGTGCGTTCTCAGCGGCGCGGAGGCCGACATCGGCCAGATCGCCTACGAGATGACACTGCTGGTCAACCGGGTGGGCGAGCACCTCGACGTGGACGCCCGCCAACCGGAGTCGAAACCGATCGCAGACCTCTGACCTGCCTGTTCGTCATCCCCCGCGGAGTTATCCACAGGCTCGCCACGAGATCCGCCGCAGCGGCTACGGTCTTTTTCACGGCGACCGCACACGGCGTGAGCCGGCGACTCCACGGGGGAGACCGACCATGACACGCATCGGCACGACATCCGACCGTCTCACCTGCGCCCCGAGCCGGGCCGCCCGCGAACTGAGTCTCAAGCGGAGTGAGTTCGACCTCGCGGTGGACCTGGGGCTCGTCCGGACCGTGGCCGACGAAGGAGGCGGGGGGCGGCGCGTGCCTCAGAGGGAGATCGACCGGCTGCGTTCCGACGGCGGCTTCCCGGGTGCCCTGCGCGAGCGCGTCACGACCGTCGGCACCACTGAGGGCGCGAAGCTCATGGAGGTGGCGCCCACCCGGTTCACGAGCCTCGCACGCTTCGGCCTGCTGGTCCCGGTGACGTTTTACCTGAACCGCTATCGCACGGTCGTCTGGCTGTATCTGGCCGAAGAACTCCGGCAGTTCGCGGCCGAGGACAGCAACGTCCGGTTGCTGACCGGCCGTCGAGCGCCCGCCGAGATCCGGGAAGGGCTGAAGTCCGGGATGGACCGGCGGCCCCGCAACTGGCGGGGCCGTCACGTCGGATTCCTGACACGGCAGGCGGGGGACGACCCCTGGGCACGTGCGGCAGCCGTCGCCTGCCTCCTGGACCCCGCCGACGTGGCGGACCTCGTCCCGGATCCCCGCGAACGCGCCCACCTGGACCGCTGCCGCCCCCGGCTCCCGGCGCACGGCACTCCCGGTTCACCCGCCGCCGAGCTGGCCGAGACCCTGATGACGGCGAGCGAGCCGGACGAGGTGGACTGGTTCCGGGCAGACCTGGCCCACACCATGCGGACGGCCCGAAGGCACCTCCACGTGGCGGAGGCCCCGCCCGCGACACCGCGGTCAGGACCCGAGGTGCTCGCGCCACCCCCCGCTGCGGCGGCAGCGCGGCCCGTGCCACCGAGCCCCGCCCCTCCCCATGGCCTGCTGAACAGGCTCCTCGGCAGAGGCCGGCGGTCGGGCGGGTGACCCCTTCGGCTCGCAACACCGCTGGTCGGCGCTCTGACCGATGACTTTCCGGATGCGCCCGGGTCCACCTCTGACGAGACTGTGTCCGGGAGGCGATCATGTTCGGTACGACGAAGGCGTTCAGCGGGTTCTCGGTGAACGACATCGACGCGGCCAGGGCGTTCTACGGTGACACGCTCGGGCTGCGCGTGTCGGAAGAGAACGGGATGCTCATCCTGCACCTCGCGGGTGACCGGGACACCCTGGTCTACCCCAAGCCGGATCACACCCCGGCGACGTTCACCATCCTCAACTTCCCGGTCGACGACATCGAGGCCGCGGTCGACGAGCTGAGCAGGAGAGGGGTGCGTTTCGAGCGCTACGACCACCTCAAGACGGACGACAAGGGGATCTTCCGCGGTGGCGGCCCGCTGATCGCGTGGTTCACCGACCCGGCGGGAAACGTGCTGTCCGTCCTCCAGGAAACCTGACACGCGGATCATGCCCGAGCTGCCCGACACCGAGGGCTTCCGGCAAGTGATGCTCACCCGCCGCCCCCGACGACGGTCACCCGCCGCCCGCCGCCCCCCATGCTGCTCACCCGCCCGCGGGGGCGTGCCTTCGTGGGCCCCCCTTCGCTCAGGGTGCCGCCGTGGTCTCGCGCTCCTCGTCCGGGGCCACCAGCGACTGCGTCAACGGGATTCGCGCCAGCGCAAACACCCCCGCGGCGATCAGCGCGACGCCGAACAGCTGGGGCACCAGCCACCACCCGGTGCGGATGGTCTCCTCGTACAGGGTGATGCCGAGGGCGAGGCTCACCAGGGCGTCGCCGAGGGTGAGCGCGGGCTGCGAGGCGACCAGCGGGCCGGCCTGCATGGCGTGCTCCAGCAGGAACAGCGCGGCCACGCCGGACGCGGCGAACGCGTACGTCTGCCAGGCGGTGAGGAAACCGACGATGCCCTGCTCGTCGAGGATGTGGGTGGCGGCCTTCATCAGCGCCGCGGTCACCGCGTAGCTGATCGCCGTCGCGGCACCCAGACAGGCGGCCCGGGCGCGGCCCTCCGGACGCCGCAGGGCGGCCAGAGCCAGGGCGACGACCGCTCCCGCGCACACGGCGAGAGCGGGAATCCAGCGGTCCAGCGCCACCTGCGTGCGGTTGCCGGCGGGTGAGGCGGCGGCGAGCGCGACCGCCAGACCGGCCACCACCACCGTCACGGCCAGCCATCCCCTCCCCGGAAGATGCCGGTGCATCAGCAGGGAGGCGACGATGAGGGTGAGCGGCAGCTCCAGCACGAAGAGCGGCTGCACGATCGTCAGCGGCCCCGTGGCCAGCGCCAGCGCCTGGCAGACGCCGGCGCCGATCACCGCGAGGATGCCGGCCAGCCACACGGGCCGGCGCAGCAGATCGACGATCAGGCCGGCCCGCAGGCCTTGCGACGCGGGCACGGTGAGCGCCGCCTTGCGTTGCAGTACGGTCGCGACGGCGTTGCTGAAGGCCGCGCAGATCGCGAACACGACGGGGACCACGGTGTGCAGCGTTGCCACCTCCCGGATCGGCGGGCGTGTGACGCCGGCAGGGCCTGCTCCTGCCATGGTCGCCGGATCCGGTCAGCGGCGCGATCGGAGCCCCGGCGCGCGGTGCTCCGATCGGTGAGGACCAGGTCAGCCGAGCTTCCGGAAGAGCCCTTCCTGCACCACGGACACGACCAGACGGCCCTCACGGTCGTAGATCCGGCCCCGGGCCAGGCCCCGGCCGCTGACCGCGATCGGCGACTCCTGGTCGTAGAGGAGCCAGTCGTCCGCGCGGAACGGGCGGTGGAACCACATGGCGTGGTCCAGCGACGCCATGTCGAAGCCGCGCGGTCCCCACAGCGGCTCGACAGGGATGCGGACGGCGTCCAGCAGCGTCATGTCGCTGGCGTAGGTGAGGGCACAGGTGTGCACAAGAGGGTCGTCGCCGAGCGGTCCGACCGCGCGCATCCACACCGCGCTGCGCGGCTCGGCGTCCCGGGCCTCCGCGGCGGTCCAGCGCAGCCGGTCCACGTAGCGGATGTCGAAGGGCTGGCGGCGAGCCATTCGCTCCAGCTGCTCGGGCAGCGCGCCCAGGTGCTCCCGGATCTCGTCCGTGACCGTGGGCAGGGACTCGGGGTCCGGGACCTCGCGGGCGGGCGGCAGCTGGTGCTCGAAGCTGCCCTCCTCCGGTTTGTGGAAGGAGGCGGTGAGATTGAAGATCGTGCGGCCCTGCTGCACGGCCGTCACCCGGCGGGTGGTGAACGACCGCCCGTCGCGCACATGCTCGACCTGGTAGACGATCGGCACACCCGGCCGGCCCGGCCGCAGGAAGTAGGCGTGCAGCGAGTGCACCGGGCGGTCGCCCTCCGTGGTGCGGCCGGCGGCGACCAGCGCCTGGCCCGCCACCTGCCCGCCGAAGACCCGCTGCAGGGACTCCTGCGGGCTGCGGCCGCGGAAGATGTCGACCTCGATCTGCTCCAGGTCGAGCAGGTCGACCAGTCTCTCGGCCGGGTTCGTCGTCATGGGTGGGATTCTCCTGTGCTCGCTGCTGCCCGGCCGTTCACAGCCGGCCGACGTCGGTCACGCGCACGACCGCGCGGCCCTCCGCGTCGGAGGCCGTGAGGTCGACCTCCGCGCTGATGCCCCAGTCGTGGTCGCCGTTGGGATCGTGGAAGATCTGCCGGACCCGCCACAGAGCGTTCTCCGGCTCCTCCTCGATGAGCAGCAGCTTCGGGCCGCGGGCGTCGGGGCCGGTGCCAAGGTCCTCGTACTCGTCCCAGTACTCGTCCATCGCCTCGCCCCACGCGTCGGCGTCCCAGCCGGAGTCCCCGTCCATCTCGCCCAGTTCCCCGACCTGGTCGAGAGCGGCCAGTTCCACGCGGCGGAACATGGCGTTGCGGACCAGGACGCGGAAGGCGCGCGCGTTGGCGGTGACCGGCTTGACCTCGTCGGCCTTCTCCTGGGCCTCCTCGGCGGTCATCTCCGCGGGGTTGGCCAGCTGCTCCCACTCGTCCAGCAGGCTGGAGTCGACCTGGCGCACCATCTCGCCCAGCCAGGCGATCAGGTCCTGGAGGTCCTCGGACTTGAGGTCGTCGGGGACGGTGTGGTCGAGGGCCTTGAAGGCGCTGGCGAGGTAGCGCAGCACGATGCCCTCGGTGCGCGCCAGCTCGTAGTGGGACACCAACTCCGTGAAGGACATGGCTCGTTCGTACATGTCACGGATGACCGACTTGGGCGACAGCGGATGGTCGCCGACCCACGGGTGGCTCTTGCGGTACGTGTCGTACGCGTGGAAGAGCAGCTCCTCCAGGGGCTTCGGGTAGGTGATGTCCTGGAGGCGCTCCATGCGCTCCTCGTACTCGACCCCGTCCGCCTTCATCTGGGCCACGGCCTCGCCGCGCGCCTTGTTCTGCTGAGCGGCGAGGATCTGCCGCGGGTCGTCGAGCGTCGACTCCACGACGGACACCATGTCGAGCGCGTACGACGGCGATTCGGGGTCGAGCAGTTCGAACGCGGCGAGTGCGAACGTGGACAGCGGCTGGTTGAGCGCGAAGTCCTGCTGGAGGTCGACCGTGAGACGGACGACGCGGCCCTCGGCGTCCGGCCGGTCGAGCTTCTCGACGATGCCGCCGTCCAGCAGCGAACGGTAGATGGCGATGGCCCGGCGGATGTGCCGCAACTGCTGCTTGCGCGGCTCGTGATTGTCCTCCAGCAGCCGCCGCATCGCCTCGAAGGCGTTGCCGGGCCGGGCGATCACCGACAGCAGCATGGTGTGCGTCACCCGGAATCGGGAGGACAGCGGCTCCGGCTCGGAGCCGATGAGCTTCTCGAAGGTCTGCTCCGACCAGGCGACGAAGCCTTCGGGGGCCTTCTTGCGGACGACCTTGCGGCGCTTCTTCGGGTCGTCGCCGGCCTTGGCGAGGGCCTTCTCGTTCTCGACGACGTGCTCGGGCGCCTGCGCGACGACGAAGCCCTCCGTGTCGTACCCGGCCCGTCCGGCACGGCCCGCGATCTGGTGGAACTCCCGGGCGCGCAGGGTGCGCACGCGGGTGCCGTCGTACTTGGTGAGGGCCGTGAACAGCACGGTCCGGATGGGGACGTTGACGCCCACGCCGAGCGTGTCGGTGCCGCAGATGACCTTCAGCAGACCGGCCTGCGCGAGCTTCTCCACCAGGCGGCGGTACTTGGGGAGCATGCCGGCGTGGTGCACGCCGATGCCGTGCCGGACGTAACGGGAGAGGTTGCGCCCGAACTTGGTGGTGAAGCGGAAGTTGCCGATCAGCGCGGCGATCTGCTCCTTCTCCTCCTTCGAGCACATGTTGATGCTCATCAGCGCCTGCGCCCGCTCCACGGCCTGCGCCTGAGTGAAGTGCACGATGTAGACGGGCGCCTGCCGGGCCGCCAGCAGGTCGGTGAGCGTCTCGGTGAGCGGGGTGTACCGGTACTCGTAGGAGAGCGGGACCGGCCGGGTCGCCGAGCGCACCACCGCGGTCGGGCGGTTCGTGCGGCGGGTGAGGTCCTTCTCGAAGAAGGAGACGTCGCCGAGCGTCGCCGACATCAGCACGAACTGCGCCTGCGGCAGCTCCAGGATCGGGATCTGCCAGGCCCAGCCGCGGTCGCCCTCCGCGTAGAAGTGGAACTCGTCCATCACGACCTGGCCGACGTCCGCGTCCTTGCCGTCGCGCAGCGCGATCGACGCGAGCACCTCGGCGGTGCAGCAGATCACGGGGGCGTCGGCGTTGACGGACGCGTCACCGGTCAGCATGCCGACGTTCTCCGTGCCGAAGATCTTGCACAGCTCGAAGAACTTCTCCGACACCAGCGCCTTGATCGGGGCGGTGTAGAAGGTGACCTCGTCACGGGCGAGGGCCGCGAAGTGCGCGCCCGCCGCGATCATGCTCTTGCCTGAGCCGGTGGGCGTCGACACGATCACGTTCGCGCCGGAGACCACCTCGATCAGCGCCTCCTCCTGGTGGGAGTAGAGGGTGAGCCCGCGCTCGCCGGCCCACGACTCGAAGGCTTCGTACAAGGCGTCGGGGTCGGCGGTCCGCGGCAGCTGATCGATGAGGGTCACGCCCCCCATCTTGCCTGGCCCGATACCCGATGCGGGAATCGGCTGCGGGCCCGAAGATCACGAACGCTACGCTGGGGCGCCGACGGGACGTCAGCGCGCCCGGTCAACTGGACAGCGGCACATGACGAATGGGGCGGGCAGCGGCCATGATGGGACCAGCACACTCACTGTCGGGAGCCGCCGCCTGGCTCGGCGTCGGTGCGGCCGCCGCGGCGGCCGGGCACCCGATGCCCTGGCCGGTCCTCCTCGTCGGCGCCCTGATCTGCGCCGGAGCGGCCCTGGCCCCGGACCTCGACCACAAGGCCGCCACCATCTCCCGGTCCTTCGGGCCGGTGTCGCGCTGGCTGTGCGAGATCGTGGACAAGTTGTCGTACGCCGTCTACAAGGCCACCAGGAAGCAGGGCGACCCGCGCCGCTCCGGCGGGCACCGCACCCTCACGCACACCTGGCTGTGGGCGGTCCTGATCGGTGCGGGCACCTCGGCCGTGGCGATCACCAGCGACCGCTGGGGCGTCCTCGCGATCCTCTTCGTGCACCTGGTCCTGGCCATCGAGGGCCTGCTGTGGCGGGCGACGCGCGGCTCCAGCAGCGAGGTCCTGGTGTGGCTGCTGGCCGCGGCCACCGCATGGATCCTCGCGGGCGTGCTGGACCAGCCGGGCAACGGCGCGGACTGGCTGTTCGCGGCGCCGGGCCAGGAGTACCTGTGGCTGGGGCTGCCGGTGGTGCTGGGCGCCCTCGTGCACGACATCGGAGACGCGCTGACCGTGTCCGGCTGCCCGATCCTGTGGCCCATCCCGGTCGGGCGCAAGCGCTGGTACCCGATCGGGCCGCCGAAGGCCATGCGGTTCCGGGCCGGCAGCTGGGTCGAGCTGAAGGTGCTGATGCCGGTGTTCATGCTGCTCGGCGGGGTGGGCTGCGCGGCGGCGCTCAACGTCATCTGAGCGGGTCCCGCCCTCTGTCTCAGCCGCCGTAGCGCCGCTCGAACGCGGCGACCCTGCCCTCCGAGTCCACGGTGCGTGCCTTGCCCGTGTAGAAGGGGTGGCTCTCCGAGGAGATCTCCACGTCCACGACCGGGTAGGTCTCTCCGTCGTCCCACTCGATGGTCTGGTCGCTGCTCGCGGTGGACCGGGTGAGGAACGCGTATCCGGCGGCGCGGTCGCGGAAGACGACGGGGTGGTAGTCGGGGTGCTTGTCCTGCTGCATGAACGCTCCTCGAACGACTCGGGCCGGTTTCGCGATCAGCCGGACAGGGTGTCCTCGTCGACGACGTGCACGGCGGCCTCCTCGGCCGACGCGGCGGCGCCGTCGATACCCACGTCCATGGCGACCAGTGCTTCCTCCTCGTCCTCGTGGGCGCCCTCGTCGGGTGCCACGAGCCGGCCGGAGCGCGCGGCGCCGACCTCGTTGTCCAGGAGTTCCCCGTCGGTGTCCTCACAGTCCCCCAGGCCGTCACCGTCCGGGGCGGCGGCATCGGGCAGCTCCTCGGCGAGCCGCTGGTCCAGTGTCTCGCCCCGCTGCCGCTCGGCCGCAGTCACGCCGAGGTGCTCGACGGCCCAGGGCCGCTCGGGAGGGGACCAGCCCCGGTCCAGGGGATCGTCGACGCCGTCGTACTCCAGGGTGTCCTCGGCGTCGAGCAGCCCCGTGTCCTCTCTCTGCTCGTCTTGGTCCGGCTGGTAGACGTCGTCTCCCCAGCCGTCGGAGCTGTTCACGGGTACCTCCCAGGGGATGGGGACGGGCCCGATCGCACGGGTCCCGCGCCGGGCCGCCGCCGCATGGAGCGCCGGCGCCGCCCGAGCCGCTGAGTGCCGGGCGTTCCCCGAGCCGGTGCCTGATTCCAGACTTCCACCCAGGCTCGGGACCGCGCAACGCCAAGGACCCGGCGCCCGCGGGGACGCCGTCCCGTACGACGAGGTGCTCAGCCGTGCCACGACCTCCACAGCGCCGCGTAGGCGCCGTCCGCCGCGACCAGCTCCTCGTGGCTGCCCAGTTCGCCGATGCGGCCGTTCTCGACGACGGCGATGACGTCCGCGTCGTGGGCGGTGTGCAACCGGTGGGCGATGGCGACGACGGTGCGGCCGTCGAGAACCCGGGCCAGGGAGCGTTCCAGGTTGCGGGCGGCGCGCGGGTCGAGCAGTGACGTCGCCTCGTCCAGGACCAGCGTGTGCGGATCGGCCAGCACCAGGCGGGCCAGCGCGATCTGCTGGGCCTGGGCCGGGGTGAGCGCCAGGCCGCCCGAGCCGACCTCGGTGTCCAGACCGTCCTCCAGTGCCCTGGCCCAGCCGTCCGCGTCGACCGCCCCCAGCGCCGCCCACAGCTCGGCGTCGACGGCACCGGTCCGCGCCAGCCGGAGGTTGTCGCGCAGGGAGCCCACGAAGACGTGGTGCTCCTGGTTGACCAGGGCCACATGGGAGCGGACGCGTTCGGCGGGCATCCGGGACAGCTCGGCGCCGCCCAGGGTGATCCGGCCGTCCCGGGGCGCGTAGATCCCGGCGAGCAACCGGCCCAGCGTGGACTTGCCCGCACCCGAGGGGCCGACCAGGGCCATCCGGGTGCCGGGGGAGACCTCCAGGGACACCTTGCGCAGGACGTCCACGCCCTCCACATAACCGAAGTGCACCCGGTCGGCGTGCACCTGCCGTCCCTCGGGGGCGACCGACGCGTCCCCGGCGTCGGGCTCGATGTCCCGGACCCCGACGAGCCGGGCCAGCGACACCTGCGCCACCTGGAGCTCGTCGTACCAGCGCAGGATCATGCCCACCGGGTCGACCAGCATCTGGGCGATCAGCGCACCGGTGGTCAGCTGGCCGACGTCGATCCACCCGTGCAGGGCGAACACGCCGCCGATCATCAGGACCGAGGCGAGCACGGTGACGTGGGTGACGTTGACGACGGGGAAGAGCACCGACCGCAGCCAGAGCGTGTACCGCTCCCAGGCGGTCCACTCCCGGATCCGGCGCTCCGACAGCGCCACGCGGCGCTCGCCCAGGCGATGCGCCTCGACGGTGCGCCCGGCGTCCACGGTCTCGGCGAGCGCGGCGGCCACGGCGGCGTACCCTGCGGCCTCGGAACGGTAGGCCGAGGGCGCCCGCCGGAAGTACCAGCGGCAGCCGACGATCAGCAGCGGCAGGGCGAGCAGCGCGGCGAGCGCCAGTGGCGGCGCCGTGATCACCAGTCCGCCCATCAGCAGGACGACCCACACCACGCCGATGGACAGCTGCGGCACGGCCTCGCGCATCGCGTTGCCCAGCCGGTCGATGTCGGTCGTGATCCGGGACAGCAGGTCGCCCGTCCCGGCTCGCTCCAGTACCCCGGGCGGCAGCCCCACCGACCGGACGAGGAAGTCCTCGCGCAGGTCGGCCAGCATCCGCTCGCCCAGCATCGCCCCGCGCAACCGCACCTCACGGACGAACACCGCCTGGACGGCCAGCGCGGCCAGGAAGAGCCCGGCCGTCAGTTCCAGCCGCAGGTCCCGTGCCCCGCCGGACACACGCTCCACGAGTCCGCCCAGCAGCCAGGGACCGGCCATCGAGGCGATCACGGCGGCCGTGTTCACGGCGATCAGCACCAGGAACGCCCGCCGGTGCCGGCGCAGCAGTTCGGCCACATAGGCGCGGACGGTCTCGGGGGCGCCGACCGGCAGAGTGCTCGCCGTGGTCGGGGCCGCCGGGTCGTACGCCGGTGGCGCGACGCCGATCATGCCTTCTCCTCGATCTCTTCCAGTTCCTTCAGGACGTCCTGCAGGGCGACGGAGCCGTTCAGCGCGGCCTCGTCGTCCGTCTCGCGAGTGACCACCGCCCGGTAGCGGGGTTCGCTGCGCACCAGCTCGCGGTGGGCGCCGACCGCCACGGCCTCGCCGTCGTGCAGGAACACGACCCGGTCGGCGCGGTCCAGCAGCAGCGGGGAGGAAGTGAACACCACGGTCGTGCGCCCGGCGCGCAACTCCCGCACCCCCTGCGCGATCCGCGCCTCGGTGTGCGAGTCGACGGCCGAGGTCGGCTCGTCCAGGACGAGCGCCTCCGGGTCGGTGACCAGTGACCGGGCCAGCGCGAGCCGCTGGCGCTGACCGCCGGACAGGGACCGGCCGCGTTCGGTGATCCGCGCGTCCATGGGATCGGCGGTGTCCAGGGAGCCCTGCACCAGCGCCGCCAGCACGTCGTCGCACTGCGCGGCCGCCAGCGCCGCCTGCGGCGGGACGTCACCCGACGCGGGTACGTCGAGCAGGTCGCGCAGCGTGCCCGAGAGCAGGACCGGGTCCTTGTCCTGGACGAGGACGGCCGTACGGGCGCTGTCCAGCGGGAGTTCGTCGAGCGGCACCCCGCCCAGCAGCACCGAGGTGCCCTCCTGGGACGGGTGTCCGCCCAGCCGTTCCGCCAGCAGGCCCGCCGCGTCCGGGTCACCGCACACCACGGCCGTGAATCGCCCGGCGGGTGCGAGCAGTCCGGTCTCCGGGTCGTAGAGGTCGCCGGAGGGGACGTCGTCGGCGCGCGATCCGGCGGTGTCGGTGGGCCGCTGCAGCGACAGCACTCCCGCGGCCCGCTTGGCGGAGGGCCGGGAGAAGGAGTACGCCATGGCGATCTCCTCGAAGTGCCGCAGCGGGTAGGTGAGGACCATCACCGAGCTGTAGACGGTGACCAGTTCGCCGACGGTGATCCGCCCCTCGCGCGCCAGCCGCACGCCGTACCAGACGACGGCGATGAGCAGCAGCCCGGGCAGCAGGACCTGGATCGCGGAGATCAGGGACCACATCCGGGCGCTGCGCACGGCCGCGTGACGGACCTCCTGGGAGGCGTTGCGGTAGCGGTCGAGGAACAGCTCCTCGCCGCCGATCCCGCGCAGCACGCGCAGCCCGGCGACGGTGTCCGAGGCGAGTTCGGTGGCGCGTCCGGCCTTCTCGCGCTGGGTGTCGGCGCGCCGGGTGGCGCGGGGCAGCAGCGGCAGCACGGCGAGCGCCAGCGCGGGCAGCCCCACGGCGACGACCACGCCGAGCGCCGGCTGGTAGACGAGCAGCCCGACGCAGACCAGCACGATGGTGACCAGGGCCGCGGTGAAGCGGGACAGCGCCTCGACGAACCAGCCGATCTTCTCGACGTCACCCGTCGAAACGGCCACCACCTCACCGGCCGCGACGCGCCGGGTCAGTGCGGAGCCGAGATGGGCGGCCTTGCGCGCGAGCAGTTGCTGGACGCGGGCGGCCGCCGTGATCCAGTTGGTGATCGCGGTGCGGTGCAGGAAGGTGTCGCCGACCGCGTTGCCCACGCAGGCCAGCGCCAGCAGGCCGCCCGCCAGGGCGAGCCGTGAGCCGGAGCGGTCGACGACGGCCTGCACGGCGACCCCGACGCAGAACGGCAGCGCGGCGACGGAGGTGAAGTGCAACAGCCCCCAGGCCAGCGACTTGAGCTGGCCGTCCAGCTGATTGCGGAAGAGCCACCACAGGAAGCGGGGCCCCGAACGCGCGTCCGGCACGCCCGGGTCGGGGTACGGAAGGTCTTGAATCTGCATGACGTCCCAGTGGCTCGTGTCGGAGGGCGAACGGGATGGGGAGACGGGTCGGCAGGGGAGTGGGGCTACCGCCGGCAGAGGCAGCAAACCGTGACAGGTTCGCTTCGCGACGCCGCCGGAGGCAAACGGTTTTCCGTCCGCCGGGCGGAATCGGCCGACAGCCGGAAGGGCATGGCGGGCATCCCCGGTTCGGCGTTCCTCGCCCTGTCCGCCACCGCCTCGTCCCTGGGGGCGCTCCCCGCCGGAGCCGTCGCGCCGCTGCTCGGCGTGGACCGCGTCATGGACTCGATGCGCGTTGTCACGAACCTCCTCGGCAACTGCGTCGCCGTCTTCGCGGTGTCCCGCTGGGAGGGCGCCCTGGACACCGCCCGGGCGAAGAGGGTGCTCGACGGGGCGGACCCCCGCGAACCGGACGACGATGACGAGGCCGCCGACGCCGAGGCGGGCGCCGACGCGCTCGCCGTGGGCATTCAGGCCCAGAAGGCCAAGGAAGTCGGGGAGCTCAAGGAGCCCGCGCCCGAGGCCGGTTGACCCGGACCGAACCGACCGCGGCCACCGCTCCAGCAGGACGAGCGGTGGCCGCGGCCCCGTGTCGTGGTCCGGCCGGTCAGCAGGACCGCGCCGGCGCCCCGTCGATCAGCGTGTCCAAGAGCCCTCCGAGCGCCTCGCGTTGATCCCCGGTCAGCGGCGCGAGGATCTCCTCCGCCGCCGACCTGCGCGCCGCCCGCAGCTCGCGCAGCGCGGCCCGGCCGTCGTCCGTGAGCTCGATGCGGATCACCCGCCGGTTCACCGGGTCAGGGACCCGCCGCACCTTGCCGCTCGCCTCCAGGCCGTCGACCAGCGTCGTCACGGCCCGCGGGACCACCTCCAGCCGCTCCGCCAGGTCGGCCATGCGGGGCGGCGAGCCCCAGTGCGCCAGCGTGCGCAACAACCTGGACTGGGCCGGGGTGATGCCGAGTTCGCGCTGCTCCAGATGGCGCTTCTGGATGCGGTGCACCCGGCGGGTGAGCCGCAGCAACTGCTCGGCGAGCAGGCCGTCGGAGTCGGGCGTGGTCATACGGGAACAATATCAGGATGCAGTTCATTGTGAGTATAGGTAACAATGAGCGGTGATCCGATCCGCCGCGTTCCTCGTAGGAGCCCATGCATCCCGACCGTGAAGCCCCCTGGACCCCGCCGGCCGACTCGAAGGAGCAGCCCCGGCAGGTCCGCCGCATCCTCGGCCTCTTCCGCCCCTACCGTGGCCGGCTCGCGATCGTCGGCCTGCTGGTCGGTGCCGCGTCACTGGTCTCGGTCGCCACGCCCTTCCTGCTGAAGGAGATCCTGGACGTCGCGATCCCCGAGGGGCGCACGGGCCTGCTCAGCCTGCTCGCCCTCGGCATGATCCTCAGCGCCGTCCTCACCAGCGTCTTCGGAGTCCTCCAGACCCTGATCTCCACGACGGTCGGCCAGCGCGTCATGCACGACCTGCGCACCGCCGTCTTCGGCCGGCTCCAGCGCATGTCCCTCGCCTTCTTCACGCGCACGCGCACGGGTGAGGTGCAGTCCCGCATCGCCAACGACATCGGCGGCATGCAGGCCACCGTCACCTCCACCGCGACCTCCCTGGTCTCCAACGCGACCAGCGTGGTCGCCACGATCGTCGCGATGATCGTCCTCGACTGGCGCCTGACGGTCGTCTCACTGCTGTTGCTGCCGGTGTTCGTGTGGATCAGCCGCCGCGTCGGCAACGAACGCCGGAAGATCACCACCCAGCGCCAGAAGCAGATGGCCGCCATGGCCGCCACCGTCACCGAGTCGCTCTCCGTCAGCGGCATCCTGCTCGGCCGTACGATGGGCCGCTCCGACTCGCTGACGAAGTCCTTCTCCGGCGAGTCCGAGGCGCTCGTCGACCTGGAAGTGCGCTCGAACATGGCCGGCCGGTGGCGCATGGCCGTCATCACCATCGTCATGGCCGCCCTGCCCGCCGTCATCTACTGGACCGCCGGCATGGCCCTCCAGCTGGGCGGCCCCCAGGTCTCCATCGGCACCATCGTCGCCTTCGTCTCGCTCCAGCAGGGCCTGTTCCGCCCGGCCGTGAGCCTGCTGTCGACCGGGGTGCAGATCCAGACCTCGCTCGCCCTCTTCCAGCGCATCTTCGAGTACCTCGACCTGCCGATCGACATCACCGAACGCCCCGACGCGATGCGCCTGGACCGGGTCAAGGGCGAGGTCCGCTTCGAGAACGTCTCCTTCGGCTACGACGGCAAGGGCGGCCCGGTCCTCGACGGCGTCGACCTCGCCGTCCCGGCCGGAGGCAGCCTCGCGATCGTCGGCCCCACCGGCGCCGGCAAGTCCACCCTCGGCTATCTGGTGCCCCGGCTCTACGACGCCACCGGCGGCCGTGTCACCCTCGACGGGGTCGACGTCCGGGACCTCGACTTCGACACCCTGGCCCGCGCGGTCGGCGTCGTCTCGCAGGAGACGTACCTCTTCCACGCCTCGGTCGCCGACAACCTGCGCTTCGCCAAGCCCGACGCCACGGACGAGGAACTCCACCAGGCGGCGAAGGCGGCGCAGATCCACGACCACATCGCGGCCCTGCCCGACGGTTACGACACCGTGGTGGGCGAGCGCGGCCACCGCTTCTCCGGCGGGGAGAAGCAGCGCCTGGCCATCGCCCGCACCATCCTGCGCGACCCGCCGGTCCTCATCCTCGACGAGGCCACCAGCGCGCTGGACACCCGGACCGAGGCCGCCGTCCAGGACGCCATCGACGCCCTGTCGGCGGACCGCACCACCCTCACGATCGCCCACCGGCTGTCCACCGTGCGCGGCGCCGACCAGATCGTGGTCCTCGACTCCGGCCGGGCGGTCGAACGCGGCACGCACGAGGAGCTCCTGCGGCAGGGCGGCCGGTACGCGGCGCTCGTACGCCGGGACGCCCAACTGGAACCGACAAAATGAAAATATGCCGGGTTTATGGCGGTATGCGGGTTACCGTGCCCGCATGCAGAAGAACACTCCGCCACGGAGCACGATTCGACTGACGCGCCGGGGCCGTATCGCCCTCGTCGCGACCGGAGCCGTCGTGGTCGGTACCGCCGTGGCGGTGCCGCTGCTGACCCTGGGCACCGAGGAGGAGGGCCGGCCCACGACCCTGGCCATCCCTGAGGGCTGGCGCGCGAGCCAGGTCTACGCGGCCGTCGACAAGGCCCTGGACCTGCCCGCGGGCAGCACGAAGAAGTCCCTGGACAAGGCGGCCCTGAAACTGCCGAACGACGCCGAGGGCAACCCGGAGGGCTACCTCTTCCCGGCCACCTATCCGCTCCAGGAGAAGACCACGCCGGACAAGCTCCTCACGCTGATGGTCGACACCGCGAACGAGAAGTTCAACGGCGCGCCCATCGCCGCCGGAGCGCAGCGCAACGCCATGAACGTCTATCAGGCCGTCACCATCGCCAGCATCGTCCAGGCGGAGGCGGCCACCAGGGCCGACATGGGCAAGGTGGCCCGGGTGATCTTCAACCGCCTCGAACGCGGCATGCCCCTGCAGATGGACTCCACCCTCAACTACGCGCTCAACCGCTCCAGCCTCCGTACGACGGAGAGCGACACCCGGCTCGACAGCCCCTACAACTCGTACCAGCGCATGGGACTGCCGCCCACACCCATCGACAACCCGGGTGAGGAGGCGATGCGCGCGGCCATCAATCCACCGCCGGGCGACTGGCTGTACTTCGTCACGGTCCGCCCGGGCGACACCCGCTTCACGGCGGACTACCGGGAACACCAGCGCAACGTCGCGGAGTTCAACGCGCAGAGCAAGAAGAGCGGGGCGCGGGCGGCCGGATGACAGGCCGGATGACCGCCCCGCGGGCCCGCCCCGGCCGGTGTCAGGCCGCGGCCGGCTCCCTCTCCAGCAGTCGCCTGATGTCCCGTACGGCCGCGCGGCCGGCCCGGTTGGCTCCGATGGTGCTGGCCGACGGGCCGTAGCCGACGAGGTGGATGCGGGGGTCGGCGGCCGCGTGCGTGCCCTCCATGCGGATGCCGCCGCCGGGGGCGCGCAGGCGGAGCGGGGCCAGGTGGTCGATGGCGGGGCGGAATCCGGTGGCCCAGAGGATGACGTCGGCGTCGACATGGCGGCCGTCGGCCCAGTCGACACCCGTCGGTGTGATGCGGTCGAACATCGGCTGCCGGTCGAGCACTCCGGCCTCGATGCCCTGCCGGATCGCGTCGTTGAGCGGCAGCCCGGTGACCGAGACGACACTGCGGGGCGGCAGTCCCCGACGTACCCGTTCCTCGACGAGCGCGACCGCCGCGCGGCCCGCGTCCTCGTCGAAGGGCCCCTCACGGAAGACCGGCGGGCGCCGCGTCACCCAGGTGGTGGCCGCCGCGTACGAGGCGATCTCCAGCAGGTGCTGGGTGCCCGAGGCGCCGCCGCCCACCACCACGACCCGCTGCCCTGCGAACTCCTCGGGCCCGGGGTACTGCGCGGTGTGCAACTGCCGCCCGAGGAAGGTCTCCTGGCCCGGACAGCGCGGCCAGAACGGCCGGTCCCAGGTGCCGGTCGCGTTGATCAGCGCCCGCGCCGACCACACGCCGTCCGAGGTCTCCACGAGCAGCCGCCCGGCGGGCCCCTCGCGCACGGCCCGTACGTCCACCGGGCGCCTGACCCGCAGGTCGAAGGTCCGCTCGTAACGGTCGAAGTACGCGCTGATCACCTCGGCGGACGGCCGTCGCGGGTCCGCGTCCGTGAGCTCCATGCCCGGCAGCGCGTGCATCCCGTGCACCTTGCCGTACGTCAGCGACGGCCACCGGAACCGCCAGGCGCCGCCGGGGCCCGGGGAGTGGTCAAGCACGACGAAGTCGCGGTCCGGCTCGAAACCGGAACGCCGCAGGTGATAGGCGCCGGCCAGACCGGCCTGACCCGCGCCTACGACGACTACCTCGACCTCACGTGTGTAGTTCACATTTCCATTAACCGGGGTGAGGGCATGGATCTTCCCGCCGTGGGTCTTCCCCCTGTCGGTCTTGTCGCGTGGGCGCCGCGCGAGGCTCGTGGTGCCCGGCCCGCCGCGCCCCGTCCGAAGGCCGTTTCGCCACCCGCCCGGGCATGGCCCGGGGAAGCCCGGCGCGTGCGTCAGGATGGGGGCATGTCAGATGTCTTCACCACCCGAGTCCTGAACGTCAGCACCGGTGCCGCGGAGAGGGTCCTCGACATCACCGGCGACTGCGAGTCCTTCCTGCGCGAGGCGGCCGCCGGCCGCGACGGCCTCCTCAACGTCTTCGTCCCGCACGCCACGGCCGGCATCGCCGTCCTGGAGACGGGCGCCGGCAGCGACGACGACCTCCTGGCCGCGCTGCACACCCTGCTGCCCGCCGACGACCGCTGGCAGCACCGGCACGGCAGCCCCGGCCACGGCCGCGACCACGTCCTGCCCGCCCTCGTCCCGCCCCACGCGACCCTGCCGGTGCTGGGCGGCCGGCTGGAGCTCGGCACCTGGCAGTCGGTGTGCCTGGTGGACACCAACAGGGACAACCCGGAACGGAAGGTGCGCCTGAGTTTCCTGGGGTGAGTGCCGCCCGCCCGGCCGCGACCAGCCGGTCACCGGCCCGTGCGGCGCCCGCACGCCGTGACGCCTGCCCGTAATGCCCGTATCCTCATCAATGCCAGACTGTCTTTCGAGCAGCGGATTGCCGCGGCGCAAGTGAGGCGAAGCGTGGTTCGGTCCGGCGAGGAACCCAAGCCGGCGGGGCGTGCGACGGACGGCACGGGGCCCGCCAGTCTGCGTGAGCTGTTCCTCCAGGGCGAGGCGGTCGCGGAGGGCGTCCGGACGTCCATCTTGAACTCGTGGCAGCGCTGCCGCTCCCTGGGCCTGTCGCCGGACACGGCCGACCTGCCCTACCGGCAGGACTTCGACCCGGGCGGCCGTATCGTCAGGGCGGCCGCGCCGGTGCTCGACCGGCTGCAGGCCACGTTCGCCGGGAGCCAGGTCAACATCTCCGTCGCCGACGCGAACGGGACGGTGCTGCTGCGCCGCTTCGGGGACCCGTCGATGACCAGGAGTCTGCCCGCCATCCAGGTCGTGCCCGGGTTCGTGTTCGCCGAGCAGGTCGCCGGCACCAACGGCATCGGGCTGGCCCTGGCGGAGCGGCAGCTCATCCGCGTCTACGGCGCCGAGCACTTCGCCGAGCGCTCCCAGCAGAGCGCCTGTGTCGCGCTGCCCGTCCGGGACCCGCTCAGCGGGCGCATCGAGGGCGTGTTGTGCCTCGGCTATCCAAGAGGGTTCGAGCGGCCTGCCCTGGGCGTCGCCATCCGCAGGGCGGCCGAGGGCATCGAACGGCGGCTGCTGGCACAGAGCTCCGCGCACGAGCGCGCCCTGCTGCGGACGTACCTGGCCTCCGGGGCCAAAACCGCCGGTCCCCGTCGCGGCGTGGCGATGGACGCGCTGGCGAACGAGTTCCGGCCCTGTGACGAGGCGATCCTGAGGGAGAAGGCCGCCGAGCTGATCTCCGGCGCACAGCGGGGTGCCGTCGAGGTGCCCCTGCCCGGCGGCCGGTGGGTGACGCTCGTGAGCCGCCCGGTGACGAGCAGCTCCGGCGTACGGGGCATCGCCATCGAGGCCGTGCTGCCCGGGGCCCCGGCGGGGGAGCCGTTTGCCATACCCCACCAGGCGGACGAGCTGTCGGCCCTCGCCGCCCCGCGCCCGGGGATCATCCTGCCGCCCGGTCACCTCGCCGCGGTCCCGGGCCCGGTCGTCACGGCCGACGGAGACGGCGGCACGGCCGGGTCGCACGCGGTCGCCAGGGCGGGTGCGACCGCCTCGCCGCGGGTGCCCGCCGAGCCCGGCGCGACCCTCCCGGCGGCCGGCGACGGGGGTGCCGTCGGGTCGGTCGCGGGGGCCAGGCGCGCCGACCCCGCCGAGCCCGGCACGGCCGCTGGCCGCCGGGTCGCGGAGCCCACCATGGCCGATGGCCGCCCGGCTGCGGATTCCGGCACGGCCGACGGCCTCCGTGAGCACTCCGAGGCGGCGTTCCCGGCCCGGGGGCTGGTGATGCTGGGGGAGCCGCACGTCGGGGCCTACGCCCTGGCCGCGCGCCGGCGTCTGGAGCTGCTGTCCGAGGCCAGTACCCGCATCGGCACCACCCTGGACGTGCGCCGCACCGCCGAGGAACTGGCCGAGACCGCGGTCCCCGGACTGGCCGACTTCGTCACCATCGACCTCCCCGACGCCGTGCTGCGCGGCGAGGAGTCCGCCGATCCCCTCGCCGACCTGCGCCGTACGGTCCTCCACGGAATCCGTGAGGGCCTGCCCTTCACCCCACCCGGCAAGCGCGCCGAGTTCGGCCCGACCACGCCCCAGCTGCGCTGCCTCACCAGCGGCGAGGCCGTGCTGGAACCGGATCTGAAGGCCGCCGCGGGCTGGCTCGCCGAGGACCCCGAGCACACCGCGCGTCTGCTGACCCACGTCCATTCCCTCATCGCGGTCCCGCTGCTCGCCCGCGGTGTCGTCCTCGGCATCGCCAGCTTCTACCGCTCCGGCGGCTCCTTCGGGGACGACGACCGCTCCCTGGCCCAGGAACTCGCCTCCCGCGCCGCCCTGTCCATCGACAACGCCCGGCGCTACACCCACGAACGCGGCATGGTCCTGGCCCTCCAGCGCCGGCTCCTCCCGCACGGACTGCCCGACCAGGACGCCGTCGAGGTCGCCCACCGCTACCTGCCCGCCGAGTCCGACGTGGGCGGCGACTGGTACGACGTCATCCCCCTGTCCGGCGCACGCGTGGGGCTCCTCGTCGGCGACGTCGTCGGCCACGGCATGCTCTCCGCGGCCACCATGGGCCGCCTGCGCACCGCCGCCCGCAGCTTCGCCGAGCTCGACTTCCCGCCGGACGAGGTCCTCACCCACCTGGACAACCTCGTGGGCCGCCTGGACCGGGAGGACCCGGACGGCAAGGGCGCCGGCGTCATCGGCGCGACCTGCCTCTACGCCGTCTACGACCCCACCTCGCAGCGGTGCCTGATGGCCCGTGCCGGGCACCCACCGCCCGCACTCGTGCGCCCCGACGGCACCGTCACCTACCCCGAGCTCCCCGCCGGGCCCCCGCTCGGCCTGGGAGGCCTGCCCTTCGACGCCGTCGAGGTCGATCTCCCCGCGGGCAGTCAGCTGGTCATGTACACCGACGGGCTCATCGAGGACCGGCACCGTGACGTCGACGTGGTCCTGGAACAGTTGCGCGAGGCCCTGGCCCATCCCGAGCGGGCCCCCGAGGAGACCTGCCGGGCGGTCCTGGACACCGTCGCCCCAGCGCACCCGCACGACGACATCGCCCTGCTCGTGGCCCGCGTCCACGCCCTGGACCCCAACCGGATCGTCGGCTGGGAGATGTCCGCCGACCCGGCCCTCGTCGGCGAGGTCCGGACGTCCGCCATGCGGTGGCTCACCGACCGGGGACTGGAGGAGACCGCGTTCGCGGCGGAGCTGATCCTCAGCGAGCTGATCACCAACGCCATCCGGCACGGCGCCGAGCCCATCCGGGTGCGGCTGCTCTACGGCCGGACCCTGATCTGCGAGGTCTCCGACGCCAGCAACACCGCCCCGCACCTGCGCCGGGCGGCCAGCACCGACGAGGGCGGCCGCGGTCTGTTCCTCGTGGCGCAGCTCTCGCAGAGCTGGGGCACGCGCTATCTGCCGGAGGGCAAGGTCATCTGGGCCGAGTGCGGGCTCGACGCGGCGTGACGCGGCCACCGGCCCGTGCCGGCCCCACTCCCGTCCGGGAAGGCGTGCCCCATCGGCGCCGCACCGACTCTGAAGATGCCCGAAATGCTGTAATTTGATGGGGTGCGTGACGCTTCCGACATGCCGACGAAGGCGGCTTCGCCGTTCGGGCCGGAACCCCTGGTCCGTATCCGCGGGCTCAGCAAACGGTTCGGCGGCACCGTCGCGCTGGCCGGGGTCGATCTGGACGTCCACCCCGGCAGCGTCCTCGCCCTGCTCGGGCCCAACGGCGCCGGGAAGTCCACCCTCATCAAGATCCTCGCCGGAGTCCACCACGCCGACGCGGGACAGATCACCGTCGCCGGGGAGCCGCTCGGCAGCCCGGCCGCCACCCGCAGCATGGCCTTCATCCACCAGGACCTCGGGCTCGTGGAGTGGATGACGGTCGCCGAGAACCTCGCCCTGACCACCGGGTACGCGCGCCGGAGCGGGCTGATCTCCTGGCGGCGCACCCGCGAGCGCTGCGCCGACGCCCTGCGGACCGTCGCCGCCCGAGTCGACCCCGGCGCCCCGGTATCCGCACTCGCGCCGGCCGACCGCTCGCTGGTCGCCATCGCCCGGGCCCTGGCGGCACGCGCACGCATCGTCGTCCTCGACGAGCCGACCGCCCGCCTGCCCGCCGCGGACAGCGCCCGGCTCTTCCGCGTCCTGCACGAACTGCGCTACCGGGGGCACGCCATCCTCTACGTCAGCCACCGCCTGGACGAGGTCTACCGGGTTGCCGACGCCTTCGCCGTCCTGCGCGACGGCCGTCTCGTCAGCCACGGCCCGCTGGCGGACCGCAGCCCGGCCCGGCTGGTCCACGACATCGTCGGAGAGGTGGACGAACCGGTCCCGCCCCGCACCGCCGCACCCTCGGCCGGCGCGCCGCCCGCCCTGACCCTCGACGGCGTGCGCACCCCCGGTACCGGGCCCGTCAGCCTCGAACTGGCAGCCGGGGAGGTCCTCGGCCTGGTCGGACTCTCCGGAGCCGGGCACATGGACCTGGGCCGCGCCCTCGCCGGCGCCCGCCCCCTCCTGGACGGGCAGGCCGTGTTGCACGGGCGGCCGTACCGCCCCCGCACCGTCGCGGAGGCCGTGGGCCTCGGAGTCGGCCTGGTACCGGGCGACCGGCTGCGGGAGGGCTGCCTCACCGAGCTGACCGTGCGGGAGAACCTCCTGGCCAACCCCCGCGCCGGAGGCCCTCGCACACCGCGCTGGATCGGCCCCCGCGGCGAACGGGCCCGGGCCGCGGCACTGATCGAACGGTTCGCGGTGCGCCCCCGGGACACCGAGACCCCCATCGCCACGCTGTCTGGGGGCAACCAGCAGAAGGTCGTGATCGGCCGCTGGCTGCGGGCGGACCTGCGGCTGCTGATCCTGGAGGAGCCGACCGCGAGCGTCGACGTCGGCGCCAAGGCCGCGATCCACCGTCTGCTCCAGGAGGCACTTGGGGCAGGCCTCGCGGTCCTGCTGCTGTCCACCGACTTCGAGGAAGTCGCGAGCCTCTGCCGGCGCACGCTGGTCTTCGTGCGCGGTGCCGTGACGGCGGAGCTGAGCGGCCCCGCCCTCACCGTCGCCGGACTCACCCGGGCGGCCTCGGCCCTGCCCCCGTCCACGGCCGGGCACCCATGACGCCGCCGCCCCCGCCCCGGCAGCGCCCCGGCGGCCACCTCGTCGGCGCTTACGGCCTGCTCGTCCTCATGGCCCTGCTCTACCTGGTCTTCTCCCTCGCCCTGCCGGACACCTTCCCCACGCTCGACACCGTCGACTCGATCCTGTCCAACCAGTCGATCCCGGCGGTCCTCGCGCTCGCCGCCATGGTGCCCATCGTCACCGGCGCGTTCGACCTCTCCATCGGCTACGGCCTCGGCCTGGCCCATGTGATGGTGCTGTGGCTCGTCGTCGAGGAGGGCTGGCCCTGGCCCCTCGCCTGTCTCACCGTGCTGGCCGGAGGACTGGCCGTGGGCGTCCTCAACGGCGTCGTCGTCGAGTTCGGCCGGATCGACTCCTTCATCGCCACCCTCGGCACCGGCAGCATGATGTACGCCGTGACCGGCTGGATCACCGACGGCGGCCGGATCGTCCCCGGTCCGCAGGGCCTGCCACCCGCGTTCACCGACCTCTACGACTCCTCGTTCCTCGGCCTGCCGGTCCCCGCCTTCTACGTGCTCGCCCTCGCGGCCGTCCTCTGGCTGGTGCTGGAGCGGCTGCCCCTCGGCCGGTACCTGTACGTCGTCGGGTCGAACCCGCGCGCGGCCGGTCTCGTGGGCATCCCGACCCGCAGGTACACCGTCTACGCGTTCGCCGCCTCGGGCCTGATCGTCGGCTTCGCCGGTGTGCTGCTCGCCGCCCAGCAGCAGATCGGCAACCCCAGCGTGGGCCTCGACTACCTGCTGCCCGCCTTCGTCGGCGCGCTCCTCGGCTCCACGGCGATCAAGCCCGGCCGGCCCAACGCCCTCGGCACCGTCGTCGCCGTCGCCGTCCTCGCCGTCGGCCTCACCGGCATCGCCCAGCTGGGCGCCGAGTTCTGGACGGTCCCGCTGTTCAACGGCGGCACCCTGCTCGTCGCCGTGGGCCTGGCCGGCTACGCGGCCCGTCGGCGGCTGCGCGGCGGCGCGGCCCGCGACACGCCCGCCGCGCCGCCCCCGTCCTCCCCGGCGCCGGAGACCGGGACGTCACCGCCCTGATCCCCTCCTCACGCCCGCCGCGTCGATCCCCTCACTGGAGCTCCCGTGCACCGCACCCGCAAGGCCGCCTCCGCAGCCCGCACCGCGCGGCTCGCCTCCTGCGTCCTGCTGGCCACGGCCGCCGCTCTCGTCGGCTGCGAACGCGGTTCCTCCGACACCGCGGAGGCGACCGCGACGGGTCCGAACGGCTGCCCCGCCGTCCACGCCCGGGCCCAGGAATCCGTCACACGGGCGCAGCGGACCGACATCCCCTGGGGAGGGCCCACCAGCGGCCCCGAGGCGGTGTCCGGCAGGACCATCGTCTACGTCGCCCAGACCATGACCAACCCCGGCGTCGCGGGCGCCGCCAACGGGGTGCGGGACGCCGCGCGGGTCCTCGGCTGGAACGTCCGGGTCATCGACGGCGGCGGCACCCCGGCCGGCATTCAGGCGGCCATGAGCGAAGCCGTGGCGCTGCGGCCCTCGGGCATCGTCATCGGCGGGTTCGACCCCGACTCGACGGCCCGGCAGGCCGCCCGGGCCAACGCACAGGGCATCCCGCTCGTCGGCTGGCACGCGGTCCCCGAGCCCGGCCCCAGCCGGCAGCCCGACCTCTTCACCAACATCACCACCCGCGTCCAGGACGTGGCCCGCATCAGCGCGCAGTGGATCATCGCCGACTCGGACGGCCGCGCCGGGGTCGTCCTCATCACCGACGCCTCGATCCCCTTCGCGCGTTACAAGTCCGACCTGATCCGCGAGGAACTGGCGACGTGTCAGGGGGTGCGGCTGCTCTCGGTGGAGAACATCCCCATCCCCGACGCCAGCAGCCGCACCCCCCGGGAGATCTCCTCCCTGCTGTCCCGCTTCGGGGACCGCTGGACCCACTCCGTGGCCATCAACGACCTGTACTTCGCCGACGCCGCCCCCGCCTTCCGCGCCGCCGGCAAGAAGGGCTCCGGCCCGCCCTTCAACATCGGGGCCGGCGACGGCGACCCGTCCGCCTTCCAGCGCATCAACAACAAGCAGTACCAAGCCGCCACCGTGCCCGAGCCGTTGAACCTCCAGGGCTGGCAGATCGTCGACGAGTTCAACCGCGCCTTCTCCGGCAGTCCCCACAGCGGATACGTGGCGCCGGCGCACATCGCCACGGCCGCCAACAGCGAGGGCGCCACCACCTGGAACCCGTCGGGCTACCGGGAGGCGTACCGGAAGATCTGGGGGAAGTGACGGCCGCTGAGGTGCCGATCCCTTCACGGAACATGCACGGAACCCCGGAATTCCTTTAGCTTTCAAGCGCTACTGTCGCGTCAGTCGAGTGGCCGCCGTGGGTCGAACCGAGCGGGGCCCGTCCGCGGCGGCCCTCGTTCCCCCACCCCGGCACAGGAGACTCGGTGTGTACGACGGCGACGTAGTGGTGATAGGCGGCGGGTACGCCGGTGTCCGGCTGGCCAGGCGGCTCGACGACACAGCCCGGGTCACCCTGGTGGACCGCAAGGAGGTCTTCTTCCACCGCATCGCCTCCCTGCGCGCCGGAGTGCACCCCGAGTGGACCCACACGCCCTTCATCCCCTACGACCGGCTGCTGCGCCACGGCCGGGTGGTCACCGGCAAGGCCGTCCGCGTCGACACCGCCGAACGGCAGGTCGTCCTCGCCGCCGGTGAGCGGCTGCCGTACGACGTGGTCGTGATCGCCACCGGCGCCGACTACCCCGAACCGGCCCGCTTCACCGGCACCACCACCGAGGAAGCGGCCAAGTCGTTCGCCGAGCACCAGCGCGACATCGCCACGGCCGGGCACGTCCTGGTCGTCGGCGGCGGCCCCGGCGGAGTCGAGCTCAGCGCCGAGATCCGCCTCGCCCGCCCGGACGCCCGGGTCACCCTCGCCCACTCCGGGCCCGCGCTGCTCGATTCCACCGGCAGCCCGCGCCCGGGCCGCAAGGCGCTGGCCTGGCTGGAATCCCACGACATCGAGGTACGGCTCGACTCCTTCATGTCGCCCGGCAACGACTACGGCACCTACCGCGACGCCCGCGGCACGGTCATCGAGGCCGACCTGAGCTTCTGGGCGACGGGCACCACCCCCAACACGCTCTGGCTGCGCCTGGCCGGGCACGGCGACTGGCTCAACGGTGCCGGACGGGTGAAGGTCGACCGGACCCTCCGAGTGGAGGGCAGGCCGGACGTGTTCGCCGTCGGCGACGTGAACGACGTCAGCGAACTCAAGATCACCCCGGCCGCCCTCGCCCAGGCGGACATCGCCGCCCACAACATCCGCGCCCACCTGCGGAGTTCCGGCAAGCACCGCAGGGAACCGCGCCGGTACCGCCCGATCCGGCGCATCCCGCTCATCGTGCCGTTCGGCTCCGCCGACGGACTGACCGTGCTGCCCGTGCCGGGCGGCGAGTCCGCCGTACTCGGCAGCCGCACCACCGCCCTGGCCAAGGCGAAGAGCCTCATGACGCCCTACATGCGCCGTCAACTCGGTTACACGGCGGCCTGACCCGCCGCCGGAGGCGCCCTCGTCCCCCACCCCCGTCGTTACCCGTGGGTTCAGCCTGGGGTAGGGTCCCCACCGTTTCCGGCTACCGACTGATGGTGCGCCGGTACAGGGCGTGTCGGAGGGTGGCAAGACGATGGAATCCCAGTGGGGTGACGGCGCATCCGTGGACCTGGACGACACGAGGCTGGAGACCCTCAGTCCCGAACCACTGCTGACCAGGGACTACGAGACGCGTCCCGCGCTCGTGTACGAGCGGCTGCGCCAGCAGCACGGACCGGTCGCGCCGGTCGACCTGCTGGGGGTGCCCGCCTGGCTGGTCCTCGGCTACCGCGAGTCGCTCCAGGTGCTCCAGGACGACGACGGCTGGCCCAAGGGCCTGGAGAACTGGCGGGCCCGCTCCGAGGGACGGGTGCCGGCCGACTGGCCACTCGGCCCCTCCCTGGAGGTCAACCACATCCTGATCCAGGGCGGCGCCGGCTACCGGCCGCTGCGCACCGCCTGGGACGTCGCCCTCAAGCCCTTCCAGGACGCCCGCCACCCCCAGGCCAAGCGTCTGAAGGCCGCCGTCACCGCCTACGCCGACGAACTGATCACCCTCATCGGGCAGGGCGGCAAGACCGGCGTCGCTGACCTGTCCGCCCAGTTCTCCCGGCCGCTTCCGCTGATGGTGGCCAGCCATCTGCTGGGCTTCCCCGGCTCGCAGGGCGACGACGCGCTGATGGACATGTGGCGCGTGCTCGACGCGGGCCCCGACGCCGAGGCCGCGCTGGAGCGCCTGCTGGCCACGCTGGCGGAACTGGCCGCGCTGAAGCTGCAGAAGCCGGGCGACGACTTCCCCTCCTACCTGCTGGCCGCCCACCCGGACCTGTCGCTCGACCACCTCGCCCGCGAGCTGTTCATGCTGCTGGGCATGACCTCCGACCACGTCGGCATCCTCATCTCCAACACCGTGGTGGAGGTCATCTCGGGCGAGGGCAGCGTGCGCGCCAGCCTGTCCGCCGGGATGGTCAGGGAGACCATGAACCGGGTGGTGATGCGCAAGCCGCCGCTGGTCAACTTCGTCCCGCGCTTCGCGGCCCGGGACACCCCGCTCGGCGACTACACCATCCGGGCCGGCGACCCGGTGTGGGTCTCCCCGGGCGCCGCCCACGCCGATCCCCTCTTCGCCGACCACGTCGCCTCGGGCACCGCCATCAGCACGCGGGCCCACCTGTCCTGGGGCGCCGGGCCGCGCCAGTGCCCGGCGCGAGAGCTCGCTTCGACGGTCGCGGCGGCCGGCGTCGGGCGCCTGTTCGAGCGTTTCGACCACCTCGATCTCGCCCTGCCCGCCGACCAACTGCCGTGGCGTTCCTCACCGTTCATGCGGGGCCTGCGCTCCCTGCCCGTGCGGTACGAACTGGCTTCCGCGCCGCCGCCGCGGCCGTGGGCGGAGGAACCCGCGCCGGGGGTGGCCGAGGAGGTCCTGCCCGACCCGACCGCCCGCCAGCGCTCCTCGCTGTGGCGCTATCTGACGGGCCTCATCCGCGGCGGCCGCTGACCGGCGGGGACCGAGCCGAACGCCCATCCCGCATCGGCGTTCCTCACGGCCCCGGGATGACGCTTTTACGCCGCACACATGACAAACGGTGCTGGTGGGCGGCGCGCCCGCGGTGAGATGCTCGTGGCAGATGCCGAACAGGGCCCGAGAGCCCGCGGGGGCCGGGCAGGTACACCTCGATGACCTGCCCGGCCGTTCCTGCGTCAGGGCCCGGAGCCCGAGGCCCGGAGCGGGGGACGGACGCAGGGCTTGAGGCGGGGACGCCGGGCCTGGCGCGGGGGAGGCAGGGCCTCGCGCGTTTCGGTCCGGGCGACAGCCCGACCGGTCGCCCCGCGCACCCGGCCGCAGGCCCCCGCGAGGCGCCCGTGGAGGCCGACGGTGATCGAGTGGTGGGGCGGGGGAGCCGGGCGTACCGTCGAACGGTGGACACCGCAGGCAGCAGCCCGCAGCCGGCTTCACCACAGGCGACCACCACCAAGAAGCCCGGTGGTGGCGGAAACGCGATGGCGCTGCTCGTCATCGCCTCCTGCCAGTTGATGGTGGTCCTCGACATCACCATCGTGAACATCGCGCTGCCGCACATCCAGAGCTCGCTGGAGTTCTCCACCACGAGCCTGTCCTGGGTGGTGAACGCCTACACCCTCACCTTCGGCGGTCTGCTCCTGCTCGGCGGCCGGGCCGGAGACATCCTGGGACGGCGGCGGGTCTTCGTCTTCGGCGTGCTGCTCTTCGTACTCGCCTCCCTGCTCGGTGGATTCGCCCAGAACGCCGGCCAACTCCTCGGCGCCCGCGCCCTGCAGGGCGTCGGTGGCGCCATCGCCTCCCCGACCGCCCTCGCCCTGATCAGCACCACCTTCCGCGAGGGGCCGGAACGCAACCGCGCCTTCGGGGTCTTCGCCGCGGTCTCGGCCGGCGGCGGAGCGATCGGCCTGCTCGCCGGCGGCATGCTGGTGGAGTGGCTGAACTGGCGGTGGGTGCTGTTCGTCAACGTGCCCATCGGCCTGCTCATCGTGCTCGCCACACCGCGCTACATCAGGGAGTCCGAACGCCACCCCGGGCGCTTCGACGTCACCGGCGCCCTCACCTCCACCGTGGGCATGGTGCTGCTCGTCTACGGCTTCATCAGAGCCGCGCAGGAGGGCTGGCGGGACCCGCTCACGCTCGCCTCGTTCGCCGGAGCGGTCGTGATCCTGGCGGTCTTCATCGCGATCGAGCGGCGTTCGAAACAGCCCATCACACCGCTGCACATGTTCGCCGACCGCAACCGCGCGGGCACCTACGGCATCATGCTGTGCCTGGCCGCCGCCATCTTCGGCATGTTCTTCTTCCTCACCCTCTTCGTGCAGAACGTGCTCGGGTTCAGCCCGCTCGCGGCGGGCCTCGCCTTCCTGCCGGTCAGCGCGGTCATCGCCGTCGGCGCCGGACTGGCCTCGCGGTTCCTGCCCGTCTACGGGCCCAAGCCGTTCATGGTGGTGGGCGCGATCCTGGCGGCAGTGGGCCTGAGCTGGCTGACCCTGACGGACGTGCACTCCACCTACGCGGGCAGCGTCCTCGGCCCGATGCTCGTCTTCAGTCTGGGCATGGGCATGGAGTTCGTGTCCCTGACTCTCATGGCGCTGTCCGACGTGCCCACACCGGAGACCGGTGCGGCCTCCGGGCTCCTCAACGCCACCCAGCAGGTCGGCGGCTCCCTCGGCCTGTCCATTCTGGTCACGATGTACGGCACGGCCAGCATCAACGAGGCGGACAAGCAGGTTCCGGACTTCTTCCGGCAGGCGACCCCGGCCGAACGCATCCGGTTCCAACGCACCGAGCAACTGCCCAAACCCTGGTCCGACGAGATCCTCACCGCCGGCGTCTCGGCCGCCTTCATCATGGCGGCGATCTTCACCGTCGTCGCCGCGCTGATCGCCCTGGTCGTCATCCAGGTCCGGCCCTCGGACCTGGAACGCCTCAAGGGAGGAGCGGGCCCCGGTGCGATGTGAGGCCCGCCCCCGCGCCCTTCAGGGCCGCTACGACCCGATCCGCGCCGCGATGACCGGCGCCAGCCGGTCGGCGATGACCCGGTGCCCCCGGTCGTTGGGATGCACCGAGTCCGTCAGGTCGCCCGATCCCAGCCAGCCCGTGGTGTCGACGAAGGAGACCCGCGCGTCACCACCGGCGACGGCGGACTTCACCGCGGCCTCGGTCTGCGGGACGAACCGCCCGCGGAACGTCTCCAGCGCGAAGATCCACGCCTGCGGATACGCGGACCGGACCTTGCGCAGCAGACTGCTGTACGCCGACTGGAACTGTGCCGAAGACACCCCGTGTCCGACGTCGTTGGTGCCGAGGTTGATGACGACCGCGTCGGCCCGGTAGCGCGAGAAGTTCCAGTCGGGCGTCGCCGCGTTCGGGTTGAGCTTGGTGAACTGCCGCTCCAGTCCCACGCATCCGTCCGCCGCGGCCACCAGGCACGCCCCGCCCTGGGCGATCCGCGTGTGCTCGACGCCCAGCCGCTCACCGATCAGCCAGCCGTACGCGGTACGGGCGTTCTGCGAACTCGTCGTGCCCACGGTGATGGAGTCACCGACGAACTCGACCAGTTTCGCCGGGGCCGGTGGGGCGAACGTCGTCGCGCCGCTGTCCAGGACCAGTCCCTGGAAGACGGCGTCCCCCCGGTACGACCCGGCCACCACCTGGTAGTTGACCTGGAGGGTGTGGTTGCCGGGGGACAGGGCCGTCGGGGTCAGGTTCACCGTCCCCTTGACGTCGTCGTAGAACCTCACGGGGCCGTTGTCGATCCGCGCCCACAGGTCGATCGTGCCCCGCTGCTTCAGCTTGACCGTGCGGCCGGTGAAGCCGGCCCGGTAGTACGCGCCCGCCCAGTACGGGGTGTAGGCGGTGGCGGAGCTGGTGGTGTCCCAGCGGCCGACGAACTTGATGTTCGGATCACCGGGCTGCCCGGGGGCGGCGGCCTTCGCCGTGGCGGTACCGCCGAGGGCGGCCTGCGCGGGCGAGCCGGCCCAGGACAGCAGACAGGCCATGAGCGCGGCCGCCAGCAAGGTCGGCAGGAAACGTCTCGGGAAGGTGTGGGGGATGGTCTGCACGGGGTTCCCTTCACGTGGGGTGGAGTGGGAGCGCTCCCATCAGCAGCCTTTCGAGGGAAGCAGTGAAACGGTTCAGCGTCAAGACAGCGGACGGTATGGAAGGGGGAGGGCCGCTGAGGTGGTCCGATCGCCGTACGGCCGGGTGGTGCCGTAAACCCGCCCATGGCTGCGGGCCGGGTTGGGGGCCGGGCTCCCGGCCGTCACCGCCCGTGTCGGGGATGGCTCGACAGGGCCTCGGGAAGGCCGGATGCGTCCGTGCCGAGTTTTCGGTACACGGCGGACAGCAGGTGCCGTACGCCCTGCTCGGTGAGCCGCAGGTCCTTCGCCACCACCGATACCGGGTGCCCCAGGGCCGTCATCTCGGCGGCCCTGCGCTCCTGGGCCGTCAGCATGTCCGTCTGCGCGTAACGCAGGGGCAGCGGGCGCAGTCCCGCCGCGGAGAGCTCCCGCCTGGCCCGGGCGGCCAGACCCTCGGCGCCACAGTGCACCGCACCCTCCAGGCCCTGGTAGAGCCGGTCGGCGGCGTCGTGCAGACGACCGTTGCGGGCCAGAGCGGCGCCGTGGCCCACCAGGGCGCGGGCCAGTTCGTACGCGGCGGGCGACCGCTCCAGATGGTCCACGGCCTGCGTGTGCAGATCCAGTGCGGCCTGCCCGCCCGTCACCTCCGCCTGGACGTGCAGCGCCTGGCCGATCGCGGACGCCGCACCGAAGTCCCGGGCGCGCTTGACGGCGTCCTGGGCATGGCGGGCCGCCTCGTCAGGGGCGGTGCGGGCAAGGGCCGAGGCCAGTCCCAACTGCCAGGGGCACCACGCCGGGTTGCGCCAGTCCCGCCCCTCCAGCCCGTCCCCGACCTTGGACAACAGCCGCGCCGCCTGCGTGAGTCGCCCCTCCGCCAGGAGCAGGTCGGCGTACACCGTGCGGGGATCGGGGAAGATGACGGCGTTGGGGACCACGTCGCCGTAGTGGTAGCTGTCGGCGAGTCGGCGCGCGTCACCGGTGCGCCCACGGGCCAGCAGGGTCTGGATGAGAATGCCGATGGCGAACCACTGGGCGGGCACCGCCCCTTCGACGCGCTCGGCGGTGTGCAGCCCGGCCCGGACGAGTTCTTCCGCCTCGGGCAGGAAGCCGCGGCGGTAGCGGATGTAACCCAGCAGCGTCTGGCCCTGCGCCAGATGGGAGCCGCGCCACCCCATGTGCTCGCACTCGGCCATGCCTTCGGCGAAGAGTTCCTCGGCCCGCCGTGGCTGGTCGCAGTACATGAACAGCAGGGCGACCGCCGCGGGCACCTCGAAGCCGCGGTTCTCGTCGGTCCAGCTCATCCCGCCGCGCAGGGCCTCATCGGCATACCCGAGGGCGGTGTGCCGCGGCTCGCCGCGCACGAGGGCGTCCCACGCCCGCAGTCCGAGGA
Organism: Streptomyces sp. 378; assembly: GCF_030124145.1. Taxonomy (GTDB): domain Bacteria; phylum Actinomycetota; class Actinomycetes; order Streptomycetales; family Streptomycetaceae; genus Streptomyces. The sequence goes on from NZ_JASKMS010000010.1 coordinate 191,282, forward strand.
TGTAGCGCTCCTCCAGACTGCGGCCGGGAAGCTTTTCGGCCAGCCGTGCCAGCCGCCGCGAGCGGGCGGACGAGTCGGGTTCGTCGGCGCGGAACGCGCTCCATACGAAGTGATCGGCCTGCATGCGCAGTTTGACGCGCGCGTTGGTGGCGCGCCGTGCCTCGTCGGCGGCCACGGTCGCGGCCTCGGTCATCCGGTCGGTGTGGGCCAGCGCCTGAGTCAGCCGGTAGACGATGGCGGCGCGCAGGTCGGGATCGATTCCCGGCTCCGTCAGCGCCTCCCGGAGATGGCTGACCGTGGCCGTGGGCTCGATCAGGAACGTCGAGCAGGCCAGCTCGTGGAGCAGGGCGGCGCGGTCCTCGGCAGGGGGCGGTTCCCGCAGCGCCCGGGTCAGCACGCGTCGGGCGGCCTCCGGGGCCCCGGCGCGCAGGTACTCACGCGCTGCGGCGCGCAGGCACGCGACCGCCTCGGGCCGGCCGTCGCAGGGAACCTCCAGCAGGTGCCGGGCGGCGACAGTGGGGTCGGCCCCGACCGCCTGGGCGGCATGGGCGGCCGCGTTGTGCATGCCGACGCGCAGGGCCGGTGGGATGTCGCGGTAGATCGTCGTGGCGATCTGCGGGTGGACGAACTCCAGGTTGCCCGCGGACTCGTCGGCGTCCGCGAGGACGCGGCGGACGCGCAGCTTCTCGGCCGCCTCGAAGGCCTCCTCCCTGCCGACCACCGCGAGGTCGGCGGCGACCTCCGGGGAGAAGGACCCACCCAGGACGGCGCCGGCCCACGCGAAGCGGACGGTGCCCGGGCCGAGGCGTTTGAGGCGCTCGATCAGGCCGGGGCCCTTGACCGCGGCGGCGAGGTCCCGCATCACGGGCAACTCCTCCTGGGTGCCCCTCACCTTCCGCTCACGGAGCCGGATGGCCAGTTCGACGGCCTCGAAGGGGCTTCCGTTGGTGACCGTCCAGCACGCGCCGCAGAACTCGTCCTCGGCTTCCTCACCCACTTCGTCCCTGATGATCCGCGCCACACCGGCCTCGCCGAGCGGTGACAGCACGTGCGGGCGCTGCTCGTGGCGCTCGACGAGCGTGCGGAAAGAGGTCGCGTCGGACGGAAGTTCGTCGGGCCGGTAGCCGACGACGATCAGCAGCGGGAGGTTCGCGACCCGGGGCGCGAAGGAGGCGAGCCAGTCGAGGGATTCGGCATCGGCCCAGTGCAGGTCGTCCAGGAGCAGCACGACAGGCGAGTTCAACATCGTGAGGCGCGTCATGACCCAGTCGAGGCCGTCGCGTACTCCGGTCGGGTCCGGGATCCGAGCGGGGTCCGTCGCCTCGAGACCGAGCGCGGCGCCGACGATGTCGTACCAACTGCTCAGGAAAGCCCGGCGCTCCGTCTCGCTCATCCTGGCCAGGATGGGCTGCATGGCCTGGCGGACGACGCGGAACGCCATCCCCTGCTCGTTCTCGCCGCCCTTGCCGGAGAACACGGTGAACCCGAGGGCGGCGGCGCGGGCGCGCACCGCCGCGATGAGTGTCGTCTTGCCCAGCCCGGCCTCACCGGTGAAAGCGAGAAACCCACCGCGCGGTACCTGGGGCACGCCGTCGACCGTGTCGCGGAGCCGCGCCAACGCGTGGTCGCCGGCTCGGAGTTCCTCGTCACGTTCGAGGAGTGGCCGGTGTTCGTTGATCGGTTGCCGCAGCCCATGGGCCATGTGGTCTACCACTTCCTGTGGTTGCTCCCCGCCGGACGGGGCGAGCGTACGCCTTGGTGCACGCCCCTTGGCCGGGTCGGAAGTGGAGATAGGCGAAGCGGGTGAATTTCCCGCGGGAGTGGTTCGAGCCTCAGCCTTTCGGGTAGTCTGCTGTGTTTCCGCCCTTCTCGGGACCCTGTGGTGGGAACGACCGGTCGGGCAGCGGATCAGAGCACGGGCGATGCCGCCAACGCGTCCGCGTACCTGGGTACGGTGCGGGACCAGAAGTAGCAACCGCGGATCCAGCCGGCCATGCCCTCCACGTAGCCGACTCCGGACGGGGTCAACTCCGGCCTGAACTCACCGTAGAGCCGCTCGAACTCGCGGATCGTGCTGTTGATGTGCCGTGTGGCGAGCGCGACGGCCGTCGGCAAGGAGCACCGGTGTGTCCGCCGGTAGGCGAGGGCGAGGTTGATCAGGCCGCCCGTCCGCTGTTCCTTCACCGCGGAGAAGAGGTCGGGTATCCACACCGCCGCGTCGGCCGACAGCCGGGTCAGGCGCCGCATGACAGGGTGATGGATCTCCTCCGGGGTCAGTTCGCACGGCTGCGCGGCCTCGCACAGCGGGTAGAACGGCTCGACGCCCGCGATGAGGGAGCGTACGGACCGGCACAGCCCGCTTCCCACCGGGGCGGGATGGTTCTGGGCCACCGCTTCGTACAGCAGGCCGTGGACGTACTCTCGGCTGTTCCAGGCCCACCGTGCGGCCTGAGCGGGTGTGCACCGCTCGCGTACCTGTCGATGGAGGTCGGCCAGGGCCGCCCCGAGCGGGGTGGTGGGTGGTTGGTCGTCCCGCAGGATCGCGATGCTCTCGCACAGCATGGGCAGCAGCCGGCCCGGCGTGTGCCGGCCGACGTCCTCCGCACGGTCGTCGTAGATGAACTGGTAGGCGATCTGGTTGGCCACGATCTGGAGGAGCCCGGCGTCCATGGTCGGACTGTTGCAGGCCGCGAGTTCGGCGGGGCGTGTGCAGGAGATCATGGCCGCCACCGCCGGGTTGTCGGTCAGCCCCCACGTGCTCAGCCATTCCTCGACGCCCGCCGCCGCTTCGGACGCGTGGGGACTGCGCTGGAAGGGGAAGGGCATGTAGAGGTTCGCGTCGATCATTTCCCTCAGATCGACGACCTGTATTGCGTATTGCGCGGCGAGCGTGACTTCCTCATGCGTCGCGGACATCGTTGCCACCTGCCGTTCGGGAGTCGTGGACGACGGGTACGGCTGTTGTCCCGGGAACGCGGGAGTCCGCCCGAGGCGGTGTGCCCACCGGCCGCCCCGCTCGCGGTTCGCTGACCATCACCAATCCCCTCGGCCCCAACGACGCCGCGGGGTGCAGCTGTTCGGTGTGGCCGGGCAGATGACGCAGCCGCCAGTGGCGGGCGATGAACGCGACGGCCACCGTGGCCTCCGTCAGGGCGAGTGTCTCTCCGATGCATTTCCGGCTGCCCGCACCGAACGGGATCATCGCCCCGGGCGGAACCGCGACGGCCTGCCCGGGCAACCAGCGGTCGGGGAGGAAGCGATCGGGGTCGGGGAACAAGGTGGGGTCGTGGTGCAGGAGGTAGGGGCTGAACATGACGGTGGCGCCCTTCGGCAGACGGTGTCCGGCGAGCTCCGTCTCCTGAGTGGTGACGCGGGTGAAGAGCCAGCCGGGCGGGCGGTGGCGAAGGGTCTCGGTGAGGATGCACCGGGTGCGGACGAGGCGTGGCAGTTCGTCGGAGCCGGGCGGCTGCCCTGACGCGAGCACGGCGTCGACTTCGGAGTGCAGGCGGCGTTCCTCCTCGGGATGCCGCCCCAGGAGTTCCAGGGCGGAGGAGAGGCACAGCGCGGTGCTCTCGGCGCCGGCGAACATGAGAGTCATCACCTGGCCGTGGACTTCCCGGTCGGTGATCGGCGTTCCGCCGCCGTCGGCCCGCGTGGCCGCCAGCAGGGTTCCGAGCAGATCGTCGCGGTTGTCGTGGGGAGAGTCTCGCCGACGCCTGGCGATGGCCGCGTCGACGATCGCGCGCAGGCGGTCGGAAGCATGCCGGTAGCGCCGGTTCGCCGACGTGGGAACACGGAACAGGGCGTCGACCGGCATCACCGTCCGGACGAACATGCCGCGGACCACGGTGGCCAGGCACCTACGCATCTCGGCGGCCGTCGCGGTGCCGAGCGAGTCGGAGAAGAGGACGCGGCTGACCACACGTGTGGACAGGTCCAGCATGGTCGCGCTGATGTCGACCGCTTGCCCGGCCCGCCACGCGTGGCACATCGACTCCACTTCCTCGCCCACCAGGCGCACGTGGTCGGCGACGCGGGCCTTGCGGAACTCGGGCTGGAGCAGCCTGCGCTGGCGCCGGTGATCCTGATGGCGGCAGGTGCCGACGCCGTCCCCCAGCAGCGTCCGTAACCTGTCGTAGAGCGGACCGCCCTTGTCGAAGGTGCGCGGGTCCATGAGCACCTGGTGGACCAGGTCCGGGTGACACGCCATCCAGGCACGCTGCGGACCCAGGCGTATCTCGACCAGATCCCCGTGTTCGGGCAAAGAATTCAGAAAGGCCAGCGGTCGACGGGCCAAGTCGATACCGTGGCCGATGAATGGGAATATGCCTGGAGCAGTGCCCACTGTCCAATCCCGGGCTGGCCCGGAAACGGAGCCGATCATCGAAACCACCTGCCTCAGTTGGCATACGGAATTGCGATGCGGTCGCACCGAATTGACGCTCGCCTCATGTCCTGCCCAGTGGAATCTGCCTGCGGCTCGCCGAATCCTGTCTCCGCAGGGGCGCACGGATGCACGGAGGGGTGTTCGGCGCATCACAGTTGCTGCATGGAGTCAGTTTTTGTTGTTTTTCCGTGCACGCAGAAAACTGTGTTCCCGTCAGTGCCCCTGAAGAACGCGGGATCGCGGCAGACGTCTGGCATGGACATGAAATTGCGGTCCGAGGCCGGCCAGACGGCTGCCGACGACCGGCTTATCGGTCCTGCGCCGCCACGCCCGGTGCGACGGCGGGGCCGGGATTGAAGACGCCGTGGTAGCTCTCCGGAGGGGCGAGATGACTCGCGGGCAGACCACCCGTGTCGATCACGATCTGGTCCACCGCCATCCCCGGATCCACCATGAACACCCTCAGTACATGCTCACCGGGCTCCGCGACGGTCACCCGGGCCGTCAGCTTCTCGATGCCCTCCTCCACGTTGCGGGCCCAAGCGTCGCCCCGGTTGCCGGTGGCGATCGCCTGACCCGACAGGACCGTCGGGGGCTGGTCGTCGAGGGCGACCGCGACGCGCCGCTTGCCGCGTTCGTCGAGGGAGGGTAGCCGGAACACCGTCACCGGGAACGTTCCGGCCGTGGCGAAGCGGATGCGGTACCGCAGCTCCGGAGACCGGACGGTGAGGTCCTCGGTGATCGGCGGGGCCGTCGTCGGGACCGCCTCGACGGCGGCCGTACGCCGGCCCAGCCCGCGCACGACCCGCCACCGCGCGCCGCCGCGGGGCAGCTCCCGGTCGAAGTGGGCGGCGTCGATCGACACATGGCCGTGGGCCTCGACGAAGCCGCGGACGCGCCGCCGTGCCCGCTCCCCGTCGTTGACCACCAGCAGCGGCACCTCGATGCTCCGGTCCGCGCCGGTGAAGGTCAGCACGGGACGGTGCGTGCCCTCCGGCGCCCGCGTCCAGTCGATCTCGGCCCATACCCGGATCTGGTCGGTGAGTTCACCGCCCGTCGTGCTCAGCCGGACCCAGGGGGCGCTCGGCTCGGCCCGCCAGTCCAGCGGCAGGAAGCCGGTGTTGAAGACGTCCACGAAACGGCGGTCGCGGGTGTAGGACGAGAAGGACAAGGGGCGGTCGGTCCCCGTCTCGTTGCCCTCGGAGGCGAGGCCCAGGCCCGCTGTCTCCCGGCGGGGGATCCTGGTCACGGCCGGGCGGCCCGGCGCCTTCGGGATCTCGGAGGGGTACGGGTTGACGATGCCGTCCCACTTCCCGCCCGCGACCTCGGTGTTGTAGCGCCGGGTGATTGCCTGCTCCTCGGCGTGTGCCGCCTCGGCCAGGTCCGCGAAGCGGTTCGTGCCCGCCCCGCGGCCCTGCCGGACGGCGAGGGCGTTGCGGTCCGCCCAGTAGTACTTGAGGTTCATCAACCAGGCCCCGTGGACGGGGTACTCGACCAGCTCGTAGTAGGCGTCCCGGTAGGCCTCGGGCAGCTTCGCGCCGAGCCGCCGCGCACGGTCCAGCAACTGCTCGTAAGCCGTCATGCGGCGGCCCGCCTCGTCACCGTGATGCACCGTCGAGAAGACCGCCCGGTCGGTGAACTCCGGGCGCCGCTCCGCCGCCAGGCGGTAGTACTCGGTGCGGATGGCGGCGATCTCCGAGCCGTACCTCCGGCCGAACTGGCGCCCGGCCCACTCCACGAGGAAGTCCTCGACGTTCTCGGGGCCCCAGCGGTTCACGTCCCAGGCCATGTCCAGGCAGAAGGACAGCCCCGTCTCGATCGACTTGATGTCACCGACGTTGAAGATCCACATGCGGTCCACCTGGTGCTCGTGGACCCGGCGCAACTCCTGCCACACCTTGCTCAACTGCGTGGTGTCCAGCCACAGATAACTGCGGGGGCGCCCCCAGTAGGAGAGGTGGTAGTAGATGCCGTTGCCGCCGGGGCGGCGTCGCTCGGTGTCGTCCGGGAGCTGGCGCATGTTGCCGTGGTTGTCGTCCGGCCAGATCAGCGTGACGTCCTCGGGGACCCGGACGCCCGCGTTGTACAGCTCCAGGACCTCCTTGTACGGGATGAAGATCTGGGGCTCGGCCGCCGGGCCCACCTCCTCGGCCAGGATGCGGCGCTGGTCGGCGATGATGTCGTTCATCACCAGCACCTTCTCCGGGACGGTGGTGGCGTGCTTCGTCTCCAGCGCGGAGTCGTGCAGACCGCGCATGCCGATCGTCCAGCTGCTCTCGTAGGCGGCGTTCTGACGGGCCCGCGCCCGCCAGTAGCCGGAGATGACGGAGGGGTTCACCGTGTAGTCGTAGACGGGCGGCGTGCCGTCCTCGGCCCGGTGCTCCTCCGCCCACGGCTGCCATTCGTGGACGCCGTTGCGCAGCATGGCCTCGGGGTGGCTGGAGCCGACCACGATGCCGTAGCGGTCGGCCAGTTCGGGATTCTCGCGGTGCTTGTTGAAGAAGTCGGAGTAGGGGTGCATCGCGGGCCAGAGGTAGTTGGCCTTGAGGCGCAGCAGCAGCTCGAAGACCCGCTCGTAGGTTCTGGGGCCGATGTTCTTGTCCGGCTCCTGGGTGCGGTGGGACCAGGTGGTGAGGTTCTGCTCGTCGTTGATGAAGACGCCCCGGTAGCGCACGGCGGGTTCCCCGCGGACGAAGGGGCCGGCCGGGACCGTCACCGTGTCGCGGCGGGCCACCGGAACGTCGGCCCACCAGTACCAGGGCGAGACGCCGATGCGTTCCGAGGTGTCGTAGACGCCGTAGACCGTGCCGCGGCGGTCGCTTCCGGCGATGACCAGGGCGCGTCCCACGCCGGGCAGTGGGCGGTCCACGACCTGGGTGACGGATGCCTCCCAGCGGCCCTTCACCCGGGAGACGTCCAGTCGTCCCTGACCGATGAGGCGGTCGATCACCGGGCTCGCGCCGATCGTCCCGACCAGGACCAGCAGTTCGGCGCGGGGCGGCACGGTGCGCAGGAGCCCCGGTCGCACGCCGCCGACGCGCTCCACGTCCGCCTGGAGGTCGCCGGCCGCGCGGACGACGGCGGCGTCGTCCGCCGCGTCGACGAACACGTCCACGGCGGTGCCGTCCCGGAGCAGGGGAAAGTCGGGGCGGTGGACCGAGGGCGCCGCGGCTTCGGCGGCGGTGACGGGGAGCAGGGGAGCGGCACCCGCGGCCGCCATGCCCCGTAAGAAGGACTTGCGGGTGACGGACGGGAACGACGGCTTCTGGGGCACTGGGCACTGCCTTTCCGCGCCGGCCCCACGGCGGCTCCAACGTCCGGCCGTCGGCGGGGCTGCGCGCACAGGGGGGTGGCATGAGCAGGTCAGAAAGCGCTTGCTGCTGCACCTTAGGCGAGGCCTCATGAGGGCGTCCAGATGTGGGCGATGGGTCAGGAGTGGCCGTCACGGCGGACGGTGGTGCCGTCGCGCGTACGGAGAAGGATCGGTAGGTTGTCGCCCGCCTCGCCCCCACGGAAGGTCACATCTGGTGCGCTCTCCATTCCTGCGGTCCGCTTTCACCGTCCCCGCCACCGTCGCCGCGGCGGTCTCCCTGGCCCTCGCCGGGGCCGGACCGGCCGCCGCCGACGTCCATCGGCCCGCCCCCGCCGCCGCCCGCGGGACGGCCGCCGCCCACGGCTTCACCCCGCTGACCGACCTGTTCGCCCAGCGGCTGCTGCTGGCCGACAAGGTCGCCGCCGCCAAGTACGGCACCGCCACGCCGATCGACGACCCGGTGCGCGAGGCGCAGATCCTGGCCGACGTCCGGGCCAGGGCGGCCGGCACGGGGCTCGATCCGGAGGCCGTGGCCGCCGTGTTCCGGAACCAGATCGAGGCGAACAAGCTGGTGCAGCGCGGTCTTTACGCCCGCTGGGACGCACATCCGGGCGAGCGCCCCACCGAACGCCCTGACCTCGTCAAGGAGGTCCGGCCGGCCCTGGACCGCATCACCACTCTGCTGCTGGCCGCGCTGCGGGAGACGGAGCGGACCCGGGCCGTGCCGTCGTGCGGTCCGCGCCTGGCCGCGGCAGCCGGCTGGTCCGCGCACAGCCACCGGCTCGACGCCCTGCATCTGAGGGGACTCGGACGGGCGCTGCCGTCGGTGTGCGCCTACGCCTGGTAGCCCGCCGCTCAGACGGGGCCGCCGCTCTCGACGCGCCGGGCCGGATTCGTGAACCCGCGATCGCCCCCCCGCGCTCACCAGCGCCCGGTAGACGGCCGCACGGGAAGCGTCGACATGACCGGAGGCCCGGGACGTGTGCACGGACCGACCTCAGGGGGTGTGGTCCGCCCCGTTGGGCAGCGGCGGTTCCGACTCCAGGCGGCGCAGCTCCTCGTCGGTGAGGAGGCGGGAACGGAGCAGGAAGCGGACACCCTCCGGAGCCTCCAGCGAGAAGCCGCTGCCGCGGCCCGGGACCACGTCCACGGTGAGGTGGGTGTGCGACCAGTACGTGAACTGGTCCGCGCTCATCCAGAACGGGGTGTCTGCGGCCACGTGCCCGAGCAGGACGTCCGAGGCGCCGACCCGGAACTCGCCGCGCGGGTAGCACATCGGGGCACTGCCGTCGCAGCAACCGCCGGACTGGTGGAACATCACCGGCCCGTGCGTCGCGGTCAGCCGCCGCAGCAGTTCCTCGGCGGCGGAGGTCAGTTCGACACGTCCTGTGCGCAGGGTCATCTGGTCCTCCTGGCGGTGACGGTGGGCCGGAAGCCGGTCCGTATCGCGAGTCCTCCAGTATCCGCCGCCGTACCCGCGGGGACCACAAGGCGGACGCGGCACCTGCCCGCGCCCGCCCCGCGCGGTGTCTGAGGCAGGCGTCGTCACGCGCCGGCGACTCGGTGTCTGGGGCATGTAAGGGTCCGAAGCCGCCCATCACGCAGCCGAGTTGAGCCGTCTCTTCGCCCGGGAACCGGGCCATGCCGAAGAGGTGCCGGCCCTCTACCAGAGGGCCTACGCCCTCATCACGTACGACCTCTTCGGCATGGGTCCGCACGACGGGCACTTCCGCTGGTGCGCCGCCCGGCTGGGATGAGGCGGCCTACAGCAGGTCGCGGGGGACCTGCTCGTTCCAGGTACGGGAGAAGACCCGCCGGTCCGCCTCGTACGCGTCGAGGGTCGCGTCGACGAAGAAGTCCGTCTCGTCGCACGTGAGCCGGGTGTGGGTGACCACGGTCGCGTCCCAGTCGTCCCGCCGGAACCGCATGGTCCAGGTGGTCTCGCCGCCGACCGAGGTGAAATCGTCGGCGACCGCCGTGTAGCGCTCGTGGGCGCGGCGGCCGGCCTCCAGGCCGATGTCCTCGAAGCGGACCGTGCCCCGGTCCTTCACGATGTCCAGCTCGGAGTGGTAGCCGATCAGGTCCCGCTTGACCTCCCAGCGCTCCTCCGGGGGCGTCACCTGGGTCATGGCGAGCGGGGGAGCGCCCTCGGGCTCGCCGAAGGGGGACGAGGGCACCTCGTCGGGCTCGTCCACCGGCCGCACCGGCAGGGTGAGCGTGCTGGTGTGTTCGTGGACGCTGAGCAGGGCCGGCTTGGGCGCCGGCCAGGCCAGCGGCCAGTAGGACGTCGACAGGGACAGCCGGATGCGGTGGCCCGGCGGGAACGCCTGCGCCACACCGTTCAGCGGGAGGGTGGCCCGGTAGCGCCGGCCCGGCTCCAGCGGCTCGGGAGATTCGGTGCTGTCACGCCGGGTCAGGTTGAGAATGCCGTACGAGACGCGTGTCGCGGCGCCGTCGGGGCTCACGTCGGACAGCCGCGCGGCCACCAGGGCGACCGGTTCGCTGACCGACAGGTCGAGTTCCACGGTCGGCGAGCCGAGGATCTCCACCGGCTCGGTCAGCGGCTCGGTGTCGAAGACGAGCGAACCGCCGTCCTCCTCCCGCTGGTCGTAGGGCAGGTCCGGCGGCGCGTTGTAGGAGGCCCACTTGCCCGCGAACTGCCCGACCGACAGCGGCGACCGGACGGTCATCGCCTCACCGCCCTCGGGCGCCCGGGCCGCCGCGTCCCGCGGCGGCCCGATCGTGTGCCGGGTGAGCGGGTGCGTGACGGGCCGGATGTGCGGGGACGGCCAGTCCGGCTCGCCCACCCAGCGGCCCGGCCGCTCCTCGTAGGAGGTGGAGGGCGGCACGCTGTCCTGCATCCACGCCCGGAGCATCGGACCGTCCATGACGCCGTTGTTGACGCCCTTGAGCCAGTGGTCCCACCACCGCACGAGCTCCTGGAGGTAGCCGATCGCGGGACCGGGCTCCCCGAGGTGCGGGAACTTGTGCGACCAGGGCCCGATCAGCCCCTTGCGGGGCACGTCCAGGTTGCCGAGCAGCCGCGTCACGGCGTTGGAGTAGCCGTCCGCCCAGCCGCTGGAGGCCAGGACCGGGCAGCGCACGCTGGAGTAGTCCTCGCACACCGAGGCGTGCCGCCAGTAGGCGTCGCGCCGCTGATGGCGCAGCCATGGCAGGACCCAGGGCTCGGTGTTCTCCAGCCGCTCGTGCCACATCTCGCGCCAGCGGTCGCCGACCACGGACGGGTCGGGCGGGCAGGTGCCGTAGGCGAACATGGTGCCCGCCTCGGCGAGGTTGTCCGACAGCAGGGCGCCACCCATGTAGTGCATGTCGTCGGCGTGCCGGTCGTCGGTGAACGAGGCGATGGCGATGGCCTTCAGGCTCGGCGGCCGGCGGGCCGCCACCTGGAGCGCCGCGAACGCGCCCCAGGAGATGCCCATCATGCCCGTGCCGCCGTCACACCAGGGCTGCTCCGCCAGCCAGGCCAGGACCTCCTCGGCGTCCGCCTGCTCCCGTTCCAGGTACTCGTCGCGCAGCACGCCCTCCGAGTCACCGGTGCCGCGCAGGTCGACACGGACGCAGGCGTAGCCGTGCCCGGCGAGGTAGGGGTGGTGGATCGAGTCGCGTACGGCGGTCAGGTCGCGCTTGCGGTACGGGATGTACTCCAGCACCGCCGGCACCGGCTCCTGGTCGGACGAGGTGGGGCGCCAGATGTGCGCGGAGAGCCGGACCCCGTCGGACATCGGGATCGTGACGTGCTCCTCTTCCTTCGTCTCGTACGGCAGGTTGGTCACGTAACGCATGAAAGTGGCGTGCTCCTCACTTGCGCGTGGTTTCGGCCTCGGACGGGGCGTCCTCGAAGGAGAGGCCCAGGGCGGCCACGCAGTGGTCGAACTTCTTCCGCAGATCCGCCTCGTCGGCTCCACCGGTGTAGATGTGCGCCAGTTCGTAGCTGTAACTGTCCTGCCCGGGAAGGTCCGAGAGCCTCTCGCCTGCCCCGGGGATCACCTCGATGCGCACGCCCGGGGTCTCCCGCTCGATGCGGGCGATGTCCTCCGGACTCGGCACCCGGTTCACCACACCGTCGGTGAACCAGCGGTGGTACCACTTCGCGGCCATCGCGTACGAGCCCTCGCGGTGCGGCATGCGCGGGTCCTCGCCGAGGGCGAGGCTGACCATGCAGTGGTGGTTGGGCACGCCGTCGACGTACTGGAACAGCTCCGCGTGCGACTGGGAGTGCCGGGGGTTGATCTCCAGCAGGTTGATCTCCTGGGTCCGCGGGTCGTAGAAGTACTCGATGCTGAAGGTGGCCGAGTCCATCCCGATCTGCCGCATCACCCGCTCGCTGACGTCGTGCAGTTGTGTGATGACCGGCGGCGGCAGCATCGAGGGGTACTGGTGGCGCAGGAAGCAGGGGGAGTCGGGGTACTGGATGGAGTCCAGGACCCCGTAGACGGTCACCTCGCCCCGGTGGACGTAGCCCTCGACGGCGACCTGGACGCCGGACATCGCCTCCTCGGCGAGGCAGACCCGGCCGCCCACGCCGTCCATCTCCGGCGGCAGGTCGATGCGTTCGAGGATGTGCTCGAAGGGGCGGCCGATGCGCGATATGCCCTCGCGGATCTCGGCGACGGCCTTGCGGAACTCCTCATCGTCATCCACTCCGAAGGCGAGTTCGGAGGAGTACGAGAGGGCGGGCTTGAGCCACATGGGGAAGGTCACGTTCTCCGGCGGGCGCGGCGGGTCGGCCGACAGGTCGACCTGGTCGAAGCGCGGGTGCCGGTCGGTGGCCTTCTGCTGCTCCAGCCGGCTCCAGTACTTGTGCTCGCACTTGACCACCGACTCCAGGCTGGTGCTGCGGGTGCCGTAGCGCTCGCTCAGCATCGGGACGAGGGTGCTGACCGGGAAGTCCCAGTAGCCCACGATCGCGTCGATGCTGCCGTCGAACGCGTCGAGCACGCCCTGCGCCTTGTCGAGCAGCGAGGGCAGGTGCACTTCGCCGACCTGGAGTTCCTCGATCGTCAGCAGCTGGTGGAAGCGCAACCCGTCGGCTCCCGGGACCTGCTGGAGCGTGGGCAGATTGGCCTCGTCGAGCCCGATCACGAAGACGTTCTTCACCGTCTCGTCAGACACGGCTCTCCTTCCGACGACGTACGGCCCGAGGGCCGACTTGCAAGATCGTCGGGGTACCCCTCCTACCTGCGGGCATGCCGCTCCGGACACCTCGCCCGTACCGGACGCCGGGGAACATGCCCGTCGCGACCCGGACACCCCCGACCCGCGTGCGCTCGGCTCACACCCCGGTCGGCAAGGACTGTTCCGTCCAGATGGTCTTGCCCGTGGGGGTCTGGCGGGTGCCCCACCGTTCGGCGAGCTGGGCGACGAGCAGCAGGCCCCGTCCGCCCTCGTCGAAGACCCGGGCCCGGCGCAGATGCGGCGCGGTGCTGCTGCCGTCGGACACCTCGCAGATGAGGGTCGCATCGCGGATCAGCCGTAGCTCGATGGGGGCGCCACCGTAGCGGAGCGCGTTGGTGACGAGCTCGCTGACGATCAGTTCGGTGGCGAACTCCGCCTCGGCCAGCCCCCATTCGGCCAGCTGCTCGCCCGTCATCTTGCGGGCCCGGGCCACGGCCGCGGGGTCCGGAGGCAGCTGCCAGGTGCGGACCTTCCCGGCGTCGAGCACGGCCGTGCGCGCCAGCATCAGCACGATGTCGTCGGTGGGCCGGCCGGCCGGCAGGGTGCTCAGCACCCGATCACAGGTCTCCTCCAGCGTGGCGGCGGGGCTGCCCAGGGCCCGGCGGAGCAGGGCGGTGCCGATCTCGATGTCGTGGCCGCCCGCCTCGATCAGACCGTTGGTGTAGAGGGCGAGCAGGCTGTTCTCCTCCAGTTGCACCTCGACGGCCTCGAACGGCAGGCCTCCCAGGCCCAGCGGCGGCCCCGCCGGAACGTCGAGGAAGCGTACGTCGCCGTCCGGTGTGACCAGCGCGGGCGGCGGATGCCCGGCACGGGCCATGGTGCAGCGCCGGGACACCGGGTCGTACACGGCGTACAGGCAGGTGGCGCCGACCTGCCCCGACGCCTCCTCCGACCCGCGCGCCTCCGGGCCCTCCTCCCGGTCGAGGCGGATGACGAGATCGTCCAGCTGGGTGAGCAGTTCGTCGGGGGCGAGATCCACGTCCGCGAGGGTCCGTACGGCGGTCCGCAACCGGCCCATCGTGGCCGACGCGTGGATGCCGTGGCCCACCACGTCGCCCACGACCAGGGCGACGCGGGCACCGGACAGCGGGATGACGTCGAACCAGTCGCCCCCGAGGTCCGCTCCGGCCCCGGTCGGCAGATAGCGGTAGGCGAGGTCCATCGCCGCGAGCCGCGGGAGCCGGTCGGGAAGCAGGCTGCGCTGGAGCGCCAGGGCCGTGCGGCGTTCCCGGGTGAAGCGACGGGCGTTGTCGACGCTCACCGCCGCCCTGGCGACGATGTCCTCCGCGAGCACCAGGTCGTCCTCGCTGAACGGGTCCGGGGTCCGGTGACGCAGAAAGTGCACCAGGCCCAGGGTCACGCCGCGGGCGCGCAGCGGCACCATCATCACGGAGTGGATCAGGTGCCTGGACACGGACTCGGCGCGCCCGGGGGAGGCCGTGAGCCACTCCCGCAGCTCCGGGTCCCCCGGCCGGTGCCGGGCGCCCCGGCCGGCGGTCAGGGTCCGCAGGGGAAGTGCCCCCGCCGGGTATCGGGTCGTGGCGCCCGAGGCCACCACCGACTCCGGGCAGCCCTCCAGCACCGACCGCTGCGCGGTGCGCCGCAGGGTGACCGGCGTGTCGGGCGGCAGCGGTGCCGGCTCGTCGCCCAGGGCGACGGACTCCAGCAGATCCACGGTGACGAAGTCCGCGAACCCCCCGGCGACGGCCACCTCGGCCATCTCCTCGGCGGTCCGGGTCACGTCCAGGGTGCTTCCGATCCGCAGACTGGCCTCGTTGAGCACCGCCAGCCGGCGGCGGGCCCAGTACTGCTCCGTCGTGTCGAACACGGTCGCCGACATACCCAGGACCGCGCCGGTCTCGTCCTTCAGCGGTGACATGAACATCGACCAGGCGTGCGGCCGGATCTCGCCCGGGGCCTTGCCGTGCTCCTCGTGGAAGACCATCTCGCCGGTGCGCAGGACCTCCCGCTGGAGGCGGTCGTAGGCGTCGAAGGGCGGGTTCGGCTCGATCTCCCACAGGGTCAGGCCCTTCATCTCCTCCTCGGACCTGCCCATCACCTCCGTCATGCTCTCGTTGGCCGCCACCAGCCGGGCGTCCCGGTCGTAGACCGCCACCGGCACGGGGAGCCGGGCGAGCGTGAGGTCCCACAGGGGCAGGGGCGCGCGGTCGACCCGCGCGGCCGTGTACGCCGGAACGGTGCCGGTCACGAGCCAGAGCCGCCTGCCCTGCGCGTCCAGCAGCGGCGTCCCCTGCAGCCGGACCACCACCCGGTTGCCGTCCCGGTGCCACAGCGCCACCTCACCGGCCCAGCGCCGCCCCTCGGCCGCGTGCCGCCGCGTGGACTCCGGGAGCCGGGCGGCGAGCAGGTCGCCGACGGGCCTGCCCACGATCTCGGCGGGCTCGTATCCGAGCAGGCGGCGAGCACCGTCGCTCCACACCATGATCGCCCCGTCGGCGTCGACGACCACCGCCAAGTCCTCCGGTACGCGTCCCTCCACGGTGCCTCCGGATGTGCCGCCTCTGCCCGCTCACGATTCCCTGCACCGATTGTCCCGCTACCGACCCGCTGCGGCGCGTCTGCCGTGCGCCACCGCGGTGACCGGCGAAGACGCTCAGCCGACCGCGCGGATCGCCCGCCCGAGCCCCTCGGCGTGCCCCGGGCGAGGCACGCCGCCTGCTCCGGCTCGCCCGCCACGACCGCCTCGATGCGGGGCCCGTGCTCGTCGACGTGGCCCGCCATGTCGGGCAGACGGTCGGGGCCAGGCGCCAGATGGGGGTGGCGCAGAGGCCCGCTCGGGGCCGTCAGACTGCGAGGCCTTCCACCAGCAGGAAGCCGCCGATGACGATCATCAGGACGCCGGAGGCGCGGGTCACCGCCCGGGCCGCGGAGGGCCTGGTCCCCAGGACCGTGCGGGCGAGGATCCCCACGGTGAGGTAGACGACGGCGCAGGCGGTCATGTGCAGCAGGCCGAGCAGGCCGGTCTGGCCGGCGACCGGCCAGACACCCGCGGGGTCGATGAACTGGGGGAACAGGGAGAAGTAGAGCAGCAGGGCCTTGGGGTTCAACCCGCTGGTACCCGCTCCCCTGAGCATGACCCGCACCCGGGAGGAACTCCCGGATCCCGGCCCGGCCCCGGCGGCCGTCAGGGTCACCGGCTGCCGCAGCACCCCCCAGCCGAGCCACACCAGGTAGCCGGATCCGGCCACGGTCAGCGCGGTGAGCAGCGTCCCCGAGCTCGCCACGATCACCACCAGGCCCGCGACCGCGAGCAGGGTGTACCCCGCGTATCCGGCGACCAGCCCGGCGACCGCCGGTACGACCGACCGGTCCCGCAACCCCGCCGTGATCGCGTAGGCCCAGTCCGCGCCGGGGGTGAAGATCAGCAGCAGATCCACCGCCAGGAAGGCCGCCAGCGTGGTCGTGTCCATCGAACGTTCCCTCTCACATGCCGTGGTGCGAGAGGAAGGCTAGGCCGGATATGGCCGAAGGTGTTCCCTTCTTTACTCCTTGATCGCGTGATCTGGGGCAGAATCTTCTCCATGGATGCCCTGGACCGGAAGATTCTTACCGAGCTGCAGCTGGACGGCCGTCTCACCGTGACCGAGCTGGCCGCCCGCGTGAAACTGAGCGTCTCGCCCTGCCACCGCAGACTGCGCGATCTCGAACGCGAGGGCGCGATCCGCGGATATCGCGCGGTGGTGGACCCGGCCGCCGTGGGCCTCACCTTCGAAGCCCTGGTATTCGTCACCCTGCGCTGGGAGGACGCCGACACGGTCTCCGCGTTCGAAGAGGCCGTGGCCGCCGTCCCGCACGTGCTCCAGGCCCAGCGCCTGTTCGGCGACCCCGACTACCTCCTGCGCGTCGCCACCACCGACCTGGGCGCCTTCCAGCAGCTCTACGACCAGCGACTCGCCCGGCTCCCCGGCGTCCAGCGCCTCAACTCCACGCTCGTCATGAAGCACGTCGTCGACGACCGCCCGCTGCCGGAGTGACCGACTCGCACCGGCGATCCGGGAGCCGGAGCAGGAGGCGCGGGCCGGCACGTACCCCGCGCGGAGGATCACCGGCCGCATGTGCGCCACCGGTCGACAACCGGCGCGTTGCGGGGCAGCCGCCACGCCCCCGGAAGGTTTAGCGTGGCCGGGTCCCTTGCGTCAGCCGCTCGGAAACGAGGAAGCAGCACATGCCGTTCATCACCGTGGGCCAGGAGAACTCCACCGCCATCGACCTGTACTACGAGGACCACGGATCCGGGCAGCCGGTCGTCCTCATCCACGGCTTCCCACTCGACGGGCACTCCTGGGAGCGGCAGAGCGCCGTGCTGCTCGCCGCCGGTCACCGCGTGATCACCTATGACCGGCGCGGTTTCGGGCAGTCCGCCCAGCCGACGACCGGCTACGACTACGACACCTTCGCGGCCGACCTGAACACCGTGATGGAGACCCTGGACCTGCGGGACGCCGTTCTCGTCGGGTTCTCGATGGGCACTGGCGAGGTCGCCCGGTACGTGTCCCGGTACGGCTCGGACCGGGTCGCCAAGGTCGCCTTCCTCGCCTCCCTGGAACCCTGCCTGCTCAAGTCCGACGACAACCCGGACGGGGTCGCCCCCAAGGAGTTCTTCGACGGGGTCGTCGCGGCGGTGAAGGCCGACCGCTACGCCTACTACACGGACTTCTACAAGGACTTCTACAACCTCGACGAGAACCTCGGCACCCGCATCAGCGAGGAGGCCGTCCGCAACAGCTGGCACGTCGCCGCGCGCGGAGGATTCTTCGCCGCGTCCGCCGCGCCCGCGACCTGGTACACCGACTTCCGCGCCGACATCCCGGCGATCGACGTGCCCGCGCTGATCCTGCACGGCACCGGCGACCGCATCCTGCCCGTGGAGGGGACCGCGCGCCGGTTCCGCACGGCTCTCCCGGCCGCGGACTACGTGGAGATCGAGGGCGCCCCGCACGGCCTGCTCTGGACCCACGCGGAGGAGGTCAACTCGGCGCTGCTCGCCTTCCTGGCGAAGTGACCGGCTTCTCCCTCCGCTTCCTCCTGGACCGCCCCGGGGCGGCACGCTGACATCCTCGAGGCCGGGTAGCGGCTCCCGCCTGCCGGCCTCGACGATGTCCGGGCAGAAGAACTGCCGTCGCCCTCCGCCTCGACGTGCGGAACTCCACGGCCCGTCCGGCGGCGGGAAGACGGACACGGCGGATCGGGAACGTTCCGCAACACCGGCGCGTTGCCCTTGAGTTCACCCACCTCCGAATCCGCCCGCGCCTGACCTCGCCACGCCCGAATCCGCCCACGCCGCCGACCCAGGGAGCATCGTGCCCGACACCACGCCCGACACGTCCACCGTCCTGCCCGCACTCCCGGCACTGAGCACGCAGGCCGAGCGTCTGATCGAGCTGGGGGTGCACGAGAGGGCCGGGTTGTCCGCCGACGAGATCCGCACCTTCGCCGCCGGGGCCGGGGCCGACGGTGACGGTGCGCTGCTGGCCGTGCGCCCGGACCTGGCCCCCGCCTCCGCCCTGGCGCCGCTGCTCCGCCGCGACGGCAAGCCGGGCTTCGTCGTCGTCGACATGCCGGACATCGACGAGTTCACCCCCTGCGCCGTCGAACTGCCCGACGCCCCGCTCTACGTCGTCACCGGCATCGACCGCGGCGACCACATGGCCAACTGGTCCCCGGACGAGGCGCTGCCCGCCCTCACCGAGTGTGGCCGCACCCCTCTGGTGCTCACCGAGGGCATCCACTGGGTGCTCCAGCAGCCAGAGGCCCTGGAACGCAACCTCTGCTTCATGACCATCGGCTCCCGGCTGCGCAAGCCCAACGGCACCCTGGACGCCCGCACCCCGGCGATCTGGATCAGCAACGGCACCGGCCGGGACGGCCGCGAGCGGCGCAACGCCCCCAAGGTCGGCTGGTGCTGGTGGAACAACCGGCACACCTGGCTGGGCTTCGCCTCCGCGACGGGGCGCCGGGGCTGAGGCCGGGCGCGATGCGAACCGGAGGATGGGCACCACCCGGCTCGCGTCAGCGGGGCGGGGCGCGCCCACGGCGGGCCCTCGGATCCGAAGGGAGGGGGTGCCGGCTCAACCCCCTCCCCGCAGCGCCTGGTGCACGGACCACACCACGGCCACCAGCGGTACGGCCACCACCGCGCCGATCACCCCCGCCGCGACCGCCCCGCCGACCACCGACAGGGCGACCACCACCGGGTGCAGGCGCACGGCCCAGCTCATCACGATGGGGTGCAGGAGGTGGCCCTCGATCTGGCCGATGACCACGATCAGGGCCACCACCGCGAGGGCGATGAGCGGCCCCTTCGACGCCAGCGCGACGACCGCGGCGATCGCAAGAGCGATGGGTGAGCCGATCAAGGGGATGAACGCGGCCAGGAAGTCGAGAAGGGCCAACGGCACCGCGAGCGGCACCCCGAGGGCGAACAGCGCGACGCCCACCAGGACCGCGTTGGTCGCCGCCACCAGCAGGATGCCGTGCGTGTAACCGGTGAAGGTCCGCCAGGCGGCCCCGGCCGCGACCGCGAACCGCTGCCGGGCCCGGCCGGGGAGCTGGTCGCACAGCCACTGCCACTGCTTGTCGCCGGAGTGTGTGAAGAAGACCGCGCAGAACAGGGCCAGCGCGAGCACGGTCAGCACCTCGACCAGCCGGCTGGCACCGCTGAGCGCCGTGCTGATGAGGGTGGAGCGGTGGTCCGACAGGAGCTTGCCGATCCGCGACTGGAGGTCGTCGAACGCGTCCGCGGGGAGCCGGAAGGGCGGTTCCTCCAGCCGCCGCTCGATCCGGTCGATCCCCGCCACGAACTCCTTCTCCAGTCCGGTCCGCTGGTCCGCCACGGTCTCACCCACCAGAGCCAGTGCCCCGAGAACGAGGACGAGGCCACCGATGAGCGCGGCGGCGACCGCGAGCGGCCGGGGCATGTACCGGGCGAGGAGACCGGCCACGGGACGCAGCACCGCGGTGATGACGAGACCGAGGAAGACGGCGACGGCGACCCGGTGGAACTGCCCGAGCAGGGAGAAGGCGACCCGGACGACGATGCCGACCGCGATGAGCCGCCACGCGTACGCGGCCGCGGTCCGCAGCACGCCCGGCACGCGCGCCTCGGCGTCGTTCAGGCGTGGCAGGGCCGAGGCGGGTGGATCGGGGGGCGTGGACATCTCATGCCCGTACCACCTCCCGGCCGCCGGCCCGCCGAGCCGGCCCGCGATTCCCCCGAAGGCGGCTACGGGCCCGGCCGGACGGGCGCCGGATCCGGCCCTGCCGGGATCGTCCGGACCGGTCTCGTCCCGCCGACCGCCGGCGTCCCACCGGCTCCGCCTGGCGCCCGGGGAGACGGCAGGGCGGCCTCGTTCTGCGGGCGGTCTCCTCCGGCGTCGTGGGAGAGGAGCGCCGGGCCGTTGGAGATCTCGTTCTTGACGGTGGCGACCAGGGTCTGGATGCCGGGGCGCTCGACGTCCCACCGTGTTGCGCCTACGGGGGCGGGCGGGGCGGTCCGCGGGGGTTCGCTTCAGTCGGTCTCGCGCTCCAGGACGCGGCGCGCCGCCTCGGCCTCCGCCGCCGGCGGTGACAGCTCGTCGAGGGTGTCGAGCTCGTCGTCCGCCTCCAGCTCCCGCTCCCAGGCACCCGCGAGGCGTTCCTGCTCCTCGCGCGGCCGGGAGCCGACGTCATCGCGGTGCTGCGGGTCCAGGGCTGCCAGGAATCGTCCGACCTGGTCCGTGGGCATACAGGGCTCCTTGTCGTGTGGAGGGGGTGCCACCTGGCCCAGCATGGCCGAACGCCCCGGCGCCCGCCGCTCGGCGCAGCCGAGGGACACCGCGCCGGCCCACCGCTCGCTCGTGCCGCCCGCTGTGCGGCGGTGCGCGGCGGCAGGCCTGGGCCGCAGCGGCGATCTCCTCGGCAGCGCGCGGCGCAGGCGGAGGCCGGTCTCTGCCCGACCACCCCTAGAAGCCGCCTCCGCCTCGGTCGCGACGGCCCGCACGCACGGCGATGACCACGCCGACGAGCAGCAGGAGCAGACCGGCGATGTTCCAGGCCCAGTCGTACGGCGTGACATCCACCCCGTAGCGGATCTGGTGCAAACGCAGCAGTTTGTGGTCGACGATCCCGTCGAACAACTGGAACAGGCCCAGGCCCAGGAACAGGCCCGCCCACGCGGAGGACCGGACCAGGGAACGGCGGCGGCGCAGGTCGGCGTAGAGGAAGAAACCGGCGACCAGGGCCAGCAGCTCGGCACTGTGCAGCAGCCCGTCGGACAGCAGGCCCACGCGGGTGGTGGAACGGTCGTAGAAGTGGTGCCAGCCGAGGAGCTGGTGGAAGACGATCTCGTCGACCGCCGCCATCACGGCCGCCCCGATCAGCGCGCAGACGGCCATCGACCTCCCGGGTTCGGGCCCGACGCCCGGGGAGGTGGTCGGCCGGGCCGCTCTCGTCATGGGCATCGCCTCCTGCCGTGGTGCGGGCCCCCGCCGCCCGTCGTCGCGGACGCGGAGGTGACCTGACGGTGCCACCGGGTACCCGCCCCGACATGCTCAAGCGCGCACTGTGGCAGGGGCTGGTCGCCGGTACCGCCGGAGGTGTCGTGATGACCCTCGGTGAGAAGATCGAGCAGGCCGTCACCGGACGGCCCGACTCCCATGTGCCGGCCCGGGTCCTCCAACGGCTCACCGGCCTGCCCGAACGCCCCGGCGCCCAGCCGCTGCCGGTCAACTGGGCCATGCACTTCGGCCAGGCCGCCCTGCTCGGCGTGCTGCGGTCGGTCATGGCCCAGTCGGGTCTGCGCGGGCCGTTCGCCTCCGCCCAGTTCACCGTGGTCCGCCTCACCAACGACCAGATCCTGGAGAACGCCACCGGGGTGGGCGCCCCGCCGCCCACCTGGCCCCGCGGGGAACTCGTCGTGGACGTCCTGCACAAGACCGTCTACGCGTTCGTCACCGGCGCGGTCGCCGACGCCCTGGCGGCTCGCAACGGCCCCGGGCCCGGACAGCGCCACGCCGCCGCGCGCCCGGGCCGCCACACCGGTGTCGGACCGCTTCCCCGCAGGCACGCGCACGGCAGGTGAGCCCGGGCGACGACACGAGGTGCGGCGTCCCGGGCCCGTGTCACCGGTCGTGGTTCCGCCCCGGACGCGGCTCACCCGTGGAGGTGCCGCGCCAGCCAGTCCGCGGCGGCACGGCGGAACAGCCGCCGGTTGTCCGCACGCAGGAAGTCGTGCCCCTCGTCGCGCAGGGTCAGGAGTTCGGCGTGGACGCCCCGCTCGCGCGCGGCCCGTACGAACTGCTGCGACTCCCCGGGCGGCACATTGGTGTCGTGTTCACCGTGGACGGCGAGCAGCGGGGCGCGCAGCGCGTCGACGCGGTTCATCGGCGACAGGGCACGCAGCAGTTCGCCATCGCGCTCCGGGTGGCCGTACTTGTGCGTCGCCGATTCCGCGATCCAGGGTTCCGTGCCGGCGAAGAAGCTGAGGAAGTCCGACATGCCGCACACCGCGACGCCGGTACGGAAGAGGTCCGGGTGCCACACGAGCGAGGCGAAGGTCAGATAGCCGCCGTACGAACGGCCCATGACCGCCAGCCGCGTCGGATCGGCGGGGCCCGCCATGACCGCGTGGGCCGCGCAGTCCGCGACGTCGTCCAGCGCGGCGAAGCGGCCCGCGCCGAGGTCCGCGTCGACGAACGA
Source organism: Streptomyces sp. 378 (assembly GCF_030124145.1). Classification (GTDB taxonomy): domain Bacteria; phylum Actinomycetota; class Actinomycetes; order Streptomycetales; family Streptomycetaceae; genus Streptomyces. Next base: position 213,874 of record NZ_JASKMS010000010.1, read on the forward strand.
CCGGCCGTGCCCCGACGATCCGCGCACGTCGGGGGCGAAGACGTCCAGGCCCCTTCCGGCCAGCTCGTGGTAGAGCGGGTTGAACACCGGACGTTCCTGCTCCTCCGGGCCACCGTGCAGGTGGATCACGCAGGGTGCCGGTTCGCCCGGGGAACGTCCCGGCGCCCTGTAGTACCAGCCGCTCAGGGGCAGTCCGTCCCGCGCCGTCAGCCGCAGGGGGACGGGACGTACCGGTGGGTGGCCCGGCGGAACGGCGTCCGCGTCCCGGGCCGACCAGGGGGTGCGGAGCAGGGACACGCCTTCGTGGGCCCACCAGACGCCCGGCCGGCGCTGCGACCCGGACAGGGCGAGCAGCAGCCGCCCGGCACCGGCGGCACTCACGCGCGTGACGACCTCGTGGGGCAGGGCGAGGGGCCTGGCCGGGCCCGTGCTGTCCGCCGTCCGCCCGGTCGGGAAGGTCTCGACGAGTTCCAGCTGGCTCGCGCCCTGCGCGTTCCACGCCAGTGCGGCCGTGCGGCCGTCGTGCGCCAGGGACAGGAGTTCCAGGTCGCTGCCCTCGCGTTCCGCCACGACGGACACCCCGCGCGGCCCTCCGTCGGCGTCCAGAGCGACTTCGAGGAGAGCCGCGTACTCGCGGTCGGCGTTGCTGCGCAGCCACAGCGTCCGGCCCTCGGGTGAGAACCGGCCGATCCACGGGTCGCCGTCGGCCACCGGCATCGCGAAGGTGGCCACCGAGTCGGCGGTGCGCCGCACGACCGCCTCCCGCCGTCCGCGCGGCCCCCGGCGCAGCAGCACGAGTGCGCCGTCGTGGCTGAGGTCACACGCCCGCAGGGAGGCGGCGTGCGTCTCGGTGGTCAGCAGCACGGGGGACGCCAGGCCGTCGGGGTCGATCAGGTAGACCGACAGGCCCCCGTCGGGCCGGGCCGCCGGAGTCCCCGCCGAGAGGCCCGCCGGTGACCCTTCCGCCGCCGCCGGGGCGCTTTCGTGCGCCGACGAGGCGGCGTCGGCCCCGGGAGCCCCGTCGTACACGGCAGCCCCGTCGTACACGGCCGCGCCCAGGAGCCGCACACCTCCGTCCCGGTCCGGCCGGCCGGCCGCCGGGCGGGCCCCGGCGAGCAGGCCGTCCGGCGAGCCGTGGCCGGACAGGGCCAGGCCCGCGAACCCCGGGGACGCGGTGGCCGACGGGGCCGCGACGGTGACGGCGACGGCCGAGCCGTCGTGCGCCCAGCACCCCAGATAGGCGGAACTGGCCGGATCGGCCCCCGCCAGGATGCGGCGGCCGGTGCCGTCGGGCCGGACGCACAGCACCCGTGAGTGCTCACCGCCGCCCGGCGCGGTGGTGTACGCGATCCAGCGTCCGTCCGGTGACCAGGAGACCTCTTTGACGGGGTCGGGCGAGGAGTCGAGCAGACGCACCTCCTCGCCGCCGACGGGACCGGCCCAGAGCTGGGGGACGCCGCCCCGGTCGCAGATGAAGGCCGTCTCGGTGCCGTCGGCGTCGGCGGAGGGGTACCAGCAGCCGTGCGCGCGCAGCCGCGTGACCGCGTCCTGCGGGCCCCCCGCGTCCGGCAGCAGTACCGGAGCGGGGGCGGCCTCCCGGGCGGCGACGGACAGGTCCCCCGCCCGGGTGTCCGGGGGCGGCCCGGGCGGGGGACCGGGCCGCCCGGAGCGCGCGAGCGGGGACGTCGGATCGTACGCCGTCCGCACGCCCTCGCCGTCGGTCATGTGATCCCGTGGGTCTGCAGCCATATCTCCAGCAAAGCGATCTGCCACAGGGCGTTCGCACCCCGCTTGGTCCGGTGCTCGTCGGGCGCCGCGAGCAGCCGGGCCACGTACGGCTCCTGGAACAGGCCGCGCCGTTTCGCCTCGGGTGCCTCGAGCGCCTCCCGTACTCGTTCCAGCACCGGGCCCGCCATATGCGTGATGGCCGGAACCGGGAAGTAGCCCTTGGGACGGTCGACGACCTCCAGGGGGAGGAGCTTGCGGCCCGCCTCCTTCAGCACGCCCTTGCCGCCGTCGGCCAGTTTGGGTTCCGGCGGGCAGGCCGCCGCCAGCTCCACCAGTTCGTGGTCGAGGAACGGCACCCGGGCCTCCAGGCCCCAGGCCATGGTCATGTTGTCGACCCGCTTGACGGGGTCGTCGACCAGCATCACGTGCGTGTCCAGTCGCAGGGCCGCGTCCAGCGCGGTCTCGGCCCCGGGGACCGCCATGTGCTCGCGCACGAAGCGGCCGGAGACGTCGTCCCCGGTCAGCAGGTCCGGACGGAGCATGCCGGCGAGGTCGGCGTGCGGCCGGTCGAAGTAGGTCGCCGCGTACTGCTCGGGTTCGTCCTCGCGCGCTACCCCGGCCAGTTCCGGATACCAGTGGTAACCGGCGAAGACCTCGTCGGCGCCCTGCCCGCTCTGGACGACCTTGACCTCTTGGGACACCTGCTCGGACAGCAGATGGAAGGCGACCACGTCGTGGCTGATCATCGGTTCGCTCATGGCCGCGATCGCACCGTCCAGCGCCGTGGACACCCGGTCGGAGGGAACCATCAGCCGACGGTGGTCGGTGCCGAACTCGCGTGCCACCAGGTCCGAGAACCGGAACTCGTCACCCTGCTGCCCGCCCTCCGACTCGAACCCGACGCTGAACGTCCTCAGGTCGTGCTGGCCCTCGTCGGCGAGCAGCCCGACGATGAGGCTGGAGTCCAGGCCGCCGGAGAGCAGGACACCCACCGGTACGTCGGACACCATGCGGCGGCGCACCGCCGTGCGCAGCGCTTCGAGCACGGCGTCACGCCACTCGTCCGGGCCCATGCCGGCGTGCTCGGGCCGACGCCTGTAGGAGGGCTGCCAGTAGCGGAGGTCGCGGTGGGTGCCGTCCGGCTCGACGACCCGCACGGTGGCCGGAGGGAGCTTGCGCACGCCGTTGAGGATGGTGTGCGGCGCCGGGACCGTCGCGTGCCAGCTCAGGTAGTGGTGCAGGGCCACCGGGTCGAGTGAGGTGTCCACGTCCCCGGCGGCGACGAGGGCGGGCAGTGTCGACGCGAACCGCAGTCGGCCCGGCGTCCGCGCCAGGTACAGGGGTTTGATCCCGAGCCGGTCGCGAGCCAGGACGACCCGGCCGGTCCGGTGCTCGACGACGGCGAAGGCGAACATGCCGTGGAAGTGCTCGACGCAGGCCGTTCCCCACTCCAGGTAGGCGTTGAGCACCACCTCGGTGTCCGAGGTGGACGTGAAGCGGTACCCGAGGCCGCGCAGTTCCTCGCGCAGTTGCGGATAGTTGTACACACAGCCGTTGAAGACACCGGTGACCTGCCCGCGGGCGTCGGTCATCGGCTGGGCCCCCTGGTCCGACAGGTCGATGATCTTCAACCGCCGGTGCCCCAGGGCGACCGCGCCCCGTGTCCAGGTTCCCTCCCCGTCGGGCCCACGGGCGGCGAGCGGGCCGCTCATGCGCTCGACGGCCGTCAGATCGGCCGGGCCGCCGTCGAAGCGGATCTCCCCGCTCAGCCCGCACATGACATCCCGCCTCCCTTCCGTTGACCGGCGGTCACGCGCGGCCGGTGCACCGACGCGCCCCCTCCGGCGAGGACCGGGACGGTTCTGCGAGGCATGACGAAACCCTTTCTGCTCTTCTGCTCAGGACGGGAACCGAGTCGTACCGCTGCGCGGCGGGCGAAGGCGGCGCCCCTTGCCGGGCGCACCGGCGGCGCGGCACGGCGGCCCCGGCGTGATGTGCACCGGTACCTCGGTGGCCGATGGGGCCGGACATCCCCGGACCGGGCCGGAGGCACGCTCCGCGAACCCCTCTCCCCTGTGCGTGCCCATGCTCACGGTCACTCCCAGGGATGCCGGGCGCTGCCCCCGAGGCCCGTCCCGGCACCGGACTGTCGCGGTGCTCTGTGCCGTCTTCTGGGTTCCCCAACCATGAGCGGATAAGCCGGACGCTCACTGTTCGCACCACCGGCCTCAGGAGTGCGCACGCGCGTCGGCGACGACTCGCCCGGTCAGGGCGCCGTCCGGGCACCGTGCCGAGCGGTCAGGGGGTGGTGCTCTCGTCGACGATCAGGTGCATGACCGCGGGGAGACCGCCTTCCGACAGTGCGGCACGCTGCCGGTCGGCGCCGGTGCCGTGGCGCAGCAGCCGGTGGACCAGGGCCGTGACCTGCCGGGTGTCACCGGCCGCGTCGAGCGCGGGAGCCACATGCCGCAGGAGCCGGCACAGCACGTCCCCGGCACGTCGTTCGCCGTCGCTCGGGTCGATCAAGGTGTCGCCGAGACCGTGCCGGGCCGCGTGCCACATGCAGGCGTGCAGCAGTTCGGGCGCGCAGTCCGCGGCGGGCGCCCGGTCGGCGGTCGCTTCCGCGAGGGCGGTCGACACCAGGGCACGGACGACGCCGGCGCACATGACCGCCTCGTCCGCGCGCAGCTGGACGTCCATGCAGCGCACCTCGATCGTGGGGTACCGCTCGGAAAGTCGCGCCTGCCAGTACACCTGGCCGGTGTCCGAGATCAGGCCGCTCTCCACCAGGTGCTGGATCCGCCGCTCGTAGTCCGCGGCGTCGCGGAAGACCGGAGGCACACCGGCCACCGGCCACCGATTGAAGATCATTGTGCGCCAGCTCGCGAACCCGGTGTCGTGACCGTCCCACAGCGGAGAGTTCGCCGACATCGCCGTGAGGACCGGCAGCCACAGCCGGACACGGTTCAGGATCTCGACACCCGCCTCCCGGCTGGGCACGCCGACGTGCACGTGCATGCCGTTGACCAGTTGTTCTGCCACGAGCTGCGGTGCCTGCGCGACCATGGCCCGGTAGCGGGCGCGGTCGGTGACCGCCACGGGGCGCCCGTCGCGCAGCGGTGGCGTCGCACAGGCCGACATCCGGCACCCGTGCTCCTCGGCCGCCGCCCCGACCGCGTGCCGAAGGCGCAGCAGGTGCCCACCGACCTCGTCGAGTGTGTCGCACACCGGCGTCACCACCTCGACCTGCGCCTGAAGCAGTTCGGACTGCACCTCCTGCTCGCCCACGCACCGGGCCTGGCCGGCCGCCATACAGACCTTCTCCGCCTGTGGTGCCGGGAACCCCGATATGGTGTCGACCAGCAGGTACTCCTCTTCCACGCCGACCGTCGTCATCGACCGCCCTCTGCTTCCTCGCGGCCGCGCACGGCTCGCGATCCTCCGACGCCCGACGCGGTGCGGATCGCCTCGGCGAGGCGCCCGCCCTGGGGCTGACACCGAGTGCCGCAACCGCTTCATCACAAACCCCTCACGGTTGAGGAGGTACGGCGCCGATGGCGCGAAGCCGAGGCCGGGTTCTGCACCCGGGGGCGTGCGGGCGACACGTAGGAGATGTCGAGATCCGGGCTCTGGTGCGGACGCAGCGGCAAGGGGCGCGGACCCGCCGGAGCGGACGGGCGCGGGACGGCGAGCCCCGTGCTAGCCTCGGCTGTTTGCATCGTCGGGTGCTCCGTCCGGTGCCCCTGGCTGGTGACCGGGTCCCGGCCGCGCCCTCCTCGGTACGGTCTCTTCCGAGGAAGGCTTTCTGTGAGCAGTGAATCAGCACGTGTCGACGTCCGGCGGCAGGACGATGCGGCCGAGGTGGCAGACGCCGCTTCGGGGCTGCCCGCGGTGACGTCCTTCGCGCGGCTGGGGCTGCCGGCCGCGGTTCTGCGGGCGCTCGACGAGCACGGTGTGACGGTGCCCTTCCCCATCCAGGCGGCGGCGCTGCCGAACGCGCTCGCGGGACGGGACGTCCTGGGCCGGGGCCGTACCGGGTCCGGCAAGACGCTCGCCTTCGGTCTGGGGATGCTCGTCCGGACGGCAGGGCGGCGCGCGCAGCCCAAAGAGCCGCTGGCGCTCGTGCTGGTGCCCACCCGGGAGCTGGCGCAGCAGGTCGGTGAGGCGCTCACCCCGTACGCCGAGGCACTGCGGCTGCGGCTCACGACCGTGGTGGGCGGTGTGTCCATCGGACGGCAGGCCGCCGCGCTGCGGGACGGTGCCGAGATCGTCATCGCCACGCCCGGCCGGCTGCACGACCTCATCGAGCGCAGGGACTGCCGACTGGGCCGGGTGCGCATCACGGTCCTGGACGAGGCCGACCAGATGTGCGACCTGGGGTTCCTGCCGCAGGTCACCGAGATCCTGGACCAGGTGCGTCCGGACGGGCAGCGGATGCTGTTCTCCGCCACCCTCGACCGCGACGTCGACGAGCTCGTGCAGCGCTACCTGCGTGATCCGGCCGTCCACTCCGTCGACCCCTCGTCGAGCGCCGGGTCCGCGATCGAGCACCACGTCTTCGTCGTGCACGGCCCGGACCGATACGCGGTGACCACGGAGATCGCCGCCCGTGACGGCCGCGTCCTGCTGTTCCTGGACTCCAAGCACGGCGTCGACCAGCTCACACGGCATCTGCGGGCCAACGGTGTGGCCGCCGCAGCCCTGCACAGCGGCAAGTCCCAGCCGCAGCGCACCCGCACCCTCGCCCAGTTCAGGAACGGGCAGGTCACCTCGCTGGTGGCGACGAACGTCGCCGCACGCGGCCTGCACGTCGACGACCTCGATCTCGTGGTCAACGTCGACCCGGCCACCGACCCCAAGGACTACCTTCACCGCGCGGGCCGCACGGCTCGGGCCGGCCGCTCCGGCACCGTCGTCACCCTCGCCCTGTCGGGACAGCGCCGCGAGACGAGCCAGGTCATGACGGACGCCGGTGTTGCTCCCAAGGTCACCAAAGTGCGCTCCGGCGAGGCGGAGTTGAGCCGCATCACCGGCGCCAGGGCCCCCTCGGGAGAGCCTCTCGACGGCGGGCCGGCCGCATCCCGCCCCAAGAACCACAACGCCCCGTTCCGCGGCCTGGGCAGCGCCAAGGACCCGAAGAGCGGCTCCGGCGGCAGGCCGTCGCGCAAGAGCAGCGAGGCCCGCAAGCTCGCGGAGGCCCGCAAGGCGGCCCGGGTGCGGCGCGGCGGCTGAGCCGGGCTTCGCGGACCTGCCGCCGACCGACTTCGGCGAGCGGGGCTCGGCCTTCCGCCGAGCCCCGCCACGCCGGCTCCCTACGGAGCCTGCAACGCGGTCCGGCCCCTACGGAACCGGACCATGTCACGCCGTCAGCGCCGCAGTGTCAGCAGCCCCGGCCGGTAGGGCCAGTGGCCGTACTCGCCGCCGGAGTTGGGGTTGCGTCCCTGATAGAGGAACTGGAGGTTGCAGGGATCGACGGTGAAGGTCTGGTCGGCGCTGGTGCGGATCAGTTCGCCATGGCTGATGTCGTTGGTCCAGGTGGCGCCGCTGTTGGCCTTGCCGGCGAAGGGGTTGCTCTCGGTCGCGGCCTGGGGTGTCCATGAGCCGTTCAGGCTGGTGGCCGTGAACGAGCGGAAGTAGCGGCCCTGCGAGCCGATCGCCTCGACGATCATGAGGTAGCGGTTCTGGCCCTGGAGCTTGTAGACCTGCGGGGCTTCGAACAGGTTGTTCGTCGTATCGCTCATGATCGTTGTGTAGTTCGAGCCGAAACTGCTCGGGAAGTTCCCGATCGGCATGCTGGCCCGGTAGATCTTGCCGTTGTCACCGGCGAAGAACAGGTACATGTTCTGGCCGTCAGCGATGAGCGTCTGGTCGATGGGCCCTGTTCTGGAGCCGGAGATGCTTCCGGAGAAGAGCACCTTCTGTGCTGACCAGCCATTGGGGTTGGTGGGGTCGCTCGACGTCCGGTAGGAGAAGGCGCTCCCACCGCCCCACTGGTAGGCGAGCACCCAGATGTTCTTCGGCGCGAAGTAGAAGAGCGTGGGCGCCACGACAGAGTTCGACATCGTGTTCTGGCTGGCCGAGGCCATCTCCGGCCAGTTGCTGAACAGGCCGAAGTTCATCGAACCCCAGCCCACACCCGTTCCCGCGGCGCCGTGCGTCGTCGCATAGACGAGATGCTTGCCGTTGTAGGGGGCGACGGTGAAGTCCTTGAGCGAGGCCCACCCGGCCTTGGGCTGCGCCAGTGCGCCCGTCGATGTCCAGCGGTACGTCGACGGAAGATCGCACGTGCCGGGGTTGTCGCCGCCGACCTTGACGAGCTGCCACTGCTGGTTGGCACCGCCCCAGTCGTCGTACTGGACGATGTTCGCGTTGTCGGCGGTGGAGGCGCCCTGCACTTCGAGGGCCTTGTTGCTGTGGCGCGAGATGAGTCTCACGTAGCCGTCCGAGCTGTCGGCCAGCCGCCACTGCTGGTTGGTGCTGTCGAGGTCTGCCCACTGGACGATCGAGCCGCCGTTCGCCGTGGACCAGTTGTAGACGTCCAGCACCTTGCCCGAGTGGCGGGACTTGATGCGGAAGTAGCCGCCCCCGGAATCGACGAACTGCCACTGCTGCTGGGCCTGATCGTTCCTGGCCCACTGGGTGATGCGGGCGCCGTCGCCGGTCGCCATGTTGTAGACATCCAGGGCCTTGCCGCTGTTGCGGTTGACCAGCACATACGAGGCGTTGGGGTCCACGGTCGCCGCGCCGGCGGGCTGGGCGCCGAGGAAGGTGGCCACGAGCAGCAAGGGCGCAAGGACGGCGAGTAAGCGTTTCAGACGGACCGGGGACGGAGGGCTGAACCACATCGGAGAGGGCCTCCTTTGGGGGGTGGGGTGAGGTGACCCGATGAACCGCGGAGCGGAGCTGCCGGGGACATGGAAATCTCGAAACTTTCGATGAATTCCCGAATACTCAGACGCCACAAGGTAGGAATGCCGGGCCCGCCGGTCAAGGCCTGTCACCGATCTGTCCACAAACAGCGTCTCGCCCCACCCGGTGGCAGCCGCCATCGGCGACGCCCCGGCTGATGGTTCGGCCCCCCGGATGCTGCGAATGTTTCGATTGGAGAATCGAAACTTGTTCTGCGGGGAGTATTGACGAGTCATCGTCAACGCCTCAATCATCCTGACTGAGGCGCCGACCTTGGTTCGAGATGTCGAACCACCTGTGCTGCACGGCAGATCTACGCACAGCCGCACGACCCGATCCGCGCACCAAGAGCACCCAGCACCCTGCGCCACCCCGTCACGTACCGGTGAGGTTCGCACCAGCGCATCCTGGCTCTTCGCGCAGCCGGAGAGGTGCGCGACGCCGTGTGGCGGTCCCCCTGGCCGAGCCGCGATGGAGTGCCCCCATGCCTGTGTCGAAACACCGCCGCGCCCCGCCGTACGCCACCCGACGACCGACCGGGTGCCGTCCGTGGGGGCGGACGACGCATTCCCCTGCGCTTCAGTCCTTCCGTGACACCTACCTTGGAGGCACAGCCATGGGCTCGTATGCCCTTCCCGGACCCGTCGTCCGCCGGAGAATCCGCGGCCTGCTGCTGACGCCGGTCGTCGGCGTCCTCGCCGCGGTCACCGCACTGGTGACGCCGCCGCCCGCACACGCCGCCGAGAACACGCTCGGCGCCGCGGCGGCGCAGAGCGGCCGCTACTTCGGCACCGCCATCGCCTCGGGCAGGCTGGGCGATTCGGCGTACACGACGATCGCGAACCGCGAGTTCAACTCGGTGACGGCCGAGAACGAGATGAAGATCGACGCCACCGAACCACAGCGGGGCCAGTTCAACTTCACCGCCGCTGACCGCGTCTACAACTGGGCGGTGCAGAACGGCAAGCAGGTGCGCGGCCACACCCTGGCCTGGCACTCCCAGCAGCCCGGCTGGATGCAGAGCCTCAACGGCAGCGCGCTGCGCCAGGCGATGATCGGCCACATCAACGGCGTGATGGCCCACTACAAGGGCAAGATCACCCAGTGGGACGTCGTGAACGAGGCCTTCGAGGACGGCAATTCGGGAGCCCGACGCAACTCCAACCTGCAACGCACCGGCAACGACTGGATCGAGGTCGCGTTCCGCACCGCACGCGCCGCCGATCCGGCCGCCAAGCTCTGCTACAACGACTACAACGTCGAGAACTGGACCTGGGCAAAAACCCAGGCCATGTACCGCATGGTCCGAGACTTCAAGCAGCGCGGCGTGCCGATCGACTGCGTCGGCTTCCAGTCGCACTTCAACAGCGGCAGCCCCTACAACAGCAACTTCCGCACCACCCTGCAGAGCTTCGCCGCCCTCGGCGTCGACGTGGCCATCACCGAGCTCGACATCCAGGGCGCCTCGCCCACGACCTACGCCAACGTGACCAACGACTGCCTGGCCGTCCCGCGCTGCCTCGGCATCACCGTCTGGGGTGTGCGCGACAGCGACTCCTGGCGACGGGAGCACACGCCGCTGCTGTTCAACGACAACGGCAGCAAGAAGCCCGCCTACACCGCCGTCCTCAACGCACTCAACGGCGGCTCGACCACGCCCCCTCCGGACGGCGGGCCGATCAAGGGCGTCGGTTCGGGCCGCTGCCTGGACGTGCCCGGCACCAGCACCACCGACGGCACCCAGCTCCAGCTGTGGGACTGCAACAACGGCACCAATCAGCGGTGGACGCACACCGCCGCCGGCGAGCTCAGGGTCTACGGCAACAAGTGCCTGGACGCCGCCGGCACCGGCAACGGCGCCAAGGTTCAGATCTACAACTGCTGGGGCGGCGACAACCAGAAATGGCGCCTCAACTCCGACGGATCCATCGTGGGCGTCCAGTCCGGCCTCTGCCTCGACGCCGTCGGAGCCGGCACCGCCAACGGCACCCTGATCCAGCTCTACTCCTGCTCGAACGGCGCCAACCAACGCTGGACCCGCACCTGATGGGGCCCGTCGCAGACGAAAGGGCGAATCGATGAAGACCTGTAGTGCGGATTCCCCCGCTCCGGTGCGGCGACATCGCTGGTGGTCCCGGGTCGCCGCCGTGGTGGCGGCGACCCTCGCGATCGGCACGCTCGTCGCGGTGCGTCCGACGCCCGCCGAGGCGGCGACGGTGGACACCAACGCCTGGTACGTCCTGGTCAACCGCAACAGCGGCAAGGCGCTGGACGTCTCCGGCTCATCCACCGCCGACGGCGCCCGGCTCGGCCAGTGGACGCGCCACGACGGAACCAACCAGCAGTGGCAGTTCGTGGACTCCGGAGGCGGCTTCTACCGCCTCAAGGCCCGGCATTCGGGCAAGGTTCTCGACGTGGCCGGCTCCTCGGCCGCGGACGGTGCAGCGATCCAGCAGTGGGCCGACCACAACGGGGCCAACCAGCAGTTCCGCCTGGCCGACTCCGAGGCCGGCCACGTCCGGCTGATCAACCGCGGCAGCGGCAAGGCGGTCGAGGTGCAGGGCGCCTCCACCGCCGACGGCGGCACCGTCGTCCAGTACTCCGACTGGGGCGGCGCCAACCAGCAGTGGCAGATGATCAAGCTGTCGTCCGGTGGGGGTGGCGGCGGATGCGGCAGCGCCCCGGCTCTGACGAGCGGTACCCACACGATCCAGAGCGGCGGCAAGAGCCGCAGCTTCATCCTCAGGGTTCCCGCCAACTACGACAGCAGCCACCGCTACCGGCTGATCTTCGCGTTCCACTGGCGGGGCGGAACCGCCGGCGACGTCGCCTCGGGCGGTACGAGCGGGAACGCCTGGTCCTACTACGGCCAGCAGGAACAGTCAAACAACAGCGCGATCCTCGTCGCCCCCCAGGGCCTCGGCAACGGCTGGGCCAATGCGGGCGGTGAGGACGTCACCTTCGTCGACGACATGATCCGGCGCATCGAGGGCGGCCTCTGTGTCAACCCGGCACAGCGCTTCGCCACGGGATTCAGCTGGGGCGGCGGTATGAGTTACGCACTCGCATGCAGCCGGGCGAACGTCTTCAGGGCCGTCGCCGTCATCTCCGGCGCCCAGATCAGCGGGTGCAGCGGCGGCAACCAGCCCATCGCCTACTTCGGGATCCACGGCATCAGCGACAACGTCCTCAACATCGGGCAAGGACGGTCCCTGCGCGACAGGTTCGTCCGCAACAACGGCTGCACTGCCCAGAGCCCGCGCGAGCCCGCGCCGGGCAGCCGAACGCACATCACCACCACCTACTCGGGCTGCCGTGCCGGATACCCGGTCCAATGGGCCGCGTTCGACGGAGGCCACGGACCCGGTCCGGTCGACGGCTCCGGCGGCGAAAGCGGCGTCACCACCTGGACCAAGGCAGAGATCTGGAGGTTCTTCGCACAGTTCCAGTGACACGTCCGCACCACGGAGTGGAGCCAGGACGATCCTGGCTCCACTCCACCGACGTCTGCCTCAGGGTCTGGTCAGCCCCCTGCTGCTGTGGCCTGCCGGGTGGGAGACCGCGCCGTTCCCAGGCTCCAGCAGCCCGCTGACCGTGCGCCGGAGGAGCCCGGCGGAGGCTGCGCGGCGCCCGGCGGATGCCGACGGCGCCCGGCGGGTACCCCTGGTGGCATGCGTACCACCCCGTCCCACAGAGGCGGCACTGTCGCGAGGTCTCCAGAGGTCACGTCCGTCGCGGTCCTGATGGAACTGGTCAGGAACGAGTCGTCCGGCGGACATGTGAAGTGCTGGGAGCGGTTCGCCGAGGCGGCGGCCCGGCAGGGGAGCGACGGAGCCGCCGTCGATCTCACCATCTACGTGCTCGGACACCGCGAACACGTCGAGGAACTGTCACCCCGAGTGCGGTTCGTGGCACTGCGACCGGTCCTGAGCACGGCTGCGGTCATGCCCGTCATGGGAGGTGTGGACATCACCGACCTCGCACCCCACCACCCCCGCCTCGCCGGACTGCTGCCCCGTCACGACGTCTGGCACCTCACCCACAGTTTCGCGTTCGCCATGACCGCCGACCGGCTCGCCCGCCGCGCCTCCCTCGCACCGCGCCCGGGCCTGGTGAGCTCCCTCCACACGGACGTCCCGGCCCTGGCGTCCGTCTACACCCGCCAGATGATCGGGAAACTGCCCGGTCTCACCAAGGTCGCCGATCGGCCCGCGGCCGGCCTGCCGCACCTGGCGGAACAGCTCCTGCGACGCCGGCGCGACCGGCTGCTGCGGCGCTGCGACCGGGTCCTCGCCTCCTCACCGCACGCCGCGGAGGAGATGGGCGCGCTCGTCGGACCCGGCCGTCTGTCCCTGCTGCGCCGCGGTGTCGACCACGACCGGTTCCGCCCCGACCCGGCGGCCCGCGCGGAACTGGCCCGCCGCCACCACGTCCCCGGGGACCGGCCCCTGGTGCTGTTCGTCGGCCGGGTGGATGCCTCGAAAGGCGCTCCTCTCCTCGGGGCGGCGGTCCATCGGCTCGGACAGCGCGGACACCCCGCCCATCTGGTCATCGTCGGTTCCGGCGCCGAAACCGGCAGTCTCAAGGAACTGCTGGGGCCTCACGTGACCCTGCTCGGACAGCAGCCGCAGGACCGGCTGGCACAGGTGTACGCCGCCTGCGACGTCTTCGCCTTCCCCTCGCACACCGAGACCGTCGGCAACGTGGTCGCGGAGGCGATGGGATGCGGCCTGCCCGTGGTCCTGCCGGAGCGCGCGGAGACCACGCAGTGGCTGGCCGCCCCCGGTCACGACGGCCTGGCGGTGCGGGACGACACCCCGGAGGGCTGGGCCCGGGCGCTGGAGAGCCTGGTGGCCCGGCCCGGTCCGCGGCGGGCCATGGGGCGGCGGGCGGCCCACACCGCACGCACCCGGCACCCCACGTGGACGCAGGTCATGGAGGAGGACCTCCTGCCCGTCTGGCTTCAGGCCGCCGGGGTCGTGGAGCGAGCGGGCGCCGGCCGGCCCTGAGGCGCTCACCGCCGGGTGCCGCGGGGCGGCTCGTCCTCGGGAGCCGATGGCACGGACCCTCCGTCTCCGGCCGCCTGTTCCCGCCGTAGTGCGTCCTGCCGGTGCAGCGCCGTGATGGCCGGTGAGGTGTCCAGGCGGATGATGCCGATGACGGTCGCCGCGACACCCGACACGGTGAGGGCCGCGAGCGGCCAGTCGAGGCGCAGCGTCTCGCCGAACAACGTGGTTCCGACCGCCACGGCGACGACCGGCTCGGCCGTGTCCATCACCGTCATGGTGGCGGCGAGCGGCCCCTCCCGGAACGCGCTCTGAATGAGCAGCAGCCCGCCGATGCTCGCCACCACCAGGAGGTACGTCTGCCAGGCCGAGAAGACCGCGGCGAATCCACGGGGCACCCGGGCCACGGTCGCGTTCAGCAGCACCGACTGGAATCCCATGACGGTACCGGCGGCCAGGGCGATGAGGGAGGCCCTCCAGACGCCGGTGACGCACGTACGCGCGACCAGCGCCCCGACCGTCACGGCCGCGACCGCTCCCATCGCCAGCAGCCACGGACCGAGGCGCGCCGTCGCGGGATCCCCACCACTGGGCCGGGTCGTGACCAGAACGGCGGACAGACCGGCCGCCACGGCCAGGACGCCGCCCCACTCCCGGGCCCCCAGCCGCACCCGGTACAGCCGGGCCGACAGCGGAATGGCGAAGAGCAGCTCGCAGACGATCAACGGCTGCACCAGACTCAGCGGACCGAACGCCAGCGCCAGGGCCTGGAACATATAGGCCACGATCGCGAGTGCGATGCCGGACACCCACATGCGCTGTCGCAGCAGATGCCACAGCAACCGCCAGGACAACGCCTCGTCCGCCGGGCGGGCACTCGCCGACCGCTGCTGGAGCACACCGGCCCCGGCGAAGCAGGCACCGGAGGCGAGGGAAGCGAGAACGGCGACGATCATGTGGTGACCGGGGTCACGAGGCGGCGTGGCAGCGGGTCAGGCGTGCGCGAGACGCCGGGCGGCCTTGGCAGGGGAGCGTTCGCTCGGCCGCTCACGCAGGGTCGGTCGAACCGCCACCGGGGCCCGCTGCGCCGGGCGCCGACGGTGACGGAGTACGGCCCCGGGCCGAGGATGTACGTGGTGTCGCGGCCGGTCATGACTGCCGACCCGGCACCGGAGCCCGGAACCAGCCGGTCGGGCGAGCGCCCGGACGCGCCCGCAGAGGTGCTCCACCGTGGGTACTCCCGGTCGTCAGGAACGCCCGGCGCGGCGAGCCCGGGGAGACGGGAGCGGCGGTTCCCCGCCGTCTCCGCGACGACAGCGCGCGGCAGGACCGGCGGGCCGACGGCGGTCGGTCCGAGGAGGGCTCCGGCACGGCGGTGGACCGGCCTGCCCGGATCACGTCGGCGGCTGCGGAAGACATGGGCCTCTGGGGGTGTCGGTCGTGCGAACAGAACGTGGACGCCCGCGCTGCGGGAGATCCGCTGTCCATGCCTCCCCGGGAGTCAGGCGTCTCCAACCCTCCGGAACATGCCTTGCCCAGTCCTTGTGCGGTCCGTCGCACATGAGCTCTCCCTTCCCGAGGCCGCCGGGCCGTCCTCCGCGGTGAGTACTCTCCGGCGCCTGCCGAACCGCTGGGACCCGCCGTCGTCCTCGGTGCCGGTGCGGCTGTTGTCCTGGGAGGGGCAAGGCCGGTCAGGCATGTGGGGGGAAGCGGGCGGCCAGCATGGCCCGGTCGTCGGGGAACGCCGCCTCGGGCTGGTGGTGCAGGAAGCGGTCGCACAGTTCGGCGATGTCCAGGCCGGTGGTGGTGCGGGCGCAGGCTGTGAGGCGTTGCATGCCGAGGGCGAGGTCTTCGCGGCGGCGCTCGATCAGGCCGTCGGTGTACAGCAGCAGGGTGTCGTTCTCGGCCACGATGGTATCGGCCTGTTGGTAGCAGATGTTCCGGACGGGTCCGAGCGGGGGTGCGATGGCGTGGTCGAGGTAGGCGCTGGAGCCGTCGGCGTGGATGAGAAGGGGCGGCGGATGGCCGGCTCTGGCGTAGGTCAGGGCGCGGGTGCGGCGGTCGAAGACCAGGTAGCAGGCGGTGGCCATGCGGTTCGGGTGGTAGCGGCCCAGGAAGGTGTTGAGTTCGTCCAGGACAGCGGTGGGGTCGGTGCCGCAGCGCGGCACGATGTTGCGCAGGGCGGCGGTGATCTGTGCCATGACGGTCGCTTCGTGCAGTCCGTGGCCGGCGACGTCGCCGATGCTCAGGCCGATGCGATCGGCGTCCACGTCGTAGACGTCGTACCAGTCGCCGCCGACCGAGAGCAGGTCACTGCCGGGGGCATAGCAGGTGGCCGTCGCCAGGCCGGGCAGGTGTGGCAGTTGGGGCAGCAGGCTGAGCTGGAGGCGTTCGGCGACCCGGTGCTCGTGCTCGTGGAGCCCGGCCCGGCGCAGGGCCTGGGCGATCTGCTGGGCCACAGCCGTCACGTGCTCGGAAGTGGTGGAGCTGTGCGAGCCGTAGACGATCAGCATGCCCAGCTGGACACCGTCCGCCTCCAGCGACAGCGCGAGCGGAACCGCATCCGCGGCCTCACAGGGAAGCGAGCCGTCCGAGGAAGAGGGTCGGTCCAGGTCGGTCCAGCCCCCCGCGTTGGCTGGACGGGCGTTGTCCTCCGGCTGCAGGGGCGGCACCAGCCTCGCCGAGTGCAGGTAGAGCTCCGCCGCGGTGGCCCCCAGAGCGGGCGGCGCCACCTCGTTGACGACGCGGGACACCTGCGCGAGGGTGATCGCGCCGGCCAGGGCGGCAGTCAGGTCGTACAGGTGCTGCAACTGGGCGCGGGCGGCCTGTTCGGCGGCCAGCAGCCGTGCCCGGTCCACCTCGGTGGCCCGGCGGAAGGCCACCTCCCGGTTCAACGCCTCTACCTGCTGGCTGAGCACGACGAACCGGTCGGACGCCCCGGCCTCGACAAAATGCAGCTGTGCCGCCGGCTGCGGGCCGTCCCACCACGTGGCCCGCGCCCCGTGACAGCGAAAACGCCGCAGGCGGCCGTCGGCGTCCTTGAGGATCAGCGCGCCGGGCACGGGGCTGCCGCTGCGCAGCCAAACAGTCAGCTGCTGACGCAGCCGCGGTGTGTCGTCGGGCCGCAGATCGAACAGGCTGGCGCCCGGGCGCAGCCGGTCGTCACAGCGACCGGCTGCCGGGTTGGCGGCCAGCACGCGGCCGTCGGCCCCGCACAGCAGCACCGGGTGAGGCAGCGGTTTGGTGATGGCCTGGAAGAGGCCAAGGGTCATGGAGCCACAGCCGGATCGCCGAAGTACTCACGGCCGCTCACTGTCTCGACGTCCACGTCGGGGACCAGGTGCACCACCACCCGGCAGCCCGCGTCGCCGCGCGCGATGGTCTCCTCCAGCTCCACCCGCGCGTAGCCCAGGTTGCGGGCGGCGATGGTGCCGAAGACGTTGGACGTCATCATGCACATCGACTCCCGGCCCACCACCTTCTCGGCGAACGGGCACGCCCGGTTGCCCAGCACGATCTTCCTTTCGTCGTGCTCGATGACGTAGAAGTCACCGTTGATGCGTTGCTTGAGATCCACGAGTGCTTCGGCGACCTGCTCACCTGTGAGCCGGTCGGCTCCCAGCGCCTTGAGGTACATCTCGTCGATCTGCGTGCCGACGGCCTGCCCCACCAGGCTGACGTAGCCGGACGCCTCCTCCAGGCCGATCACCGACTCCAGCGATGTCGCCAGCTCACGCACCAGAGTCCGCAGGAACACATCACGGTCCAGTGGAATCTCCACATCCGAAACCCGTCCCATGCCGGCTCCCTCACCCTCAGGCCATGGCCGCAACGCGACCGGCGTGGCCTCATTTGCCATGACGGGATCTGATTCTGCCAGCGTCCTCCAGCCCGCCACCACCAGCCCTGTGCCCCCATCGACGGATGACCTTCACGAAATCTCTCGGTCTCCCGGTCGGCACAGATGGTTCACCAGGTGGCCAGGGGTACTCGACAGGTGGCTGCCGTCGGCTGCGCACCGCGTCTGTCGGCGGCGGCGTTGGGCCACCCCGCTGGAGGAAGCTCGTGAGAGGCGAACCGACCATCCCATGCTGCGAGTCGCGTTTTCCCGCGGTCACGGCGAGCATCGCGGACGCCCGGCACTGGGTCCGCGACTGTGTGGAAGGTTTCGGCGGGCCGCTGCGTCGGCACCCGGTGATCCAGACCGCCGAACTGCTCGTCTCGGAACTGATCACCAACGCCATCCGCCATGGCGCCGGTCCCCCCTTGATCCGAGTCACGTGGAACGGGCGGCTGCTGCGCATCGCGGTCAGCGATCACGGCGACCGCCTGCCCCGCATGCACGCCACTGCGAACACCGAGCCCGGTGGCTTCGGCATGCAGCTCCTCGAACGACTCGCCCTACGTTGGGGCGTCACCCCACGCCACCCCGGCAAAACGGTCTGGGCGGAACTCAGCCTCGAATCCTGAGCCCGCCCCTTCCCGGCGCGGATCGCCCATCGGGAAGACTCCGGCGGAGCGGGGCCCCTGACCCGCCACAGCTCGCCTCACCGGGAGCCACGCCGACCCTGCCGGGTGCTGTGGCCTGGTGGTCTCCAGGTCGAAAGGCAAGACGCGATCAGGAACTCCCACGGGACGAGACGCGGACCACAGTTCGCGCAGGACGTGAGAGGACCGCGGGCCGCATTCCATCCCTTGGCCGGCTGGGCGTCCTCGGTGCCCGGCCGGGTATCGTGTCAGCTGATCGAGATGGGGCCGGCGTGCGGCCCAGCCCGGGGGAACTGGGGGAAGACCGTGGATGTCCCACCTGGCGTGGGCGGGCCCTCCGACGCGCCGCCACATGGTGCGCTACTGCAGATCAATCCGTTGCCTGACAGTTCCGGGCTGGGGGCGATGGGGGAGATCAGCGTGAACACACGGACCGTCTGGCAGCAGGCGCTGGAGCAACTGGTCGAGCGTCGCGCGGACGTGCTGCACGTGGATCTGTCCCGGGTGAGGTTCGTCGATGTGGCCGGTGTGACGGACCTGGCGATCACCGCCCAGTGTCTCTCCGAAGGGCAGCGGATCGTGCTTCACCGGCCTCCGGCGCAGCTGCCCCGCATCCTGGAGCTTTTCTGGCCCGGGCTTGCCGCGATCGAGGTGGCTGCGTGATGAGCACAGCCACCTCGCACGAGCCCTTCGTCCACCCGGCGCTCTTCTACCGAGGCACGGACCAGTACACGGCGGGAACGGTTCCCTTCCTGCGGGAAGGACTGGACGCCGGTGAGCCCGCAGCCGTCGCGGCCCCGCCGGATCGCCTGGAGCTGATCCGCGAGGGGCTGGGTGCGCGAGCGGCGGAGGTCCGTTTCATCGACATGACCCAGGCCGGCCGGAACCCCGGCCGCATCATCCCCAGCGTGCTGCGCAAGTTCGCCGACGCCCACACGGGAGCCCGCCGGGTCCGCATCATCGGCGAGCCGATCTGGCAGGGTCGTTCCGCTGTCGAATACCCGGCGTGCGTGCAGCACGAGGCGCTGATCAACGCCGCTTTCACCGGGCGCCGGGTAACCATCCTGTGCCCCTACGACGCCGACCGGCTGGAGAAGCAGGCTCTCAGTGACGCCCTGGCCACCCACCCGGTCGTCATCGACGCGGATGGCGAGAGTCAGTCTGCCGCCTACAGCCC
The DNA here is from genome assembly GCF_030124145.1 of Streptomyces sp. 378. Lineage (GTDB taxonomy): Bacteria > Actinomycetota > Actinomycetes > Streptomycetales > Streptomycetaceae > Streptomyces. The sequence continues at coordinate 233,182 of NZ_JASKMS010000010.1, forward strand.
CGAGCAGATCATCGACCGCTACAACGAGCCCCTGCTCGCCCCACTCGGCGCCGCAGCCCGCCCGTTCGCCGCGCGGACACTGCCCGACGCCCGCGACTTCGCCGTGTCCCAGGCGCGGTCCCTGGGCGTGTCCGGCGTGAGCCTGGGGGATCTGGAACTCGCGGTGGCGGAGCTGACCACCAACAGTGTCGTCCACGGCGCCGGCTCGGGGACACTGCGCATCTGGCCCGAGAACGGCCGGATCGTCTGCGAGGTCCACGACGGCGGACAGTTCACTGATCCGCTGGCCGGCCGCCGCCCGCCGAATCCCACGCAGCCCGGTGGCCGTGGACTCCTGCTCGTCCACCAGCTCGCCGACCTCGTCCGTGTCCACACCGGACCTGACGGCACCACCATCCGCTGCTACCTCCCCGCCTGACCAGGACAACGTGACGGCCCTGCTCACTCTCATGGGGAGGTCGCCCTCATGTCCGTCCCCGGACGGTGGGGTCGCTGAGCAATGGGGCGGGCGAGAGCGGGTGGACAGGGCTGTGGCCGCCACCGCACAGGTCTGACCCAGGGGGGAGGCACTCCGCTCGCACCGCGGATGGGCGGCGCTTGGTCGTGTCCCGTCCCGTGCGGAGCGAGAGCCGGGACCGTCTGTCACCATGGATCTTGTGCGCCGCAGCTTGGGAGTTGCCGCCACGGACGGGGACCGAGCCGGAGAGGCGAGGGAGGACGGCATGAGGCCGAGGAACCACCGTCTCACCGTGCTGTCGCTTCTGCCTTTCGCCATGATGGCCGCCGTCACGGTGGCTGATCTCGCTGTCGGTCCGGCGGTGGTCTTCCTTCCCTTGGTGTCGCTGGGACCTGCCTTCGCCCCGCTCGTGGGCAGCTGGCGGCGCACTGCCTGCGCCGGCGGGATCGCGCTGTTCTTGTGCGTCGGCCTGGGGTGGTACAACGACCTGCTCGACGACTCACGCGGTGTGATGAGCATCGCTTCGGTCCTCGGCGTGACCGCGGCCGGCCTCCTGGCCGTGTCCATGCGACAGCAGCGTGAGGCGGCGCTGGACAACGTGCGCTCCATCGCCGAGGCCGCGCAACGGGTGCTCCTCAAACCGGTACCGCGGCTTGCCGGGCGCGTGCGTGTGGCCGTCTGTTACATGTCCGCCGTCGCCGAGGCACGCATCGGCGGTGATCTCTACGAAGTCGTCACCTCGCCGCATGGGGTGCGGGTGATCGTGGGCGATGTCCAGGGCAAGGGACTGGAGGCGGTGGAGACCGCGGCCGTGGTCCTGGGCGCGTTCCGGGAAGCGGCTCCGGAGGAGGCCGACCTGGCAACCGTGGGGTACCGGCTGGAGCGTGCTGTCGATCGGCAGTTGGGTGCGGAGAAGTTCGCCACCGCCATCCTCGCCGAAGTGAGGTCCGAGGAGGTCACCTTCCTGAATTTCGGTCACCCGGCGCCCTTGCTGGTCCGCGCCGACGGCACCACCACCTGGCCGGAGCCCTCCTCTTACGCCCTCCCCCTCGGTTTGGGCGTTGACGGCGCGGAGCCGCCGGAGCCGTTTCGCGCCGACTTTCTCCCGGGCGACCAGCTCCTGCTGTATACCGATGGGATCACCGAAGCGCGCGACGCGAAGGGCCGCTTCTACCCCCTTGCCGAGCGTGCCCACCTTTTGAAGGAAGGTGACCCTGAGACGGCGTTGGAGATGCTGCGTCAGGACCTGCTTCAGCACGTCAGCGGCCCGCTGCACGACGATGCGGCCCTATTGATGCTCCGGCACCGCTGACGCTTGCGGACTCTCGTCAGCGGTGTGGCGCCGCGCAGGTTCGAGTCGCTCGCAGGTTTGAGACCCGTACAGCGCGGCCGTCCGCCCCTGCCTGAGCAGGCCGCGTGTCGGCCGCTCGGAAGTCATCAGCCGGTTGCCGTCGCCCTGCGCAGCGAGGCGACGATCTGTGTCCCAGGTGTCGACCAGTGCCGCGGTGACCATGCACACGGCGCCTCCGGCCACGCCGCGGGCGGTGGCGCAGCTGAGCCCGGCGGCAGAGGACCGGTCGATCCTGGCCTCTGGAGCGCCTGCTTCTCAGTGGTCGGGGTTGCCCGGGTGACTCATGTACGCGCGAGGGTGCTTGCGGTGGCGGTGGACGGCTGCGCTTGCCGCACTGAGGCCCAGAGCGAAGATCAGCGCGAGGGCCAGGCCGGAGCAGAAGATGGCCAGCGCGTTCATGGTGGCGATGTCCTGACCTAGTACGGACACGGTGTACTCGGGTCCGCCGGAAAGGTTGTCGGCGATCACCAGGCCGGTGAAAGCGCCTGTGGCGGCCAGGAGGAGCAATCCGAGGACGATCATCTGGGTCATCTCCTCGAAGGAGTTGTTCCGCTGGTACTCGCTGGAGACTGACCGTGTACCCCACAGACCTGCCCGGACACGAAGGCGGTGCGCGGGAATGCGGGGCGCCGGTCATCGGCAGTCCGCGGACGCTTTTTGGGGCCCCAGAGCAGCAGGAAGCCCTGCGGTAAGGGACCCATCGAGCCCGGCGGTGATGTCCGCGACCGTGTCGGTGGAGACCGTGTCGGGGAGCCGACCGGAATCCTCTGGTGGGCCGCTTCGGTGGCCGGCCACTCGTACATTTCCGACAACCACTTGGACAGCAGCAGCTGCAGCGTGGCCGCCGTGGCGCCGGGGGTGATGGAGTGCACCAACGGTGTCGTACCAGCAGCGCACCCCGAACGTCCTGCCTCGTGATCGTCTTCTCGCCGTTCACCGGCAGACGGCACGACGGAGGGTCCCGCGGGCCCGATGCCGGGGGGAGCCTTCCCGTTGTCAGCGGGGGCGGCCGGTGACGTCGTCCCAGTGGAGCGTGCGGTCGCACCAGCGGTCGAGGAGCACCTGGTCGTGGCCGACGGTGAGGAGGCCGGCACCGGTGGTGGCGCGGTAGTCCTCTACGGCTGCCACCAGGGCGGCGGTGGTGGACGCGTCCAGCATGGCGGCCATCTCGTCACAGATCAGCCAGCGTGGGCGCAGCACGAGGGCGCGGGCGAGGCAGGCGCGTTGGAGCTGGCCGTCGCTGACCTCGTGGGGGCGGCGGTCCAGGAGATCGGGGGTGAGGCCGACGGCTGCTGTCAGTTCGGCGACGCGTTCCGGGATCTCGTCGCGGCGGCCGACCGCGCGCAGGGGCTCGGCGATCAGGTCGGTGAGCCGCAGCCGGGGGTCGGCGGAGAGGCGGGGCTGTTGGAAGACCACGCCGAAGGCGGTGCGCTGGGCGCGCGGGGCCCGTTGGCGCCAGCGGTGCACGGCGTCGCCGTCGAGGTGCAGCGTGCCGGAGTCGGGGCGGTGCAGCAGGGCCGCGACGCGGGCGAGGGTGGATTTGCCGCAGCCGCTGGGGCCGAGCAGACCGACGGCCTCACCGGGGGCGACGGTCAGGGAGGCGTCGCGCACGACCGGGGCTTTCCTGTCGTACCCGGCGGTGATGGCACGCAGTTCAAGCACGGATGTCCTCCGGAACGTGCGGATGGTGACAGGCGACTTCGGCAGCCGTCGGCGGCAGAGTGGCACAGGCTTTGGAGGCGCGCTCGCAACGGGGGGCGAAGGCGCACCCGTCGGGAAGGTCGCCCAGTTCGGGTGGCATTCCGGGGATCGGGGTGAAGGCGCGCTCGGGGAGGGCCCGGAGCAGGCCGATGCTGTAGGGGTGCCGGGGGCCGGGGGCGCCGAAGAACGTTTCCGCGTCGGTGAGTTCGACGATCCGGCCCGCGTACATCACGGCCACCCGGTCGGCGATGCGTTCGGCGGCTGTGAGGTCATGGGTGATCACAAGCAGGGCCCGGCCCGGGCCGCCCTCGTCGTCGGCGTCGACGTGGCGCCGTAGTTCGTCGACCGTGTGGTCCACCAGATCGCGGTCGAGTCCGGTGGTCGGTTCGTCGGCGAGCAACAACGGCGCGTCGCCGACGAGGGCGAGGGCGGTGGCGGCGCGCTGGGCGAGGCCGCCGGAGAGCTCGTGCGGGTGGCGGTCGAGGTGGCCGGTGGGGAACGCGGCGCGCTCCGCGGCAGTCTCCGCCGCGGCCCGTACGGCGGCACGTCCACGGGTGCGGGTCAACGCGGCCACGGTTTCCTCGAGTTGGGAGCGGACCGTGCGCACGGGGGTGAGGTGTGCGGCGGGGCTCTGCGGGATGAGCCCGATCAGGCGGCCCCGTACTGTCCGGGCGAGGGTGCGTTCGTCGGCGGTGAGCAGGTCCAGGTCGCCGAGGTGGGCCTCGCCGGCTGCTTGGGCGTTCGCCGGGAGGAGGCCGAGGAGGGCGGAGGCGAGGACCGATTTGCCGCAGCCGCTCTCGCCGATCAGTGCCAGGCATTCGCCGGCCGCCACGTCGAAGTGGACGTCGGTGACGGCGGCGATCCGGCGTCCGCCGGGCATGAGGAAACGCACGGACAGCCCGCGCACGGACAGGACGGGATGTCGCTCTGTGAGCGTCACAGCATCAGCTCCGATCGGCGGCGGGGATTGATCCGCTCCCGCCAGGCTCCGGCGAGACCGGCGATGGCGAGGGTGGGGACGATGATGAACAGGCCGGGGAAGAGCGTGGGCCACCACTGCCCGGCCAGCAGCGAGCCTCGGGCGCTCTGAATGAGGGTGCCGAGGCTGGCGGTGTGGGTGGGCAGGCCGAGTCCGAGGAAGGAGAGGGCGGATTCGTGCCACATGGCGTGCGGCACCATGAGTACCGCGGCCAGCGCCGCCTGGGGCAGTACGGCGGGCAGCAGATGCCGTACCGCCACCCGCCACCGCGACGCCCCTCCGGAGACGGCGGCGTCGATGTACGGCCGCGAGCGCAGGGAGAGGACCTCGGCGCGGGCGATGCGGGCGGTGGACAGCCAGTGGGTGAGCGCGACCGAGACCACCACCGGCCACACCCCCGGCCGGAACATGGCGACGATGAAGATCCCGAGCAGCAGATGCGGCACGGAGGAGAACGTGTCGACCAGCCGCATGACGCCACGGTCGACCCAGCCGCCCAGGGCTCCGGCGGTCGCTCCGACGGCCGTGCCGATCACGGTCGCCGTGAGCGCGGCCGCCACGCCGACCAGCAGGGAGACGCGCAGGCCGTAGACGCAGCGCAGGAGCAGGTCCCGGCCGAGGTCGTCGGTGCCGAAGGGGTGGGACCAGCTCGGTGGCAGCAGCTTCGCGCCCAGGTCGACGGCCTGCTGGTCGAGCTGGACCAGCGGCGGTACGAGGAGGACGGCGAGGACGGTCGCGGTCACCAGCGCGGCTGACAGGCGCACCCGCACCGCGCGGGTCGAGCGGCGGTTGGCGCCGTAGGACCGCCAGGCGGTCCCGGAAGGGGAGTCGGCGGGAGCGTCACATGTCACTGAACTTCACCCTCGGGTCGAACAGGCCGTAGAGGAGGTCGGCGAGCAGGTTGCCGAGGAGCACGGCGGCGGTGGCCAGCGTGGTCAGTGCGGCGAGCAGCGGGAAGTCGACGGCGGTGGCCGCCTCGACGGTGGCCGCCGCGATGCCGGGCCAGCTGAAGACGCTCTCCACCAGCAGGGCTCCGGTGATGAGTTCAGGGACGCGGGAGCCGACCAGCGTGAGGACGGGCAGCAGTCCGGAGCGCAGGGCGTGGCCGAGCAGGACGGTGTGCTCGCTCAGCCCTCGGGCACGGGCTCCGCGCACGGGGTCCTCGGCGAGTGCGTCGCCGACGCCTTGGCGGACATACAAGGTGAACCAGGGAAGTTGGGAGACGGCGAGCACTCCTGCGGGCAGGACGAGGTGGCTCGCGACCTGCCCCGGCGTGACCTGTTCGCTGGCGGTGTCGGTGAGGCCGCCGGCCGGGAGCACGCCCCACTGCAGGGCGAAGAGCCAGACGGCCAGCAGGGCGATCCAGAAGACGGGTGCCGCCTCCAGGGAGTAGGCGAGGGAGGTGACGATCCGGTCGAGCGTGGAGCCGGGACGGCGGGCCGCCAGCACTCCGAGCACGGTGCCGGTCAGCACGGCCACCGCGAAGGCGACGGCGCACAACAGCGTGGACCAGACGAGACGTTCGCCGATGACCTGGGCGACCGGCTGCCGCATGACGGTGGACTGGCCGAGGTCGCCGCCGAGCGCGGAGGTCAGCCAGTTCCACCAGCGGGAGGTGAACGGCTGGTCCACGCCGAGGTTCTCCCGCAACCGCTCCAGCGTCTGCGCGTCGGCACCGAGCGCGGCCGTACCGGCGTACGCCTTGACGGGGTCGAAAGGGGAGGCGGCGGCGATCGCGAAGACGCCGAAGGTCACGACGAGGAGGACGGGGGCGGCGAACAGCAGCCGCCGCCCCGCCAGGCGTGCCATCGCTCCCCAGGGCAGGGAGGGCGTCACTTCTTCGGCTGCCAGGCTTCGAGGTTCCACCACGGGCCGCTGGCGAAGCCGTGCTCATGCGGCTCGACCTGTGTGGTCAGCCCGTCCCAGCGGTCGGCGAGGACGTAGACGTGGTTGATGTGGGTGAGGAAGGTGTAGCCGGGGTCCTTCACCAGTTCACGCTGGAGGTTGTCATAGGCGGCCTTCCGGGCCGCTGTGTCGAAGCTGCGACGTCCGGTGTCGAGCGCCTTGTCCACGACCGCGTTGTCGTAGCGGCCCATGTTGTTGAAACCGTCTCCGCCGAGTGAGGAGTGCAGCAGGGTGTAGAGACCGAAGTCGGGGTCGCCGTTGCTGCCGAAGCCGGCGAGGACGGCGGTGTTCTTCATCCGCGGCTCGATGACCTCCCAGGTGGCGCTCTCCGCCGTCACCTCGATGCCGGCCTTCTTGGCATCGGAGGCGTAGGCGAGGGCGTGGTCCTGGCGGACCTTGTCGCCGGAGGGGTAGAGGAGAGTGAAGGACGCCCGCTGTCCGTCCTTGGCGCGGATGCCGCCGTCGCCGGTCCTCCAGCCCGCCCGGTCGAGGATCCGCTCGGCCTTGGCGAGGCCCTGCTCGCGTTCGATGCCCTTGGCGAACCAGGGGTCGCCGACGGGCAGCGGCCCGTACGCGGGGCGGCCGGAGCCGTCGAGGATCTTGTCGACCATGGTCTCGCGGTCCACGGCGGCGTCCAGGGCCTGGCGGATGGCGCGGTCCCCGGTGACCTTGTTCGCGGTGGGGAGGGTGACGGTGCGGAAGTCGTACGTCTTCGCGTCGTACGTCTTCTTCGCCTTGTCGTTCTTGAAGGTGGCGGCGAGGTTGGGGGGAAGGACCGCGCCGTCGAGGTCGCCGGAGCGCAGCCGGGTGGCGCGCACGTCGTCGTCCTCGATGATCGCCATGGTGACCTTCTTCACCTTCGGCGTTCCGCCCCAGTAGTCCGGGTTGGCCTTGAAGGTGAGCTTCTCGCCCTTGCTCCAGCCCACGAGGACGTACGGCCCCGTGCCGACCGGCTTGGTGTTGAAGGCGCCGGTGTTGGGGTCCTGCTCGCCGGCCATGTGCTCGGGGACGATGGGCAGGACGGTGCGCCCGGCGAAGGGCGCGTACGGGTACTTGAGGGTGAAGACGACCTTGTCGTCGCCGTCCGCCCGCACGTCCTTGACGGCGTCCAGCTCGCTGCGGGAGGTGTTGTTGGTCTTCGCGTCGAGGATCGTCTCGTACGTGAAGACCACGTCGGCGGAGGTGAGCGGCTCGCCGTCGCTGAACTCCACGCCCTCGCGCAGGGTGTAGGTGTAGGTGAGGCCGCCGTCGGTGACCTGTGGCAGTGCCTTCGCCAGAGCCGGTCTCAGCGTGAGGTCGGTGCCCCGGGCGAGCAGACCGTCGAAGACCTTCGAGTTGCCGTCCTTGCCGTAGCCGAGCAGAGGACTGAGGGTGTCCGGCTCGGAGGCCACGCCGATGACGACGGAATCGGCGGATCCGGCCTCGTCCGTGCCGCCGCCGGGGGCCGAGCACGCGGCGACCCCGGCCAGTAGCGCCGCCGCGGCAGCGGCTCCTGGTATCCGTCGGAGCGTCATGGACCTCACACCCTTATTGCTGATCGAATGTTGTTGCATCCTAATGGCAATTAGAGCTGCCTCCCCTCGGCTCGCGGTCGGTCCGGGTGGTGAGGGGGCGCCGAGCGTGAGCACCAGACTCGCCGTCGACGCGGCCGAACGCGTCGTCGCGGGCGACGGCCGGGATGCGCTCGGTCATGTGGAGACCGGCTGCGTGGGCGTGCGGGACGAAGGTGCCGTGGGTTCACAGGCGTTCGCGGGCGGCTCGGGTCCTGGACGGCGGGGAGTACCGGGAGTCCGTGTCGTGGGCCCCGTAACCAACTGACCTGAAATACCCTGCAGTTGCTCTACGCACTGTCCTAGCCCAACCTTCCGGTCCGGGCGCTGCCGACCCGGCCGCACCCGGGTCGAAGCCACTGAGTCGCTGCCCGATGTCCGGTAATCACCGCCCGCGGGCTCGGAGGCGGGCCCCCTGGCGAGAGGAACTGTCCGTGGTCAGGTACGGCGGGCAGCCCAGACGGTGCGCTCGGTGCGTACCGTCAGGTCGTCGCGGCGCAGGATGCTGTGCGGGCTGCTGGTGTCGAGGAGCTGGTCGAGCGCGGTGAGGTCCTCGGGGGAGAGCCTGTCTGCGATGACGCCGCGGATGCGCTGCAGGACGCCGGTGGCGTAGCGGCCGATGGCTTCGCTGCGGGAGCCTTCGAGGTTCGCGGCGATGGTGCGTTCGCCCTCGACGGTGAAGCCGGCGGCGGTCAGCATGGGGCCCCAGTCGGCGCCGCGGTGGGGCATGTGTTCGGCTTGGCGGCGGTCGGCTGCGGCGTGGACGCGCTCTTCCAGGCCGGGCCGGTCCGCGGGGGCGTTTTCGGGCAGGAAGCGAGGGTGGCCGGCCAGTTCGACGACGGCGAACAGGCCGCCGGGCGTGAGCGCGCTGTGGACGGTGCGCAGTGCGCGGTCGGGGTGGGCCATGTGGTGCATCGAGGCCGACGCCCAGACCAGGTCTGGTGAGCCGAGGTCGGGCCAGGTCGCTTCGTCGAGGTCGGCCTGCACCGTGTGCACGCGCTCTTGGAGGCCGCGGGTGCACGCCTTGGTACGCAGGCGCTGCAGGTGTTCGGCGGAGGCGTCGACGGCGGTGATGTGCGCGCTGGGGAAGTGGTTGAGAAGGGCGAAAGTGCCCGCGCCCGTGCCGCAACCCAGGTCCACGATGTGGTGCGGGGCGGTCTGCAGCGGCAGCCATGCGGTGATGGAGTCGGTGTGCTCGGCGAGGATCTCGGCGTCCAGGTCGAGGATCTCCGCTTGGCCGTCCATTGCGTGCTCGTGGTGGTGACGGTGCGAAGCGCCGTGGTGGGGAGTGTGGGTGTGTGCGTTGTTCATGCTCTGCACGCTAAGACGGATATGCGCCTGCGGCGCGAAGTGTCCCAGTCTGCGCAAGGTGATGGTCCAGGCGCTGCCCGACGCGCAAGATGTCACCGCCAGGGACGGCCGTCGCGCGGCCTCACGGTCACTCGGGAGCGCCCTGGGGGTCGTCGCCGCTGTCGCGCTGGTGCCCGCGGCGGGCGTCGCGGTCGAAGATGCCCAGGATCTCGCAGGGTCCGCCGTCGGCGCCGATCGCGTGCGGCATCATCGTGGGGAACTCGGCGGCCTGGTTGGCCTCGAGCCGGAAGCGGCGGTGGCCGAGCATGAGGATCGCCGTGCCGGACAGGACGACGAGCCATTCCCGCCCCGGGTGGGCGCGCATGCGGGCCGGGTTCTCGGGGGGCGGTTCGGTCATGCGCTGGCGCACCACGCTCATCCCGGGGTCGGCCTTGATGGTCCAGCGCATCAGGCCGTGGGTGCTGTCGATCGTCGGGCTGGTGACGACGTCGTCGGTGGCGGTCTCCACGAGCTGATCGAGCGTGGTGTCCAGGGCGCGGGCGAGGGTGACCAGCTGATCCAGTGCGAGGCGGCGCCGGCCGTTCTCGATGCGGCTCAGCGAGGACTGGCTGAGGTGGGCGCGGGAGGCCAGCTCCTCCAAGGACCAGCCCTGCGCCACCCGCAAGGCGCGGATGCGTTTGCGTACGAGGCTGTCCAGATCTCCATCTTCTTGCGTCACGGGCAACAGGGTATGCCTTCAGGGCAAGACCGGCTTAACGTCGTGCGCAGATGGTCCGCAACGTCTGGGACCAGTGGAGGAGGAAAGGCAGGAGGCCATGGCTGTGACAACTTCTCCGTACGCGACGTACGCGAGCGACGCATTGGCCGGTGGGACCGTCGACGCGGTGGTGATCGGCGGGGGCGCCGCAGGGCTGACCGGTGCGCTGACCTCGCCCGCTCTCGCCGCTCGGTCGTCGTGATCGACAGCGGCTCCGCGCGCAACGCGCCCGCCGAGGCCATGCACGGCTTCATCGTCCTGGACGGCACCCCGCCGCCCGGGATCCTTCAGCGAGGCCGGGAGCAAGTGCGCCGGTACGGAGGGCGCGCCGCCTTCGGCGAGGTGGCTTCGGCCGAGCCCGCCGCCCCGTCGACGGACGGGGATCCGCGGTTCGCCGTCACCCTGGCCGACGGACGGAGCGTGAGTGCGCGCCGGGTCCTGGTGGCCACCGGCCCGCCCGACAACACGGGCCGCGGCTTCGCCTCCGGCATGGCGGGCACCACCGAGGTGCCGGGCGTGTGGGTGGCGGGCAACGCCACCGACCTCGCCGCCCAGGTCGGCGCCTCCGCAGCGGTCGGCGCCCGCATCAGCAGGGTGCCGGCCACCGCGGACACCGACGCGGCCCTCACCGCAGCCCAGGGCGAAACTCCCGCCCTCTGAACATCCGGCGCGGTACCGGCCGCTGCACACCCTCGATGCGTGCGGCGGCCCGGGCCCCGCCCACCCCCTTCACCCGGCGACCGGTCCTGCTCCGGCGCTCACTCGGCATGCCCTTTTGAGAGGAATCCATGAGTACGAACCAGCCCGTACAGCCCGCGCAAGCCAGTGGCCAGGTGGCCCCCGACGCACGTCAGCTGCGCATGATCTTGATCACCGTCTCCATCGCCCTGATGGCGGTCATCGCCTCGGTGACCGGGCTGAACGTCGCGCAGACCCACATGGCCGTGGAATTCGGCGCCTCCCAGAGCACGGTCCTGTGGATCATCAACATCTACACCCTCGCCCTGGCCGCGCTGCTGCTGCCGCTCGGCGCCCTGGGCGACCGCCTGGGCCGCAAGCCCATGCTCATCGCCGGCCTGGGAGTCTTCGGCCTCGCCACCGTGGTCGCCGGCTTGGCCCCGACGGCCGAAGTGATGCTCGCCGCCCGCGTGGCCGGCGGCATCGGTGCCGCCATGATCATGCCGATCACGCTCGCCGTCATCACCTCCACCTTCCCCGAAGAGCAGCGCGGCAGGGCGATCGGCGTGTGGACCGGCGTCGCCGGAGGCGGCGGCATCCTGGGCATGTTCCTCTCCGCGCTCCTCGTCGACGTCGCCGACTGGCGCTGGCTGTTCGTCCTGCCGGCGGTCCTGGTCCTCGTGGCCCTGGCCATGACGCCGAAGTCGGTTCCCAACTCCCGCGAGACCTCGGCCCACCGATTCGACACCGTCGGCGCCCTGCTCTCCGCGACCGCCGTGACCGGCCTCATCTTCGTCCTGCAGGAAGGCCCCGAACGCGGCTGGACCGCCCCCGCGACGCTGATCAGCCTGACCGTCGGCCTCATCGCCACGGTCGGGTTCGTGGCCTGGGAGCTGCACCGCCGCGACGCCTCCCTGCTGGACGTGCGGTTGTTCCGGGAGCGCGGACTGTCGGGCGGCTCGATCACGCTGCTGGTGGTCTTCGGTGTCCAGGCGGGCATCGGCGTGGTCCTCTTCCCGTTCTTCCAGGCCGTACTCGGCTGGTCGGGCCTGCTGTCCACGGTCGCGATGATGCCCATGGCCGTCGCGATGATGACGGCCTCCGGCCTGGCCCCCAAGCTGGCCGCAGGGATCGGCGCCCGCTCGACCATGGTCGTGGGCATCGCACTGGCCGGCGTCGGCATGGCGCTCATGGCGCTGTTCGTCTCCGTCGGCGGCGGCTACCTGTCCGTCCTGCCCGGCCTGCTCGCCATGGGCATCGGCATGGGCCTGTCGATGACCCCGTCCACGGAGGCCATCACCGCCTCCCTGCCACGCGAGAAGCAGGGCGTCGCCTCCGCCCTCAACGACGTCACCCGCGAGTTCGGCACCGCACTCGGCGTCGCCCTGCTCGGCGCGCTCGTGTCCGCCGGCTACCGCCACGCCATCGACGACAAGCTGCACGGCATCCCCCGAGGCCCCGCGGACACCGCCCGAGAAGGCGTCGCCAACGCCGTTGAAGTGGCGGGCAGCACCGGACCACACGCACCAGACCTGCTCCACGCGGCGCAGCAGTCATTCGTCGACGGCTGGCAGCAGGCCATGTGGGCAGGCGCCGTCATCATGGGCGCCCTGTTCGTCTACATCGCCCTCCGCGGCCCCGAGAACACACCCTCCGCGGTCGCGGACGAGACAGACCCCGCTGAGGCCGTCTCCGTCGGCTGACCGCACAAGAGCCGGGCCACAGCAAGCAGACCGCCCCGCGGACACCGCGTTCGCCGGCCGCTCACCGGGGGCCGGTTCAAGCCGCTGAAGTCGGGACCGATCACCCGCCCGTGCGGACGGTGCGCCTCCCCGTTCTCCCGGCGCATGGCGGCTGCCTGCCCCTTCAGGTGCAGCCAGGTGTACATGAGGCCGGGCTCGGGGTGGTCACGGGCGGGTGAGTCGTCCAGGACGAACCCGATGTGCCAGTCCGCCGCCCACCCGTCGTCGTGCCGCGTCTCCCGGCGGCGCCGCTCCGCGGAGATCCGGGACGGCACGGTCATACTCGGCGACGACGAGCGCGGCCCAGCGCGCCAACGCCCTGCTTGAGGTCACCTTCAAGGCCCTGCGCAGGGTTCACTGCCTCGCTGCCCGGCGCTGCGCCGCTGAAGATTCTTTTACACACTGATTGCCATTTTCAGCTCCCCTGCAACTCCCCTTTGATCAAAGCTGTTTCACAGCAAATGTCATGTGCATCACGCGCTTCTCAGGGGAGGCACTTCATGGCAGTCAGCGGTCGGCGAGCGAGACGCATATGGGCGGTACTCGCCACCTCTGCCGCGCTGGGCCTGACGATCACTCAGGCCCAGGCGGCACCCGGCGGCGACGATCCGTTCGGCGTCCGTGTCCTGGACGAACGGGCCCACCTGCATGAACAGCAGGGGGGTCTGTCGCTTTCGGCGGAGGAGGAACCAGGGGAAGAGGAACCGGGAGACGGCGGCGAGGAGAACGAGCACATCGCCGCGCGGGCGGAGGAGTACGCCCAGGCCCGCACCGCGCCGGGCGGCATCGTGGCGCCGGGCGCGTTCGGGGCGGCGTACGGCGAAATGCTGAACCTGCCCAGCACCAAGGGCGGTTGGCGCAACAACACCCGGCTGCCGTACGACGCCGACGACCCCCGCTACCGGGACATCAACTCCAACTCCAGCGGCGGCGCGGGCAAGGTGACCGGCCGGGTGACCGGCATGGCGGCCGACGACCGCGGCAATGTGTACGCGGGCTCGGCCAACGGCGGTGTGTTCCGGTCGCGGACCGGCGGCGGCCACTGGACGAACATCTCCGACGAGCTGCCCGCCCTGTCCACCGGCGATCTCCAGCTCGACCCGCGCGGCCGCCTCTGGTACGCCACCGGAGAGGCCAACACCAGCGCGACCGCCTTCCTCGGCACCGGCGTCTACGTCCTGAAGGACCCGCGCCACGGCAAGTTCAGCCGGCGCGACCGGGTCGGCGGCGACGAGCTGGAGTCGACGTCCGTCAACGCGCTGCGGTTCGGCGGCGACAAGGTGTGGGCGGCGACCACGCGGGGCGTGTGGAGCCACAGCACCAAGACGCTCAAGGGCCCCTGGAAGCTGGAGTTCGCGCCCAACCCGGACTATCTGCCGGGCGGTCCGAAGGACGACGACCAGAGTGCCGCGTACAAGAACATCGCGAGCGACATCGCGATCGATCCCAAGGACCCGAACAAAACCGTTCTCGCCATCGGCTGGCGCAGCGGCGACACCTACAACGGCTTCTACACCAAGGGCCGTAACGGCTGGGAGCGGCTGACCGACCTCGGTGAGCTGCCGACCAGCGCGGAGGACGTCGGCAACGTCAGCTTCGCGCGCAGCGCGGACGGCTCGCGGTACTACGCCATCGACCAGTCGCCGCAGCAGATGGCGACCAACCCGGACAGCGGCCTCGCGGGCATCTACGTCTCCAAGTCCGGCTCGCCGACCGGCACGTGGACGAAGATCGCCGACTACAAGCAGCTGCGCGACTCCGGCTCGGCGCTCACCGGCGACGGCTACCAGCCCGGCATCCAGGCCTGGTACAACCAGTTCCTCACCGTCGACCCGAAGAACCCCGACCATGTGTACGCCGGTCTGGAGGAGGTCTTCGAGACCAAGGACGGCGGCAAGACCTGGACGGTCCCGGGCCCGTACTGGAACTTCGGCTTCGACTGCTGGTCCATCGACCCGGCCAAGCAGTCCGGCGACTGCCCGCAGACCACGCACCCCGACCAGCACGCGGTGGCGATCGGCAGCTACTACGGCAAGCCGTACGTCCTCGTCGGCAACGACGGCGGCGTCTACCGGCGCCCGGTCGACGGCAGCGCGAACGCCGACGGTCACGCCACCGACTGGACGTCCCTGAACGACGGAACGATGGACGCCCTGCAGTACTACTCGGTGGGCGTCGGCAACGACCCGGACAGGCGAGGCATCGCCGTCACCGGCGGCCTGCAGGACAACGGCCAGTCCATGCTGCGGCCCGGCGACCGCGTGATGGGCTCCAACTTCGGCGGCGACGGCGGCGACACGATCACCGACCCGGACAACGGGTGCAACATCGCCGAGGAGTACGTCTATCTCTCGGTGTCCGTCACGCAGAACTGCGCGGTGAACGAAGGCAGTTGGATCGACGACCCGTCGAAGGCCACGTCGTACTCGGTCGCGCCGCCCGACAGCGAGACGGCCGAGGCGCGCTTCATCGCGCCGCTGAGCGCCGACATCAAGGACAAGAACACCTGGGTCGCCGGCGGCCGCCACATCTGGATCAACACCAAGGGCTACGGGATCCGCAGCGGTGACGAGTGGTTCAAGGCCTTCGACCTGGGCGAGGGCCGCACGGCCACGGCGGTCGCGTCCTCCGGCGGCAAGGTGTACGCGGCCTGGTGCGGCCCCTGCAACAACCAGGGCTTCGCCCGGGGCGTCGCGGTCGGCAACGCCGACGGCACCGGCTGGCACGAGCTGAACCTGCCGGCCGAGAGCACGGTGCCCAACCGCTACCTGTCCGGTCTCGCCGTCGACCCGGCGAACGCCGACCACGTCCTGCTCGCCGTCAACGGCTTCTCACGCAAGTGGACGGAGGGCCCCGGCGCGGGCGTCGGCCACCTCTTCGAGACCAAGGACGGCGGCACGACCTGGACGGACATCTCCGGCAACCTGCCGGACGTGCCCGCCAACTCGGTGGTCCTGCTGAAGAACGGCACGATCGCCCTGGGCACGGACCTCGGCGTACTGGTCCGCACACCGAAGTCGTCCGGCTGGAAGGTGGCCGGCACCAACCTGCCGACCACTGCCGTGCTCCAGCTCAAGACCGGTCCGGACGGGCGCCTGTACGCAGCCACGCACGGACGCGGGATCTGGTCCATCGATGTACGGCGTCTGCGGTGATCCTCCGGCGTACGGCGGTCGTGACGTGAGCCGGAGCAGCACGACCTGACATGCGGAGGCGGGGGAGGCGGGGGAGGCGGGGAGAGGGGCCTGCGGTCCGATGGACCGACCCGATGACCGTTTGACCTCCTCCCCAGCCTTTCGACGCGGGCCGTGCGCTCCGCGCCCTCAGCGGTCGCGCGGACAGGTGTGGTCGAGGACGCCGGCGCGGGCACAGGCCTCGGTGATCATGGAGTTGCGACGCTCTGTGATCACTGGGGAGACCTGTGCCCGCGCAGGCAGGTGGCGCCGGGGGCCGCCTCTACCCCAGCGAACCGAGCGTCGTCGGCGGGCCGTCCGACGAGCCGGCGGACCTTTGGGCCCGGGCCGTCCGCGGCATGAGCCGGGCGCCGGTCGGAGGACTCGTGGCGACGGCGCACGGGCGCGGTGACGTTTGCGCCGGTTGCCGGGAGGCAACCCGTCAGGCCCCAGGGCGGTACGCGCCCGGGCGGAGCGAGTGTGCGTCACTGGACGCGGAAGGGGAGGCGGCGGGCATGAAGGTATCCGACTACATCCTCCAGCGGTTGCGTGAATGGGAGGTCGACCACGTCTTCGCCTACGCCGGCGACGGCATCAACGGTCTGCTGGCGGCATGGGGACGCGCCGACAACCATCCGAGGTTCGTTCAGTCCCGGCATGAGGAGATGTCCGCCTTCCAGGCCGTGGGGTACGCGAAGTTCTCCGGCAAGGTGGGTGTCTGCGCGGCGACCTCCGGCCCGGGCGCGATCCACCTGCTCAACGGCCTGTACGACGCGAAGCTCGACCATGTCCCCGTGGTCGCGCTGGTCGGACAGACCGACCGGAGCGCGATGGGCGGCTCCTACCAGCAGGAAGTCGACCTGCAGAACCTGTACAAGGACGTGGCCTCGGACTTCTGCGAGACGGCGATGGTGCCGGAGCAGCTGCCGAACCTCATCGACCGGGCGATGCGCACCGCGTACGCCAAGCGCACCGTCACAGCGATCATCATCCCCGCCGACGTACAGGAACTCGACTACAGCCCGCCGTCGCACGCCTTCAAGATGGTGCCCTCCAGCATGGGGCTCAGCCACTACGCCCCGGTGCCCGCCGACACGGACATCGAGCAGGCCGCCGAGGTCCTCAACGCCGGTGAGAAGGTGGCCGTCCTCATCGGCCAGGGCGCCCGCGGCGCCCGCGCCGAGGTGGAGGAACTGGCGGACACTCTCGGCGCCGGTGTCGCCAAGGCACTGCTGGGCAAGGACGCCCTCCCCGACGACCTGCCCTACGTCACCGGAGCCATCGGCCTGCTCGGCACCCGCCCGTCGTACGAGCTCATGCGGGACTGCGACACCCTGCTCATGATCGGCTCCAGCTTCCCGTACACGCAGTTCATGCCGGAGCTGGACCAGGCCCGGGCGGTGCAGATCGACATCGACCCGCACATGATCGGCCTGCGCTATCCCTTCGAGGTGAACCTCGTCGGCGACGCGCGCGAGACCCTGCGCCGACTGCTGCCGCACCTGCGCCGCAAGGCCGACCGTGCCTGGCGCGAGAAGATCGAGAACAACGTGGCCCGCTGGTGGGAGGTCATGCAGCGCCGCGCCGCCGTGGACGCCGACCCGATCAACCCGGAATACGTGGTGCACGCCCTCGACGGCAGGCTCCCCGACGACGCCATCATCAGCGCCGACTCCGGTTCCGCGGCCAACTGGTACGCCCGCCACCTGCGGCTGCGCGGCCGGATGCGGGGATCCCTGTCGGGCACGCTGGCCACCATGGGACCGGGTGTGCCGTATGCGATCGGCGCGAAGTTCGCCCACCCGGATCGTCCTGCCATCGCCCTGGTCGGCGACGGTGCCATGCAGATGAACGGGATGATGGAAATGGTCACGGCCGCCAAGTACTGGCAGCAGTGGTCCGACCCGCGTCTGATCGTGGCCGTCCTCAACAACCACGACCTCAACCAGGTCACCTGGGAGATGCGGGCAATGGAGGGCGCACCCCAGTTCGAGGAATCGCAGCACATCCCCGACCTGCCGTACGCGGAGATCGCGCAGCGCATCGGGCTTGAGGGAGTCCGGGTGGAGAAGCCCGAGCAGGTCGAGACGGCCTGGGACCGGGCGCTGTCGGCCGACCGGCCCTTCGTCATCGACTTCCGCACCGACCCGGCTGTGCCGCCCATCCCGCCGCACGCGGAACTGGACCAGATCGAGGCCGCCGCCGCAGCGATTCTCCGGGGCGACAGCGACCGCGGCTCCATGATCAAGCAGGGCGTCAAGGCCAAGGTGCAGGAGATGCTGCCCGGCACCCGGCACCGGGAGGACCGGCCCGGCGCCGGCCCCGACGACAGCGCGGGTGAGAAGCCGTGACCCACCCTGTGAGCGGGGTGCTCGGCGACGGCTCCGTCGTCGAGCACTTCGTCGCGTCCGCCCACCGCGTTCCCGTTGTGGAGGGGTGAGCCAGGTCCCGACTGAGGGACCTTGAACTCACCGCACAGGCTGACCGTGGTCACCGTGCCGGTCCACACGCCAGATGGAACATCCTGGCGGCGACCCGCAGGGATTCCGCCGCAGGCCGGGCCGGGCCGCTGGATCCTAACCGCGTCCCTGGAGTCGCTTGCGGAGCATCAGAGTCAGTGCCGGTGCTGCGACCGCCAGACCTGCCACCGCGGCCGGTCGCAGCAGAGCACGCGGACCCGGGGACGAGGGGCGGTCGGGCTCGGGGGTCGTCTCCCGAAGCGCGGCTGCGAGGACCTCGGCCAGGTGCAGGGGGCGGCGCCCGGTGCCGGCCTGTTCGACCTGCGTGCGGCAGCTGAAGCCGTCCGCCAGGACGAGTGTCGCCTCGTCCGCCTCCCGTACGGCCGGAAGCAGTCCCGCTTCCGCGCACGCCATCGAGACGTCGTAGTGGCCCTTTTCGAAGCCGAAGTCGCCGGCCAGCCCGCAGCAGCCCTCGTCCAGTACGTCGGCGGTGACGCCCGCGCGTTCCAGCAGCTCGCGGTCCGCGTCGAAGCCCATCACGGCGTACTGGTGGCAGTGGCGCTGGACCAGCGCGCGGGCGTCGACGCCGGGCGGGTCCCAGTCTTCGGCGCGCTCCACGAGCAGCTCGGCCAGGGTTCGGGTCTGCTCCCGCAGCCGCTCGATGTCCGGGTCCTTCGGGAGGAGTTCGGGGGCATCGGCCCGGAACACGGCGGTGCAGCTGGGCTCCAGCCCCACGACGGGCGTGCCCCGGCGCAGGTCCTCGCGCAGGACATCGACCGTGTGCTCAAGAACGCGCTTCGCGACGCCGAGTTGCCCCGTGGAGATCCAGGTCAGCCCGCAGCACACCACCTCCTGGGGCACCTTGACCCGGAAGCCGGCGGCTTCCAGCACCTCGACGGCGGCCTTGCCGATCGCCGGGTGGAAGTGGTCGGTGAAGGTGTCGGGCCATACGACGACCTCGCCGCGGTGTCCGTCGCCGCGTGGTCCGCCCCGTTCGCGCCACCAGTCGGTGAAGCGCTGCTCGGCGAAGAGGGGGATGTCCCGTTCAGGGGCGATGCCGCCGAGCGCCTTGGCCACGCGGGCCACCCAGGGCAGGGAGGTCAGTGCGTTGACGGTGCGGGGGGCGAGCGCGGCGACACGGGCGGCGGCGGGCAGCCAGCCCATCGAGTAGTGGGCGCGGGGGCGCACCCGGCCCGCGTAGTGGTGGTGCAGGAACTCGGCCTTGTAGGTGGCCATGTCGACGTTGACGGGGCAGTCCGTCTTGCAGCCTTTGCAGGCCAGGCAGAGATCGAGGGCGTCGTGCACCTCGCGGGAGCGCCAGTCGGAGGAGACGGGCGAGTCGTTGCGGACCATCTCGAACAGCAGGCGCGCCCGGCCGCGCGTGGAGTGTTCCTCCTCGCGGGTGGCGCGGTAGCTGGGGCACATCACGCCGCCCTCCAGGGAACGGCACTTGCCGACGCCGACGCAGCGGGCGGCGGCGCGACTGAACTTGCCGTCGTCGTGGGGGTAGGCGAAGGCGGTGTCCGGCTCCCAGGGCAGGTATTGCGCGCCCAGGCGCAGGTTCTCGTCGAGGCGGTACGGCCGGACGACCTTGCCGGGGTTCATCCGGTCGCCCGGGTCGAACAGACCCTTCAACCGCTCGAACCCCTCGATCAGCTCGGGCCCGAACATCCTCACCAGCAACTCGCCCCGCGCCTGCCCGTCACCGTGCTCACCGGACAGCGACCCGCCGTAGGCGGCGACCAGGTCGGCGGCCTTCTCGACGAACGCCCGCATACGGGCCACGCCCTCCTCGGACTCCAGGTCGAAGGGGATGCGGGTGTGCACGCAGCCGTGGCCGAAGTGGCCGTACACGGAAGGCTGTCCGTAGCCGAACTCCTCGTACATCCGCCTCAGGTCGCGCAGGTAGTCACCGAGGCGTTCCACCGGGACGGCCGAGTCCTCCCAGCCCTCCCACGTGTCGGACTCACCGGGTACGTGGGCCGTAGCGCCCAGACCGGACTCGCGCACCAGCCACAGTTCGTGCATGTGCTGCTCGTCGTCGTACCAGGTGTGCCCGACCGCACCCGTCGCGGCATCGATCAGCGCCATGGTCTTCTCCCGCACCTGCTCCCGAGTGTCACCGTGGAACTGGACCATCAGGTAGGCCCGTCCGTCGGGAAGCTTCGCCAGGGCCTCGGGATTCAGGTCCTTCCTGCGCTGATAGTGGACCAGTTGGCGGTCCAGGCCCTCCAGGGCCGGCGGCTTGTGTTCCAGCACGGCCGGTACGTGGTCGGCGGCCTCGCAGATGTCCCGGTAACCGAGTACCACCAGTGAGCGGTGCGCGGGCACGGGCACCAGTTCCAGTTCGGCGCGCAGGACGGTGACGAGCGTGGACTCCGAACCGGTCAGGAGCCCCGCCACGTCGAAACCGTGCTCGGGCAGGAGCGAATCGAGGTTGTAGCCCGACACCCGGCGGGGGATCTCGGGGAAGCGCTCCCGGACGAGGCCGGCGTATCGGTCCCGCAGGGCGGCCATCCCCCGGTACAGCTCGGCCCGCCGCCCTTCTCCGGACATCAGCCGGTCGAGTTCACCGGACTCGGTACGGTCCACCCACATGCGGCTCCCGTCGTAGGTCAGCACCTGGAGGCGGTGCAGGTTGTCGACGACCTTGCCGTAGGCCTGGGCCGTCGATCCGCACGAGTTGTTGCCGATCATTCCGCCGATGGTGCAGTTCGGGTGGGTGGCGGGCCTCGGCCCGAACTGCAGGCCGTACTCGGCGAGCTGCCGGTTGAGGTCGTCGAGCACGATCCCCGGCTCCACGACGCACCGCCGCCTCTCGGCGTCCACCGACACCAGCCTGTTGCAGTACTTGCTCCAGTCGAGCACGACGGCGGTGTTGCAGCACTCCCCGGCCAGACTGGTGCCGCCGCCCCGGGACAGCAGGGGCGCGTCATGCTCCCGGCACACCGCCACGGCCTCCTCGGCCGCCTCCACGGTCCGGGGGATCACCACCCCGATGGGTACCTGCCGGTAGTTGGAGGCGTCCGTCGAGTACGCCGCACGCGTCCCCGTGTCGAAGCGGACCTCGCCGTCGACGCGGTCCCGCAGATCCCGTTGAAGAGCCTCGGCATCGACCTGTGCCGGGGTCCGGCGGACGACGGGCAGGGGCAGATTGACCGGGTTCATACGATGCCTTCCACGCGGGGATACCTGACCGGGCGGTCTCAAGGTCGACGTGTCGATGCCACCACCCCACCAGGCCGCCCCGTCGGGGCCCACGCCGGCAACCGGCAGTACCGGCGATGTGCCGGACGCCACGGATGCGGCACACCCCGAAGCTGACTTCTGGCCCATCGAGCCCGGTCACCCGGTTCATCAGCGTCACCCGGGACACCGAGCCGCGCACCGTGAGACCAGCAGTGGCTTCTCCTCGTCACGGATAGCGCACGGAGCCACGCCATCAGCCCGCGCGGCAGAGGCGGCACCAACGACCCGGCCCGGGTATCCCTGCCGCCTCAGCGGCAAACCACCGGTGCGGCGTGGTTCGGCAGTTCGGCACGCTCCGGGTCGGTGTCCTTGCGGCCGTCCGCGCTGGTGAAGTCGTTGGGCAGGCTGGTGCGCAGGTTCTTCGTCTGCTGGTGGTACAGGGTCGACAAGCTGCTGACCAGCGGAAACGTCCGGGAACTGGCTCCAGAAGAGGAGGTATGGCGCTGGCCGCCCGACGCACCATCCTGTCGCTGTGTGCCACTCGGTGTCCGCCGCGGAGTCTTACGGAACCCTTACGCGGTCCTGTTTTGCGGCATCAGCCACCTACGCTCGCAAGGGTGTTGACCATCCGAAACATCGCCCTCGTCACCGTCGCCCCACTGGTACTGGCTGCGGCGGGCATCGCGCATCCGCACGGGCTGTCCAGATCGACGGCCTCGGACTGGGTGCAGTTGCACATCGCGCTGCTGCCGGTCTTTCCACTGCTCACGGTCGGTCTTCTGGTCCGCCTGTGGCATCGGCCCCGACTCGACCTCGCCGGGTTCGCCACCGTGGTGGCCTGGGCGGGCGCCTTCGTCTACGCGGCCTTCTACACCGGTCTCGACGCCGTCGCCGGTATAGCGGCAGGGACCGCCGTCGAGCACACCGGTGCAACAGCGAGCCTCGGACCGGTCAAGCGCCCGCTCTACGACACGGGTGAGGCGCTGGGGCAGGTCGGTGCATACGCGCTCATCGGCGCCATCGCGGCCACCGCGGTCGTGCTGCTCCCGAAGCACGGCGCCCGAATCCTTCCCGGCACGGTGGTGCTCCTCGCAGCCGGCTGGTCCTTCGTCGACAGCCACATCTTCTGGCCACGCGGTGTATGGACGATGCTCGGCTTCGCCGTGGGGTTCGCGCTGCTCGCCTGGGGGGCCGCGGGGGAGCGAAGCCACCGAAGCGGGCTACAGGCTTCCCCGCCGTCCGGCGGCCGCTGAGGAGGCGGGCGGGTGACAGGTCGGCCTCGCCCGCCGAACGGCTGCCGCATGCGGTGCGCAGCAGATCGGTGCCGGGTTCGACAGCCGCCCGGACAACATCCGCAAGGTCGCCGAGAACAGCCCGCGCTGTCTGCAGACCGACTGCACCGTCCTCTTCCACCAGCACGCCGCCGACCCCGACGCGCCGGTCGAGGAGGCCGCGGGCGTGCAGGCGCGCTGATCTCCGAGGGCAAGGTGAAGTACTTCGGCCTGAGCACCGTCGGTCCGCAGTACATCCGCCGCGCCCACGCCGTCACCCCGGTCACGGCCCTGCATTCCGAACCGACTTCGGGCAACCCGCTACCGCGAGCTGACCGCCGGGCAGAAGGCGGCGAACGGCGATAGCCGGTGCCGAAGTCGCGGTAGACGGCGTTCAGCATCACCGCTCGTGCCTCGTCGAGGTCGGCCGTGGTCGCGGTCCTGATGCGGTAGTTGTGCAGATGCAAGCACTGTGCAACCGGAACGGCGGGCACGGTCTCGCAGCGCCGCGCGGATGCCGTCAAGCGGTCCAGACGGTGCCTCGGGCCTCGTACTCCAGCATGGCTTCCAGGCCGAGGGCGGCGTCGACGCCCAGTTCGCGGCGGACCTTCCTGGGGAAGCGGATCGACTATGTGCTGCGGGTCGCAGCGTACGAGCCGCCGCGACTGCTGGACATGGTCTCGGTCGCGGGCCCGATGCCGATGCATGTCACCTACACCTTCGACCCACTCCCGGACGGCGGCACACGCGCCCGGATCCGCGTGCGCGGCGACGCCTCCGGCCTCTACCGGCCGGCCGGACCGGTGATGGGACACAAGGTGCGCTCATCGCTGGTCAAGGACCTTCGGGACCTTCAGCGGCAGGTGAGCCGCCGAACGGGAGGGTGAAGTCGGTCATGGCGTTCGACGAAGGACTGGCGGAGCGCATCCGGGCCCGGCTGGGTGCGGATCCGGGCATCACGGAGAAGCAGATGTTCGGCGGGCTGGCGTTCCTGTACGAGGGCAACATGGCGGTCGGGGTGATCGGGGACGAGCTGATGGTCCGGGTCGGCCCCGAAGCCACCGGGGCTGCGCTGGCACGGCCCGGGACGCGCTCCTTCGACTTCACGGGGCGCCCGATGCGCGGCTGGGTGGTCGTGGCCTCCTCCGCCGTGTCCGAGGACGAGGCCCTGGCCGATTGGGTCGACCAGGGTCACGCCTTCGCGGCGAGCCTGCCGCCCAAGTAGCCCTTGTCGGCGGCCGGCCCCTCGTTCAAGGCCGGGGCAGTCCCCGCCGGGCGTGAGGACACCCAGGTGCTGACTCCAGGGGGGTGCAGGGGCGCGACGTCAGGCCGGTTGCCTGCGGCCGGGACGAGTGGTGGACAGCGTCACCCTGAAGGGGAGTTGGTGACGCTGCCGTGAACGACGGCGGCGGTCAGGGTGGTGAGGCCGTCGCGTCCACTCACTTGCAAATCTACCGTAACGAGAGGGTAGCTTTGTGGTCATGCAAGGGCGCCGGGCGACGAGGCGAGGCGGTGAGGCCGTGACTGGAAGGCTTCAGTGCGCGAGGGGGCGGTCCTCCGCGCGCGGGCCGGACCCGGGACACCTGCCCTGGCCAGTTCCGGGCCCAGGTCACACCCGGTGTGCCCTCAGCCCGGCGCCACCAGCGCAGACGATGCGGCGGCCGACGAGTGATTCACGCGCCCGTGCCGGCGTTCGCCTGCAGGCGGCGGCGGAGAGTGGCGGCGAAGTCCTCGGCCATCTCCAAGCGGGCCCGCAGCGTCTCGCAGCGGGCGTCGGCCACCTTCCGGTAGGAGTCCAGTCGCTCCCGCAGGCGCTCCAGATCCTGGCCGGCGGGCGGATCGTCCGTGGCGGCGAGGCGGTCGGTGATGTCCAGCAGGTCGCGCATCTCCTCCAGGGAGAAGTCCAGCGGCTTCATGCGGCGGATCACCATCAGGCGCTGGACGTCGGACTCCGTGTACAGCCGGAAGCCGCCCTTGCTGCGGGCCGAGGGGATCACCAGGCCCACTTCCTCGTAGTGGCGGATGGTGCGCAGCGACAAACCGGTCCGCTCGGCCACCTCGCCGATCTGCATCTGCCGCTCGCTCATCGCCGAGCCTCTCCGTTTGTCATCCATCCAGGTTTCAGAACTGTGAAGTGAATTAGTCTACGTGACATCAATCACAGGAATTTGGCGGGGGGTTGCCTGCTATTCATAGGTCGCCGTTCGCACCCTCTCGTCACGTCAGGGTAGAGTGTTGACGTGTTCGCCTTTGCCGTCCAGTCCACGGTAGAGGTGATCCTGCCGTAGAGCGGGCCCGATCGGCCCCGGACGGCCCCGAAGACTTCCCGGGCAATGATGCTCGACCGGCAACCAGAGGTTGCCCTTCTGTCCGGTACTCGGCTCCCCTGGCACGGAGCCCAGCCGCCGGGGGTTCCCCACACCCGGAATCAGTACGACGCTGTGCGTCCGACGGCATGGATGCACACCCGAAACAGAAACGGTTGAATGTCCTCACCGCTGTCCGCAGCCCCGAAGTTCCGCCTGTCCAAGCCCGACTGGCTCGACTCCCCGAAGGTCTTCCGTACCGAGGTGCTGGCCGGCCTGGTCGTCGCCCTGGCCCTCATCCCCGAGGCGATCTCCTTCTCCATCATCGCCGGGGTCGACCCGGCGGTCGGCCTGTTCGCCTCCTTCACCATGGCCGTCGTCATCTCGGTCGTGGGCGGACGCAAGGCCATGATCTCCGCCGCGACCGGCGCGATCGCCCTGGTCATCGCCCCGCTCAACCACGAGCACGGTCTCGGCCATCTGATCGCGGCCGTCATCCTCGCCGGCCTCTTCCAGGTGATCCTGGGCGCGCTGGGTGTGGCCAAGCTCATGCGGTTCGTGCCGCGCAGCGTCATGGTCGGCTTCGTCAACGCGCTCGCCATCCTGATCTTCATGGCGCAGGTGCCGGAGCTGCACGACGTGCCGTGGATGGTCTACCCGCTCGTCACCGGCGGTCTCGCGCTGATGGTGTTCTTCCCGAAGGTCACCAAGGTGATCCCGGCCCCGCTGGTCTCCATCGTCGTCCTGACCGTCATCACCGTGGCGGCCGCGATCGCGGTGCCGACCGTCGGCGACAAGGGCGCGCTGCCCTCCTCGCTGCCCGTGCCGGGCCTGCCCGACGTGCCCTTCACGATGGACACGCTGACCATCATCGCCCCGTACGCCTTCGCGATGGCGCTGGTCGGTCTGATGGAGTCGCTGATGACGGCCAAGCTGGTCGACGACATCACCGACACCCACTCGGGCAAGACGCGTGAGTCGATCGGCCAGGGTGTCGCCAACATCGTCACCGGCTTCTTCGGCGGCATGGGCGGCTGTGCCATGATCGGCCAGACGATGATCAACGTGAAGGTGTCGGGCGCCCGTACCCGCCTGTCGACCTTCCTGGCCGGCTCCTTCCTGATGGTGCTGTGCATCGTCTTCGGCCCGGTCGTCTCCGACATCCCGATGGCCGCCCTGGTCGCGGTGATGATCATGGTGTCGTTCGCGACCTTCGACTGGCACTCCATCGCCCCGAAGACCGTCAAGGGGATGCCGCTCGGCGAGATGACCGTCATGGTCGTCACCGTCGCCTGCGTGGTCGCCACCCACAACCTGGCCATCGGGGTCGTGGTCGGTTGCATCACCGCGATGGTCGTCTTCGCCAAGCGGGTCGCGCACCTGGTCAACGTCTCCGGTGTGGTTGACCCCGACGGCGACCAGGTCGTCTACGCGGTCACCGGCGAGCTGTTCTTCGCCTCGTCCAACGACCTCGTCTACCAGTTCAACTACAAGGACGACCCGGACGACGTGGTCATAGACCTCTCCGCCGCCCACATCTGGGACGCCTCCTCCGTCGCCGCCCTGGACGCCGTCGAGACCAAGTACGCCCAGCGGGGCAAGAAGGTGACCATCATCGGCCTGAACAAGCCCAGCGCCGACATGCACGATCGCCTCGCCGGCCAGCTGACCGGCAGCCACTGATCCAGACCGGCAGCCACTGACCGGCCCGGCCGCCCTGCCCCGCCCACGGACGTAGCGGGGGAGGGCGGTCTTTCCGTGCGCGGGCCGGGCTCGGGAGAATGCTCCACCAGGTGGCCCTGCTCGGCGACCGTGGTCTCACCCCGGCCGAGGCCGCCGCCAACTTCCTGCCCCAGACCGCTGCCGCCCTGCTCGCCGCCCTCGCCGCACTGCCCGCCGTCGCCGCGCTCGCCGTACTCGTCGCCCGCACGCCCGCGGCCGAGGAGCGACCCAGTCGGCCCGGTCGTTCAGCTCGCCGATACCGCGCCGGTCAGCGCAGGGCGTCGAACTCGCCGGCAGTCGTGATGCCGTAGGCCAGGTGTGGCGCGATGTCCGACAGCCACGACGAGACATCCCATGACGACGGGTCGGTCACCCTGAGCGCAGTGGCCGGCACATCACTTCCCGCCATGGCCATGGCCCCGAGAAGGGGACCGGCCATCCAGTGCGGCGGTGACGTGCCGGGGCCGGCGTACTGAGTCTCGTCCTGGCGGCCGGCACCTTCGTCGCCTCACTGCCGCTGCTGAGGATGACGGTGGCCCGCGCGAAGGAGTCCGACGAACCGCGTCCCGTGCCCCGACACACCGCCTGAAGCTCCTGCCCGACCGCCGAAGCGGCCGTCGCCCTCGACTGATGCCAGGGCGACGGCCGCTTCGGAGGCTTTCGCTGCGAGGATGGCCGCGGGCGGACTCGGCGAGCTCCGCGGCGAAGGGCTCGACGGCCTCGTACGGGAATCGGTGGCAGGGCCCGCTCAGCGAGCGAGGCGGTGACCACATCACCGCGACAGCTGACCGGTACGGCGACAGCGGTGGGCCTTTCGTCGAATTCGCCGCCGCTGACCGCATGGCCGGGGTGGGCCGCCTCCGTGGCCCGGGCCCGCAACCGCGCGACACGAGCCTCGCCATGCGGGGAGACGGCGGCTACGCGCCGTAGCAGCGCTCGGGGGTGTCGCGCGGCAGGACTTGGGAGGAGCCGCCGGCCCACAGGGGCCGCCCGCCGCCCAGGAGGCACTGCAGTACGGCACCCCATACAGGGCCGCGCCGGCGGCGGCCGACGCCTTGCCCGCACCGGGCAGGGCACACCTCGCCGGGGCGTGACGTGGAGTGCGCGGATCCCTGCTTCGATGCTTCGACCCCCTCGCGGTGGCCATGGGGAGCCCACGGGTCGGGCACGGGGAGTCGGCCGTCCCCGCCCTACCCTCCGTTCGCGGTCTTCCGTGTCACCGTCAGGGCGCAGGCATGGCCGCGAGATCAAGTGCAGCGCATCGAAGGTGGCACCCGCCAGATCGAGTGGTGCCGGCAGGTGCCAGAAGGGGGCGGTTCGTCGGCCTTCGCTCCGGCCTCGGCCTGGGCAAGTGTCACGACGGTGTCGTGGCTGACTGCCGAGAGCAGGCGACGACGGGCCGAGCTCCTCAGCGTCTCGCTGTCCACCGCGATGACCTGCCGGCCTGCGGGCGAGGCCGACGATCTCGCCGCAGTGCTGGTGGCGGCACGGTACCGGTCGGCGAGGCAAGCACCCACCGCCGGTCCAGGGCGTCGCCGTCAACCGCCCCCCAGCACACGCCCGATCGTCGCCGACGACGGTATACGCCGCCATCCGAGCAGGTGACGGTGCACACCGAGGGCCCTGGCGGCCCTCCCGAGGCCCCCGCACCCCACTCGGTGAGTTCGCCGATGCTCCTTGCGCCGGAAAACGACCGCTGGTCGGGCACGGAGTCACAACAGGGACGCAGGTCAGCCGCCTGGCCAGGGACAAGCGGACCCGGTTTCCCGCCCGGTGCCTGCTCCGTGCCCGCCCTGCTACCTGCGCCTCACGCCAAGGAACCGCACAACCACAGAACTTGAAGCCGCCTGGTTTCAGCCTGCCAACGTTTCGGATCGCGAATTGTGCGTGAGGTATTGACGCTGATCACCGGTTCTCTCATCATCCAGTTGCCCGACACTTCGACCCTTGTTCGACAAGGCGAACATACAGGGCCGCACCACCGCACCACCCCGCCATCCGCACACCCTCTTGACGGGGCAAACCGGAGCCGCTTGCTCAAGGATGACGAGGTCCCGCATGCGCAGACGCAGTCTCAGCCGCAGAGATCCGTCTGCGGTGTTCGCCGCCGCGGTTGCAGCCATGGCCGCGTTGGCGGCGATGCTCGTAGCCAGCCCGGCTCAGGCGGCCACCACCAGCGCCGTGCGCGGTGTCGGTTCCGGCCGGTGCCTCGACGTGCCGGGCGCCGACCGGACCGACGGCACGAACCTGCACATCTGGGACTGCCACGGCGGGACCAACCAGCAGTGGACACTGACGGACAACAACCAGCTGACCCTGTACGGCAACAAGTGCCTGGACGTTCCGGGCCACGCCACCACGGCCGGGACCCGGGTGCAGATCTACACCTGTAACGGCGGTGCGAACCAGCAGTGGCGGGCGAACGCCGACGGCACGATCGTCGGCGTTCAGTCCGGGCTGTGCCTGGACGTGTCGGGCGGCGGCACGGCCAACGGCACCGCGGTGCAGATCTGGAACTGCAACGGCGGCAACAATCAGAAGTGGACCGGCCTGTCCGGGACGGGCAACACGTGCGCTCTTCCGTCGACATACCGGTGGACCTCGACAGGTCCGCTGGCGCAGCCGACGAACGGGTGGGTCGCGCTGAAGGACTTCACCACCGTGCCGTACAACGGTCAGAACCTGGTCTACGCGACCACCTCTGACGGATCGTCGTGGGGAACGATGGCGTTCCGTCCCTTCACGAACTGGTCGGACATGGCGACGGCCACCCAGACCGGGATGAGCCAGGGCACTGCGGTGGCGCCCAAGCTGTTCTACTTCGCGCCCAAGAACATCTGGGTGCTGGCCTCGAACGGGTGGGACACCGGCTGGCCCTTCACCTACCGCACGTCCAGCGACCCCACCAACCCCAACGGCTGGTCCGCCCCGCAGCCGCTGTTCACCGGCAGCCTCCCCGCGGGCGGCCCGATCGACCCGACCCTGATCGCCGACGACCAGAACATGTACCTGTTCTTCGCCGATGACCTCGGCACCATCTACAAGTCGACCATGCCGATCGTGAACTTCCCGAGCAGCTTCGGCTCGTCGTACACCACGGTCATGAGCGACACGAAGGAGAGACTGTTCGAGGCGCCGGAGGTCTACAAGGTCCAGGGCCGGAACCAGTACCTCATGATCGTCGAGGCGATCGGCGTGAACGGGCGCTACTTCCGCTCGTTCACCGCCTCCAGCCTGAACGGTACGTGGACCGAGCAGGCCGGCAGCGAGAGCAGCCCCTTCGCGGGCAAGGCCAACAGCGGTGCCACCTGGACCAACGACATCAGCCACGGTGACCTGATCCGCGTCAACGCCGACCAGACCATGACCATCGACCCCTGCAACCTGCGGTTCCTCTACCAGGGCTACGACCCCGACATCCCAAGAGACACCCCCTACCAGCAACTGCCGTACCGGCCGGGCGTCCTCACCCTGCAGCGCTGACCCGAGCGCACGTGATCACAAGCTCGTGACCGTGCCCCTCCTGGCCCGCCGACGAGTGGCTTCCGCTTCGCCTCCCAGGAAGGAATTCCCCATGGTTCCCCTACGCAGTCGACCGCTGCGTCTCCTCGCGGCCACCGCGCTGACGCTCTCCGCCTGCGTCACCGCCTCCGCCGGCACGACCGCCGAGGCCGCACCGGGCAGCCCGGCGCTCACCCCACCGCTGGGTTGGAACAGTTGGAACAGCTTCGGGTGCGGGATCACCGAGGCCCAGGTCCGTCAGGCCGCCGACGCGATGGTGTCCTCGGGGATGAAGGACGCGGGCTACCAGTACGTCGTCGTGGACGACTGCTGGTTCGACCCGCAGCGCGACGCGCAGGGCAACCTCCGGGCCAACCCGACCAAGTTCCCCAGCGGGATGAAGGCGCTCGGGGACTACATCCACGGCAAGGGCCTCAAGTTCGGCATCTACCAGGCGCCGGGCGAGGTCACGTGCGCGCAGGGCGTGGGCACCTATCCGGGCGCCACGGGCAGCAAGGGCCACGAGGTCCAGGACGCCGCCACCTTCGCCTCATGGGGCGTCGACTACCTCAAGTACGACTGGTGCTCCGGCAGCGGCACCCTCAGCGAGCAGGTCGAGCGGTTCACCATCATGCGCGACGCCCTGCGCGCCACCGGCCGCCCGATCGTCTACAGCATCAACCCCAACAGCT
>NZ_JASKMS010000011.1 GCF_030124145.1 Streptomyces sp. 378
CCGGTGGCGGTGGCGGTGGTGGCGAGCGGCGCTGCCCCGTCCTGCCAAGGGCGCCGGGCGGCCCGGGATCCGGTCGGCCCGGTGTCGGTGGCGGTGGCGAGCGGCGCTGCCCGGTCCTGCCAGGGACGCCGGGCGGCCCGGGATCCGGTCGGCCCGGTGGCGGTGGCGGTGGTGGCGAGCGGCGCTGCCCCGTCCTGCCAAGGGCGCCGGGCGGCCCGGGATCCGGTCGGCCCGGTGTCGGTGGCGGTGGCGAGCGGCGCTGCCCGGTCCTGCCAGGGACGCCGGGCGGCCCGGGATCCGGTCGGCCCGGTGGCGGTGGCGGTGGTGGCGAGCGGCGCTGCCCCGTCCTGCCAAGGGCGCCGGGCGGCCAGGGGTCCGGTCGGCCCGGTGGCGGTGGGCTGCCGGGGGCGTCTCGGTTGGGCAGCGGAGGGCCGTGTCATCAGCCGGGTGAGCAGAGTGGTCGTCGCGAGGGCCGCGAGGGGTGGCAGGGGTGAGCCGCCCTGTGCCTCCTGGCGGGAGACCGTCGTGACGGCCAGGGTGTGGGTGCCGAGGAGGGCGGCGGAGGGCAGCGCCTTGCGGGTACGGCCGGTGGTGGCCGCGGCTCCCAGAAGCAGGTCGAGGCCGCGGGCCGCCCCCATGGCCACGGGTCCGGCGGGTGTGTGCTTCAGGCCGAGGTCATACGCCCAGACGGTCGCCGCCAGAGGGGCGGCGACGGCCAGGGCCGGACGGCCCGCGCGCGCGGCCAGGGCCAGTCCGGCTCCGGTGAGGGCGCAGGCCGCCGTGAGGGCGGCAGCCGGGCGGATGCGGCCGGAGGGCAGGGGGCGGTGCGGGCGTTCGACGGCGTCCACGTCGCGGTCGGCCCAGTCGTTGAGGGCCATGCCGGCCTCGTACAGGCAGAGGGAGGAGGCGATGGCGAGCAGGGTGCGCGAGTCGGGTGCCGAGCCGGTGGCGGCCGTACCGGCCAGGGCGTCCCCTGGGACACTGAACAGGGCGGGCAGGCGCAGGAGTTCGGCCCAGGCGAGAATCCGGTGGGAGCGGTCGGCGCAAGGGCGAGAGGCCTGGTCGCCGGCAGTGGTTCGGGGGCCGGCGCTGGGCGCACCGCCGGGGCACCCGCAAGGGCTCTCGCGCAGCGTCACGGCGCTTCTCCCGTCTCCTCGGAGCTCCTCCCCGGCCGCGTGCCACCGGCCTTTCCACCGGCCTGCGCAAGGCTTCGCCCGAACCGGACGAGCGCCTCGTACTGCTCCGACAGTCCCGGGGGCCCGTCCCCCACCGGGTCCTTGAAGTAGAAGCCGAGGGCATCGAGCGGGCCGGACAGCCCCGTCTCGTGGGCGCGGGCGGTCAGGCGGGCCAGGTCCAGCACCAGGGGCGCCGCGAGGGCCGAGTCGCAGCCCTGCCAGATGGTCTGGAGGATCATGCGGGTGCCGAGGAAGCCGTCGAAGGCGATGTGGTCCCAGGCGGTCTTCCAGTCGCCGAGGGCGGGGACGTCGTCGATGTGGACCTCGCCCTCGGGGACGGTGCCGAGGGTGTCGGCGAGGACGCGTTCCTTGCCGGCGTTCTTCGCTGCCGCCGCGGCCGGGTCGGCGAGGGCCGCCCCGTCGCCGCCGCCGAGCAGGTTCGTGCCGGACCAGGCCCGGACCCTCAGCGCCCGTTGCGGGAACATCGGGCCCAGCACGGCCCGCAGCAGTGTCTGTCCGGTCTTGCCGTCCCGGCCGGCGAAGGGCAGGCCGCTCCCTTCGGCCTCGCGGGCGGCGACGGGGTGGTGCATGCCCTCGGAGGGGGTGAAGTTGACGTAGGGGCAGCCCGCGCGCAGGGCGGCCAGCGCGTACAGGGTGCTGGCGGGCAGTGGGGCGCCGGGCTCCTGGGAGGCGGGTTCGGTGGAGGCGACGTTCACCACCACGGCCCGCTCCAGTGCGTGGCGGTGCAGGAAGTCGCGGATGTCGTGGGCGAAGGCCGTGATCAGGTCGGTCTCGCTCCTGGTGTCCCCCGGGGTGGGGCCGCCGGGCCTGGTCTCCTGGTCGGCGGCGTTCAGTTCGGCGGCGACGGCGGTGGCGACGCCGGGTGGGAGGACGCCGCCGGCGGTCAGGGTCTCGGCGCGTTTGGGCAGGGGGCAGTCGAGGGTGTCGTGGCCGCCGAAGACGAGGTCGGACAGGGCGGGCAGGCCGCTGTCGGTGAATGCCGGTGTTTCGGTCACCATGCCGGTGGGCGGGTGCAGTCCCGCGGCGACGGCGGCGCACCCCGTGACGACGGTGGTGGCGACGGAGCCTCGGGCTCCGATCAGCCACACCCCCACACGCGGTCGGGAGAGGGACGCGGACATGGGCAGCCTCCTGGTCGTACGCGAACCCGGGGGAGAGGGAGGGAGACGGCGGGCGGGGGTCCGGCGTCCCCCGCCCGCCGCCGTTCAGTCGCCCTTGACGGGCAGTTCCTTGAGCTGGATGTTGCGGAAGGAGACCTGGTCGTCGGCGCCGTGGTTCTGCAGGCCGATGTAGCCGTCGGTCAGGCTCCGCTGGGGATCCTTGTTGGTGAAGTCGTTGATCTTGACTCCGTTGAGGAACACCCGGAGGCGTTCGCCCTGGACCTTGATCTCGTAGGAGTTCCACTGGCCGGGTGGCCGCAGAACCTGGTCACGGGCCTTGATGTTCGCCGACTTGAAGGAGTAGACGGAGCCCGTGGTGCGGTCGGGCGCGTCCGTGGCGTCGATCTGGATCTCGTAGCCCTTGTTCACGGCGGACCAGGGATCGTCGGAGGCGGGGAAGCCCACGAAGATCCCCGAGTTGTCGTCGCCCCGCATCTTCCAGTCGAGCTTGAGCGAGTACGACTTCAGCTCCTTGGCCTGGTACCAGAGCAGTCCCATGCCGCCTTCGGACTCCATCACGCCGTCCTTGACGACGAACGTGCCGGGGCCGGCCTGCTTCCAGCCGTCCAGGGTCTGGCCGTTGAAGATCTTCCGGTAGTCCTTGCTCGGCTTGCAGTCCGCCTTGACCTGGCCGGTGGCGTACTGGAGGCCGCCGAGCAGGTGGGCGCGGAAGGCCTCGTCGGCGTAGGACTCCTTGGTGTGGCCGCCGCCGGTGTAGAAGGACCGGCCGCCGCCGTAGTTCTGGCACCAGGCGATCGGGTGGTCGCCCTTCATGGTGCCGCCCTGGTAGCTGGTCTCGTCCAGGGTGGCGAGGATCTTGGCCTGCTCACGCGGGTTGGTGCGGTAGTTGTACCACTCGTCGGTGCGCTCCCAGGCCTCGCCCAGGTGCGCGGTGGACGGGTGGTCGTGGTCCTCGACGCGGACGGTGGCCTTCTGGATGGCCGGGTGCGAGTGGAAGTAGGCGCCGACGAGGCCGCCGTAGAACTCCCAGTCGTACTCGGTGTCGGCGGCGGCGTGGATGCCCATGTAGCCGCCGCCGTTGCTGACGTAGTTCTCGAACGCCTGCTGCTGCTCGGCGTTGAGGACGTCACCGGTGGTGGACAGGAAGGCGACCGCGTCGTACTTGGCGAGGTTGGCGGTGGTGAACTGCCGGGCCTCCTCGGTGGCGTCGACCGTGATGCCCGCGGGGCCGCCGAGCTCCTTCAGCGCGGTGATGCCGGCCGGGATGGAGTCGTGGCGGAAGCCGGCGGTCTTGGAGAAGACCAGGACCCTCTTGCCGCCCTTGAACGGCTCCTTGGAGAACTCGAAGTCGTCCACGTCGAACAGCGCGCCCTCACCGCCCTTGAAGACCAGGTAGATGTCCGTGGTCTTCCTGGGCAGCGACCGCAGCGGCACGTCGACGTTCTGGAACGTCTCCCAGCCGCCGGTCGGCGGGATGTACGCCGAACCGTGCAGCGGGCCCTCGGGCGAGCCGGTGCGCAGCTCGACGAAGCCGCCCGCGCCGCCCGAGGACGCCCGCACGGTCATCTTCTTCTGCCCGTCGAACCGGTAGGGGGAGAAGGAGATCCAGTCGCCGTCGTTGATGTCGCCGACGGTCTTGCCGCCGTTGGCGGCGGTCTTGTCGATCACCGATACGCCCGACTGGGTGGTGAAGTGCTCGCCCTGGCGGTGCGGCGGCTGGAGCACGGTGCGGGCGGTGCCGGTCAGTTCCTCCTGGCCGCTTGCCCCGCCGTCGGTGTAGGCGGCGCCGACGACGCCGTAGATGTTGGCGTTGGGGTCGTGTCCGCCGTCACCGGCGGGCGGCTTCAGGGTGCCCTCGCAGCCCATCTCGCTGGTCAGCTCGTGGGCGTGGGAGTCGTGGCCGAGGCTGTAGGTGACCTTGACCTTGGAGCAGTCGACGGTCTCCTCGGGGTCGGTGACCTTCACCTTGAACGGGACGGGCCGGCCCAAGGCGGTCAGGCTGCCGTTGGCCGGGGTCTCGATCGTCACCTTGGGCTCGGTGTTGCCGACCACGATCCGGACGCTGGCGTTGCCGGTGTTGCCCTCGGGGTCCTTGGCGGTGAAGGTGGCGCTGTAGGTGCCGATCTTCTTGTACCGGTGGGTGGGGTTGAGGCCTTCGCCCTTGGTGCCGTCGCCGAAGTCCCAGCTGTAGGTGAGGTTCGGGGAGTCGGCGTCCTTGGCGGATCCGGTGAAGGCGACCTTCAGGCCGGCCGCTCCGGACGTCTTGTCGGCGCTCGCCTCGGCGATGGGCGAGAAGCCGTCCTCGGCGCTCTCGATCCGGTACAGCGCGGAGTTCTCGTCGCCCTGGAACCAGGAGACGCCGTAGTCGAGGACGTAGAGCGCGCCGTCGGGGCCGAACTCCATGTCCATGATCTGGGTGCCGGTCCAGGGGAAGTCGTTGATCTTCGCGACGGTCCCGTCAGCGTTCTGTTCGATGCGCTTGATCCAGCGGCGGCCGAACTCACCGGCGAAGAAGTCGCCGTCGTAGGCCTCGGGGAACTTCACGCTGGAGTCGAGTTCGGGGTCGTAGCGGTAGACCGGACCGGCCATCGGGGACTCGGAGCCGCTGCCGAACTCGGGCACGGAGCCGCCGTCGTACGGGATCCAGGCGGCCTGCGCGGTCGGCAGGTCGACCAGGCCCGTGTTGTACGGAGAGGTGTTCTTCGGGGCGTCGCAGTCGAACGTCTCGCCGGACTGCTTGGTGGCGAAGTCGTAGTCGACGTAGGGGTCGTTGTCGCCGGTGCAGAAGGGCCAGCCGAAGTTGGCGGCCTTGGTCACCTTGGCGAACTCGACCTGTCCGCCCGGGCCGCGCTCGGGGTCAGCGGCGCCCGCGTCGGGGCCGTAGTCGCCGACGTAGACGGTGCCGGTCTTGTCGTCGACGCT
This sequence comes from Streptomyces sp. 378, assembly GCF_030124145.1. Classification (GTDB taxonomy): domain Bacteria; phylum Actinomycetota; class Actinomycetes; order Streptomycetales; family Streptomycetaceae; genus Streptomyces. The sequence goes on from NZ_JASKMS010000011.1 coordinate 5,240, forward strand.
CATGCGGAACGGGTTGCGGAAGCCCATCGCGTAGATCTCGGGGCGGGTCTTCTCGGTGCCCGGGGCGAAGAGGTTGCCCTCCGGGACGGTGTAGGAGCCGTCCTCGGCGACCTTGATGCGCAGGATCTTGCCACGCAGGTCGTTGGTGTTGCCGGAGCTGCGGCGCGCGTCGAAGGCCGGGTTGCGGCCCGGCCGGTCGTCGATCGGCGTGTAGCCGTCGGAGGCGAAGGGGTTGGTGTCGTCGCCGGTCGACAGGTAGAGGTTGCCGTCCGCGTCGAAGTCGATGTCGCCGCCGACGTGGCAGCAGATGCCCCGGGAGGCCGCGACGTCCAGGACCTTCTTCTCGCTGGACATGTTGAGCGTGCCGTTGGCGTTGAGGACGAAGCGGGAGAGGCGGTTGACGCCGTCGAACTTCTTGAAGTCCTCGGCGGTGCCGGTCTCGGGGGCGTCGCCCACGGGGGTGTCCAGCGGCGGGGCGTAGTAGAGGTAGATCGCCCGGTTGTTCTTGAAGTCCGGGTCGATGCCGACGCCTTGGAGACCTTCCTCGTCGTGGCTGTAGACGGGGATCTTGCCGGCGACCTTGGTGACGCCGCCCTGGTCGGTGAGGCGCAGCGTGCCGTCGCGCGAGGTGTGCAGGACGCTGCGGTTCGGGAGCACGGCGAGCGACATCGGCTCGCCCGTCTCGGGTTCGCCCTTGGCGAGCGGCACTTGCTGGAACTGGCCCTCGGCGGCTGCCGGTTCGTCGTGTTCCGGGTGTCCGGGGTGGGCGCCGGCGACGGTGGCCGGGGTGCCCACGGCGAGGAGCAGGCCGGTGAACAGGGCGACGGTGGTGCGCAGTGCGGGCCGTCTGGGGGTGCGGGCGCTTCTGAGTCTGGTTCTGTGCACGAAGTCCCTCCGGGAACGGGGTGGGCCGTACGGGGTGGGTGCGTGGACGTGCGGTGCGGGTGCCGGGGTGCGCCGTCACCCCGGAGGTGCGTGTGTCCTGAACACATCAAGGACGGTAACCTCGTCCGTCCGGGGCGAACACCCCCCGCGAATGACTCGGTCGAACGTCCTCCCGCCTCCGGACGAAGCGGGATCCGGGCAGGTCGGAGGGGGGATCGGCGTTGCTGCCGGTCCCCGCTCCCGACCAGCGCCGGGCGCGCTGTTCAGCTGTTGAACGCGGCGTCGAAGGACGCGCTGGGCGGATCGAAGTCGAACGCCTTGAGACGGGTCAGGGCCTCGGGGGCACCTTGGAGCCGGTCCATGCCGGCGTCCTCCCACTCGACCGAGACCGGGCCCTGGTAGTCGATGGATCGCAGCATCCGGAAGACGTCCTCCCACGGGACGTCCCCGTGCCCGGCGGAGACGAAGTCCCAGCCGCGCCGCGGATCGCCCCAGGGCAGATGGGAGCCGAGCCGGCCGTTGCGTCCGTCCAGGCGCTTGCGGGCCTCCTTGCAGTCGACGTGGTAGATCCGGTCGCGGAAGTCCCAGAGGAAACCGACGGGGTCGAGGTCCTGCCACACGAAGTGCGAGGGGTCGAAGTTCAGGCCGAACGCGGGGCGGTTTCCGACGGCCTCCAGGGCGCGCTGGGTCGTCCAGTAGTCGTAGGCGATCTCGCTGGGGTGCACCTCGTGCGCGAACCGCACGCCCTCGGCGTCGAAGACGTCCAGGATCGGGTTCCAGCGGTCGGCGAAGTCCTGGTAGCCGCGTTCGATCATCGTGTCCGGGGCGGGCGGGAACATGGCGACCAGGTGCCAGATGGCGGAGCCGGTGAAGCCGATGACCGTGTTCACGCCGAAGGCGGCCGCGGCCCGGGCGGTGTCCTTCATGCGCTCCGCGGCCCGCCGCCGGACCCCTTCCGGATCGCCGTCGCCCCATACCGCTCCCGGCACGATCGCCTGGTGGCGCTCGTCGATGATGGCGTCGCAGACGGCCTGGCCGACCAGGTGGTTGGAGATCGCCCAGCACTTCAGGCCGTACTTGTCGAGGAGCTGGTGCCTCGACTCCAGGTAGGAGGGGTCGCTCAATGCCTTGTCGACCTCGAAGTGGTCGCCCCAGCAGGCGAGTTCGAGGCCGTCGTAGCCGAAGTCGCGGGCCAGGCGGCAGACCTCCTCCAGGGGCAGGTCCGCCCACTGGCCGGTGAACAGGGTGAAGGTGCGCGGCATGCTCGGGGCCTCCTCAGACCGAGATCGGCGTGTAGACGGAGTTCTTCTCGGCGCTCTCCTCGACCGCCGCGAGCACACGCTGCACCTGCAGCCCGTCGGCGAAGGAGGGTTCGGGGCGGCGGCCCTCGGCGATCGCGTGGACGAGGTCGCGTGCCTGGTGGACGAAGGTGTGCTCGTAGCCGAGGCCGTGGCCCGGCGGCCACCAGGCCTCCAGGTAGGGGTGGTCGGGTTCGGTGACGAGGATCCGGCGGAAGCCGGCCTCGGCGCCCGGCTCGGTGCCGTCGTGGAAGGACAGCTCGTTGAGCCGCTCGAGGTCGAAGGCGAGCGAGCCACGCTCCCCGTTGAGTTCGATGCGCAGGGCGTTCTTGCGGCCGGTGGCGTAGCGGGTGGCCTCGAAGGAGGCGAGGGCGCCGGAGAGGAAGCGGGCCGTGAACAGGGCGGCGTCGTCGACGGTGACCTGGCCGGTGCCGGCGGACGTGACGGCGGACAGCCCGCTGGTCGCGCCGCCGGGCAGGGGCCGTTCCCTGACGAAGGTCTCGGTCAGCGCCGAGACGCCCGCCAGCGGCTCCCCCACCAGGTACTGCGCGAGGTCGACGATGTGCGCCCCCAGATCGCCCAGCGAGCCCGCGCCGGCCTGCTCCCTGCGCAGCCGCCAGGTCAGCGGGAACGCGGGGTCGACCAGCCAGTCCTGGAGGTACGTCACGCGCACGTGCCGCAGCCTGCCCAGGCGGCCCTCGGCGACCATGCGGCGGGCCTGGGCGGTGGCGGGCACCCGGCGGTAGTTGAACCCGACCATCGCCACCTGGCCCCGCGTGTGGGCCTCTTCGGCCGCCAGCGCCATCGAGGTGGCTTCCTCGACGGTGTTGGCGAGGGGCTTCTCGCACAGGACGTGCTTGCCCGCGGCCAGGGCGGCCAGGGCGATCTCGGCGTGGCTGTCGCCCGGGGTGCAGATGTCGACGAGGTCGACGTCGTCCCGTTCCACGAGGGCTCGCCAGTCGGTCTCGGTGGAGGCCCAGCCGTGCCGGTCGGCCGCCGCGCGGACGGCGGCGGCGTCCCGGCCGCAGATCACGGCCTGCACGGGGTTCAGCGGCAGGTCGAAGACGCGGCCCGCGGTGCGCCAGCCCTGTGAGTGGGCGGCGCCCATGAAGGCGTAGCCCACCATCCCCACGCGCAGGGGCGGCTTGCCTTTCTCGGTCCCTTCCGACGGCTGCTGCGGCTGTCCCATACGGGTGTCCTCCTCGTCCTGGTCGGGGTGGCGCACGTGGGGGGTGCGGGGTGGCTCACTTGAAGCCGGTGGACATGTACTGGTCGACGTTGGTCTTGTCGACGACGGCCGAGTAGAGCGTGAGCGACGACGGGATCTCGAATTCGGCGAGTCCTTGGATGCCCTTGCTCTGGCCGAGGGCCCGGGCGAGGTCGATCGCGGAGGCCGCCATGGTCGGCGGGTACAGCACGGTCGCCTTGAGGACGGCGTCGTCCTGCTTGATGGCCTGGAAGGCGGAGAGCGCGCCGGCGCCGCCGACCATCAGGAAGTCGTCGCGCCCGGCCTGCTCGATGGCGCGCAGCGCGCCCACGCCCTGGTCGTCGTCGTGGTTCCACAGCGCGTCGAAATTCGACTGCGCCTGGAGCAGTTGGGCCATCTTGGCCTGCCCCGACTCGACGGTGAACTCGGCGGCCTGCCGGGCGACCTTCTTGATGTCGGGGTAGTTCTTCAGGGCGTCGTCGAAGCCCTGGGTGCGCTGCTTGGTGAGCTCCAGGTTGTCCAGGCCCGCCAGTTCGATGACGCGGGCGCCCGACTTGCCCTTCAGCTTCTCGCCGATGTAGTGCCCGGCGTTGAGGCCCATGCCGTAGTTGTCGCCGCCGATCCAGCAGCGGTACGCCTGCGGGGAGTTGAAGATCCGGTCGAGGTTGATCACCGGGATGCCGGCGCGCATCGCCTTGAGGCCGACCTGGGTGAGGGCCTTGCCGTCGGCGGGCAGCACGACCAGGACGTCGACCTTCTTGTTGATGAGGGTCTCGATCTGGCCGATCTGCTGGGCGGTGTCGTTGGAGCCCTCGGTGATCTCCAGGGTGACGTCGGAGTACTTCTCGGCGCGGCTCTTGGCGTTGTCGTTGATGGCGTTGAGCCAGCCGTGGTCGGCCTGCGGTCCGGCGAAGCCGATGGTGACCTGCTTGCCGGGCTTGTCGTCGGCGGCCGGCTGGTTGTTGCCCGCCGGCTCGTCCTTGGAGTCGGACGGCTCGTTGCTGGTGCACCCCGTGACGAGGGCACCGGCGGAGACGGCGGCGGCCCCGAAGAGCAGACCTCTGCGGCTCGTGATCTCTGGCATGGCGGGGAACCCTTTCCTCAGGTCGTGCTCGCGGTACGGCGCTGGACCAGCACGGCGGCGACGATGATCGCGCCCTTGGCGATCTGCTGGACGTCGCTCTGCAGGTTGTTCAGGGCGAAGATGTTGGTGATCGTGAAGAAGATCAGGACGCCGAGGACGGAGCCGGTGATGGTGCCCCGGCCTCCGGTGAGCAGGGTGCCTCCGATGATCGCGGCGGCGATGGCGTCGAGTTCGTAGAGGTTGCCGTTGGTGTTCTGGCCCGAGCCGGACAGGACGATCAGGAGGAAGGCGGCGATGCCGCAGCACAGCCCGGACAGCAGGTAGAGGTAGAGCCGCTGGCGGCGGACGTCGATGCCGGCGAGCCGGGCGGCCTCCGGGTTGCCGCCGACGGCGACCGTGCGGCGGCCGAAGGTGGTGCGGTTGAGCACCAGCCATCCGATGACCGTCACGACGGCGAAGACCAGGACCAGTGGCGGGATGCCGAGGACGTAGGCGTCGCGCTCCCCCAGGTCGAGGACGGACGGCACCGTGACGATCTGTGTCTTGCCGTCGGTGATCTGCAGGGCGAGGCCGCGGGCGGAGGCCAGCATGGCGAGGGTGGCGATGAACGGCACCATCGCGCCGTAGGCGATGAGCACCCCGTTGACCAGGCCGCAGCCGACCCCGACGACGATCGCCGTGAAGAGGATGCCGGCGAAGCCGTACTCCTGGGTGGCGACGGTGGTGGCCCACACGGAGGCGAGGGCGACGATCGCGCCGACCGACAGGTCGATGCCGCCGGAGATGATGACGAAGGTCATGCCGACGGTGACGACCCCGACCACGGAGGCCTGGGTGAGGACCAGTTGCAGGTTGCGGGTGTCGAGGAACTCGTCGGGTTTGGTGATGCCGCCGACGAGGATCAGCGCGGCGAGCACGCCGAGCAGGGAGAGGGTGCGGATGTCGGCGCGGGCCGGCAGGCCGCGCCAGGCGGGGGGCCGGGCCTGCGGCACCTTGTCGGTCGTGCTGTCCCGCGGCGGGGAGACGGGCTGCGTCATGACGCCGGGCTTCCTTCCATGACCAGGTCGAGTACGCGGTGTTCGTCGAGTTCGCGCGCGGGTGCCGTGTGGACGACACGGCCCTCGCGCAGCACCAGGACGCGGTCGGCGAGGCCGAGCACCTCGGGCACCTCGCTGGAGACCAGCAGCACGGCCAGGCCCTCGTCGGCCAGCCGGCGGATGACCGCGTAGAGCTCGGCGCGGGCGCCGACGTCGACGCCGCGGGTGGGTTCGTCGAGCAGCAGCACCTTGCAGCCGCGCAACAGCCAGCGGGCGAGGACGGCCTTTTGCTGGTTGCCGCCGGACAGGGTGCGCACGGGCACGGACGGGTTGTCCGGCCGGAGTGACAGTTCGCGGGTCGCGGCCCGGGCGGCGCCCAGTTCGGCGCCCCGGTCGATCCAGCCGCCGCGTGAGAAGCGGGACATGGACGAGACCGACACATTGCGGGTGACGGATTCCAGCATCAGCAGGGCCTGGGCCTTGCGTTCCTCGGGAGCGAGCCCGAGTCCGGCCCGGACGGCGGCCTGTACGCTGCCCGGCTTCAGGGCCTTGCCGCCGATCAGCACCTGACCGGTCGTCGGTTTGCGGGCGCCGTAGACGGTCTCCAGGATCTCGGAGCGGCCCGAGCCGACGAGTCCGGCGAGGCCGACGATCTCACCCGGCCGCACCTCCAGGTCGAACGGTTCGAACTCCCCACGCCGGGAGAGCCCTTGGACCTTCAGCACCGGCTCGGTGGCCGGCGGTGCGACGGGCCGGTCCGGGAAGAGGTACTCGACGTTGCGGCCCGTCATCAGCGAGACGACCTCGCGGGTCGGGGTCGACTTCGCCGGGAGCCCGTTCGCGACCGCCCGGCCGTCCTTGAGCACCGTCACCCGGTCGCCGATACGGCGGATCTCCTCCAGGCGGTGCGAGATGTAGACGACGGCGACTCCGGCGGCGGTGAGGTCGCCGACGATGCGGAAGAGGTTGTCGACCTCGTCCGGGTCGAGGGCGGCGGAGGGCTCGTCCATCACGATGAGCCGCACGTCGTGGGAGAGCGCCCGGGCCATGGACACGATCTGCTGCTGTGCCGCCGGCAGCTCCCCGACGAGCCGGGCCGGATCGATCTCGGCATGCCCGAGTCGTTGTAACAGGGCGGCGGTTGACGCCTTGGCCGCCTTGCCGCGGACGACGAACCCCGCGGCGGTCGGCTCATGCCCGAGATGGACGTTCTCGGCGACGGACAGGTGGTCCACCAGGTCGAGTTCCTGGTAGATGGTGGCGATGCCGAGGCGCATGGCCGCGAGGGGCGAGCGGAGCGCGACCTCCTCGCCGCGCCAGCGCAGACGGCCGGTGTCGGGCTGGTGGGCGCCGGCCAGGACTTTGATGAGGGTCGACTTGCCGGCTCCGTTCTGGCCGAGCAGGCAGTGCACCTCACCGGCCTGGACGTCGAGGTCGACGCCGTCGAGGGCCCGGACTCCGGGGAACGACTTGGTGATGCCGGACATGCTGAGCAGCGGTGGTTCTGGTGCCATGCGGATTCCCCTTGGCGGGCGGGCCGGTGTCAGGGCGCTTGTCGAGCAGGCGTGTTTCAGGGCAGGGCAGGGCAGAGCAGGGCGCTGTGCTGGTGAGCCGTGCTGTGAAGGGACTACGCGGGTGAGAACAGGTGGTCGCTGATGAGCCGGGCCGCGCCGATGACTCCGGCGGTGGGGCCGAGCTCTCCCAGGACGATGGGCAGGTTGCCGGTCGCCAGAGGCAGCGACTGGCGGTAGACCTGGGTGCGGATCGCGGCGAGCAGGGTGTGGCCGAGGCCGGTCACCCCGCCGCCGATCACCACCAGGCCCGGGTTGAAGAAGCTGACCAGGCCGGCGATGACCTGGCCGGTGCGGTTGCCGCCCTCGCGGATCAGATCGAGGGCGGTGGCGTCACCGGCGGAGGCCGCGGCGGCGACGTCGACAGCGGTGAGTCCGCCGTTGGTGTCCAGCCGCGAGGCCAGTTCGACCGAAAGGCCCTGCTGGGCGGCCTCCGTGGCGTCGCGGGCCAGCGCGGCGCCGCTGAAGTGGGCCTCCAGGCAGCCCCGGTTGCCGCAGGCGCACGGGCGGCCGTCGGGCACGGCCTGGATGTGCCCGATGTCGCCGGCGCTGCCCGTCGTTCCGCGGTAGACCTCGCCGCCGACGACGATGCCGCAGCCGATGCCGGTGCCGATCTTGACGCAGAGGAAGTCACCGACGCTGCGGGCGACGCCCGCGTGCTGCTCCCCCAGCGCCATGAGGTTCACGTCGTTGTCGACCATGACCGGGCAGCCGAGTTCCTGGCTGAGCGCCTCCCGCACGGGGAAGCCGTCCCAGCCGGGCATGATCGGCGGTGCCACCGGGATGCCCTCGGGGAAGCGGACCGGGCCCGGGACGCCGATGCCGGCGCCGTCGAACCCCTCCGCGAGCCCGGAGGCCCTCAGTTTCGCGGCCATGGCCAGGACCTGCTCGAAGACCGCGACCGGGCCCTCGCGCACGTCCATGGGCTGGTTGAGATGCCCGAGGGTCTCCAGTTCGGCGTTGGTGACGGCGACGTCGATCGAGGTCGCGCCGATGTCGACGCCGAGGAAGCGCAGCTCGGGGTTGAGCCGGACGTTGTGGGAACGGCGGCCGCCGCGCGAGGCGGCGAGCCCGTCGGCCACGACCAGACCCGTCTCCAGTAGCCGGTCCACCTCCACGGCCAGCTTGGACCGCGAGAGGTCGACCTGGTCGCCCAGCTGGGCACGGGAGTTGGGTCCGCCGTCACGCAACAGCTTGAGCAGTCGGGCCTGATGGGCGTTGGCGGGTCGTGCGGTCATACGTCTCACGAGCCCCTCCCCGCCTCAATCGGCCTGCGCGCGCCGGTTTTCCGCCACCTCGGTGGCTTGCTTTCGGAGGGAACGTAGCAGCGGCTGCCGGAGGTGGGAAGAAGTCGCGCAGGAATTGCCCTCTACTTTTTCCACTCACAGGACAAAGACGCGGTGACGGGTGCCTCGCGGCACAGGACGCCTGTGGTGGCGCTACGAGCCCGCCCGCGCGTGGTACGACCGTCGTGTGTGCTCCGTGTGGGCGCGCATCAGCTGGGTGGCGCGCTGTTCGTCCCGGTCGGAGACCGCGGCGATCAGTTCGCGGTGTTCGATCCAGGACTGGTGGCCGCGCCGGCGGGCCACCGGCGTGTAGTACCAGCGCACGCGCCGGTCGACCTGGGCGGCGAGTTCCGCGAGGACCGCGTTGCCGGCGAGCTCCATGATCTTGGCGTGGAAGCGGGCGTTCATCGCGACGGCCCCGTCCACGTCGTCGGCCTCCACGGCCTTCTCGCCCTCCGCGCACAACGCCTCCAGGGCGGCGACGCCCGCGCTGTTCGCGTTGGCCGCCGCGAGCCGGGCCGCCTCGGCCTCCAGGAGCGTACGGACCGTGAGGAGCTGGTCGGCCTCCTCCTCCGTCGGCTCGTGCACGAACGCGCCCTGCGCGGGCCGCAGATCGACCCACCCCTCGGTGTTGAGCCGCTGCAGCGCCTCGCGCACGGGCTGCCGGGAGACCCCGAGGTGCCCGGCGAGTTCACTCTCGACGAGATGCTGGCCGGGCTGGAGCGCACGGGTGGTGATGAGTTCGAGCAGTGCCTCGTAGACACGGTCGCGCAGCGGACCCGGGCGTTCCAGCTTGGGTACCGCCCCCTGGGGCAGGCCTGTCGACAGCATCGCGGTCCCCCTCCTCGGCAGGGCCGTGCACAGCGCGGCGCCGGCCGGTGTCACCGCAGAGTCAGTATTGATTGTCTTTCGTCTACAGTCTACGGCGCACCAGAGCCAGGGTTTCGGGGAGTTGACCGCGTCACACCACCCCTCCGCCAGGGGCGGCGCACACTCAGGGGCAGCGCACGACCTGCCCCGCGTACGAGAGGTTCCCGCCGAAGCCGAACAGCAGCACCGGGTCGCCGGTGGTGAGCGCTCCCCGCTCGACCAGCTTCGAGAAGGCCAGCGGGATACTCGCGGCGGAGGTGTTGCCGGACTCGGTGACATCGCGCGCGACGACCGCGTTGACGGCTCCGATCTTCTCCGCGAGGGGTTCGATGATGCGCAGGTTCGCCTGGTGCAGCACGACCCCGGCGAGGTCGGCCGGCTCCAGCCCGGCCCGCTCGCAGGCCCGGCGCGCGATGGGCGGGAGCTGCGTGGTGGCCCAGCGGTAGACGCTCTGCCCCTCCTGGGCGAAGCGCGGCGGGTTGCCCTCGATGCGCACCGCGTTGCCCATCTCGGGCACCGAGCCCCACAGCACCGGGCCGATGGCCGGCTCGTCGGCGGCCTCCACCACCGCGGCCCCGGCTCCGTCACCGACGAGCACACACGTGCTGCGATCGCTCCAGTCGGCCACCTCGGACATCTTGTCGGCCCCGATGACCAGCGCGCGGCTCGCGCCCCCCGCGCGGACGGCGTGGTCGGCGGTGGCCAGGGCGTGGGTGAAACCGGCGCACACCACGTTGAGGTCCATGGTGGCGGCCTGCGGGATGCCCAGGCGGGCCGCGACCCGGGCCGCCATGTTGGGCGAGCGGTCGACGGCGGTGGAGGTGGCGACCAGCACCAGATCGATGTCCGCCGGGGCCAGCCCGGCCGCCGCGAGGGCCTTGGCGGCGGCGTGGCCGGCCAGTTCGTCGACCGGCTCGTCGGGTCCGGCGATGTGGCGGGTCCGGATGCCCACCCGGCTGGTGATCCACTCGTCACTGGTGTCCACCAGAGCCGCCAGATCCTTGTTGGTGAGCACCGTGGCGGGCTGGTAGTGGCCGACGGCGGCGATGCGCGAGCCGTTCATTGGGTGGGTCCCCCTCGTTGCCTTGGGTAGCGGATCCACCAGTCTGATCAGTGACTCACGGGTACGACGGCAGCCAAGGCGACAGGAAACGAGCGCCGGGGTTGTCAGCTTCGGTCAGCAGCTCGGACGCCCGGACACCTGTCGGCCGCCCACCCCGTACACCGGCGCCCGTCCCGCGCCCCGGCGGCTACCCGGTGAACAACTGCGTCGCCTTGCGGACGAGCTCGTACAGCCCGTAGGCGAGCGGGACGCCCACCCACACCCAGGCGAAGGCGATCAGCCACCGCCGGTCCGGGCTAGGCGGACTCTGACTGCTCTCGCCGGACATGGGCGGCCTCCTTCGGCTCGAGGACGTGGTGGCGGGGGTCGACGGGCCGCACCAGTTCGTTGGCGACGAAGCCGACGACGAGCAGCCCGATCATGATGACGAAGGACAGCCCGTACAGGGACGCGCCGTGCCGGCCCGCCTCCTCCTGCCGGTCGGCGATCCAGTTCACGATCAGCGGCCCGAGCACCCCGGCCGTGGACCAGGCGGTGAGCAGCCGCCCGTGGATGGCACCGACCTGGTACGTACCGAACAAATCCTTCAGATAGGCCGGAACCGTGGCGAAACCACCGCCGTAGAAGGAGAGAATGACCAGCGCGCACAGGATGAACAGCGGCTTGGAGGAGTCGCCGAACAGGGCGATGAGCGCGTACATCAGGGCGCCGGCGCCCAGGTAGAGGCGGTAGATGTTCTTGCGGCCGATGAGGTCGGACGTCGACGACCAGCCGATGCGGCCCGCCATGTTCGCCGCCGACAGCAGCGCGACGAAACCGGCGGCGGCCGTCACCGACACCGGGGTGGAGGTGTCCGCGAAGAAGTCCGTGATCATCGGCGCGGCCTTCTCCAGGATGCCGATGCCGGCGGTGACGTTCATGCAGAGCACGAGCCACAGCAGCCAGAACTGCGGGGTGCGCAGCGCCTGGTTCGCGGAGACCTGCGGGCCGGTGGGGGCTTGTCGCGCGGTTGCCCGCGCCGCTGGGGCAGGACGCGGAACCCGGACCAGGAACACGCCCAGCAGCATGAAGACGGCGTACGACAGCCCGTGCACGAGGAAGGCGAGCGCGATGCCGGAGCTGTCGCCGCCGAACGACTCCAGCATCTGCGCCGACCACGGCGAGGCGATGAGGGCGCCGCCGCCGAAGCCCATGATGGCGATGCCGGTGGCCATGCCGGGCCGGTCCGGGAACCACTTGATCAGCGTGGAGACGGGCGAGATGTAGCCGATGCCGAGACCGATGCCGCCGACGAAGCCGTAGCCGAGGACGATCAGCCAGTACTGCTCCAGGGACGCGCCCAGCGCGGAGAGCAGGAAGCCGGAGGAGAAGCAGACCAGGGCGACGGTCATGGCCCAGCGGGGGCCGTTGCGCTCCACGAGCGTGCCGCCGAACGCGGCGGACAGGCCCAGCATGACGATGCCCAGCTGGAAGGGCAGCGCGCTCTGCGTGCCGCTGAGCCCGAGGGCGGACTCGAGGGGCGGCTTGAACACGCTCCAGGCGTAGGCCTGGCCGATGGAGAGATGTACGGAGAGAGCTGCGGGCGGGACGAGCCAGCGGCTCCAGCCCGGGGGCGCGACTGGGGGACTCATGAACCCGGGACGGTAGGTATCCGCGCGGGAGTTGAGAAGGCGGCGCGTCGACCGTATGCGGTGAACGGTATCCGGCCTGCGCCGAACGGTCGGCGCGCGAACCCTTGCCGCCCCAACCTCCATACTGTAGACAATATTTCGTCGACACAAGCCGTCCGCGAGAAGGCCCAGCCCGCCTGCGCTGGGCGGGGCGCGTCCCGTGGGCGGCCGGACGGCAGCCACCTCCGCGGTATCCCTCGAACCGAACGGAGTGTTTCCGTGAAAGTCGCAGTTCTCGGTGCCGGTGCCATCGGCGCCTACGTCGGCGCCGCGCTCCACCGCGCGGGCGCCGAGGTGCATCTCATCGCCCGTGGACCGCATCTGGCGGCCATGAGGCAGCACGGAGTCCGGGTGCGCAGCCCACGCGGCGGCTTCACCGCACACCCCCACGCCACCGACGACCCGGCCGAAGTCGGCCCGGTCGACCATGTCTTCCTGGGCCTGAAGGCCAACGCGTACGCGGCGTGCGGGCCGCTGATCGCGCCCCTGCTGCACGAGACGACCTCGGTCGTCGCGGCCCAGAACGGCATCCCCTGGTGGTACTTCCACCGGCACGGCGGCCCGTACGACGGCCACCGTGTCGAGAGCGTCGACCCGGACGGCGCGGTCAGTGCGGTGCTCGCGCCCGAACGGGCCATCGGCTGCGTCGTCTACGCGGCGACCGAACTCGAAGGGCCGGGCGTGGTGCGGCACTTGGAGGGCACACGGTTCTCCATCGGCGAGCCCGACCGCAGCCGCTCCGCCCGCTGTCTCGCCTTCAGCGAGGCCATGCGGGAGGGCGGGCTGAAGTGCCCGGTCGAACCGGACCTGCGCAGCGACATCTGGGTCAAGCTGCTCGGCAACATCTCCTTCAACCCGATCAGCGCCCTGGCCCGCGCCACCATGCGGCAGATGTGCCTGCACGGCGGCACCCGCAAGGTCATCGAGATCATGATGACCGAGACACTGGCGGTCGCCGAGGCCCTCGGCTGCGAGGTCGGGGTCTCCATCGAGCGCCGGCTCGCGGGCGCCGAGCGGGTCGGCGACCACCGCACCTCCACGCTCCAGGACCTGGAGCGCGGCAAGCCGCTGGAACTCGACGTGCTGCTGGCGGCGGTCGTCGAGCTGGCGGAGATCACCGGCGTGGAGGTGCCCACCCTGCGCACCGTGCACGCCATCTCGGACCTGCTCGCGCTGAGGAGCGCCGCATGAGGAAACGCGACCGGACCCCCAAGACCTACACCCGGCTCACCAACCCCCTCGTCAGGGACGCCCGCGACGAGCCGTTCCGGCGGGCCACCTGGGACGAGGCCCTGGACCGGGCCGCCGCGGGCCTCGGGCGCAACCGCGACGCCTTCGGTCTGTTCAGCTGTGCCCGCGCCACCAACGAGATGAACTACGTGGCGCAGAAGTTCGCCCGGGTCGTCATGGGCACCAACAACGTCGACTCCTGCAACCGCACCTGCCACGCCCCGAGCGTGGCGGGCCTGTCGGCGGCGTTCGGCTCGGGCGGCGGGACGTCGTCGTACGAGGAGATCGAGCACACCGACGTCATCGTGATGTGGGGCTCCAACGCCCGGTTCGCGCACCCGATCTTCTTCCAGCACGTGCTGAAGGGGATCAGGAACGGCGCCCGGATGTACGCGGTCGATCCGCGCCGGACGTCGACCGCCGAGTGGGCGGAGAGCTGGATGGGGCTCAACGTCGGCACGGACATCCCGTTGGCGCACGCGGTCGGCCGCGAGATCATCCAGGCGGGGCTCGCGAACGAGGCGTTCATCGAGCGGGCGACCACCGGCTTCGAGGAGTACAGGGCGCTGGTCGAGCCGTGGACCCTGTCCCTCGCCGAGAAGGTGACGGGCGTACCGGCGGCGGCGATCCGCGAGCTGGCGCACGCCTACGCCCGGGCCGAGCGGGCCCAGTTGTGCTGGACCCTGGGCATCACCGAGCACCACAACGGCACCGACAACGTCCGCGCCCTGATCAACCTGTCCCTGCTCACCGGGCATGTCGGCCGCTACGGCTCGGGGCTTCAGCCCCTGCGCGGGCAGAACAACGTGCAGGGCGGCGGCGACATGGGGGCGATCCCCAACCGGCTGCCCGGGTTCCAGGACATCCTGGACGCGAGCGTCCGGCTGAAGTTCGAGTCGGCCTGGGACACCGTGATCCAGCCGCACTACGGCCTGAACCTCACCGAGATGTTCGAGGCCATGGAGGACGGCTCGCTCAGGGCCGTCTACTGCATCGGCGAGAACCCGGCCCAGTCGGAGGCGGACAGCGAGCAGGCCGTGCGGCGGCTGAAGGCCCTGGACTTCCTGGTCGTGCAGGACATCTTCCTGACGAGGACGGCCGAGCTCGCGGACGTCGTCCTGCCGGCCACCGCCGGCTGGGCGGAGACCGACGGCACGACCACCAACAGCGAACGGCGCGTGCAGCGCGTGCGCAAGGCCGTCACCCCGCCCGGCGAGGCCCGCGAGGACATCGACATCATCTGCGACCTCGCGGCCCGCCTCGGCCACGACTGGAAGTACGCCGACGCCGAGACCGTGTGGAACGAGCTGCGGTCCGTCTCACCCGACCACCACGGCATGACGTATGAGCGGCTGGAGGAGCACCAGGGCATCCAGTGGCCCTGCCCGAGCACGGACGGCATCGAACCCACCTATCTGCACGGGCGGTTGTGGGAGACCGACCCCGCACGGCGCGGACCGCTCGCTCCGTTCGGGATCGTGCGGCACGACCCGCCCGTGGACCTCACCGACGAGCGGTACCCGATCCGGCTCACCACCGGGCGGCGGCTCGACTCGTACAACACCGGTGTGCAGAGCGGTGGTTACGCCTCGCCGCTGCGGCGCGGCGAGTTCATCGAGCTGAGCCCGGAGGACGCCGAGCGCTACGGGGTCGTGGTCGGCGAGCACGTCCAGGTGACCTCGCGGCGCGGGTCGGTGACCGCTCCCGTGTGGGTGGACACCGCGCTGCGGCCGGGGCTCGCCTTCATGACCATGCACTTCCCGGACGAGGTGGACACCAACGCCCTGACGATCGAGGCGAACTGCCCGATCGCGGGGACGGCGGAATTCAAGGCGTCGGCGATCCGGATCGAGAAGCTGCCCATCGCGACCATCGTGGGGTGAACGTACGTGGACCTGCACTTCGGTGACAGCAAACCGACGGACGAGGAACGGGCGGCCGTCGACGCCCTCCTCGGGCCTCCCGAGTCCTCCTGGGAGGGCGCCGACCGCTCGGACGCGGATCTGCGATGGGCGCGTGGCGGGCGTGAGGCCAGGGACCGCCGCGACCTGCTGCTGCCGGGGCTGCACGCGGTCAACGACCGGACCGGCTGGATCAGCGAGGGTGCCCTGGACTACCTGTGCCGGCGGCTGACCGTGCCGCCGGCGGAGGCCTACGGGGTCGCCACCTTCTACGCCATGTTCTCGGTCAAGCCGCGTCCGGCGACCGTGCTGCACGTGTGCACGGACCTGGCGTGCGCGGCGGCCGGGGCGCCTCGGCTGTGCGCCGGGATCGAGGCGCGGCTGGGCCTCGGCAGCGGGGTCAGTGTCGAGCGCAGCCCGTGCCTGGGCCTGTGCGAACGGGCCCCGGCCGCGCTCGCGATCAGGGCGGGGGACCCTGTCCGTACGGCGGTCTCCGCGCCGGCGACCGTCCGGGACGCCGTGCTCGCCGCGAGCTCACCCGACTCGGCGCCCGAGGAGCCGCCCGCAGCGCTGGCGGTGCCCCAGGCCGGGCAGGACGGTCTGATGCTGCTGCACCGCGTCGGCGTGGTCGACCCGTGGTCCCTCGACGACTACCGCGCCCACGGCGGCTACACCGCCCTGCGCCGGGCCTTCGGGCTGGGTCCGGCCGGGGTCATCCGCGAGGTCGCCGACTCGGGTCTGGTCGGGCGCGGCGGCGCCGCCTTTCCCACCGGCCGCAAGTGGCAGGCCGCGGCGTCCCAGCCCGACCGTCCGCACTACCTCGTCTGCAACGCCGACGAGTCGGAGCCGGGCACGTTCAAGGACCGGGTGGTCATGGAGGGCGATCCGTACGCGCTGATCGAGGCGATGACGATCGCCGGTTACGCGACCGGCGCCCACAGGGGCTACCTCTATCTGCGCGGCGAGTACCCGCGCGCCCTGCACCTGCTGGAGCACGCGATCGCGCAGGCCCGTGCGCGCGGACTGCTCGGCGACGACGTCCTCGGTCAGGGCTACGCCTTCGACATCGAGATCCGGCGCGGCGCGGGCGCCTACATCTGCGGTGAGGAGACGGCCCTGTTCAACTCCATCGAGGGCTACCGGGGCGAACCGCGCTCGAAGCCGCCGTTCCCCGTGGAGAAGGGCCTGTTCGGCAAGCCGACGGTCGAGAACAACGTGGAGACCCTGGTCAACGTCCTGCCGATCCTGACGATGGGCGCCCCGGCGTACGCGGCGATCGGCACCCGGGGCTCCACCGGACCGAAGCTGTTCTGTGTGTCCGGCAGTGTGGAGCGGCCCGGTGTCTACGAGGTGCCGTTCGGCGCGACGCTGGGCGATGTGCTCACGCTGGCCGGGGTGCGGGACGGTCTGCGGGCGGTGCTGCTCGGCGGGGCGGCCGGCGGTTTCGTGCGGGCCGACGAGCTGGACGTCCCGCTCACCTTCGAAGGGACGCGGGAGGCGGGCACGACACTCGGCTCGGGGGTCGTGATGGCCTTCGACGACAGCGTGCCCCTGCCCCGG
Source organism: Streptomyces sp. 378 (assembly GCF_030124145.1). Taxonomy (GTDB): domain Bacteria; phylum Actinomycetota; class Actinomycetes; order Streptomycetales; family Streptomycetaceae; genus Streptomyces. Next base: position 21,902 of record NZ_JASKMS010000011.1, read on the forward strand.
CTGCTGCTGCGCGTCGCGGAGTTCTTCCGGGACGAGTCGTGCGGGCAGTGCGTGCCCTGCCGGGTGGGGACGGTGCGGCAGGAGGAGGCGCTGCAGCGGATCGTGGAGCGCACGGGCGCCGACGCCGCCGGGGACATCGCGCTGCTGCGGGAGGTCGGCCGCGCCATGCGGGACGCCTCGATCTGCGGTCTCGGGCAGACCGCGTGGAACGCCGTGGAATCCGCCATCGACCGTCTGGGGGCGTACGAATGACCGTCACACCGCTGGGGATCCCGCGCCGGATGCTGGAGTTCACCCTCGACGGCGAGCAGGCCCGGGTCCTCGAGGGCTCGACCGTCCTGGACGCCTGCCGGGCGGCCGGGAAGGACATCCCGACCCTGTGCGAGGGCGACACCCTGCGGCCGAAGAACGCCTGCCGCGTCTGTGTCGTCGAGGTGGAGGGGGCCAGGACGCTCGTTCCGGCCTGCTCCCGCGAGGCCGAACCGGGGATGGAGGTGCGCACGGACACCGAGCGCGCCCGGCACAGCCGCAAGGTCGTCCTGGAACTGCTCGCGTCCTCGGTCGACCTCTCGACGGCACCGAAGGTCGCCGGGTGGCTCAAGGAGTACGAGGCGAAGCCGGACCGCTTCGGCCCGGACGCGGCGCGGCTGACCGAGGAGCCGAGGGTCGACAACGAGCTGTACGTGCGCGACTACGACAAGTGCATCCTCTGCTACAAGTGCGTCGACGCCTGTGGCGACCAGTGGCAGAACTCCTTCGCGATCTCGGTCGCGGGACGCGGTTTCGACGCCCGGATCGCCGTGGAGCACGACGCGCCGCTGACCGACTCGGCGTGCGTGTACTGCGGGAACTGCATCGAGGTGTGCCCCACGGGCGCGCTGTCCTTCAAGTCCGAGTTCGACATGCGGGCGGCGGGTACGTGGGAGGAGGCGCGGCAGACGGAGACGACCACGGTGTGCGCGTACTGCGGAGTGGGCTGCAATCTGACGTTGCACGTGCAGGACAATGAGATCGTGAAGGTCACCTCACCGCACGACAACCCGGTGACCCACGGCAACCTCTGCATCAAGGGCCGCTTCGGCTACCAGCACGTACAGAACCGGGACTGATCAGGACATGGGACGAGTCACGGAACGACGCAAGGTTCTCCGCATCCGGGACGGGGCGGTCTCCAGCCGTCCCGACACGCTCGTCGCCGAGGAGCCCCTGGAGATCCGGCTCAACGGCAAGCCCCTGGCGATCACCATGCGCACCCCGGGGGACGACTTCGCGCTGGCGGCGGGGTTCCTGGTCAGCGAGGGGGTGCTGGCCGGGCAGCAGGACCTGCGGAACATCGTCTACTGCGCCGGCGCGACGGCCGACGGCTCGAACACGTACAACGTGGTCGACGTGCAGACGGCCTCCGACGTGGTGATCCCCGACATCACGCTGGAGCGCAACGTCTACACCACGTCCTCCTGCGGCCTGTGCGGCAAGGCGTCGCTGGACGCGGTGCGCACCACGGCCCGGTGGCCCCTCGCCGACACTCCCCCGGTCCGGATCAGCCCCGAACGGCTCGCGAGCCTGCCCGACCGGTTGCGCGCGGCCCAGCGGGTCTTCGACCGGACCGGTGGCCTGCACGCGGCGGCCCTGTTCTCCGAGGAGGGCGAGCTGCTGGACGTCCGGGAGGACGTGGGCCGGCACAACGCGGTCGACAAGCTGGTCGGCCGCGCCCTGCAGAACGGGGATCTGCCGCTGTCACGGGTGATCCTGCTCGTGTCGGGCCGGGCCTCCTTCGAGCTGGCGCAGAAGGCCGTGATGGCCGGCATCCCCGTGCTGGCGGCGGTGTCGGCCCCGTCCTCGCTGGCGGTGGATCTCGCCGCCGAGACGGGCCTGACGCTGGTGGGCTTCCTGCGGGGCAGTTCCATGAACGTGTACGCGGGTGAGGGCCGGATCGTCCTGCGGGCCGCGGCCGCCCAGGGCTGAACCGGTTCCTCCGCGACACGGCGGCGGGGCCCCGACCGGCGGGGAGCGCCCCCTGCGCCGCAGGGGCCCCGTCTCGGCCGCCTTCGTGAGGACGCGGGAGCGTCGTCAGTCCGCCGTGCCGGATATCCGCAGCAGCATCCCCGTGAACTGCTCCCGTTCGGCCGCCGACAGCGGTGCGAGCAGTTCGTCGTTGGCCGCGCGGGCCGCCTTCTCGCAGCGCTTCAGCAGCCGTGCTCCCCGTTCCGTGAGGGACACCGCGTTCTTGCGGCGGTCGACCGGGTCCGGCTCGCGTACCACCAGGCCCGCCGACTGGAGGTCGTTGAGGACGCCGACCAGGTCCTTGGGGTCCAGCCGTACCCCGCGGCCGAGGTCGGCCTGCGCGACGGGACCGAGGTCGCGGACGGCGGACAGCACCACGTGGTGCCACATCCGCATGTCCTCCTCGGCCAGCGCCTCGGCCACCAGGGCCCGGCCGCGGGCGGCGGCGCGGCCGAGCAGCCAGCTGGGCAGGGAGCGGATCGCGGGGAGGGGGGCTTCCGACATGGCCGCAGCCTAACCAGTAAATCGTTGGGTGTTCCTATGATCCTCCTATACCGTTGGGGATTCCAACGACTCCGTTGGGGACCCCAACGACTCCGTCGGGAAGTCCGACGACCCCGGAGGTGCGATGCGCCGCGTCCGCTACGAATCCCGAGGCGGCCCCCTCTTCGTGGAGGAGGTCCCGCTGCCCGAGCCCGGTCCCGGAGAGCTGCTCGTGCGCGCGGAGGCGATCGGCGTCACGCTTCCGGTGGTACGCGAGGTCACCGAGGCGGCCGAGCCCGTCCCGCTCGGCGGTGAGATCGCCGGGCAGGTCGTGGCCGTCGGCGAGGGCGTCACCCGCTTCGGCACCGGCGACCGGGTGACCGGTCTCTGCCTCGGCCACGGGTATGCCGACGTCGCGCTCCTGCACGAGGCCATGGCCTCCCCGGTTCCGGGGGACACCGGCGCCGTGGACGCGGTCGCCCTGCTCCGCAGCGGCCTGGTCGCCCTCGGCGCCCTGGAGGCGGCCCGCCCCCAGCCGGGCGAGGCGACCCTGGTCACCGCGGCCGCGAGCGGCGTCGGCCACCTGGCCGTGCAGCTGGCCAGGACGCGCGGCGCCGGACGGGTCGTGGGAGCCGTCTCCGATCCGGCCAAGGCCGGTTTCGTCCGGGCCCTCGGCGCCGATCACGTCATCTCCTACGGCGACGGCAGCTGGGGCACCCCGGTCGACTACGTGCTGGACGCGGTCGGCGGGGAGCTGCTCACCCGCGCCCTGCACGCGCTCGTCCCCGAGGGGCGGCTGGTGGCCTACAGCTCGGGCGGCGGCACCATCCAGGCGTACGACCTGCTCGTGGACGCCAAGTCGGTGATCGGGTTCCAGATGGCCCGGGTCGCCCGGGGGAAACCGGAGCTGTACGAGCAGTGGCGTGAGGAACTGTGGCGGCTGTTCGCGGCGGGCGAGGTCAAGCCCGTCGTCCACGCGGAGTTCGCCCTGGAGGACGCGGCCCAGGCGCACGCGGAGATCGAGGCCCGGGCCAATCTGGGCAAGGTCGTCCTGATCCCCTGACGCACGATTCTTGTGGGGGGTCCGAGAAGCCAAGTACCGTCTGTGGCCCAGACATTGGACGTGGAATGTCCGGATGACCGGATGTCAGTTCCATACCCCGGTGGTCCGGCCGACAGACGCATGAAGGGCAGGTCGCACCATGCCGTCAAGTCTTCGCGCACGTCTGAGATCCACCCTGACCGCCACCGCCGCCGCCGGGGCGCTGCTCGCGCCCACCGCACCGGCGCACGGCCAACCCTCGTCACCTGCGGCCGAGTTCGAGCAGCAGGTGCTCTTCAAGGCCTCCCAGGACCCCGGTTACGCCTGCTTCCGGATCCCGGCGATCGTGCGCACCACCAGCGGCACCCTGCTGGCGTTCGCCGAGGGCCGCGTCCTCAACTGCGGAGACGCGGCCGACATCGACATCGTCGTCAAGCGCTCCGCCGACGGGGGCCGTACCTGGGGGCCACTGCGGGTCGTCACCGAGGGCGCGGGCGACACACACGGCAACCCGGCGCCGGTCGTGGACCGCGGGACCGGCCGGATCCTGCTGGCCGAGACGTTCAACACCGGCCGTACCGACGCCGGCAACTGCGCCGTCCCCTGCGACCGCACCCCGCATCTGCAGTACAGCGACGACGACGGCCGGACCTGGTCCGAGCCGCGCGATCTGAGCGGCGAGATCCTGCCCGGGCACTGGAACTCCTGGTACGCGACCGGGCCCGTGCACGGAATCCAGCTGACCCGCGGCAAGCACGCGGGGCGGCTCGTGTTCGGCGTCAACACCGAGACGTGGAACGGCAGCCGGGTCTCCGCCAACCACGCCGCGCTCGTCGTCAGCGACGACGGCGGCGACTCCTGGCGGGTCGGCGCCACGGACACCTGGCCCATAGCGCAGGACGGCACGTTCCGGCAGAAGCCGTCCGAGGTGACGCTCACCGAGCGCGCCGACGGCGCCCTGCTCGTCAGCGGCCGGGAACAGGACGGCACCGACCTGGGCCACCGCTCCCAGACCCTCAGCCTGGACGGCGGCGACAGCTTCGCCACGCCGTTCCGCGCCCTCCCGGACCTGTACACCCCGCAGGTCCAGGGCGCGACGCTGCGCCTCGGTGACCGGATGCTGCTGTCCGCCCCGGCCGACCCCGACCGCCGCCGCACGATGATGGTCCGCTCCTCCTACGACGGCGGACGCACCTGGGAGAGCGTGGACCGGGGCACGGTCGTCACCACGGACTGGTCCGGCTACTCCGACATGGCCGCCGTCGACCGCGCGACGGTGGGCCTGCTGTACGAGGGCGGCGCGGCCGACGCGCGCGACGAGATCCGCTTCGCGCGCTTCACCGAGGACTGGCTGAAGCCGCGCCGGGGCGCCGACCCGACCACCCGCGACGCGGCGCCGGGTACCCGGCCCGCGGCCGTGCTCGGCGGCGCCGGGCCGACGGCCGGTGCCCGCGGCGGCGCGCTGTCCTTCGACGGCGCCGACGACGCCGTACGGCTGCCCTACCGGTCCCGGCTGCCGCTCGGCGAGGGGGACTTCACGGTCTCGCTGCACTTCCGCTACACCGCCACGACCGGCGAGCAGCCCTTTCTGTGGATGGGCGGCATCGGCACCACACAGCCGCAGATCTGGCTGCGCGGGGAGCCGGCGAGCAACCGGGTCCGAGGGCTGATCACCACCCGGTCGGGCGCGACGACCGTCAGGTCGGCCTCGGTGTCGACCGACGGCGCCCACAACGACGGCCGCTGGCACCACCTGGCGCTGCGCCGCGGCGGGAGGAATCTGACGCTCTTCCTCGACGGCGAGGCGATCGACACCCCCGACGTGCCGGGCTCGGTGAGCCGCAACTCCCCCTTCGGGGTGCACATCGGCCAGCGCATGGACAGCCGGGCGTTCCTCACCGGGGCCATCGACGACGTCCGCGTGTGGAACCGGGCTCTGAGTGACAAGGAGTTGGCCTCGGGCACCTCGGGCGCGGCCCCGCGGGGCACGGTGCTGTGGCTGCCCATGGACCGGGTGAGCGGCAGCAACTAACGTCACGGCCGTGCCCGACGACTCAGGAGCAGCACGAGCACGACAGCGCACGGGAACCGAGATCGGCCTTCTGCTGGTCCTGGTTCTCGGCGCCGCGCTGCTCATCGCCCTGCCGGACGACGACGGTTCGGACGACGGCGCCTGCCGGGGCCTCACGGTCGGCTCCTGGAAAGCGGACGACGGCCTCACCGCCGAGTTCGCCCGCTACGGCGACGACGTGAGCCGCACCGACGACTGGACCGGCGGCGACGGCACCCACTCGGTGCGACTGCCGGACGGCCGGGTGCTGTGGCTGTTCTCGGACACCTACCTGGGCCAGGTGTACGGACCGCCCAACCCGCACGGCGAGCCCTACGCCTGGCGGGACCCGACCACACCGCTGGTGCGCAACTCGGCCGTGCTGATGCGCGACGGCCGGCTCGAATCGACCCTGCCGGCCCCGCTGTTCGCCGATCCGGCGCCCAACCAGTGGCGCTGGCCGGTCGCCGCCCGCGTCGAACCCCGCTCCCCCGGCTCCCCGGAGCAGGTCGTGCGGGTCCTGCTGTGGGTGCGCACGGCGGGCCAGGCTCCCTGGATCTACGGCGTTCCCACCGCCACCGAGGTCGCCACCCTGTCGCTGCCCGCGCTGCGCCTGGAGTCGATCGTCGAGGTGCTGGGCCAGCGCTCGGTCCCCGACCCGTCCCGCCGCGTGCTGTTCGGCACGACGCTGGTCGAGGAGGACGGCTGGACGTACGTGTTCGGTGGCGACGACGGCCGGGCCGCCTCCCGCCCCGCCTCGCACGCGTACGCGGCGCGGGTGCCGGAGGGCCGGCTCGCTGATCCGGACGCCTGGCAGTTCTGGAGCGGCTCGTCCTGGGTGCCCGGCGCCCGCCCCCGGCCGGTGCTCGGCGACGGGCGGCGCACGGGTGTGGGCAGCGCGTTCACGGTCGTCCGGGACGGCGGCACCTACGTGCTGTTCACGATGGCCGCCGGCCCGAAGGGCCTGACCACCGTGGCGTCCTACTGGGCCTGCTCCCCGGCCGGGCCGTGGCACGGTCCGGCGAAGGAGTTCAGCCCCTCGCTGCCGCAGGGGCAGGTGGCCGCCTACAACCCCCAGGCGCATCCGGTGCTGAGCGGCGGGGGACGGCTCGTCCTGAGCTACGACGTCAACTGGCTGGGGACGACGGGCGCCGCCGCCCAGCTCAGCCGGAACGTGTCCCTGTACCGGCCACGGTTCGTGACACTGCGCCTGGCCGCGGTGCGGTGACCTCGCCCGCCGCTTCCCGTGCGCGCCGCTTGGCGATCACCGCGCACACGATCAGCTGCATCTGGTGGAAGAGCATCAGCGGCAGCACGGCGAGCGCCGCCTGCGCGCCGAACAGGACGCTCGCCATGGGCAGCCCGGCGGCCAGGGACTTCTTCGAGCCGGCGAACTGGATCGCGATCCGGTCCGCCCGGCCGAAGCGCAGCGCCTTGCCGCCGTACCAGGTGAGCAGCAGCATCACGGCGAGGATCACCGCCTCGACGACGACCAGGCCGCCGAGCCGCGCGGGGCTGACCTGGTGCCATATGCCCTGGACCACACCCACGCCGAACGCGGTGTAGACGACCAGCAGGATCGAGCCGCGGTCCACCAGAGCGAGGACCCGCTTACGGCGGGTGACGAAGCCGCCGATCCAGCGGCGCAGCAGCTGCCCGGCCAGGAACGGCACGAGCAGGTGCAGCACGATCTTCAGCAGCGAGTCGGCGGAGAACCCGCCGCTGCCGCCGAGCAGCGAGGCCGCGAGCAGCGGGGTGGCGATGATGCCGACGAGGGAGGAGAAGGAGCCCGCGCAGATCGCCGCGGGCACGTTGCCGCGGGCCATCGAGGTGAAGGCGATCGACGACTGCACGGTGGACGGGACGAGTGTGAGGAAGAGCAGGCCCTGGTAGAGCGGGTGCGTCAGGATCACCGGCACCAGCCCGCGGGCGGCGAGCCCGAGCAGCGGGAAGACCACGAAGGTGCCGGCCAGGACCGTGATGTGGAGCCGCCAGTGCCGCAGCCCGTCGAGCGCCTCACGGGTGGAGAGCCTGGCGCCGTACAGGAAGAAGAGGAGGGCGACCGCGGCGGTGGAGGCACCGGAGGCGAGGTCAGCGGCCGATCCGCGTGCCGGGAACAGTGCGGCCAGGCCCACCGTCCCGAGGAGGAGCAGGATGTAGGGGTCGATCGGCATCCACTGCGGCCACTGCAGGCGTTTCACGGTGCTCCACTTGCTTGGTGCTTCCGTCGGTCCGGTTGCTTGGTGCTTCCGTCGGTCCGGGGCCGTGGCGGCCCCCTCCCATCCTGCTCCCCCGGTCGGCGATCGGGAATCCCGCACACCGCTTTCACTGTCATCGCGATGCGCGATAACGTGGTGCCCATGTACGACCCCGCGCATCTGCGCACGTTCCTGTCGGTGGCACAGACGCTGAGCTTCACGCAGGCCGCGCGGCGGCTCGGACTGCGGCAGTCCACGGCCAGCCAGCACGTGCGGCGGCTGGAGGACGCCGCCGGGCGGACGCTGTTCACCCGGGACACGCACTCGGTGGAGCTGACGGAGGACGGCGAGGCGATGCTCGGTTTCGCCCGCCGGATCCTGGAGGTGCACGAGCAGGCCGCGGCGTTCTTCACGGGCACCCGGCTGCGCGGCCGGCTGCGCTTCGGCGCCTCGGAGGACTTCGTGCTGACACGGTTGCCCGAGATTCTCGAGGGCTTCCGGCACGAGCATCCGGAGGTCGACCTGGAGCTGACGGTCGAACTGTCGGGCACGCTGCACGAGCAGCTGGCCGCGGGGAAGCTGGATCTGGTCCTGGCCAAGCGGCGGCCCGAGGACCCGCGGGGTGAGCTCGTCCGGCACGACCGGCTGGTGTGGATCGGTGCGGAACGCCTCCGGCTCGACCCGGACCGCCCGGTGCCGCTCATCGTCTACCCGCCGCCGGGCATCACCCGCGCGCTCGCCCTGGAGGCCCTGGAGCGGCAGGGCCGCCAGTGGCGCGTGGTGTGCACCAGCGGCAGCCTCAACGGCCTGGTCGCGGCGGCCCGGGCCGGTCTCGGCGTGATGGCCCACTCGCGCGGTCTCATCCCGCCGGGACTGGTCCGGGTCCCGGACCGGGCGGGGCTGCCGGAACTGGGGCAGGTCGACTTCGTCCTGGTCCACGGCCGGCGCCGGCCCTCCGCCCAGGGCGCGGCGGACGCCCTGGCGGCGGCGGTCCTGGCGGGCGGCGACCGGCTGCACCGCAGCGAGCGCAAGGGACTGTGACGAAGCGGAGTAACAGAATCCGCCGTCGTCCCGCTCACAGAAGAGACCTCGCCCGAAGGCGCGTCGCACGGCACCGGGGCTCGTACAGATTCGGTGGAGATTACGGCACCGAAACTTACTCAACCGTCAGGAATGTGTCCGACCCTTCCCCATGTGAGCACTTTTTCCCTCGCTGACCAGCGCGGACCGGAGCGGTGCTCACCTTCGCGCCCCCTCCCGCCCCCTGTCCGGGTGGGGTAGTTTTCACGGCGCTGTGCGGGGCGTCACTCGACAGGAGCGCTGAGGAGCGGGGAGCGGGGTTTGCGCGAGTTCACCAACCCTCCGTTGGCGTTGGCACCTCCGGTGGGCGGTCTGGCCGACGTGGTCTTCGAGCATGCCCAGGAAGACCCCCTGCACATGGCGCTGGGCCGCAAGGACGACTCCGGCCAGTGGCGGGACGTCACCAGCGCCGAGTTCCGCGACGAGGTGCTCGCCCTGGCCAAGGGCCTGCTCGCGAGCGGCATCCGGTTCGGCGACCGGGTCGCGATCATGTCCCGCACGCGCTACGAGTGGACCCTGTTCGACTACGCCTTGTGGACCGTCGGCGCCCAGGTCGTCCCGGTCTACCCGACGTCCTCCGCCGAGCAGTGCTTCTGGATGCTGTACGACGCCGAGGTGACGGCAGCGGTCGTGGAGCACGAGGACCACGCGATGACGATCGCCACCGTCATCGACCGGCTGCCCCAGTTGCGCCGGCTGTGGCAGCTCGACTCCGGTGCCGTGCACGAGCTGTACGACGCGGGCGCGCACCTCGACGACGAGGTGGTGCACCGCCACCGGCAGGCCGTCACACCCGACTCGGTCGCCACGATCATCTACACCTCGGGCACCACCGGCCGCCCCAAGGGCTGTGTCATCACGCACGGCAACTTCATGTACGAGGCGGACACGGTCATCGAGCGCTGGAAGCCGTTGTTCCACTCCAAGCGCGGCGACGAGCCGGCGACCCTGTTGTTCCTGCCGCTCGCGCACGTCTTCGGGCGGATGGTCCAGGTCGCCGGGATCCGCGGCAAGGTGAAGTTCGGCCACCAGCCGCAGCTGAACGCGGCGGCCCTGCTGCCGGACCTGGCCGCGTTCAAGCCGACGTTCTTCCTGGCCGTGCCGTACATCTTCGAGAAGGTGTTCAACGCCGCCCGCCGCAAGGCCGAGAAGGAGGGCCGCTCCGGCCCCTTCGAGAAGGCCGTCGACATCGCCATCAAGTACGCCGACGCGATGGAGGCCAAGGCTTGGGGCACCGGCCCCGGCCCGTCGGCGGGCCTGCGCATGCAGCACCAGCTGTTCGACAAGCTGGTCTACGCCAAGATCCGCGCCGCGATGGGCGGCCGCATCAAGCACGCCATGTCCGGCGGCTCGGCGATGGACCGCCGGCTCGGACTGTTCTTCGCCGGGGCGGGCGTGCACATCTACGAGGGCTACGGCCTGACGGAGTCGACCGCCGCCGCGACCGCCAATCCGCCCGACCGCACCCGGTTCGGCACGGTCGGCCAGCCCATCCCCGGCATGACCGTGCACATCGCGGACGACGGTGAGATCTGGCTGCGCGGCGAGAACCTCTTCCAGGGCTACCTCAACAACCCCAAGGCCACCGACGAGGCCCTGCACGACGGCTGGCTCGCCACCGGCGACCTCGGCGCACTCGACGAGGACGGCTTCCTCACCATCACCGGCCGCAAGAAGGAGATCCTGGTCACGTCCGGCGGCAAGAGTGTCTCGCCCGGTGTGCTGGAGGAACGCGTCCGGGACCACCCGCTGGTCAACCAGTGCATCCTCGTCGGCAACGACCGTCCGTACATCGCCGCCCTGGTCACCCTCGACCAGGAGGCCGTGGAGCACTGGCTGGCCATGCGGGCCAAGCCGCGGATGTCCCCGGCGGAGCTGGTGCGCGACGCGGATCTGGAGACGGAGGTGCGGCGCGCCGTGGTCGCCGCCAACACCCTGGTCTCCCAGGCCGAGTCGATCCGCACCTTCCGCATCCTGGCCCAGCCGTTCACGGAGGAGCACGGGTTGCTCACCCCGTCCCTGAAGCTGAAGCGCAAGGCGATCGAGAAGGCGTACCGCAACGAGGTCGAGGCGCTCTACCGGGCGTGACCTCCGCCCCCGCGGGGCAGGTGTGGCTTCGGAATTCTCCCGTCAGGAATGCATCACCGCCCGTGATCGTTCACGATGGGAGCACACCTGACCACTTACCGAAGGATCGAGAGCTCGTGAGCAAGGTCCCCCCGATCATCCTGAACAACGGCGTCGAGATGCCCCAGCTGGGCTTCGGCGTCTGGCAGGTGCCGGACGACGAGGCCGAGACGGCCGTCGCGGCGGCGCTGGAGGCCGGGTACCGCAGCATCGACACCGCGGCGATCTACGGCAACGAGCAGGGCACCGGCAAGGCGATCGCCGCGGCCGGTCTCCCCCGTGAGGAGCTCTTCGTCACCACGAAGCTCTGGAACGCCGACCAGGGGTACGACTCCACGCTGCGCGCCTTCGACACGTCGTTGGAGAAGCTCGGCCTGGACTACGTCGACCTGTACCTGATCCACTGGCCGACGCCGGAGCGGGGTCTGTACGTCGACACCTACAAGGCGTTCGAGAAGCTGCACGCCGACGGCCGGATCCGGGCCATCGGTGTCTCCAACTTCCTCCCCGAGCACCTGGAGACGCTGATCGGCGAGACCTCGGTCGTCCCGGCGGTGAACCAGATCGAGCTGCACCCCCACCTCCAGCAGGAGGCCGCCCGTGCCTTCCACGCGGAGCGGGGCATCGCCACGGAGGCCTGGTCGCCGCTGGGCCAGGGCAAGGGCCTGCTGGAGGTCCCGGCGATCGTGGCCATCGCCCGCAAGCACGACCGCACCCCGGCCCAGGTGGTGCTGCGCTGGCACCTCCAGCTGGGCAACGTGGTGATCCCGAAGTCCGTGACGCCGTCGCGGATCAGGGAGAACATCGAGGTCTTCGACTTCAGCCTCGACGACGAGGACCTGGCGGCGATCAGCGCCCTGAACGAGGACCGGCGCCTGGGCCCGGACCCGGCGGAGTTCAACGGAGCCTGAGCCGCGTCGGGGAGCGCCCCGGTCCCCGGGCCCTGGTGGGCCGAGTCCGGGGCGCCGCCGGTTCAGCGCCCGTTCAGCCCGGCTGCCCGACCGGCGGTTCGACCACCGTGTCGACGTCGTCCCCGTCGGGCACCTTCGAAGCCGAGGGCCGTCGACGCTACGCGGGCCGGACCGCCGTGTGCACCGTGTGGGCCTCCAGGACGAACACGTCCGGGCGGTGGTGCAGGCTCGCCTCGTCGTCGGGGTCGAGCAGACGGTCGACGGTCGCGAGGTCCTCCGCGTCGAGCCCCTCGGTGAGCTTGTCGCGCATGTGGGACAGGGACGCCACGACGTAGGCTCGCGCCCGGTCCGAGGCGGGCGCCGGGAGGTCGAGCAGGAAACTGTGCGTCCTCGTGTGCTTGAGGCCCGCTGCGGCCAGCAGGGCCGGCCAGTCCTCCGTCTCGGTGACGTGCCCGGGCAGGTCGGTGCGCATCCGGGTGAACCACTCCGACTCCACGGCGTCGATCCGCGCCTGGAGACCGGGCCGGCCGATGCCGATGTCGCGCGGCAGGAACCGCGGGGGCAGACCGCCCTCCATGAGGGCCAGGGTGCCGCCCGGCGCGAGCCGCTGCGCGAAGGCTGCCAGCGCGGCCCGCTGGTCGCCCAGGTGGTGCAGGCTGCGACTGGCCCAGAGCAGGTCGGCGGGGTATTCCAGCTCGCCGAGCACGTCGGGCAGGTCACCGGCGAGCGTGCCGAAGCGGTCGGCGACGCCCTGCCGCTCGGCCCGCGCCCGGGCGCGTTCCAGCAGCGGCGCGGAGCCGTCCACCGCCACGATCCGCGCGCCCGGGAACGTCTCCGCGAACAGGCACGACACGACGCCAGGACCGCTGCCCGCATCGACGATCAGGCCCGGCTCGGTCACCTCCTTCGCGAGCCAGCCCAGCGCCCGTTCGTACAGGGACGCGAAGAGTTCCGCCGAGGACTCCAGCATCGGGCCCATCTCGGCCCAGTCGAGATCCGTGTGGTCGTGATGATGTCCAGGCTCAGGCTTGTGCTCGTGCCGGTGGTCGTGGTCGTGCTGGTGCGCCATGGTGGTCAGCCTCTCGCTCGGATGCGGTCAGCGTGCGCCGACGCACCGATCGGAGGCCACTGCTGTTGCCGGTGCGGCAAATCCGCCGGGGCCCGGAGCCCCGGCGGATCTGCCGTTCAGCGGATACGGTTCAGGACAGCGGCGGGTACGCGTTCTGCATCAGCTGCCGGAACTGGGCGGAGAACCAGTGTCCGGACACCGGTGCGTCCGGCAGGGCACCGGACGGGCTGTTGCCGTTGCGCGGGTTGCCCTCGTACGTCGGGTCGCACATCCGGTCGAAGCCCTTGCCCTCGGTGTTCGGGATCTCCTTGCTCGCCCCGTCGGACTCGCCCGGGGGCTTCATCCACACGTAGGCGTCGATCCCGGCGGCCGGGCTGGCCTGCGGCCGCTCGCCGAGGCCGGCTCCGGACTGGTTGCACCAGTTGCCGGGGTTGATGCGGCGGTCGTAGCGGCCGCCGTCGACGTAGGTGTCGACGGAGGTCTGGGCGCCGGGGCCGGTGGGCCGAGCGGCGCCGCCCCAGCCGTTGCGGGAGGTGTCGATCAGCATGCCGATGCCGGAGTTGAAGCCGACGGAGACCAGCTGGTCGCGGAACGCCTGGGCGAAAGACAGCTCGTCGACGTAGCGGTTCCAGTCGACCCAGTCCGACTCACGGACGGACTTGCCGGCCACGTTGTCGTTGATGGAGAAGTGATCCTCCTTCAGGGCGCTGTAGTTCGCCGTGTTGGTGATGAAGCCGTGGACGTCGTTGACGGTCGCGCCCTCGGCGGTCGCCGCCTCCTTGAACAGGGTCGCGGAGGGGCCGAAGTTGTCGTCCCAGCCGATCCAGCCGTGGTGGCCGGCGTCGACGTAGTTGTAGACGTTCGGCACGTCACCGAGCTTGTTCAGCGCGTACCCGACGCCCTTGATGTAGTTGCCGTTGGCCTTCATCACGTCGCACTGCGGGGTGGCCGTCGGGCGGCTGCCGGTGTTGGTGACGAGGTTCGGCAGCGAGTCGATCTCGACGGTGGTGACGATCCGCAGCGAGGAGTACTTCGAGTCGGCGAGGATCGCCTTGATCGGGTCGATGTACTCCGTCCTGTAGCGGCCGATCTCGTCGGCCTTCAGCTCACCGTTGGAGGCGAGGGCGGCACAGTCACGGCCGGGCAGGTTGTAGATGACGAGCTGCACGACGAGTTCGCCGGAGCCCTTCTGGCGCAGCGCCTCGTCGAGGTGGGCGCGCAGGCCCATCTTGCCGCCCGCGCCGTTGATGGCCGCGGTCCGGTCCAGCCAGACACCCGTGGGTTGGTTGGAGATGCGGCTGCCGCCCGGCTCGGCGGCGGCATTCGCGGACCACTCCGGGTTCACGTACACCTTGGCGCCGTCGTAGGGGTTGTTCACCCGGTTCCCAGGGCCCCCGGGATCGGGATCGCCGGGACCGCCGGAGCCGCCGTCGTCGACGTTGCAGGTCACGCCGTCGAGGGTGAAGGTGGCCGGGATCGCGTTGCTGCCGCTGTGGCTGCCCTGGAAGCCGAAGCTGACCGAACCGCCGTTCGCCAGCTGACCGTTGTAGGTCTCGTTGGCGGCGGTGACGGCGGCACCGCTCTGGCTGATCTTGGCGTTCCAGCCGCTGGTGACCTTCTGGTTGCCGGCGTACGACCACTTCAGCGACCACGAGGACTTGGCGGCACTGTTGTTGGTGACGGTCACGGCGGCGGTGAAGCCGGTGTTCCACTCGTTCTGGATCTTGTAGTCGACGGTGCACGGGACGGCGGCGATGCGGGCACCGCCCGGGTCGACGGCGAAGGCGGTGCCGGTCGCACCACCGACCAGGGCCATGGCGGCCAGTAACGCGGTTCTCGTACGGCTCATGAGTGGGGGTCCCTCTTCCCTTGGGGTTCCTTGCGATGTCCGCGGTTGCGTGGGGGGGGTTCGTCAGGTGCGGTGAGGCTTATCGCGGGCAGGGCGATGCCGGGCGGCGACGTACGTGACCGAGGCGGGGCGGCAACGGTCCGCCACAGGCGGGCGTCCGGCGCCGGCGGCGGCTCAAAGCACTGAAGGCGGGGGGTGTCGCATGAGCGACTCCTTGCAGGTCGGGCGTGCCGTGACGGACGCGTCGACTGATGGAACCGCTCCCACTGGTGCCAAGGAAGGTAGCGCCAAGTGACAGTAAAGAACAGGGAAGTTGCTGACTTTTGCTCAAGGCGGGGCGTCGAATCTTTTCGACTCTTCAAGGACCTTGACCGGTACCTGACGGGTCCGCACTATGGGAGCGCTCCCACTGGTTCAAGCCTTGACTTCTCCGAGCCGCAAGGAGGGACCAGCACCATGCATCCCCCACCCCGGAGACGCGGAGCGGTGCGGCGGTTGTGGACCGCCGCCCTCGCAGCTCTCGCGCTTCCGTTGACGATGCTCTCCTCAGGGTCGACCCCCGCGCAGGCGGCGGCACTTCAGTGCAGTGTCGACTACAAGACGAACGACTGGGGCTCCGGTTTCACGGTGGACCTGACCCTCACCAACCGCGGCACGGACGCCATCGACGGCTGGACGCTGACCTACGCCTACTCCGGCAACCAGAAGCTGCAGAACGGCTGGAACGGCGCCTGGTCACAGTCCGGCCAGAACATCACCGTGAAGAACGCCGCCCACAACGCGCGGGTCGCCGCGGGTGCCGCCGTCTCCACCGGCGCCCAGTTCTCCTACAGCGGCGGCAACACCGCGCCGACGTCCTTCTCGGTCAACGGCACGGCCTGCACCGGCGCGCACCAGCCGCCGATCGCCGTGCTGACCAGCCCGAGCGCGGGCGCCGTCTACACCCAGGGACAGGCGGTGCCCCTGGCGGCGACGGCCGCCGCCGCGGACAACGCCTCGATCAGCAAGGTGGAGTTCTACGACGACACCAAGCTGCTGGGCACGGACACGAGCGCGCCGTACACGCTCTCCGTCTCCGACTTGACCGTGGGCAGCCATTCCCTGGTGGCGAAGGCGTACGACAGCATGGGCGCCTCCGCCGACTCCACCCCGGTCGGGATCACCGTCGCCGCCGGTCCCACCCTCGTCGCCTCCCCACTCCAACTGGGCGTCCAGTCCGGCAAGTCGGGCACGTACGAGGTGAAGCTGTCCAAGCAGCCGTCCTCCAACGTGACGGTGACCTCGGCCCGCGCGAGCGGCAACTCGGGCCTGTCGGTCTCGGCCGGCGCCTCGCTGACCTTCACGCCGCAGAACTGGAACACCGCGCAGAAGGTGACCGTCACGGCCGCGGACTCCGGTACCGGTTCCGCCGTGTTCGAGTCGACGGCCGCGGGCCATGCGAAGGCCTCCGTCACCGTCACCCAGCTGGCGGCGGCGAAGGTGTACGACGCCCGCTTCCTGGAGCTCTACGGGAAGATCACCAACCCGGCGAACGGCTACTTCTCCCCCGAGGGCATTCCGTACCACTCGGTCGAGACGCTGATCGTCGAGGCGCCGGACCACGGTCACGAGACCACCTCGGAGGCGTACAGCTACCTCCTGTGGCTCCAGGCCATGTACGGCAAGGTGACGGGTGACTGGTCGAAGTTCAACGGCGCGTGGGACCTCATGGAGAAGTACATGATCCCCACCAAGGCCGACCAGCCGACCAACTCCTTCTACAACCCCTCCAAGCCGGCCACCTACGCCCCCGAGCTGGACACGCCGAACGAGTACCCGGCCAAGCTCGACACCGGCGTCTCGGTCGGCACGGACCCGATCGCGGGCGAGCTGAAGAGCGCCTACGGCACGGACGACGTCTACGGCATGCACTGGCTCCAGGACGTCGACAACGTGTACGGCTACGGCAACTCGCCCGGCAAGTGCGAGGCGGGCCCGTCGGACACCGGCCCGTCGTACATCAACACCTTCCAGCGCGGTGCGCAGGAATCGGTGTGGGAGACGGTGCCGCAGCCGACCTGTGACGCCTTCAAGTTCGGCGGCAAGAACGGCTATCTGGACCTGTTCACCGGTGACGCCTCCTACGCCAAGCAGTGGAAGTTCACCAACGCGCCGGACGCCGACGCGCGGGCCGTGCAGGCCGCCTACTGGGCGGATCTGTGGGCGAAGGAGCAGGGCAAGGGCTCCGCCGTCTCCGCGACGGTCGGCAAGGCCGCCAAGATGGGCGACTACCTGCGCTACTCGATGTTCGACAAGTACTTCAAGAAGATCGGCAACTGTGTCGGGCCGTCGACCTGTCCGGCCGGCACCGGCAAGGACGCCTCGATGTACCTGATGTCCTGGTACTACGCATGGGGCGGCGCCACCGACACCTCGGCCGGCTGGGCCTGGCGCATCGGCTCCAGCCACGCACACGGCGGCTACCAGAACCCGCTGGCCGCCTACGCGCTCGGCAACTACGCGCCGCTGAAGCCCAAGTCGGCGACGGGCGCCGCGGACTGGGCGAAGTCCATGGACCGGCAGCTGGAGTTCTACCGCTGGCTGCAGTCGAGCGAGGGCGCCATCGCCGGCGGCGCGACCAACAGCTGGGCGGGCCGGTACGCGACCCCGCCCGCCGGGAAGTCGACGTTCTACGGCATGTACTACGACGAGAAGCCCGTGTACCACGACCCGCCGTCCAACCAGTGGTTCGGCTTCCAGGCGTGGTCCATGGAGCGGGTCGCCGAGCTGTACCAGCAGACGGGGAACGCGAAGGCCAAGGCGGTCCTCGACAAGTGGGTCGACTGGGCGCTGTCCGAAACCACGTTCAACCCGGACGGCACCTTCCGCATCCCGTCGACGCTCCAGTGGTCGGGTCAGCCCGACACCTGGAACGCCTCCAGCCCCGGCGCCAACAGCGGACTGCGCGTCACCGTCGCCGACTACTCCAACGACGTCGGTGTGGCCGGCGCGTACGCCAAGATCCTGACGTACTACGCGGACCGCTCCGGTGACACGGAGGCGGCGGCGGCGGCGAAGAAGCTGCTGGACGGCATGTGGGACAACCACCAGGACGCCCTCGGGATCGCCGTCCCGGAGAACCGGGCCGACTACAACCGGTTCGACGACCCGGTGTACATCCCCAGTGGCTGGACGGGCACGATGCCGAACGGTGACGCGATCAACTCGTCGTCGACGTTCGACTCGATCCGCTCCTTCTACAAGGACGACCCGGCCTGGTCGAAGATCGAGAGCTATCTCGCGGGCGGCGCGGTGCCGTCGTTCACGTACCACCGGTTCTGGGCTCAGGCGGACATCGCCTTGGCCATGGGCGCGTACGCGGAGCTTCTCGAATAGCCCCCGCCGGACGCTCCTCGGGTGGGCGGGGTCCCGGTTGCCGGTCCGTCGTGGCTGGTCGCGCAGTTCCCCGCGCCCCTGAAACAGCAGGTGCGTCCGACGCTCCGCGTACCCGGCCCCGCACCTGACGCGGGGCCACCACGGCCGGGCGGCTCCCCCGCACGGGAGTCGCCCGGCCCTCGCACGTTCCCCCTCCCGCGGAAGGAACCCCACCGTGCGAAGAACCCGTATCCTCACGGCCGTGCTGGCGCTGGCGGCCGGCCTGCTGTCGGGCGCCCCCGCCGCCCTGGCCGCCGACCCGCCGTCGCCGCGGATGGCCGCCGACACCTACACCTGGAAGAACGCCCGGATCGACGGCGGTGGCTTCGTCCCCGGGATCGTCTTCAACCGCTCCGAGAAGAACCTGGCCTACGCCCGTACGGACATCGGCGGCGCCTACCGCTGGCAGGAGTCCTCGAAGACCTGGACGCCGCTGCTGGACTCGGTCGGCTGGGACGACTGGGGGCACACGGGCGTCATCGGCATCGCGTCCGACTCCGTCGATCCGGACCGGGTGTACGCGGCGGTGGGCACGTACACCAACAGCTGGGACCCGAAGAACGGCGCGGTCATGCGCTCCTCCGACCGGGGCGCGAGCTGGAAGAAGACGAATCTGCCGTTCAAGCTGGGCGGCAACATGCCGGGGCGGGGCATGGGCGAGCGGCTGGCCGTCGACCCGAACCGGAACAGCGTGCTGTACCTGGGGGCGCCCAGCGGCAAGGGGTTGTGGCGGTCGACGGACGCGGGCGTGACCTGGTCGCAGGTCGCGAACTTCCCCAACGTGGGCAATTACGTGGCGGATCCGAGTGACACGTCCGGCTACTCCAGCGACAACCAGGGCATCGTCTGGGTCACCTTCGACGAGTCCACGGGCACGTCCGGCAACGCGACGAAGACGATCTACGTCGGGGTCGCCGACAAGGACAACGCGGTGTACCGGTCGACGGACGCGGGCGCCACCTGGCAGCGGCTGGCCGGGCAGCCCACCGGCTACCTCGCCCACAAGGGTGTGCTGGACGCCGAGAACGGCTCCCTCTACCTCGCCTACAGCGACAAGGGCGGCCCGTACGACGGCGGCAAGGGCCAACTGTGGCGATACGCGACCGGGACGGGGGCCTGGACGAACATCAGCCCGGTCGCGGAGGCCGACACCTCCTACGGCTTCAGCGGACTGACGGTGGACCGGCAGAAGCCGGGCACGGTCATGGCGACCGCGTACAGCTCCTGGTGGCCGGACACGCAGATCTTCCGCTCCACGGACAGCGGCGCGACCTGGACCAAGGCGTGGGACTACACCTCGTACCCGAACCGCGAGAACCGCTACACGATGGACGTCTCCTCCTCGCCGTGGCTCACCTGGGGCGCGAACCCGCAGCCGCCCGAGCAGACGCCGAAGCTGGGCTGGATGACGGAGGCCCTGGAGATCGACCCGTTCGACTCGAACCGCATGATGTACGGGACGGGCGCGACGATCTACGGCACCGAGAACCTCGGGAACTGGGACACTGGTGGCAAGTTCACCGTCAAGCCGATGGTCCGGGGACTGGAGGAGACGGCGGTCAACGACCTCGCCTCTCCCCCGTCGGGCGCCCCGCTGCTGAGCGCGCTGGGTGACATCGGCGGCTTCCGCCACACGGATCTGGCCAAGGTCCCGCCGATGATGTTCACCCAGCCGAACTTCACGACCACGACGAGCCTGGACTTCGCCGAGTCGAACCCGAACACCGTCGTCCGGGTGGGCAACCTGGACTCGGGCCCGCACATCGCGTTCTCGACGGACAACGGCGCCAACTGGTTCGCCGGCACCGACCCCTCGGGCGTGAGCGGGGGCGGCACCGTCGCGTCCGCGGCCGACGGCGGCCGCTTCGTATGGAGCCCCGAGGGCGCCGGCGTGCACCACACGACGGGCTTCGGCACGTCATGGCAGGCGTCGGGCGGGATCCCCGCCGGGGCGATCGTCGAGTCGGACCGCGTCGACCCGAAGACCTTCTACGGCTTCAAGTCCGGCAGGTTCTACGTCAGTACGGACGGCGGCGCGACCTTCAAGGAGTCCCCGGCCACCGGGCTGCCGAGCGGCGACAGCGTCCGCTTCAAGGCGCTGCCCGGAGGGAAGGGCGACGTGTGGCTGGCGGGCGGTGCGACGGACGGCGCGTACGGGCTGTGGCACTCCACGGACGGCGGGACGAGCTTCACCAAGCTCTCCGCCGTCGAGCAGGCCGACACCATCGGCTTCGGCAAGGCGGCGCCCGGCGCCTCCTACCAGACGCTGTACACCAGCGCGAAAATCGGCGGCGTGCGCGGCATCTTCCGCTCCACGGACAAGGGCGCGAGCTGGACGCGCATCAACGACGACGCCCACCAGTGGGGTTGGACGGGCGCGGCGATCACCGGCGACCCGCGGGTGTACGGCCGTGTCTACGTCTCCACGAACGGCCGTGGCATCGTCTACGGCGACAGCTCCGGCGGCGGCACGACGGACCCGGGCCCCGGCCCCGATCCGGCGGGACCCTGCAAGGTGACGTACAAGGTCACCAGCCAGTGGTCGGGCGGCTTCCAGGCGGACGTCCAGCTCACCAACACCGGTAGCACCACCTGGAACGGCTGGTCCCTGGGCTGGACCTTCCCGGACGGCCAGAAGCTGACCCAGGCCTGGAACGCCGGGGCGACGCAATCGGGCGCGGCGGTGACGGCGAAGAACGTCGGCTGGAACGCGAACGTGGCGGCGGGCTCGTCGGTGGGCTTCGGCTTCACGGCGGAGTGGTCGGGCACGAACACGAAACCGGCCGCGTTCAAGCTGGGCGAGCAGACCTGCGCGCTTGCCTGACCTGACCGGGTGACCCGAGGGCGTGTGCCGGCAACGGCATGCGCCCTCTTCGCGGGTCCGGACCGACCCCGCCCGCCATGACCGACCTCACTCGCCGTGACCGCCACCGTCACCGAGAAGGCGCGGTCGGACGACGCGGGGGAATGG
Source organism: Streptomyces sp. 378 (assembly GCF_030124145.1). Lineage (GTDB taxonomy): Bacteria > Actinomycetota > Actinomycetes > Streptomycetales > Streptomycetaceae > Streptomyces. The sequence continues at coordinate 43,100 of NZ_JASKMS010000011.1, forward strand.
GCGCCCACCGTGTCAGCCACGGCTCCGGCTGGATCATGGAGTTCACCCGGCCTTCCGGAACGACCGCAGGCTGAACACCGGGTCGGGGCGGGGCCGGTCCTGGTCGGGCAGGCGCGCGAGACGGGCGGCGAACCCGTCGGCGAGCGGATCGCCCGGCGGCAGCGTGACGAACCAGCCCCGGCGCAGGTCGGCGATGGTCCGGCGGGGGCTGCGGCCCTGGCCTTGACCGGTGAAGCGGGCCTGCCCGGCCGGGACCAGGCCGTGGGCGGCGGCGCAGGACTCGACGTCCGCCGCCGCGTCCCGGACCGGGCTGGGCGGCCGGGAGGACAGGACGACATCGATGTCACTGCCCACATTGTGGGAGGCGGCCTTGTCGACCGTCGTGACGTAGATCCCGCCGGGCCGCAGCACCCGGGCGCACTCGCCGACGATGGTCCGCACCTCGGCGGGACCGGCGGCCAGATGCAGCAGCCACACACTGCACACGGCGTCGAACTGCCCGTCCCGGAAGGGCAGCCGGCGGCTGTCGGCGCGCACGACGGCACCGGGCAGCCGGGTGGAGGCCTGTCGGACCATCGCGGGGGCGAGGTCGACACCGGTCACCCGCATGCCGTCACGGGCGGCGGCGAACCGGCGGGTCACGATGCCCGTTCCGCAGGCGACGTCGAGCAGGGCACGCGTGTCCGGCGGCAGCAGGCTCAGCACCGCCTCCGCGGCGGCCGCCGCCCGGGGCTCGCCGCCGCGCGAGGCGTCGTACCGCTCCGCTTCCTTGTCGTAGTCGAGCACCCCGTCAGTGTGCCCCGTGACCGGGGGCGAGGTCCTCCACCCTGCGGGCGAGCTCGAAGTCCTTCTCCGTGACGGTGCCGCCCGCGCTGTGCGTGTGAAGGGCCAGGGAGACGGTGTGGTAGCCGAGCGTGAGGTCGGAGTGGTGGTTCAGCTCCTCCTGGACCTGGGCGATGTGCACGACCATCGCCGTCGCCGCGAAGTGCGAGCCGAGCCGGTAGGACCGGATGAGGTGGTCCTTGTCGAGCGACCAGCCCGGCAGCTCGGCCAGCCGGTCCTCGATCTCCTTCTGCGACAGCGGTTCGACGGGCATGGGCTGCGCTCCTTGTCCTGCTCCGGAGTCCTCGGGCTGTTCCCTCAGCCTGCCACAGGCCGGCCGCCGAGACCCTGGTCGCAGTCGCAGGGGTGTGCCTGTCCGGCACGACCGGTTCTCGACTACGGTCCTGACATGACCATTCACGCGTCCACCGCCGAGAAGGGCGTGGGTCCGCTGCTGCGGGCCTGGCGGGAGCAGCGGCGGGTCAGCCAGCTGGAGCTGGCCCTGCGCGCGGACTCCTCGGCCCGGCACATCAGCTTCGTCGAGACGGGCCGCTCCCGGCCCAGCGAGGAGATGGTGCTGCGGCTGGCCGAGCACCTGGAGGTGCCCGTGCGGGAGCGCAACGCGCTGCTGCTCGCGGCCGGTTACGCCCCGCGCTACCCGGAGACCCCGCTGGACGACCCGGCGCTCGGCGCGCTGCGGGAGGGCATCGAGCGGCTGATCAGCGGCTACGAGCCGTATCCGGCGCTGGTGGTGGACGCGCTGTACAACGTGGTGGCCGCCAACCGCGGGGTCATGACGCTGGTCGACGAGGTCTGCCCCGCACTGCTCGAACCGCCGCTGAACGCGATGCGGCTGGCCCTGCACCCGCGGGGCCTCGCGCCGCGCATCCGCAATCTGCGCGCCTGGCGGGGCCATCTGCTGGAACAGATGGAGCGGCAGATCGCGCTGCACCGCTCGGAGCCGCTGCGGGCGCTGTACGAGGAGGTGGCGGCCTATCCGGTGCCCGAGGCGGATCCGGCGGACGAGCCGTCGGAGCCGGTGCCGTACTTCGCGCTGCCGCTGCGGCTCGAGCACGAGGGGCGGACGCTGTCGTTCATCTCCTCGATCGCCACGTTCAACACCCCGATGGACGTGACGGTCGCCGAGCTGGCCATCGAGACCCTGCTCCCGGCCGACCCGGCGACGGTCAAGCACCTTCAGGCGCTGCTGTCCTGACGCATCTTCAGGGCGGTGTGCTGGAGGACGGCGAACGCGGCCACGGTCAGGGCCTGGAGTACCGTCCACACGGCGCCCGGGGTGCTCGGCGTGAGCCACAGCGCCAGTGCCACCAGGCTGACCGCCGCCCAGGCGAGGTTGCCCTCGACGACGGCCCGCACGCCGAGCGCCGGCGGGCGTCGGCGGGCGGCCAGCAGGCCCACGCCCGCCGCGTACAGCGCGAGGAACGCGCCGAGGGTGAGCAGCAGCGTGGCGTCGACGCCGAGAAAGCGCCCGAGGGGACCGGAGAACGCCACGTAGGCGAGCGCGTTGGCGCCGGTCACCACGGCGTCCAGGGCGAGGAAGCGGCGCAGCACGGACTGCGGCTCGGAGGTCCGGGCCAGTGCGGCGAGCTGGATGGCGGACATGGGGCATCACCCTCCGTCGGGTCGTGGTGGGGCGGCTGGGGCCGGGTCCCGGGCCGGAGTGCGCCGGCCCGGGACCCGGTGGGTTCACGATCCCGTGCGGGGGACGTCCGGTCGATTACCCGCGGGGTCATGCCCCTGCCTCTGCCCGGCTCGCGCGATCTTCCCGGTGCAAGGCCCTGTGATACCCCCGGCCGGACGTGACAGACTGATCGCAGGCTTGGCACGTTGGGGAGGCGTGGCGTGAGTGAACGGCGGGCCGCACCCACCGTGGGCCAGGTGGTCCTGGGCAAGCGGTTGCAGGAACTGCGCGAGGCCGCGGGCCTCAGTCGTGACGAGGCCGCCCGGGTGCTGCGGGTCGCCCCCGCGACCGTCCGGCGGATGGAGACCGCCGACGTCGCGCTGAAGATCCCGTACGTGCAGATCCTGCTGACCGCGTACGGGGTGGCCGAGGACGAGGTGAGCGCGTTCGTCGACCTCGCCGAGGAGGCGAACCGGCCGGGCTGGTGGCAGCGGTTCCACGACGTGCTGCCGGAGTGGTTCAGCCTGTACGTGAGTCTGGAGGGCGCCGCCCGGATCATCCGGTCGTACGAGCCGCACTTCGTGCCGGGGCTGCTGCAGACCGAGGGGTACGCGCGGGCCGTGCTGAAGGCCGGCACCATCGCGAACGCGGGACCGGAGGCCATCGAGCGGCATGTGTCGCTGCGGATGGAGCGGCAGCGGCTCCTGGACCGCCCGGACGCGCCGCACCTGTGGGTCATCATGGACGAGACGGTGCTGCGGCGCCCGGTGAGCGTCGACGGCCGGGTGATGCGGGACCAGCTGGACAAGCTGCTGGAGTACGCCGGGCGCGACCGGGTCACCCTGCAGATCGCCGAGTTCGCGGACGGCCCCCATCCGGGGACGTACGCGCCGTTCTCGCTGTTCCGCTTCGCCGAGCCGGAACTGCCCGACATGGTCTTCACCGAGTATTTGACCGGTGCGCTGTACCTGGACTCCCGCAAGGAGGTCTCCACGCATCTGGAGGTGCTGGACCACATGACGGCCGGGGCGGGCTCCGCGCAGCGCACGGAGGAACTGCTGCGGGAGTACCGCGAGCGCTACTGAGCTCGTCGTCTCCCGCCGTGACGTCATGGCACGGGTTCTGACCCGTACGGGCGCCGCCGACAGGTGTGCTCCCCGGCCCGCCCCTAGCGTCTGGGATGACGGGGCAGGCAAGGGAGCGCACGCGAAGGAGGTCCGATGCCCGGATTCGAGGTGCTGTACCAGGCGGCGGCGCTGTGCTTGATGTACCCCGACGACGACTTCCGCGCCCGGCTGCCGCTGCTGCGCGAAGCGGCCCCGCAACTGCGGGAGTTCGCCGACCACGCGGCCGTGACCCCGCCGAGGGAACTGGCCGCGCACTACGTCGAGGTGTTCGAGGCCGGGCAGGACCACAGCCTGTATCTGAGCGTCTGGCGGGAGGCGGCGCCGGCACCCTCCGAGGAGATGTACCGCGCGCACGGCCTGGAGACCACCGGCGAGGAACCGCCGGACTTCCTGCCGGCGGTCCTGGAGTTCGCGGCCCGCACCGGCGACACCGGGCTGCTGGCGGAGCACCGCGACGGCCTGGACCAGCTCCGCACCGGCCTCACCGACTTCGGCACGCCGTACGCGACGGTCCTGGACGCGGTGTGCGCGACACTGCCGCCCGCGCACACCGAAGCCTAGGAGCCGGGTCCTTCCCTGTCCGCCGCACTCGGCCCGCAGGTCGCACGGGCCGCTGGAGGCCGGCAGGGGGCAAGGCTAGGCGGTACCCCCCTTTTCGTCCCGGGCGTCCCGGTCCTCGTCCACGATCTCCGCGTCGACCACGCCCTCCTCGTCCCGCGGCGTGGCCGAGGGGCCCTCGGTGGGGGGCTGCTGGGTCTGTGCGTACATCGCCTGGCCCATCTTCTGGCTGACGGAGGCGAGTTTCTCGGCACCGGCGCGCAGGGCCGTGGTGTCGGCCTGCCGTTCCAGGTGCTCCTTCACCTCGGCGACGGCCGCCTCGACCTCTGACGTGGTGTCCGCCGGGATCCGGTCGCCGTTCTCGCGGAGGAAGCTCTCGGTCTGGTAGACGAGTTGCTCGGCCTGGTTGCGGGTCTCGGCGGCCTCGCGGCGCCCCCGGTCCTCCTCGGCGTACTGCTCGGCCTCGCGCATCATGCGGTCGATGTCGTCCTTGGGCAGGGCAGAGCCGCCGGTGACGGTCATCTTCTGCTCGCGGCCGGTCGCCAGGTCCTTCGCGGAGACGTGCATGATGCCGTTGGCGTCGATGTCGAACGCCACCTCGATCTGCGGCACACCGCGCGGCGCCGGCGGCAGGCCCGTCAGGTCGAAGACGCCGAGCTTCTTGTTGTACGCGGCGATCTCCCGCTCGCCCTGGTAGACCTGGATGCCGACCGAGGGCTGGTTGTCCACCGCCGTCGTGAAGATCTCCGAACGCCGTGTCGGGATGGTCGTGTTGCGCTCGATGAGCTTCGTCATGATGCCGCCCTTGGTCTCGATGCCGAGGGACAGCGGGGTGACGTCGAGCAGCAGCACGTCCTTGACGTCGCCGCGGATGACGCCCGCCTGGAGCGCGGCGCCGACGGCCACGACCTCGTCGGGGTTGACGCCCTTGTGCGGCTCCTTCCCCGTGAGTTCCTTGACCAGGTCGGTCACCGCGGGCATCCGGGTCGAGCCGCCGACGAGGATCACGTGGTCGATCGCCGACAGCTTCACGCCGGCGTCCTTGACCGCCTGGTGGAACGGGTTCTTGCAGCGGTCGAGCAGATCGGCGGTGAGCTCCTGGAACTGGGCCCGGGTCAGCTTCTCGTCGAGATGCAGGGGCCCTTCGGCGGAGGCCGTGATGTAGGGCAGGTTGATCGTCGTCTCGGTCGAGCTGGACAGCTCGATCTTGGCCCGCTCCGCGCCCTCGCGCAGCCGTTGCACGGCCATCTTGTCGCGCCCGAGATCGACGCCGTTCTGGCCCTTGAAGCGCTTGATCAGGTACTCGACGATCCGCTGGTCCCAGTCGTCGCCGCCGAGGTGCGTGTCGCCGTTGGTGGCCTTCACCTCGATGACGCCCTCGCCCATCTCCAGCAGCGACACGTCGAAGGTGCCGCCGCCGAGGTCGAAGACGAGCACCGTCTGGTCGTTCTCCTTGTCCAGGCCGTAGGCGAGGGCCGCGGCCGTCGGCTCGTTGATGATCCGCAGGACCTTCAGGCCCGCGACCTCACCGGCCTCCTTGGTCGCCTGCCGCTGGCTGTCGTCGAAGTAGGCGGGGACGGTGATCACCGCGTCGGTGACGTCCTCGCCGAGGTAGGACTCCGCGTCCCGCTTGAGCTTCTGCATCACCCGCGCGGACAGCTCCTGCGCCCGGTACCGGGTGCCGTCCACGTCGCCCTCGTCGGGGAAGCGCCAGTGCGCGTCACCCATGTACCGCTTGACCGAGCGGGCGGTGCGCTCCACGTTCGTCACGGCCTGCCGCTTGGCCACCTCCCCGACCAGCACCTCGCCGTTCTTGGCGAACGCCACGACCGAGGGTGTCGTTCTGGCACCCTCCGCGTTGGCGATGACGGTGGGCTCGCCGCCTTCCAGCACGGCGACCACCGAGTTCGTGGTTCCGAGGTCGATTCCGACCGCACGTCCCATCGCTGTCCCCTTCCGCCAGGGCGCTCTTCCCATTCTCCAGCACAAAACTTGAGTGCGCTGTTGTCAATGCCGCGAAGGGGTGATCGCCCCGCGCAGCGCCACGGCGTGCCGGGGGCGGTCCGTGACGAGCACGTCGACGCGCGGGTGGGCCAGGAAGGCCCGCATGAGGGTGTCGTCGTTGACGGTCCACACCAGGGTGAACAGGCCGTGCCGGGCCGCTTGGCGCAGCACGCCGGCCCGGGCCAGCCGCTGGTGCACGGCGACACCGTGGGCCCCGCAGGCCCGGATGCGCCGGACGGGGAAGAGCTCGCTCAGGCGCGTCCCGGGCAGCCGGGCGAGGGCCAGCTCCCCGCGGTCACGCCCCAGGGACAGGGCGGTGCGCACACCCGGGTGCCGCTGTGCGACGGCGGCGACGGACCGGTCCTCCAGCGTCGTCACGACGAGCCCGTCCACGCCGAGCAGGGCCACCGCCCGGTCGATCACCTCCCGCTCGTAACCGGTCTCCTTGAGGTCCAGGTGGGCCACGAGCCGCCCGGCGATCAGCGCCATGACCTCGTCCACGACGGGCACGGCGTATCCGGCCCGCTCGCACAGCTCGGCGTGGGTGAGCGCGGACAGCGGCGGCCCGGCGGGGCCGACCCGGGGGTCGTGGTAGACGACGAGGACCCCGTCCTCGGTTCGGCGGATGTCGAACTCGACGTACTCCGCACCGGAGTCGATCGCGTCCTCGTACGCCTCCCAGGTGGCCGGGCCGGCGCGCTCGGAGCCGCCCCGGTGGGCGGAGACGGCGGGGTGCGGCGTCAACGCGTTCCTTCCGGGCCGGCGGTTCGAGGCGTCTGATTCATACCCCGGCCCGGGGTGGTGAACCGACGACACCGCGCGGGCCGCCCTGGTGGGCGGACCCGCGCGGCGGGAGGTGCGGTGGGTCAGGCGAGCTTGGCGGTCAGCGTGATCGGGGTGGCCTTGAGGGCCTGGCTGACCGGGCAGCCGACCTTGGCCTCGTCGGCGGCGGCCTGGAAGGCCGCCTCGTCGATGCCGGGGACGGTGCCCTCGACGGTGAGGTGGATGCCGGTGATGCCCTCACCGGGCTGGAAGGAGACGTCGGCCGAGGTGATGAGCTTGGTGGGCGGCGTCCCGGCCTTGTTGAGGATGTTGGAGAAAGCCATGGAGAAGCAGCTGGAATGGGCGGCTGCGATCAGCTCCTCGGGGCTGGTCTTGCCGTTCGCCTCCTCGGCGCGCGAGGCCCACGTCACCGGCTGCTCGCCGATGGCGCCGGAGGAGTCGAAGGTGACGACACCGCTGCCCTCGAGCAGGTTGCCTTCCCAGACCGTGTGTGCGGAGCGCGTGGTAGCCACGAGTTCTTCCTTTCGCATGCGGACTCGCGTGCGGGCCCGTCACCGGGCCCCGTGTCCCCCATCCGATCACACTACGGCTCAACGCACGCACAGGACCGGTCCTCTGGCGGTGAACGGCAGCCGCGCTCGCTGCGGGATCGGGTACGCGTGGCGGCGCGCGGGACGTCGCCCCTGCCGTCGATGACGACCAGGACGGACGGGACAGGCGGGACAGGCGGGACGGACGGGCCGGTGATCCCGGTGACGGGCGGGCAGCCGGCGTCGTGCGGGGCCGCGTCACCGGACCCGGCGGGTCGGCGGCATGCCCCCGGGCCGGGCCCGATGCGGGGCGCGTACGGGGAGGCCCGGCCGCGAAGGCGCCGCGGCCCCCGGGCCCTCGCAGCGCCGCGCGCTCCACGCCGCCTCCTCCGGCGCTACGGCACCGAGGCCCCGGCGGTGCACGACCTGCCCGACGGGCGGCCCGGCGTCCAGGTGTGGCTCAGCGTCCTCGGCACGGTGCGGCGGGCGCCTCGCAGGGCGCCGCCGCCACTCCTCGGGCGGTACGCGGCGTCCGGCGCGCGAGCGGTGCGCGGGTACGGCCCGGTGGGCGCGGCCGATGTTCAGGCGGCGCGCTCCTCCTCGGTGGCCTCCAGCGGCACCTGCGGTCCGTTCGACTCGCGCAGCCAGCGCCGCAGCACCCGGTGCACGTGCTCGGCGCCCACGAGTTCCTCGCCCTCGGCGACCGGTGGGGTCAGGCCGAGCGGCGACAGCAGGAAGGGCTTGCCCTGGGCGCCGCCCAGGCCACCGTGGGAGCCGATCTGCTCCTCGAAGGCCAGGACTTCGCCGTCGGCCGGGTCGTGGACGGAGTTGACCATGATGTCGGCGGTGTGCGGGAACGCGTGCGTACGGCGGACCGCTTCGGCGGCGCCCGGCCCGAACGGGGCGAGCGGGCCGGGGTTGTCGTCGAGGTCGGCCAGCGGGATCTCGGCGCCGTACGCGCCGAGGACGACGCCGCCGTGCTTCTCGCTGCGGACCAGCAGGAATCCGATGCCGGGATGGTTGGCGAGGGTCGGCAGCAGCGCGGGGTGGCGGGCGTCGATCTCCTCCTTGCTCATCCGGTGCGTGACGTCCGGGAAGCAGACCAGGCCGAGGTTGCCGGAGGCCAGCACGATCGGCTCCGCGCTGCGCCCGGGACGATGCTGTTCACCGGCCTCCTCCACGGGGATGCGCAGCGCGGCGCGGACGGCGGCGCGGGCCTCCGCACCGCTGCGGGTGCGCTGCGCCCTCCGCGGTACGGGCAGGCCGCAGCCGGCCCGCACCAGGTCGCCGAGCGGGAGGCCGTAGCGGGAGCGGAAGGTCTCGCCGGGGCTCTGGCCGTGGTCGGACAGCACGACGATCCGGTAAGGGCGCGGGGCGTGCTCGGCGACGTTCTCGATCAGGGCGAGGCAGCGGTCGAGGCGTTCGAGGACCTTCTGCGCGTCGCGGCTCGCCGGGCCGGAGTGGTGGGCGACCTCGTCGTAGGCCACGAGGTCGGCGTAGACGGCGGTGCGGCCGACGAGCATGTCGCCCGTCACCGCGGCGACGACGACGTCCCGCTCGACGACGGTCGCGAAGGCCCGGACCAGGGGGTAGAGGCCGCCGCGGGCGACGCGGGGGCGCTGCTTGCGCAGGCGCGCCCGGGTGGACTGGCCGATCTCCCGGCCCACCTCGGCGACGAAGGAGAGCGCGGTGCGCACGGCGTTGGCGGGGTCGGAGAAGTAGGCGAAGTAGCCGTCGCGGGAGCGGTTCTCGCGGCTGCGGCGGCGGGCGGCGATGGACAGCACGAGGGCCTGCTGGTCGGCGCCGCCGCTGAAGAGGTTGCCGCGGCTGGCGCCGTCGACGGTGAGCAGCCCGCCGTGCCCCGCGTACTCGACGGCGCGGCGCTGGAGTTGCACGGCGCTGGTGGGGCGGTTGCAGACGACCACCTCGCGGGTGTCCTTCTCGTACCAGCGGAAGGCGGGGACGTCGTGGTTGCTGCCGTGCAGGATGCCGAGCTGGCTGGCGCCGGTCTGGCTGGACCAGTCGGTGCGCCAGGGGGTGAGGCGGTGGGTGGGGCGGCCGCCGGCGCCCAGGTCGAGCCAGCGGGCGACGGTGGGCATCAGGCCCCTGCCGACCGCGTCGAGCAGCGTGTCGTGACCGACGCCGTCCAACTGGATGAAGACCGTGCCCGGGGTGGCGGGGCAGGGCGGTCCGGACCGGCGGCGGCGACGGTCGGAGAGGCGGTACAGCCTGCGGCGGTAGGCGTCGTCGTCCCGCACGGCCAGTGCGGCGCCGGTCGCGGACGCCACGGCGGACATCACGGCGGCGACGACGACGGCGGTCTCCGGCTCGGCGGCGCCCCGCTCGGCCGGGTTGAGGTTCAGGGCGAGCAGCAGCAGGGCGCCGTTGAGGAAGAACACCAGCAGCCCCAGCACGAGCGCCGGTACCAGGAGCAGGAGCCTGACGAGCAGCGGCCACACCACGGCCGACAGCAGACCGAAGACGCCGGCGCCGAAGGCCGCCGTGACGGCGATGTCGGTGGCACTGTCGCCGTTCTCCGAGCGGAGGCGGAATTCCGGGAGGATCCCGGCGAGTACGAGCATGGTGAGGGTGGAGACCGCCCACACGGCGACGCTCCGCCCCACCTGACTGGCGATCCGCCGCCATCGCACGCCCCGCACGCCTCGTCACCTCACGTCCCTCGCCCGCGACCGCCGCGGACCCTCCCCGACAGTTTCCCCACGCCCGGTCGGGTCTTCCCGTCCCCGGGCCGCACCCGGTGAGAGACGTCAGCGCCCGTCGTAGCCGGCCGTCGGCATCGACAGCCGCCGGTGCACGCACGCCTTCATCGCGGCGTCGTACGCCGGTTCCGCATGCCCCACGGTCTCGACGCGTACACCCCGCCGCGCACACTCGGCGGTGAACTCCTCGACGGAGGCGAGCGCGCTCTCCAGTACGCGGCGGCTGGGGGCGACGAACAGATCGAGGCCGGGCCGGACGCCGTCCCACAGCGCGCCGTGGTCGGGCCGCAGCCCACGGACGAGCAACTCCCGGCTGACCACGTAGCCCCGCTCGGCGGCCCAGCGGGCACACATCGCGTGCTGACTGCGGGAGTCGACGAGGAACGGATCGTCGTCCAGCTCCTCCAGCGGCGTCAGACTCGCGATCGCCGTGACCCGCACCGGCACCATGGCGTCCCCCTCACCTCCGGTTTCGCCGCCGACCCTACTCCTGCACGTAGGCTTCGGGGGAGTCGCGCGAAGGAGGCAAAGGAGTGCCGGTGGAGATCACCTGGTGGGGTCACGCCACTTGCACCGTCGAGGACTCGAACGTGCGCGTGCTCACGGACCCCCTGTTCGCGCGCCGGCTCGCACATCTGCGCCGCCGGCGCGGGGCCCTGCCGCCTCCGGGCGCCCCGCACGCGGACGTGGCGCTGGTCTCCCATCTGCACGCCGACCATCTGCATGTGCCGTCGCTGAGGCGACTCGCGCCGGGCACGCGCCTGCTCGTGCCCCGGGGCGCGCGCCGGGCGGTGCCGGGACTGCGCCGGCTCACACACCTGCGGGTGAGCGAGGTCGCCCCCGGGGACGAGACCCCGGTCGGCGACATCGTCGTACGGGCCGTGCCCGCGCTGCACGACGGGCGGCGGCTGCCGTTCGGGCCGCACCGCTCCCCCGCCCTCGGCTACGTCATAGCCGGTGAGGCCCGCACCTACTTCGCGGGGGACACCGGCCTGTTCGACGAGATGGCCAAGGAGGTCGGGCCGGTCGAGGTGGCGCTGCTGCCGGTGGGCGGCTGGGGGCCGTGCCTGGGCGAGGGGCACCTGGACGCGGGCCGGGCGGCACAGGCGCTGGAACGGCTGGCGCCGCGCAGTGCGGTGCCGGTGCACTACGGCACCTACTGGCCGATCGGCATGGACGCCGTGCGCCCCCACGAGTTCCACGCGCCGGGGGACGAGTTCGTCCGGCTGGCGGCCCGGCACGCGCCGGCCGTGGCGGTGCACCGGCTCGGGCACGGGGAGAGCGTGCGCCTGGAGGGCGCGCGGTGAGCTGGCCCGCGCCCTGGGCGCTCGCGGTGCCGGCCGTGACACCGGTGTCCCTGGTGTCGGAGGCCACGCAGCAGGCGATCGGATATCCGACGCTCTTCCTGCTGGTGCTGGCCGGGGCGCTGGTGCCGGTGATCCCGACGGGGGCGCTGGTCAGTTCGGCGGCGGTGGTCGCCATGCACCGGACGGCGCCGTTCTCCCTGGCGATGGTGTTCGTGACGGCGTCGCTGGCGGCGTTCCTGGGCGATGCGGCGCTGTACTGGCTGGGGCGGCGCGGACTGAAGTCGAAGAACGGGTCGCGGTGGCTGGAGGCGCTCCGGTCACGGGCGTCGGAGGGCCGGCTGGAGCAGGCGCAGGAGAAGCTCGCCGCGCACGGAGTCGCCGTGCTGGTGCTGTCGCGGCTGGTGCCGGCGGGACGCATCCCGGTGATGCTGGCCTGCCTGCTGGCCCGGTGGCCGATACGGAGGTTCTCCCGGGGGAACCTGCCGGCCTGTCTGGCCTGGGCCGTGACGTATCAGCTCATCGGGATACTCGGCGGGTCGCTGTTCGCCGAGCCGTGGCAGGGCGTGGTGGCGGCGATCGCACTGACCCTGCTGATCAGCGTGGTGCCGACGGTGGTGCGGTGGGTGCGCGGCTTCCCGCGCTCCTGAGGGTCACCCCGGACAGCACGCGTGAGGCGCCCACGGGCATGTCCCACAGGTTCTCCCGGGGCAGCCCCGCCTTCTCCCAGGCCGCTCGCACACGCGTCAACGGTTCCATCACCGGCTCCGCCGACAGCACGAACGTCGCCCAGTGCATGGGGGCCATCCGGCTCGCGCCCAGGTCCTGGGCCGCGCGGACCGCCTCCTCCGGGTCGCAGTGGACGTCTCTGAGCCACCAGCGGGGGTCGTAGGCGCCGATGGGCAGCAGCGCCAGGTCGATGCCGGGGTAGCAGCGGCCGATGCGCGAGAACCAGTGCCCGTAGCCCGTGTCGCCCGCGAAGTAGACGCGTCGGCCGTCCCGGTCGGTGAGGACCCAACCGCCCCACAGGCTGCGGCAGGTGTCGGTCAGGCTGCGCTTGGACCAGTGGTGGGACGGGACGAAGTCGAAGCGGACGCCGTCCAGTTCGGCCGTCTCCCACCAGTCGAGCTCCGTCACGCGGGTGAACCGGCGGCGGTGGAACCAGCGGGCGAGCCCGGCCGGGACGAACACCGGGGTGTCGCGCGGGAGGCGGCGCAGGGTGGGGGCGTCCAGGTGGTCGTAGTGGTTGTGGCTGATGACGACGGCGTCGACGCGCGGCAAGTCCTCCCAGGGGACACCCACGGGGGTGATCCGGGCCGGGGTGCCGAGGATGCGGCGGGACCACACGGGGTCGGTGAGGACGGTCAGCCCGCCGATGCGCAGCACCCAACTGGCGTGTCCCGCCCAGGTGACGGCGACGGTGCGGGCGTCGACGCGGGGCAGCGGGGCCGGGGCGTAGGGCAGCCGGGGAATGTCGGCGAGGCCCTCGGGGCCCGGTTTCACCGCGCCCTCGCGGGCGAAGCGGGCCATGGCCTTCAGACCCGGCAGCGGCGCGGTCAGCCGGTCGTGGAAGGTGCGCGGCCACACCCGCCGCTCGGCCGGTGGGCGGGGTTCGGCCAGGGGCGGGCAGGGCGGCGCGAGGGGCGACGGGAGCGCGGGTTCGTCGGACTCCTGGGTGGTCGTGCCGGTGGTCGACTGGGACTGCTGCGTCATCGAGGAGGCTCCCATCGCTGAGCTTCGTCGCGGAGATCGTCGAAGACCGATTTCAGTTGGATCAACGCGCGGTGCACGTGCGGCAGTTCCAACGGCGTGGGTGAAGTGAGGCATTCCGCGCGTTCGGTGTCGGAACCGGCCACCAGTGCGCCGGTGGAAAGCCGCACGCGCGGGGCTTCGAGGTCGTCGCCGAAGCGGTGCCCGCCCGGGGCGGGCATACCGAGGCGCGCGGTGAGGAAGTCCTCCAGTTCCTGTGCGTCGCCGACGCCGTGCGCGTCCAGCGCGGGCCGCAGCGGGGCCAGGTCCACGTACAGGTGGCGGCCTGAGCGCGGGGGACGGGCGAGGGCGCCCGCGGCGACGACGACGGAGTGCGCCTCGGCGGCCAGGAGCGCGTGCAGGCGCACGGTGCGCGCCACGCGCGCGGTGACCGGTTCCGGTTCGCCGAGGGCGTGCGCGGCCGCCGCGGCGACGGGCGCGGCGACGCGGGCGTCGAGGGCGGTGAGGACGTCGAGCACGCGCGCGTGCAGGCCGTCACCCTCCTCGCCGGACGGGAAGCGGGCCACGGCGGCCGGCCAGCCGGGCGGGAGCAGGGCGCCTGCCAGGTCGGTGACGACGGTGACCCGGTCGGGGACCATCTCGGCGGGGCTGAGCAGCACGGTGTCGTGCGGGTCGTGCAGGGTGTCGCGCCAGGTCTCGTCGCTGACCAGGTGCAGGCCGGCCCCCTGGGCGGCCTCGACGGTCTCGTGGAGCAGCTCGGGCGGGGCGACGGTCCCGGTGGGGTCGTCGGCGACCGACAGCACGAGCAGCCGCGGGTCGCCGCCCTCGGCGCGGACCCGGCGCACGGTCTCCAGCAGCGCGTACGGGTCGGGAACGCCGCCGCTCTCCGGCGGGGTCGGCACCTGGAAGGCGGGGCGGCCCAGCAGGCGCGCGTACGGCGCCCACCAGGCGGCGCAGGGTCTCGGTACGAGGACGTCGCCGCCGAGCGCCGCGGTCAGTGCGAGCAGCAGCGCGGGCGAGCCCGGGGCGGCGGCCACCCGGTCCGGGCGGCAGTGCAGTCCGCGCCGGTCCCAGTAGCCGCAGGCGGCCTCACGCAGGGCCTGACTGCCGCCGACCGGCTCATGGTCGCCCCCGGACGCCGCCGCGGCGAGTACCGCGGACAGCTCGGGCAGGACGGGCAGTCCGTCCTCGGGCAGCGGCGGCCCGAACCGGACGGGGCCGTGACCTTCCGGGGCCGTCCGCCGCATCCGTACCTCCGCAGTGCCTGGTACCGCCGTGTCATGTCGCCCTCAGCGCGTGCCCCGTCCGCTGCCCGGTGCCCCGTACGGTGCGGCTCGTGCCCTCGGCCTCCGAGTACCCAGAGTGCCGCCGCCCCAAGGGCCCCGGCAGAGTCGTGACGGTCACAGCATGAGCGGGCCCTGACCGGGGAAGCCGGGTCCCTCCGGAGCGGTGGGGCGGGTCAGCGGCAGGGATCGTGCTCCCGATGACGCAGCCGGTGCGCGGCGGCTCCGAGCGCCCCCGCGATCAGCACTCCGCCCGCGATCAGGGCCGGCACGGAGTCGGTGAAGGCGCCACCGTCCCCGGCCCGCACCCCGCGTTCGATCACCGCCGCGCCGCACTCGGTGGAGTGCGGTGCGCGGTGGTGGGTGGGCTCGGGGCAGGGCTGGTGAGTGCGGTGGTGTGTGGGGTGGTGTGTGGGCTCGTGCGACGGCTCGTGGGGCCCCGAGCCGTGCGTCACGGTGAACGTCGCGCTCCACGGCTCACCCTCGCCGCCGGGAGGGGCCGGGCAGGTGCCGTCGACGGTCCAGGCGGAGTCCTCGCCCTCGGCGTCCGGATCGCCCTCGAAGTTCTCGGCGGAGGCGATGCGGGCCGTGCCCCGGTAGGCCGGGCCGGACACCGCGTCGTCGTTGCCGGTGACCCGGCGCAGCGGCACCATGCCCTCGTCGAAGGCCTGCGAGGTGGCGTCGATGGTGTCGGGCGGCGGCCCGTCGGTCGGATCACAGCTGACCGAGACGGTGAGCGTGTCCCCGGGCCGGACGGTGGCGGGGCTGACCTCGGCGGCCGGTTCGGCGAAGACCGCCGGCGCGAAGCCCAGCAGGGCCGAACCGGCCAGGGCGGCGACGGACAGGGCGTGCAGGCTGCGGCGCATCGAGGGGACTCCTTCGGTAGTCATACCCCTCTGCCATGACAGCCAGGCCGTTGTGCGGTGGCGCGCGGCGAGGCCCCATTGGCGGGACAGGGCCACTCGACCGGGTGAAAGTGGCGGGGCCCGGCGTCAGGCCAGGTCTCGCATGACCTGCTCCCGCACCCGGCCGCAGCACCGGCTGATCAGCCGGGACACGTGCATCTGCGAGATCCCCAGCTCCTCGGCGATCCGGCTCTGCGTCATGTCGTCGAAGAACCGCATGTACAGGATCGTCCGCTCCCGCTCCGGCAGCGCCGCCAGCCGGGCCTTGACGGACTCGCGGTCGACGACGGTGTCCAGGGCGGGATCGGCGGACCCGAGCGCGTCGCCCAGGGAGTATCCGTCCTCGCTGCCGGACAGCTCCGCGTCCAGGGACAGTGCCGTGAAGCTCTCCAGCGCTTCCTGACCGGCCCGGACGTCCTCCTCGCTCAGGTTCGTGTGCTCGGCGATCTCGGCCACGGTGGGGCGGCGGCCCGGGATGGTCTGGGACAGGTCCTGGCCGGCGACACGCACGCGGTTGCGCAGGTCCTGGACGCGGCGGGGTACGTGCAGGGTCCACATGTGGTCCCGGAAGTGCCGCTTGATCTCGCCCGTGATCGTCGGCACGGCGTAGCTCTCGAAGGCGTGGCCGCGCTCGGGGTCGAACCGGTCGACGGCCTTGACCAGGCCGAGGGCCGCGACCTGACGCAGGTCCTCGGCGCTCTCGCCGCGGCTGCGGAAGCGTCCGGCGAGTCGGTCCGCCATGGGCAGCCAGGCCTCGACGATCTCGTCGCGGAGCGCGTCGCGCTGCGGGCCGTCGGGCATCGAGGCGAGCCTGCGGAAGGCCTCGGCGGTGTCGGGGGCGTCGTGGTGGGGGTGCCGCTTCGCGCTGGTTCGGGGCATGATGCGTCGCATTCGCTGGAAAGTGCTCTGGTCGGACGGTCACCGCGGAAACGCGTCCGCTGTCGGACGGGGCCTCGGTGCGGCGCGCGGCGCCGCTTCCACGGGCGTGCCTCCTGTCCGAAGCACTGGGGAGCGCCTGCCCCCGGCCACGCCACGCAAACCCGAGGCGTTCTTCGCCGTCGCGCAGCGTGACGCGTACCGCCGGCCCCGTCCCCCTGCGTGCGGCAGGCCGTTCATGAGCACCCGAGGTCGCCGACCATGTCCCGCGGAGGCTGCGTGAGTGGAGGGGGGAGCAGGTCTTCGGCCATCCCGGTGACGGCATCGACGGGACGGCCGACTCGCCGCGGGGGGCAGGGTCGAGAAGGAGCCGCGTTTCGTGCATTTCGCGGCACGAGGAGCCCGGAGACGGCCGCTGAACTCGGCATGGCCGACCGCCCTGGAACGCGGCCATGGGTGGAGGCGGCCCGGCGGACCGCGCTGGAGAAGGACGGCCCCGCGGTGTGGGAGTCCCCGGCCCGATCCGGCTGTCCCACCGATCCCACCGCACGCCACCTGGGATCAGATGGAGGCGACCGCCGCATCGACCCTCAAGGGCGACGCGGACCGGGGATCGATGGTCGAGCGGGGTTTCAGGGCGAAGGTGCGGGAGTTCCTGCCGGGGCCGGAGAAGCGGCAGCGGCCCCGGGAGGCACGCCGGCCGGTTCACGCCGGCCGGCGTCCTCCTGCGGCAGCAGCATCTCCTCGTAACGCCCCAGCACCAGCACCACTCCGAGCGTGAGCAGCGGGATGAGCACAGCGAGCATCGCCATGACGGGTCCTTCCCCAGAGAGGTGTGGGGGGTGCGATCCGGGTCTCCCGCGGGGCGTGGCGCAAACCAGCGGGGACGGCGGCGATCGGGGCGGCGGACCCTGTGTCGGCTCCCGGTGTTCGGGTACGCGGTGCGGGCCCCCGAACGTCTGGAGGGAGACATGCAGCGAGGCAGCGACCGGCTGAGCGTCCACCGGGACGACGAGATGAAACACGAACTCCAGGGTCTGCTCAGGTCCGGGCATCCCACGCGCAGCGAGGAGTGGCACGACCCGGAACCGGCCGCCGAGGACGACCCCGAGGTCGCCCACGGGCCGGTGACGCCGAGCCGCGCGCCGACGTCTCTCGAGTCGGTGCGACTGGAGCTGGCGCGGATCCTGGGCCGTAGGGCGTTCCCCGCGAGCCCGCGCGAGCTGGCCCGCGCGTTGCGCGGCCACCAGGCGCCCGACGCCTTGGTGGAGTCCTTGGAGGGGCTGCCGCGCCAGGAGCGCTACGGCAATGTCCAGGAACTGGCGCAGGCCCTGATCCGGGCCCGTGAGGCCGGGCCGCGGGAGTACGCGTAGGGACCGTGCCGGGGCATCGCGATGCCACCGCGGTGCCCCCACTGGGAACGGAGGGGAGGCCCGAGTGATGGCCGAGAAGGTCAAGGACGTGATGACAGCGGGTGTGGTCGCCGTGCGCCCGGACGCCTCGCTCGTCGAGGCGGCGCAGTTGATGCGCACGCAGAACATCGGCGACGTGGTGGTGGCCGACGGGCAGGACGTGATCGGCGTACTCACCGACCGTGACATCACGGTGCGGGCCATCGCCGAGGGCACCGACCCGATGACGGTCAGCGCGCAGGCCGTGTGCACGAGGAATCCGGTGACGGTGACGCCCGAGGACCGGTTGGCGACCGCCGTGGCACTGATGCGCGAGCACGCGGTGCGCCGGCTGCCGGTGGTGGAGAACGGGCTGCCGGTCGGGGTGGTGAGCCTGGGCGACGTGGCCGAGGTGGAGGATCCCGCGTCGGCGCTCGCCGACATCAGCCGGGCCGAGCCGGACACCCGGGGCGATGCCTGAGCACACGCGGGAAGAACGAGAAGCAGAAGGACGAGAACGACGCGTGGAGTGACGCTGCGCGCTTGAGTGCCGCATCACTCCCGGAAAGGACACCGAACATCATGCGTATCGCGTTTCTGGTCGCGCCCGAGGGCGTCGAGCAGGTCGAGCTGACCGATCCGTGGCAGGCCGCGAAGGACGCGGGGCACGAGCCCGTGCTGGTGTCGACGCAGCAGGGCGAGATCCAGGCCTTCAACCACCTCGACAAGGCGGACACGTTCACCGTGGACGAGGTCGTCGGCGACACCTCGCCGGACTCCTTCGGTGCGCTCGTGCTGCCGGGCGGCGTCGCCAACCCGGACTTCCTGCGGATGGACGACAAGGCCGTCGCGTTCGTCCGGGACTTCTTCGAGCAGGGCCGCCCCGTGGCCGCGATCTGCCACGCGCCGTGGACGCTGGTCGAGGCGGACGTCGTACGCGGCCGGGAGCTCACGTCGTGGCCGAGCCTGCAGACGGACATCCGCAACGCGGGCGGCACCTGGGTCGACAAGCAGGTCACGGTCTGTGACCACGGGGCGAACAAGCTGGTCACCAGCCGCAAGCCGGACGATCTGAAGGCGTTCTGCGAGACCTTCCTCGACGTCTTCGCACAGCAGGCCGCCTGATCAGGCCGCCTGACTCGGCACCGGCGCCCGGAAGCGGCGGTAGCCGGCCCGGTCCACCGAGCAGGGCGTCGTGACGCCCGCCGGGCAAGGTGCCGTGACGGCGCAGCTGACCTTGGTCGGCGCCGGTGAGATTGTCTCGTGCCGGTCCCGCTCCGGCCGGGTCCTTGGAGGGGCTCAGGTGCCGGGGGTGGTGGGGGTCGCGGACTCCCCGCTCCCCCGCTCCCGGGCCCCTTCGCGTGTGCGGCCCGCGGCCACCGGGCGGCGCGGGTTGCGGCGCAGGTACTCGCCCTCCAGTTGCGCCATGCGCTCGTTGTGGGCGCGCAGCGCGTCGTTCGAGCCGTACAGCAGTGTGTCGTGGCGCGTGCGGTGGATGGTCTCCAGCTCTTTCATGAGCTGCTGGTCGTCCAGCCGGTCAGGGTCCACTCCGGTCATCGTGTCGCCCCGCTCGTCGTGTTCGTCTGCGCGGTCCGGGTACCCGCCCCCGGAGCAAGTGAGCACTGCCCCGAGCGGCATCCGGGAGGAACTATGGATCTCGCCCTTCTGCACCCACTGTACGAACACCCCGGGCCTTGGGCCTCCGTGTACGTCGACACCTCGCGTCACACGGAGGGCACTCCCCACGAGCGGGAGCTGACGGCCCAGGCGATGGCCCGGGAGCTGGCCGCGCAGGGGGCGGACGAGGCGACATGCCGTGCGGTGCGGAGCGCGATCGAGGATTTGCGGCACTCGTCCGAACCGCACGGCAGGGCCCTGTTCGCCCGTGCCGGTGAGGTCGTTCTCGACCCGCCGCTGGTGCGTCCCCCGCAGGGCGGCGACTGGGCCGAATGGGCGCCGCTGCCCAGGGTCGCGCCCCTGCTGGAGCTGGCCGGCGAGGACCCGGTGTGCGTGGTGGCGTACGTCGACCGCAAGGGCGCGGACTTCGAGCTGCGCAGCGCGCTGGGCCGGGAGGACGCCGGGAGCGTCACCGGGCGGCAGTGGCCGGTGCACCGGACGAGCACCGCGGACTGGTCCGAGCGGCATTTCCAGCTGCGGGTGGAGAACACCTGGGAGCACAACGCGGCGGAGATCGCCGACGCACTGGCCGTGTGCCAGGAGGAGACCAAGGCCGACCTGCTGATTCTCGTCGGAGACGACCGGGAGCGGCGGTCCGTGCACGAGCGGCTGCCCAAGCGGCTGCACGACCTGGTGGTCGAGGCGCCGCACGGCACCGGCAGCCGGCTCCTGGACGAGGATGTGGAGCGGGCCCGGGCCGAGCACGTGGGGCGGCAGGCGGAGGCGGAGCTGGAGCGCTTCCGCGCCGCCCGCACCCCGGACGACGAGGGCCGGACCGGGGCTGTCGAGGGCGTGCCCGCGCTGGTCGAGGCGGCCCGGGAGCACCGTATCGACGAGCTGCTGATCAGGGTCGACGGCCCGGACGCGCACCGCGAGGTGTGGATCGGGGAGGATCCCGATCAGCTCGCGGTGCGCCGGACGGATCTGAAGATCCTCGGCGAGCAGCACGCGTGGCCCGCCCGGGCCGACGACGCGCTGATCCGTTCCGCGGTGGCCACGGACGCTCCCGCGCTGTCGGTGTCGGAGCGGGAGGTCCCCCTGGGCGGCCTGGGGGCGCTGCTGCGCTGGAAGTGAACCGGAGCGGGCCCGGGCCCTAACGGGCCCGTTCCACCCTGCGTTCGTCCCACACCGGGTCCGGGGTCTCCCGGACCCGGCCGTCACTGCCGAAGACCAGGAAACGGTCGAAGGAGCGGGCGAACCAGCGGTCGTGGGTGACCGCGAGGACCGTCCCGTCGAAGGCCTCCAGGCCCTCCTGGAGCGCCTCGGCGGACTCCAGGTCCAGGTTGTCGGTCGGCTCGTCCAGCAGCAGCGCCGTCACGCCCTGGAGTTCCAGCAGGAGGATCTGGAACCGGGCCTGCTGGCCGCCGGAGAGGCGCTCGAACGTCTGCTCCGCCTGGTGGGTGAGTTCGTAGCGGCGCAGCCGGGACATGGCGGCTCCGCGGTCCTGTGCGTGTTCCTTCCACAGGATGTCGAGGAGCGTGCGGCCCTCCAGCTCCGGATGCGCGTGCGTCTGCGCGAAGTGCCCGGGCACGACCCGCGCGCCCAGCTTCCACTCCCCCGTGTGCGCCACGTCGTCGCCGGCGAGCAGGCGCAGGAAGTGCGACTTGCCGGAGCCGTTGGAGCCGAGCACGGCGACGCGCTCGCCGTAGAAGACCTCCAGGTCGAAGGGCTTCATCAGGCCGGTGAGCTCCAGGTTCGCGCAGGTGACGGCCCGGACGCCGGTGCGGCCGCCCTTGATCCGCATCCTGATGTCCTGCTCGCGCGGCGGCTCCGGGGGCGGTCCGGCCTCCTCGAACTTGCGCAGACGGGTCTGCGCGGCCGCGTAACGGGAGGCCATCTCATGGCTGACGGCTGCGGCCTGACGCAGATTCAGCACGAGCTTCTTCAGCTGGGCGTGCTTCTCGTCCCACCGCCTGCGCAGCTCCTCGAAGCGGGCGAAGCGCTCGCGCCGGGCGTCGTGGAAGGTGGCGAAACCGCCGCCGTGCACCCAGGCGTCGGCACCGGCGGGGCCGGGCTCCAGGGAGATGATGCGCTGGGCGGCGCGGGCGAGGAGTTCGCGGTCGTGGGAGACGAAGAGAACCGTCTTGCGGGTCTCCTTCAGCCGTTCCTCCAGCCACCGCTTGCCGGGGACGTCGAGGTAGTTGTCGGGCTCGTCCAGGAGCAGCACCTCGTCGGTGCCGCGCAGCAGCGCCTCGAGGACGAGCCGCTTCTGCTCGCCGCCGGACAGGGTGCGGACCTCCCGGAACTGCGCCTTGTCGTAGGGCACCCCCAGCGCGGCCGTCGTGCACATGTCCCACAGCGTCTCGGCCTCGTAGCCGCGGGCCTCGGCCCAGTCGGCGAGGGACTGCGCGTACTTCAGCTGGGCGGCCTCGTCGTCGACGGTCATGATGGCGTGCTCGGCGGCGTCCACGGCGCGGGCCGCCTCGCGGATACGGGGCGTCGCCACGGACACCAGCAGGTCCCGCACGGTCGTCTCGTCGCGTACGGATCCGACGAACTGCCGCATGACCCCGAGCCCGCCGCCGACGACCACGGACCCGCCGTGCGGTTTGAGCTCACCGGCGAGCATCCGCAGCAGGGTGGTCTTCCCGGCGCCGTTGGGCCCCACGAGGGCTACGACGGCCCCGTCGCCCACCCGGAACGAGACATCACCGAGCAGCGCCCTTCCGTCAGGCAGGTAGTACTCCAGATGCGCGGCTTCGAGGTGACCCATGGGGCCGATTCTGTGGGGGCGCGGGTGCCCGGGGCAAACCGGTTTCGGGCCGATGGCCATCCACCTCGAACCCGTCCTCCCCCACCTCGGCGAAGAGATCCTCGTGCATGAGGTGGACCTGGCGCGGATTGCATATCCCTGACATACCGTCAGTCCATACTTCAGGATGCGGGTCTCACTATGCGGCGTTCCCGCGTACGGTGATCTCACGCCGACCCGACCGGAAGGGGTGGGATCCGCCATGCCGGAACCCAGGGAGACCGCCGTCTACACCCACGGGCACCACGAGTCCGTGCTGCGCTCGCACGCCTGGCGGACGGCCGCGAACTCGGCCGCGTACCTGCTGCCCTCGCTCACGCCCCACATGAAGATCCTGGACGTCGGCTGCGGACCGGGCACGATCACCGCCGATCTGGCCGAGCTCGTGCCCGACGGACAGGTCACGGGGGTCGACCGGGCGCCGGAGATCCTGGAGCAGGCGCGTGCCACGGCGGCCGGGCGAGGGCTGGCCAACATCGACTTCGCGGTCGCCGACGTGCACGCCCTGGACTACCCGGACGACACGTTCTGCGTGGTCCACGCCCACCAGGTGCTCCAGCACGTGGGCGATCCGGTGCGAGCGCTGCGCGAGATGCGGCGGGTCGTCAGGCCGGGCGGCCTGGTCGCCGTGCGGGACGCGGACTACGCGGCCATGACCTGGTATCCGGCGTCCGAGGGGCTCGACACCTGGCTGGACCTCTACCGTCGGGTCGCCCGCGCCAACGGTGGCGAACCGGACGCCGGGCGCCGGCTGAAGGCCTGGGCCCTGCGGGCCGGGCTCAGGGACGTCACGGCGAGCTCCGGCACCTGGACCTTCGCGACGCCGCAGGAGCGGGCGTGGTGGAGCGGGCTGTGGGCCGATCGCACCCTGGCGTCGGCGTACGCGGACCGGGCCGTCGAGGGCGGACACACCGACGAGGCGGGGCTGAGGGCCGCGGCCGAGGCCTGGCGGGAGTGGGGCGCCCGGGAGGACGGCTGGTTCAGCGTCCTGCACGGAGAAATTATCTGCCGCAAGGAAGCCTGAAACGCCATTTTCGGGACACTCTGAAAGCAGGAGGTTCTTATTATGGTTCCCATCCTGCTGGTGCTGCTTCTGGTTTTGATTCTTTTCGGCGCCGGATTCGCAGTGGAAATTCTCTGGTGGATCGCACTCGCGGTTCTCGTCCTGTGGCTGCTGGGATTCTTCGTCCGCGGCACGTCGGCATCCGGCGGCAGGGGCCGTTGGTACAGGTGGTGAATGTGCACGCGCTTCCCCGGCCCTGACTCGCTCAGGGCCGGGGAAGCGCGTGTGCGTCATTCCCGCGGAAGCAGCGGTCCGAGCGGCCCGAGGTCCAGGTTGAGGTCCTCGGGCCGCAGTCCGTAGCGGTCGCGCAGCTCCGTCATCCGCTCGTCGAGCAGCATGAGCGTGAGCCCGATCCGCTCCTCCTGCTCCTCGCTCAGATCCCCCACGTCGAACCGCCGCACCGCTTGGCGCTCCATGAGCTGACGCAACAGCTCCACCACCGTCAGCACGAGTTTGACCAGGTCACGCTCGACGGTATCGGGCTCCAGATCCATCCGGTTGGAGCGCGGCCGGGGGTGGTCGGGCGGGGTCACAGCAACTCCTCGAACGGTGAGGGCACCTGGGCGTTCACCGAGCTGATGAGCGCGTTGAGGTCGATACGGACGAGGTCGACGTCGGCGATGCGCAGTGTGATGTCCCCCGTGATCACGACTCCGCCGGCCAGCAGCCGGTCGAGCAGGTCCACGAGGGCGACCTCACGGCGTTCCACTACGGTCACGTCTTCGCTCCGTCGTTCATGTGGTCTCCCCGGCGAACGAGTAGGCAGCCCAGGGGCCGGTGAGTTCGACGCGCATTCCGGGCACCTGTCCCTTCGTGCGGTCCACCAGTTCCACGAACTCCTCGGAATGCGCACGCGGAACGAGATAGGCGGCGTTCAGCACGTTCCGCCCGGTCGCCTTGGACAGTGCGGGGTTCTGCGGGGGGTGCAGCCGGGAATCCTCCGCGAATGCGGAGAGTTCTTCGTGCAGCCGCGTCGCGAAGGCCTCCGCCTTCTGCCACATCTCCTCGTGGGACCGGGTCTGCATACGCCGCTGTCGCAGATAGTCCCGGCCCGAGGTGGCCTTCTGCGGGGGCCCGGCGCTCTCCTGTGCTTCGGACTCCGCGTACACCTTCACGCCCCACTCGACCCGGCCCTCCAGCCGGTCGAGGGTGCGCAGGAAGTCCTCCTCACGCGCCTCCATCATCATGCGGACGCCGCTGTCGTCGTGGAAGACGGTGCCGAGCCGCAGCGGCAGCGGGGTCGTGACCGTGGTGAGTGCGTCGATGACGCCCTGGTGGGCACGGGCGGTCTCGGTGAGCCAGTCCAGGTCCTCCAGATGGCGCCGGAGCGGCTCCTCGGCGAAATCCCGCTCCGGCACGTGACTCACCACGGCCACCAGGCCGCGGTGAGTCAGTGCCCTGGGCGGGTCGCCGGCCACGCCCGTCAACTGGGCCTGGAGCGGTGTGCCGAAGGGGCGGCAGACGGCGTAGACGTACCGCAGTCCGGTCACGGTGCCTCCCTCTTGTCCGCGTGGCCGAGCTCCAGTTCCTCCAGCCGGGCCAGCCTCTCGCGCAACTCGGCGTTCTCACGGGTCAGTTCGTCACGGCGGGCCCGTGAGCTCAGCGCCGGGTCCGTCTCCCACCAGTCGATGCCCATCTCCTTCGCCTTGTCGACCGAGGCGACGATCAACCGCAGTTTGATCGTGAGGAGTTCGATGTCGAGCAGGTTGATCCGGATGTCGCCCGCGATGACGATGCCCTTGTCCAGCACCCTCTCGAGAATGTCGGCGAGGTTGGCACCGCCTCCCTGGCCGTAGGGCTCGGGCATCCTGCTGGGCGTCGTCATCGCCGGCTCCCTGCCTCGACTTCCTCGTCCTCGTACTCCTCGTCCTCGTACTCGCCCTCGGGCTCTTCCTCCTTGGGCTCTTCCTCCTCCTCGGGCAGTTCCTCGCCTTCGGCTTCCTCGTCGTACTCGGCCTCGGAGTCGTCCTCTTGCTCGCCCTCGGGCTCCAGTTCGCCTTCCTCTTCCGGCTCGTCCACGTCGTACTCGTCCTCGGCCTCTTCGCCCTCGGGGCGCTCGTCCTCGGACTCCTCCTCGGACTCCTCCTCGGCGAGCGCGTCCTCGTGGCTGCGGACGACCTCGCCGTCTCTGATCTCACCGCGCCAGCCGTCCTCCGCCTCGCCCTTGATCGTGATGAAGCGGACGAAGTTCTTGAGATCGAGCCGGGCCCGGCGGCCCTGAGCGCGCCAGATGTTGCCGGTCTTCTCGAAGAGGCCGGAGGGGTAGTACTCGATGACGAGCAGGACGCGGGTGAGGTTGTCGGTGAGCCGGTGGAAGGAGACGACGCCCTTCGTGGTGCCCTTGGCGCCCTCGGAGGTCCAGGCGATGCGGTCGTCGGGGACCTGCTCGGTCGTCTTCGCCTTCCAGCTGCGGTTGGACCACCAGATCTTCGTCTGCCAGTCGGAGTGGGTGTCGTCGTCGCGGCTCGCGCTCTTGACGCCCTTTGCGAAGGTGCTGAAGTCCTGGTACTGGGTCCACTGGTCGTACGCGGTGCGCAGCGGCACACCGACATCGATGTGCTCGATGATGACGGTGGGCTTGTTGCCGGAACGGCCCTTGCCCTTCCCCTTGCCGCCCAGGCCCTTGAAGGCACCTGTGACCTTGTCCTTGAGGCGAGAGCCGCCGACTTCCATCGCGGAGCGCAGGGGGCCCTTGCCCTCCGCGATCTTGCGGCCGCCGTCGAGAGCGAGCTTGGCGAAACCGGGGCTGTTGCCCTCGGCGATGTCGTTCAGTTTGCCGGTGGTCTCGCCGAGCTTGCGGCCGACGCCGGTCAGCATGCGCGTGGCCTGGGCGGCGAGGTACTCCTGCAGTTCGGCCTTCAGCCGGTCCGCGGCCTCGCTGTGGGCCAGGTCGGTGAGCGGGTTCTTCGCCGCTCCGTCGGCGGCGGACTTCGCCGAGCCGAGAGTGTCGCTCATCCCTCACCGCCTCCCTTCGGCAGTCGGGAGCGTGCGCTGCCGCCTCTGCTCCCGGAGGTCGCCTTCTTGGCGGCCGTGCTCTTCGCCGCCGTCTTGCGGCCGGCCGCGGTCTTCTTCGCGGGGGCCTTCTTGGCGGTCTTCTTGGCGGGAGCCTTCTTGGCCGGCGCCTTCTTGGCGGCCCTCTTGGCCTTCGGCTCCTCCTCCTCTTCCTCAGGGCCGGAGTCCTCGGGCTCGTCCGCCTCGGGCTCCTCGTCCTCGCGGGCTTCGGAGTCCTCGGGCTCTTCGTCCTCGTACTCGGCGTCCTCGGCGTCGTCGTCCTTGCCGCCGGGCGCCACGCCCGACAGCTGGTCGCGCACCTGTGCGGTACGGCCGTGCAGTCGGTCGGCGAGGGCGTCGAGCTGCCGCTCGACCATGGCGCCGGAGGCGGCCTTGCCGACACCGCGCAGGTCCTGGCGCAGTTGGTCGCCGATCTCCTTGAACTGCGGGTTGTCCCGCAACTGCTGCTGGAGCAGATCCGCGACCATGCGCGGGCTCAGGTTCAGCTTCTTCCCGGCGACCAGCCCACCGACGGCCATCGCCATCTTCAGTTTCTTGGTCCGTCCCAGGAGGTATCCGGCCCCTATGGCGAGACCCAGTCCCGTTCGGTTCATGGTGTTGTCCCGTTGCCTGTTCCCGCGCTGCCGCGCGAAGCGATCTCCAACCGGTCGAGGAGATCGTCCTCGAGACGGTCGAACTCCTCCTCCGTGATCTCTCCGGCCTCCATCTGCTCCTCAAGGCGGGCCAGTTCGGCCCGGATCGTGGCGGGGTCGTAGTAGATCCGCTCGGCCTCCTGGACTACCTGCTTGATGGCCCAGGCGCTGCCGCGTACCGGTGCGAACGGCAGCAGCAGCACCTCAGAGATCAGGCCCACGTCATCACCCCGCTCCGGTGTCCGTTCCGCTCGCCACCGTGCCCGCGGGCTCGACCGGGCCGGGCTCGACGAAGCTGTACGGCGGCAGCGGGCCGTTGACCCGCACCTCCAGGTGCGGCATGTCCTTGCGGACCTGCTCGACCGCGGCCAGGAAGGACTCGGCCGAATCCCTGTCCACCAGGAACGACACATTGGCCAGCCAGCCGGTGGACTCCGGGCCCACGCTCATGTCGTCGGCGGCCCCTTCCAGGGCGCGCCGCACCGCGGCGCCGTCGTCCGACTCCTTGGCCTTGACCGCGGCGGCGACCATCTCGCCGAGCCGGATCTTGTCGTCGTAACTGCCGCCGCCGGCCTGCCGGTTGGCCTCCGCGAGCCCGCGAATGTCGGGGCTCTCGGCCATCACCTGGTGCAGGACGGCCTCTTCGACGTGGTTGGCCTTGACGTTGTACTCGACCCGGTTGTCCAGCGCCCGCAGCCGCTCCTTGTAGTGCTCGGCGCGCTCGGCGAGCACCGCGGTGATGGAGTTGTCGTCCGGAGCGACACTGCCGAACCGCATGGGCAGCACGCACCCGGCCGCACCGGCCTCGCTGAGCACGTTCTGGTGGGCGAGCAGTTCCTTCCGCTTGGGCCGCAGCCCGTCGGGCGCCTCACTGACGACCGCCGCGAGGTCACCTTCGCGCAGGATGCGCACCGGGCGCGGCGGGTCGCCGACGCCACTCATGCCCTCGGGCAGCCCGGGGTGCGAACCGGCGGCGATGCCGTAGACGTACGTGCTCACTCCTGCTCCTCCTTACGGCGGGACGACGTGCTCTTGCGGGCTCGCGGACGAGACTCGGTCTCCCGCTCGGAGTCTTCGCTCCGCCCCTGCTTGAAGGCGTCGGAGATGGTCTCGGCGGCACCGGACAGCGCCCCCTTCGACTTGCCGCGGGCGCCGGACTCGGTCATCTCGCCGACCAGATCGGGCAGGCCCGGGTCCTTGCGCGGCCCGGCCTCCAGGTCGAGCCGGTTGCACGCCTCGGCGAAGCGGAGGTAGGTGTCGACGCTGGCGACGACGACGCGGACGTCGATCTTGAGGATCTCGATGCCGACCAGGGAGACACGCACGAATGCGTCGATGACGAGCCCCCTGTCCAGGACGAGCTCAAGCACGTCATAGAGACCGCTGCTGCCGCCTCCGCCGCCGGACTGCTGTGCCGGTACGACTGTCATGCGGGGTGTTCCTCCTCGTGTGTGTGGGTGCGGGTCCGGTCAGGGGGCCTAGCCGCCCCTGCGCGCGTCGGACCGACCTCGTTCATAGCGGCGCACGCGCCGGTAACCGGTGAGCTGCCCGTCGGGATCGAGTTCCACCTGGTAGCTCGCCATCAGGCTCATCGTGTCGGGTACGCGCTCGAGTTCGAGAACCTCGACCTCCAGCGCCCAACCCGCCTCTGTCTGCTCGAAGGACGACACGGACTCGGCTTCCATCCCGGTGAGCTCGGCGAGCTGGCCGCGCGCCTGACGCAGCACCTCCATCGGGCTGGGCCGCTTCCGGGCCGTTCGGTCGTCGTTCGTCTCGCTCGAGTTCTCTGAGTCCTGTGACTTCTGTGAACTCTGCGACTCTCGCGTGTTGTTTGTGTTCGACATGGCCACCTCCCCCTCCGTCTGGCCGCAACCTTGTTCGCCAAACCTCTCCGAACGCATGCATCCGCCACCCGCCGGGCCGGGGACGGGCGGTTCAGCCGCGCAGGGCGTTCAGCCGCCGCCGGGCCGGTCCCAGCGCCCGGCCCCGATTCAGCAGGCCTGACCAGGGATTGGTGCGGGCCTGCTCGACGGCGTCGGCGATGGTCCAGCGGCGGGCGTGCAGCTCCGGATCGTCGAGCCGGCCCCACGTGAGAGGGGTGGCCACCGGCGCGCCCGGGCGGGGCCGCACCGTGTAGGGCGCGACGGCGGTCTGGGCGTAGGCGTTGCGCTGGATGTCGAGGTAGAGCCGCTCGCCGCGGTCCTTCTTGCGGGCGGCGGTGGTGAGCCGGTCGGGGTGCGCGGCGGCGAGCAGGTCGGCGACGTCCCGGGCGAAGCCGCGCGCCTCGTCGAAGTCGTGCCGTCCGTTCAGGGGCACGATCACGTGCAGCCCGCGCGAGCCGGTGGTCATCGGCGCCGAGGGCAGCTCCAGCTCGTCGAGCAGCTCCCCGAGCAGCCGGGCGGCCTTGCGCACGGCCTCGAAGTCGTCCCCCGACGGATCGAGGTCGAAGACCAGCCGGTCGGGGTGGTCCACGCCGCCGGCCCGGGACAGCCAGCGGTGCAGGGTGATGCTCGCCTGGTCGGCCAGGTAGACGAGGGTGGCCGTGTCGTCACAGACGGTGTGCCGGACGATGCCGCCCTCCTTGGCCACCTCTGCGCGGGGGATCCACTCCGGGTAGTGCTCCGGGGTGTTCTTCTGCATGAACGTCGGTCCGTCGATGCCGTCCGGACGCCGTTCCAGCATCAGCGGGCGGCCACGCAGATGCGGCAGCATGAAGGGCGCGACGGCACGGTAGTAGTCCACCAGGTCGCCCTTGGTGTACTCCTTGGCGTCGCCGCCGCCGGGGAAGAGCACCTTGTCCGGCCGGTGCACCTCCACCGTGCGGCGGCCCGCCCGCACCCTGCGCGTACCGTCGCCGCCGCTCACCGCACGACCGCTTCCTCCACCAACAGCCGTCCGGCCGCCGCGATGGACTCCGCGTCGATGCCCGAGGCGCGCAGCTGCTCCTCCGGGGACGCCGAGCCCGGCATCGTGCGCACGCCGAGCCGCACCAGGCGTGGTACGGGACGCCCGTCGGTGAAGGCGTCGAGGACCGCGTCCCCGATGCCGCCCTCGGGGTGATGGTCCTCGACGGTCACCAGGCAGCCGGTCTCCTCGGCGGCCCGGCGCAGGGTGGCCCGGTCGACGGGCTTCACGGAGTACAGGTCGATCACCCGCACGGCGATGCCCTCCTGCTCCAGGGCCTCGGCGGCGGCCAGTGCCTCGTGCACGGTGACGCCCGCCGTGACGAGGGTCAGCCGGTCCTGGCCGGAGGAGCGCAACACCTTGCTGCCGCCGACCGGGAAGTCCTCGTCGGGGCCGTAGATCACGGGGCTCTCACCGCGCGAGGTGCGCAGGTAGCGGACGCCCTCCAGGCCGGCCATCGCGCCGACCAGGCGTGCGGTCTGGTTGGCGTCGCACGGGTACAGCACGGTCGAGCCGTGCACCGCCCGCATCATCGCCAGGTCCTCCAGGCCCATCTGGCTGGGCCCGTCCTCGCCGATGGCGACGCCCGCGTGCGAGCCGACGAGGTTGATGCCGGAGCCGCTGACGGACGCCATCCGGATGAAGTCGTGGGCGCGGGTCAGGAACGCCGCGAACGTCGCGGCGTACGGCACCCAGCCGCGGGACGCGAGACCGACCGCCGAGGCGACGAGCTGCTGCTCGGCGATGTAGCACTCGAAGTAGCGCTCCGGGTGCTCCTTGGCGAAGAACTCGGCGCGGGTGGAGTCGCCGACCTCGCCGTCCAGGGCGACGATGTCGCCGCGGCCGGTGCCGAGGGCGGTCAGCGCCTCACCGAAGGCGTTGCGGGTGGCGACCTCCTCGCCCTTGTCCCACCTCGGGAGCTCGAAGTCGCCGGTGTGGACGGAGTGCAGCATGCGGGCGGTGGGCGGCTCCTGCACCCGGACGCGGAGGTCGCGCGGGCCGCCGAGTGCGGTGATCGCCTCCTCGGCCTCCGGCAGCGGCTTGCCGTGCAGGCCCTCGCGGTCCTGGACGGCCTCGACGCCCTTGCCCTTCAGTGTGCGGGCGAGGATCGCGGTGGGCTGGCCCTTCGTGGACGCGGCCTCTCCGTAGGCGCGGTCCACGGCGTCCACGTCGTGGCCGTCGACCTCGATGGTGTGCCAGTCGAAGGCCTGGAAGCGGCGGGCGTAGGCGTCCAGGTCGTGGCCGTGCCGGGTGGGGCCGCGCTGGCCGAGGCGGTTGACGTCGACGATCACGGTGAGGTTGTCCAGGTGCTCGTACCCGGCGTGCTCGGCGGCCTCCCAGACGGACCCCTCGGCCAGCTCGCTGTCGCCGCACAGCACCCAGGTGCGGTAGCCGGTGCGGTCGAGCCGCTTGCCGGCCAGCGCGATGCCGACCCCGACGGGCAGGCCCTGCCCGAGCGAGCCGGTGGCGGTCTCGACCCACGGCAGACGCTGCGGGGTGGGGTGCCCCTCAAGGCGGCTGCCCAGCTTGCGGAAGGTGAGCAGTTCCTCGTCGTCGATGGCGCCGGCCGCCTTGTAGGCGGAGTAGAGCAGCGGGGAGGCGTGGCCCTTGGACAGGACGAAGCGGTCGTTGCCCGGGTGGGCGGGGCGGTCGAAGTCGTAGCGGAAGTGGTGTGCGAACAGGACGGCCACCAGATCGGCGGCGGACATCGAGGACGTCGGGTGCCCGGATCCCGCCGCGGCGGCGGCGCGGACGCTGTCCACCCGCAGCTGCTGTCCGAGGTCGGTGAGTTCACCGGTGTTCATGAGTCTCCTTTCCCGGAGTCGTCCGGGGCGTCGGTTCGTTTGACGGGGCCGGGGGCGGGGTCACCCGCGGGTGGCCGACCTGGCGCGGGTGCCGGGGCGGGTTGGTTCCTGGCGGGCTCACCACCGGGCTGATTCTTGGCGGGCTCACCACCAGGCTGGTTCCTGGCGGGCTCACCACCAGGCTGATTCCTGGCGGGCTCACCACCAGGCTGATTCTTGGCGGGCTCACCACCCCGCTGATTCCTGGCGGGCTCACCACCAGGCTGGCTCTCGGCGGGCTCACCACCAGGCTGATTCCTGGCGGGCTCACCACCCGGCTGATTCTCGGCGGGCTCACCACCCGGCTGATTCTTGGCAGGCTCACCACCCGGCTGATTCTTGGCGGGCTCACCACCAGGCTGGCTCTCGGCGGGCTCACCACCCGGCTGATTCTTGGCAGGCTCACCACCAGGCTGGCTCTCGGCGGGCTCACCACCCGGCTGATTCTTGGCAGGCTCACCACCAGGCTGGCTCTTGGCGGGCTCACCACCCGGCTGATTCTTGGCAGGCTCACCACCAGGCTGATTCTTGGCGGGCTCACCACCCGGCTGATTCTTGGCAGGCTCACCACCCGGCTGATTCTTGGCGGGCTCACCACCCGGCTGATTCTTGGCAGGCTCACCACCCGGCTGGCTCTCGGCGGGCTCACCACCCGGCTGGCTCTCGGCGGGCTCACCACCCGGCTGCTTCTCGGCGGGCTCACCACCCGGCTGGTTCCTGGCGGGCTCACCACCGGGCTGATTCTTGGCGGGCTCACCACCGGGCTGACCCTTGGCGGGCTCACCACCCGGCTGACCCTTGGCCGGCTCAGCGCGCGGCCGGTCTGCTGCCGGGCGGCCCTTGGGGGTGTCGGACTCGGACCGGGGTTCCGCGGCCCCGGATCCGGGCCGTACCTGCGTCGCCCCGGATCCGGGCTGCCCCTTCGCGGGCTCCTCCCGGGGAACGGCCCGGCCGGGCCGTTCCCCGCCGGTACCCCCGTCGTCCGTGTCGGCCGCGAGCGCCGCCCCCGGCCCGGACCGGGCGTTCGCCTCCTGCCGCTCACCGGGGCCGCCCGGCACGCGGGCCACCTCCGGGGACGACGTGTCCAGCGGCACCGACCAGGACCGTATGAGCCCCAACTGCACGGCTTGGCGCGGCAGTACGGCGTCCAGCAGCCAGTCCGCCGCGACCCGGACCCGGTTCCCGGGCATCGCGGCGAGATGGTAGCCCCGTGTCACCGCACCGGCGGGCACACCGGAGAGGGTCACACCCAGCGGGTTGGCGGCGGCCTTCGCCCCACCCAGGTCGACGACGAACCCCAGATCGCGGTGGCGGTACGGCTTGTGCGCACCGCCCAGCCCGAGCGACGCAGCGACGTTCTCCGCCGCGACCTTGCCGTGCCGCCAGGCGTGCTGCGCGGTCATCGGCGTATAGCTCCCCGGATGCTCCAGATCGGGTACCGCGGCGATGTCACCGCACGCGAACAGCTCCGGCCGGCCCGGCACCCTCAGGTGCGGATCGACGAGCAGCCGTCCCTTCTCCTGGGGCAGTCCGAGGGACTCCACCAGCGGGTCGGGACGCACGCCCACGCACCACACCAGGGTCCGGGTCGCGACGAACTCGCCGTCGGTCAGCACAACCCCCTCGGATGTGGCCTCCTTGACGGAGGTCCCCATCCGGACGTCCACACCCCGCTGACGCAGGACCCGGTCGGCGGTGGCGGAAAGCTTCTCGTCCATCTCGGGCAGCACCCGCGGCGCCACGTCCAGCAGCATCCAGCGCGGCCGCATGCCCTGCCGCAGAGGGTGCTTGCGCACCTGCGCATCGGTGAACATCTGGCCGTGCGCGGCGACCTCGGTCCCTGTGTATCCGGCGCCCACGACGACGAAGGTGCACCGTGCGGCGCACGTTTCGGGGTCGTCGTCGGAAGCCGCGAGCTCCACCTGCCGGGTCACGTGATCGCGCAGGTACAGCGCCTCGGGCAGCCCGCGGAACCCGTGCGCGTGCTCGGCGACACCGGGGATGGGCAGCAGCTTGTTGACGCTGCCCGCGGCGAGCACCAGCCGGTCGTAGGAGAGGGTGCCATCGCCGCCCTCGGGGCCGGTGTAGTGCAGTGTGCGGTCGTCGAGGTCGATCCGGTCGGCCTCACCGAGTACGAGCCGTACGTTCGGCAGCGAGTCCGAGAGGGAGACGGTGACCCGACGCGGCTCCAGGATGCCGGCGGCGACCTGGGGCAGCAGGGGCAGGTACAGGAAGTAGTCGGTCGGGTTCAACAGGGTGATGTGGGCCCGGCCCCGGGTGATCCGGGACAGGGTGCGGGCCGTGCGGTATCCGGCGAAGCCGGCACCGACGATCAGGATGCGGGGTCGACTCACAGTCGCTCGCCTCCGGCGCTGTCGCGTGGCTCGGGCAGCTTTCCGCGTCCCCCTGGCCCGGTCGCCCAAACGTCGGCCGGGCCCCGCTCGCCCCGACGCCGCCGGTTTCCGGCCCCGCGCCCGGGTACCCGGTGCGGGATACGGACCGCCGATGTCGCGGAGGCACTCCCCATGCCCGAGTACGGTTACTTCCTCTCGTGCGAGCAGTACGGACCGGCCGAGCTGATCGAGCAGGCGCGGATGGCCGAACAGGCCGGATTCCAGGCGCTGTGGATCTCGGACCACTACCACCCGTGGAACGACGAGCAGGGCCAGAGCCCGTTCGTGTGGTCGGTGATCGGCGCGCTGTCGCAGGCGGTGTCCCTGCCGATCGAGACGGCGGTGACCTGCCCGACCGTGCGCATGCATCCGGCGGTGGTGGCGCAGGCCGCGGCGACCAGCGCGGTGATGACGAACAACCGCTTCCGGCTCGGTGTCGGCTCCGGCGAGGCGCTCAACGAGCACATCCTGGGCGACCACTGGCCGCCGGCCCATGTCCGGCTGGAGATGCTGGAGGAGGCCATCCAGGTGATGCGCCGGCTGTTCACCGGCGAGGAGGTCAACCACCACGGCCCGCACTACACGGTGGAGAACGCACGTCTGTACACCGTCCCGGACGAGCCGATCCCGATCGACATCTCCGGCTTCGGCCCGGCGGCGACCCAGCTCGCCTCCCGCGTCGGCGACGGGTACATCACGGTGATGCCCGACGAGACGATGGTGGAGCAGTACCGCAAGGGCGGTGGCGGCGGAAAGCTGGTCAGCGGCGGCACCAAGGTCTGCTACGGCACCGACAAGGACGAGGCCGTGCGGACCGTCCACCGGCTCTGGGCGAACGAGCAGCTGCCGGGCGAGCTCGGCCAGGTGCTGCCCTCCCCCAAGCACTTCGAGCAGGCGCAGCAGCTCGTCACCGAGGACATGGTGCGCGAGAACCGGGTGTGCGGCGACATCGTGGATGAACACGTGGCGGAGCTGAAGCAGTTCGCGGACGCGGGATTCGACCGGGTGTACGTGAACCAGATCGGCCCCGACCTGCGCGGCTTCTTCGACTTCTATCGCACGAAGGTTCTGCCGCAGCTCCAGCAGTCCATCTGACGAGGCGCGTCCTCGCCGAACGCGTCCGCCCGGCCCGGCCCGTGGGCCATGCGTTCACCTCCGAAACCGGGAGGTGAGAAATCGGGAGGTGAAGGGGTACCGGGTCGCCTAGAGTCGCCGCATGTCTGTTCACCTACGTATGCGTGAGGCCCTGCCGGAAGCGATGCGGGCCCGGGACAAGGTTGCCGTGAGCGCCCTGCGCGGCACGCTGTCCGCACTGGACAACGCCGAGGCGGTGCCGGTGGACGCGACCGCGTCCCGCGCCGGCGCTCTGGAGGCCTCGCCGGTCGGCGCGGGCGCCACGGAGGCGGCCCGGCGGGAGCTCAGCGAGCGGGAGACGGTGGCCGTCGTACGTGCCGAGGCCGCCGAACGGCTGGAAGCGGCAGCGCAGTTGACCGCACCCGCGCATGCGGCCCGGGCCGAACGGCTGCGGGCGGAGGCGGCGGTACTGCTGCGGTTCCTCGACGGCTCCGAAGGCGGCGGCACGGCCGCCGGCACAGCGGCCGACGCGCGAGACGGCGCGGAAAGCACCTAGCGGACCGGCGGGCAAGCGGCGGACGAGAGCCGCCGGCCTGCGGGCCGCCAGAACGCCCGCTCCCGCGGTGAGGGCCGCGCCCCTCCAGCCGCGATGCCGCGGGAGCCACTGCCGCGGGCCGTGGTCGGCGGATTCGTCGTCGAAGCGGCTGTGGGCGCCGAAGTCCCGCCCGTGCGGCCCGTCCGCGGTCATCAGAGGTTCACCGGCCCTCGGTGCGGCCCGTCAGCCGGTGACCAGAGGTTCGCCGGCCCTCGGTGCGGCCCTCCTCCCGCTGAGCGTCGATCTGGTGCCCGCGGGCGAGCGCAGGGCGACTTCGTCGCCGCGGGCGGCGAAGGCCCGGACCGTGGCTCATCCGACTACGCTGCCGGACCACTCACCACGACCACCCGGCCATGCCGGTGCGACGGTCCGGTCCAGCGCACCCGGCATCACACCCCGCGGTGGGGTACGTCCGGGGCGGCCGCCGGTCGCGGGGGCACGGTGCCCGGGGCGGCCGTCCCGCCGGACGGGGCCGGTGGCACGGGCGGATACGGCATGCCGCCGACGGCCCCGGCGGCGGTCCGGCGGGCGTCGTCCCCGCCCGTCGCCACCCCGGCCGCGTGCCCCCGACCCGACCGGGACGGCCGGGCCATGCCGCGCAGCACATAGGCCAGCGCGCCCAGGATCACGGCGGTGATCAGCGCGGCGGCCCAGTCGGGCAGGGCGAGGGCGAGGGTCAGCCCCACGGCGAGCGCGAGAGCCGCGCCCGCGTAGAGGGCGAGGGCGCCGGACGCGGCGTACAGCGCTGCCTTGCGGCGCTGCTTGCGTGTCTGCTCGCGCAGTTCCTCCCGTACGCTCTCGCGCGCCACCTGTGCCAGCTCGTCGACCAGGTGCTTGTCCAGATGCTCCAGGTGAGCCAACGGCTTCATACCCGGCCGGGTACCCTCGCCCCCCTGCGCGTAACTAGGCTCGGTGGCATGGAGATTCTGGGTGCCACACTGCGCGTCTGCGTCGACGACCTCGAGACCGCGATCCCCTTCTACGAGCGGCTGGCGGGCGGCAGAGCCCAGCGCTTCGAACGGGGCGGTGTCCAGGTGGCGGCGATCGGCTGCTTCCTGCTGATGAGCGGTCCCCCGGCCGAACTGGAGGTGCTGCGCAAGGTCGCCGCGACGATCGCCGTGACGGATGTCGAGGAGACCCACAAGGTGCTGACCGACCTGGGGGCCCACATCGTCGCGGGCCCGATCGCCTCGCCCGCGGGCCGCAACCTGATCGCCCTGCATCCGGACGGGTCGGTCTACGAGTACGTGGACCGCCGGGCGTAGGCGCCGCCCGGGGCTCAGCGCGGCCCCTGCCGGGTGACCATCTCGGTGGTGATCGCCCAGCGTTGGTGATCGCGCCAGGCCCCGTCGACGAAGAGCATCTTCGGCGAGAAGCCCTCCAGACGGAACCCGCAGCGGCGGGCCAGGGCGATCGACGCGGCGTTGCCCGGCTGGACGTTGATCTCCAGCCGGTGCAGCCGCATCGGGCCGAACGCGTACCGCACGACGAGGTCCAGCCCTTCGCGCATCAGCCCACGCCCCGCGGCGTGCGCGAAGGCGCCGTAGCCCAGTGCCCCGGACTGGAAGCCGCCCTCGACGATGTTGTTGATGTTGATGAACCCGCCGATGGCTCCGTCGCTCTTCTCGCACACCAGGAACCCGGCCTTGGACCGGTCCTCGATCAGCCGGCCGGCGTAGGCGGTGTAGGCCTGCGTGGTGGTGGGCGGGAAGAGCCACGGGCGGTGCAGGTCCTTGCTCTCCCGGGCGCGGGCGGTGAACTCGGCGCCGTCCTCGTAGGTGAAGGGGCGTACGACCACCCGGGGGCCCTCGGCGAGGTGGCGGGATGTGTGGTGCGGCACCCTGCCACGGTAACCGCGCCGCCGGGGTCCTTCAGGGCCCGACGACCGGCAGCCGGAGCGTCCCGGTGTCGCGCGGCCCGCTGACGACGGTGACCGGTTTGATCCCCCGGTTGCCGAAGTACGCGTCGTCGCTCGCCGCGATCACGGTAGGTGCCCGTCGTGTTCGACTTCGCGTTCGCGGGCGGGGTGAGGGCGAGGGGCACGGCCAGCGCGGCGCCCAGAGCCAGAGCGAGGGGGCGCGGGATCTGGGCACGCGTCGGGACACACGGACCTCCACGGGAGGGGACACCTGGATACCGACCAGTAGGTACTAATTCGGTTGTCATGGTGTGACGCGTGTCAGCAGCCGTCAATCACCGAAACGGGGGTTTCTTGACAGGATTTCAGGAGCGATCCGCTCAGCTCAGGGCCGGCTCGTCGAGCGTCAACGTGGCTGCCCCGGCGTCCAGTTCGGCCCGCACCCCGAAGGGCATCGTCAGCGCGCCCGGTCCGTGCCCGAACCCGAACTCCTCCACGACCGGGACACCCAGCCCCCCGAGCCGGTCGGCCAGAACCGCGCGCAGCTCTTCGTAGGGGCCGCACCCCTCCCAGGACCCGAGCGCGATCCCGGCGACGCCGTCGAGCCAGCCGCTGCGCAGGAGTTGGGTCAGGTACCGGTCCAGGCGGTAAGGGCTCTCGCCGACGTCCTCCATCAGCAGCAGCCCGCCCCGCGCCCCGGCAGGGGCGTGCGGGGTGCCGAGGTCGCTCGCGAGCAGGCTCAGGCAGCCGCCCAGGGTCACGCCCCGCGCCCGGCCCGGGACCAGAGCGGTGCCGCCCGGGGGTGTGGCCGTGACGGTCCGCACCGACTCGGGAGCGAAGAGGGTGGCCCGCAGATGTTCCTGGGCCCGGGCGTTCTTGAGGAAGTCCACGCCGGCGGCCGCGGGTCCGTACAGGGTGACCAGGCCCAGGCGGGTGGCGAAAGCCTGGTGCAGGACAGTGATGTCGCTGAACCCGGCGAGCACCTTCGGGCCGGCCGCCCGCATCGCCGCCCAGTCGAGCAGGTCGACCATGCGCTGCGCCCCGTATCCGCCCCGGGCGCACAGCACGGCCGCGACGGACGGATCGCACCAGGCGTTCTGCAGGTCGGCGGCCCGCTGCGCGTCCGTACCGGCGAGGTAGCCCAACTGCCTGTGTCGGCCCAGCACCTGGGGTGTCACGACCGGATCGAGGTCCCAGCCGCGCAGGATGTCGAGCCCGGCCTGCAGCCGCTCCTCGGGCACGGGCCCGCTCGGCGCGACGACGGCGACCCGGGCACCGGGGGCGAGCCGGGGCGGTCGTACCAACGGGTTCACTCGGCGAGCTCCAGGGTCGGGATACCGGGCGGATCCAGGCGGAACGCCTGGGCGTACAAGGACAGTTCGGCCTCCAGGGCGCGCACCATGGTCTCGGCCTTCCGGAAGCCGTGCCCCTCTCCCTCGAAGGCGAGATACGCGTGCGGCACCTTCCGGCCCGCCAGCCGGGCCAGGAAGCGCTCGCACTGGGCGGGCGGGCAGATCACGTCGTCCAGGCCCTGGAGCAGCAGGAACGGCACGGTGAGCCGGTCGGCGTGAGCGGCGGGCGAGCGCTGCGCATACCGGGCGGGCACGTCGGCGAGCCGCCCGATCAGGCTCTCCAGGTACCGCGACTCGAAGTCGTGGGTCTCCCCCGTGCCCCAGCCGGCGAGGTCCAGGATGGGGTACTTGATCGTGCCGCAGGCGTAGACGTCGGTGGTGGTGAGCGAGGCGGCCGCGGTCCAGCCGCCCGCGCTGCCGCCCCGGACGGCGAGCCGGGCGCGGTCGGCGGTGCCCTCGTCGGCGAGGGCGAGGGCGACGGCGGCGCAGTCCTCGACGTCGACCACGCCCCACTGCTCGCGCAGCCGCTCGCGGTACGGGCGGCCGTATCCCGTGGAGCCGCCGTAGTCGACCTCGGCGACTCCGATGCCGCGCGAGGTGAAGTAGGCGATCTCCAGGTCCAGCACGAGCGGCGCGCGGCCGGTGGGCCCGCCGTGCGCCCAGATGACGTAGGGCGGCAGTTCGTCGCCGGGCGCGACGCAGCCGGGATGGTGCGGCGGGTAGATGTGGGCGTGGATGTCGCGTCCGTCGGGGCCGGTGAAGGTGCGGATCTGCGGCTCGGGGTAGTACGCGGGATCCACGGCGTCGTCGTGCTCGGCGCCGACGACCCGGGCCCGGCCTGTGCGGGCGTCCAGTTCGACGACCTCGTAGTCGCTGCGCGGGCTGGCGGCGACGGCGACGACCTGTTCACCGTGTGCGGCCAGGGTGGGGGCGAACTCGGTCCAGGGCCCGGCCGCGTCGACGACCTCGCTCGTCTCGGGGTCCAGGATGCCGAGGGCGGTGGTGCCCCGGCCGTGCACGACGGCGATCAGACCGCTCTCCAGCGGCGTGAACCATCTCGACCCGAGCTTCCACAGCGCCCCGCCGAACTCCTCCTCGCGGGGGCACAGCGGCTCGCCGTCCAGGTAGAGGTTCCACCAGCCGGTGCGGTCGCTCGCGTGCAGCAGGCGGCCGTCATGGGTCCAGTCGGCCTGGGCGATCGACTCGCCGGGACCGCCGGCCACGGCCCGGGCGCCGCGCAGGGTGCCGTCAGGGGCGACGTCGGCGAGGAGCAGTTCGGTGCCGTCCCAGGGCATGCGGGGATGGTCCCAGGCGAGCCAGGCGGCCCGCCGCCCGTCGGGTGAGAGCTTCGGCCCGGTGACGAACCGGTGCCGGGCGTCGGTGAGTTCGCGTACGGCGTCCCGGTCGCGGGCCGCGGAGCCGTCCAGCGGGACGGCGGCCAGGACGCGGCGCACGTCGGTGGGCCCCTCGCCGGTGAACTCCTCCAGCACGCACCACACTTCGCCCCGTTCGGGCAGCGGCAGCGGTTCGGCCCAGCGCAGACCGCCGCCCACCGGGGAGACGGGTGTCAGCGGGCGCGGCTCGCCTCCCGGCTCCCAGCGGTACAGCCGCTGGTCGGCGAAGTTCACGAACAGCACCAAGGGCCCGGCCTCACCCGCGACGGCGGCCCAGGGGTGCCCGCCGTACTCGATGACCCGGCTGCGCACGTTCCACGGCGCGGGCAGCAGCGACTCCTCCCGGCCGTCGGTGTGCCGCCGCACCAGGGTGCGCCGACCGCCCTCGGCGGGGCGCGGCTCGGTCCACCACACCTCCTCGCCGACGAAGCCCACGTACTCCGGGTGCCCGTCGTGGGCGGCGGCCAGGGCCGCGTCGATGGGTGAGGGCCACGCCCCGTAGGCCAGCGTCCGCACCGTCTCCCCCATTCTCCTAGGCCGTCCGCAGGAACCGGTCGAGTACGCGGACACCGAAGTGCAGCGCCTCGACCGGTACCCGCTCGTCGACCCCGTGGAACATGGCCGCGTAGTCGTAGCCGTCCGGCAGTTTCAGCGGGGTGAAGCCGTAGCCGGTGATGCCGAGGCGGGAGAACTGCTTGGCGTCGGTGCCGCCGGGCATGCAGAACGGCACCACGTGCCCCTCGGGCGCGAACTCCTCGACGGCGGCGCGCATGCCGGCGAAGGTCGCGCAGTGCACCGGCGACTCCAGGGCGACCTCCCGGTGGTGGAACTCCCAGTCCACGTGCGGCCCCGTGAGCCGGTCGAGGGTGCTGCGGAACTCCTCCTCGCCGCCGGGCAGGTACCGGCCGTCCACGTGGGCCACGGCCTCGACGGGAACGACGTTGATCTTGTAACCGGCGTCCAGCATCGTCGGGTTGGCGCTGTTGCGGAGGGTCGGCTCGACGAGTTTCGCGGCCGGGCCGAGCTTCTCCAGCAGCGCGTCCACATCGGTGAGGTCGGTCTCGACGCCGTAGAGCACGGCGAGTTCGGTGAGCGCGGCGCGCACGGTCGGGGTGAGCCGGAGCGGCCACTCGTGCGCGCCGATCCGCGCGATCGCGCCCGCGAGGCGGGTCACGGCGTTGTCCCGGTTCACCTTGGATCCGTGCCCGGTGCGTCCGCGGGCGGTGAGCTTGAGCCAGGCGGTGCCGCGTTCCCCGGCCGCGATGGGGTAGATCTGCCGTCCGTCACCGTCGTGGAAGGTGAAGGCGCCCGATTCGCTGATGCCTTCGGTGCAGCCCTCGAACAAGCCGGGGTGCCGGTCGGCGAGGAACCCGGCGCCGTCCGCGGCGCTGGCCTCCTCGTCGGCGGTGAACGCGATGACGATGTCCCGGCGGGGCCGGACGCCCTGCCGTGCCCAGCCGCGCACGACGGCCAGGATCATCGCGTCCATGTTCTTCATGTCGACGGCGCCGCGCCCCCAGACGACCCCGTCGCGGATCTCCCCGGAGAACGGGTGCACGCTCCAGTCGGCGGCCTGCGCGGGCACGACGTCCAGGTGGCCGTGGAGGAGCAGCGCCTCGGCCGAGGGGTCGGTGCCCTCGATCCGGGC
Source organism: Streptomyces sp. 378 (assembly GCF_030124145.1). Classification (GTDB taxonomy): domain Bacteria; phylum Actinomycetota; class Actinomycetes; order Streptomycetales; family Streptomycetaceae; genus Streptomyces. The sequence goes on from NZ_JASKMS010000011.1 coordinate 84,953, forward strand.
GATGACGTTGGTCCGCCCCTTGGTGCGCTCCAGCAGGGCCGGTTCGATGCCGGCCTCGGCGAGCCGTGCGGCGGCGTACTCGGCGGCGGGCCGCTCCCGGCAGTCCCCGCCGCCCCGGTTGGTGGTGTCGATCCGGATGAGGTCGGACGTGAACGTCACGACCTCGTCCAGCGCGGGCCCGTCGGCCTGCTCAGCCATACTGCTCCTCCACCGCGGCCGAGACGATCGTGGTGACCGCCTTGAAGGTGCGGATGCCCTCGTACATGGTCTCGCTCGTGTACGCCACCTTCCGCTCCGCGATGCGGTCCACGCCCGGCACGACGGTGGCGGCCATCGCCAGGTGCTCCGCGTCGAACTCCACGGCCACGGTGAACGGGCCGCCTCGCACGGGCTCGTGGCGCACCGCCAGCGCGGCCGCCTCCTTGGCCGCCGCCCGGATGTCGGCCGCCGTGCGGGCGGGAGTGCGGCACACCGCCGCGTAGCGCGACACGTGGTCCTTCACCGCGACCTTCAGCGCCTCGGGCGCGTACCCCAGCGCGTCCTCGCAGGCGACGTCGTCCCCGGTGACCAGCACGACGGGAACCCCGTACTCGGCGACGACCTGGGCATTGAGCAGCCCCTCGCTCGCCCGTACACCGTTCAGCCAGACGCCCGTGATGGAGTTGGCGAGGTAGGTGTGCGCGAGGACGCCCTCCATGCCGGCGCCCGCGTGGTAGCCGACGAACGCGATGCCGTCGACGTCGCCGTGCTGCACGCCCTCGACCATGGACAGCGCCTTGTGCCGGCCGGTGAGCATCTGGGCGCGACCGTCGAGCCGCTCCAGCAGCAGGTTGCGCATCGTGGAGTGCGCCTCGTTGATGATCACCTCGTCGGCGCCGCCGTCGTAAAAGCCCCGTACGGCGGCGTCGACGTCGGAGGTGAACAGCGAGCGGCAGCGCTCCCACTGCGACGCGCCCGGCATCACGTCGTCGGGCCAGGTGACGCCGGTGGCGCCCTCCATGTCGGCGCTGATGAGGATTCTCATGACGAGCCGTCCAGGGCGGAGATCTTCATGGTTCGTCACGTTACGCGCTGTGGGCGGAACCGGCTACGAGGTGGTCACCAGCGGATCGGCAGGCCGGCGAGGAGGGCGGTGAGCCGGTCGGCGAGAAGGCGGTGGTCGCGGGCCGAGTAGTGCCAGTGGCAGCCGGCGTGGTCGAGGCCGGTGGTGTCGAGGGACCAGAAGCGGACCCGTCGGTCGCCCGCGCCCGTGCGTTCCCGGACGACGTGCTCGACATGACCGGCGAACGGACCCGTGCCCACGGCCAGGATGGTGGTCGCGGCCCCGTAGCGTTTCCGCAGCTTCTCGAGGAAGCCGAGGTAGGCGCTGCGGTAGGCGGCGGCGAGGCTCTCGTCCGTCCACGGCTCGCCCGGGTTGACGGGGGTGGAGAAGTCATTGGTGCCGAGGTGGACCACGACCAGCTGCGGCCGCCAGGTGCCCGGGTTCTGCCAGACGTCGCCGGGCACGTTCAGCAGCGCGCGGTCGTAGAAGGTGCGGTAGTTCACCTCCGGCGAGCTGCCGTTGTAGTTGCGCACCATGCCCTGGCCCGAATAGGCGTTGATCTGGTAGTCGGCGCGCAGCCGCCGGGCGGTGAGGGCGCCGTAGCTCACGTCGGTGTTGGTGGTGCGCTTGAGCTGCTCGCCGTCGCAGTCGCGGGAGGTGGAGAGGTTGCCGTAACCGGCCGTGAGGGAGTCGCCGATGAACTCGATGTGGCGGCTGCGCGCGGCCGGCCGGGCCAGGACGGCACCGCCGGGTGCGGCGACGAAGCCGCCGAAGGAGCTGGTGCTCCACGGGGTGTCGTTGCGCTTGACGAGCCGGACGCTGTGCACGCCGTCGCGCAGGCCTCTGACCCAGTGGGTGGTCCTGCCCGGCGCGGTGAGGGTCGCGACGGTGGCGCCGTCCACCTGGACGTCGTAGTCGGCGGCCGGATCGTCGAGCACGACGCCCACACCGGTGCCCCGGACCCTGCCCTCGAAGTAGACACCGGGCCAGCTGTACTGGAGCACGTCCCCGGCGACCTTGACGCGCCCGGCGGTGTGCACGCTGTCCCGTACTCCGCGAGGCTCCGGCGCGGCGGCGGTCGTGACGGCGCTTGTGCCGATCAGCACCGTCGACACCGCTGACGCGGCGAGCATCCGTAACCAGGGCATCGGCATGACGGTCCTCCGCGGGGCGAGGCGGGTGCACGGACAAGGTTCGAGTGACCGTACACCGACAAAATCAGCGCTCGCCAGACCGCGTCAGCGGGTCCGGGCCCCTGACCGCTCGGCACCCGGGCCCGCGACCGCCCGCCTCAGGCCGTACGCCCCGCCACCAGCCAGGTGGACGGCAGCTCGATGCGCGTGCCGTCCGGGCGGTACTCGGTGCTCTTCAGCGGCAGTTGACCGCTCGCCAGGACGGTGAGACCGGCCGAGCGCAGATACTCCGGCACGGCCTCGTCCGAGACCTCCCCGGGGGTGAGGCCGTGCCGGAAGACCGGCGCGAGCTTGGGCGGCGGGCCGTCCGGGCCTCCCGCCAGGCTCCTCAGCACCTGCTTGGCGGCGCCCGAGAGCTCCACCAGGCAGGCCCGGCCGCGGTCGCCGACCAGCGTGGCGATGCCGTCGATCAACGCCTGCCGGTCGTCCGGCTCACACTGGTGCAGGACGCCCCGCATGTAGATGTTGGTGTCGCCGATTTCCGCGTGCAGGGCCTGCGCCTCGCCCTTCTCCGCGGCGTCCAGCTGCCGGTAGGCGGCCTGCCCCGCCGGGTCGGCCCGCCGGGCGTGGTCGAGGGCCGCGGCGGACAGGTCGACGCCCAGGACGTGCGGGAAACGGTCGGCGAGGTAGCGGGTCTGGGTGCCGTTGCCGCAGCCGAGGTCCACCAGCGGCAGGGCGGGATCGGCCAGGTACGGTTCGAACAGGGCCAGATGAGGGCCCACGGTCAGGACGGGTTCGGCGTCCCAGAACACCGCCCCGGGTTCGGCGGGCGCCTCACGCCAGAACCCCTCCCAGGACTCCCGGTACCGACTCGTCACGCTCATGGCCCACTCCCCTGGGTGCGTACGAATCCCGCCACACGGCGGGCGAGTACGGTGTATCGCGCCCCGGTCGCCGCCACAAGAACGCGGCACGCAACCTTCACGCCCCGTTCGAGTCGGTGCCGTTCAGCGGCGCGGCAGCGTCAGCTCGAACCAGACCGTCTTGCCGGCCTGGGTCCGGCTGGTCCCCCACTCGCGGGACAGGGTGCTGACGACGCGCAGTCCGCGTCCGGAGTCGTCGAGCGGCCCCGCGTCGATCAGCGTCGGCAGCTCGTGGTCGTCGTCCTCCACCTCGCACAGCAGGGTGTCGCCGCGAACCAGGCGCAGTTCGACGGGCCGGGCGTGGGAGTGCCGTACGGCGTTGGTGACCAGCTCTCCGGCCAACAGCTCGGCGGTCGGGGCGAGTCTCGCCAGGCCCCAGTCGTGCAGTTGCTCGCGGACCGCCCCACGGGCCCGGCCCACCTCGGCCGGGTCGAGGGCGAGGCGCCATTCGGCCACGTCGTCCGGCGCGATGCCGCCCAGGCGGGCCATCAGCAGCGCCACGTCGTCCTTGCGGCCACCCCGCCCCGCCTCGGCGAAGGTCACGGCGAGCGCCCGGATGATGGTGTCGCAGGCGTCGTCCATGGAGGCGGCCGGGTGCGCGGCCGACTCGCAGAGTGTCGCGAGGCCCACCCCGATGTCCTCGCCGCGCACCTCGACCAGCCCGTCGGTGCACATCACCAGCCGGTCACCGGGCTCCACGCGCACGGAAACGGCCTCGAAGGGCACCCCGCCGACGCCGATGGGCGCGCCGGTGGGCAGGTCCAGCAGTTCGCTGCGGCCGCCGTCGGCCCGGACCAGGACGGGCGGGATGTGACCGGCGTTGGCGAGCTCGAGTTCGCTCGCGATCGGGTCGTAGACGGCGTAGAGGCAGGTCGCGAGGTAGCTGTCGCCGAGGCGCTGGGCGAGGTCGTCGAGGTTGCGCAGCAGTTGGGCGGGCGGCAGGTCGAGCCCGGCCATGGTCTGGACGGCCGTGCGCAACTGACCCATCATGGCTGCGGAGTTGAGGCCGTGCCCCATGACGTCGCCGACGACGAACGCCGTGCGCCCGCCGTGCAGTTTCACCGCGTCGAACCAGTCGCCGCCGACCCTGCCGAGCTGTGTGCCGGGCAGATAGCGGGTGGCGATGTCGCAGCCGGACAGACGGGGCGGGATGTGCGGCAGCATGCTGTCCTGGAGCGTCTCGGCGACGTTCTCCTGGAAGGTGTACATCCGTGCGTTGTCCAGCACGAGCCCCGCGCGGGCGGCGAGTTCGGCCCCGGTGACGCGGTCCATGTCGTTGAAGACGGGCCGCTCGGGGTGGCGCAGCAGGATCATGAACCCGAGGACGACGTTGCGTGCCTTCAGGGGTACGACGAGCATCGAACGGCCGGTGATGAGCGGCCGGATGTCGCGCTTCTCGAACTGCGCGGCGATGGCGTGTCCCATCTCCTCGCTGATGCGCGGCACGAGGACGGGCTCGCCGCTGGTCATGCACTGGAAGAACGGCGTGTGCGCCGGGAACGGCATGGCCTCGCCGACGGGGACGACGTCGTCCCAGCGGCCGGGTTCGTCGGTGTGCTCGACGGCGACCCGGTGCCACAGGGTGGTCGTGTCGGGCACACCGTCCGCGAACTCCTCACCGGCGACGACCTGTTCCCGCAGATAGGTCCCGGCGACATCGGTGAAGCGGGGGACGACGGCCCTGCTGACCTCGATGATCGTGCGGGACAGGTCGAGGGAGGTGCCGATGCGGCCGCTGACCTCGTTGAGGAACTCCAGGCGCTCGCGGACGGCGGCGTACTCGAGGTCCTCCCCCTCGTCCCGCAGCTCTTCCGGCACGGGTTCGCCGGCGGCCAGGGCCCGCGCGGCCCGTTCGCGGCGCGCCTTGCGCTCGGCGCGCCGGGCCACGCCCCAGTCGGGCGTGACGGGCACCCGCTCGTTCCGGCTGAACTCCAGGACCGGGTAGCCGAGTTCGAGGATCTGGGCGACGATCCGGGCGCTCTCGCCGACGCTCATGCTGGGCAGAATCTCGGGGAGCCGGCGGGCGAGGTCCTCCGCCCCGGGGAAGTCGGTGTGCAGCGCGAAGCCGGGCGCGATCCGCTCGACCGCCGCGTCCCGCGGGCGCAGCCCTTCCGCGTCGGCGGCCAGCACGAGCAGCCGCTCGGGTCCGGGGCCCACCAGCGGGTAGGCCCACCACAGGACGTCGACCCGGCCGTCCCCGGGCGCGGTGAGCCGGGCGCGGCCCGCCGCCGGGTAGGAGAGTCCGCCGTCGAGGGAGGATCCGAGGTCGGGGCCGAGGCCGTCGCAGGCGGCGTACGGGGTGGTGTCCCGCTCCTCGGGCAGGGCGCCGGAGACGGGCAGCAGGTCGAGGGCCATGCGGCCGATCGCCTCGTCCTTGGGGACGCCGAACAGGCGCCATGCGCCTCGGCTCCAGTGGGACACGAGGCCGTCGCGGTCGACCACGACGACAGCCAGGGGAACGCGGCCGGGCTCGGCGGGCTCCGTCGCCGTGCCCTGCCCAGCCCTGTCGGTGCCACGGTCCATGGCCCAGGCCCTCTCTCCCACGGACTCAAGATCTGTGCCGGCGTCACCACCGTACGGCTCGGGCCGGTGGCGATGTGAGGCAACGCGGGAATTGCCCGCGAGGGGTGCGCCCGGCGTGCGCCCCCGCCGCGGGCCGGTGCCGTTCAGTCCTCGTGACCCAGTTGGAGATCCCGCTCGGTACGGCCTCCTCCGGCGACGTGGAGCACGGTGGCGACGGGCGGGTATCCGGCGGCGATGACGGTGTACTCACCGGACGACAGGTCGACGAAGCGGAAGACGCCGTCGGCGCCGGTGGTGAGGGTGTCGACGACGTTTCCCGCCACATCGAGCAGCGTCACGCGCGCGTCCTCCACGGGCCGGCCGCCGCCCGCCCGGACGGTGCCGCGCAGTACCGCACCGCCGGCCAGTTCGATGTCCCGGCGGGTCTCGCGGGCGGCCTGGACGGTGACCGGGAGCGCGGCCGGGCGGAAGGCGGGCGCACCGGCGGCGAGGGTGTACTCACCGGCGACCAGATCGGTGATGACGTAGCCGCCGTCCCGGCCGCTGCGGGTGGTGGCCACGACCTCGCCGTGCACGTTGGTGAGCGTGACGGTGGCGTCACGTACGGGCGTGCCGTCGGCGGTCACCACCGTGCCGATCAGGGCTCCGGCGCCGCCGAGGACGATGTCGAGTTCGACGGGACGCTCGCCGACGGTCACGGAGACCGCCTGGGGCTGGTGGCCACCTGCCGCGGCGATCAGCACGTACGAGCCGGGGCCCGGGGTGGCCAGCGCATAGCGCCCGTCCTCTCCGCTCGCGCCGCGTCCGGTCTGCTGCCCGGTGACGTCGATCAGCGTGATCGCCGCGCGGGGCACGACGGTCCCGTCGTGGTGCTGCACCGAGCCGCAGACGGGGACGCCGGCGGCGTGGGCGGCCCGGGTCTGCGGGATCGGGGCGTTCCCCGGCGCCGTGTCCGGGTCGGTGACGGAGGCATGGTGGGACACCAGGGGTTTCTCCTTGAGGAAGAGGGCGGCGACCAGTCCGAGGACCAGCACCGGCACCAGGTAGAGGAAGATCCGCGGCATGGCGTCGGCGTACGCCCGGATGTAGCCGTCGCGCAGGGCCGGGGGCAGCGCGTGCACGAGCTGCGGGGTGATGGACTGGGTGTCCGGGAGGCCGGTGGCCGCGCGCGGGGGGAGGCGGTGGGCGAGGGCGTCGGCGAGCCGGTCGGCGAAGAGGGTGCCGAAGACGGCGGCTCCGACACTGCCGCCGATCTGCCGGAAGTAGTTGTTGGCGCTGGTGGCGGTGGAGAGGTCGGCGGGCCGTACGGAGTTCTGCACGGCGAGGATCAGGACCGGCATGACCAGGCCGATGCCGGCGCCGAGGACGGCCATCCAGATGCTGTAGTGCAGCCGGGGCGTGCCGACCTCCAGGCGCGACAGCAGCCACATGCCGACGGCGGAGAGGGCGCCGCCGAGGATCGGGTAGGCCTTGTAGCGGCCGGTGTGGCTGATGAGCTGTCCGGCGATGACCGAGGCGCCGACGATGCCGGCCATCATCGGCAGCATGAGCAGGCCCGACTCGGTGGCGGAGGCCCCGTCGACCATCTGCAGATAGGTCGGCAGGTAGCCGGCGGCGCCGAAGAGGCCCACCCCGATCACCAGGCCGACCAGACCGGTGACGTTGAAGACGCTGTCCCTGAAGAGCCGCAGCGGCATGAGGGGTTCGGCGGCGAAGTGCTCGGTGACCAGGAAGAGGACGGTGGCCGCCGCCGCGCCGGCCGCGAGGCCGAGGATCGTCCGCGAGTCCCAGGCGTGTTCGGTGCCGCCCCAACTGGTCAGCAGGACCAGGCAGGTGGAGGCGGCGGTCAGCAGCAGCGCGCCGAGGATGTCCAGCCGGGCCTTGGCGGCCGGCTTGGGGAGCTTCAGGGCGATCGTGACGACGGCGAGGGTGACCAGGCCGAAGGGGACGTTGAGGTAGAAGCACCAGCGCCAGGAGTGGTGGTCCGTGAAGTAGCCGCCGAGCAGCGGTCCGGCCACGGACGCGAGGCCGAAGGCGGCGCCGATCAGGCCCATGTAGCGGCCGCGCCGCCGGGGCGGCACGATGTCCGCGATGATCGCCTGCACGCCGATCATGAGGCCGCCCGCACCGACGCCCTGCAAGGCGCGGAAGGCGATCAGCTGATCCATGGACTGCGCCCGGCCGGCGAGGGCGGAGCCGACGACGAAGACGGCGATCGCGAACTGGAAGACGCCCTTACGGCCCAGCAGATCGCCGAGCTTGCCGTAGATCGGCAGCCCGACGGTGGCGGTGAGCAGGTAGGCGGTGATCGCCCAGGACATCCGGTCCAGGCCGTGCAGCTCGCCGACGATCTTGGGGAGCGCGGTGGCGACGATCATCTGCTCCAGGGCGGCCAGGAGCAGGGCCGGCAGGAGCGCGAAGAAGACCAGCCGCACCCGGCGCGGGCTCGGTCCGGTGTCCGGATCCGGCGGTGGTGCGGGGGTGTCGGGGGGCGCCACCGCCGGTTCGTCCTGCGCCAGAGTGATCCCGCCCACTCACCGCTCCCCTCGTCGCGCTGCCGCACAATTCCCGCGTAAAAGCGACAACTACGAGCAAGCGCGACGAGTTACGGCACGACAGCGAGCCGCAGGGAGATCACTCGAACCGGTGAGGGACACAACACCCCCCGACAGTCCGGGTTTTGAGGCGGACTACTTCTCGACCTCGGCGGCGAGCCTGGTGAGCATCGCGTCGTAGATCCGGCCGAGGCCCTTGGGCGCGAAGGTCTTCTCGAAGAAGCCGCCGATGCCGCCGGCGCCGGTCCAGGTGGTGGTCACGACGACCCGGGACTTGCCCTCGCCGGCCGGGGTGACCCGCCAGGTGGTGACCATGGAGGAGTTGCGGTCCTTCTCGACCAGCTCGCCGTCGGTGGGCTCGCTGACCTCCAGGAGGCAGTCGCGCACCCGCTTGCTGGTGGCCTGGAGCTTCCAGTGGACGAGAGTGCCCTCGCCGTCGCCGCCCTCCCGGACCTCGTACTCGCTGAACTGCTCGGGCAGGAGCTTCGCGCGTGTGCCGCTGTAGTCGGCGAGGGCATCGAACACCGTCTCCGCGTCCGCCGCGACGATCCGCTCCGTAGTGGCCTCGACCTGCGCCATCGCTTTCCTCCAGGACCTGGTTGCTCGGGGGTCGGGGCAAGCCAACCACCCCGCTGCCCGGCCCCCCAAATCGGGGTGGCCGAACCCGGTCGAACGCGCTCGGAAAAGACCCTCGCACGATCAAGGGAACATGTGTTCTATTCTGTGGCCAGTGCTACCGAGGAGGCGTCATGCGCTGGGAGAACCTCACAGTGGACTCCGAACACAGCCGGGCCGATGCCGCGCTGTTCGACGCGGACGCGGTCACGACCCGTACGTTCGACACGCCGGAGTTCCGCGGAACGACGTTCCACGAGATCCGGGCCCGCTCGATCATCAACCGGGTGCCGGCGGTGTCGCGGATGTCGTTCCAGTGGACGGTCAACCCCTATCGGGGCTGCTCGCACGCGTGCGTGTACTGCTTCGCACGCAAGACGCACAGCTACCTGGACCTCGACACGGGCCTCGGCTTCGACAGCCAGATCGTGGTCAAGATCAACGCACCGGAGCTGCTGCGCCGGCAGCCCGGCTGGGGACACCGGTCCGGCTGTCACTCGCCAAAGTCCTGCCGGACCGGTGCCATTCTCTTTTCTGATACCGACTCTGCGATTCCTCTACGAGGGCTTTTCGTTGCCCTAGGCGCCTTCGTCGTCATGCCAGATGATTTCCATGCGTGCGTCTCCGTCAAATGTCTGCCCCCGATAGTCCGCCTTCTTGACCCGGATGCGCCGAATGGCAAGCCTCAACAGGTCTCGCTTAAGCGCGTCGTCTGCGCCGTCCCAGGCTTCGCGTTGATACGACGTGTCGAGAAGGAACGAAATATCAACGCCTTCCTGCCCCCGCGTTGCCTCCACAGCCTTCTGTGCGTCTAGGACTGCTTCATTGGCTTCAGCTAGCGCCGGGGCAAAGAAGCGCTCTGAGGGGCCGTCATAGAGTCCAGCGCGCCGGTCTTTCCACAGACGGCTGAGGGCTGCTTCCGCGTCTGCCAGGGCCGTGCGCGCGGCTGCTTCATCCTCTGACGCTTGGGGGTCCTGTCGGGCCTGCCAACGCTCCGCCGCAATCGCCAGCAAGCGGTCATCAGGCTCAGTCGCTGCAAGTCGCGAAGACCAGCGCATGTAGACGTACTCTTCAGCGCTTTTCTGCGCCACGTACGCCGGGGCCGGACACACTCCCCCAGCACCCGGACGCCAACAGCAGTAGCCTTTTCCGCGCCACGTCACTGAAGACCCGCATCCGGCACATTCAAGGAGATCAGTGAGAACGTGACGCGCTCGCCATGATTCCTTAACAGCGGCAGGACCGGTTCCCCTGGATGCTGCTTGCGCTGCGTTGTACTCGGATTCGGTCAACACTGGTGGTCCCACCATGACGCTGACTCGCTCACCGGCGGCATTTCGGTACAGCATCCGCTTGGACTTTCCGTCTTCGCGCCCGGCCACCTGCCAGCCCGCATAGGCAGGGTTATCAATCATGTTGGCGACCGTGCTAAAGGCCCATGTGCCACTGGTTGGCGACGGAACGCCACGATCATTGAGCATGCGGGAGATTTGCCTCTTGGCGTGCCCAGCAAGAGGGGCTTCGTACGTAACCCACCGGGCAATGTTCAGCTTGGTCACTGTCGGCTCACCAGGGATTCCGGCGGACGTTTCGGTGTCACGCTCCAACTTGCGCTCTTCGATCTGTTCCCCGTCTTCGTCCTCAGCCGTGACCATGACGATTCTGAGGCCGTAGGGGGCCACGCCGTTAAGCCATTCTCCGTTGTCGCGCTGGAACGTCTTCGTGTTCCGCACGCGCTCACTCAGGATCTCCGTCTCTTCGCGGGCATCCTCGGCACGACGAATCAGTTCCGAACGGTCGCGCGGGTTAGCGGAATCCAGCCCGATTCCAGGGGTTTCCGGGTCACCGTTGTCCACCAGCAAACGCCGGGGCCGTCCGTCCTGCGGCTCAACAATGCTGAGGATTGCTCCTGCCCCACGCCGGGTCCACCGGTCAAGGCGGAATACCCAGAGCGCGCCAATCTCCCCTTTCTCAAGCGCCTGCAACGCTAGGTCTTGCTGGGCCACCTTCTTGCTTCGGCGGAACCGACTAGCGCTGCCGACTTCCCGCCAGACGTGCCGCACAGTGAGACCTAGCTCAGCCGCTGTGCGTCTCCCCCGGGCTTCCTGCGCACTGACAGAGATTTCCCGGCGTCCGGACTTCGACTTCACGGCTTGGCTCTTGCGGCACACCAGGTCAATCAAGGTGCTGGTGTCTTCGGTTGGGGTACTCATCGGCCAAGATTCGCACGTCAGGGGCGGGGACCGCCAGTGTCCAACGCGCCGAGGGCCGTTACCGGCTGATGCCGGGCATCATCGCGGCGCTGCGCGACCACGCGAACCCCTTCTCGATCCTCACCAAGGGCACGCTCGTCCTGCGCGACCTGGAGCTGATCAAACAGGCGGCACAGGTGACCGACGTCGGCATCTCCGTGTCGGTCGGCTTCATCGATCAGGAGCTCTGGCGCACCGTCGAGCCGGGCACGCCCGCGCCGGAGCGGCGCCTGGAGGTGGTGCGCGCCCTGGGCGAACACGGCATCGGCTGCGGCGTGCTGATGGCACCGGTGATCCCGTTCTTGAGCGACTCCCCCGCCCAACTCCGGGCCACGGTGCGGGCCGTCGCGGCCTGTGGTGCCACGTCCGTGACACCGCTGGTGCTGCATCTGCGGCCCGGCGCCCGCGAGTGGTTCATGGCCTGGCTGGGGCGGCACCATCCGCACCTGGTGGCCCGTTACGAGCGGTTGTACGCGGAGGACTCCTACGCTCCCAAGTGGTACCAGCGGCGGATCACCCGTCAGGTGCACGAACTGGCCGAGGAGTACGGCATCGGGCCCACGCGCGCGCGGACGCCCCGACGGATCCCGCCCACCCGGCCGGCCGGGGAGCCTCCGGTGGCTGGGCCGACCCAACTCTCGCTCCTCTAGGAGAATTCGAGACCAGCGCCCTGTTACGAGCATTCGAGCGCATCCGAAGATCCAATTGGGTCATGAGTTTGACGGAATGAGTTCTTCCGGGACCGGTTTCCGGGACGATGCGGCGAGGACGGTGACCCTCGCGGTCCGACATCCCGCCGTCCTGGGAGGACTCCATGAGAAAACGCGCAGCCGCGCTGTGCGGCGCCGCCGTCGTCATGGCCGGGACCTTCACGGCCGTTCCCGCCGAGGCGAGCGCACCCAGCACCGCGAACACCACCTCGCAGACCGCGAAGCTCACCTGGAAGAGCTGCGCCACCGAGGCTTACCCGACGCTTCAGTGCACGTCCCTGAAAGTGCCGCTCGACCACCGCAGGCCGCACGGGCAGAAGATCACCCTCGCCCTGTCCCGCGTCCCGCACACCGCCCGGACCTACCAGGGCCCGCTGCTGGTCAACCCCGGCGGTCCCGGCGGCAGCGGCCTGGGGCTCGCCGGGTTCGTCGCGTCCTCGCTGCCCGCGAAGGTCGCGGCCCAGTACGACGTCATCGGCTTCGACCCGCGCGGCGTGGGGGCGAGCGAGCCCGCGCTGGACTGCAAGCCGGGCCACTTCGACCCGGTCCGCCCTAACTCCCTGCCGACGACGCCGGCGATCGAGAAGGCCAACCTCGACCGCGCCAGATCCTTCGCCGCCGCCTGCGGCAAGAAGTACGCGCACCTGCTGCCGTACATCAACACCACCAGCGCCGTGCGCGACATGGACGCGATCCGGCAGGCCCTGGGCGCGAAGAGGATCAACTACTTCGGCTACTCGTACGGCACCTACCTGGGCGCGGTCTACGCCCGGTTCTTCCCCGAGCGGGTCCGGCGGCTGGTCCTGGACTCGGTCGTCGACCCGACCGACGTCTGGTACGAGGCCAACCTCAACCAGGACGTGGCCTTCAACGACCGCCACCGCGCCTTCCTCGCCTGGGTCGCCCGCCACGACGCGACCTACGGGCTCGGCACCGATCCGGAGAAGATCGAGACCACGTGGTACGCGATGCGCGCGGCCCTCGCGAAGAAGCCGGCGGGCGGCACGGTGGGCGCCGCCGAACTGGAGGACACCTTCATCCCGGGCGGCTACTACAACGGCTACTGGCCGAGCCTGGCCGAGGCGTTCGCCGCGTACGTGAACGACAAGGATCCCGAGCCGCTGGTCGAGGCGTACGAGGACTTCGGCGCGGTCGACGCCTCGGGCGACAACGGCTACAGCGTCTACACCTCGGTGCAGTGCCGGGACGCCGACTGGCCGCGCGACTGGCGGCAGTGGCGCAAGGACAACTGGGCGGTGTACGAGAAGGCGCCGTTCATGACCTGGAACAACGCCTGGTACAACGCGCCGTGCGCGTTCTGGCCGACGGACTCGCTGCGCCCGGTGAACGTGGCCAACGGCAAGCTGCCGCCGGTGCTGCTGTTCCAGGCGACCGGGGACGCCGCCACCCCGTACGAGGGCGGTGTCACCGCGCACCGGCTGCTGGCCCGTTCCAGCCTGGTGGTCGAGGAGGGCGGCGGCAACCACGGCATCACCCTGAGCGGCAACGCCTGCCTGGACAAGCACCTGGCGGCGTACCTGACGGACGGCACCGTACCGCGCGGCTACGGCGAGGCGGACGCGGTGTGCGAGGCGCTGCCGGACCCGAAGCCAGCGGCGGCTGCCGCCAAGGCGATGTCGGGCTCGCCGAACGGCTCGACGCTGCACGGCCTGCTCGGCTTCCGCCACTGACCGGCTGACGACCCGTCGGGGCGGGCCTCGTCGGTGCCATGGTCCACGATGGACCCATGAGTGAGCTGACGAGGATCCCCGCCCCCGACGGCGTCGCCGCCGCCCAGTACAGCCACGTCGTCCTCGGCACGGGCCGTTTCGTGTCGATCGCCGGTCAGCTTCCGCTCGACGAGCAGGGGCGGCTGGTCGGCGAGGGCGATCCGGCGGCGCAGGCGCGTCAGGTCTTCGAGAACCTCCGGCGCTGCCTGGCGGCCGCCGGCGCGACCTTCGACGACGTCGTCAAACTCACCTACTTCGTCACGGACATGGCCCATATGTCCGCCGTCCGGGCGGCCCGCGCCGAGCACATACCCGACGACCGGCTGCCGGCCGCTTCGGCGGTGCAGGTCGCCGCGCTGGTCCGCCCGGAGTTCCTGCCGGAGATCGAGGCGTACGCGGTGGTCGCGCCATGAGGAGCCCGCGGATACGGGAGATGACGCTCGCCGACTGCGACCGCGTCGCTCAGATCCGCGTCGGCGGCTGGCGCAGCGCCTACCAAGGCCTGGTTCCGCAGTCGTACCTGGACGGGCTCAGCGTCGAGGAGGACGCCGAGCGCCGCCGTGCGTACCTCGCGCGGGGCGAGGGCAGTGTGGTGAACCTGGTCGCCGAGGGCACCGGCGGCGAGCTCGTCGGCTGGGCGTGCCACGGCCCGTACCGGGAGGGTGAAGTCCTGACCGAGGACGCCGAGTTGTACGCCCTCTACGTCCACCCCGACCAGGTGGGCCGAGGCGTCGGGCGGGCGCTGATCGCCGAGTCCGTCGCGCGCTGCTCCGCGGCGGGCCACGGCCGCCTCCTGCTGTGGGTGCTCAAGGAGAACGACCGGGCCCGCCGCTTCTACGAACGGGCCGGCTTCCGGGCGGACGGCGCCGAGGAGCCCTTCGAGGTGGACGGGGTCGCCGTTCCCGAGGTGCGGTACGCCAGGACGCTCCCCCGCTGACGTCACCTCTGCTTCGGGATCCGCCCCAGCGCCCGCACCGCGGCCTCGGCCAGCGCCGGATGCGCGAGGGCCTCGTTCAGGACGGGCCGGGCCCGGGCGTCGCCCAGCGCGCCGAGCCCGTCCACACAGGCGAGGGCCACGCGGCGGTACGGGTCGTGCGGGCGCAGGCGCCGCTGGAGCGTGGTGATCAGCGCGGGCACCGCCTCCGGGGCGCGCAGCTCGACCAGGAGCCGCACCGGGTGCAGGGCGTAGGCGACCCGCAGTTCGTTGGTGGCCAGGGCGGCGGCCGCGCGGGCGGTACGGGGGTCGCCGAGCCGGGCGAGGGCGTGGGCGGCGGAGGCACAGCGCGGGGGGTCACGGTGATTGAGCAGCAGTACCAGGGCCTCGAAGGCGCGCCGGTCCCGCGCGAGCCCCAGCCGGAACGCGGCCAGCTCCCTCGCCCACAGGTGCTGCCCGGGTTCGGTCAGCGCGGTCGCCAGGGCGTCGAGGTCGTCGGTCGCCACGAGCCGCTCGAACGCGGGCGGCGCCCCCGACTCCTGCCGTAAGCGCTCCGTGAGTGATCGCAACTCTTCGTCCATGAGGGAGAGGTTAGGCGCGTCGCGAGCCGTGGGGGACGTACATCACAAACCCGGGGGCTGGCGCGCTCGTTACCCGCCGGTTAAGCTCAGACGAGCGAGTTACCCACTCGCATTTCCTCGCGGCGGTCTGGTGACGCGGCCGTCGTGAGAGCAGTCGGTTCGGTGCCTCAGGTACCGCAGTACGGCTCGGCCCCGGGACAGGGCCGGTCGGAACCGCCGTTCCCCCCGGGCGTGTGCACGCCCGCGGAGGCGGCACCGGGCGTGTGCGCTTCGCAGCCCGGCCAGCACCCGCACTTTCCCACGCACCCGGTGCGCCCGTGGTCCGGCCCTGCCGGGCCGTCTTCGGCGCACCCGGAGCGCTCCCCGTCGTCACCCTCATCCTGGAGTCCCGCGATGGCCACTCCCCTTTCCGACCCGTCCCAGTCCTCGCTGCGGACCGTCGCCGTCGTCGGCCTCGGCACGATGGGCACCGGCATCGCCGAGGTCCTCGCCAAGGCCGGCCGCACGGTCGTCGGCATCGACATCAGCGAGGCCCAGGCCGCGAAGTGCGTCGCCGCTCTGGAGGCCTCCACCGCCCGCGGCGTCGAGCGCGGGCGGCTGACCGAGCAGGAGCGTGCCGACATCCTCGGCCGTGTCCGCACCTCCGCCGACCTGCGTTCCGCCGCCGACGCCGACCTGGTCATCGAGGTGGCCCCGGAGTCCTACGAGGTCAAGCAGCAGATCTTCCGGGAGCTGGACACGATCGTGCGCCCCGGGACGATCCTGGCGACCGGCACCAACGCCCTGTCCGTGACCCGTCTGGCCGCCGACTCCTCCCGCCCCGAGCGGGTGCTGGGCCTGCACTTCTTCAACCCGGCCCCGGCCATGAAGCTGGTGGAGGTCGTGTCCTCCGTGCTGACCGCGCCGGCCGCCGTCACGGCGGTCACCGACCTCGCGCTCGATCTGGGCAAGGAGCCCGTCGCGGTCGGCGACCGTCCGGGATTCGTCGCGGACGGCCTGCTGTTCGGCTACCTCAACCAGGCGGCCGCGATGTACGAGGCGAAGTACGCCTCCCGTGAGGACATCGACGCCGCGATGCGGCTGGGCTGCGGGCTGCCCATGGGCCCGCTGGCGCTGCTCGACCTGATCGGCGTCGACACCGCGCGCACGGTCCTGGAGGCCATGTATGCCGCCTCGCGCGACCGGCTGCACGCCCCGGCACCGATTCTCAAGCAGCTGAGCGAGGCGGGCCTGACCGGCCGCAAGGCGGGGCGGGGCTTTTACACGTACGAGGCGCCGGGCAGCCCGGTCGTGGTGCGGGACGCGCTGACGCCGCTGGAGGGCGGCGACCCGGTTCCCGGCCGGGAGATCCGCTCGGTCGGTGTCGCCGGCTCGGGCACGATGGCCTCCGGGATCGCCGAGGTCTTCGCCAAGGCCGGGTACGAGGTGGTCATCGCCGCCCGCAGCGGGGAGAAGGCGCAGACCGCGAAGGCCCGGATCAGCAAGTCCCTGACCCGTTCCGTCGACAAGGGCCGGATGACCGCCGAGGCCGCCGCGCAGACCCTGGAGCGGGTCAAGCCGACCGGCACGTACGACGACTTCGCCGACGTCGACCTGGCCGTGGAGGCGGTCGCCGAGGACCTGGAGGTCAAGCGGCAGCTGTTCGCGGCCCTGGACAAGGTCTGCAAGCCGGGCGCGATCCTGGCCACCACGACCTCGTCGCTGCCGGTCGTCGCGTGCGCCCGGGCCACGTCGCGCCCGCAGGACGTGATCGGCATGCACTTCTTCAACCCGGCGCCGGCCATGAAGCTGGTCGAGGTCGTCCGCACGGTGCTGACCGCCGACGACGTGCACGCGACCGTCCGCGAGGTCTGCGCCCGGATCAGGAAGCACCCGGTCGACTGCGGTGACCGGGCCGGCTTCATCGTGAACGCGCTGCTGTTCCCGTACCTGAACAACGCGATCAAGATGGTGCAGGAGCACTACGCGACGCTCGACGACATCGACGCCGCCATGAAGCTGGGCGGCGGTTACCCGATGGGCCCCTTCGAGCTGCTGGACGTCGTCGGGCTGGACGTCTCGCTCGCCATCGAGAAGGTCCTGCACCGCGAGTTCCGCGACCCGGGGCTCGCTCCGGCGCCGCTGCTGGAGCACCTGGTGGCCGCGGGCTGCCTCGGCCGCAAGACCGGCCGTGGCTTCCGCGAATATGCCAAGCGCTGAGCATCCCGGTGACTGGTTCCGGTCCGGCGCGGAGTGGGGCGGCCTGCTCGGCCCGGACCGGTTCCACCCGGCCGGCCGGGCCGCGGCTCCCCCGTCCTCCGGCGGCGGGGGAGAACCAGGTCATGCGCACCGAGCTGCGCACATGCAGTACGTTCAGGGCATGCCCCAGCCCGCCAAATCCTCCCGTACACCCGCCGCGACCGACGCGCCGGAGAGTGCCGCCGGTTCTCGCGCCGCCGCCCAGCGGCTCAAGATGCGCCGGGAACTCGCGGCCGCCGCGATGGAGTTGTTCGCGACGAAGGGGTACGAGGCGACCACCGTCGACGAGATCGCGGCCCAGGCGGGGGTCGCCCGCCGCACCTTCTTCCGCCACTTCCGCTCCAAGGAAGAGGCGATCTTCCCCGACCACGACGACACCCTGATCCGCGCCGAGGCGGTGCTCAACGCCGCGCCCGCGCACGAGCACCCGCTCGACACGGTGTGCCGCGGCATCAAGGAAGTCATGCGGATGTACGCGGCCCGGCCGGAGATCTCGGTCGCCCGCTACAAGCTGACGCGCGAGGTGCCCACCCTGCGCGAGGCGGAGATCGCGTCGGTGGCCCGCTACGAGCGCCTCTTCACCCGCTACCTCCTCGGCCACTTCGACGAGCGGGCGCACGCCGACGACGCCAACGACGACCCGCTGCTCGCGGAGGTCGCCGCGTCCGCGGTCGTCACGGCCCACAACCACGTGCTGCGGCGCTGGCTGCGGGCGGGGGCCCAGGGGGATGTGGAGGCGCAGCTGGACCACGCCTTCGCGATCGTGCGCAAGACCTTCGGCAGCGGGATCGGGGCCGGGCGCTCCACCGAGCCGCAGCCGGCCGCCACGGCCTCGACGCAGGGCGAGGTGCTGGTGACCGTCGCCCGCACCGACGCCCCGCTGGACGAGGTCATGCGGACGATCGAGCAGGCGCTCAAGGAGCGCTGAGCGGCTCACCGCACTGTGATGACGGCCACCCCTCGGGGTGGCCGTTTTGGCATGTCAGGGGCCGTTTCGTGGGCCCTCGCCGACCCCGTTCGATCGATCATCGCTCATATGTTGCGTAAAGATTTCATGTGAGGGCAAGTTCTGGCACTCAGTGCCTTGCGGGGTGACACGCGGTGTCATACGTTGAAGGAGTCCGGACGACGTCCCGGCAGGCCGAACCCGCCTGCACGCCCGGGCGCCTGCGTCACAGGCAACCTCCCGCGCCACCCAGCGCTGCCGAACAGCACCACCGCCGAACCGACGGCACACCCTCAACCCTCAGCAGCACCGACGTACCCATCGGCGCCCCTCCCTCAGGGCGCTCACCGCCGGAGGCAACACCGTGACCGTTAAGGACATCCTGGCCGCGATCCAGTCGCCCGACTCCACGTCGGAGGACTTCGCCGCCCTCCCGCTCCCCGAGTCGTACCGCGCGATCACCGTGCACAAGGACGAGACGGAGATGTTCGCGGGCCTCGAGACCCGCGACAAGGACCCCCGCAAGTCGATCCACCTGGACGATGTGCCGCTGCCCGAGCTCGGCCCGGGCGAGGCCCTGGTGGCCGTCATGGCCTCCTCGGTCAACTACAACTCGGTGTGGACGTCGATCTTCGAGCCGCTGTCGACCTTCGGCTTCCTGGAGCGCTACGGCCGCACCAACGAGCTGGCCAAGCGCCACGACCTGCCGTACCACATCATCGGCTCCGACCTCGCGGGCGTCGTCCTGCGCACCGGCCCGGGCGTGAACGCCTGGCGCCCCGGTGACGAGGTCGTCGCGCACTGTCTGTCCGTCGAGCTGGAGTCCTCGGACGGCCACAACGACACGATGCTCGACCCAGAGCAGCGCATCTGGGGCTTCGAGACCAACTTCGGCGGCCTGGCCGAGATCGCGCTGGTCAAGTCCAACCAGCTGATGCCCAAGCCCGACCACCTGTCGTGGGAGGAGGCCGCCGCCCCCGGCCTGGTCAACTCCACCGCCTACCGGCAGCTGGTCTCCCGCAACGGCGCCGGCATGAAGCAGGGCGACAACGTCCTCATCTGGGGCGCGAGCGGCGGACTCGGCAGCTACGCCACCCAGTTCGCGCTGGCCGGCGGCGCCAACCCGATCTGCGTCGTCTCCAGCCAGCAGAAGGCCGACATCTGCCGGTCCATGGGCGCCGAGGCGATCATCGACCGCAGCGCCGAGGGCTACAAGTTCTGGAAGGACGAGAACACCCAGGACCCCAAGGAGTGGAAGCGCTTCGGCAAGCGCATCCGCGAACTCACCGGCGGCGAGGACATCGACATCGTCTTCGAGCACCCCGGCCGCGAGACCTTCGGCGCGTCCGTCTTCGTCACCCGCAAGGGCGGCACCATCACCACCTGCGCCTCGACCTCGGGCTACATGCACGAGTACGACAACCGCTACCTGTGGATGTCGCTGAAGCGGATCATCGGCTCGCACTTCGCCAACTACCGCGAGGCCTGGGAGGCCAACCGGCTCATCGCGAAGGGCAAGATCCACCCGACCCTGTCCAAGGTGTACTCCCTGGAGGACACCGGCCAGGCCGCCTTCGACGTGCACCGCAACCTCCACCAGGGCAAGGTCGGCGTGCTGTGCATGGCACCCGAGGAGGGCCTGGGCGTGCGCGACGAGGCCAAGCGCGCCCAGCACATCGACGCCATCAACCGCTTCCGGAACATCTGAGGAGCGCTGCATGACTGAGCGTCAGCCCACTGAAGGCAAGCGGGAGAAGGACCGGCCGTGGCTCATGCGCACCTACGCCGGTCACTCCACGGCCGAGGCGTCCAACGAGCTGTACCGGCGCAACCTCGCCAAGGGCCAGACAGGTCTGTCGGTGGCGTTCGACCTGCCGACGCAGACCGGCTACGACTCCGACCACATCCTCGCCCGCGGCGAGGTCGGCCGGGTCGGCGTGCCGATCGCGCACGTCGGTGACATGCGCCGGCTGTTCCAGGACATCCCCCTGGAGCAGATGAACACCTCGATGACGATCAACGCCACCGCCATGTGGCTGCTGGCGCTCTACCAGGTCGTCGCCGAGGAGCAGGGCGCGGACATCACCAAGCTCCAGGGCACGACCCAGAACGACATCGTCAAGGAGTACCTGTCCCGCGGCACGCACGTCTTCCCGCCGGGACCCTCGCTCCGCCTGACGACGGACATGATCGCGTACACGGTCTCCCACCTCCCGAAGTGGAACCCGATCAACATCTGCAGCTACCACCTGCAGGAGGCGGGCGCCACGCCGGTCCAGGAGATCGCGTACGCGATGTCCACCGCGATCGCCGTCCTCGACGCCGTGCGCGACTCCGGCCAGGTGCCGCAGGAGCGCATGGGCGACGTCGTGGCACGCATCTCGTTCTTCGTGAACGCGGGCGTCCGCTTCGTCGAGGAGATGTGCAAGATGCGGGCGTTCGGCCGCATCTGGGACCGCATCACCCGCGAGCGGTACGGCATCGAGAACCCCAAGCAGCGCCGCTTCCGCTACGGCGTCCAGGTCAACTCCCTGGGCCTGACGGAGGCGCAGCCGGAGAACAACGTCCAGCGGATCGTGCTGGAGATGCTGGCCGTCACCCTCTCCAAGGACGCACGCGCGCGTGCCGTGCAGCTGCCCGCCTGGAACGAGGCCCTGGGCCTGCCCCGCCCCTGGGACCAGCAGTGGTCGCTGCGCATCCAGCAGGTGCTGGCGTACGAGAGCGATCTGCTGGAGTACGAGGATATCTTCGAGGGCTCGAAGGTGATCGAGGCGAAGGTGGAGCAGCTGGTCGAGGCGTCGTTCGCCGAGATCGACCGCATCCAGGAGATGGGCGGCGCGATGGCGGCCGTCGAGTCGGGCTACCTCAAGTCGCAGCTGGTCGCCTCGCACGCCGAGCGCCGGGGCCGGATCGAGTCCGGCCAGGAGAAGATCATCGGCGTCAACATCTTCGAGGGCACCGAGCCGAACCCGCTCACCGCCGACCTGGACACCGCCATCCAGACGGTGGACCCGGCGGTCGAGGCCCGCGTCATCGCCGCGCTCCAGCAGTGGCGCGACAGCCGCTACCAGCCGCCCTTCAACCACCCGCGGCCCTGCAAGGCGCTGGAGCGGCTGAAGGAGGCCGCGCGCGGCGACGAGAACCTGATGGAGGCCACCCTGGAGTGCGCGCGCGCCGGGGCGACGACCGGCGAGTGGGCCGGGGCCCTGCGCGAGGTGTTCGGCGAGTTCCGGGCGCCCACGGGCGTCTCCTCGGCACCGGTGGCGGTCCCCGTGGAGGAGGGCAGCACGCTCGCCCTGGTCCGCCGCAAGGTCGATCTCACGGCCAAGGACCTGAACGTGGGCAAGCTGCGCTTCCTGGTCGGCAAGCCGGGCCTGGACGGGCACTCCAACGGCGCCGAGCAGATCGCCGTGCGGGCGCGCGACGCCGGCTTCGAGGTGGTCTACCAGGGCATCCGGCTGACGCCCGAGCAGATCGTGGACGCGGCCCTCGCCGAGGACGTGCACGCGGTGGGCCTGTCCATCCTGTCCGGATCGCACGCCCAGCTGGTGCCGGACGTCCTCGAACGGCTCCGTGTGGCGGGCGCCACAGATATTCCGGTGATCGCCGGTGGCATCATCCCGAACGGTGATGCCGAGCAGCTCAGGGCAGCCGGAGTGGCCGCGGTCTTCACCCCGAAGGACTTCGACATCACCGACATCATCGGCCGCATCGTCGACGAGATCCGGAAAGCGAACCAGCTCGACCCCCTGGAGGTCCCCGCATGACCAGCCCTGCTCCGCAGGTCAACCGCCTTCGCCCCCGGCGTTCCTGCCTGGCGGTGCCGGGCTCGAACCCGCGCTTCCTGGAGAAGGCCCAGGGCCTCCCGGCCGACCAGGTCTTCCTCGACCTGGAGGACGCGTGCGCCCCGCTCGCCAAGCCCGAGGCACGGCACACCATCGTCAAGTTCCTCAACGAGGGCGACTGGACGGGCAAGACGCGGGTCGTGCGCGTCAACGACTGGACGACCGAGTGGACGTACCGCGATGTCGTCACGGTCGTGGAGGGCGCCGGCCAGAACCTCGACTGCATCATGCTGCCGAAGGTGCAGACGGCCCAGCAGGTCGTCGCCCTGGACCTGCTGCTGACGCAGATCGAGAAGACGATGGGTTTCGAAGTCGGCAAAATCGGCATCGAGGCGCAGATCGAGAACGCGCAGGGCCTGAACAACGTCAACGAGATCGCGCAGGCCTCGCCGCGCGTGGAGACGATCATCTTCGGCCCGGCCGACTTCATGGCGTCCATCAACATGAAGTCGCTGGTCGTGGGTGAGCAGCCGCCCGGCTACCCGGCGGACGCCTACCACTACATCCTGATGAAGATCCTGATGGCCGCCCGCGCCAACAACCTCCAGGCGATCGACGGCCCCTACCTCCAGATCCGCAACATCGACGGCTACCGCGAGGTCGCCCGGCGCGCCGCCGCCCTCGGCTTCGACGGCAAGTGGGTGCTGCACCCGGGCCAGGTCGAGGCGTCCAACGAGATCTTCTCGCCGTCGCAGGAGGACTACGACCACGCCGAGCTGATCCTGGACGCGTACGACTACTACACGTCCGAGGCGGGCGGCAAGAAGGGCTCGGCGATGCTCGGCGACGAGATGATCGACGAGGCCAGCCGCAAGATGGCGCTCGTCATCTCCGGCAAGGGCCGCGCCGCCGGCATGCAGCGCACCAGCAAGTTCGAGATTCCGGAGGGCTGAGCGCGATGCAGTTCGGGCGCACCTACGAGGAGTTCGAGGTCGGGGCGACGTACAAGCACTGGCCGGGCAAGACGGTCACGGAGTACGACGACCACCTGTTCTGCCTCCTCACCATGAACCACCACCCGCTCCACATGGACACGAACTATGCGGAGAAGACGACGGACTTCGGCAAGAACGTCGTCGTCGGGAACTACATCTACTCGCTGCTGCTCGGCATGTCCGTACCGGACATCTCCGGCAAGGCGATCGCCAACCTGGAGATCGAGTCGCTGAAGCACGTGGCGCCGACCTTCCACGGCGACACGGTCTACGGCCAGACGACCGTGCTCGACAAGTGGCCGTCGAAGTCGAAGAACGACCGCGGCATCGTCTACGTCGAGACCAAGGGCTACAAGCAGGACGGCACGCTGGTCTGCGTGTTCCGCCGCAAGGTGATGGTGCCGACCGAGACGTACATCAAGGAGCGCGGCGGCGAGCAGCCCGGCCGCCCACCCGTCTCCCACCACCACCCTCAAACGACGCCCCCACGGGGCGACACCCCCGGTTCTGAGCTCAGGGAGCAGGAGAAGTAGCCATGGCGCGACTCGCCCAGACCGCCGGTCTGACGGACGTCCAGCAGGAGATCCTGTCCACCGTCCGGGACTTCGTGGACAAGGAGATCATTCCGGTCGCCACGGAGCTGGAGCACCGCGACGAGTACCCGCAGCAGATCGTCGACGGGCTGAAGGAGTTGGGCCTGTTCGGCCTGATGATCCCCGAGGAGTACGGGGGGCTGGGTGAGTCGCTCCTGACCTACGCGCTGTGCGTGGAGGAGATCGCCCGCGGGTGGATGTCGGTGTCCGGCATCATCAACACCCACTTCATCGTGGCGTACATGCTCAAGCAGCACGGCACGCGGGAGCAGAAGGACCACTTCCTGCCGAGGATGGCGGCCGGCGACATCCGGGGCGCGTTCTCGATGTCGGAGCCGGGCCTCGGTTCGGACGTGTCGGCGATCACGTCGAAGGCGGTGAAGGACGGCGAGGAGTACGTCCTGAACGGCCAGAAGATGTGGCTCACGAACGGCGGAACGTCGTCCCTGGTGGCCGTTCTGGTAAAGAGTGACGAAGGTCACCCCGAGGGCACGGCCCGCCACAAGTCGATGACCACCTTCCTGGTCGAGAAGGAGCCCGGTTTCGGCGAGGTGCGCCCCGGCCTCACCATCCCCGGCAAGATCGACAAGATGGGCTACAAGGGGGTCGACACCACCGAGCTCATCATGGATGGCCTGCGGATTCCCGCGGATCGGGTGCTCGGCGGGGTCACCGGCCGCGGCTTCTACCAGATGATGGACGGCGTGGAGGTCGGCCGCGTCAATGTGGCGGCGCGTGGCTGTGGCGTCGCCCAGCGTGCGTTCGAACTGGGTATCCAGTACGCACAGCAGCGTCACACCTTCGGGAAGCCGATCGCCCAGCACCAGGCGATCCAGTTCAAGCTGGCCGAGATGGCTACCAAGGTCGAGGCCGCGCATGCGATGATGGTGAACGCGGCACGCAAAAAGGACTCCGGGGAGCGAAACGACCTTGAGGCTGGGATGGCGAAGTACCTCGCCTCCGAGTACTGCAAGGAGGTCGTCGAGGACGCCTTCCGGATCCACGGCGGCTACGGCTTCTCCAAGGAGTACGAGATCGAGCGCCTCTACCGTGAGGCGCCGATGCTGCTGATCGGTGAAGGTACCGCCGAGATCCAAAAAATGATCATCGGCAGGCGGCTGCTCGAAGAGTATCGATTCCAGGGCTAGATGTCCGGATACGGGGTGTTTTCTTGGAGAAGAAGATCACACCCCGTCAGCACTCTTCTGCCGCCGACTCGGCTGCCTGGCTTACCCAGTTAGGGCCGCGAGCCGCTACGATCGCCGGAAAGCCGCCGTCCCCCGTCAGAGTGCGGCATCATCCGCTACGAAGGTCATCCATGCCCCACAGCCAAACCTCTGCACCACGCGACAGCCGGGCCGGCGTACGCCTCGCGCGCGGAGCATCGCCGTGGCTCCTTCCGACCGTCGCCACCGCAGCCCTCAGCCTCGCGCGGGCCCGGCGCTCCGGCGCCGCCAAGGCCGTCGCCGTGCCCGCCACCGCGCTCGCGGCCGGGATGCTGTGGTTCTTCCGCGACCCCGAGCGCGAGATCACCCAGGGCCGGGTCATCTCGCCCGCCGACGGTGTGGTGCAGAGCATCATGCCGTGGAAGGACGGCCGCACGCGCGTCGCGATCTTCATGAGCCCGCTCAACGTCCACGTCAACCGCGCGCCGCTGGCCGGCACGGTGACGTCGGTCGAGCACATCCCCGGTGGCTTCGTTCCCGCCTTCAACAAGGAGAGCGAGAACAACGAGCGTGTCGTCTGGCACTTCGACACCGAGCTCGGCGACATCGAGATGATCCAGATCGCCGGCGCTGTCGCCCGCCGCATCGTTCCCTACCTGCCCCAGGGCACCAAGGTCGAGCAGGGCGAGCGGATCGGCCTGATCCGCTTCGGTTCGCGCGTCGACCTCTATCTGCCCGAGGGCGTGGAGGTCGCGGTCGAGGTGGGGCAGAAGACCGTGGCTGGAGTGACTCGCATTGACCGTGATTGATCCTGACACCAAGGCCGGCTGGGTCCCGGAGGCCGACGAGGTCGACGAAGAAGAGGAGATGCCGCTCTCTCTTCGCCTGTCGATAGCGGACACCCTGACGCTCGGCAACGCCACGTGCGGCTTCATGGCGGTGTACTTCACCACCACCGGCATCCTGATCCCGCACCTCACGGGCAGCCAGGAGACCGGCATGGCCCGCCACAGCGCGGCCACGGCGGTCATCCTCATGCTCTGCGCGGCGGTCTTCGACCTCTTCGACGGTCTGGTGGCGCGCAAGCTGCGCTCCTCTCCCATGGGCGCGGAGCTGGACAACCTCTCCGACCTGATCAGCTTCGGTCTGGCACCGGCGTACTTCGTGCTGGTCTACGGCATGGTGGCGGACGACGCGCACCAGCGGGTGGCCGCGGTCGGGGCGATCGTCGTCCTGCTGGCGGTGGTGCTGCGGCTCGCCCGGTTCTCGTGCGTCACGGTCAAGGACGGCACCTTCCAGGGCATGCCCTCGCCGTTCGGCGCGCTGACGGTCGTGTCCATCGTGCTGCTGGAGCTGCCCTTCGTGGCGACGCTGCTGGCGATCCTGGGGACGGCGTGGCTGATGGTGAGCCGCGTGGAGTACCCCAAGCCGCGGGGCAGGCTCGCGGTGGCGATGCTGTCGTGGATCGTGCTGGGCATGGGCCTGATGGCGGCCTGGGCCTTCGACGCGCCGAGCGGACAACTGCTCCTCCAGACGGGGTGTGCGCTGCAGCTGGTCATGGGGGCGGTGATCCCGCTGTTCGCGACGGCCCGGCGGGTGAACAACTTCCGCGACAACCGACGGGAAGCACGCGCGGCACAGCTGCCGTGACCTCGTTCCTCCACTGACGGGTGTGGCCCGGGCCTTCGAAGGCCCGGGCCACACCCGTTTCGCGTCAAGGGCATCCTCTTCTTGCCCTTGACCGGTCAACCACCTCTGGTGGACCCATGAGTGCTCCCCGCGCCCGAGGACGGACGATCCGTGCACCGCCCACCCGGCCCAGCAGCCGATCGACCCCGCCCGCTTCTCCGTACCGGACCTCTCCGCGGGCTCTCGACATGTGGTGCGCGGTCCTGGCGGTCAGCTCCCACACCAGCGAGTGGCCCGCGCCGGCGAGGCCGCATCCCCCTGTCGTGACGGCTCAGGTCAGGAAGTCCCGCGCGATCCGTTCCGCGACCCGTTCCAGGATCGGCCCCGCCTCGGCGATGCACTTCGCCACGTCCGGTTCCGCGTCCGTCAGGGGGTAGGCCCGGCGGATGCCGGCGCGGCCCAGGGTCTGGGGCGGCAGGGCGAGGCGGCCGCAGACGGCCACGACGTCCTTGTCGGCGGCACGGGCCGCCGCGGCGACGCCCGCCGGGGCCTTGCCGTGGAGGGTCTGCTCGTCGAGGGACCCCTCGCCGGTGATGACCAGGTCGGCACGGTCCAGTGCGGGGGCGAAGCCCAGGACGTCGAGCATCACCTCGATGCCGGGGCGGAAGCGGGCGCCCAGCAGCAGGGCGCCGTAGCCGATGCCGCCCGCCGCGCCCGCGCCGGGCGAGGCCGCGTACGCGGCGGCCCGCGGTCCGGCCGGTCCTTCCAGCACCTCGGCGAAGTGCGCGAGGGCGCTGTCCAGGGCCTTCACGTCGTCCGGAGAAGCGCCCTTCTGCGGGCCGTAGACCGCGGGTGCGCCCTTCGGGCCGGTCAGCGGATTGTCGACGTCACTCGCGAGGACCAGCTCGACCTCGCCGAGGCGCGGGTCGAGTCCCGACAGGTCGGCGGTGGCCAGCCCGGCGAGTCCGCCGCCGCCCGGGGGCACCGGCTCCCCGTCTGCGTCCAGGAGCCGGGCGCCCAGCGCGGACAGCATCCCGGCGCCGCCGTCGGTGGTGGCGCTGCCGCCGACCCCGAAGACGATCGTGCGGGCGCCCGCGTCCAGGGCGGCCCGCAGGAGCTCGCCGGAGCCGTACGTGGACGCCGTGAGGGGGGCGAAGACCCCGGCGGGCAGCCGCTGCAGCCCGCTCGCCTCGGCCATCTCCACGACCGCGGTGCCCTCGCGCAGCGCGAACGCCGCCGTCACCTCCTCGCCGAGGGGACCGGCGACCCGTACCTCCCGGCGTTCGAACCCGGCCGCGACCGCCGCGGCCACGGTCCCGTCGCCACCGTCGGCCACGGGCAGCGCCTCGACCTCGAGGTCCGGCAGGACCCGGCGCAGCCCGGCCGTGATCCGCTCGGCGACCTCCACGGCCGTCAGCGACCCCTTGAACTTGTCCGCGGCGACGAGCACCCGCTGTGCCTTCCGGGTACCGCTCACTGCAGCGTCCGCCACTTGCACTCCCCTTGCTCTCCGGGCCCTCACGCACGTCAGGGCCAGTCGCGCCGCTGTGACCTTAACCGCAGGACGACCCGGCCGTCAGCACGTGCCCATCTCCTGGACTTACGGCTCCCGCCCCGCAGACGGGTGGATCGCGCGAAACGGGTAGACCGTAACCATGGCCCTTGCGCACACCGAGACGGACCTGGCCGACCGCGTTCTCGGCGGCTGGACGGGCCGCATCGCGGGCAACATGCTCGGCAAACCCGTCGAACAGGGCGAGATCTGGTCGCGCGACCGCATCGACCGCTACCTCAGACGGGCCGCCGCCCTGCCCCTGACCGACTACCTGCCCGAGCCCACCGGCGACGAGGCGACCGCGCTGCGCCCCGAGTGGCGCCAGTGCGTGCGCGGCCGCATCCACGGCAGTTGCCGTGACGACGACGTCGACTACGCGATTCTCGGCCTCGACCTGCTGGAGACGCACGGATTTGGCTTCAGCACCGAACAGGTCGGCGACCTGTGGTTGCTGCGGCTGCCGTACCTGCAGACGTTCACCGCCGAACGGGCCGCCTACCGCAACCTCACGGGCGGGCTGAAGCCGCCGTTGACCGCGACGTACGACAACCCGTACCAGGAGTGGATCGGCGCCCTCATCCGCGCCGACATCTTCGGCTGGACCTGCCCCGGCGACCCGCGCCGGGCCGCTTCGCTCGCCCGGCGGGACGCGGTGCTGTCGCACACCGGCAACGGGGTCTACGGGGCGATGTGGGCGGCGGCGCTGATCGCTGCGGCGTTCACGGCACCCACCGTGCGCCGGGCCGTCGACGAGGCCCTGGCCGTGATCCCGGCGAGCTGCCGCCTCGCCCGCACGGTGCGCCGGGTGGTCTCACTGCACGGCACCCGGCTGTCCTGGGAGGACACGCTCAGCACGGTCGCCGAGGAGACGGCCGGGATGGGCTGGATCCACACCGTGCCGAACGCGGCCGTCCTCACCGCCGGCCTGCTCCACGGCGACGGCGACTTCGCCCGCACCATCACCCTGACCGTCCGGGGCGGCCTGGACACCGACTCCAACGGCGCGACCGCGGGATCGGTGGCCGGTGTGTTCGGCGGGGCACGGGCCATCCCCGACCAGTGGAAGGCCCCGCTGGAGGACCGGGTGCGCAGTGCGGTGTTCGGCTTCGACGGGGTGCGGATCAGCGAACTGGCGGAGCGGACGCTGCGGCTGGCGGAACCGGCGGCCTGAGCGGCCGGGGGCGAAGCGGGCCGCGGTGGTTACCCTGCACCGGTGACTTCCTCTCCTGATTACGCCGCCTACATCGCGTCCCTGCCCCGCGTCCTGGCCGGCGCCGCCGCGCTGTTCCGGGACGACGAGGGCCGTGTCCTGCTGGTCGAGCCCAACTACCGGGAGGGCTGGGCGCTGCCCGGCGGCACCGTCGAGTCCGACGACGGCGAGACCCCGCGGCAGGGCGCGCGGCGCGAGACGGCCGAGGAGATCGGCCTCGACCGTGAGCTCGGCCGGCTGCTGGCGGTGGACTGGGTGCCGGGCTCGGGCCGCCCGCCCCTGGTGGCGTACCTCTACGACGGCGGGGTGCTGAGCGAGGACGAGCTGAAGGCGATCCGCCTCCAGGAGGAGGAGCTGCTGTCCTGGCGGCTGGTCGCGCGCGGGGAACTGGCCGAGTACCTGCCGGGCGCCCTCGGCGGGCGCGTCCTGGCCGCCCTCGACGCCCTGGCGGACGGCTCGGGGACGGCAGAGCTGGAGAACGGCCGGCGGGTGTACTGACGGGTCCGCAGGCGCCCCCCCTCGGCACCCCGTTCGATATCCGCTCGCCGGCGCACCGCGGCCCGCCTACCCTCGGTGCCATGGCCAAGCCCCTCGTCGCCCTGCTCACCGGTGCGGGTGTCAGCACCGACTCCGGGATTCCGGACTACCGCGGACCGAACGGGCTGTGGCGGCGGGATCCGGAGGCCGAGAAGCTCGTCACTTACGCGTACTACATGGGTGACCCGGAGATCCGCCGCCGGTCGTGGCGCATGCGGCTGGAGAACCACGCGCTGCGTCCCGAGCCCAACGCCGCGCACCGGGCGGTGGCGGAGCTGGAGCGGTCCGGGGTGCCGGTGCGGGTGATCACGCAGAACGTGGACGGGCTGCACCAACTCGCCGGGATGCCCGACCGCAAGGTGCTCGAACTGCACGGCACGGCACGGCGTTTCGTCTGCACCGGCTGCCCTGCCCGCGGCCCGATGGAGGACGCGCTGGCCCGGGTCGAGGCCGGTGAGGAGGATCCGCCGTGCCGGGAGTGCGGCCGGATCCTGAAGTCGGCGACGGTCATGTTCGGCGAGCGGCTCGACCCCGTCGTCCTCGGCGAAGCGGCGGCCGTCAGCAAGGCCTGCCAGGTCTTCGTCGCGGCCGGCACCAGCCTCCAGGTCCAGCCCGCGGCGGGCCTCGCCGGTGTCGCCGCCGACCACGGCGCCCGCCTGATCGTCGTCAACGCCGAGCCGACCCCCTACGACGACCGTGCCGACGAGATCGTCCGCGATCCCATCGGCACGGCCCTGCCGGAGCTGCTGCGCCGTCTCACGACCGGGGCGAGCCCCGCAGGCCCTCCAGGCGCGTGAGCGGGGCTGCGCTGTTCCAGGGGGTCAGAACAGTGCGGCTCCGCGTTCGAAGTCCAGCAGGCGCTGCTTGCGTTCCAGGCCTCCCCCGTATCCCGTGAGACCGCCGTTCGCGCCGATGACGCGGTGGCAGGGGATGATGATGCCGATGGGGTTGCGGCCGTTGGCCAGGCCGACCGCGCGGGAGGCGTGGGGAGTGCCGAGGGTGTCGGCGAGCCGGCCGTAGGTGCGCGTCTCGCCGTAGGGGATGCGGCGCAGCTGGTCCCAGACGGCGCGCTGGAACGGGGTGCCGTGCAGGCGCAGCGGGACGGTGAACTCCTTGAGCTCGCCCGCGAAGTAGGCCTTGAGCTGTTCCTCGGCCTCCGTGAACAGGGTGGGGTCGCGGGGGCCGAAGGTCTCCTCCGGGGGGCGGTGGCGCTGGCCGGTCATGTAGAGGCCGCACAGGACGCCGTCGTCGGCGACGAGGGTGAGCGGGCCGTACGGGCTGTCGGTCACGGTGTGCTGCTTCATCGAAGGTCCCTATACCGGAAGGAAGTTGATCGGGTGGCTGTCGGTGGCCCAGAGGTACTGGACCGCGTAGGCCCGCCACGGGCGCCAGGCCACGGCGCGTGCGGTGAGCGCGGCCGGGGTGGACGGCAGGCCCAGTTCCCGGGCGGCTCGGCGGATGCCGAGGTCGGTGGGGAGGAAGGCGTCGGGGTCGCCGAGGGCGCGCATGGCGAGGACGTCCGCCGTCCAGGGGCCGAAGCCGGGCAGGGCGAGGAGCTGGGCGCGAGTCTGCGGCCAGTCGCTCTCCACGCCGAGGTGGAGCTCGCCCTCGGCGAGGCCGCGGACCAGGGTGGTGAAGGTCGCCCGGCGGGTGCGCGGCATCGCGAGGGTCTCCGGGTCGAGCGCCGCGAGGGCCTCGGGGGCCGGGAAGAGGTGGGTGAGGCCGCCCTCGGGGTCCTCGACCGGTTCGCCGTGTGCCGTGACCAGGCGGGCCGCGTGGGTGCGGGCGGCGGCGGTGGAGACCTGCTGGCCGAGTACGGCCCGGACGGCGAACTCGGCCTCGTCGACCGTGCGTGGCACGCGTCGGCCGGGTGCCTTGTCGACCAGGGGCGCCAGGACCGGGTCCGTGCGGAGCTGGTCGTCGATGGCGACGGGGTCGGCGTCCAGGTCGAGCAGGCGGCGGCAGCGGCTGATGGCGACGGTCAGGTCGCGTGGGTCGCTGAGGGTGAGGCGGCAGGCGATGTGGTCCGGGGTGGGCGTGAGGGCCACGATGCCGTGGCCGTACGGGAGGCGCAGGGTGCGGCGGTAGGAGCCGTCGCGCCACTCCTCCACGCCGGGCACGGCCGTCGCCGCGAGATGGCCGAAGAGGTTGTCGGGATGGAGCGGGGCGCGGAACGGCAGCCGCAGCGCGAGCGCGCCGGGGGTGCTCGCGCCCTGCCGTTTCGGCGCGCGGGCGCGCAGCTCGCTCGGGGGCAGGGCGAAGACCTCGCGGACCGTGTCGTTGAAGGTGCGGATGGAGGCGAACCCGGCGGCGAAGGCGATCTGCGCCATGGGCAGGGTGGTCGTCTCGATGAGCAGCCGGGCCGTCTGGGCGCGCTGGGCGCGGGCGAGCGCGAGGGGGCCCGCGCCCAGTTCGGCGAGCAGTTGCCGTTCGATCTGGCGGCTGCTGTAGCCGAGCCGGCCGGCCAGGCCGGGCACGCCCTCGCGGTCCACGACGCCGTCGGCGATCAGCCGCATGGCCCGGGCGACGAGGTCGGCGCGCTGGTTCCACTCCGGTGAGCCGGGGCTGGTGTCGGGCCGGCAGCGTTTGCAGGCCCGGAACCCGGCCTGCTGGCAGGCGGCCGCGCTCGGGTGGAAGACCATGTTCTCCGGCTTGGGCGGCACCACCGGACAGCTGGGACGGCAGTAGATGCCGGTGGTCAGGACGGCCGTGAAGAACCAGCCGTCGAATCGCGCGTCCTTGGAGCGGACGGCGCGTACGCAGCGCTCGGTGTCGGTGTGCATCCCCATCTGCATGGGTCCAGCATCCGGCACCGGGCGGCGCGGGGCTGGCGAGAATCCGACATGAACGTGTCCGTGCGGCACCGCCCACCGGCACAGATGAAGATTCATTCATGTGTTCGTGCGGGGCCGGTACGATGACGTCATGGGTCATGGAGCCGTCACCCCCGTGCAGGACGCCGGCGAGCGCGTACGCCTGGACGCGGACAACGTCGCAAAGGTCGCCACCACGCTCCAGGCCCTGTCCACGCCCTCCCGGCTGCTGATCCTGGCGCGGCTGCGCGAAGGCCCGCTGCCGGCCACGGAGCTGGCCGCCGAGGTGGGCATGGAGCAGTCGGCCTGCTCGCACCAGCTGCGGCTGCTGCGCAACCTGGGACTGGTCGTGGGCGAGCGGCGGGGCCGTTCGGTGGTCTACGCGCTGCACGACCACCATGTCGCCGAGCTGCTCGACCAGGCCGTCTACCACGTGGAGCATCTGCGTCTGGGGATCAGCGACGCCGCCGACTGAGGCGGCGTCGCTGTCACACGGCGGGTTCCAGTGCCGCAGCAGGCACTAGCGGGTGGCCGTCGGCCGCCGCGAGGCCTCCATCGCCCGGCTCACCCGCGTCAGCGGACGCAGCCGGTAGGTGTAGGCGTAGTCCCGGTCGGCGAGCAGCTTGAACTCGTCGTGCGTGTGCGCTCCCCAGCTGTTGTCGCCGCCCACGCCCATCTGGCGGTGGTTGACCCGCAGGACCACCGCGTCCCGGGGGGTGAGCTGGTAGTCGTGGCGGGCCCCGACGGACAGGTCCTCGGGGGTGAAGCGCGAGGCGTTGACCTCCAGCAGCGGCTCACCGGACACCAGCAGCCCCCGCCCCCTGCCATCGGTCAGCGCGGCCCAGCGCACATCGGTCTTGTTGCCGTTCTCCTGGGGACGCAGGTAGGGGGTCCACTGCCCGGAGACGGTCCCGGAGTACAGGCCCACGTCGGTGGCGTTGTTGCGGTCCCACATGTTCTCCTCGGGACCCCGGCCGTAGTAGTGCAGCCGGTCCAGGCTCCGCGGCAGGAACAGCAGGGTGCCGACCTCCGGGATGTACGGCAGGTTCGCCGCGCCCGGGTGCAGGGTGTTGTCGACCCTGATCTCCCCGTTGCCGAAGACCGTGTACGTCGTGCTGTACGTGGACTCGGTTCCGGTGGGCAGTGTGCCGGTGACGGTGACCTCGACGGCCCGGTCGTCCAGGGATCGCACCCGTACGTCGGTCACCTTCCGCTTCGCTCCGGCGTCGCGCCAGATCTGGTTGCGCGTGTGCTGCCCGTTGCCGCGGTCGTTGTCGGTGGGCGCCCGCCAGAAGTTCGGGACGGGGCCGGAGGTGATGAGCCGGATGCCGCCCGCCTCGTAGGAGGTGATGGTGCCGGTGCCCTTGTCGACGGTGACGGTGAAGCCCCTGCCCTTCACGGTGACGCTCTTGTCCCCGTCGGTGTGGCCGAGGGCGGGCACGCCGCTCAGCGGTACGGGCTTCACGGCCGGGCTGCCCGCGTCGAGGGCGAGTTGCTGCTTGGCCACCTCGAAGCCCGCCTTCGCCCACTTGGTGGCTTCCCTGGTGGTGAAGGAGAGCTGCAGGAAGTATTCCGTGCCGGGCTCGGGCCTGGCGGGCAGCCGTACCGGAACCTTGATGTCCTTGCTGCTGAGCGGGGCGACGTTCAGCTGGTCGCGGGTCAGCCGGCCGCGCTGGACGACCTCGCCGTCGGCGACGACGGACCAACGCCCGTCGAGCTCGCGGAGGTTGGTGAAGAGGTACTCGTTGGTGAGGGTGACGGCACCGGGGCCGCCGGAGGCCGGGGCGGCATTGATGGCCTGGTAGATCTGCTTGACCTCGGCGGACTTGCCCGTGAGGGCGCGGTCGGCCGTGACGATGCCGTTTCCGCAGAAGGCGCCGTCGTTGGGGCTGTCGCCCCAGTCACCGCCGTAGGCGAAGAACGTCTTTTCGCGCGGGCGCTTCTCGGTGAAGCCGACGGTGGCGGCGTCGAACCAGAAGCGCACGCCCTCGTCGTCCGGGCCGCGGCTGTCCGAGGCCAGCTCGGCGGCGCTGAGGGCACGGGCGTACACGCGGGCCCGCCGGATGGTTCCGCTGAACTCCCGGGTCGGGTTGTCGACGTCGGTGGCGAGCGCCAGGGACGCGGTGTTGTCGGCGGGGCGCCGGG
Organism: Streptomyces sp. 378; assembly: GCF_030124145.1. Classification (GTDB taxonomy): domain Bacteria; phylum Actinomycetota; class Actinomycetes; order Streptomycetales; family Streptomycetaceae; genus Streptomyces. Next base: position 119,563 of record NZ_JASKMS010000011.1, read on the forward strand.
TGGTGGTCCGGGTGCCGCGCACCTGGCCGTCGACGTACAGGGTGAGCGTGCCCGCGTCCGCGTCGAAGACGCCGGCGACGTGGTGCTCCTTGCCGGTCCAGCCGTCGGGCAGCGCCCAGCTCGCGGTGGCCCACTGGCCGCCGCCGTGGATGAAGAACTCCAGGTTCTTGTCGGTCTGTTTGAGGGCGTACTGGGTGTCGCCCTTGGCGAGGATGGGCTGGTGGCCGCCGGTCACGCCCGGGGTGACCCAGGCCTCCAGCGTGAGGGAGTCGGTGAGGTCGAGGCGGGCGTCGCGGGGGAAGACGGTGCCGCCGGAGACGCCCTTCGCGCGGTCGAAGCCGGCGGCGGGTGCGATGACCTCGCCGCGCAGTGCGCCCGGGCCGGACTCGGTCAGCAGCTTGCGGGTCGGAACCGGCCAGCTCAGGGCCTGGTCGACGAAGTCCCAGATCCAGCCGCCCTGGAGGACGTCGAAGCGGCGGACGAGGTCCCAGTACTTCTTGAAGTTGCCGTTGGAGTTCCCCATGCCGTGCGAGTACTCGATCATCACGTACGGGCGGGTGTCGTTCGTGTCCTTGGCACGTTGCTCGACCCGCTGCGGGCTGTCGTACATCTCGGAGCGGATGTCGCTGATGCCGGGGCGGTCGTCGCCCTCGTACTGGATGACGCGGGTGGGGTCGTAGGAGCGGATCCAGTCGTACATGGCGTTGAACGTGGTGCCGCCGCCCGCCTCGTTGCCGAGGGACCAGATGACCACCGAGGCGTGGTTCTTGTCGCGGTGGACCATGTTCTGGGCGCGGACCACGCACGCCTCGGTCCACTCGGGGTGTCCGCTGCCGGGGAACTTGTCGCGGATGCCGTGGGTTTCGAGGTTGGTCTCGTCCACGAGGTACAGGCCGTACTCGTCGGCGAGTTCCGTCCACAGCGGGTTGTTGGGGTAGTGAGAGGTGCGGACGCTGTTGATGTTGAGCCGCTTGATGACCTCGATGTCCTCGATCATCTGCGCACGGGTGAGCGCCGAGCCGCTTTCGGGGTGGATCTCGTGCCGGTTGACGCCGCGGAAGGAGACCGGCTTGCCGTTGATGCGCATCAGGCCGTCCTTGAGCGCGAACTCGCGGAAGCCGACCCGGTGCGAGAGGGTCTCGACGACCTTGCCGGACGGGTCGCGCAGTCGCAGCACGGCGGTGTAGAGGTTCGGGTGCTCGGCCGACCACAGCTTGGGCGCGGGGACGGCTCTGGACGCCTCGACGGTGGCCTCGTCCCCGTCCGGGACGTCGACGGACCCGTTCAGCGGCCGCGACCAGACGGCGTGGCCGCGCGCGTCGTAGAGCTGGGTCTCGACGGTGTGGCGGCCGCCTCCCTCGCCGCCGTAGTCGCGCACGTGCGCGGTGACCTTGAGTTCGGCGGAGGTGTAGTCGTCGCCGAGCGGGGTGTCCAGGCGGAAGTCGCGCAGGTGCACGCTCGGCGTGGAGTAGAGGTGGACCGAGCGGAAGATGCCGCTCAGCCGGATCATGTCCTGGTCCTCCAGCCACTCCGCGTCGGAGTAGCGGTACACCTCGACGGCGATCTGGTTGGTGCCCGGCTTGAGGTGGGGCGTGATGTCGTACTCGGCGGAGGTGTAGGAGTCCTCGTGGTAGCCCACCAGTTCACCGTTGATCCACACGTAGTGCGCGGACTTGACGCCCTCGAAGTGCAGGAAGGTGCGCCGGCCCGTCCAGTCGCGGGGCACGGTGAACGTACGGCGGTACTGGCCGACGGGGTTGTAGCGGGTCGGGGCGGCCGGCGGCTGGGCGTTCTCACCGCCGCCGTTGGGGCCCCACCAGGGGTAGGTGATGTTGACGTAGATCGGGAAGTCGTAGCCGTGCAGCTGCCAGGCCGAGGGCACGGGGATGGTGTCCCAGCCGGAGTCGTCGACGTCGGTGCGGTAGAAGTCGGTGTCCCGGTCGTCGGGGCGGTCCACGTAGGCGAACTTCCAGGTGCCGTCCAGGCTCTGGCGGTACGGCGAGCGCTCGCGGTCGGCCTTCAGCGCCGGCCCGAGGTCCGCGTACGGCGTGAGGGTGGTGTGCGGCGGCTCGGTGCCGATCCGGTAGGTGGCCAGGCCGTCGTTCCACTCCGGCGGGCCGTCCGCCGCCGGGCGCCGCCCGGCCGCGTACGCCGCGGCGGGCGACGCGGACAGGGCGAGCGCGCCGAGCACGGCGGCTCCTCCCTCCAGCAGTCGGCGGCGGCTGACGACCGGCCGGTCGGCGGGAGAGGGGTGCGGGTGCGGGTACGGCATGACCGTTGGCCTTCCTCGGTTCGACAGGGTGCTGCACGGACTGAGGGCATGTCAGGTGCGGCCCCCAACGCCCCATCCGTGATGGGCGTTTCTGTTGGTACGCAGGCAACTGACGGTGACGGAGCAACTGCTGAGCAGGCACACCCTAGGACTCGAACACAACCGAAGCAATGACCCCGTCGGACTTTGTGCGGTCCTGATGGTTATCCGGGGTCAGGTGGCCGTCAGCCGGTCGCCGTGAGAAAGCCGAGCAACTCGCTCGTCAGCCGGGCGGGCGCGTCGAGCGGGACGAGATGACCGGCCTGCGGGACGGGCACCAGCCGCGCCCCGGGGATCAGGGCGGCGAGTTCCTGCCCCTTGGCGAACGGGATCCAGGTGTCCTCGGTCCCCCAGCACACCGTGACGGGCAGCTCGATCGCCGGGTACAGCGGCTGGATCTCGTCGGTGTAGCGCTGGTCGGCCTGGGCGATCTGCCGGTAGAAGGCGGCCTGGCCCTCCTCCCCCGTCCAGGGCCCGACGAGCGCGTCGAGCGTGGCGGGCCGCAGCCCGAGATGACTCGCGGAGGAGACGTACTCGCGCACCAGGGCTTCGTGCAGTGCCGCCGGGAGCTGCTCGAAAACCCGGCTGTGCTCCCCGACCAGCCGGAAGAAGGCAGAACCCCAGGGCTCCAGGGCCACCGGGTCGACCAGCGCGAGCCGCCGGTAGCGGGCCCCGTGCAGCAGGTGGGCACGCAGCGCCACGCAGCCCCCGAAGTCGTGCGCGACGACCGCCGGCTCCTCCAGCCCCCAGTGGGAGAGCAGCTCGGTGAAGATCCGGCCCTGGGCGCCCAGGGAGACGTCCTGGCCGGAGCGCATCGCCGAGGCGCCGTAACCGGCCATGTCCCACACGTGCACGCGGTGCCCGGCGGCGGCGAGGGCGGGCGCGATCTCATGCCACACGAACGACGAGAAGGGCGTCCCGTGCAGCAGCACGACCGGTTCGCCGCCGGGGTCGCCGAACCGGTCCCAGCGCACGGTCCCCGACGCGGTGAGCAGGCTCTCCCGCAGTGTCCATTCCCCCACGAGGGCATTCCCTCCCCGCGGGCACCGACCCGCGATCTCTCGTCATTTCGGCGCGACAGTGGCGCTTCCCCGACCGTAATGTGACCTCATCGGACAGCCCGCGCAACAGATCTCGGCGGTACCTTTGCCGCGCCGGAAGGAGCGGCTCGCATGAACGGGTATGCGACCTCGGACCGCGACACCGTCACGGCCGCGCCCGGCGGGCTGCTGGATCTGCTGAAGGTCGCGGCCGTGGTCCTCGACGCGGGCGGGCACATCGCCCTGTGGAGCCCCGAGATCGAGCAGCTGCTCGGCTGGACCGCGCAGGAGGCGCTGCGCCGGCGCGCCGACACCTTCCTGGTGTCCCCGGAGAACAGGTCGCGGGGCCGGGAGCTGTTCGCCCAGGTGAGCACGGGCGCCCGGTGGGCCGGTGTCTTCCCGCTGCGGCACCGCGACGGCACGGACCGCGCCGTGGAGTTCCGCACGATGCGCCTCCTCGACTCCGAGGGGCAGCCCCACCTGCTGGGACTCGCCACGGACGCGTCGACCGTACGGAAGGTGGAGCGCGACCTCGCCCTCTCGCACAGTCTCGTCAACCAGACCCCGCTCGGCATCGCCGTCTTCGACAACGAGCTGCGCTGGGTCGGGGTCAACCCGGCCCTGGAGCGGATCAACGGCGTGCCCGAGGAGGCCGTGCTGGGGCGCCGGATCGGCGAGGTGCTGCCCGACCTGGACGTGGAGACCATCGAGGCCCGGATGCGGCACGTCCTGGAGACCGGCAGGCCGCTGCTCGACCAGCAGACCGTCGGCCGGACGGCGGCGGACGTCCAGGACCGCGCCTACTCGGAGTCGTACCACCGCATCGAGGACACCGACGGCCGGGTGCTCGGGCTCGCCATGGCCGTGCTGGACGTCACCGAACGCCAGCAGGCCGCCGCCGAGGTCGCTCAGGCACGCCAGCACCTGTCGGTGATCGCCGACGCGGGTGTGAAGATCGGCACCACGCTGGACCTCCAGCAGACCGCCCGGGAGCTGGCCGACGCAGTCGTGCCGCAGCTCGCGGACCTGGCCGCCGTGGACGTCCTGGAGTCCGTCGTGGCCGGCGGCACCATCGTGCCCGTGTCGGGCGGCGCCCCGGCCGAGTTCCGTGCGCTGGCCGTCGCGGCCGGCTACCCCACCGACGCCATCCACGCCGCCGACCCGGTGGGCGAGCTGGCCACGTACGGGTCGTCGCGGATCATCACGCAGTGCGTCCGCGACGCCCGCCCGGTCCTGGTGGAGCACGTGGACGCCAAGATGCTGCGGCGTCTGGCCCGGGACGCGCGAGCCGCCCAGGCGCTGCACGAAGCCGGTGCCCACTCCTACCTGGCACTGCCGCTGATGGCCCGGGGCAAGGTGCTCGGCACACTGTCGCTGTACCGCACGGTCAACGAGCTCCCCTTCGACGACCGCGACCAGGTGCTCGCCTCGGAGCTCGCCGCCCGCGCCGCGATCTGCGTCGACAACGCCCGTCTCTACGGCCGCGAACGCGGCACCGCCCTGACCCTGCAGCGCAGCCTGCTCCCCAGCACGCCGGCCGAGCGGGAGGGACTGGACATCGCCGCCCGCTACCGCCCGGCCCTCAGCGAGGTCGGCGGCGACTGGTACGACGTCCTGCCGCTGGGCCCGGGACGCACCGGGCTGGTCGTCGGGGACGTCATGGGCAAGGGCGTCCAGGCGGCGGCGATCATGGGGCAGCTGAGCACGGCGACGCGGGCGCTGGCGCGGCTGGACCTGCCACCGGCCGAGCTGCTGCGCCACCTCGACGACATCGCCGGCTCGCTGGGCGATGCCATCGCCACCTGTGTGTACGCGGTGTGCGACCTGCGGCGCGGTACCTGCGAGCTGTCCAGCGCCGGGCATCTGCCGCCGGTGCTCGCCGGGCCGGACGGCAGCGCGGCGCTCCTCGACGTGCCGGGCGGTGTCCCGCTCGGGGTCGGCGGGGTGGATTTCGGCACGCTGGAGGTGGAACTCACCCCGGGCTCCCTGCTCGCCCTGTACACGGACGGGCTGGTCGAGAACCGCGCGGAGCCCATCGACACCGGCCTCGACACGCTGACACGGCTGCTGGGGAACGCCGGGCACAGCCTTCAGCGCGCGAGCGACAGTCTGCTCAGCGCGCTGAGTCCCGAACCGGACGACGACGTGGCTCTGCTGTTGGTCCGCACCCGGGCCTGAGCCCCGACGGCTCAGGCGTCGCCCCTGCTTGGGGTGCACAGGGCCCAGATGATGAACGCGGACATCGCGATCATGACCACGGACCAGACCGGGTAGGCCGGCAGGGAGAGGAAGTTCGCGATGATGACCAGTGCGGCGATGCCCACGCCGGTGACGCGCGCCCAGCCCGCTCCCTGGAACAGTCCCATGCTGACGAGCACGGCTACCACGCCCAGGCTGAGGTGGATCCAGCCCCAGCCGGTGAGATCGAACGCGAAGATGTAGTTCTCGGTCGAGACGAAGACCTCGTCCTCGGCGATCGCCGCGATGCCGCGGAAGACGGCCAGGATTCCGGCGATCATCAGCATGACGGCCGCGAAGACCATCATGCCGGTGGCCAGGCCGTGCTTCGCTGTCGTGCGCCCGTGCGCAGGGTGTGTGGCGGCCATCTGTTACCTCGCTTCTGCTGGGTCCGGCGCGCGGTCAGCGACCGGAGGTGGGGGTACCGGGGGCCGAGGCGCCCGATGCCGCGGAGCCGCTCAGTACCAGCTCCTTCGCCCTGCGGAACTCCTCGTCCGTGATGTCGCCGCGGGAGCGGATGTCGGACAGCCTGGCGAGTTCGTCGACGCTGCTGGGCCGGCCGTCGCCGCCCCGGGCGGCCTCCCTGATGTAGCTGTCGAGGGCCTGCTGCTGAGCGCGGGCCCGGTCCGTCTCCCGGCGGCCCATGTTCCGGCCGCGGGCGAGGACGTAGAGGAACACGCCCAGGAAGGGCAGGACGACGCAGAGGACCAGCCAGCCGGCCTTGGCCCCGCCGCTCAGGGAATCGTCGCGGAAGATGTCGAGGACCACCCGGAAGAGCAGGACGAACCACATGATCCAGAGGAAGAACCACAGCATCGACCAGAAGGCGCTCAGCAGCGGAAAGTCGTATGCCAGGTAGGTCTGCGCGTCCACGTCGGTCCTCCGTCCCGGGGCAGGCCCGGCGACCGTCCCCATGGACCTCAGCCTGCCCGGGGCCGGGCCGGGCCCGCCTCACCCGTGGCGGGTGATCCGTGTGCGGCGTGAGGGCGCTGAGGTGGTGGGCATGGCCTCGTGGGGTGTCCGGGGGCCGGACCGAGAACGAGAGACACGGCGATGGACGATGCAGCGCGGATACCGCACCGGCGGCGGCCGGGGCGTCGGCGGCGCGCGGCGGTCTCGGCCCTCGTGCGTGCCGCGCTCATCGCGGCCGGGCTCGTCACCGTCTACTACGTGCTGCCCCTGGACGGACGCGGCACGGGAGGCGACTCGGTGCTGCTGGGGTGCGGTCTGCTGCTGGTGGTCGTGGTCTTCTGGTGGGAGGTGCGGGCCATCGTGGCCTCGCCCTACCCCCGGCTGAAGGCGGTCGAGGCGCTGAGCACGACGCTGGCGCTGTTCCTGCTGCTCTTCGCGGGCGCCTACTTCCTGCTGGAGCACTCCACCCCGGGCTCGTTCAGCGAGCCGCTGACCAAGACGGACTCCCTGTACTTCACGCTGACCACCTTCACCACCGTGGGCTACGGCGACATCGTGGCCCGTTCCCAGACCGGGCGGACGCTGACGATGACGCAGATGGCGGGCGGGCTGCTGCTGGTGGGCGTGGCGGCACGGGTCCTCGCCGGCGCGGTGCAGGCGGGACTGCGCCGGCAGGGCCGGGAGCCCTCGGACGACTTCCCCTCACGGCCGGAGCGCTGAGCCATGACCGTATCGAGCCCCTTCACGACCTTCGTGTCACCGGCCGAGCGAGCGGCCGCGGGCCGGCACGCACGGCGGCGGGTCCCGCGCTCGGCCCACGCCGGGTTCGAGGCGGGGCCGGACCGGTTCGACCCGGTCGAGGTGGTGCAGCGCCAGTCGGCCACCCGTGTACCGGAGTTGGTGCCGATCCGCTACGGCCGCATGCTCGAGTCCCCGTTCCGCTTCTATCGCGGCGCGGCGGCGGTCATGGCGGCGGACCTCGGGGCCACCACGGACACCGGGCTGCGGGTGCAGCTGTGCGGAGACGCCCATCCGCTGAACTTCCGGCTGCTGGCTTCGCCGGAGCGCCATCTGGTCTTCGACATCAACGACTTCGACGAGACGCTGGCCGGCCCCTTCGAGTGGGACGTCAAACGGCTCGCGGCCGGGTTCGTGATCGCGGGCCGGGCCAACGGCTTCTCGGCGGCGGAGCAGCACAGCGCGGTGGAGGCGTGCGTCCGGGCCTACCGGCGCCGGATGCGGGAATTCGCCGGGATGCGCACCCTCGACATCTGGTACGCCCAGGACGACGCCGACCGGCTGCGGGAGCTGATGGCCGCGTCGCTGTCCAAGGAGGCCCGGCGGCGCACCGAGAAGGCCACGGCGAGCGCCCGGACACGCACCGGGTTGCAGGCCTACGCGAAGCTCACCCGGGCCACGGCCGAGGGACGGCGGATCACGCCGGACCCACCGCTGATCACCCCCCTGCGGGACCTGGTGACCGACGCCTCGCCGCACGGCCAGGAGCAGGAACTGCGCGCCGTCCTGGAGGGCTACGCACGGACCCTGTCGTCGGAGCGCCGGTATCTGCTGCGCCACTACCGCCCGGTGGACATCGCCCGCAAGGTGGTCGGGGTCGGCAGTGTCGGCACCCGCTGCTGGATCGTGCTGCTGCTGGGCCGGGACGACGACGATCCCCTGCTGCTCCAGGCCAAGGAGGCACAGGAGTCCGTCCTCGCCGCCCACAGTGTCGGCGACCGCTGGGACAACCAGGGCCGGCGCGTGGTGGCCGGCCAGCGGCTGATCCAGACGACCAGCGACATCCTGCTGGGCTGGACCCACGCGGTGGGGCTGGACGGACAGGAGCGGGACTTCTACGTCCGGCAGTTGCGGGACTGGAAGGGCATCGCCCGGCCGGAGACCATGAACCCCGGCCTGCTCCGGCTGTTCGGGCAGCTGTGCGGGGCGAGCCTGGCACGCGCCCACGCCCGCTCCGGTGACCCCATCGCCATCGCGGCCTACCTGGGCGGCGGCGACCGCTTCGACCGGGCGCTGGCCGTGTTCGCGCAGGCGTACGCCGATCAGAACGAGCGGGATTTCGAAGCGCTCGGCGAGGCGGCCCGCTCAGGCCGGGTGCACGCCACGACGGGGTGAGCGCCCGGCCCTTCCGCGCGGCTGCCGGGTCGCTCCGGCAACCACGCCGAAGCACTGGGCCCCGCCCCGGGCAGGGCCCGGCCGTCAGGTGATCGACCACCACCAGGTGGCAATCACCGCCACGTGATCGATCACCACCAGGAGCCCGAGGGCCTCCCACCGGGGCAAGTCCATCGCCGCACCGGCCAGGTGCCCGGCCACCGCCGACAGAGCGCCCCCGGCCCCACGACCACCCGCCACGCGGGCGCTGCGCCCCGCCCAGGGCCCGCCGCCAGGTGGTCGATCACCACCAGGAGCCCGAGGGCCTCCCGCCGGGGCAGGCCCATCGCCGCACCGGCCAGGTGCCCGGCCACCCCGGACGAGGCGACCCAGGCCCCACAACCACCCGCCACGCGGGCAATGGGCCCCGCCCAGGGCCCGCCGCCAGGTGGTCGATCACCACCAGGAGCCCGAGGGCCTCCCACCGGGGCAGGCCCACCGCCGCACCGGCCAGGTGCCCGGCCACCCCGGACGAGGCGACCCAGGCCCCACAACCACCCGCCGCGGGCGATGCGCCCCGGCCCCGGTCATTGTTCTCTGGGGGCACGCACACCACCTACGGAGCCGTGCGGCTCGGCCGGGCGGCTCGGAACGGGGGTACCGGCCATGTGCCGCTGGCTCGCCTACTCGGGCACTCCCGTGCTGCTCGACGACGTCCTCTACCGCCCGGAGCACTCGCTGATCGACCAGAGTCTCCACGCGCGGATGGGCGTCGAGACCACCAACGGAGACGGTTTCGGCGTGGGCTGGTACGCCTGGCACCTGCGCACCCCGGCCGTCATCCGCGACACGGGCCCGGCCTGGAGCAACCGCAACCTGCGGGAGATCGCCGACCACGTCCGCTCGCCGCTGTTCTTCGCCCATGTGCGCGCCTCCACCGGCTCGGCCGTGCAGCAGACGAACTGCCATCCGTTCCGCCACGGGCGGTGGATGTGGATGCACAACGGGGCGATCGACGGCTACTTCGACCTGCGCCGGGATCTCATGCTCACCGTGGACCCGGGGCTGTTCCCGTCGCTGGAGGGCACGACGGACTCCGAGGTGATGTTCCACATGGCGCTCACCCTCGGGCTGGACGGCGATCCGCCGGGCGCGGTGGCCCGGATGACGGGGCTCATCGAGCGGCTGGGCCGCGAGCACGGGGTGCCGCAGCCGCTCCAGATGACGGTCACGGTGACCGACGGGGAACGGCTGTGGTTCTTCCGGTACTCCAGCGCGGGGACATCGCGGTCGCTGTACTACAGCAGCCGGGTGGAGGACATACGGGCCCTCCACCCCGACCTGGGCTTCCTGAACCACGTCTCCGACGAGACACGGCTGGTCGTGTCCGAGCCGCTGGGCGATCTGCCGGGCGTCTGGAACGCCGTACCGGAGAGCACCTACGGCGTCGTCCAGCCCGGCCGGGACCTGCTGTGGCACTTCGAGCCCGAGCCCGTCTGAGGAGGCCCTGCCCCGAAAGGCGCTCGGAGAGGCCGCGGAACCCTGCCGTCCCCGGGCCGTCAGTGGAGCCGGGCGGCGAACGCCTCGTACGCCCGCTCGTCGAAGAGGACGAACCGGACCTCCTCGACCGTCGTGTCCGCCGCCCGCACGGTCCCGACCGCGATCCGGGCGCCATCGTCCATCGGCCATCCGTAGACGCCGGTGGAGATCGCGGGGAACGCGACGGTACGGGCGCCGAGTTCGGCGGCGACGCGGAGCGACTCGCGGTAGCACGAGGCGAGGAGGCCGGAGCGGTCCTCGGTCGTACTGAACACCGGGCCGACCGTGTGGATCACCCAGCGGGCGTCCAGGTCGCCCGCGGTGGTGGCGACAGCCTGACCGGTGGGCAGGCCCTTGCCGAGGTGCGCGGCACGAAGCCTGCGGCAGTCCTCCAGAATGGCCGGGCCCCCGCGGCGGTGGATCGCCCCGTCGACCCCTCCCCCGCCCAGCAGTGAGGAGTTGGCCGCGTTGACGATCGCGTCGGCGCTCTCGTGGGTGATGTCGCCCTGGACCAGTTCGACGGCCGTCATATCTGCCTCAGTCGCTTCCACACGGCCTTGGCCGCGTTGTGCCCCGACATGCCGTGCACTCCGGGGCCCGGCGGGGTCGCCGAGGAGCAGATGAACACGGCCGGATGGGGGGTGTGGTACGGGAACAGGGTGAGCTTCGGGCGCAGCAGGAGCTGCAGGCCGGAGACCGCGCCGCAGGCGATGTCCCCGCCGACGTAGTTGGCGTTGCGGGCGGCGAGTTCGGGCGGGCCCGCCGTGGCACGGGCCAGGACGCGGTCGCGGAACCCCGGCGCGAAACGCTCCAGTTGGCGCTCGACGGCCTCGGTGAGGTCGCCGGTCCAGCCGTTCGGGACGTGCCCGTAGGCCCAGAAGACGTGTTTGCCCGCCGGAGCCCGGGTGGGGTCGACGACGCTCGGCTGCACCGTGATCAGGAACGGTTTGTCGGGAGCCCGGCCCTCCCGGGACGCCGCGCGCAGGGCCGCGCCGATCTCCGCGCTGCTCGCGCCGATCTGCACCGTGCCGGCGGCACGGGCCTCCTTCGCGGTCCAGGGCACGGGGCCGTCCAGCGCGTAGTCGATCTTGAAGACGCCCGGTCCGTAGCGGTAGCCGGCGTAGTGGGTGCCGAAGCCGGCGATGCGGGCCAGGGCGGTGGGCGAGGTGTCGAAGACGTACGCGCGGGCCGGCGGCAGGTCGTCGAGGCGCTTGACCTCGTAGTCGGTGTGGACGCTGCCGCCGAGGTCGCGCAGGTGGGCGGCGAGGGCATCGGAGAGGGACTGGGAGCCGCCGCGGGCGACGGGCCAGCCACGGGCGTGCGCCGCGAGGGCGAAGACCAGGCCGACGGCGCTGGTGGCGAAGCCGCCGAGCGGTGCCATGACATGGGCGACGAGCCCGGAGAACAAGGCCTTGGCCGGTTCGTCGCGGAAGCGGCGCATCAGGAGCGTCGAGGGGGGCAGGCCGGCCAGGCCGAAGCGGGCGAGGGTGACGGGGTCGCGGGGCAGCGCGGTCAGCGGCAGGGACATGAAGTCCCGGGCGAGGGTGTCCCACCTGGGCAGGAAGGGCGCGACGAGCTTGCGGTACGCGCCGGCGTCGCGCGGGCCGAAGGAGGCGGCCGTCTCGCCGACCGTCCGGGCCAGCACGGCCGCGGTGCCGTCCGGGAAAGGGTGCGCCATGGGCAGCTCGGCGTGCAGCCATTCCAGGCCGTAGCGTTCGAGCGGCAGGGCGCGGAACGCCGGGGAACTGATGGCCAGCGGGTGGGCCGCGGAGCACGGGTCGTGCCGGAAGCCGGGGAGGGTGAGCTCCTCTGTGCGGGCTCCGCCGCCCACGGTGCCCCGGGCCTCGAAGACGGCGACGGAGAAGCCCCGGCGGGCCAGCTCCACGGCCGCGGTCAGTCCGTTCGGCCCCGCACCCACTACGACGGCATCGAGCATCGACGGCACCTTGGGACCCCTTCGTCAGCCGACGGCCACTGAGGATCAGGATATGCCCGGGGACTGTCCGTCACCGGCCACGGGTGATGTCCGCTGTGAAAGGCCGCTGAGCGGCGGCCGGAGCCGCCTGTGCGCACGGTGAGCGATCGGCCGTGCGCGGCAGGCGACGGTTCCGGCGCTCAGACCCCGCCCGAGAGCAGCCCCACCACCCTGCGGGCCGTTGCCGCGTCGCGGGCCGCGGTGAAGGGCAGGACATTGCCGCCCGTGATGCGGAACGGCTCACCCGCGCGGGTCAGGTGCACGCCACCGGCCTCCTCGACCAGCAGCAGACCGGCCGCGTGGTCCCAGGCGGCTTCCCAGGAGAACGCGACGGCGTCCAACTCGCCGCGTGCGACGGCGAGGTACTCCAGACCGGCCGAGCCGCACGGGCGCGGTTCCACACCGTCCGTGCGCAGGTGGAGCAGGGCGTGCTTCTCCTCCTCCGTCGTGTAGTCCGGGTGGGAGGTGGCCACGCGCAGGTCCCGGCCGGGCTCGGGCACACCGGCGAACAGCCGCTGCCCGTCGAGGTAGGCGCCCTTGCCCCGCTGGGCGGTGGCGAGCCGGTCACGGGCGGGCGCGTACGTCCAGGACGCGAGCAGGGTGCCGCCGACGGCCAGCGCGACCAGGGTGCAGAACCCGGCCTCGCCACGCACGAACTGCCGGGTGCCGTCGACCGGGTCGACGATCCAGACCGGGACGTCGCCGCCTATCGCCTCGTACGACGCCGGATTGGCGTGGACCGCTTCCTCGCCGACCACGACCGAGCCGGGCAGCAGGGCGGCCAGCGCCTCGGTCAGAAACAGCTCGGCCTTGCGGTCGGCGTCGGTCACCAGGTCGTGCGGGCCGCTCTTCTGGTCCACCTCGTGCGCGGCGAGCCGGCGCCAGCGCGGCATGATCTCGCCGGCGGCCGCCTTGCGGACCGCCTCTTCGACGTCGGAGGCGTGCTCTGCGAGAAACTCTTCGATGGTTTCGTTCGTATCGATCACCCCTCCATGACAACACGTGTCACTGACAAGACGCCTCCGCCGGGTGCACTGCGGGTCTCGTCGCGATGAACAGCGGCATACCGGATCACCGGCCCACCGCGTACCCCTGCATGCCGCGCGGATTCGCCGCCGCCGACAACACGCCGGTCTCCGGATCCCGTGCGACCGCGCACAGCCGGCCCTCCGACCAGGGCCCGCCGACGGTCACGGCGTGGCCGCGGCGCCGCAGCTCCGCGACGACGGCCGGGTCGGTGCGGGACTCCACGGTCACACTGCCCGGGCGCATGCCGCGCGGGTAGAAGGAGCCGGGGAAGCTGTCGTTGTGCCAGTTCGGGGCGTCGATCGCGCCCTGCAGGTCGAGGCCGCCGCGCACGGGGGCGCGCAGGGCGACCGCGAGGAAGAAGTGCAGCTGCCACTGGTCCTGCTGGTCGCCGCCGGGCGTGCCGAACGCCATGACGGGCACGCCGTCGCGCAGGGCGAGGGAGGGCGTCAGGGTGGTGCGGGGGCGCCGGCCGGGGGTGAGGGAGTTGGGCAGTCCCTCCTCCAGCCACGTCATCTGGAGCCGGGTGCCGAGCGGGAAGCCGAGTTCGAGCACGACGGGGTTGGACTGGAGCCAGCCGCCGCTGGGCGTGGCCGAGACCATGTTGCCCCAGCGGTCGACGACGTCGAGGTGGCAGGTGTCGCCGCGGGTGGTCCCGTCGGTCAGGACCTCCGGTTCGCCCGGCACGGGGGAGGCCGGGCTCTGGGCGACGGTCGGTTCGCCGACCCCCAGGGCGTCGTAGCCCTCCTGGGCGGCGGCCGCCACGCGCGCGTGCGCGCACAGCCGCGGTGTGCGTCCGCCGGGGCTGCCCGGCCGCAGGTCGTGCTCGGCCCGCTCGCCGACGAGGGCGCGGCGGGCCGTGTTGTACGCGTCGGACAGCAGGTCGTCGAGCGGCACGTCGGCGGCGTCCCCGTACCAGGCCTCCCGGTCGGCCATGGCGAGCTTGCAGTTCTCCACCAGGAGGTGGACGTAGTCGGCCGAGCCGTAGCGGGGCGGTTCGGGCGGGAGCAGGGCGAGTTGCTGGAGGAGGACCGGGCCCTGGCTCCAGGGGCCCGGCTTGCACAGGGTCCAGCCGTTCCAGTCGTACGTCACCGGCGTCTCGTAGGTCGCGGACCAGGCGGCGAGATCGGCGGCCGTGAGGGTTCCGGTGTGGCGTTCTCCGCTGGTGTCCCTCGTGGGGCGCCCGGCCTGGCGGACGAGGGCGTCGGCGATGAACCCGGTGCGCCACACCTCCCGCGCGGCCTCGATCCGCGCCTCCCTGTCCCCCGCTCCGGCGGTCTCGGCGAGCAGGCGCTTCCAGGTGGCGGCGAGTGCGGGGTTTTTGAAGAGCTCGCCGGGACGGGGCGCCTTGCCGCCGGGCAGGTAGACCTCCGCGGACGAGGTCCACTCCGTCTCGAACAGCTCGCGCACCGTCTCGACGGTCTCGCCGACGCGTTCCACGGGCGCGTGGCCGTGCCCGGCGTACCCGATGGCGTACTTCAGGACGTCGTCGAGGGACTTGGTGCCGTGGTCGCGCAGCAGCAGCATCCAGGCGTCGAACGCGCCCGGTACGGCGGCGGCGAGCGGCCCGGTGCCGGGGACGAGGTCCAGACCGAGGTCACGGTAGTGGACGACGCTCGCCCCGGCCGGTGCGACGCCCTGCCCGCACAGCACCCGTACCTCGCCGCCGGCCGGGGCGAGCAGGATCGGCACCTCCCCGGCCGGGCCGTTGAGGTGCGGCTCGACGACGTGCAGCACGAACGCACCCGCCACGGCCGCGTCGTAGGCGTTGCCGCCGTCCTCCAGCACGGCCATCGCCGACTGCGAGGCGAGCCAGTGCGTGGAGGACACCATGCCGAAGGTGCCCTGGAGGGTGGGGCGGGACGTGAACATACGGCCTTCTCATCTCTCGTCGTCGCATGCGCTCAAGGGCACGCCACCCGTCCCCCTCCCCGTGTCGCGGCGCCGCCAAAACCTCGGAAGATCGCAGGTGGACGCAGGTGGACGGGCACTTGTCGACAGCAACCACCGCAGCCCTCCAACTACACACGCACCTGCCGCAAAGCACTCACCGGTCGCTGAACCAGCCGAAATCCGGGCGGTGGACAGCGGGACCCGGTCACCGCGCGGCCACGGAGCGAGTTCGCACTTCCGCACCACAGACACTCATGTGACACTGTCGTCCCGTCCGCCGTGCGGACCCGTTCCGCACCGTCGTCCCCCACGAGAAGGGCGCCGTGCGTTCTCTACCTCTGCCCTTGGCTCTGACCGCCCGTCTGTCCCCGGTGGTGGTGCTCGCCGCGGCGGGCTGGGCGCTGTCGTCCGGTCCGCTCGTCGCGCCACAGGCCGCCGCGCACAAGCCGGCCGAAGAGAAGACCGAGACCCGAGCCGCGTCCGCCCCGTCCACGTCGACGGTGTCCAAGGCGTACTCGGCCGCGCCCGCCCCGTGCGACAGCGTCGCCGAGAAGACGATCGAGTCGCTGGTGCCGGGCGCCAAGGCGAGCGGCAAGGAGATACCGTCCACGGACACCAAGCTGCGCCGCACCTGCTCCTGGAACGCGCTCAAGGGCTACGACTACCGCTGGCTCGACGTGTCCTACGAGGTCATGGAGTCGGACGAGGCGGCACAGAAGGCGTACCAGGAGCACACGGACAAGAAGAGCGGTGGCGGGGCCGTGCCCGGTCTGGGTGACAGCGCCTACTCCGTAGTGACCCTCACCACCGAGGACAAGCAGGAGACCCGCGAGGGCGTCGTGATCGCCCGCGCCTCCAACGCGCTGGTGACGATCACCTACAACGGCAGTGACTTCGAGTCGAAGAAGGCGCCCGGTACGGACACGATCAACAAGGGTGCCATCAAGGCCGCGAAGGAAGCGGTGGCCGCGCTGGAGGCCGACGAGGGCTGATCGCCGCCCTCCAGCACCGGTCCGGGTCAGACGGCCGCGCGGTCACGGCCTCGCAGGGCCATCAGCAGCAGGTACAGCACCATCGAGGTGCCCAGGCCCACCGCCCAGCCGTAGTCGGCCAGATCGGCCAGCGCCGGGATCGGACGGCCGTCGATCAGCGGTTTGAAGCTCGCGCCGCCGACGGCGAGGACACCGCCGACCACGAAGGCGGCGACGGCTCGCCAGTTCCAGCCGCCGTCGTACCAGTAGCGGCCGCCCGGGCGGTACAGGTCGGCCAGATCGAGCCGGGAGCGGCGCAGGATCCAGTAGTCGGCGATGAGGATGCCCGCGACGGTGCCGAGCAGCCCGCCGACCAGGCCGAGCCAGGTGAAGATGTAGCCCTCCGGGTCGGAGTACAGCTTCCACGGGAAGATCAGCACCCCGAGGACGCAGGTGGCGAGGGCTCCGGCCCGGAAACTGATCCTGCGGGGCGCGATGTTGGAGAAGTCGAACGCCGGAGAGACCAGGTTGGCCGCGACGTTGACGGAGAGGGTCGCGACCAGGACGGTGACCAGCGCGAACAGCAGGCCCACCGTGCTGTCGGTCTTGGCGGCGAGCTGAACCGGGTCCCAGATGGCCTCGCCGTAGACGGCCTGGCTGCCGGAGGTGACCATCACCGACAGGAAGGCGAAGAGGGTCATGGTGGTCGGCAGGCCGAGCGCCTGACCCCAGGTCTGCGCCTTCTGGCTCCTGCCATAACGGGTGAAGTCGGGGATGTTCAGCGACAGCGTGGACCAGAAGCCGATCATGCCCATGAGGGCGGGGGCGAACAGCTTCCAGAAGTCGGGGCCCCAGCCGAGCTTCGACGGCTGGTCGAACAGCGGGCCGAAGCCGCCCGCCTTGTCGCTCATCCACCACAGCATCACGAACGCGCCGACGAGCACGAAGGGCGCCGCCCAGTTCTCGAAGCGGCGGAGGGTCTCCATACCCCGGTAGATGATGACGACCTGCAGCGCCCAGAAGATCGCGAACGACAGCCACATGGTCCAGGCGTAGCCGCCGACCTTCGCCGCGTCCGTCCAGCCGGTGCCGATGAGCTTGCCGGCCAGGAAGTAGATGGCCTCACCGCCGATCCAGGTCTGGATGCCGAACCAGCCGCACGCCACCAACGCCCGTACGACCGCGGGCAGGTTGGCGCCGCGGATACCGAAGGAGGCCCGGGCGAAGACCGGGAAGGGGATGCCGTACTTCGGCCCGGCGTGGCCGGTGAGCAGCATCGGTATCAGCACGATCACATTGGCCAGGGCGATGGTGAGCACCGCCTGCTTCCAGTCCATGCCGACGGCGATGAGCCCGGAGGCCAGGGTCCAGGAGGCCGTGTTGTGGGCCATGCCCACCCACAGTGCGGAGAAGTTGTAGGTGGTCCAGGTGCGCTTCTCGACCGGTACCGGCAGCAGGTCGTCGTTGGCGTAGGGGCCGGTCGGTGCGGGGGCGCCGGGGGCGATCTCCACCCGGCCGTCGGCGAGGGTGACTTGGGCGGGTGGCGGTGGGGCGGTGGGAGCGGTATCGGTCATGGGCCGGGCCAATCAGGGGAGACGGGACGGGAAAGGCCGTGCGGTGGCGCCGATGGGGGGGGTGCGCTCCGGGGGCGTCGGTGAGCGTCCTGGGCCCCCTTCCCGAGCCGCTGGGAAGGGGGAGTTCACAGGGGGAGGTGCGGCGGTGGAGGTCAGCCGTTGACGGCCGGGATCACCCGGGCTCCGTAGGCCTCGATCACGGCCTCCTGCGCGTCGTGCATGTCGTAGACGGCGAACTGGTCCACGCCGAGCGCGCGCAGCGCCTCCAGTTTCTCGATGTGCTTCTCGACCGGGCCGATCAGGCAGAACCGCTCGACGATCTCGTCGGGCACGAACCGGGTGTCCGGGTTGCCGCTGCGCCCGTGGTGGGAGTAGTCGTAGCCCTCGCGGGCCTTGATGTACTCGGTGAGCTCGTCGGGCACCTGGGCGGAGTGCTCGCCGTACTTGGTGACGAGGTCGGCGACGTGGTTGCCGACCATGCCGCCGAACCAGCGGCACTGCTCGCGCGCGTGGGCGAGTGCCTCGGGCGAGTCGTCCTCGGTGACGTACGCCGGGGCCGCCACGCAGATGGTCACCTCGGCGGGGTCCCGGCCGGCCGCGACGGCCGCGTCCTTCACGGCCTTGACCATGTACTCGGTGAGGTACAGGTCGGCCAGCTGGAGGATGAACCCGTCCGCCTCCTCACCGGCCATCTTCAGGGCCTTGGGGCCGTAGGCGGCCATCCAGACGGGCAGTTCGGCGTCCGGATTGATCCACGGGAACCGGACGACGGTGCCGCCGCCGAGGTCGGCCTCCCGTCCGCCGGCGAGGTCCCGGATGACCTTCATGGCCTCGCTGATCCGGGCCAGGGTGTTGGGCTTGCGGCCGGCCACGCGCATCGCGGAGTCGCCGCGGCCGATGCCGCAGACCGTGCGGTTGCCGAACATGTCGTTGAGGGTGGCGAAGGTGGAGGCGGTGACCTCCCAGGTGCGGGTGCCCGGGTTGGTCACCATCGGCCCGACCTTCAGTTTCGTCGTGTTGGCCAGGATCTGGCTGTAGATCACGAACGGTTCCTGCCACAGCACGGCGGAGTCGAAGGTCCAGCCGTACGTGAAGCCGTTGCGTTCCGCCCGCTTCATCAGGCTGATCACCCGGGAGGCCGGCGGGTCCGCCTGCAGGACGAGTCCGAAGTCCATCTGCACCACTCCTAGTTGAGGTACTGACAGGTGGATCGCGGGGTGAAGACGCCGTGCCCGGCATGGCCGGTGTACTCCCGCTCGGTGATGACGGGTTCGCCGCGCGAGAGGACCGTCTCGACCCGGCCGGTGGTGCGTTTGCCCTCGTACGCCGAGTAGTCGACGTTCATGTGGTGCGTCTCGGCCGACATGACCTGCTGGGCGTGCGGGTCGTAGACGACGACGTCGGCGTCGGCGCCCGGCGCGAGGGTGCCCTTCTTCGGGTACAGGCCGAACATCCGGGCCGGGGTGGCGCAGGCGATCTCGATCCAGCGGCGGCGCGAGATGTGCCCGTCGACGACGGCCTGGTGGAGGAGGTCCATACGGTTCTCCACGCCGGGAAGGCCGTTGGGGATCTTGGAGAAGTCACCGCGGCCGAGTTCCTTCTGGCCGACGAAGCAGAACGGGCAGTGGTCGGTGGAGACCACCTGGAGGTCGTTCGTCCGCAGGCCCCGCCACAGGGCGGCCTGGTGTTCCTTCGGCCTCAGCGGCGTGCTGCACACGTACTTCGCGCCCTCGAAGTCGGGCTCGGCGAGGTTGTCGGTGGACAGGAACAGGTACTGCGGGCAGGTCTCGCCGAAGACGTTGAGCCCCTCGTCGCGGGCCCGGGCCAGTTCGGCGACCGCCTCCGTCGCCGAGACGTGCACGACGTACAGGGGCGCGCCGGCCACCTGGGCGAGCTTGATGGCGCGGTGGGTGGCCTCGGCCTCCAGCAGGGCCTTGCGGACCTCGCCGTGGTAGCGGGGGTCGGTCTCGCCCCGGGCCAGCGCCTGCTCGACCAGGACGTCGATCGCGATGCCGTTCTCGGCGTGCATCATGATCAGGCCGCCGTTGTCGGCGGAGCGCTGCATGGCGCGCAGGATCTGGCCGTCGTCGCTGTAGAAGACGCCCGGGTAGGCCATGAACTGCTTGAAGGAGGTGACGCCCTCCTCGACCAGGTGGTCCATCTCCTTGAGCGTGTGCTCGTTGACGTCGGAGACGATCATGTGGAAGCCGTAGTCGATCGCGCAGTTGCCGTCGGCCTTGGCGTGCCAGGCGTCGAGGCCCTCGCGCAGGCTGTGGCCGACGCTCTGCACGGCGAAGTCGATGATGGTGGTCGTGCCGCCCCAGGCGGCGGCGCGGGTGCCGGTCTCGAAGGTGTCGGAGGCGAAGGTGCCGCCGAAGGGCAGCTCCATGTGGGTGTGGGCGTCGACGCCTCCGGGGATGACGTACTTTCCGGTGGCGTCGATCGTGCGGTCCGCGGTGAAGGTCTGCGCGGCGGGGGTGCCGGAGGCGGCGAGGGCGGCGATGCGGCCGTCCTCGATCAGGACGTCGGCGTGGATCTCGTCGGATGCGGTGATGACGAGGCCGCCGCGGATGACTGTACGGCTGCTCATGTCGTGGTCGCTCCTCGCGGTGGGTTGATGCGGGTGGTGGGTGGCTGGTCGCGCCCACGCGGCGGTAGCCGCATGCCGAACGCGGTCCCGCGCCCCTGAGGGCACGTCCCCCGCGGACGTTTCACGGTGCTGTCAGCGGTCCGTAGGCCCCCGGTGCCCGGTCCCGGTAGAACTGCCAGCGGTCGCGGACCTCCCGGAGTCTGGCCATGTCCAGGTCCCGCACGATCAGTTCGGGCTCCTTGTCGCTCGCCACCTCGCCGACGAACCGGGCCTCCGGGTCCACGAAGTACGAGGTGCCGTAGAAGTCGTTGTCGCCGTACTCCTCGACCCCGACCCGGTTGATCGCGCCGACGAAGTACTCGTTGGCGACCGCCGCCGCCGGCTGCTCCAGCTGCCAGAGGTAGCCGGACAGGCCGCGCGAGGTGGCCGAGGGGTTGAAGACGATCTCGGCGCCCGCCAGGCCGAGGGCGCGCCAGCCCTCGGGGAAGTGCCGGTCGTAGCAGATGTAGACGCCGACCTTGCCGACGGCCGTGTCGAAGACCGGCCAGCCGGAGTTGCCCGGACGGAAGTAGAACTTCTCCCAGAAGCCCCTGACCTGGGGGATGTGCGTCTTGCGGTACTTGCCGAGGTAGGAGCCGTCCGCGTCGATCACGGCGGCGGTGTTGTACAGGACGCCGGGCTGTTCCTCCTCGTACATCGGCAGCACCAGGACGATGCCGAGTTCCTTCGCGAGGGCCTGGAAGCGGCGGACGATCGGGCCCTCGGGGATCTGCTCGGCGTACTCGTAGAAGGCCGGGTCCTGGACCTGGCAGAAGTACGGTCCGTAGAACAGCTCCTGGAAGCAGAGGACTTGGGCGCCCTGCGCGGCGGCGTCGCGGGCCGCCTGCTCGTGGACCTGGATCATCGATTCCTTGTCGCCCGTCCAGGCTGTCTGGAAGACGGCGGCACGGATCACTGGGCTCATCGGGACCTCCGGTCGCTCGGTGTGCCGTGAGCCTAGGAAGTCGCGCGGGTGTCTTTGAGTTGCAGCGTGTCACGTCGAAGGGCGTGCGGCGTGCCACCGTGTCACTCTGTCGTGGGCCCATGTTTCACCGCCGTTTTCCCAGGTGGTCGCTTGTTTCACTGTTGTTGCGCGTCGTGCGCGAGGAGCGCGATGTGCACCGAGACGGCCTGCTCGAAGTCGTCGAGGTCCACCCCGAGGCGGACCTGTATGGCCTCCAGACGGCGGTAGAGGGCCGGCCGGGAGACGTGGTGGAGCTGGGCGGTGCGGGACTTGTTGCGGCCGGTGGCGAGGTAGGTGCGCAGGACCGACAGCAGGTCCTGCTCGGTCTCGCGCAGCAGCCCGTCCAGCTCCCGCTCCGCGAAGGACTGCACATGCGGGTCGTCGCGCAGCAACCGGATCAGGCCCCGCAGATGGACGTCCTTCAGGCGCACGACCGGGGGGAGGTCGAGGACGGCGGAGGAGTCGGCCACGGCGTCCGCGACGTGCTGCGCCTCGCGCAGTCCGGTGGGTACGTCGTCCCAGGCGGCCCGGGGTTCGGCCGTCGCCACGACGGTGCGGTCCGGGCCGGGCTCGGTGCGCAGCCGGGTCGCGAAGTGCGTGGCGAGGGCGCCCGCGTCCTGGTCCCGGGGAACGCTCAGCAGTACGGCGGTGGCGCCGTCGGCGAGTTCGGCGACCAGCCCGGGCAGGCCCAGCAGCCGCAGCAGCCGTTCGAGCCGGGCGGGGTCGGCGTCGCGGACGACCAGCGGTACGAAGGTGCGCCGGTTGACGGGCAGCCCGGCCGCGCGGGCCCGGGGCAGGAGTTGCCGCGCCGGTACGGCACCGCTGACCAGGTCGGTCAGCAGGCTCTGCGCGGACTGCTCCTCCCAGGAGCAGGCGGCGCCCCCGGCGAGCATGCGGTGCAGGACGAGGGCCTCGGCGGCGCGGTCGGCGAGCAGCCGTCCGGTGGCGGTGTCGCCCCGGTAGCCGCACAGCACGATCCGGCCCCAGCGTTCCCCGCGCCCGCCCAGTTCGGCCCGGATCCAGCCGTCGCCCTCGGTGCCTCCCCCAGTGCCTGAACGGCCTGGGCGGTGCCCCCCTGCCTGCCGGGCGATGCGTTCCCAGTCGCGCAGCACGTCGTCCACCGCGGGCCGCTCCCCCGCCGTGCCGAGGACGCGGTGGGCGAGGTTGGTGACGACGACCGGGCAGGCGCTGTGCCGGGCGACCTCGTCGAGCAGGCGTTGCAGTGGGGCGCCCGCGGTGATGAGGGCGGTGAGTTCGGTGCGGACGGCCTCGGAGAGGCTGACGGCGGCGAACTTGCGCAGTACGAGCCTCGACTGGACCTCCTCGGTCAGTTCGGCGAAGGGGAAGGGCCGGTGCAGGACGACCATCGGCAGTCCGCACCGCTCGGCCGCCCGGCGCATCACGTCCGGCGCCGCGGGGAAGGCGCGGCCGAGTCCGAGGACGACGGCGGCGGCCTCCGCGCGGTGCAGGGACCGGACGTACTCGGCCTGCTTGTCCTCGTCGCCGGCGAGCAGGACGCCGGTGGTGAGGACCATCTCGCCGCCGCTGAGCATCACACCGACGTCCGCGGCCTCGGCGACGTGCACCCAGCGCACCGGCCGGTCGAGATGGGTCGCGCCGGCCACCACCTCGGGCTCCCCGGCGAGCACCCGCTCCAGGGTGAGGATCTGCCGCACCGACAGGGCGGGTTCCAGGGAATCCAGGGTGGTGGTCATGGGCGGTCCCTTGCTCGGCGCACTGCTACCGGATGCTCCTCAGAGCGTTCTCGAGGATCGCGGCGCCTTCCTCGGCCTCCGCGACGGTGAGGGACAGCGGCGGGGCGACGCGCAGCGCACTGGTGTTGTGCCCGCCGCCCTTGCCGATCAGCAGGCCGCCCTCGCGGGCCGCCTCCAGGACGGCCGCGGCGGTCTGCGGATCGGCCTCGTCGGTCCCGGGCCTGGTGATCTCGATGCCGATCATCAGCCCCCGGCCGCGTACCTCCCGCACGGCCGGCACCTGGGCGGCGACGGACCGCAGCCGCTCGATGAGCAGGCCGCCGACGCGCCGGGCGTTGCCCTGGAGGTCGTGTTCCAGCAGGTAGGTGAGGTTGGCGAGGCCCGCCGCCATGGTGATCTGGGTGCCGCCGAAGGTGGAGATGCTGTGGGAGTCCAGGCAGTTCATGATCTCGGAGCGGGCGACGACCCCGCCGATGGACATGCCGTTGCCGATGCCCTTGGCGAAGGTCATGATGTCCGGCGGTCCGTTGCGGCCGTGGGCCTGCCAGCCCCAGAAGTGGTCGCCTGTGCGGCCCCAGCCGGTCTGCACCTCGTCGGCGATCCACAGGATGCCGCGTTCGCGCAGCACCTCGCGGAACGCCGCGTACAGCCCGTCCGGCGGTGCGGTGAAGCCGCCGACTCCCTGGACGGGTTCGGCGATCAGCGCGGCCGGGGGGCGGGTGTGGCCGAGCAGGTCCTTGAGGTCCTCGACACAGGCCGCGATGAAGTCGTCGTCGCCCAGGGAGGCGAACGGGCCGCGCGTGCGCACGCCGCCATGGACGTACAGCGTCTGAAGCGGGGAGAGCGAGGTCGGGGACCAGCCGCTGTTGCCGGTGATGCCCACGGAGCTGAAGGAGCGGCCGTGGTAGCTGTTGCGCATGGCCAGGATGGTGTTGCTGCGCCGGTACGCCGTGGCCAGCAGCAGCGCGGTGTCGTTGGCCTCGGTACCCGAGGTGGTGAAGAAGACGCGGGCGTCCGGGATGCCGCTCAACCGGGCGATGCGCTCGGCGAGTTCGACCATCGGGCGGTTGAGGTAGAGGGTCGAGGAGTGGATGATCCGCCCGGCCTGCTCGCTCACCGCCTTGGTCACCTCGGGCAGCGCGTGCGCCGTCATGGTGGTGAGGATGCCGCCGAAGAAGTCGAGGTAGCGGTTGCCCTGCGCGTCCCAGACATGGCGGCCCTCGCCGTGGGTGATCTCGAGGGGCTCCTCGTAGTAGAGGGCGAGCCAGTCGGGGAGCACGGCCCGGTGGCGGCCCAGGAGGTCGTTGATCACGGCTTCACCAGCCCTTCGTAGGCATCGGGACGGCGGTCGCGGTAGAAGGCCCACGTCTGCCGCACTTCTTCGATGAGGTCGATGTCCAGTTCCCGGATCACGAGCTCCTCCTGGCTGTCGCTGGCGACGTCCCCCACGAACTGCCCGCGCGGGTCGACGAAGTAGCTCGTGCCGTAGAAGTCGTTGTCGCCGTACTCCTCCTGCCCGACGCGGTTGATGGCGGCGATGTAGTACCCGTTGGCGACGGCGGCCGCGGGCTGCTCCAGCCGCCACAGGTGGGACGACAGACTCCGGTGGGTGGCCGAGGGGTTGTAGACCAGCTGGGCTCCGGCCAGGCCGAGCTGCCGCCAGCCCTCCGGGAAGTGGCGGTCGTAGCAGATGTACACGCCGACCTTGCCGACGGCCGTGTCGAAGACGGGCCAGCCGAGGTTGCCGGGCTTGAAGTAGAACTTCTCGCGGAAGCCCTTGAGCTGCGGGATGTGGTGCTTGCGGTACTTGCCGAGGTAGGTGCCGTCGGCGTCGATCACGGCCGCGGTGTTGTAGTAGAAGCCGGGCTGCTCCGCCTCGAACACCGGCGCGACGATGACCATGCCGGTCTCGCGCGCGAGTGCCCGCATGCGCCGCACGGTCGGCCCGTCGGGGACGGGTTCGGCCCAGCGGTAGTGCTCGGGTTCCTCGACCTGACAGAAGTAGGGGCTGTTGAAGACTTCCTGGAAGCCGATGATCTTCGCGCCCCGGCGGGCCGCCTCGCGGGCGTGCTCCTCGTGTTTCGCCACCATGGACTCGGTGTCGCCGGTCCAGGTGGCCTGGACCAGGGCGGCACGTACGACGTTGGCCATGAGCTGCTCCTTCGACGCGACGTCTGCGCCTCTACGCCCGTAGAAGCGGGGCGTAGAGCCACGAACGTAAGCCTCTGGCACGGGGTTGCCAAGACCATCGTCGCCAACCCGCGGGGCATTGCGCGATTCGCACTCCGGTGGGTGAGTCGCCCGGGGCGCGATGTCGCCGGTCAGGCGGGTAATCCGGCGACGCGCAGGGCGTGCACGACATCCCGGTGGCGCTCCTGAGAGACGCCCCGGGCGGCTTCCAGCAGGAGCGGCACGAGGCACCCCGGACCGGGCTCGGCGCTGCGGGCGGCCTCCTCGGGGGTACGGGCCCCCACGAACGCGTCGAGCAGCACCCTCACCTCGCGGTGGCGCTCCTCGGCGACCAGGTCGAGGACGGCCTGCCCGAGCTCGCCCGGCGGCCGGGCGACCCCCTGCCGCAGCATCTGCCGCCCGTCCCCCGGCCGCCCGGCCGCGACCAGCGCGTCGGCGACGGCGACCAGCCGCCCGGCGGGCAGCGAGGCGGCCTCCCACAGCAGGGTCTGCCAGTCGGCGCCCAGCCCGGCGGCGTGCAGCCCCTGCGCGAGCAGCGGGAACCGGCCGGGCTCCCACGAGGCGACCTCGGCGAGCAGCGCGTGGGCCTCCCCACTGCGCCCCTCGCTCCGCAGCCGGGCCAGCGCGTCGACGGTCCTTTCCACCTCGGCCAGGTCGGCGGCCCCGGCCGGGTCCGCCTCCCGCACCGGGCGCTCGCCCCCCGCCTCCTCGGCGGCCCCGGCGAAGCGCGCACCCCGGGGGGTGCGACCGGTGGCGGCGGGGGCGGGTTCGGGCAAGACCGGCACGACAGCGGGCGGCACCGTGACGGGTGCGGTGCCCTCGTCCGCCATGCCGGCGAAACGGGCGCTGCCACGACGGCGTTTGCGCTGCTTGGACGTGGGGGCCGCGGGGGCCGGGGCGGTGAACGCGTCGGGGAGGGCCGCAGCGGGGAACGCGTCGGGCGAACCGCCCGCGACGGCTTCCGCACGGGCACTACGAGGCTCCGCGCCCTGCGGAACGCGCCCCCCGGCTCCGGTCCGGCCCGGGCCCGCGAATTCCTCGGGCCTGCCCCCTCCGACGGCCACCCCGGAGCCACTCCGGGCCCCCGGACGCCGCAGGGCACGCCATCCGTCGACCCCGGCCCCACCCGGGCCCGCGAACGGGTCGGGTGTGACCCCTTCTCCGGCCTCCCCGGAGCCGCTTCGGGGATCCGGACGTCCCGGGGCGTGCGGCCCGCCGGCCCCGGCCCCACCCGGGCCCGCGAACCCCTCGGGCCTGACCCCCTCCACGGCCTCCCCGGAGCCGCTCCCGGCCCCCGGACGCCCCTGGGCGTGCCGTCCGGTCTCCGGGGTGACGGCGCCGTACCGGCCGGGTGTGGTGGTCGGCGTCCAGGCCGGAGTCGTGCGGTGCTGCTGCGCCAGGGCGGGTGATCCCGCCCCGGCGCCGTGCGGCGCGTCGGCGTCGCTCCGTGTTCCGGGGGGCGGCCCCTGCTCGCGCCGGTCCGCCTGAGCGATCCGCGCGCGGAGTTCCGCGCAGCGCGCGGCGGCCCGTTCGTGGTCGTCCTGGGCCCAGGCGAGATCCAGACGGAGGGCGTCCGCCTGTGAGCGGGTCGTGGCCGAGGTCAGCTGGCGGGCCAGGGCGGCCCGGCGTTCCGCGGCGTGCCGCTGTTCGCGGAGCATGACGTCGAGGCGGTCACCGAGGGCGTGGCGACCCCCCGGCCGGGTGTCGTACGCGGCGAGCGCCGCGGCGTGCAGGGACCGGGCGCGGCCCTGCTCCGGGCCGGCGTTTCCGGGGCCGTACCGCCCGGCGAGATCCTGGAGCAGGGCCTCGACCACGTCCCACGGCGGCATCTCCCGCCCGTCGAGACAGGCCCGCATGCCCTCCGGATCGCGGTGCCAGAAGACCGCGCACCAGCCTCCGGACGGATCGAGACGTGCCAGCAGGCCGTTCAGGTAGGTCGCGAACTCCCCGACCTCAGCCGGGAGTCGATCCGCCGCCATCGCTCAACTCCCGTGAGACCGGAGCACTCCGCCCCGTAGGCAACACCAGTCGTGTTACGGACGTGCTACGGGGAGTTTTCACACGGGGCGCGGGAGTCTCAGACGGGCACCAGCACGCACTGGCCCGCCAGTTCGTCCATCGACAGCCCGAGCACTCCGGCCAGCGCGGCCACCGTGAAGAAGGCCGGGGTCGGGGCCCGTCCGGTCTCGATCTTCCGGAGAGTCTCCGCGGAGACGCCCGCGCTCGCCGCGATCTCCGTCATGCTCCGGGAGCCACGCGCTTCACGCAGCAACCGGCCGAGCCGCTCGCCGCGTTCGCGCTCTTCTGGGGTGAGAGGGGTGCGCACCATGACCCCATTCTAATACCGGTATAGTAATTGGCATGGTGGAGCTCAAGACAGACACTTCGATCGACGCGATGTACGAGGCGGGCCAGGTCGTCGCCCGCGCCCTGACGGCCGCCCGGAAGGCCGCCGACGTGGGCGTCTCCCTGCTGGAACTGGACGAGGTGGCGCACGACGTCCTGCGCGAGGCGGGCGCGGCCTCGCCCTTCCTCGGATACCGGCCGTCTTTCGCACCGACCCCCTTCCCCGCCGTCCTGTGCGTCTCGGTCAACGACGCGATCGTGCACGGCGTCCCGACCCGCTACCGCCTGCGCGACGGCGACCTGGTCTCCATCGACTTCGGCGCCGAACTGGGCGGCTGGGTCGGCGACTCCGCGCTCAGTTTCGTCGTGGGCACCCCGCGCGCCACGGACCTCCGCCTCATCCGCACCGTCGAGCAGGCCCTCGCGGCCGGCATCGAGGCCGCCGTCGTGGGCCATCGCATCGGCGACATCGCCCACGCGATCGGCACGGTGTGCCGGGACGCCGGCTACGGCATCCCGGACGGCTTCGGCGGCCACGGCATCGGCCGCCGCATGCACGAGGACCCCGGGGTGCCGAACGAGGGCCGCCCGGGTCGCGGCATGCGGCTGCGGCACGGCATGGTGCTGGCGATCGAGCCCATGGTCATCGCGGGCGGCACGGACGGCTACCACGCGGCCTCCGACGGCTGGACCCTGAAGACCAACGACGGTTCCCGCGCCGCTCACGCGGAGCACACGGTGGCGATCACGGATTCCGGGCCGAGGATCCTGACGGCGCGCTGAAGCCCGTCACATACTCCCTTTCCTCCCGGTATGCCCTGAAGGTGCCCCTCGTCCACGATCGTGCGAAGGTGTTCTACGAGCGCGCCCCAGGTGTAACCGGCTGCCACCCGGGTTACCCGACCCCGGCACGTCGACCAGCGAGGGCGTCCCCCGCCCGCGCGCCGGGGACGCCGGGAACGGAAGGCCCATGAGCAGCGGCTTCACCAGCCCGGAGGGCTACGGCTCGGACCCCTTCGGAGAATTCCTCGCACGCTTCTTCGGCGGACCGCGTCCAGGTCCCCGGCAGATCGATCTCGGGCGGCTGCTCAGTCAGCCGGCCCGGGAGCTCGTCCGCGGCGCCGCCCAGTACGCCGCCGAGCACGGCAGCCGGGACCTCGACACCCAGCACCTGCTGCGGGCGGCGCTCGCCACCGAGCCCACCCGCACCCTGCTCAGCAAGGCCGGCGCCAACCCCGACTCGCTGGCCTCGCAGATCGACGACCGGTCGGGACCCGCCCAGCACACGCCGGACGACGCCCCGCCGCCCACCGCGCTCTCCCTCACCCCGGCCGCGAAGCGGGCCCTGCTGGACGCGCACGACATGGCCCGGGCGCGCGGCTACGGCTACATCGGCCCGGAGCACGTGCTGAGCGCCCTGGCGTCGAACCCCGACTCGGCCGCCGGGCACATCCTCAACGCCGCCCGCTTCGCCCCCTCCGAACCGCCCGAGGCACCGGAGGTCCCCCAATCCGAGCGCCCGCGTCCGACGAACACGCCGACCCTCGACAAGTACGGCCGCGACCTCACCGAGCTGGCCCGGCAGGGCCGGATCGACCCGGTGATCGGCCGGGACCAGGAGATCGAGCAGACCGTCGAGGTCCTCTCGCGCCGCGGCAAGAACAACCCGGTGCTGATCGGTGACGCGGGGGTCGGCAAGACGGCCATCGTGGAGGGGCTCGCGCAGCGCATCTCCGAGGCGGACGTGCCCGATGTGCTGCTCGGGCGCCGGGTGGTCGCCCTGGACCTCACGGGCGTGGTCGCGGGCACCCGCTACCGGGGTGATTTCGAGGAGCGGATGAACAACATCGTGGGCGAGATCCGCGCCCACTCCGACCAGTTGATCATCTTCATCGACGAGTTGCACACGGTCGTGGGCGCCGGTTCCGGTGGCGGCGACGGCAGCTCGATGGACGCCGGCAACATCCTCAAGCCGGCCCTCGCCCGGGGCGAGCTGCACATCGTGGGCGCCACCACACTGGAGGAGTACCGCCGCATCGAAAAGGACGCGGCGCTGGCCCGCCGCTTCCAGCCGATCATGGTGCCGGAGCCGACCCCCGCGGACGCGATCGAGATCCTGCGCGGCCTCCAGGACCGCTACGAGGCCCACCACCAGGTCCGCTACACCGACGAGGCCCTGGTCGCGGCCGTGGAGCTGTCGGACCGCTACCTCACCGACCGCCGCCTGCCCGACAAGGCGATCGACCTGATCGACCAGGCCGGTGCCCGGGTGCGGCTGCGGGCCCGGACCAAGGGCACGGACGTACGGGCCCTGGAGCGGGAGCTGGAGCAACTGACCCGGGACAAGGACCAGGCCGTCGCGGACGAGCAGTACGAGCAGGCCACCCAACTGCGCGACCGGATCATGGAGCTGAAGCAGCGGATCACCGACGCCGGTGGCGACAGCGAGGTCGACGAGGGTCAGGACCTCGTGGTCGGTGCCGAGGCGATCGCGGAGGTGGTGTCCCGGCAGACCGGCATCCCGGTCAGCAGCCTCACCCAGGAGGAGAAGGAACGCCTGCTGGGTCTGGAGGAACATCTGCACCAGCGGGTCGTCGGCCAGGACGAAGCCGTGCGGGTCGTCTCGGACGCGGTGCTGCGCTCCCGCGCCGGGCTCGCCGCTCCCGACCGCCCGATCGGCAGCTTCCTGTTCCTCGGCCCGACGGGCGTCGGCAAGACCGAACTGGCCCGGGTGCTCGCCGAGGCGCTGTTCGGCAGCGAGGACCGCATGGTCCGGCTCGACATGAGCGAGTACCAGGAGCGCCACACCGTCAGCCGGCTGGTCGGCGCCCCGCCCGGCTACGTCGGCCACGAGGAGGCGGGCCAGCTCACCGAGGTCGTGCGCCGCCACCCGTACTCGCTGCTCCTGCTGGACGAGGTGGAGAAGGCCCACCCCGACGTCTTCAACATCCTGCTCCAGGTCCTCGACGACGGCCGGCTGACCGACTCCCAGGGCCGCACGGTGGACTTCAGCAACACGGTCATCGTGATGACGAGCAACCTCGGCTCCGAGGCGATCACCCGCCGGGGCGCCACGACGGGCTTCGCCGCGGGCGGCGCCGACGCGGACGAGGAGGCCCGCCGCGAGCAGATCCTGCGCCCGCTGCGTGAGCACTTCCGCCCCGAGTTCCTCA
Source organism: Streptomyces sp. 378 (assembly GCF_030124145.1). Lineage (GTDB taxonomy): Bacteria > Actinomycetota > Actinomycetes > Streptomycetales > Streptomycetaceae > Streptomyces. Next base: position 150,171 of record NZ_JASKMS010000011.1, read on the forward strand.
ACCGCATCGACGAGATCGTCGTCTTCCGCCAGCTCACCACGGAGCAGCTGCGCCGGATCACCAACCTCCTGCTGGACCGCACCCGTTCCCTGGTGCGGGGCAAGGGCATCACGGTGACGTTCACCGACCGGGCCGTGGAGTGGCTGGCCGACCGCGGCTACCAGCCGGAGTACGGCGCCCGTCCGCTGCGCCGCACCATCCAGCGCGAGGTGGACAACGAGCTGTCACGCCTGTTGCTGGACGGCAGGGTCGATGAGGGCGGCAGGGTGACAGTGGACGTCAAGGACGGACACCTGGCCTTCGAGACGCAGGTGTCGGCAGCGCCCTCCTAGGGGCGCGGGGCCGTGTCGAGGTGCGGGTGCGGTGCGAGTGCCGGTGCGTGGGCGCGACCAGCCCCCGCGCCGGCCCACCGGCACCCCGCACCCCGCACCCCGCACCCGCACCTCAACGCTCGGGCCACACCACCATCGCCGACCCTCCGCCCCGCCGCGCGGTCTCAGCGGCTGCCAGCCACTTCCCACCGGGCAGCCGCTGCACACCCGTGGCCGCGCCGATCTCCGGGTTCTCCTTGAAGGAGTGCCCGATGGCCTCCAACCGCTGCCTCAGGTCACTGTCGTACAGCCCGGGCTCCAGATCGGTCTGTGCGGCGTTGCGCTGGCTGGCCCGGGGTGCCGCGATCGCGTCGACCAGCGGCAGCCCCCGGTCGACGAAGCCGGTGAGCGTCTGCAGCACGGTCGTGATGATCGTCGCGCCGCCCGGCGACCCCAGCGCCACCACGGGCCTGTCGTGCCGGTCCAGCACGATCGTCGGCGCCATGGACGACCGCGGACGTTTGCCCGGCCCCGGCAGGTTCGGGTCGTGCACGGCCGGGTTCGCCGGGGTGAAGGAGAAGTCCGTCAGCTCGTTGTTGAGGATGAATCCCCGCCCGGGGACGGTGATTCCGCTGCCGCCGGTCTGCTCGATGGTGAGGGTGTAGGCGACGACGTTCCCCCATTTGTCGGCCACCGACAGATGCGTGGTGCTGTCACCCTCGTACGTCGTGGGAGCCGCCGTGCCGCCGGAGCCGCAGCGCTGCGGCTGACGCGGGTCGCCGGGCGCCACGGGGCTGGTCAGCACCGCGTCGTCCTTGATGAGGCACTCGCGCGAGTCGGCGAACCGCTGCGACAGCAGTTCCCTCGTCGGCACGTCCTCGAAGGCGGGGTCGCCCACCCACCGTCCCCGGTCGGCGAAGGCGATCCGGCTGGCCTCGATGAAGCGGTGCAGATAGCGCGCCCTGCTCGCCTTGGACAGGTCGGTCCGTTCGAGGATGTTGAGCGCCTCCCCGACCGTCGTGCCGCCGGAGGAGGACGGTGCCATGGAGTGGACGCCGAGGCCGCGGTACGAGGTCCTGCTGGGTGCCTGGAGCCTGGTGCGGTAGGTGGCCAGATCCTTGGCGGTCAGGTCGCCGGGCCGGGCGTTCCAGCCCGAACCGGGGTCCACCGGCGGCTTGTTGACGGTGTTGACGACGTCCCGGCCGAGCCGGCCGTGGTAGAGCGTGTCGACGCCCTTGCGTCCCAGCTCCGCGTACGTGCGGGCGAGGTCGGGGTTCTTGAAGGTGGAGCCGACGACCGGGAGTCGCCCGCCCGGCAGGAACAGGTCGGCGGTGTCCGGGAAGTAGCGGAAGCGGGTCTCGTTGGACGCCGTCTGCGAGCGGAAGGTCTCGTCGACGGTGAAGCCCTCACGGGCGATCCGCTCGGCCGGCTTCAGCACAGTGGAGAGCCGCTTGCTGCCCCACTTGTCGAGCGCCGTCTGCCAGGTGGCGGGCGTGCCGGGGGTGCCGACGCTCAGGCCGCTGCTGACGGCCTCGGCGAAGGCGAGGGGCTTGCCGTTCTCGACGAAGAGGTTCTCGTCGGCGCTCAGCGGGGCGGTCTCGCGGCCGTCGATGGTACGCACCGTGCGGGACTCGGCGTCGTAGTAGACGAAGTAGCCGCCTCCGCCGATGCCGGCGGAGTAGGGCTCGGTGACGCCGAGCGCGGCGGCCGTGGCGACGGCCGCGTCGACGGCGTTGCCGCCCTTCCTGAGGACCTCGATCCCGGCGGCGGAGGCGTCGGGATCGACGCTCGAGACGGCACCGCCGTAACCGACGGCCAGCGGGGACTTCTCAACGCCGGTGTGCTGCGCGGTCGGTGGCGGCGCCGCCGCTCCCACCGACATCACCACGGCGGCCGAAACCGCCAGGACCGTCAGATTCCGTGCGACAGGGCGACGCATCCGCACCTCCAGTCAAAGGCCGTCCGCGCAGCTTAATTCATCGCCATGGCCGCGTCAGGCAGGCGTCGAACACCGGTGCGTCGGGCCCGCCGGCATGCGCGCCCATGACCGACGAGGTGCGCACCATCGTTCTGGGTCTGATCGCGGCGGATGTCAGTGCCGCGCTGGGCCGGCTCGCCCGTACGTTCCGGTGGAACCGCAAACTCCGGCGCAAGCAGGCCTTCTTCGGGAGCCGGGCAGGGTGATGAGGCCATGACGCACGCGTGGGCTGCTCGCACGGTCACCCCGGTGTGCCGTCCTTGCGGCAAGGTGGCCGGTCTGGTGAGGGGGCCTGCCGGTTGCACCTGTTGGGATCGCGTCGGTGACCTGATCGAGGAGCGCCTGCAGTCACGTGGAGTCCTGGGCGCCGAGCCAGTTGCGCTCCGGCCGGGCCGGGGTCGACGTGGACGGCCAACAGCGTCATGGGGTGGACGGGCCGGGGAGTTCCGCTACCGCCGATTCCGGAGATCCCCACGGTTCCTCCAGTGCGGCCCGCAGCGCGATGACGGTATCCGCGCCGATGCGCCCGGCGAGCGCGGCTTCGATCCCGGCCAGTATCCGCATCGTCTCCTCGCGGCGTCGGACACCGGCCGCCGTGAGGCGCACGAGCTTCGACCGGGCGGAGTGCGGATCGCTCTCCACGGTCAGCACGCCCATGGCGACGAGTTCGTGGACCCACTGATGCGCTGTCGGGGCGCTGACGCCCAGGCGCCGGGCCAGCTCGGCGATGCTCGCCCCTTCTGACGGGAGCTGACTGAGCAGGGTCACGTGGGCCGCGCTGATGGTCACCCCGTCTTCCTGGTTCTCGAACGCAGTGGTCAGGGCGGCCCGAAACCAGTTGTGTGCGCGCCACAGCAGCCGGATGAGCGGCTCGGATTCAGACGGGGAGGAGGACATGTGGTTCTGCCTTCACGGTGGGGTGGTCGGTTCGGCGCGGTCCGCCGATCGTAAGCCGGTGGGACCTGGTGCCCCACATCACCGGAGCTTCCGAGATCACCCTTCATTAGGTAACCTACGATTAGGTTACCTAAGTGCGGGGTTCGCATCGATCCCCGCCGACCGACCCGTGCCCCTGCTTCCCGTGAACCGATGGAAAGGCATGACGATGACGACAGGATCGTCCGGATCCCCCCTCACCGCGGGCACCTCGCGGCGGCGACTGCTGGCCGCCGTGGCCGGCACCACCGCCGGCACGGCGGCCCTCGCGGCTCCGTCCGCCGCCCAGGCCGCCACCTCCACGTCGGCCGGGAGCGCCGCCGGCCGCCCGGGACGCGGCATGAAGGTGATCGCGGTCGAAGAGGCGTTCTCCGTTCCGGAGCTGATCCCGTGGCCGGGCGAAGCCCGGATGCCCCCCGGCTGGGGGGAAGAGTGGGGGCGCCGGCTCGCCGACCTCACGGAGCTGCGGCTGGCGGACATGGACGAGCATGGCGTGGACATGCAGGTCCTGTCGCTCACCTCACCCGGCGTGGAGGCCATCGAGGACCCCGCCGAGGCCGTGGCGACGGCCCGCCGGGTCAACGACCGTCTGGCCGAAGTGGTCGCCGCGCACCCGACACGGTTCGCCGGTTTCGCCGCCCTGCCGTTGCAGGACCCGAAGGCCGCCGTGGCCGAACTGCGCCGGGCGGTGGAGCGACTGGGCCTCAAGGGGGTCCTGCACAACGACCACGTGCACGGCCACTACCTCGACGAGCCGCGGTTCCGCCCCGTGTGGGCCGAACTCGAGCGGCTCGGCGTGACGCTCTACCTCCATCCCGCGCTCTTCCCCGCCGATCAGTGGCGGGTGTTCCAGGGCCATCCCGTGCTGAGCGGGCCGTCCTGGGGATGGACAGCGCAGGTCGGTGCCCACGCGCTGCGCCTGATCTACGGCGGAGTGTTCGACGAGTTCCCCGGGGCCTCGGTGACGCTGGGGCACATGGGAGAACTCCTGCCTTTCCAGTTGGCCCGGCTCGACAGCCGCTACCACCAGGCCGACCCCAAGACCAGGCCACGGCACCTGCCCTCCCACTACCTGCGGCACAACCTCTACGCGACCACCAGCGGCGTCTTCTCCCACGCGGCCCTCCTCGGAGCCGTCCAGGCCATCGGCGCCGACCGGCTGCTGTTCGCCGTCGACTACCCCTACGAATCAACGGCCGAGGCAGTCGAGTTCCTCCGCACAGCGCCGTTCTCCCGCGCCGACCTCACACGCATCGCACACCGCAACGCGGCACACCTGCTGCACCTCTGACCAAGACACCAGCAGCAGGTGAGTGGGGCTGAGCAGACCTTCAAACGCTGGTCCTCGTCCGGCTGGGCGCGACTTCCGTCAGCCAGGGCCCGGCCCACCACGCCGGCAGCAACGTCAGCCGAGGACTTTCAGCTCGGCCTCGATGTTGGCGGCGGTGGCCAGGAGCGGCGGCAGCAGGTCGTGGCGTATCGAATCCGGCGTTCGCCGGCTGACGTGGGTGGCGAGGTTGATGCCTGCCACCACACGACGTGCCTCGTTCCGGACGGGTACGCCGATCGCTATGAGGCCCTCTTCCAGTTGCTGGTCCACCAGACACCAGCCCTGTGCCCGCACTTGTTCCAGTTCGGCGGCGAGTGCCTCCTTGGAGGTGATGGTGTCCGGGGTCAGCGGCTCCAAGGACGCGGTGTCCAGGTAGTGCCGCAGCCGGGTCTCGTCGAGGTGGGCCAGCAGGACCCGGCCGAGGGAGGTGGCGTGGGCGGGGAAGCGGGTCCCGATACTGATGGAGACCGCCATGATCCGCCGGGTGGGTACCCGGCTGACGTACACCACGTCCCCGCCGTCGAGCACCGCCATGGACGAGGACTCACGCACCTCGGCGACCAGTTGCTCCAGGTGGGGCTGGGCGATCTCCGCCAGGGACATGCTGGACAGGTAGGCGTAGCCCAGTTCCAGAACGCGGGGTGTGAGGCGGAAGTGGCGGCCGTCCGTGGCCATGTACCCCAGGTCGGCGAAGGTCAGCAGGAACCTCCGTGCGGTGGCACGGCTCATGCCGGTGGCCCTGGCGACCTCCGAGAGGGTCATCGCGGGCGTGTCGGCGCTGAACGCACGGATGACGGCCAGCCCTCGCTCCAGGGACTGCACGAAGTACCGCCCGGGTTCGTTGTCGTCCATGCGCTGTGACTCCTGTGTCGGACGGTGTGTCAGGACTCGGACTTCTGCAGGGTGAGTTCGTCACTGCGGTCGGCCACTGGCGTGTCCGTGTCGCCGTTGTGGTGCTTGGCGCGCTGGATCTGCTCGTAGACGTGGGCGCGCAGTTCGGCGAAGCGGGGGCTGGCGCGGGTGTGCAACTGGTCGCGCTCGTCGGGGAGATCGATCGTCAGATCCTCCAGCACCACGGTCGGCGAGGCGGACAGGATGATGGTGCGCTGGCCGAGGTAGACCGCCTCGTCGATGTCGTGGGTGACGAACAGGACGGTGACGCCCAGGTCGTGCCACAGGCGCCGGATGAGGTCCTCCAGCTCGGCGCGCGTCTGGGCGTCGACGGCCGCGAAGGGCTCGTCCATGAGCAGCACCTTCGGCTCGAAGGCGACGGCTCGGGCGATGGCGACGCGCTGCTGCATTCCTCCGGAGAGCTGCCAGGGGTAGGCCTGGTGCACGTCGGCGAGGCCGACCACTTCCAGGGCTTGGTCCACCAGTTCCCGTGTCCGCGCCTTGCCGAGCTTCTTGCGGCGCAGGGGCAGGGCGACGTTGTCGCGTACGTTCATCCAGGCGAACAGGGAACGGCCGTACTCCTGGAAGACCACGGCCATGTCGGGCGGCGGCCCGCCCACCGGGCGGTCGTCCAGGCGGACGTCGCCGCTGGTCGGCGTGAGTAGTCCGGCCATGCACTTCAGCAGGGTCGTCTTGCCGCATCCCGACGGGCCGACCAGGCACACGAGTTCGCCGGCACCGATATGGAATGTGAGGTTCCGTAGTGCTTCGACACTGCGATTGCGTCCGGTGTAGATCTTCTTCAGGTTGCGTACGTCGAGCATCGACGTCTCCTTGTCAGGTGTTGCGCTGAGCCCGGCGCAGGCCCTGGTACCAGGCCAGGACCCGGTTCTCGGTGAATCGGAAGAGCAGCGACAGGGCGAAGCCGAGCAGGCCGAGCAGCAGGACGCCGCTCCACATCTCGGGTATGGCGAACGAGCGCTGGAACTGCACGATGGTGAAGCCGAGCCCGTTGCTGGCGGCGAACATCTCACTGATGACCATGAGGATGATCCCGATCGAGAGGGCCTGGCGCATGCCCGTGGCGATCTGCGGGCTCGCCGAGCGCAGCATCAGGTGCCGGAGCCGGGAGGTGCCGGTGATGCCGTACGAACGGCAGGTGTCGCTGAGCACCTCGTCCACGGCGCGGACACCCTCGACCGTGTTGAGCAGTACCGGCCACACGCAGCCGCTGACGATGACGAGGACCTTCATGGTGTCGCCGATGCCCGCGAAGAGCATGATCACCGGCACGAGCACCGGGGGCGGGATGGCCCGGAAGAGTTCCAGGACCGGCTCCAGCACGTCGCGCGCGACGCGGCTCATGCCGACCACCAGACCGAATCCGACGCCGATGACGACGGCGAGGAGGTAGCCCGTGGCCAGCCGGAGCAGGCTGGGTACAGCGTCCGACAGGAGCCGTTCCCCCGTCCACACCTCCCCGAACTTCTGCAGGATGGTGGCCAGCGGCGGGACGTAGAAGTCGGTGCTGTCCGCGGTGGCGAACCACCACACGGCGAACAGGACCGCGGGCAGGCCCAGGATCAGCGCGGCGCGCCGGGCCATGGTGAGGACCGTTGTCCGGATCATCCGGCTACCCCTCCCTGCGGATGGACTGATGCCAGTGCAGCGCCCGCCGCTCGACGGCCCGGGCCACCAGATTGATCGCGACGCCCAGCACTCCGGTGACCAGGACCAGGGCGTAGACCCGCGGCACGGCGCCGGACGTCTGCGCCACGGCGATCTGATGGCCCAGCCCGGGCGAACCGATGACGAGTTCCGCGGTGATGGCGAGGACGAGCGCCACGGTCGCGGCCAGCCGCACACCCGTCATCACATACGGCAGCGCGGTGGGCCACATGACATACCGCACCCGCCCCCACCTGCCCATCCGGTAGCTGCGGGCGGTGTCGTCCGCGACCGGGTCGACGTCCTGCATCCCGGCCAGCACCTGGACGAGCACCTGCCAGAAGGAGGCGTACACCACCAGCAGCAGCTTCGACCTCAGGTCGGTGCCGTAGAGCAGGACCGCCACCGGGATCAGGGCCACCGACGGTATCGGCCTCAGGAACTCGATGGTGGAGGCGGTCACCGCCCGCAGCACGGGCACGGAGCCGATCACTATTCCGGCCACCACACCCGTCACGACGGCGATGGCGAGCCCGAGGCCCCAGCCGGTCAGGGTGTCGCCCAACGCGGTCCAGAACGCCTCCTCGGCGAGCAGGAGCAACAGGGCCCGGCCCATCTCCGACGCGGGCGGAAGGTAGTCGGCGGACACCAGCCCGCTGTGCGGCAGGACTTGAAGCACCATCACCAGCCCGGCCAGGCCGGCCAGGCCGCGCAGCGGCGTAACGGCTCCCTCCAGCACGCGCCCGGCGCGGCCACCGCCCGGACCGCCGGGAGCCGTATCGGCTCCGGCGGCACCCGCGGTCTTCGGCAGCGCAGAAGTGCTCCCGGACCCGGTCATGAGAACAGGGCATCCAGGTCGGGCTTCTTGCCGTCGAAGATGCCGTCCTGCTCACCGAGAGAGGCCACCTTCTCCAGCGAGGCCATGTCGTACGCCGCCGGCCAGGTCGGCAGCGTCAGGTTCTTCAGCACCTCACCGTCGATCTTGGTGTACGTCGTGACGATCTGACGTGCCTCGTCCGGGTGCGCCGAAGCGTACTCGAGCGACTCGGCCACCGCCTCGGTGAACTTCTTCACCAGATCGGGGTCCTCCTGGGCCAGCTTGGTGGAGGCGAAGTACGTCGCGATGGTCAGCTTCGGGTCGGTCTCCGCGAACGGCGACGCCACGACCCGTGCGCCCTGTCCCTTGGCGATGGTCAGCGCGGGCTCGCCCATCCAGGCGGCGTCCACCTGACCGCCGTCCAGCGCGGCGGGCATCTGGTCGAACGGCATCTCGAGGAACTCGATCTTCGAGGGGTCGCCGCCGTCCTTGCGCACCGACTCGCGGACCGTGGTGTCCCCGATGTTCTGCAGCGTGTTCACCGCAACGGTCTTGCCGGCGAGGTCCTTGGCCGACTTGATCGGGCTGTTCTTCTTGACGGCCACTCCGCTGATGTCCTGGCCGGTGTCACCGGTGGAGGCGGCCCCGTTGACCACGGACTTGAGCGGCACGCCCTTGGTCTGGGCGATCATCAACGAGGTGACATTGCTGAACCCGAATTGGAACTGACCGCTCACCACGCCGGGGATGATCGCGGCACCGCCTTGGGCGGTCTCCATTTTCAATTCGATTCCGCGACTGCTGAAGAATCCCTTCTCCTGTCCCAGATACAAGGGCGCCACATCGACGATCGGAATGATCCCCACTTTGACCTGGGTGGTCTTGTCCCCGCCCGAGGAGGGCGAACCGCCGGCCCCGGAAGAAGATCCGCATCCGGCCGCGGCTGCGACCGTCAGTACCGCTACGGCAAGTCCTAGAACGCGTCTTTGCATGGGCCCCTCCTGGCGAGGACGGATTGTGTGCGCAATGCGAACATGTGTCCGTGTACCGAACAAAGCAAGCGGACATTATGCCGTTGTCCGAATCGCGTCAATAGATCGCACCGAACCCGTCGCCACCGCTCATACGGCCGCGCGTGCCCATCACCGCGCGCTGTCATCGCGCCACGACTCCCCTGGGCCTACCGCACCCCCTCTGCGCCGCCTGGCAGGCGCGCAGACCTGGGCCGGACTCGGCGTCTTCGCCTACAGCCCGCACCGGATGACCGTCAGCGGCCGGCGAGCACGCAACCACCCCTGGCCCCGGCATAGGAGTGAACCCGCGGTATCAGGCCTGCCACCACGCCGAACCCCTTAAGCAGCTAACCGCATTGCTCTCGGTTCGCGCTGGGGTATGGACGAGACGGCGTGACGGTGTACGCGGTGATCGTGCTGCTGCCGGCCTGGCCGCTGGTGAGGAAGGCGGTGACGCGGGGCCGCGCCGCGGCCCGACCCGGTCACCGCGGCACCCGTTCCCGGGTGCCGTCCGGGAAGCGGATCTCCACCTCGCCGTTCGTCTCCGGACCGGCCCTCAGTACGACGAGGGTCACCAGGAGGTGGGTGCCGCCCGGGTGGGCGGGCAGGGTGAGGCACGGGGTCGCCGAGTGGTGGCCGCAGGCGTTGGCGCCGACCGCGTGTACCACTGCCGTCCCGGCGTCCTGCCACCCGTGCAGGGCGACGACCGTGCTGGTCAGACCGTCCGCGCGCCGGGCCAGCGCCCAGCCGGGGCCGGTCGACGCGACCGGCGGCGCGCTGTCGTCGGCGACGGCCCAGCCCCCTTCGCGCACGGGTGTGCCGGGCGGCGCGTCGACGCGGTGCACCCGGACCTCCCAGGCGCCGTGGGCCACGCTGACCGTCTCGATGCGGTGTCCTTCGTCGCTGCCGGGGAGCACCGCCCGGTGCCAGGAGGCGGCCCGCGTGCCCGCGACACCGAGGGGGTGGATGCGACCGCGCGGGGTGGGCGTGCCGTCGGGGGCGAGCAGGGCGATGTGGTTGTCGAGGCCCGTGTCCGGTGCGGCCGGTGTTTCGGGCGCCGTCGCACTGGAGTAGGCGAACCGGGCGTAGTGCGGGCTGTCCTCGGCCGTTGCGGGTGGGGGTGGAAGCCGGTCGCTGCCGTGGTTGACGAGCCGGACGATCCCGTCGGCGGCGGTGGAGTGCAGCAGCCAGCCGGGGGCAGGTAGCGCGAGGCGCACGTCGGCCGTCTCCACCGGGCCGGGTTCCTCGGGCGCGGTCCACACGGGGTGGTCGGCGGGCAGGAGCAGGCCGAGGAAGGCCTTGCTCGCCCAGTAGGGGGAGGCCGGTCCCGAGTATCGCTGGGTGACGGGGAGGAACCGCCCGTACCAGCCGAGTGTGAGCAGCCCCTGCGCGTCGGGCACGCCGCGCTCGGCGAAGTGCTTCAGCGCGCCGGAGGCAAGACGGCGGGTGCGGCCGGGCGGCAGCGGGGTGGCGTCGGCGAGGACCCCCGCCCACAGCGGGGCCGTCGTCGCGAACCGGTAGGTGAGCGAGCGGCCCTGGTGGACGGGGGCGCCGTCGGCGCCGAAGAAGTGCTGGTGGTCGTGGAGGAACGACCACAGGCGCGTGCGGTGTTCGGCCACCAGCCGTGGGTCGGCGCGCGGCCCCGCGATACGGGCCCACAGGACCGGGTAGAGGTGCAGCGCCCAGGCGTTGTAGTAGTCGAACTTGCGGCCGTCGCCGTCGGTGTACCAGCCCTCGCCCCGGTACCAGTCCTCCAGGCGGGCGAGACCGGCGTCGATCTCGGTGCGGCTGTGCGGGGCGCCGACGGAGGCGAGGAACTCCTCGGTGATGACCTGGAACAGCCGCCAGTTGGAGTCGTTGACCACGGCTCCGACGAAGCCGCCGAGCCAGTCGGCGACCCGCTGCCGTACCCCGTCGTCGAGCCGGTCCCAGATCCAGGGGCGGGTCTCGTGCAGGGCGATCGCGAGGGACGCGGCCTCGACCATGGGCTGGGATCGGTCGGTGATGGGCGGCCAGCGGTCGGGCCCGCGCGGGTCGGACCCGGCCGCGAGCCCGGCCGCGTACCGCTCGATCAGGCCGGACACGCCCTGCCCGCCCGAACCGCCGATGCGGAACGCGGCCAGCAGGAAGGAGCGGGCGAAGCCCTCCAACCCGTCCGACCAGGGCCCGGAGTGGCTGGGCGGGCCGGGCAGCCGGTACTGGGCCAGGCCCGGGGAGGCGTAGGGCGTCAGGGCGTCGAGGAGGCGGTCGGCGATGGCCTCCCAGTGGGCGCGGGTCCAGCCGGTGAGGGGCGAGGTCAGCGGGTCGGAGGGTGGTAGATGGGGCAGGTTGGCCAGGTGCGTCGGGTCGGGGAGCGACACGTGCGGCGCGCTCATGCGGGTGCGGTTCCTCCGTTGGTCACAGGGCGCGCCCGGGCGGGGGCGCGCCGACGCTGTCGCGTACGACGATGTGGGTGCCGAGCAGATGGTGGGCACCGGCCGCGTGCTCGGGGTCGCGCAGCGCGATGCGCACGGCGGCGCGGCCGAGTTCCTCAGCGGGGGTGCGGACGGTGGTCAGGGGCGGGTTGAAGTCCTCGGCGAGCGGGATGTCGTTGTAGCCGACGACGGAGATGTCACCGGGCACGCGCAGTCCGGTGTCGGCGATGGCGCGCAGGGCGCCGGCGGCGACCATGTCGTCCCCGGCGAATACGGCGGTGAACTCCGGTGTGCCTTTGAGGAGTTCGGTCATCGCGCGATGGCCGGCGGCCCGGCCCAGGCCGCAGTCGACGACGTGTGCGGCTTCCGGCGGCAGCCCGTGCTCGGCGAGGGCGGCCCGGTAGCCGGCGACGCGGGCGTCGAGGGCGGTGTTGCCGGGCAGTCCGCCGAGGAAGACGATCCCGCGGTGGCCGGCCGACAGCAGATGGGAGGTGACGGCGCGGGCCCCGGCCTCGTTGTCGAACTCGACGACGAGTGCCGGGATGTCCGGGTCGGGCGCGGGCCGGCCGCAGAGCACGAGCCGGGCTCCGGAGGAGTCGAGGGCGTGTGCGTAGTGGGCGACGCGCTGGCGGTAGGCGTCGTCCTCGACGACCCCGCCGACCAGGATCACGAGCCGGGCGCCCTCCTCCCGCATGAGCTGCACGAACTCCATCTCGCGCTGGGCGTTTCCGCCGGTGGCGCCGACCACGCAGAGCCAGCCGCGGTCGGCGGCCTCCGACTCCACGCCCTCGGCGACCTGGGCGTAGAAGGGGCTGGTGACCTGGCGGACCACGACGGCGGCCATCTTGCGGCCGCCGCCGACCAGGGCGCGGGCGTGCGCGTTGGCCACGTAGTCGAGGTCACGGGCCGCGCGCAGAACCCGGGCCCGGGTCGCCGGCGGCACCGGGTGGTTGCCGCTGAGCGCGCGGGAGGCGGTGGCCGTCGACACGCCCGCCCGCTCGGCGACCTCGCGGATCGTGACCCGTCCCTTGGACATCATGTCGTTCCCCATCCCCCGCGTCTCCCTCTTCGGCCCACCGCCGCTCAGGTGTTGGCCGCGTAGTCCTCGGCGTATTCCTCGGCCATTCTGTCGCCGCCCCGACTCCGCCACTTCTTCACGGCCGGGTCCCACTCGGACATGGGCAGGCGCCCGGCGATGATCCCGGTGACCGTGTCGTCCAGGAAGGTCTTGAGGGTGGCGCCCTGGGAGTTGTTCGTCGCGGACTGGAGGCCGAAGGAGGCGTCGCGGATGGCGTGCGGTACGACCTTGCGCTGCCAGGCGTGCAGGGCGCGCACGGCGTCGGGCATGCCGGGCACGAACAGCACCTGGGGGCCTTCGGCGAGGTACTTCAGCGGCAGGTTGGTGTTGTTCTCGACCTCGCCGAGCTTGGTGAACTCGGGCGATCCGTCCTTGCCGCGGGTGAAGTGGACACCCTCGACGCCGTAGTGGACGAGTTCCCACTCCTTGCTGCCGAAGGGCGCGGCGAGGTAGTCGAGGATGCGCAGCAGCAGTTCTATGCGCTCCTTCTTCGCCTGCTTCAGGACGGTGTAGCCGAAGGAGCGGCGGGCGGCGACGATGCCGCCGGGCTCGCCGCCGACGCTGTACGGCAGGGCCGCGGCGGGACTCATCTTGCCCTGAGATTCCCGGTACTTGGGCAGGTAGGCGCCGAATCCGTCCTGCATGGAGCCGACGGTGCCGTTGTAGTACAGGGTCGTCAGGTCGATCTGGGAGATGGACGTGGCGTCGGGGTGATAGGAGCCGTTCTCGCGCAGCTGCGCCTGGAAGGCGATGGATGCCTTGTAGCGCTCGTCGGCGGCGGCCGGCAGGAAGGTGCCGTCCTTGGTGACGGCCCAGCGCTGAGGCGCGTTGTGGGCGGCGGAGTGGAAGCCGTTGCCGAACAGGGAGCCGTTGGCGGCGCCCAGCATGTACGTCCTGCCGCGGGTGCCCCGCCGGGCCACGGTGGTGAAGTCCTCGGCGGTCCAGCCCTCCTTCATGCCCGCGTCGGCGAACATGTCCTGGTTGATCCAGAGGGTCGAGCCGGGCAGCGGGCGTTCCAGCGGGATGCCGTAGATGCGGCCGCCGATGCGGCCCATGTCGCGCCAGGCGTGGGTGGGGATGCCCGCGAGGTTGGGGTAGTCGGCGATCGCGTCGCCGGAGAGGTACGGCGTGAGGTCCTGGGCGCGGCGCCGCACGAACTGCGCCTCACGCGGCAGGGTGAAACCGGCGAACATGTTGATGATGTCGGGCAGGGCGTCGGCGTCGCCGGCCATGACCGTCGCCATCTTCTTCTGGTAGTCGGCCTGGGAGATGATCGTGTACTCGATCTTCACGCCGAGGGCCTTCTCGACGGCGGCCCAGAAGCGGTTCTGGGAGGCGGGCTTGGGCGGGGTCCCGAAGGAGACGGTCATGACGCGGACGGTGGAGCCGTCGCCCGGGGTGCGGGAGACGGACTTGACCAGGTCGGACGGGTAGGTGGTGTAGCCGGCCTGGACACCGGCGTCGGTGGGGGCCAGGTCGGGCTCGGGCCCGGCGGCGGGCCGGTAGGCGGGCCAGGGGGCGAGCTTCTTGCCCGCGTTGGAGACGTCTCCGTCCCCGGAGTCCGAGGAGGAGCAGGCGGTCAGCAGACCGGGGACGGAGACGGCGGCACCGCCCACCGCCATGGAGCGCAGGAGGGTGCGTCGGGACATGCGGGGCATGGGTGAACCACCTCGTGTCAGCTCTTGATGGCGCCGGTGAGCACGCCCTTGGTGAAGTACTTCTGGAGGAACGGGTAGACGAGCAGGATCGGCACGGTGGCGATCACGAGCACCGCCATCTGCACGGTCTGCGGAGCGGTGACGGTGGCCTCGCCGGTGGTCGCGTCGGTGAGTCCGGCGCCGGACACCACATAGGTACGCAATACCTGCTGGAGCGGCCAGTGGTCGCTCTCCAGGTACAGCGAGGCGTAGAACCAGGAGTTCCAGTAGGCGACGGCGTAGAACAGGCCGACGACGGCGAGTGCGGCCTTGGACAGTGGCAGCACCACCGACACCAGCACCCGCCAGTCCCCCGCCCCGTCCAGCCGGGCCGCCTCGTACAGCTCCTCGGGGACCGACTGGAAGAAGCCACGCAGGACGACCAGGTTGAACACATTGACCAGGACGGGCAGGACGAGGGATGTGTACGAGTCGAGCAGGCCGAGTTCCTTGACGAGCAGGAAGCTCGGGATCATGCCGGGCGGGAAGAGGAACGTGAACAGCACCAGCAGCAGGACCGGTTTGCCGCCGAAGACGCCCGGGCGGGACAGCGCGTAGGCCAGGGTCACCGTGCAGACAAGGCTCAGCAGGGTGCCCGCGATGGTGACACCGGCGCTGACGCCGAGGGCGTGGGTGACGATGCCGCCGTCGAAGATGTCGCGGTAGGCGTCGAGCGAGGGCTCGGTGGGCCACAACACCCAGCCGCCGTTGTCGACGACCTCCCGGGTGGACGCCAGCGAGGTCGACACGATCACCAGGAACGGCACGCACACCAGCAGCACGACCGCGGCGAGGGCGAGGGCCTTCGCGGCCTGGGTGAGCGGCCGGGGTTTCTCCATCCAGCCGGGCCGGGCGGACGCGCTCACTTGTAGACCCCCTGTTCGCCGAGGCGGTGGGCGACCTTGTTGGCCGCGTAGACGAGGAGGGCGCCGACGACACCCTTGAACAGGCCTGCTGCGGCCGCGAATCCGTAGTCGCCGCCGACGATGCCCTGGTAGTAGACGAAGGTGTCGATGACCTCGGCGGTCTGCGGTCCGACCGCGTCGCGTTGCAGCAGCATCTGCTCGAAGCCGACGGAGAGGATGTCACCGAGCCGCATGATGAGCAGCAGCACGACCACCGGGCGGATGGCGGGCAGGGTGACGTGCCAGAAGCGCCGCCAGGGCCCGGCGCCGTCGATGGCGGCGGCCTCGTACTGCTGCTCGTCGACCTGGGCGAGCGCGGCGAGGAAGATGATCGTGCCCCAGCCGGCGTCCTTCCAGATGACCTGGGCGACGACGAGCGGCTCGAACGCGTCGGGGTTGCCGATGATGTCGACGGTGTGCAGACCGGCCCCGCTCAGGCCGCTGTTGAGCAGGCCGGTGTCGCCCAGCACCTGCTGGAACAGCGCGACGACGATCACCCACGAGATGAAGTGCGGCAGATACGCCACCGACTGCACGAACCGGCGTACCGAGCTCCAGGTGAGCGTGTGCAGCAGCAGGGCGAGGCCGAGCGGCACCGGGAAGTAGAAGACCAGCTGGAGGACGGAGATCCAGAGGGTGTTGAGGACCGAGTCCCAGAACGCCGCGTCCTCGAACATGCGCTGGAAGTTGGCGAGGCCCACCCAGGGGCTGCCCCACAGGCCGTCGAACGGCACGTACTCCTTGAACGCGATGACGTTGCCGAAGAGTGCGCCGTAGTGGAACAGCAGGAAGTAGGCGACCCCGGGCAGCATGAGCAGGAACAGTGAGCGGCTCTGAAAACCTTTACGCTTGTGCTGCACCCCATCGGGCTCACGTCGACCGGGCCTCGCTCCCTTCGCACCTGCTCGTTCCCGTAAGGCAGTTGCCACGGCTCCCCCTCACCTCGGCGTGTCCGGTGAAGGGAAGTTAAAACGCTTTCACTACCCGGTCAACACTTCTGACACAGCGGTCAACACGTCCGACGATGGCGGGACTGCAGGCCGAGAGCAGCCCCCTGCCGAAGTCCAAAGTGGTCGCGAGGGTTGTCGGCGCCATGTCGGAGCACCACCCGCCTCGTTGCCCGAGCGGTGCTCCGAGAGGTCCGGATCAGACGCGGCGGCGGGTGAAGCGCTGGTTGGGGTTGCCGGTGTAGGTCCACTGGGAGATGCGGGCGCCGTCGGCGGTCGAGTGCTCCCAGACATCCATGGCCAGGCCGGACTCCCGGTTGACGAGGCTGATCACGTCACCGCCGTGGTCGACCACGCGCCACTGCTGGCCGGTGGCGCCGGTGCCGGCCTGTTGGACGACGTCCGCGCCGGTCGCGGTGCCCGTGGGCTGGAGGAACAGGCCACTGTGCCGGGCCTTGACGCGGACGTGGCCGTCGCCGGCGTCCACAAATTCGAACTGCTGGTTGGAGCGACTGTTGGTGGTCCACTGGACGAGCCGGGCGCCGGCAGCGGTGGAGGCCTCGTTGATGTCGGCGGCCTTGCCGCTGTGCTGGGCCACCAGGGTGTAGGCGGCCGGGCCGCCGGGTGAGCCACCCAGCTGGGCTTCCCACCTGGTGTTGGACCCGGCCGCGTCGGCAGGCAGGCGGTCCCGTGCGGCGGTGTCGCCGTACATCGTCCAGCGGGCCCAGTCGACGACGGTGTTCGGGAAGCGCCGGTCGCTCCAGAAGCTGGTGTGGCTGCCGCCGACGAAGGTGAGGAACGCCTTGGGCCAGGCCATCTCGGTGTACGCCTGCCGGGCAGAGGAGTACGACGTGGTCGAGTCCCGGTCGCCGTGGACGAACAGGACCTTGGCGGAGACCGAGGCGGCGGGGTTGCCCATGTCCACGCAGGACTGCGGGTTGGCGGAGATGATCCGGCTGTCGGGCCAGGAGGTCAGCAGGCCATGGGTGACCATGCCGCCCAGGGAGTGGCCCGAGACGCCGACGCCGATGCCGGTGTTGATGTGCCCGGCCAGCGGTCCGCTCGTGTTGAGGGCGAGGGTGTTGGTGAGGATCTGCGAGACGTCCTTGGAGGTGTTGCCGTTGTTGACGTCGTCGAAGTTGTGGTTGAAGTGCGGGGCGGGGACGACGAAGCCTGCCGAGGCCAGGGCCCGGATGATGAACAGCGAGTTCTGCGGGCTGCTTTGGAAGCCGTGGGTGAAGTTGTAGACGGGGAAGACACCGCCTGCGACGGGGGCGTTCGTCACCGGGTTGCCGCCGGGGGTGCCGGTGGCGGGGTAGTAGACGTAGGTGGTGCACCGGCGGCTGCCACGGGTCCAGTCATACCGACGCACGCCGACCGCGAACGGTGTGGTCGGCGCCGTGTCCAACGGCCCGACGGCGGCTGGTGCCTGCCCCGAGCCGAGCAGGGACAGACCCACGCCCGTCGCTCCGGCCGCGCTCATCCTGAGGAATGTCCGTCGTTGCATGGGCATGGATGTCTCCTTGGGTGCAGGGATGGGTGTCCGGGTCCCAGACGTCGCCTCGGACCGTGCGTGCCGGGTGGAGAAGGGGATGTCAGCCGGCCGAGGCACCGACATCGAGGTAGTCGACGTTGGGTAGTCCGGCTGCCGTGGTCGGATCCAGCCGGATGGTGTTGCTGCCGGCGTTCAGCGGGACCGTCACGGTCTTGGTCGTCCACGTCGTCCACGCACCGGTGGACTCGAACGAAAGCGTGCCTGCCGTCGATCCGTTGACGACGAGGTTCGCCGGCCGCGCACCGGTACCGGCGCCATGGGCGAACCGGATGCCCAGCGTGGCCGTACGGGCGGTCTCGGAGTTCACCGTGAACTCCGCGAAGGCCCCCGGGGCGCTGTCGCCGTTGCAGAACCCGCTGCCGGAATAGCCGGCTTGATTCGAGTCGATCGTGCCCCGGCACTGGGCCGGAGGCGTCTCCGCCTCGTAGCGCCCCGGAGGCGTTGGTGTGTCGACAGAGGTCTTGACGAGTGAGAGCTGGTCGACGATGACGCCGCCCGAACCCGACGCCCGCACGGTGACGGTGGCGGCCCCGCTGGGCAGTGCGATGCCGGTGAGCTCCCGCTTGGCCCAGCCGCTCGACGACGGGATGCTGAGGGTGCGTTGGCTGCCGTTGGAGCCTGCTATCACGACCTGCCCGGCGCTGCCCCGCGCGTGCAGGGACAGGGTGTAGGTGCCTGCGGGCACCGACGCGATCCGCTGCTCGACGCCGCCGCTGTTGCTCACCTGGAGTGCGAAGCGGGACCCGTTCGCACCACCGTTGACGTTGGTCACCGAACCGCCGAGGTTCCGCCATCCGCGCACACTGGAGACGATGATGCGGTCGGCCTGGATGTCGGGGTTGAGGATGTAGTTGTTCGCCGGCCCGACACGCCATTCTCCGGTGGTGGCGTTGAACTGCCACTGGCTCACCGAGTGGAACTGCGGCCGCACGCCGGTCTTGGTGATCGGCAACCACTGGTTGTACCCGATGCCGTTCCAGGCGAAGTCGGCCCAGCGGTCGCCGGCGTAGATCACCGTGTTCTGCTTGGTGCCCTTGACCGTCACGAAGAACCCGGTCTGGGTCACGTGACTGTAGTCCATCTCGGTGCCGGCAAGGACGTACTCGCTGCTGTAGGAGCCCTGGACGTTGCCGCTGGTCGACTCATTGACGTAGTTGACCGAGGTGTTCCAGCCGTGCAGGTCCGACGCCGCGTGGTAGTACTTGCCGTCGAGCTTGAACATGGCGTTGCCCTCGCGACCGTCGCCGCGGCGGATCTCCACGCCCGGCTCGATCCGCAGCGAGTCGGACTCCCGGAACTTGGCCACGAAGCCGCGCGACCGTCCTTCGCGGTTGGAGAAGATCAGGTAGTCCTTGCCGTCGTCGTCGGTGAAGACGGTCTGATCGCCGGTTCCGGTCGTGGGCGAGTTGGTGATCTGGGTCTGGAAGTAGCCGTAGTCGAAGGTGTCGGTCGGTGAGTCGCCCTGCAGCAGCAGAACGCCGTGCCCGCCTCTGCTCGTGTGCCACATCTGCACGGCGAGCACGTACTTGCCGGTGTTCTCGTTGTACGAGACGCCGAGCCGCCCGACCCAGCCCGCACCACCCAGGTTGGCGCCACTGCCCACGCCGGTGGAGCGCGTCGCGACCCGGTTCTCGAACTTCCAGTTCACCAGGTCCTTGGACGAGTACACGGGGATCGAGACGAAGCTGACGTTGCCGTCGTACTTCCTCGTCGGATTGGCCCGGTAGAGCTCGGCGCCGGTGTAGTGCACGCCGTACCAGTAGTAGGTGTCGCCGAACTTGAAGACCCCGCCGCCCTGCGAGTAGATGGGATTGCCGCTGGTGTCGTTCCAGAAGGTGTTGTTCGTGATGGTCTGGAACGTGCCCTCGTCAGCTGCCTCCAGATCGGCGGCGGCGGTCATCAGTGCCGTCTTCGCGGCGGCGACGTCCGACGTGCCGGCCGACGTGTCGTCGGCGACATCGGCCGCGGTGGTCAACGCCTTGGCGAAAGGCTTCCAGGAGTCAGCCGTGTACTTCGACGGAGTGCGGGTCTGGTAGTCGGACACCAGGTACTTCAGGCCGCGGTCCTTCACCGGTGCGGCGGCGGCACCCTGGTCCTGGAGCGCCTTTGCCGATGTCTTCGTCGCCGGTGTCTTCGTTGCAGGTGTCTCCGCCGCAGCGGTACCCGCCGAGAGCGGTGCCGCTAACGCCACGGACAACAGTGCGGCGGCTGCTACCTTCCAGTACTTCGAAACGACTCGCGATCTTTGCTTCACGATGTCACCTTCCATCGTTCTCAAAGGCGCCGAGATCGGGCGCACTTCCGCTGAAGGGCAGTCCCACGTCGGTGCCCTTGTCGATCAGGGCACTGTTCGCCGCGAGACGGAGGTGGGGCAGCACGGGCAGGCTCCCGTCGGTCTGGCGGGGCGCGTCCCAGCCGGACGTCGACACACTCCGGAACTGGGAGTTCGACAGGGGGACGCCGAGGTTCCAGGAGTTGTACGCGGCGTTCGTGCCGTTCATGTACGACGTCGGCGTTCCGGTGTAGGCGATGTTGTTGCGCAGGTTGCCCCGGCCGACGGCGGCGCCGCTCGAGTCGACTCCCCGCATGTTGAAGTTGGGGTTGTTTCCGTAGCCGGTGTTGTTGAAGAAGTCGTTGGCCACCGGGTGGTGGTTGGCGTAGAAGCCGGCCGCCTTGTTGAGGAACGCCACCGAGAAGCGGACGGTGTGCTTGGGCGCGTTGGCTTCGTAGTCGCCCCCGTAGCCGCCCGACTTGAAGCCGGCTCCGTTGCCGGAGGCCGTCGTCGTCCCCGGCACGTACCCGTTGCGCCAAGCCCACGAGTTCTCGATGATCACGGGCGAGTAGGTGGAGATGAGGTCGAACCCGTCATCGGCGTTCCACCACGCGCGGCAACCCCGGAACACGTTCGCGGCGCGGCCGGCCGGCGTGTAATGCGCACCGAACCCATCGGCGTTTTCACCGGGCCCGTCATTGCTGCGCAGGTCGTAGTTGTCGTGCGAGTCCGAGTTGAGGACGAGGTTGCCGCCCCCACCGTTGATGAACAGGCCGGTGCCCATGTGGTGGTGGGTGTCGACCTGCTCGAAGATGTTGTTGCTGCCGGAGATCCAGATGCCCCAGGACTCGGCGTTCCGGTTGTTGTTCTGCGGAACGCCCTTGACTTCCAGTCCTTTGAGGTGGATCCAGCTGCCGGTGACGTTGAAGCCCTTGATGCGGCAGTTGTCCGTCATCCGCGAGAAGTCGAAGACCGGCTTCTCGCCCGGCTGGGCCCAGTACCGGATCGGGTCGCCCGAGCTGCCGCTCTTGTTCAGGGTGATCGCGTCGACTCTGGCGGACTGGCCGGAGCAGGCGCTGTTCGCTCGGGTGTAGGCGTAGGTGCCGCCCCGGAGATAGACCGTGTCACCCGCCTTGGCGACGGACTGCGCACGGGCGATCGATGCCCACGGAGCGTTCTGCGTGCCCGCTGCGCCGTCGTTCCCGTTCGGGGCGAGGTAGTAGGTGTTTCCGGCCGCCTCGTCGCTCGCGGACGCCGAGCCGGGGGCCATCGTGAGGGAACTCGCCGTGACGACCGAGAGCAGGAGGACAGAAGTGACGAACTTCGCGGTTCTCACAGCGTCACCTCCCTGAGTAGGTGATGTTCGGCCGGGGCGGCCGGGTCATGCCGGCACCGAGGAAGTAGTCCACGTGGTGGGACTGCATGTATCCCTTGAGCGTCATGGCGTTGCGGTAGGCGGGGTTGTGGGCGAGCGTGTACAGCCGTGTGCTCGTCGGGTGGTCGGTGGTGAAGATGATCAGCTGGTTGTGGCTCGCGTTGGTGTACACGGCTTCCTCGCGCCAGTCGCCGAGGATGTCGCCGTAGAAGGTGGGCTGGACGTTCTGGCTGGCGTCGACCGCTCCGTAGCGCGAGGTGGTGAGCAGTCGTGCCAGGCTGTTGGTGGGCTTGGGGTTGTTCGGGTCCCACTTCTCGAACTTGCCGTCGTTGAGCAGTTCCATCGTGATGTCGCCGTCCCACCACAGACCCAGCTGCGGCCAGGGACGCAGCGAGGTGTTCGGTTCGGTGAGACGGTTGGCAGGTGCGTTGTAGAGGCCTGAGAAGGACCAGACCTCCATGCCGGGGAACCGCGGGTCGATGTCGCCGGCCATGCCGCGTCCCACGTCGGCGGTGCCGGACGCGGAGTGCCGCCAGATCATGGAGCCGTTGGTGGCGTCGTAGTAGTACTCGCGCAGACCGCTGGGGTTGTTCTGCTGGACGCCGTAGCCCTGCAGGCCCGGGCGGTCGGGGTCCATCTTGGCGATGTGGAAGCGGTCGCCGTGGACGACGCCCGCGGGGCCCAGGGAGTACCGCAGGGTGCCGTCGCCGTTGAGCACGAACCCGATCTCGGCGACCTCGTCGGTCCCGTCGCCGTTGACGTCGATGACGCGGGTGTTGTGCCCGTCGGGTGTGTTCTGGTTGCCGCGCAGCCACTTCCACTGCTGGGTCAGGGACCGGCCGGTGAACTGCCAGGCGCCCATCATGAGGTTGAACGCCCCGTTGCCCCTGCGGTTCTTCATGAACGCGACCAGACTGGGCCGGGAACCGTCGAGGTGGCCCACACCGAACCGGGCGTACATCGGGCCGTCCGCCAGATAGTCCGTCGGCACGGGAGCGGTCGCGCGGGGCGCCCCGGTCATGCCGTCGAGAATCGCGATGAACTGGCGGTTGTTGTCGCCGTGGGTGAAGGTGGTGCCGTTGCCGAAGCGGACACCGTTGGCGATCCGCACGGCGACCTCGGCGCGGCCGTCGCTGTCGAAGTCGTAGACGGTCACGCCGTCGTTGTGGCCGACGTCGATGGTGGACGATCCGCCTTCGATGTTGTTCTGGTTGGTGCTGTTCGGCCCCATGTCGACCGACCAGAGGAGCTGCCCGTCGCGCCGGTAGGCCTCGAGCGTCTGCGGCGATGTCTGGCGATCCAGGACGAAGTCGTACTCACCGTCGCCGTCGAGGTCGCCGACCCAGACGAACTTCACCGGGCCACCGGCGCGCAGCGGTACGCGGACGGCCGGCTCGACGGCGTGGTTGGCGGTCAGGGTGAAGGCGCCGCTCGGGGGCTGCTCGGCGCCGTTGATCACGGGCCGTACCCGGTAGCTGTTCGACCGGGTCAAGTCGGCCGTCGAGTCGGTGAAGTTGGTGCCTCCGGTCAGGACCGCGGAGTTGATCTTGACCTCCTGGCCCGAGGCGGTGGATCGGTACACGTTGAACCCGATGCCGTCCGGATCGAGTCCCAGCAGTCGCCAGGAGACGAGAACACTGGTGTTGCTCGACCGCACGGCCACGACGCCGCGACCGAGGTTCTCCATCGGCCTGGCGGCCGCCGCCGCGACGCCGTCCGTGGGCGTCGCGGCACCCGCGTCGACTGCGAGCGTCGTAGCCGCGACGGACAGGAGTACGGCTGTGGTTCCGGCTAACGAGACCTTGATGGAACGTTTCATGGATCCTCCCGTGCAGTGCGGTGCAGGGCAGGGCAGTTGACCACCATCGGCCGCGATTGCGCCGGTACGGCCGTCTGGCCCGTCGGAGCGGTGGGGGGAGCGACGGGAAGGTTCGGGCATCGGAGCCCTCCACCCAAGACGGTGTTGAAAACGTTTACTATCCTGATGGCATGATCGTGTCAAGACTCGCCGTCGTTCTCCGTTGTCAGCACTGGTATTGCTCGTGCTGCGACGCGGCCATAAGCTCCAGCCATCGGTGCAAACGCTTTAACCGATGCTCCCCGGTCGGCGGATTGCCGTCTCCCTGCACGGGGTGGCCCAGGCGCCCCGGGAAGCGGGGAAGGCTGGTGGTGGACGATGGCGCGACGGGCGAGTGAGCCCGGAGGCGGCCGACCGCGGCCCACGATCCGCGAGGTGGCGGACCGGGCCGGCGTGTCGTCGCCACCGTCTCCCGCATCCTGACCGGCGACCACCCGGCCTCACCCGCCACTCGCAGGCGCGTCATGCACGCCGTCGAGGAACTGGACTACGTGGCGAATGCCCACGCCCGCGCCCTCGCGGGCACATTCGCCAAGAGCACGGGCATCTCCCCGGTCAAGGATGGGAAGTGATTGAAGTGCGCATGACATTATGTCGCGGAGGGCATCGGGTCAGGCTGGCAGCCGCGGGTCTCCTGACCCTGGCGACGCTGGCCGGCACCGGTGCGGCGCATGCCGATGCGGCCACGCCGGCTCTGCCGGCCGGTTGTTCCGGCACTGCGCCGGTCAAGTGTCACTACGCGGTCTCACCCGGCAACTACGACGTGACGATCTCCATCGGTGGCGGCACCTCCGACGGGCAGACCGAGATGTGGGTGGAGGCCCGGCGGCTGATGCTTCCGGCTACGAGGACGGCGGCTGGAGCCGTCGCCTCCTACTCGTTCACGGTCAACGTACGGCAGCCGGAGGGGCAGCCGACCGGCCAGGGCGGCACCGGAAACCCTGGTCTGGACATCCGGTTCGCGGGGTCCAACCCCCAGGTGTCGGCCGTCTCGGTGAAGCCGGCGACCCAGCCGATGGTCGCCTACCTGGCCGGTGACTCAACCGTGTGCGACCAGCTGATCGCCCCGTACGCCGGCTGGGGCCAGATGATCACGCCTGCGGTGCGTCCCGGCGCGGCCGTCGCCAACTACGCCGACTCCGGAGAGAGTTCGGGCAGCTTCCGGAGCAACTCGGCGCTCTTCCCGGCCCTGCTGTCGAAGGTCAGGGCGAACGACGCGGTCTTCATCCAATTCGGCCACAACGATAAGCAGACCAGCGCGTCCGCCTTCCGGAGCAACCTCACGTCCATGATCACGCAGGTCCGTGCGAAGGGCGGCGTCCCGGTCCTGGTGACCCCGCCGGTCCGCCGGCACTTCAACGGCAACCGGCTCACGCCAACGGCGCTGCATGTCAACGGTGTGGGCGTGAACCTGCCCGCCGAGATGCGCTCGCTCGGCGCGGCGCACAACGTGCCGGTGGTCGACCTGACCACCAAGAGCAAGACGCTGGTGGAGTCCCTCGGCCCGTCCGCCTCCGCGCAGCTCTTCCTCCGCTCCTCCGTCGACGGCGTCACGGACAACACCCACTTCTCGCAGTACGGTGCTACCCAGTTCGGCGGGCTGGTGCTCCAGAGCATCCGGGAGCAACGCCTGCCCCTGGCCACGTACCTGCGCTGACTGACGCGCGGCGGCGCCCGTCTCCGGGAGAGACCCCATGCAGCAATTCCGGACCCTGATACATGTCGGCCATGCTGCCCGGAGTGCGTCACCATCGACGCCGAACCGGGGCCGGACCGGGGTGCGCGGACAGGCGACGAGCGCCACCGCATGGACCCCGGCATCACGGAGTACGTGCTGCCGGCCCGGCTCACCGCGGGTGACCGCCGCGACGCCCGCCCCGTGTTCCTCTTCTGCGGTCAGCGGGCCGTCACCAACCAGGCGGCCACCCGCTACCTCGCGCGCCGCCACGAGCGCCTGTCCCGCACGTACGGCAGGGGGGAGTTCGTGCGGCTGCTCAAGGTGATCAGCTCTCAGGCGTACGGCCCCGGACGTCGTCGAAACCGGTGGAGGACGTGACGCGAGCGGCGCGGACCCCGCCGCCCGTCGCGGCGACGACGGCTCCACGCAATACACACCGCGCCTCCCGACGTGCTCCACTGCTCAACAATCGTTACTGGCACGTAACTTACTGACGGGTTACCCCTGGTAAGCCACCGAGGTTACCGTTCGGTCACTTTGCACTGACACGAGTGAGGAGTGACCCGTGGGACCCCACCGCAAGGCCCTGCGCACCACCGCCGTAGGCGCCGTCTCGGCGACCCTGGTCGCCGGCACCGCCCTCGGATTCGCCCCCACCGCCCAGGCGGCACCGCACCCCGTCCGCTTCGTCGACATCGCCGGCGACGGCGGCACCGTCCTCAAGGCCAACGTCGTCACCCCCGCCGGCGCTCGTGACGGCAACCGCTACCCGCTGCTCGTGATGCCCACGAGCTGGGGACTGCCCCAGATCGAATACCTGGCCCAGGCCCAGAAGCTCGCCGACTCCGGGTACGTCGTGGTCACCTACAACGTGCGCGGCTTCTGGCAGTCGGGCGGCGAGATAGAAGTGGCCGGCCCACCCGACGTGGCCGACGCGTCGAAGGTGATCGACTGGGCGCTCGCCCACACCCCCGCGGACGCCGGGCACATCGGCATGGCGGGGGTGTCCTACGGCGCGGGCATCAGCCTGCTCACCGCCGCGCACGACCGGCGGGTCAGGGCGGTCGCCTCGCTCAGCGGCTGGGCCGACCTGATCGGGTCGATCTACGCCGGGCGCACCCAGCACGTCCAGGGCGCCGCCCTGCTGGACGGCGCGAGCGTGGTGACGGGCCGCCAGAGCGCCGAACTGCGGCAGACTTTCGACGACTTCTACAGCTCCAACCTGGCGAAGGAACCCGAGCTCATCGCCTGGGGGAAGAAACGTTCCGCTGCGACCTACGTCGACCGGATCAACCGGAACGGCGCGGCGATCATGCTCGCCAACGCCTGGGGCGACAGCGTCTTCCCACCCAACCAGTACGCCGACTTCTACGAGAAGCTGACCGGCCCGAAGCGGCTGGAGATGCGGCCCGGTGACCACGCCACCGCCGAGCTGACCGGTCTGTTCGGGCTGCCCAACGACGTGTGGAAGAACACCGAGCGCTGGTTCGACCACTACCTCCGGGGCGAGGACAACGGCATCGACCGTGAACAGCCCGTCCAGCTCAAGTCCCGCTCCACGGACGGCTACGAGGGCTACCCGGACTGGAAGTCGCCCGGCGCCGACCACCGAAAGATCGCCCTCGCGGGCACGACCACGATCCGGGCCAACGTGAACTCGGGTGCGGACGGCGGGGTCGTCTTCCTGTCCAGCATCCTCGACCAGGTGGCGAAGGTGCCGCCGATGGCCTCGATCCCGCTGATCCCCCGCCGCTGGGCGGCCGTCTGGCAGTCCGAGAGGTACACCTCGGCCCAACGGGTGCGCGGCACGGCCAGGTTGCACACGACCCTCACCCCGACCAAGGAGAGCGGCACCCTCGTCGCCTACCTGTACGACGTGGGGCCGCTCGGCCTCGGCAAGCTGGTCACCAACGCGCCGTACACCTTCCACGGGCGCACCCCCGGAAAGCCGTTCGGCGTCGACCTGGAGCTGTACTCCACGGCCTACGACGTCCCGGCCGGGCATCGCCTCGCCCTGGTCGTCGACACGGTCGACCCGCTCTACATCGAGCACAACCCGTCCGGCGCGCAGCTGACCTTCTCCTCACCGGCGAACGACCCGTCGTACGTGTCGGTTCCGCTGCGCGAGCAGTGATCTCCGGCTGCCGCCGGACGGGCCTGGCCTATGTGAACCGCCGCCCCCATGGCCTTCGGGCCGTGGGGGCCGCACCCGGTGGGAATGTCCCGCGGACCGGGCGGGCGGTCTGCTCACCCCTGGCGGGATCGGCGGCCTTCGGTGAAGTCCCCCTCTCCGACAGGGATGAAGGGCACATCGTAGTCGAGGTCCGATCCGATGAGCCGTCCGGTGCCCGCTCCTTCAGTGCTTGAGGATCTTGGAGAGGAAGTCCTTGGCGCGGTCGCTGCTGGGGTCGGTGAAGAACTCGTCGGGGGTGCGGTCCTCGACGATCCGGCCGTCGGCCATGAAGACGACGCGGTTGGCGGCCGAGCGGGCGAAGCCCATCTCGTGCGTGACGACGACCATGGTCATGCCGTCGCGGGCTAGTTGCTTCATGACCTCCAGCACCTCGTTGATCATCTCCGGGTCGAGGGCCGAGGTCGGCTCGTCGAAGAGCATCGCCTTGGGCTCCATGGCCAGGGCGCGGGCGATCGCCACGCGCTGCTGCTGGCCGCCGGAGAGCTGCGCCGGGTACTTGTCCGCCTGGTCGGCGACACCGACCCGCTCCAGGAGTTCCCGGGAGCGCTTGTCGGCCTCCTCCTTTTTGCGCCCGCGCACCTTGACCTGCCCCAGCGAGAGGTTCTCCAGGACCGTCTTGTGGGCGAAGAGGTTGAACGCCTGGAAGACCATGCCGACGTCGGCGCGCAGCCGGGCCAGGGGCTTGCCCTCCTCCGGCAGCGGTTGCCCGTCGAGGACGATCTCCCCGGACTCGATGGTCTCCAGACGGTTGATCGCCCTGCAGAGGGTCGACTTCCCCGAGCCGGACGGGCCGATGACCACGACCACCTCCCCTCGGCCGACGGTGAGGTTGATGTCTTGAAGGACATGCAGGTCCCCGAAGTGCTTGTTGACGTCACGCAGCTCGATCAGCGGCTCGACGGCCATGCTCAGCCCTACTCACTCTCAGCTGTGTGGTGGTTGCCGCAACGTATCCAGGCAAGATCGCGGTTGTCGGGCGACACGCACTTTTCGATCATTAGCCGTATTTACGTCGAACGTTGGGCCAACGGGTGCCGTCATGAGGCTCACGACTCCGCGACTTCGGCGTACAGCTGCGACAGCTCGGGGACCCCGTTGACGGCCCACTCGTGCCCGGAGTCCACCACGTCGAACTCCCGGCCGGAGGTCAGTCGTACGACCGGCTGCCCGTCGGACCGGATCTCCCAGGCGGCCCCCGGCACGGTGCGCACGATGACGGTGCCGAGGTAGAGCCCGGCGTCGTTGCCGAGCCAGTGCAGGGTCTCCTCGTCGTCCCGCCAGCGCGGCACGAGCTGGTCCAGCGCTTCGAGGGAGGCCGCCGAGTCGTCCAGCCGGACACCCTCCCGGTACGCCTGGGAGCGGAGCAGTTCGCACTCGGCGAGGAGTTCCGCGATGCCTGCGGGATCGGGGAATCCGATCTTCTGGCGCCGGTTGCCCAGGAAAGGGATGTTCATACGTCCAGCGTGTCATTCGTACGGCCGTATGCACCACAGGGCGCGCGGGCCCGCCGACCCGGGTCGTTCAGGCCGAGTTCACGCGGCGCGCGTTGACGCGCCCCTGGGGTCTCCCTGACTTCACCGTGCGTCTTGCGTCCCGGCCCTCGTTACCTCTGCGGTTTCGTCCCTGCGTTTCGTGTTGCCGCGTCGTGTGTCGCTGAGCGGGAGGAGTCGGCCGTGCGCCGATGTGTCCGAAGCATCTCGGTCGTCCTGGCCCTGTGCGGGTCGTCGGTCCCGGCGGTCTCCGCGCAGGCCGCCGAGGAGGGGCGGGCCGCACCGGCACCGCTGGAACGATTGTTCGACAACGTGGCCGTCAGCGACGACAGCCGTCCCGGTGAGGCCGACTTCGACGGGTCCGGCACCTCCCTGTCGGCGCGGGACCTCACGGCCGCGGGCTGGACGCCCGGTCGCGTCCTGACCGTGCAGGGTGCCCGGCTGACCTGGCCCGACCGGCGGCCCGGCCGGCCGGACAACGTCCGCGCCGCCGGGCAGGACGTCCGGATCACGGGGCGCGGGGACGCCCTCGCCTTCCTGGTGGCGGGCACCGCCGGTACGGAGGTGGGCGGCCGGGGCACGGTCACGTACGCGAACGGCTCCCGCTCCGGCTACCGGCTGACCGCACCCGACTGGCGCACCGGCCCGCTCGCGACCAAGGCGGTGGCCCTGCCGCACCTGAACACGCCGGCCGGCCAACTCACCCGGCAGGCCCGCCTGTACGCCGTGACGGTGCCGCTGGTCCCGGGGCGTCCGGTCGCCTCCGTCCGGCTGCCGAACGCGGCCGGGCTGCACGTCTTCGCGGTGTCGGTACGGACCGCCACCCGGGGCTGGACGGGCAGCTGGACGGCCGCCACGGGCGGTTACGCCACTGTGGGGCCCTGGACGGACCGGACGCTGCGGCTGGTCGTGCACACGTCGGCCGGCGGGTCCCGTGTGCGGGTGCGGTTCGACAACACCTTCGCGGCGGCCCCGGTACGGATCGGCAGCGCGACGGTGGCGGTCCGGGCGTCGGGCGCGGCCTCGCGCGGCACCCCGGCGGCGTTGGCCTTCGGCGGTGCGGCGGGCGTGACGATCCCGGCCGGGGGCCAGGCGTTCAGCGATCCGCTCGGCTTCTCCGTACCGGCGGACGCCGATCTGCTGGTGAGCTTCCATCTGCCCGGCACGGTGGCCGCGGCGCCCGTGCACGGGCTGGCCCAGCAGCGCTCCTACGTCAGCGAGCCCGGCGACCACGCGGCGGACGGCGCCCCCGGGGCGTACACCTCGGTGATCACCCGCTGGCCGCTGCTCGCCGGGGTCGACGTCGGCGGCGGGCCCGGATCCGTGGTCCTGCTCGGGGACTCGATCACCGACGGCGACAAGTCCACCGTGGACGCGAACCGGCGCTGGCCGAACGTCCTGGCCGGCCGGCTCCTCGGGCAGGACACCGTCCCGCGCTACGGCGTGCTGAACCTCGGCGTCTCGGGCAACCGCGTGGTCACCGACCGCTACCCCGGCGACGGGGTGTCCACGGACACGGCGGGGGTGAGCGCCCTGCACCGCTTCGACCGGGACGTCCTCGCCCGGCCGACGGCACGCACCGCCGTCGTCTTCGAGGGCGTCAACGACCTGCGGTGGGGCACCTCGGCGGAGCAGGTGATCGATGGGCTGCGCGACCTCGCGGCGCGCGGGCACGCCCGCGGGCTGCGGATGCTCGCGGCGACGATCCTGCCCTGCGAGGGCGAGGCGCGGTGCACGCCCGCCGTCGACACCGAGCGGGTCGCGGTGAACGAGTGGATCCGCACCAGCGGGGTCTTCGACGGGGTGCTCGACTTCGATGCGGTGGTGCGTGACCCGCGGCGGCCCTCCCGGATGCTGCCCGCCCACGACAGCGGGGACCATCTGCATCCGGGCGACGCGGGGCTGGCGGCCCTGGCGGACTCGGTCGACCTGCGGCTGCTGCGGCCCTAGACGTCCAGATCCAGGTCCACGACCACGGGCGCGTGGTCCGAGGCGCCCTTGCCCTTGCGCTCCTCGCGGTCCACGTACGCGTCGCTGACCGCCTTCGCGAAGGGTGCGTTGGCGTACACCAGGTCGATGCGCATGCCGCGGTTCTTCGGGAAGCAGAGCTGGCGGTAGTCCCAGTAGGTGAACGGGTGCTCGTACTTCAGGGGCCGCGGGACCACGTCCGACAGGCCGGCCTCGCGCAGGGAGGCCAGGGCGGCGCGCTCGGCGGGGGTGACGTGGGTGGAGCCCTCGAAGAAGGCGGGGTCGAAGACGTCGTCGTCCGTCGGCGCCACGTTGTAGTCGCCCATCACCGCGAAGGGACGGCTGCCCGCCGCGTCACCGGCGACGGCGGCCTTGAGGGCCTCGAACCACTGGAGCTTGTAGGCGTAGTGCGGGTGGTCCACCTCACGGCCGTTCGGCACGTAGACCGACCAGACGCGGAGCGGGCCGCAGGTCGCCGAGAGGGCGCGGGGCTCCACCGAGCCGTCGAACCCGGGGTCGCCGGGCAGGCCCTTGACGACGTCCTCGAGGCCGACGCGGGAGAGCACCGCCACGCCGTTCCACCGGCCGGTGGCGTGGACGGCCGACTCGTAGCCCAGCTCGCGCAGTTGCTCCGCCGGGAACTGCTCCTCGGCGACCTTGGCCTCCTGGAGGCACAGCACGTCCGTGCCGCTGCTCTCCAGCCAGGCCAGGAGCCTCGGCAGGCGGGCGGTGATCGAGTTCACGTTCCAGGTCGCGATGCGCATGTCCCACAACCTACCCGGAGGGTCCGACAACGCGGCCGGCCCCGTGACGGCCTAGACCTCCGCGGAGTCTCCGGGCGTCAGCCGCAGGTGCTCCGAACCGCCGAGCTGCCCGATCTGGCGGTCGTAGATCGGGCGGGCCAGGTCGGTGAGGAGGGCGTCGTGGACGTCGTAGGCGCGCTGCGGCCCCACCTCGCGCACGTAGTCGATGACCTCGGAGATCTTGCTCCAGGGGGCCATCACGGGGAGCATCAGCGTCTCGACCGGGTGATCGGGGACGGTGAGGGCGTCGCCGGGGTGGAAGACCCTGCCGCCGTCGACGAGGTAGCCGACGTTGGTGACGCGCGGGATGTCCGGGTGGATCACCGCGTGGAGTTCGCCGTGGACCTGGACGTCGAAGCCCGCGGCATCGAAGGTGTCGCCGTGGCCGACGGTGTGGACGCGGCCGGGGAAGGCGGAGGAGATCTTCTCCGCGACGGCCTTCAGGGTCCAGATCTCGGCGGCCGGATTGTTCTCCATCGCGGCCCGCAGCCGGAACTCGTCGAAGTGGTCGGGGTGCTCGTGGGTGACGAGGATCGCGTCGGCGCCGAGCGCGGCGTCCTCCTCGCTGAAGGCACCGGGGTCCAGGACGAGGGCCCGGCCGTCCTTCTCGAGGCGGACGCAGGCGTGCGACATCTTCGTGAGCTTCATGACTCCATCCTGCCTCCGTGCCCCGGCGCGGGGCTCACTCCTGGGGCGTGGTCTCCTCGCGGATGACCTGCTGGGCCACCTTGAAGGCGCTGTTCGCGGCCGGTACACCGCAGTAGACGGCCGCCTGGAGCAGCACTTCCTTGATCTCGCCGGGGGTGAGGCCGTTGCGCAGGGCGGCTCTGGTGTGGAAGGCCAGCTCGTCCAGGTGACCGCCGGCGACCAGGGCGGTGAGGGTGACACAGCTGCGGGTACGGCGGTCCAGTCCGGGACGGTCCCAGATCTCGCCCCAGGCGTAGCGGGTGATGAACTCCTGGAAGTCCCCGGAGAACTCGTCGGCCTGGGCCAGCGCCCGGTCCACGTGCGCGTCGCCCAGCACCTCGCGGCGGACCTTGATCCCCGCGTCGTACGGGTCGGGCCGGCCCTGGGCCTGCTGCGGTACGGCGACCGGGGCGATCTCGGCGACGGGCCCGGTCTGCGGGGGCTGCGGCGAGGCGGGAGACAGGACCGGTCTGAGGGCGGCCGGGGGCAGGGCGGTCAGGCCGGTGGAGGTCTCGAAGGCGGGCTGCCAGGCGGTGGAGAAATGCCGCACCAGCAGGTCGGTGACCGCGGTGGGCTGCTCAACCGGGACCAGGTGGGAGGCGCCGGGGACGACGGCGAGACGTGCGTCCGGGATGCCGGCGACCAGCGTCCGGGCCTCGGCGGGGCCGGTGACCTGGTCGTCCGACCCGACCAGGACCAGGGTCGGTACGCCGACCCGCCCGAGCTCGGGACGGACGTCGAACGAGGCGAGCGCCTCGCAGGAGGCGATGTAGCAGCCGGGGTCGGTGGTGCGCACCATCTGCACGGCCCACTCGGTGATCGCGGGCTGCGCGGCGGCGAACCCGCCGGTGAACCAGCGCTCGGGCGCGGTACGGGCGATCGGGTCGAGGCCGTTGGTGCGGACGATCACACCTCGCTGCCGGAACTCGTCGGCCGTGCCGAAGCGGGGGGAGGCCGCGATCAGCGCGAGCGAGGCGAGCCGCTCCGGGTGGCGCAGGGCCAGCTCGATGCCGACGGCACCGCCGAGCGCGCAGCCCGCATAGCCGAAGCGCTGCACACCGAGCCCTTCGAGGGTGGCCAGCAGTCGCGTGGCGAGATCGGCGACCGACCCGGCCGGGTACGCGGGTGCGCCGCCGTGACCGGGCAGATCGAACCGGAAGACCCGCCAGTGCTTGATCAGCTCGGGAATCTGGCGGTCCCACATGTGCCATGTGGTACCCAGTGAGGGACCCAGGATCAGGACCGGGGCCTCTTCTGGCCCGTCAAAGCGGTATTGCAGGGTGTTCGGTGGTGTCTCGCTCACCCGTCTGAGCCTCTCATCTGTCACGAGATGTCACATCGCCGGGGTGGACCTAGCGGGCCTTGCCCCGCTCCGGTCCTGCCAACGAGATCCCAGGTATACATTCTCCGGCATGTACTCGTGGCCGTGTCGGCAGTGGGCCCTCCGGGCGCGTGCCCTCCTTCAGCCGCTACGAGCAACGCTTTCCTCTTTGATCACGGCCTCCAGGCGGTTCAGGAAGCAGCATCGAGTGTGGTGGCACGAACGAGGCTCGGCGCGATCCACCTGGAAACCTTCCGAAACCCCGCCCAACAGCAACTTAAACGCCACACGGTGAACGCTTGGTAGAAGGCTTGGCCGTAGCCGGATGCTCTCAGTTACAGCCACCGGTCCAAAACCAGCAAGCGGACTCCGAAGCCCCCTCGCCCCAATCCTGCAGGCCATACGGCGCGCAAGTTGCTCGGCTCATAGTCCGCGTGGCTCACTCTTGCCCCTCTGCCGTAGCCCCGTGCAGGCCATCCCAAGTGGTGGCGGCTCCGCGAAGATCTTCTACATCCGGCTTGACGTACCACCGCTTGGTCGTCTTTACGTTCGTATGTCCGGCCCATCGCGCGAGGATGTGGTCCGGGACGCCGTTGTTGGCCAGGAAGGTGAAGCACGACGAGCGTGCGTCGTAGAGCCTGACGCGACGGAGCCCGAGAAGCTCCATAAGCCGGTACGCGCGTCGGCGA
This sequence comes from Streptomyces sp. 378, assembly GCF_030124145.1. Lineage (GTDB taxonomy): Bacteria > Actinomycetota > Actinomycetes > Streptomycetales > Streptomycetaceae > Streptomyces. The sequence continues at coordinate 184,046 of NZ_JASKMS010000011.1, forward strand.
AGTTGCTTGATCGTGAAGGCGTCGCCCGTCTCATGCGCCAGCACGTAGCCCGACACCGTGTACGCCTCCCCCAAAGCGAGCCTCTCCTCGGCTTGGAGAGCCCGGAATGCCTTGAGGGCTCCCAGCACAAGCGCCGGCAGCGGCAGGTCCCGCTCACCCGCAAGAGACTTGGTGTCCTTCTCCACCACGTACCGGTTGCCCATCATCGTGCGCGTGTTGGCAATGACGATCGTGGCGTTCTCCAAGTCAACGTCTTCCCACCGGAGGCCGCAGACTTCAGCTGGGCGAAGCCCCATCAGCGAAAGAAGAAGCGCAGCATAGAGACGCTCGCCCCTAATTCCATGGATGAATTTCTGAACCTCCTGGACGTTCCAGGGCGGCACCTCCTCTTTAGTCTTCCGTTCTTCCTTGCGCGCTCTCCGGGGAATGGTCACGTGCGCAGCGACATTGACGTACACCAACCGCCGGGTAACGGCTCTCCCCAGCGCTTCCTTCAGCCGAGCGAGGCTCATATCCACACTCGTGACACTGAGTGGCGTCCCGGCCCTTTTACCACGCACGCGGCCATGCGCCAGCGCCCAGTCTCTCCACTCTTCCACGTGCTCTTCAGTAAGGTCCTGGAGACGGATATTGCCGAGCCTCCCCCGAACTCGGTCCAGGGTAATCCCGTAGTTGTAGATGGTGGTTTCTTCGAGATCCTCCGCTTTCATGGCCAGCCATCGGTCGAGCCACTCATTCACGGTGATCTTGTTGGGCGGCACAAGCGACCCATCATGCCGCCGGTTAGTTATGTTTGCGTACTCAGCCCTAGCTTCCTTCAACGAGTCGAAGGTGCGCCTCAACTGCTTACGCTTACCAGTTTCGGGGTCGATTCCTGCGTCGACAACAAACCGGTATCGAACCTTCCCCTTCGAGTTCGGTGGAAGTTTCTTGATGGGATCGGACAGAGTACTCACTCTCCTTGAGGGTGTGGAAACTGCACGCGGGCGGAGGGGCCACTGCGCTTCAGCGAAGGGTGCCGCGGGTATCACCGCTGCGGTAGCCGATGCTCCTCCTCTCCCTCCCCGGTGGGTTTGGGGAGCGCTGCCTTCTTCTGTGTCCGCTACGGCTCCACTGTCAAGTACAGCCAAATGCGGACCTGCTCAATGGTCGCGAAGATCGCCGGTTTGGCTAACCGGCAATCTTGGTCTATGTTGCGCTCGCGCTCCGAAAAGAGGCTCGCCCCGACTGCCAGCCTCGACGCCAATCGATCCGCCCCCGTATGTGGATCCGGCATGAACGGTCCACCGTGTATCGCACAAAGAGTAAGCGGACAGGGGCGGCCGGCCGGACTGATCGGAGGACGCGCATCGGCGGAAATACTCCTCATCGGATCTCCAGGCGGGTCGCTTACCGACCTCGCACTTCCGAGGTGTTGTACGTTGACATACACCCGGAGAGGGTTCCAGTCCTTCGAGCCCCTTTCTCGTCTGCCATGGGCGAAATGCCGAGTCAGCCTGAGGAAACAGAAAGAATTCGCCCTATCGGCCGACCTCGTCCGGGCCGCCGCTCGCTCTCCGCTAGGCACCCGCCGACGCGCTGTCGCCCCCGGAAGTCAGGGGCTCGCCGGCCTGCCTTGCGGTCAGTACGAAGCCCAACGGACGACACAACACCCCGGTGAGGTCACGCATCTATGCGGTCCACGCGTTCAGGTCGCCAAGCGTTTGAATGGCCTGCTGCCTGTCTCAGTGGTCCAGGTCGCTGGTTGAGTCCCGCCCGCCCACACCGGTAGCTACCGACTTCGATGCGCGCTGAACGGCTGGGTAGGGTCGCGGTACCCGAGCTGGAGAGGTAGTTGCATGGCCAACGAGATTGTGATCGCGCAGACGACCAGCGACAACGAGGATCAGGCGAAGGCGCTGGCCTGGGGCGCTGTCGAGAGCAAGCTGGCAGCGGGCGTCCACATCGATGCGCCGATCACCGCCTTCTACTGGTGGAAAGGGAAGGTTGAGACGGCGCAGGAGTGGCGGATCTCGTACATGACTACGACGGACCGTCTCCCGGCACTGGAGGCGTGGATGCACGAGAAACACCCGTACGACGTCCCCCAGTGGATCACATTGCCCGTGACCGGCGGTTCGGAGGCGTACCTGTCCTGGGTAGTCGCGGAGACGGCATAGGTCTGCGGAGCGACGGACCGGCCGTACGACTGTTCGCGTCCTGGGCTTGTCCGCGTGCCGCGCAGGGACTCAGGATGCGAACTGCCGCAGATGGCGGCTGAGTTCCTGCTCGCTGTCCGGGAGCGACGCTGCGATAGTCGATGCGCGCTCCTTGCCCATCGTGTTGGGTTTGGCCTGTGCCGCTGCGGCGAACTGGCGTGACACGTAGACCCCTTGGTCGACGTCACCTCCACGCAGCAGGGCCGACGCGAGATCACCGAGGACCACGACGCCTCCGTCCGGTAGTTCGTCTCCGAGTCGGTCGACTGCGGTGTCTGCTGTAGCGGTGAGTTCGGGACGCCCCAACTGCCCGTATACAGAGAGGGCCAGCGAATCCATGCGGTACGGGGTCACGAACCGGACCCACGCCTGCTCGTTGGTGTGATCCGCGAAGTCGTAAGCGAAGCGCGCTCGCTCCAACGCCCGGAGCGCCCCCATCTCGTCGCCGGCCGCCGCAGCCTCCTCCGCGTGCCTGCCGAGGACCCAGGCGGCAGCAGTAGCGTTGCCGTGGCCTCGCACATCGCTGGCCGCCTGGGAAAGGAACTCCAACTTCGCCTTCGGCGTCGAGGCGCCGTAGCTGCTGTAGGTCAAGGCCAGGGCTCGGAGCGGAGGGTGCCCGGCGGTCGTCGCGCACTGCGACGTGACCTTGTAGTAGGCGTCGGCTTTGTCGTGCTCACCCAGGTCCCAGGCGACCCAACCCGCCAGGGCGGCGGTTTCTCCAGCGGCGATAGTGAGAGCCCGCTCGTGCTCGCCGGCACGAGGCAGAGCCGCGGTGATCGCGTCAAGATGCGACTCGACCGTCCCTTGTAGCCGCCGGGCGCTGAGATTGAGTTCCTGGACGTGTAGTTCAGCGGCCCGGTCGATGAGCGCGACGGCGGAGGGCGAATCGATCTTGGACCCCTTACTGAGGGCGAAGGCGAGGCGCCCCCAGGGCTCGGCAGCCGCGCTCACGCCGACAGCGGCGCCACCCAGCAGCGTGCGACGCTTCACGGCGTCCTGGTCCTCCTCTGCACTGGCATGCCCCTTTCTCTTCCGAGCGCGGGCAGCCTTGGCCTCCCGCTGAAGCTCCTCGAAGGGCACACCGCAGGCCGCCGCGATGTGGGCGATTGTGTGATTGGTAGGGACGTTCTCGAAGTTCTCATAGCGGCTGATCTCTCGGCGGGTCATGGTGTCCCGGCCGGAGACAGCGTTGATCGCGTCTGCCTGCTCCTCCTGCGTCCTGCCCGCCTCCTGCCGGAGCCGGAGGAGCAGGTCGGCGAACGGATCTGGCATGAGTGTGACCTCTGTTGGTGGGCGGAATCCAATCATGGCCTCAATTCCCCCTCCGACTTTCCCCCTTGACAGATATTTCCCCCTCTGGATTCCCCTGGTCGACGGCGTCGCCACGCGGTGCGATAGCCCCCATGACCAGGCTCCAAGAGGAGACCCCGCCCGGCGGGGGCATCCGTAGCTTTGCCGACGTGGCAGGCGTGTCATGCGCGAGGTCGGTTCACGAAGACCGGCACAGCACATCGGCGAGGGCAGGCATACCGGCGGCATCCCATGGCTGTCAGGCGGCCTTTCTCCCTGATCTCGCGAAGGTTGGGGAGATGCGGCAGACAGCCGGGGCGTTCCTGCGGCGGTGCCGTGTTTCGGACCCGGTGGCGGGGGTCGTCGTACTGGCCGTCTCGGAGCTGGCCACCAACGCCGTGATTCACGGTGAGGGAGAAGTCGTGCTCCGGATCACGGTGGCCGTCGACGTGGTGCGTGTCTCGGTCACCGATCACAATCCGGCCCCAGCTGTACTCAAGGAAGCCGGACCCGACGGTGAATCCGGTCGCGGGATCCGGCTTGTCGATGCGATCTCAGACGCGTGGGAGAGCAGCGGCAAGGAGACGTGGTGTGAGTTCCGGTACGCGAGGGCTGAGGGTTGAGCCAGACTTCCAAATGGTTCCCGGCCATGCGGTTGACGAGTCGGGCAGCTCAGTCAATTCCCCTACAGGGGACGCTCGGAGGGCCGTTCGCTTGCCTTCGCCCAGTAGTTCGGTTCAAGCATCTCGCCAGGCCATGCGGGCTGACGGATCGGGCCCTGAGGCCCCATCTGTTCGAAGTACGGTGCCAGGTCGATCACGGGCGTCCCGTCGACGGCGTCGAGATCGGTGACCAGGAGGTCCCTGCCTTCGACCTTGAGCAACCGCGGGTAACTGACCGCCAGTTGGTTGGGGCGCCGGTGGTTGCGGTGGACGAACGTACCGGTCGCCGGCCAGTTCTGGTTTCCCCTTGGACTGCGTGCGTGGAGCTGGACGTCTTCAGGTCGGGCCAGATGGAAGCGCCAGGTCACGGTCAGGTGGGAGAACTCCTCGATTCCTTGCAGCGTTTCAAGGGGATACGCGTCGTCGAGCCGGATGATCGATTCGACCCCGCCTTGGTAGTCGTCCTGTACGCGAGTGTGGCCGCCGACGACCGTGGCGATCGACTTGACCTCGTAGGTCGGCATCAGCGCTCGTTCCTCTCCCTGGGCGTAGCGTGCGCGGCGGCCTCCGGTCAGCGCCGCGAAACCGTTCTGTGGTCAGCCTATGGCGCGCAACAAGCCTCGCGCGCGACGGTCCAGTTCGGCGACGTGGCGACCACCGCGCTGCCGGACGGGCGAGATGTCGCTCTGCATGCGGACGATGACGTCGCGGGCTCGCCCGGACTGGATACCGGCCATGGCGTCGAGTGCTTCGTTCCAGGTTGCGCATGCCTCGTCAAGGCGTCCCTGCTGGACTTGGACGGCGCCGAGGTAACCGAGCGTCACGCCGTGGGTACGGGCGAACTGCTGGCGTTGGCGCGTGGCCACGCTGCGCTTGAAGTGGATCTCCGCATCCCGAGGCTGGCCCATGTCACGCAGAGCGCAGGCCGTCTCGTGGGCGAGGGAGGCTTCCTGAAAAAAGCCGACGCGCGCCGGCGCCTCGTTGGTGTCGGCGCGGGCGAGGTCCCGCTCCGCGCGGCTGATGGCCGCGAGAGAACCGGCCCGGTCGCCGTCGGCCGCGAGTGCGCGAGCGTGGACGATCGCCAGAAGTGCCTTTTCACGATGGCTGGCTTGGCCGTAGCGGTCGCGGGACATCGAGGCGTCGGCCAGGGCGAGCGCCCTGCGTGGATGCCCGAGGTCCACAGCCTGGTGGGCGAGGGCGCGCAGGACATGACCACCGAGCGGTCCGTCTCCAGCTTCCGCCGCGATGCGGGCGGCAATGGTGAGGTAGCGCTGGGCAGTGCGGTGTTCACTGGCGTCGAACGCCATCCAACCGGCGAGGTAAGTCATCTCCGCCACGGCGGAGTACGTGTCGCGGCGGAGCTGATCTGTACGGAATCGGCCGCCAAGCAGCGGTACCGCACCGTCGAGCAGGTGGCTGGCGAGGGCCTTGCGGCCGGAAGCGCCGCCTCGCTGCTGGTCGCGCGCGGAGTAGTAGACCGTGAGGTCGCGGACGTCGTCGATGTCTGTCTGGGTCACCGGGCGCGGGGATGCCGGTCGGCGCTTCGCCGCTGCGGCGGGGGCGGCTGCCCACCACGAGGCTGTGGGCAGGGCGAGGCCGGCCGCAGAGTAGGCGGCGGTGGACAGCAGCTTGCGTCGGTGCATGTCGAGATCGTCGCTTCCCAACTCGGCCAGTGCGGTCAGAGGGTCGACGCTCCAGTCGGATCCGGTGTCGGTCGTGCCTGTTGGCTCTTCTTCCAGCCCGAGGTCGGCCACGGTGAGGTGGCGGCCGAGTCTGCGGGACAGCGTCTCGCGCAGGATATGCGGCGCTCTGCCACTCGGCTTCGTGCCGAGCACCCACATGGAGATGTGCGAGCGGGAGATCACCTCCAGCTCACGCACTCCACTCTCCGCGGCCACTCGAGCAACGGCAGCGGCTGCTTGTGGCTGGGACCAGCCTGCTTCGCGCAGGAGTGCGGCGAGGGCGACGTTTCGTTCACGGGCCATGGACTGCCCCTCGGGTCCGAAATGATCTTTGGCGCCTTTGGCGGCCTTCCGGTCCGCACAGGCATACCCCTCAGACGGGATTCACGGTTCGCTCAACGTAGCTGCCAGATCACTCACTTCGCACGCCAGCCGTCGATGCCAACCGGCGATTTCGGCTCACTTTGGCTTGATCCCAACAGGAGTTGTGTCATGCGCCTTTCGCTGGTCCCTCGCGGAGGAGACATCCAGAGCGTGGGCGGGAGCGGAGAGCGAGGGTCCGTCACCGTGAAGCGGGCGCCGCAGCGTGATCACGTGGTGACCGCGTCGGAGACGGTGACGCTCGTGCTGGGCGAGGATTCACCGCTACCCGAGAGCGCTGCTGATGTGGAGAACCTCGTTCGCCGTCTGCGCGGTCACGTTGCCCAGTTGGGCGCACGAACCGCTTCGGGCACCCCCGTCCTGCTGCGCGCGCAGCGGCTCTCCTCGGACAGCGTCCCCGAGGGCTACATGCCCAGCCGGGTGTACCTGGTCGAGCTCGCCGAAGCGACGCAGGAACCCGTCACGCATGTGGAGCGCGGCGATCCCGGGTCGATGCGCCCGGAGCGCAGGCGGCGTTCGTGGAAGCCCCGGATCAACATGCTGCGCGGGGCGGTTTTCGCAGTCGCCCTCGCCTGTTTGGTCTGGGCCGCTTCGGTGCCACGGACGTGACAGTAACCGAGGTCGTCGTCATCGGGCTGATTCTCGGGCCGATGGCCTGGCTGGTCCTCCGCGGCGAGCGCACAGCCAGTCCTGTCGCGGCCGACGAGGACTCCCCGCCGACCCTGAACGACCCGACCTCACCCCGGTGTGACCACAGGTGCCCCTCCTTCTCAGTGTTCCCGGCCGCCGTAGCGGCCCCCGATACCCCCCGGCCTGCGGGGTCAATGGAGATTCACAAGCGATGGAACGTCTTCCGCGTATCGAGCAGTACGGCCTGATCGGCGACATGCAGACCAGTGCCCACGTCTGCGACGACGGTTCGATCGACTGGCTGTGCCTGCCCCGCTTCGACTCGCCGGCCGTTTTCGCCGGCCTGCTCGGGACACAGAAACACGGCACCTGGCAGATCGCTCCGGCCTCGCCGCCTCCTGGCCGGTCCGGCTCCGAAGCGGAAGCCAAACGCCGGTACTGCGGTGACTCACTCGTCCTCGAATCGGTGTGGCGCATCCCGACCGGTTCGGTCCGCGTCCTGGATTTCATGCCGCCACGCGACGGGGCACCTCAGGTGATCCGGATCGTAGAGGGTCTCACCGGCGAAGTGCCGATGATCTCGGCCATGCGTCCGCGGCCGGGATACGGCAGCGTCAGCCCGTGGATCCACGAGGTCGGGGGCCGCATGGTCGCGGAGGCCGGCGCGGACGCTCTGTGGCTCGACACCTGCGTCCAGCAGGTGGAGAAGGAAGGTGCCATCGTCAGCGCCTTCGCCGTCGCCGCCGGTCAGAGCGTGGCTTTCGCGCTCAGTTGGTGCCCATCCCATGCAGCCGCGCCTGACGTTCCCGACCCGGAGGTCGCGCTCACCGAGACACTCAGCTTCTGGCAGGACTGGACGCAGGAATGCACCTACGACGGGCCTTACCGCGAGCCCGTGGTTCGTTCCTCGATTGCGCTGAAGGCGATGACGTACGGGCCGAGCGGCGGGATCGTCGCGGCGCCGACCACGTCGCTGCCCGAGGAGATCGGCGGCGGACGGAACTGGGACTACCGCTTCACCTGGTTACGTGACGCCTCCACGACGCTCGCCGCGCTGCTGGGGACCGGGTACCGGCAGGAGGCGCAGGCATGGCGGCGATGGCTCTTGCGTGCCGTGGCCGGCGACCCGGAGAACCTGCAGATCATGTACGGAATTACCGGGGAGCGCGATATGCGGGAACGGGAGCTGGCCTGGCTTCCCGGGTACGAGGGCTCAACCCCGGTGCGGGTCGGAAACGGAGCGGCGAACCAGCTCCAGCTCGACGTGTACGGCGAGGTGATCGAGACGCTGTACTTCGCGCACGAGAGCGGTGTCGCCCACTGCGCCGACACCGCGGTCCTGCACCAGCGGCTCGTCGAGCACCTGGCGCAGCGCTGGCAGGAGCCTGACGAGGGGATCTGGGAGATCCGCGGGGCACGCCGGCACTTCGTCCACTCCAAGGTGATGGCCTGGGTCGCGGTCGACCGCACCATCCGCCTGGCGGAAGTCGGTGCCCTCGACGTGGACCTGCCCCCCTTGGTCGAGTTGCGGGCCACGATCCACCATGAGGTCTGCACCAAGGGCTTCGACCCGGCGCGCAACACCTTCACCCAGTCCTACGGCTCCCAGGACCTGGACGCCGCCACGCTGCTCATCCCCTGCGTCGGCTTCCTGCCGCCGCACGACCCGCGCGTCATCGGCACCGTGGATGCGGTACGTCGTGAACTCTCCACACCGGACGGGCTCGTGTACCGGTACCCGACTCGCGGCGAGCGCACCGGAGTGGACGGCCTGGCGGGCGATGAGGGCGCCTTCCTCCTGTGCAGTTTCTGGCTCGTCGACGGTCTGGCCCTGACCGGCCGCCTCGACGAAGCCCGCTGCCTCTTCGAGCGCCTCCTGGCGTTGCGCAACGACCTCGGGCTCCTGGCGGAGGAGTACGACCCCGTCCAGCAGCGCCAGCTCGGCAACTTCCCGCAGGCGTTCAGCCACATGGGCCTGATCCAGAGCGCCCTGCTCCTTCAGTCCCTGACGGCGGGACCCTCCCGCCACGGCGCGGTCGCGGTTCCGGCGCCCCGCTCGACCTTCCGCAGCATGCGCCAAAGCGCCGCAGACCTGACGCACGCATAGCAACCCCACCCCCTGACGAGGATTCCCATGCCTGACAGCGCCTTCCCGGCACGGCCGGCCTCTACCGGCCACCGCAGACGGCGGCCCCCGGTCGACGCGAACACGCAGCACCTCGCCCGCCGCGCGGTAGCACTGCCCCTGGTGCTCCTTGCCGCGCTGCTGGTCGCCGCGTTCGCTCTCGGTTCGGTGTCCGCAGTAGGCCCCGGCTGGGTCCTGGCCGGCCTGGTCTGCGCACTGGCGGGGGTCGCCGTGGTGGCGGCACGCTCAGCGCGCACCGTCGCCGGCGCCGTGCAGTCGGCCGTGGAGGATTCCCAGGCTGCGGCGCTGAAAGCGGTCACAGGGGCAGCGGCGGCCGTCGAGAAGTCGGTGCTGTGGTCGGCGGACGAGCTGTGTCGCGGAAAACGTCCACCGTTGCCAGACCCGCAGACCGCGCAGTCGCCCACTCCGATCGCCGGGATCGGCAACTCGCTGAGTGCCCTCCAGGCGCAGGCCATCGCGTCGCTGATCCGCGTGCACGACGAGTCCCAGTCGGTCGTCCTCCTGGAAGTGCTTCGCCGCCTGGCCATGCGCGAGCACGCCCTGGTCAGCAAGGCACTTGAGGCACTGAGCCGGCTGGAGATGCTGACCGACGACCCGGAGCTGCTGGCCAAGATCTTCGAGATCGATCACCTCGTGACGCGGATGCGCCGTCAGGTCGAGAGCACGGCGGTGCTGGGCGGGCAGTCCCTGCGCAGCGTGCGCCGGCCCGTTCCTGTCACGACGGCGCTGCGCGGCGCCGTCTCCGAGGTCGTGCAGTATCCACGGGTGGCCGTCGCGGCCGGGTCCGTGGGCGCCGAGCTGGGTCTGCCCGGCCATGTGGGTCCGGACCTGACGCACCTGCTGGCCGAGCTGATCGAGAACGCCTGCGAGTGCTCCGATCCGGCGACGCGGGTGATGGTGCGGGCGCAGCGGGTGCCACACGGGCTGGCCATCGAGGTCGAGGATCGAGCCATCCCCATGCACCCGCAGACGCGGGCACAGATGAACCATCTGCTCAAAGCCCCGGACGAGGTCGACGTCAGCGGCCAAGTCCGGGCCGGACAGCTCGGCTTGCTGGTCGCCGCGAAGATCGCACAGTCGCACGGACTGTCCGTCCTCCTGCAGGAGAACGTGACGGGGGGCACCACTGCCCTGGTCGTCATACCCGCACGGCTCCTGGTAGCGATTCCATCGGTTGAGAATGCGAGCGCACTGCCGCCCGAGGAGGCTCGCGTCTCCGGGCGGCAACCGCAGCAGGTGGCCGCGGCTCCTGCCGCCCCGGGGGTGGGCCAGGTCGCACGCCCCGGCGCCGCTGGGGCGCCGACCACAGCGGGCCATTCGGCCGACGCGCCCGCTCTGCCCACGCGCACACGCCGGACCGAACCTTTCCGTCCACCACACGAGCGGGAGCAAGCCCCCATGTCCGCGGCAACGCCCGGGCTCGCAGCCGCCTTCCGCAACGGCCTCCAGGCCGGCGGCACCGCCAGTCCCCTTCCCGCCTCAACAGAACACCCCACCCCCTGACCCGTCCTTCCGCGTTCCCGGTGGCCCGGTACACCCACTGGCCCTTCCCCCTACTGGAGCGATCTCCATGAGCACCCACCCCGCGATGAACAACGTGACCGACGGCACGCCCGCATCCACCACGACGACAAGCGGACAGCGGGACAGCATGGTCTGGCTGCTGCATCAGTTCGCCTCCGAGACGCCGGGCGTCACGCACGCCGTCCTGCTCTCGCGCGACGGACTGCGGCTGCTGGACAGTGACGTCGACAAGGACTGGGCGGACGAACTGTCGGCCGCGCTCAGCGGAGTGGCCTCCCTCGCGGCGAACATCACCGGCCCCAGCCACAAGAAGAGGCCGGCCCAGCAGGTCATCATCGAGCGAGACGACTGCCTGTTCTTCGTCCAGAGCGCCGGGCGCAGCGCAGCCTTCGACAACCACCCCGGTGCCGAACGCGGTGAGGTGGACACGATCCTCGCCGTCATCGCTACCCGGGACTCCGACGCGGGCACCGTCGGCTTCGAGATGGGTCGGCTCGTGGCGAAGTTCGCCCCTTACATGGTGATCCCCGTCCGTGTCGGCACGGGCGGAGAGGTGCGGTGACCGCATACGGCCGCGCGGCCGAGGAGTCGGCGTTCGTGCGGACCTACACCCTCACGCGCGGGCGCACCAAGCCGCGGCACCTGCTCGCTCTGGAAACCGTGTTGGAGGCGGGACCGGGAAGGCCCGGCCCGGCTCAGGCCGAGGAGTGTGGCGAGATCCTCGCGCTGTGCCGGGAGCGCCGACGGCCGGTGGTCGAACTGGCGGGCCGCCTCGGCCGGCCCGTGACCGCCGTCAAGATCCTCGTCTCCGACCTCTTGGACGCCGACGCTCTCGTCGTCCCCCTGCCCCAGTCCTATGCCGATACGGGCGAGGAATCCGGTCCGTCTCCCCAACTGCTGGCAGCCCTTTCCGTGGGCTTGAAGAGGAAGTGGCCTAATGCCGTCGCCTACCCCCAGGCCGGATGACCCGGCCGCGGTGCCGCGTAATTCGCCGCACCCGCGTGCCGGCGCCGCGCCGACCGTGCTGAAGGTCGTGATCGCCGGGGGCTTCGGTGCGGGCAAGACCACCGCCGTGGGCGCCGTCAGTGAGATCACGCCGCTGAGCACGGAGGAGTACCTGACCGAGGCGAGCGCAGACGTGGACAGCCTGGCGGGCATCGAGGCGAAGCAGACCACCACCGTCGCCTTCGACTTCGGCCGCCTGAGCCTGCCCGACGCGCCCGTGCCCCTGGAGCTGTTTCTGTTCGGCACGCCCGGCCAGGACCGGTTCGTCGACCTCTGGTACGACCTCTCCCGCGGAGCCGTCGGCGCGGTCGTCCTGGTCGACACCCGCCGTCTGGAGAGCAGCTTCACCCCCATCAGCTTCTTCGAAGACATCGGTCTGCCCTTCGTCGTCGCCGTCAACCAGTTCGACGGGGCGCACCGCTACCACCCCGAGCAGGTCCGCACCGCCCTCGAACTACCCGCCTCCGTACCGGTGGTCACCTGCGACGCCCGCAACTCGGACCACGTCGCCGGCGTTCTGCTGGCCCTCGTCGACCACGCCGTGAACAACGCCGCCACCAGCCGCGCTGGTCACGCCCCATCCACCACCCTTCAGGACGCCTGATGTCACAGCACCCCAGCGACCCCTACCGCACGCCGCAGGCCACCCCGCCCGCACGGTCCTTGCCGCGACGCGACGCGCGGGACGCCATCCGCGGCCCGTTCACCCCGCCCGCCGCCGCCCCCACCAGCCAGCCGCCCCAGCAGTCGCTGGAGCTGGCGCAGCGTTACGAGCTGCTCAACCGCTTGGGTGTGCCCCCGGTGGCCAACGAGGACTTCGACGACCTGGCCCGCGACATGGCCACACAGGCCGGGTTTCTGTACGGGTTCGTCAATCTGTTCCTGCAGGAGCAGACCTTCGTCGGGCTGCACCAGCCGCCGGCGGACAGCGGGTACGTCATCGTCGGCCGCACCATGAGCCGCGACCACGGCTGGTGCCCGGAGGTCATCGCCCGCAAGAAGGCCCTGCCACTGCACGACGTGCACGCCAGCCCTCGCTTCAGCGGCAACGCGGTCGTCGACGCGGTCGGGATCCGCTCCTACTTCGGCGCACCGCTCATCCACGACAGCGGCACCGTGCTGGGCACGGTGTGCGTCATCGACCCCGAGAAGCGGCCCCTGAACGAGGCCCGCCGTCTGCGGGACATCGTCATCAACGCCAGTGCACAGGTGATGGACCACATCACCCGCGCCCCCGTCCGCTAAGCCGTTCCACCACCCCCACCCGGGAGCCGCAGGCGATCCCCGGCCGCTCCACTGTGCGACCTTCCCCCAGGGAGAGGGAGACGACCATGCCCGCCACACCCACCGCTCCGCCACCGGCGCTGCGTCCCTACCTCACTGCCCGCCACGAACTGCTGTGGGACGAGGCGGACGCCTTCGCGGAAGAGCACATCGCGCCGCGTGCTGCACGTATGGAGGCCGCTCCGGGCAGGGTGGAGCGCAAGGTCGCCGATCTGATGGCCGCACGCGGCTGGTTCGCCGTCACCGTCCCGGCCGCCTTCGGCGGTCTTGGCGCCGGCCATGTGGCCAAGACGGTCCTGGTCCACCGCGTCGCCTGCATGTCGGCGGCTGCCGCGGCCATCCTGCAGGCCACCCTCATCCCCGTCGGCGCCCTGCTGCACTTCGCCACCTATGAGCAGAAGGGCTACTGGCTGCCCCGCGTCGCAGACGGTTCCCTGCTGCTGTCGATCGCCGTGACCGAACCGCAAGCCGGCGGACACATCGGCGGCATCGAAACCACCGCCGAACGCGCCGGCAACCAGTGGGTGCTCACCGGCAGCAAGATCCACATCGGCAACAGCCACCTCGCCGGAGCCCACCTCGTCATCGCCCGCACCGCCGAAGCGGGCGTGAGCACCTCTCAGGCACTGACCGCGTTCATGGTCGAAGCCGACCGACCCGGGCTCTCCGTCTCCGACCACCGCCCCGGCCTCGGCCTGCACGGCTTCTCCGCCGGCCGCCTCGACCTCGACCACGTCCGCGTCCCCGAGGACCACCAGGTCGGAGAGATCGGCCAAGGGCTGGCCGTCGCCCAGAGCAGCAGCATCCTCTACGGCCGACCCAACCTGGCCGCAGTCAGCCTCGGCATCCACGAAGCGGTCGTGGACACCACCACTACTCGTCTCAAGACCCGTCCCCGCTACCGAGGCACCCTGTCCGACCTGCCCGTACTGAGGGACCGCATCGGCGGCATGGAGGCACGCCTGCGCGCCGGACGAATCCTGGCCTACCAGTCCGTGCACCTCCTCGACCAGGGCCTGCCCTGCGACGCCGACCTGATCAACGCCAAGTACCTCGGCCACCAGTGGGCCATGCAGTCCACCCAGGACGCCATGGAACTGCACGGCGCCCACGCCCTCGACCGCGACTACGTCCTCCAACGCCTGTGGCGCGACATCCAGCACACCTACCCACCGGCCGGAACCGGCGAAGTCCAGCGCATACGCCTCGCCGACGCCGCCTTCGACGAGGACCACATCCAGTGGTCCGAACGCCTCGCCGCCGAAGCCGCCTGGGCACGACCCGACCCCACCGCCGCATAAGCCCCCGTGCGCGGCACCCCGTGAATCCCAACCGCCGCGCACGGGCCCGTGCCGCCGGCCCCCGTCCCCCGCGGGGACCGGCGGCACCTCCCCCAGTGACCGTCCATCCCAGCCGAGAAAGAGACACCGTGACCCCGCCCGTAACGACCAGCGCACCGATCACACCCCTGACGCCGACCCTGCAGCGCGTCGCCCAGCACCTCGCCAACGGCCTCACGCCCCAAGAGATCGCCACGCAGACCGGACTGTCACCCGTGACCGTCCGCCTGTACATCCACGACATCCGTGAGAGCCTCCACTGCCCGCCCCGCTGCAAGCCCCCAGTGATCGTGCACCGCCTGTTCGCAGTTCAGCAGGTGGCCCCTCCCACGGCGGACCAGCCGGCGCCACAGCTCAACCCGGAGCAGCTGCTGCTGCTTCGAGCCGTCGCTGAGCACAGCGGCGCCCGCGACATCGCCGTCGCCGCCAACCTCGCCCCCGCCGACCTGCGCGCCGCGCTCGACCAGCTCCTCGCTGACACAGGCGCACAGGACACCACCCAGCTGGTGATCCTGGCGCACGGCTGGAACCTGCTGACGGCCGAGCCGACGCGGAGCGGAGCGGGCCAGTGAACCGGCCCCCGGCCGCCGGGGGAAAACGGCTGACTGCGGCACCGTTCAACCCGGCGCCCGTGGCCGCCGTATACGAGGTGCGCACGTTACGCACGGACGCCGAGCGTGAGGAGGCCGCCGCCCTCGTCCAGGACCGCCAGCGCTGGCTCGTCCTTCGCGGTCTTCCGGTGCCCGCTCAAGCCGACGTCCCGGCCCTCTTCCGCGACCCGCAGACGAAGCCGGCAGGGCTGTTTGAGGACGGGAAACTGCTGGCCTGCATGATCCCCGAGCACGGCCCGGGCCTCGGCTGGGGCGAGGGCCCCTGCCTCTTCCTCGGCTGCGTCCACACTCTGCCCGGCCAGCCCGACGACATCACCCGGCTGGTCACCCTGTGGGCGTCCGACTTCGCCGCCCGGCAGGGCCTCCCCGTCGTACGGGCCGAGGCCCTGGCCCGCCATCCTCTGGACGCCGACCCCATCGCCGCTCTTCTGCGTCGGCTCACCGACATGGGCTGGAGCATCCAGGGTTCCGGCACAGGACGAGAGGGTGACCGAGTCGCCCGCCTCGAACTCGCCGCCGAGCACCGGTCCGGGCTGAGCACCCTCATCGGCTGCCGCGTCCACGCGCCTGAGACGACCCCGGAAGATCGGGGCAGCGCGTGACGACCGCCGCACCACAGCGACCCGACCTCGCCCGCGAGCTGATCGCCCGAGCGGAGGCGTCGGCCGCGCACCGGGCCCAACACATGCGCAATCAGCTCGATGCCATCGAACTCGGACAGGGCCGTCACGCCGATCACGCCAACGCCAAGGTGCTGCGCCGCATCCTGGCCGATCACGACTGGCCCGGCCATCGTCTCGTCGGTCCCGACGGGGCCCGCGCCGCCTGGAGTATCGCCCTGCACAGCGACGACGACCCGGCCTTCCAGCGCGCCGCCACCACTTTGCTGGGACGTGCGGTCCAGGCCGGCGACGCGCTGGTCCAGCACTGGGCGCACCTGCACGACCGCGCCCTCATCACCAGCGGGCGCGACCAGGAGTACGGCACCCAGCTCCTGCTGAGCGCCGACGGCATCGAGCTGTGCCCCCTGAGCGCGCCGGCGTCTGTCGACGCGCGCAGGGCCACCGTGGGTCTGCCGCCGATTGCTGTCGCTCTCCAGGCGGTGCGTCGCCGCTACACGCTGGACAGCTCCGCCGACGAAGCCCCGACCGTCGTCCTCACGGGGGCCGCGTGAACAAGCGGAACCCCGGGTTCTCCACCAGTCGGCCTCCAGGCCGCAACTCTTCCCTGCGAAAGGATCGTTGACCGATGAAGCTCACCACAGCCGTCCTCGCTGCCGGTGCTGCCCTCTCCCTCACCACCGCCGTGGTCGGAGCCACCCGGCTCAGGCAGGACGCGCGACACCAGGCCGAGCGCAACGAGGCGTTCCTCACCCGCAACCAGCTCGACTGGTTGGCGCAGATGTCCACCAACCCCGACCTCGCCCAGCTCTGGACACCCGAGGACATGGACGTCAAGGAGTACATGCAGCTGCTCAAGGCCAACCAGCTCATCTGCATCCTCAGCGTTCGCGACCGCCTCGGCTTCGTCCGTGACGGACAACTCCCTTTCTACGCCGCGAAGCTGATGGAGAGCGACGTCTGCCGGCGCTACTGGAAGCGGTTCGGCGGCCTCCGAGCCGAGGAGGCCGAGGGCGACGAGCAGGCCGAGCACTTCACCCGGGTGCTCGACCAGGCCGCGAGGAAGCACTCGCAGGTCCAGCCCACAGCAGTCTGACGGGCGCTCCTCGGGCACGGCACCTTTCAGGCTCCGTGTCCGTCACCGACTCCTCTTGCGGACACCGACTTCCGTGTCTGAAGAGGTGGCCGAGGACAGCTCGACCGGCGTAGCCACACAGCTACCGTCCGGCGGGCTTAACCGGCCGCACAGCAACACCTCGAATCGAACAGTTCCGCCCCACTGACCAGGAGGATTCCCATGACTCCCAGGGTGACCGACCAGCGCGCGCCACCCCGGCCTCTGCCGCGCAGGACCCGTTCAACCTCGACATCAGCGTCACCGAGTCCGGCGGCACCGTCGAGGCCGGTATCGCCTCCGACGGTGGCTGCGGCTCGACGTGCGGCACCGTCTGCGTTTCCAGCGGCTCCTGACCGCACCAGACCACCGGCACGGCGCCTACGGCGTGCCGGCGCCGCCCTCGCGGCACACACCCCGCGGCTCGATGGGAGCCGCACTCAACGATGGAGGAAGCAACACGTGGAGCACGACGAGTTCGACCTCGACATCAGCGTCCTGGAGTCCGGCGACGGCTCCGCCTCGGTGATCAACCTGACGGACGACGGCTGCAAGCCGAGCTGCAAGGGGTCCTGCGCCACCAACGTGGCGTGACCCCAAGCACGCCGAAGTGCCAGCCCGCGCGGTCTTCCGCCGCGCGGGCTGGCACCCCCGACACTCCACGAACCAGGGAAGGTGCTGCGTGGACACC
Organism: Streptomyces sp. 378; assembly: GCF_030124145.1. Classification (GTDB taxonomy): domain Bacteria; phylum Actinomycetota; class Actinomycetes; order Streptomycetales; family Streptomycetaceae; genus Streptomyces. The sequence continues at coordinate 201,224 of NZ_JASKMS010000011.1, forward strand.
AGGAAGGTCGGACCGCTGTACCGGTGCGCGGACACAGCGCTCGTGCGCGCCGCCCGCTACTCAAGGCTGCCGTTCCCCGTGTGGCCGGCCCTCGCCGACGCCACTCCGGCCCGAGAGATTCGGTGGCAGGCGTGGCTGCGCGACATCTGGTCGATGACCGAGGTCGCCGACACCATTGAGCAGGCCAGCCCTCTGCTCGCGCGGCAGGTCGAGAGCCTGTGCTCAACGGCTCGACCTGAAACACGTCAGCTACGCCGCACTGTGGTGTCCGTCATGCGGTACGTGCTGCGGATGACGGGCCGGGCGACGCCCAACGGACTGTTCGCCGGCGTCGCTCCTGCCTCCTTCGGAGCGCGGCTGGGATGGACCTGGGGCGAAGGGCACCGCGCCGTGGTCCGTGCCGATGGCGACTGGATCGCTGACCAGATCGCCCGCCTGGAAGCAAACCCCGAACTCCTTCGGCACCTGAACGTGATGGCCAACAACACCGCCTACGTACGCGGCGACCGGCTGATCGTGCCCTATCCGCCCCGCTCACGCCGCACCGAGGACAGCCCTGCGGCGGAAGTGTCCCTCCGGTACACCGACGCCGTACGTATCGCCGTCGACGCCGCCGCCTCGCCCGTCCCCGTCCATGCGGTCGTCGAACTGATGAGCACCGAGTTCCCCGACGTTCCCGCTGACCGGGTGGAAGGGCTCGTCAGCAGCCTGGTCGAACGCGGTGTGCTCATCAGCAGCCTGCACGCGCCCTCTGCCACCCTCGATGCCCTGGACCACCTGGTCGACCAGGCCGAAGCCGCCGACGCGCCATCGGCCGCGGACCTCGTGGCCGACCTGCGGGCGGTCCGCGACGCCATCGTCCAGCACAACCAGGTCCTGGCCCCGGTGGACGGCCAGCGCCTGCGTACCGCCTTACGTCAGAAGATGACCGCCTTGAGTACCGTCAAGGCTCAGCCGCTCACGCTGGACCTGCGCATGGACTGCTCCCTCACTCTGCCCCCACAGGTTGCCCGCGAGGCGGAGCAGGCCGCCACGGTGCTGGCCCGGCTGAGTGCGTACCCCTTCGGCACTCCGGCGTGGAAGGACTTCCACAACCGGTTCTTCGAGCGGTACGGCATCAACTCGCTCGTCCCGGTCCGGGACCTGGTGGACCCGGACGTCGGCCTCGGGTTCCCGGTCGGATACCGCGGTGCGGAACCTGAACAGGGTGAGGCCCTGACCTCCCGTGAACAGCGGCTGCTCTCCCTCGCCCAGGCGGCCGTCCTCGACGGCCGCGAGGAGATCAGCCTGGACGAGGACTTGATCCGCACATTGACGGTCGGAGACCGAGGCGCCCCGCAAGTACCGGCCCACACGGAGCTGCGCTTCCAAATCCGTGCCACTTCGCAAGAGGCTCTGGAGAGTGGAGACTTCGTCCTTCACGGCATCACCCCTTCCCGCGGGATCGGCACCACGATCGGCCGCAGCCTGGGGCTGCTCGCACCAGACGATCAGGCCCGCGTGGCCGTCATGCTGGAGGAGCTGCCGGTCAACGCGACCGGCGCGGTGCCCACGCAGGTCTCCTTCGCCCCACTCGACCGGGGCGACACCAACGTCACCCGCGTTGCCGAACTCCTGCCGGCCGTCATCAGCCTGGCGGAGCACCGTGAGGTGGATGCGCGCACGATCACGCTCGACGACCTCGCCGTGGGCTGCGACCGCCGCAGGCTCTACCTCGTCTCCCTCTCCCGGGCGTGCCTACTGGACCCCATGACGCTGCACGCGCTGGACCTGCGAGGCCACACGCCGCCGCTCGCGCGCTTCCTCACCGAGATCAGCCGTTCCCAGACCGCTGTCCTGACCATGTTCCCTTGGGCGTCCGCCACCGCCCTGCCGTACCTGCCGCGTGTGCGCTACGGCCGCGCGATCCTCTCTCCGGCGCGGTGGCGACTGGACCGGTCGGAGCTGCCCGACCGCCGCGCCTCCTGGGAGGAGTGGCACAAGGCGGCCGACGGGTGGCGCGCACGCCGCCGAGTTCCGGACGAAGTCGCGCTGGCCGAGGGCGACCAGCTCCTGCCGCTGGACCTCTCCGAGCGCGCGCACCTCACGCTGCTGCGCGCCCACCTGGACACCCATGAATCGGCGATCTTGACTGAAGCGGAATTCGACGGAGGCTGGTTCGACGGACGGGCCCACGAGATCATCGCCCCGATGACGGCCGTCCGCCCGCCGAAGTGGCCGGCCGTCCCTCCCGTCACCGCCGACCAGCTCGTCACCCGCGACCACGGTCACCTTCCGGGCACCGCCTCCTGGCTGCTGGTCAAGCTGTACGGGCACTTCGAACGGCAGCCCGAGATCCTTGCCGCCCATCTTCCCGCGCTGCTCGGCCAGTGGGACGAGCCGCCGACCTGGTGGTACATGCGCTACCGCGACCCTCGCTGGCACCTGCGGCTGCGCATCGCGGTCCCCAGCGAGCAGGACTTCGCGGTCACCGCGCAGCGCGTGAGTGCCTGGGCGAACGGACTGCGCCGTACCGGGCTCCTCACCGACATGCAGTTCGCGACCTCCTACCCGGAGACCGGCCGGTGGGGCCCCGGGCCGCTGATGAGCCTGGCCGAGGACGTCTTCGCCGCTGACTCCCGAGCCCTGGCCGTTCAGTTCGCCCAGAGCACCCGTCCGCACCGACAGGTACTCGCCGCCGCGAACTTCGTCTCCGTCGCTGCCGCCTTCACCGGCAGCACCGCGGCCGGCATGGACTGGCTGATCGCCCACGGCCGGATCACCGACCCGCGCCCGATGGACCGGACCGTGCGCGGTCAGGCGGTGCGCCTGGCCGATCCGGCCGACGGCTGGGCGGCCCTGCGCGCGGCTCCCGGCGGCGCGGCCATCGCCAGCGCCTGGAGCGAGCGCGACGCGGCCCTGGCCCGCTACCGGCACAAGCTGGACGCGTCCGGCGGCATAGGCCCGGACCTCGTTCTCGACTCGTTGCTGCACGCCCACCACATCCGCGCCGTCGGCATCGACAAGGACGACGAGCGGATGTGCGTGCGGCTGGCCCACGCCGCCGCGATGGCCTGGACTCACCGAGGAGATCACCATGAACCTGCGTGAAAGCGCGCGGGCCGCCGCCGACACGATCGCCGAGCGGCTCGCCTCGCCGCAGGACGTACGGGGGCTGCATCACCGCCAGGGCTGGTGGCCGCAGTCGCTCGCGCACGGCGCGGCTGGTGTCGCGCTGCTGCACATCGAGCGGGCCCGCACCGACCAGGGGCCGTGGCAACGCGCCCACGACTGGCTCGCCTGCGCCGCAGCCGAACCCGCCGTCGGCGGACCGGACAGCCACCTCTACTACGGGGCGCCCGCGCTCGCCTTCGCCCTGCACGCCGCCGCCGACCGTCCCGGACGCTACGCCCGCGCCCTGGACACCCTCGACCGGTACATCACGGCGGCGATCCGGGACCGGCTCGCGGACGCCCATGCACGCATGGACCGCGGCGAGATGCCCGCACTGGCGGAGTTCGACGCGATCCGCGGCCTGAGCGGGATGGGCGGTCTCTTGCTGCGCCGCGACGTCCATACCGACGTCCTCCGCGAGATTCTGACCTACCTGGTCCGCCTGACCGAGCCGGTCAAGCACGACGGGGAACTCCTGCCCGGCTGGTGGAGCCACCTCGCCCCCTCCGGCACGACCTCCCCGGACTATCCGGAAGGGCACGCCAACAACGGCGTCGCCCACGGAATCGGCGGCCCCCTCGCCGTGCTCTCCCTCGCAGCCCGCCGCAGCGTCACCGTCGACGGCCACCTCGACGCGATCACCCGCATCCTGGCCTGGCTCGACCACTGGCAGCAAGACGGCCCCGCCGGCCCGTGGTGGCCGTACTGGATCACCCGCGAGCAGCTACGCTCCGGCACGACCGGCCCCGGACCCTCCCGGCCGTCCTGGTGCTACGGCACCGCCGGATTCGCCCGCGCACAGCAGCTCGCCGCCCTCGCTCTCAAGGCCCCGGCGCGCCAACACGCCGCCGAATTCGCCCTCCTGCGCGCCATGACCGACCCCGGACAACTCGACGCGACCGTGGACGTCTCCCTGTGCCACGGCTTCGCGGGTCTGGCGCACATCACGCAACTCGCTGCCGACGACGCCCGCACTCCCGGCCTCACCGAATGCCTGCCCCGGCTCCTGGCCCCGATCACCGACACCCCGCCCGGCACCCTGGCGGACTCCCTGATCAACCCTCCCGGCGGCGGCGACATCGGGCTCCTCGAAGGTGCCGCTGGCACCGCCCTCGCCCTGCACTCCTTCCACACCGGAACGCCGTCCGCGTCCGGGTGGGACACCTGCTTCCTGACCAACTAGACGAAGAGAAGAGGAAACATGGCTGCGGACGAATGGCCGCAACGCCTCATCCGGTTCACCGATTGGAGCCGCGCGGAGGCCACCGCCGTGGAGCATCTGCTCCCGGTGCTGACCGCCCAGGAATCGGAACTGGCCCAGTGGTCCTTCCTGCGGAAGTACCCCTGGTGGCGGCTGCGGTACCGGGCCGCAGGCCCGGACTCGGCGAAGGCCCTGGACGCTGCCCTGGACGAGCTGGTCGACGCCGGCGTCCTCGCCTCCTGGACGGCCGGCATCTACGAACCTGAGGAAGCCGCCTTCGGCGGACCGGCTGCCATGAGAATCGCGCACACCCTGTTCCACTACGACAGCCGTCACCTGCTGGATGAGGCAGCCCGCCAGCAGGCAGTCAGCGGCCCCCAGCTCGGCCGCCGCGAGCTGGCGGTCCTCCTGCTCAGCGTGGCGATGCGCGCGGCGGGACTCGACTGGTACGAGCAGGGCGACGTCTGGGCGAAGATCGCGGCCGAGCGCCCCGGCGACGAGGTCCGTAGTCCGCAACGGCACCGGGCCGCTGTCCACCGGTTGATGACCGTCGACGTCAGCACCACCAGCCGCAGCGTCACCCAGGGCCGACTCGCGCCGCTGGCCGAATGGATAGCCACCTTCGAGTGGTTCGGCCAGCAGCTCGCAGACCTCAACCGCCAGGGCCGCCTGGAACGAGGGCTGCGGGCCGTGATCGCCCACCACGGCATCTTCCACTTCAACCGCCTGGGCCTCCCCGCGGAGGACCAGCACACCTTGTCAACACTCGCGAAAGAGGTAGTCATGGGAACGAGCGACAACGCCGCGTCCACCCGAGCTGAGGGGGCGCCGGGCACTACGGTCAACGGGGTGAACAGTGACACCATCGAAGCCCCTTCCGCCGACCGTCTGCGCGCCCAGTTGATCGACCATCTGGTCGAGACCGGGTGCGTGCGCACGCTTCGGGTGGAGGAGGCCATGCGGACCGTACCCCGCCACCTCTTCGTCCCGAACGCCCCCCTGGAGAAGGCGTACGGCAACGCACCCGTGGACACGAAGTTCGACGGATCCGGGCGCTCCATCAGCTGCGCCTCCCAGCCCGACATCGTCGCCATGATGCTGGAACAGCTCGACGTCGAGCCCGGCCAGAAGATCCTGGAGCTGGGGGCCGGCACCGGCTTCAACGCCGGACTCCTCGGCTACCTCGTCGGCGAGACGGGACACGTCACCACGATCGACGTGGACGAGGACATCGTGGCCGGAGCGCGCGGCGGACTGGCCGCCGCCGACATCCACAACGTGGAAGTGATCCTCGGAGACGGAGCAGTCGGCCATGCCCCCAACGCGCCGTACGACCGGATCGAAGCCACCGTCGGCGCCCACGGCGTTCCGCACGCCTGGCTCGACCAGCTCGCCCCCGGCGGACGGCTCCTCACGCCGCTGCGCCTGCGCGGCAGCGTCTCCCGCTCGATCGCCTTCGAGAACCAGGACGGAGCCTGGCGCAGCGTCGGCAGCCAGATGAACACGTTCATGCCTCTGCGCCGCGGGATCGCCGATGACCCGCGCGTTTTCGTTCCCCTGGACCCCGATAACACCGTCACCCTCGTCACCAACGGGGACCAGATGGTCGACGCGGACGCCCTGAGCGACATCTTCCGCCAGCCGCGCGCTGAGGTGTGGACGGACGTCACCTTCCGAGGGCCGGAGTCGGCTGAGTACCTGGAGCTATGGCTCGCCTGCGGCATGCCCAACGGCCTGAGCCGGATGCCCGCAAAGGCCGAGGCCATCGAGAAGGGCCTGGTCACCGCGCCCTACCCGTCCTCGACCGCCGTCTTCGAGGCCGACACGCTCACCTACCTCACCCGGCGCCCGTACGCGAAGAAGGCCCCCGACGGCGCCACCCTGTACGAATTCGGGGTCATCGGCCACGGTCCCGACGCCGAAGCCCTCGCTTCGGACGTCGCCGACCAGATCCGCACCTGGGACCAGGACTTCCGAGCCCTCGACGTCGAGTTCGAGATCCGGCCGCTCGACGCGACCCCGCTCGCGCCGAAGCCCGGCCGCTTCGCCTTCGACAACCCGCTGAACCGCATCGTCATCGAATGGCAGTGACATGGACGTCAGCCAGATAGCGAAGCGGTTCCCGCTCGTTGCCCGGCCACGTCCAGCGTGCCCGCCCCTCGCTGAACGGGTCCGCGAGATCACCGACCTCGCTGCCGCCGCCGAGCGCGACGACAATGTGACCTCCGCAACCGTCGCCCTGAACAAGGCGGCACTGATCGCAAGCGACTGCGGCATGCCGGACCTGGCACGCGCTCTGTGCTGGCGTCACGCCGAGACCGTCCTGCGCGCCCAACCCCTGGGCGCGCAGGAAGCCCGGCACGCCCTAGAGCCCCTGGTCAACCTGGCCCGACTGCGCATCCGCGACGGCGATGGGCCCGGCGCATACGACCTCCTCGACTCCTTGAACCGAGCGGTGAAATCGCAGAACGAAGCGGTCATCGACGGCCGCACCACATCCTTCCGGCACCTCACGACGTCGCCAGCCGACCATCAACAGGTGTGCCAATGGCTGTGGACCGTCCTCCTCGGCGACGGAACCCGTGCCCTTGTCGCAGCGGGTGAATGGGACCGCGCACGGGCACACAGCAAGCAGCACCGGGGCATAGGCCAGCGCCTCTTCGACGGGCGTCAAGTGGAAGTACTCGTCCGTTGCCTCGGCGAGCAACCCAGTGATGCACTGCAGTTCCTGCACGAAAGCACCCTGGTGGAGCCATGGGAGCACTCCGTCGCGGCAGCCCTCACCGTCCTCTGCCACAGGGCAGCCGACGACCAACCGGTTGAGCCGATCGACAAGATGGTGCAGCGCTATTTGGCCCTCGACTGGGCCCCCGAACTTGCCGTCTTCCGCTCCCGTGTGGGACTAGTCGTGCTCGACCTCTCCCCAGAAATCCGACAGGCCGAAGCATTGCACCGCCTCACCTGGGAAGCGACGACGCATCCAGACGGGTACATCGCACGAGACGTCCTGGCCCACCCTGTGTGCCGCGAAGGGCTGAGCCAGGACGAGCGCAGAACACTCTCCGCTGCCGTCGCCTCCGCCGCCCTCGGACGGGGCAACATCCCCGACCCTCTGGCTCAGGCCATTCGGGACGCTTCAACAGTCGCAGCCGATGTCTGGCAACGCCACGCCAGCCGCCGAGCTAACACCTAATCGTCACCGCCACCGAGAAACGAAGCATCGACTTCGCCGGGGTAGCGCTGACCGGCTGTCCCCAACTCGCCCTCGCGCAGTGGGGATCGCGCGGCTGCCGCGTCGACTCTGGCCACCGCCGACCACTTAGAAGGATCACTTCCGGGCGCCATCGCTCCTCGCGCAGCCGCCGGGACGAGCCGCAACTTGACCGTGATTCGCGCCTAGCGCACCAGAAGTACCAGACGTGTCTACCCGCAGTCCGACGCAGCGGACCATAGCCTCCGCGAATGGAGACCACCGTGACAGCCAGAACCGCCCCCACCAACCCGACCAAGGCTCTGGCCCAGCGGCTCGTCGACAGCGGCCACCTGCGCAGCAAGGCCGCTATCCACGCCTTCCGCACCACCGACCGGCACGCCTTCCTGCCCGGCGTCGACCTGGAGAGCGCGTACAAGGAGGACGCGGTCCCGATCAAGCACGACGAGCACGGGGAGATGGTCTCCTGCATCTCCGCTCCGTCCATCGTCGCCACCCAGCTCGAACAGCTCGGCGCCCAGCCCGGCCACAAGGTCCTGGAAGCCGGAGCCGCCACCGGCTACAACGCCGCCCTCCTCGGCAAGATCGTCTCCCCCGGCGGGCAGGTGTGGACCCTCGACGTCGACCAGGACCTCGTCGCCGGCGCGAGCCAGCACCTCGCCGAGGCCGGCGTCGACAACGCCACCGCGGTGATGGCCGACGGCGCGGCCGGGCTGCCCGAGCACGCCCCCTACGACCGAATCATCTTCACCGTCGGCGCCGACGACGTGCCCGTGAAGATCCTCGACCAGCTCGCCCCCGGCGGGCGCCTGGTCCTGCCGATGCGCATCCGCGGCAGCATCTCCCGCTCCTTCGCCTTCGAACGCGACGGCGACACGTGGAAGACCGTCTCCTGCGAGATGGCCACATTCATCCCGCTGCGCAAGGGCGTCTGCGACGACGTGTACACCCTCGTGCCGATGGCCGGCGAGGGCAACGTACGCCTGGAGACGTTCAGCGAGCAGGACGTCGACCGCGATGCCCTGCGCAATGTCCTCGACGAGCAGCAGACCAAGATCTACACCGGGGTCAAGTTCCGGCAGGGATCGGCGTGGGAGTGGCTGTACCTGTACCTGGCCTGCGTGCTGCCCAACGGCCTCTCCCGCCTGCCGGGCCAGCGCCCCGGGTTCACCCCGCACTTCGGGTGGGGCTCCATGGCCGCCCTCGACGGCGGATCGCTCGCATACCTAACCATCAGCGAAGGCGAAGACGAGAAGGGCCGGTACTGGGAGGTCGGCGTGATCGGCCACGGCGAGGCCGGCGCCGACCTCGCCGAACGCGTCGTGAGCGAGATCCGCGCCTGGGACGCCAGCGGCGGCAACGACGCCCCCGAGCCGAGCTTCCGGATGGCCGTCGCGGACTCGCGTGACCGGCTGACGGCGGACGACCCGCGCTTCGTAGTCGACAAGCCCTACAGCCGACTGGTCGTCGACTGGGCACGCAAGAGCTGAGCCGATGATCCCCGCGATAGCCAGTGCGATTGACGCCTCTAGTTGACACATAACACCGACATCTGTCACCAAGATCGTCGACCCCGATACTGGCCGATTTTGCTTCCGACGCTGGGACATCATCGATACTTCCTGGTCACCGACGCTTCCTTCCCTCTGCGGTATGCAGGGCGTGTTCAGCCGCGTCGCGCGAGCCTCGGCCTCGATGCTGCGTCCACGGGCGCGGTGCAGTAGGGCGTTGATGCTGAAGCCAGTGCTGCGGACCGCGGCCGCGGCCGCGGCCGTGACCGGGTGGCCGGTGCGGGCGGTGAGGTCGGCCGCGTAACCGGCCACGGCCTGGTCGGCGCGGGAGCCGGTGAACAGGGGGCCAGGACGCTGCAGTCGGCGCGCCAGGAGGAGGGGGTAGACGTGTACCCGCGGTGGGGCCGGAGAGGAGGCGGCCGGCTGCCGTACTCGGGTTGTGGTCATGGTGTGTCCTTGTCGGACGTGCCGCGCCGAGCAGTGGGCTGGTGGGGGGTCGGGGCCGTCTCGCCGCCGCTGGCGGCACGGGTATCGGTCTCGGTCGACTCCTCGTCGGTGTCGGGGGCTGGTTGCGTGTGACGATCAGCGACCAGGAGATGGAGACGGTGATGGTGACGGTGATGACGCCGAGGATGACGGGGGATGGGGAGCTTGCCGACAGCAGGGCTCGGACAGGGTGAGCTTGACGGTCCCAGGACATGCCGCTCGTCATCGCGACCTGCGCCGACGGGCAGGTCTGTTATGAGCCTGCGGACTTGACCCAGACCGTGCTGGCTGCTGCGGCGCCGCCCGGTCCGCGGTATCGAGCGCTTCCTAGACGCGACGCCCGCCGAGTCAGGGGTATCAAGCCGCCCTTGTCCGTTCCCCGAGAAGATTCCGGGCTTCACCATGGCGCCGTCGTCACCACGTAAGTACACGGTTGGTTCGGTGCTAACGCCGCGCGGACGCGCACTCTTACACCAAGCGCGAGAACGATAACGACGGAAACGGGCATATCAGTTACCACTGAACGCCGCCACCTTCGTCAATCCTGTCCGTAGGAGGAATGCGCCCTCAGCGTGACCACGCTGCACCCCAAGCTCGGCAGCACGATCGTCCGGACAGACGCGGGCGGTGACTCCGGCGCCTCGAGGAACACCGTGTTCAGGTTGACGGTCTTGTTGCCAGCTGACGATGTCGTCAGCGGCTGGCAAGCTCCTCCAACCGCGCAGGCAGACGGTTGCGGACGGCGTCCGCAGAACCTCGGCGGGCGGGCTCTGAGGCTGCTACGTCCACGACTTCATGGAACCTCACCGGGGCAGATCCAGTTGCGGTCATACGTCAAAGCGCCGGACCGCTTCACCGTCCAGGAGACCCCCGGCCGCGCGTCAGTCGCGGGAATTACCGAACAGGAGGCGGTAGGCGATCAGCAGGACCAAAGAGCCGCCGATGGCCGCGCCCCAGGTGGCGAGGTCGAAGAACTGGTTCTGTATGGGCCGGTCGAGGAACTTGGCGGAGAGCCAGCCGCCGGTGAAGGCGCCAGCGATGCCTATGAGGGTGGTGCCGACGAGGCCGCCCGGGTCGCGTCCGGGCAGGAGGATCTTGGCGATGGCTCCGGCGAGAAGTCCGAGGATGATCCAGCTGATGATGCCCATGATGTGACGCTGCATTCCGATTCGGCGGCCGGTGGCAGTCCGGCGGGTCTGTACGGGGAGAGACGTGCCCGGGGCGGGTGGGGTTGCGGGCTGGTCAGTTCCGCGGTGTGTCGTTGCCTGGCTGATCTGCGGGACGGCCGGCGGTGTCGCCGGGTGCGGCCCGGATGATGCGCGGGGCTGTGGCCTCGGGCGGTGCCGCCTCCGCTGTGGTCGGCGGCGTCTGGTCGGACTTCATTGCCTTGGCCTCGCTTTTGAGGATGCGGGCCGACTTGCCCATGGAGCGGGCGAGTTCGGGGAGCTTCTTGGCGCCGAAGATCAATATGACGACGATGAGGATGATGGCGAGTTCGCTGATGCCGAACATGGGTGTCCGTCTTCTCCCCGGTGGCGGGCGGCAGGGTGGCTAGAGGTGGCTGGCGATGGCGGGCATCAGGTCCTGGAAGGTGCGGCCGTTGGCCGGCTCCCCGAGGGCGGACATGTGCCATCCACCGCTGGAGCGGTGGACCTTGGCCATGATCTGAGCGGTGTAGTGGCCGCCCCCGGAGAGGGTGTAGCGGGCCAGTTCCTGGCCGGTGTTCTCGTCGATGAGGCGGCAGAAGGCGTTCTGGACCTCGGCGAAAGTCTGCCCGGTGAAGGAGTTGACGGTGAAGACGATCTGGTCGACGTGCGCGGGCAGGCGCAGCAGGTCCACGAGGATCGACTCGTCGTCGCCACCCTGGCCGGCGCCGCCGGTGAGGTTGTCGCCGGTGTGGCGAACCGAGCCGTCGTCGCTGACCAGGTGCTGGAAGAAGACGACGTCGACCGGCTCGTTGCCGGCGACGAGCACCGCGGAGGCGTCGAGGTCGATCTCGCGTGGGCCGGTGAGCTTGGCCAGGAAGCCCTTACGCGGCGCCGCCTGCCAGCCCAGTCCCATCCGTACGACGCTGAGCGGCTGCCCGCCGGTCTTCTCCAGGCTGATCTGCTGGCCCTTGGTCAGCGTGATTCCCACCGGTTTCCTCCTGGCGCTTGGGGATCGGGCTTCGCTGCCCGGGCTGTGCATGGGGCAGCACGCCTGAATCTACAGCACTGTAGAAGCGTCGGGCAGGGGCGCGCCTGACCTTGGCGAGTATGGCGTGGCGGCACCTGTTCGGTCTGCGTGCCCCCGTCGGGGGGCGTCAGTCCCGCGACGGGAGGGAGGGGCCGGTGAAGTCCGGACTGCTGTAGCCGGGGCTCGTGGTGTGCTGCTCGAAAGGCGGGGCGGGGCTGCGGCGCGGGGGTGCGGGCGGCTGGTGCAGCTCGCGGCGCAGGAACGGGAGCAGTCCGCGCTCCAGCAGGGCCTGGCGCCACGCCGCGTGGGCCTGGGCGAGGGAGGCGGTGTCGGGCTGCGGGGGGCGGGGCGTGGCGCGGTGCCGGGCTGCGGTGACCATGAGCGCGGTGCCCGCTGCCGCGGCGGCGAGCACCGCCACGGCCCCGGCGACCCACCCGGCCCGGATCAGCGCGGTGGCGAGGAGCTGCTGGGCGCCAGCCAGCTGGAGCCCGTAGCCGAGGAGAAGGAATATGGCCGCTGCCGCGGCGGACAGAACGGGAGTGAGTACGGCCAGTGCCGCCGCCAGTCCCTTCCCGGCGGTCGCGGGCGCGGGCTGGCGGGGCCGGCCGGCGGGGTCCGGGTCGGCCACACGCAGTCGCCGTAGGGCGGTGTACTCGGTGGCGGCTTCGGCGGCGATGGTGTCGGCCGCCGCAAGCGCCCGGGCGCGCAGCTGCTCCGCGGTGACCTGCGCGGTCGGCTGTTGCAAGGCCTCGCGGATGTCAGGGTCGCCCAGCGCGGCGTGCAGCGCGTGTTCGAAGTCTGCTTGGTCGACGGCTTCGAGGCGGCCAGGCTCGTTCATGACGATCCCCCCCCCGATCGTGTAGTGCGGGCCGGTGCCGGCGTTTGGGCGGCGCGGCCCGCTGGCGGGCATGTGGCAGTGGACGTGCTTGTCGCGGGCGGGCCCGGACGTACTACGCGGGTCCGGCCCGCCCGCAGACGTGTGCTGGGTCAGACGTTGACGCCGAAGTCGGCGGCGATGCCCGCCAGGCCGGAGGCGTAGCCCTGGCCGACGGCGCGGAACTTCCACTCCGCGCCGTTGCGGTACAGCTCGCCGAAGACCATCGCGGTTTCGGTGGCGGCGTCCTCGGAGAGGTCGTAGCGGGCGATCTCGGCGCCGCCGGACTGGTTGACGACGCGGATGTAGGCGCCTCGGACCTGGCCGAAGCTCTGGCCTCGGTTTTCGGCGTCGTGGATGGAGACGGGGAAGACGATCCGGGCGACGTCGGCGGGGACGGTGGTCAGGTTGACCTTGATGACCTCGTCGTCACCCTCGCCTTCACCGGTGAGGTTGTCGCCGGTGTGCTCCACCGACCCGTCGGGGCTTTTAAGGTTGTTGAAGAAGACGAAGTGCTGGTCGGAAAGCACCTTGCCGGACTCGTTGACCAGCAGCGCGGAGGCGTCGAGGTCGTAGTCGGTGCCCGTGGTCGTGCGGACGTCCCAGCCGAGGCCGACCAGGACGGCCGTCAGGCCCGGCGCCTCCTTGCTCAGCGAGACATTGCCGCCCTTGGCGAGGCTCACACCCATGTCGCATCCCTTTCCGTATCCGAGGGCCGGACGTAGGGTCCCGGCCGCTGAATGACTCAACTCAAAATCTACAGCACTGTAGAAGTTGTTGAGGGTTGTCAGGGCCGCCCATGCCGCAATCGGATATGGAGCGCGGTGATGCAGGCCCCGGGTCAGCCGCGCAGTCCGGGGTAGCCGGGGCCGACGGTGAGGGTCACCGCTCCCGGTGCGGCCTGCGGGTCCTGCCTGGGGGTGGCGGGGGTCCGCAGGCGGGCGGCCAGGGCCTTCGCCTGCTCTTGGAGGCCGGACGGATAGGTCACGGTGGTTTCCTTCGCCGGCACGGGGGCGTTGCCGGTGCCGGTGACGGTGTAGCCAGCCGCGCGCAGTTCCTTGGCGGCGGTGGCGGCTTGTCCAGGCGTGCCGGTGCCGTTGAGGACTTGGACGGTGATCGTGCGGGCCGGGACCGGCTCGGCGGCGGTCAACTCGTCCTTGTCGACTTCCCTGTCCTTGGCGAGGGAGGTGAAGAGGGTGTGTGCCTGTGGGTACTGCCAGGAGATGTTGGCCTTGTCGGTGGGGACGTCCAGTTCGCGCGGATAGTTGGGGACGGTCAGGAAGATCAGCCGGTCCTCGGGTATGTCCTTGAGGCTGGAGGCGAGGCTGGTGAGGGATTTGATCCCGGCGAGGGTCTCATCGGTGGTCAGGGATTTGGTCGCCGAGTCCAAGAAGGAGTACAGGTCGCCGGGGCTGGTCAGTTTGTCCTGGGCTTTGGCGGCCAGGGCCTGCATGAATTCCTGCTGGCGTCCGATGCGTCCGATGTCGGAGCCGTCGCCGACGCTGTAGCGGGTGCGGACATAGCCGAGAGCCTGCTCGCCCTTGACGGTCTGGCAGCCGGCCTCCAGGTCCAGGTGGGCCTTGGTGTCGTGGATCGCCTGCTTGGGGCAGACCTCTATGCCGTCCAGGGCGTCGACCATGCCCTTGAAGCCCTGGAAGTCGACCGAGAGGAAGTGGTCGATGCGCAGCCCGGTGTTCTGCTCGATGGTCTTGATGGTGCAGGCCGCTGCCGAGCCGATGTCGCCCGTGGTGCCGCCGATCGCGAACGCCTCATTGATCTTGAAGTGGTGCGGCGCGGAGGTGGTGCCGTTACCGCGGTCGCAGGCGGGTATCTGCAGCCAGGAGTCCCGGGGCAGAGAGACCACTGCGGCCCATTCCCGGTTCGCGGCGATGTGCAACACCATCAGGGTGTCCGACTGCATAGTGGTCAGGCCCTTGCCGTACTTCGCGTTGTCGCCGTCGCGGCTGTCCGAGCCGACCACCAGAATGTTCTTCGCGCCCGGGCTGAGGTTGGCCGAACGACCTTCGCCGATCTTGCTGTCGATACCGGCGGCCTGGATGTTGTTGTCGAGGCGCTGGTACAGCCAGTAGCCCCCTGCGCCCGCGACGACGAGCAGTACGGCCAGGGCGGCACCGGTGCGGACCAGAATCCTCCCGCGCCGGGTCAGCCGGGTCTTGGTACGCCGATGCCCTCGTGACCGGACCGGCCCGCGGCGTTCGCAGGATGTACCAAGCTGCCTGTCCACGTGTCCGCCTCCCTGTGCCGCCCGGTATGGCGGTTCGCTGTGCTGTGTCGTGATCCCGCCCGGCGGCCCCTACTTCCGTGCCGACGGAGTCAAAAATCTACAACGGCGTAGAAGATAGTGAGGCAGAGGGCTTCGTGAGCATGTGCGAGGGGCGTGCTTGTGCCCCCTCGTGTCCGGCAGCGACGGAAAGGGAGTGGCAGGTGGATGACAGGCATGGTGGACCGCCGCTGCGTGGGCGCCCCCGCAGAGGGCCGGGCGAACTGGAGGCCCGCGTGCTGGCCGCCCTCGGCAGCGCGCCGGGGCCGGTGCCGGCCGGCTGGGTGCGCGAGCAGATCGATCCCTCGCTCGCCTATACCACCGTGGTGACCACGCTGACGCGGCTGCACGGCAAGCAGGCCGTGGTGCGCCGCCGCGACGGGCGCTCCTATGTCTGGAGGGCCGTTGCCGACGCAGCGGGGATGGCCGCCCGGCGCATGCACCAGATCCTCGACCAGGAGAAGGACCGGGGCGCCGTGCTCAGCCGGTTCATCGCTGAACTCCCCCCTGACGACGAACGGCTGCTGCAGCTGGGACTCGACACCACCACCAGCGCCGGAACGGACAGCTGATGACGCCCGCTGGGCCAGGGGCCCCCAGCTCGCGAAAGTGGACATCGTGGAAACAGCACCGGGCGGGCAGACGGCGACTCAGTACGATGAACCGCCCCCGCAGCGGCAGGCGGGGCGAGAAGGCGGGGAGGCTCACGGTATGACGGACCAGAACAGGGGCGGTGCCGAACAGTCCCGGCGCCGGCGCGGCCAAGGGGAGCTGGAGACGCAGGTGCTTGCCGCGCTGCACCAGGCCCCCGGAGCGGTTCCTGCGGCCTGGGTCCAAGACCGCCTCGGTGGCAGCCTCGCCTACACCACGGTGATGACCATCCTGATCCGGCTGCACGCCAAGGGTGCGGTCGCCCGCGAGCGGGCGGGCCGCTCGTTCGAGTGGACCGCGATCGCCGACGCGGCTGGGCTGGCCGCCTTGCGGATGCGGAAGGTTTTGGACGCCGAGAGCGACCGGGAAGCGGTCCTGGCCCGCTTCCTGACCAGCCTGACGCCGGGGGATGAACAGGTGCTGCGCGATCTGCTGGCCCCGGGCCCCGGCGAGGGGGAAGACTAGCCGTCATGGGGGTCTTCGTCTTCCTGCCGCTGGTGCTGCCGTTAACGGCCTGGCCCATCGCCCGCCTTGCCGAACAGCACCTGCACCCCAGGGCGGCGACCTGGCTGCTGTCGGCTGTCGCCGGGGCACTCGCGGTGTGCAGCACCCTGTGCCTGGCCTTGTTGATGGTGGTCGGCACCGCGCAGCTGCCCGGCAATCCGCTGCCCGACGGCTG
This sequence comes from Streptomyces sp. 378, assembly GCF_030124145.1. Taxonomy (GTDB): domain Bacteria; phylum Actinomycetota; class Actinomycetes; order Streptomycetales; family Streptomycetaceae; genus Streptomyces. The sequence continues at coordinate 217,446 of NZ_JASKMS010000011.1, forward strand.
GTCGGACCCGGAGGTCCGCGAGGCCGTCCCCTACGACGAGGTCGCGGGCAAGGCCGCCATTCCCGCCCTGATCGCGGTGCTCGCCGCCTGTACCCGGACCGCGTGGCGCCACCACCGCGTACGCCGCCGGGCCGAGCGCGCCCTTGCCGGCCTGCCGGCCACGCCGGTGGCGGTATTGCCCGATGCGCTGCCGTACGCCTACGCGCTGCCCGGCAGACGGAACCGGATCGTGGTCACCACCGGGATGCTGGCCGGGCTCAGCTCGGCCGAGCGGCGGGCGCTGTTCGCCCACGAGCGCGTCCATCTGGCCCGCCGCCACCACCGGTTCCTGCTCACCGTGCAGCTCGCCGCACGGGCCAACCCGTTCCTGCGCCCGCTGCGGACCGCCGTCATGTACTGCGCCGAGCGGTGGGCGGACGAGGAGGCGGCCACCGCTGTGGGCAGCCGGCGCACCGTGGCGCTGGCGATCGGCAAGTCCGCGCTGACCTCCCGGGGCGCGCCCATCGCCACGCTCGCGCACTTCGCGGCCCCCGGTCCGGTGCCGCGCCGGGTCGCCGCCCTGCTGGCACCGGCTCCTGCCATCCGGATCTGGCCGCCGGTGTTCACCACGGTGGGCCTGGCCGCCTGGACAGCCGCCGCGGGCACCACCGTCTCGGCACTGTCCTCGGCGAACTCGGCCGTCACGCTGTTCCTCATCCTGCATGCGGCCACCCCGATGTAGCCCGGCCCTCGCCGGGCACGCCGGATGGGGTGCTGACGCCGGGTGGCGTCAGCACCCCATCCGGCTGGCACAGGTCAGGTGCGGGCCTTGAAGCGTTCGAGTGCGGCCACGCCCGCGGCGGCGAGAGCGATCTGGATGAGCCATTCGATCCAGTCGACGCCCTTGGTGTCCGCAACCCCCAGGCCCGCAGCGATACCGGTCCCGACGAAGGCTGCGGCGATACCGACGCCGATCGTCCACAGCACGCCGATGCGCTGACGGCCCGGCAGCACCAGCCGTCCCAGCGTGCCGATGAGGACGCCGATCACGATGGCACTGATGACCCCGGAGATCTCCATAGCCGTCCCTTCCCGTACGTCGTGTGGAACTCAGAGGTCGAACTCGTGGGGCGGCAGGTCGAGGGCGTAGCAGGCGTCGCGCACGATCTGCTGCTCGTCCTTGTCGAAGTCGCCGTCAGCACCGCCGATGACGATGCCGATCTGGATCACCGCGCGCGCCTCGGCGGGCTTCTTCTTGGCCTTGGCGACCTCCTGCAGCACGCTGACCTTGCCGAAGTCGAAGTCGGCGGCCAGCTTGTTGCAGTTGTCGTCGAAGCGGCGCTGCAGGTCCTCGGCGGGGAAGTTCTGCAGCACCTCGTTGGTGGCGATGAGCTGGGCCACCTTGCGGCGCTCGGACGGGTCGATGGTGCCGTCGGCCGCGGCGACCAGCGCGCACATCGCCATGCTGGCGTCGCGGAAGGCACCGGACTTGAGGTCGTTCTTCTTCGCCATGAGCTGGGTCTGCATCGTCGATGCGGACTCCTTGAGGCGGTCCCACAGGGCCATGCCAACTCCATACGTCTCAGGGGCCATCCAGGCCGAAGGGGGGACGGCCCGGACCACCACATCTTCTACATTAATGTAGAAGCTACCAGGGACGGCAAGAGCACGCTGGCTCCTCAGTCCTCGCCGCCCTCTTCCTCCTCGTCGCCTTCGAAGAAGTCCCCGACTTCGTCGACGACTTCGGCCGCGACCATGCCGCCGACCACACCGACGGCGAGCCCCGCCGCGCCGGCCGCGACCACGGTGCCCATGCCGGGCCCGGAGCGGTGACCGTGACCGTCGCCGTGATGGTGGCCGCCATGGCCGTGGTCGTCCTTGTGGGGGTGGCTGCCGTGCGCGGCGTGGGGGTCGCCGTGGCCGTAGTGGCCGCTGTGATGCGGAGCGCCGTGCCCGTACGAGGAGTGAGAGCCGTGGGAGGCGCGGTGCTCGATCATCTGACGGATCCAGCCGTCGACTTCGGCGCTCCAGTTGATCTGCTCGACGCCGTGGTGGCTGACGGTGAAACGGGACACCGCGTCGTGGCCGGCGGAGTAGAGGCCGCCGCGCTTGTCGGCCTCCAGGACCACCTCCATGCCGCCCGGGTTGGCCAGGAAGGTCACCTCGATCTCGTTGACCTGGTGCGTGTACTGTGGCGCCGGGGCGAGTTCGATCTCCTGGTAGAAGGGCAGCTGCTGGCCGGTGCCGCCGATGCGCCCCAGCTCCAGGTCCGCGGACTTGAAGCCGAAGCCGAGCTGGCCGAGTGCCTCCAGGATCGCTTCCTGGGCGGGCAGCGGGCGCACCGCGAGCTGGTCGAGGTCGCCCTTGTCTTTCGCTCCCGCCACCGCCAGCTCGGTGCGCACCCCGAGCACGATGCCCAGGCCCTGCCCGTACAGCTCGGTGATGGGGGTCTCCCACGGCAGCATCACGCTGAAGGGCACGCTGTGCAGTTCGCCGGCGGCGAGGCGGAAGCTGCCGCCGACGGTGAACCGGTCGAAGACGACCGCGCCCTCGGACTCGCTGCCGTCATGCTCGGCCTCGACGCGGGCCATCAGCTCCAGGGTGATGTGCTCGATCGTGAAGTCGGCATCTCCGCCCTTGAGGTGGACCTGCCCGCCGAGGTGCCCGCCGGGCAGTACCGCGCCCGGCTCAAGGACCGTGTCCACCGTGGGTCCGCCCACGCCGAGCGAGCCGAGCAGCCGTTTGAACACCATCGTGGCGTTCACTCCTTCATGTGTACGTACGGTTCGTGCTTCCGCCGGGCGGCGGACCCTGAAGGGGAGGGGGGCCGCCGCCCGGCGGAAGAGGATCTATTTGGCGGAGGTGTCGAGTGCGGCCAGGGCCTGCGCCCAGCGCGCGTACTTCAGCTCGGCCAGATCAGCGACCGTCTTGACGCCGAACGCCTCCTGAAGGAGCTCACCGTCTTTGTCCGAGACCCCCTTCAGCGCGGAGACCGGCGCGGCGAGGATCTCCGGCAGACTCTTGTCCGCCCACGCCTTGTCCAGCACCTTGTCCAGGTCGATCGAAGCCACGACAGCCCTCCCAGGGGAAAACACCGATGGATAATCCGGACGACGCGCCGTCGGGGCGGCCGTGACCGGCGGATATGGTCCTGCTCAAACCGGTGCGCGTCCCTCCCGTCCCTGCCCGTCGCCCACCGGGCAGCCGGGAACATCCGGGCCACCCCTCGCGTTATCTACACGCATGTAGAAGCATAAGGGGGAGGCGCCCCGCGGGTACGGCATCCCGGCGGAACGTCTGAAAACCACCCGTGCGGACGGTGGAAGCCGCCCCCGCAAGGCGACTTTGCCGCCCCTTTACCATGGGGTCTGGCCGTAGTCGCAGATGCCTTACCGAATCACGCCAGGATCCGCCCGATCCGATGAGCCAAGAAGGAGCAGCAGACCCGCCATGGGTGAACCTCCCAGTCCCAGCCGTGCCATTGCCAGCCCGTCGTGCATATGTGAGGGATCGGGGGTGGCACGGTGACCGAAGTACTGCTGCTGCTTCTGGCCCTGGCTCTGACCTTGGCGTGTGCGGTGTTCGTCGCGGCCGAGTTCTCCCTGACCACGATCGAGCGCGGTGAGCTGGAGCGCGCCGCCGCGGCCGGTGAGCGTGGCGCCGACGGCGCCTTGAAGGCCGTACGCACCCTGACGTTCCAGCTCTCCGGCGCCCAGCTGGGCATCACGGTGACCTCGCTGGTGATCGGCATGCTCGCCGAGCCGTCGCTCGCCGCCCTGCTGCGCGGCCCGCTCCAGGCGGTCGGCCTGCCGGCCGGCGCCGTCTCCACCGTCGCGACCCTGCTGGGCGTCACGATCGCCACAGTGGTGCTGATGGTGGTCGGTGAGCTGGTCCCGAAAAACTGGGCGATCTCCAGCCCGCTGGCCGTCGCCAAGGCGGTGGCCGGCCCGCAGCGCGGCTTCACCGCCGCGTTCGCCCCACTGATCCGCCACCTGAACAACACCGCGAACCGACTGGTACGCCGCTTCGGCCTGGAACCACAGGAAGAGCTCGCCTCCGCCCGAACCCCGGAGGAACTGGTCGCACTCGCCCAGCACTCCGCCCGCCAGGGGGCGATCGAGGCAGATGCGGCCGAGCTGTTCGTGCGCACCCTGCACCTGAGCGAGCTGACCGCCGAGAACGTCATGACCCCCCGCGTGGACGTGCAGGCCCTGGAGGCACACGCCACCGCGACGGACGCGGCGAACCTCACGCTGGCCACCGGCCTGTCCCGCTTCCCCGTCTACCGCGACAGCCTGGACGAGGTCATCGGGACCGTCCACATCCGCGACGTCCTCGCCCTTCAGGAGGACAAGCGGGCCGTCACGGCGGTCACCGGCTTGGCCACCGAGCCGCTGCTGGTGCCCCACTCGCTGCCGGTCGACAAGCTGCTGGGCCGGCTGCGCGTGTCCCGCACCATGGCCGTGATCATCGACGAGTACGGCGGCACCGCGGGCGTCGCCACGGTCGAGGACATCGTCGAGGAGGTCGTCGGCGAGGTCCGTGACGAGCATGACCCGCACGAGCAGCCCGACCTGATGGCCGTCGCCCCCTCCCCGGACGGCCGGCCGGTGTGGGAGGCCGACGGCAGCGTCCGCCTGGACGAGCTCAAGGAAATCGGCTTCGCGGCCCCGGAAGGTCCGTACGAGACCCTGGCCGGCCTGCTCGCGACCCGTCTGGAGCGCATCCCGGCCCTGACCGACCGCATCGACGTGAACGGCTGGCAGCTGGCTGTTCTGGACATCGAGCACCACCGGGCCGACCGGGTCCGTATCACCGCCCCGGCCGCCGCCCAGCACAGCACGGAGGATGCCCGATGACCACGATCCAACTGCTGATCGGCGCGCTCACTCTGATCACCAACGCGTTCTTCGTCGGCGCCGAGTTCGCCCTGATCTCGGTACGGCGCAGCCAGATAGAACCGGCCGCGCTCAAGGGCAACCGGCGGGCAAAGAGCACCCTGTGGGGCATCGAGCACCTGTCCGCGCTGATGGCCACCGCCCAGCTCGGCATCACCGTCTCCTCCCTGGTGCTGGGCGCGGTCGCCGAACCCGCCATCGCCCACCTGCTGGAACCGCCCTTCCACGCGATCGGTGTGCCCGAGGCGCTGATCCACCCGATCGCCTTCGTCATCGCGCTCACCGCGGCGACGTATCTGCACATGCTCATCGGCGAGATGGTGCCGAAGAACATCGCACTCGCCGCACCCGCGCCGACCGCGCTGCTGCTCGGCCCTCCCCTGGTTGCCCTCACCCGTGCCCTCAAGCCGGTCATCTTCGGCATCAACGCCTTCGCCAACACCCTGCTGCGGCTTTTGAAGGTCGAGCCGAAGGACGAGGTCGCCTCCGTCTTCACCGACGACGAACTCGCCCGTCTGGTCAAGGACTCCAGCGAGGCCGGACTACTGGACCCCGCCGACGTCGAACGCCTCCAGGACGCACTCGAACTGGGCACCCGCCCGGTTGGAGAGGTGATGGTGCCGCTGAACAAGACGGTCACCGTGGGCCACGAGACCACTCCGCAGCAACTGGAACGCGCCGCCGCGGCTGCCGGCTTCTCCCGTCTGCCGGTCACCGGCCCAGCCGACGAGGTGCTGGGCTATCTCCACATCAAGGACGCCCTCGGCGCCACCGAGCGCACCCGGCCCTTCCCGCGCAGCGCGCTGCACCCGGTCATCCAGGTCGAGATCGACACCCCGCTCGACGACACCATGACCGCCATGCGCGCCGCCGGCACCCACCTGGCCGCCGTCACCGGCAAGAAGGGCACCGTCATCGGCTTCGTCACCATGGAAGACGTCCTGGAGGAACTGGTCGGCCCTGGCCCCTCGGGGCCGTCTGAGCTGTCCGCCAGCTGAGGCGGACAGCCTGCCGGGCAGGACCGCTGTGGCATCGGCGGACCTAACCGGGGGCGCGGCTACGCAGGGCCGCGCCCGCTCTTCGCCGAGAAGGGGGCGCCCTGGTGACCATGCCCCTGGACCTTTGTGGTCTGCCCGTTGTCCAGGACCGGGCGTAGCGGGTCGGCAGGGACCTCAACGCTGTGGCCGGCGCGCTGCGTGCGGTGGTCTGGTCGGTCCTCGTTCGTGCTGCCGCGACGAGCCGCTCGGCCGGGGGCTCGGGTCGAGCATCCGGCCGGGCGGCAGATCCCTCCTTACGGCGCCGTAGCCCTCACCGGTTCCGCGGTCTTGACCTTCACCGGTTCGGTGTCGGGTGCGCTGTGCCGCTGGGCCCAGTTGTCCAGGGCCGTGCGGCAGGCATGGTCGAGGTGGTACAGCCCGGACACGTCTACCTCGATCGGTCGGTCCTGCGGCAGGGCCTCCAGGCTGTCGAGTATCTTCGGCAGCCGCAAGAACGTCGCGTTGCCCGACAGGTGTACCTGGATCGGCCCGGCGCCCTTGTCTATGACCTCCGTCTTCAGGTGCGATGCCTCCCAGGCGGTCTTGATCACCGCCAGGGCCAGACCGATGAGTACCCCTTCGAACATGTTCACGGCGACGATCGACACGGCCGTGACCACCAGGATCAGCGCCTCGCCCTTGTGGCCCCGCCACAGACCGGCGAGCTGGCGGAAGGGGATCAGCTTCCAGCCGGCGTGCACGAGGATGCCGGCGAGCGCGGGCAGCGGGATCAGCGCCAGCGCGGAGGGCAACGCGACGGCGAACAGCAGCAGCCACACGCCGTGCAGTACACGCGACGCCTTGGTCTTCGCGCCCGCCTGGACGTTGGCGGAGCTGCGCACGATCACCGCTGTCATTGGCAGCGCACCGAGCAGACCACACACGGTGTTGCCCGCACCCTGGGCGAGCATCTCCTTGTCGTACTGGGTGCGGGGACCGTCGTGCAGCCTGTCCACCGCGGCCGCGCTGAACAGCGACTCGGCGGAAGCGATCAGTGCGAACGCGATGATCGTGCCCCAGATGGCCGGACCGGCGAGCTCCCCGAAGGCGTCGGCGCCGGGCGGCTGGATGACGCCGAGCAGACCCTCCACCTCGACGGTGGCGACCGGCAGGCTGAAGGCGGCGGTGGCGACCGTGGCCAGCAGCACCGCGGCGAGGGCGCCGGGCACGGCCTGCGCCTTCTTCGGCATCTTCTTCCACAGCACGATGACGGCGATGGTGCCCGCGCCGATCGCGAGGGAGGTCAGGGCCTCGGTGTTGCCGAGTGCGTCGGCGAATGCCCCCGGCAGGCCCGTGATCTTGCCGATGCCGGTCTCCGGGGCCTTCAGGCCCGCCGCCGCGTAGATCTGCCCGGCGATGATCACCAAACCGATACCGCAGAGCATGCCCTCGACGACCGAGACGGATATCGCCCGGAACCAGCGGCCCACCCTGAACAAGCCCATTGCGAGCTGGAGCAGCCCGGCCATCAGCACGATCACGCCTAGTGCGGCCACTCCGAACTCGCTGACCGCCTCGAAGACCAGCACGGTCAGGCCCGCGGCGGGCCCGGACACCTGGAGGCTGCTGCCAGGCATGAGCCCGGTGACGAGGCCGCCGACGATACCGGTGACAAGGCCCAGCTCGGCGGGAACACCGGAGGCGACGGCCACGCCGACGCACAGCGGCACAGCGACCAGGAAGACAACGATGGAGGCGGCTAAGTCCTGCCGCAGATAAGGGAACTTCGACATCACGGTCAGCCCCCTCACAGCGCCTCGAACGTCTCGGTCTCCGCGCGGTATTCGCGCACGGCCCCGGTGTGCACCTCGTAGTACCAGCCATGCAGCCGGAGTTGGTCCGCCTGTAGGCGCTTTTCGATGCAGGGGTAGGAACGCAGCCGCAGCAGCTGCGTCAGAACGTGGTTCTGCACGGCCTCGGCGACCGTCGGATCGGTGGGGTCGGAGCACTTGGGCTCGTCGGCGGCGTGAGCGAGCCAGTCGCGCACAGCCGGTACGGCGTCGAGGTCGTCGCCGCGTACCATGGCGCCGACGGCACCGCAGTGGGAGTGGCCGCAGACCACGATGTCCCGGCAGCCGAGGACCTCGACGGCGTATTCGATGGTGGCCGCTTCGCTGGTGGGGTGTTCCGCGGCGTATGGCGGAACGATGTTGCCCGCGGTGCACAGCTCGAAGAGCTGGCCGGGTCGGGCGCCGGTGATCAGGGCCGGGACAACCCGGGAGTCGGCGCAGGTAATGAACAGGACCTCGGGCGACTGGCCTTTGGCGAGGCCGGCGAACTCCTCAGGGCGCTGTCCGAAGGTGCGGGCGTTGTCGATGAGGGGTTGCATGGTGTGGTAACTCCTCCTGGCGCGCCGTGGGGGCGCGTCGGGCTACAGGACAGGTGGGGGACTGCTCTGCTCAAGCGGAACACTTGACGTGCCGCCGGGGAGTGGGCTGGAGGATCTCGATGTGCGGTGGTTTGCGGTACGGGTGTTGCCCCGGTTCATCCGGCTGCCTCGAGGCGCCCTCCCTCAGGTGTCAGTCGGGTGTGGAGGCTGCCGTAGTGCGGTACCGATCGCAGGTGCGCAGATAGCCGATCGGGTCCCCGCGGTGGCTGGCCTCCCGACAGATGACACTCTCGTCGCGCAGCACCTTCCCGGAGAGCATGAATCCGGAATGACCCTTGGCCAGGACGTGACGGACTGCGTGCGCGGCTGCAAAGGATACGGGGGTGCGAAGAGAAGGGATCAAGCAGGGTGATGGCGAGGACCGACAACACAGTCCCGGCCCTCGTATCTCGGAACATGGGCCTCCCCCCCGGGCGATTCGCAGCCTCTAGAGCATCCCAATACTTAGTCAACAATTGACCAAGAAACACAATAACCCTGCAAAATAATTTGCAGGGCCACCTTTGCGTTTCGGCACTGAAAAGAGTCTCAAAGCAGATCATGGGTGACGTGAACTGGCCCTCGATGCACTGAAGCTCGGCGCTTGCGGCCTGGCGACGAGCCCATGGGTGTCCCAGGTGCGCCGCGAGCGGGAGACTGCCCACATGCACCCTGAACCTGCGGACCTGCAGCAAGTCGACGGTCACCATGCCACCCAGTGCAACGACCTTCTCAGCACGGCCAAGGAAGTCGGCAGTGGCCTGAGCGCGAGTGTGAGCGCGGTCGGCTCCTGACGTATCGCGGGGTCCCGGCCTGGTCGGTTGCGGGTGGACGCAGCCGGACTGCGCTGGTGGCGTGGTAGGCGATGCCGGTGGCCGCCATCCTGCCCGTACAGGTCCGACGAGGTGCCGATGCCGCCTCCTTAAACCACGTGCCGTAGGGCGGCTTCCCTGGCTCGGGTGGCGCGCAGGATCCGTGTTGACTGGGTGAGGAGGAGAGGGAGGGTGGCGAGTGCGATGGCTGTGGTCCAGGAAGCGGCGCCGAGCGTGGTGAGACCGAGGAGGTCGCGGAGTCCGGGGACGGTGAGGGCGACGGCTTCCAGGGCGGTGGTGAGGGCGAGTGCCGCCCACAGATAGGGGTTGGCGGTCGCGCCGCGGAAGCCGGAGCCGGTGTCGGTGCGGGCGTTGAAGACGGCGAGAAGCTGTGCGGTGGTGAGGGTCACGAAGGTCATGGTTCTCGCGGTGTCCAGGTCGAGGTACATCGTAGTGGTGGCCAGGAAGTAGCTGGTCAGACCGACGCTCCCGACGAGGGCACCCTGCGTGAGGATCCGTCGCAGAGTGGCGGTGCCGAGGACGGGTTCGTTCTTCGGGCGGGGCGGGTGGCGCATGGCGTCGTCGTTGCTGGGTTCGAGCGCGAGAGCGAAGGACGGGATGACATCGATGATGATGTTGTTCCACAGGATCATGAGGCCGGCCAGGGGCGCGGGCCAGCCGAGCGCGATCGAGGCGGTCACGACAAGAACGACAGCCAGGTGCCAGGAGAACAGGTACTGCCCGAAGCGGCGGATGTTGTCGAAGACCCGGCGGCCTTCCACGACGGCATGCTCGATGGTGCCGAAGTCGTCCGTGGTGAGCACGATGTCGGCGGCTTCACGGGCGGCATCGGTGCCGGTGCGGCCCATGGCGATGCCGACATCGGCCTGACGCAGGGCAGGGGTGTCGTTCACGCCGTCGCCGGTGACGGCGACGGTGTGGCCGGCTGCCTGCAGAGCCTGGACGAGGCGGAGCTTGTGCTCGGGTGCGACCCGGGCGTACACGTCGGTCTGGTCGATGACGCGGGCCAGTGCGGTGTCGTCGAGGCGGTCGAGTTCGGCACCGGTGACGGCCGGCTGAGCGCGCAGTCCGAGCTGGTCGGCGACGGCCGCAGCGGTTCGGGGCTGGTCGCCGGTGATCATGATGACCCGGATGCCCGCCCGGTGGCACACGGCGACGGCCTCGATGGCGGCCGGGCGGGGCGGGTCGGCGAGGCCCACGACCCCGAGCACGTCGGCGGCGGCGAACAGCTCATCGTCGTCGGCGGGGGCGGCGGGGGCGGGACCGGTGGCGATGGCGAGGGTGCGCAGGGCCCGGCCGCCCATGCCGTCGGCGGCGGCGAGGAGTTCGCCATGGCGGTGCGGGTCGAGGAGGACTTCGGGGGCACCCTTGGTGTGTACGTGGGTGTCGGTGATCACGGCCATGCGTTTGGTCGCGGGATCGAAGGGGACCTCGTCGCGGCGCGGGTGCCGCTCCCTCAGGTGCCGCCAGTCGGTGCCTGCGTCCTGGGCACCACGGAGTAGGGCGACCTCGGTGGGATCGCCCACCGGTTCGCCGTCGGGGGCGATGTCGGCGTCGTTGCACAGGACCGCGCTCTCCCACAGCAACCGCTCGTCTGCCCCCTCGGCCACGGTGACATCGACGACCTCCATGCGGTTGGCGGTGAGCGTGCCGGTTTTGTCGGAAGCGATCACGGTGGTGCTGCCGAGGGTCTCCACGGTGGGCAGCCGGCGCACCAGGGCTCGATGACGGGCCATGCGCCGCATGCCGACCGTGAGAGTGAGGGTGGCGACGGCGGGCAGGCCCTCGGGGACGATGGCGACGGCCAGCGCGATCGACACCTCGATGATTTCGTGGAGGTCGAGGCCGCGCAGCAGTGCGAGTCCGGCCAGCGCGCCGGCCACGCCAACGACCACCAGGGACAGTGTGCGACCCAGCCGCTCCAGCCCTGCCTGCAGCGGCGCCTGCATCGTCTCGGTCGAAGCGGCCAGCTCGGCGATGCGGCCGACTTCGGTGGCTGTGCCGGTGGCCACCACGACCGCCCGGCCCCGGCCGGCGCGCACGATGGTACCGAGGTAGAGCATGCCTGCGCGCTCGGCCAGCGGGGTAGCAGCGGCCACGGCGTCCACCGTCTTGGCCACAGGCTCGCTCTCCCCGGTCAGCGCCGCTTCGTCGACACTGAGCTCGCTGGCCTCGATCAGACGCGCGTCCGCGGGAACGCGATCGCCGCCCTCGACCGAGATGATGTCGCCCGGCACGAGCTCGACCGCGTCGAGCTCGTCACGGCGGTCATCGCGCTCGACATCGGCGACGGTGGCGGCGAGCCGGCGCAGAGCTTCCATGGAACGCACCGCGCGCAGCTCGGTGGCGAACCCGACGATGGTGTTGATGACGAGCACCACGGCGACCGCCGCGGCCTCCACCACTTCACCGATGACCAGCGCAGCCACCGCCGCCACCGCCAGCAGCACCACGACCGCGCTGCGGACCTGGTCGACCAGGATGGCCCAGGCCGACAGTTTCCTGCGCCCCACGAGCGCGTTGCGGCCCACGAGCGAGCGGCGCCGCGTGACCTCCACGGTGTCCAGCCCCAGCTCAGCGTCGACGTCCAGCTGCCTGAGCACTTCCGCTGCCGTAAGCGTGTAGGGATCATCGACCTGCCACCGGCTGCCCCGCACCCGGCGATGCCCGGGCGGGAAACCAGGCCGATGCGGGGACTCCTTCACCACGCCCGCTCCTCGTCGTCCGCGTCTCGCTCACCGCGCGGACGAGCGGCCTCACCGGTACGCATCAGAGCCCCGGACGACCGCGACGGGGCAGTGCGCGTGATGCAGGAGGGCCTGGCTGACCGAGCCCAGCAGCAAGCCGGCGAATCCGCCCCGGCGCAGCCCCCCGACTCCTGGGTGCATCGCACGCGCTACGCATCCATCACGGCCGACCGGCCGGTAGCCCTCGGATGCCGGACCGAAAGGCCACCGCCGCGTGAAGCTGGGGAGCTGCATCGTCATCATGCACCCGTCCTCCTACTACCACGGTTGCTCCACTTCCCCCGTCACGCCAATGGATCGGACGGCCGTCGTCGGAACGGCCCTCTGCCAGGCGCCCTGCGAGCCACCCAGGGCCTGCCCTTGTACAGCAAGGAAAACGATCAATAGCTCGCCGTAACTGTCTTCTGTCCTGAGTGACGCGCTCCCTAAGCGGCTCCGCAGCAAGTGCCGGGTTACTGCGGCAGTGCCCCTACCGTGATCGTCGCGACGGACCGTTCGAGCCGCCGGGGTGAGACGCATGTTCTCCCAGTCAGGGCAGGTCAGACCGGACGACGGCGACGGGGCAGTGCGCGTGATGCAGGAGGGCCTGGCTGACCGAGCCCAGCAGTAGCCCTGCGAAGCCGCCCCGGCCCCGCGCCCCGACGACAACGAGCTGTGCGCTCTCGCTCGCCTCGATCAGCGCCGGACGGGCACGGTCCTGCACCAGGCAGCGGCGGACCGTGACGTCGGGGTACCGGGGCAGGTGACCGGACAGCGCCTCGGCCAGCAGCCGCTCCTCCTCGTCACCGAGCCGGTCCACGTCGTACAGCACGGCGGGCGAATCCCCGGGGCCGTGGTAGGCGCGCTCGGTCCAGGTGCCCCACGCGTGCAGAGCGAGCAGGTCCGCGCCCCGCAGCGAAGCCTCGGTGAACGCGAAGTCGACCGCCCCTTCGCCGGCCGGGGAGCCGTCGACCGCCAGCAGCACGGGGCCGGTGGGACCCGGCCGGCCCCGCACGACCATGACCGGACAGTGTCCATGGGCGGCCAGGTGCACGGCCACCGACCCCAGCAACAGACTATTGAACGTGCCCAGCCCTCGGCTGCCGACCACGACCAGCGCCGCCGCACGCGACTCCGCCGCCAGCACCCCCAGTGGTTCACCGCCGATCACGGCGTGGGAGACGTCCACCTCCGGGGCTACAGCGCGCGCCCGCGCAACCGATTCCGCCATCGTGCGTTCGACCAGCCGGTGCATCTCACCCTCGACCGGACCCAGGGGCGACGACCCGAGTGGTGCATGCAGGCCGGGCCAGACGAACGCGTGTACCACCCGCAGCCCGAGCCCGCGCATCGATGCCTCGCCCGCCGCGACCTCCACGGCAGCAAGACTCGACTCCGAGCCGTCCACTCCCACCACTACGGGTCCGCTCATCTTTCCTCTCCCATCCCGCACGGAGCACGGCAAGCATCTCCAGACTCGTGCAGGTTCCCGGCCATCGCCACGGGCCGGACGACCGCCACTGGGGGCCACCCGGTCCCTGGTGCGCCAGTGACGATGCGGCGGCGACGCGATCGCCTGCTGGGTTGTGGTGCGCACGGCAGATGATGGATCTTGTGCCCCGCGACGCAGGTGATCCACGACCAGTGAGCTCTCGCACCCTGGGACTGCTGGCCCCGGCTGCCTGTCTTCCGGCCAGTTGCTCTTTGTCCTCCGGCCGGGGCAAGAGCGCTCGGATCCCGGTCGGCGAACCCGGTTCAGGGCCGGCACCCTTTAAGATCCACACCTGTTGGAGCGCCAGAACAGGTCTGCGAGGAATCGAATCACCCCATGTCCGAACGGACCGCCGCGCAGTTACGGCACGCCCTGGCCGATCGCAGCCGCCGCATCACGGACTCGGCGGCGTTCACCGCCGCCGTCTTCTGTCTCATCGGGGGCAACGCCGCGCTGCTGGGCATCGAAACCTACGCCGGCATCGTGGATGAATGGCACAGCACCCTTCACGCCGCAGAGCTAGTCTTCCTCGCCGCCTTCACCGCCGAGATCCTGCTGCGGGCCGCCGCCCACGCCGACCGCCCCAAGGACTTCTTCCGCGATCCGTGGAACGTGTTCGACCTGCTCGTCGTCACCGTGGCCTTCCTGCCGTTCGCCCGCGAGAACGCCACCGTGCTGCGGCTGCTCCGGCTGGCCAGGGTGGCGCGCGCGGCGCGTTTCCTCCCCCAGCTGCGGATCGTGATTGTGGCCGTCGGCAAGAGCCTTCCCGGAACGTTGAGTTTCCTGCTGGTCGGGGCGCTGCTGCTGTATGTGTATGCGATGGTCGGCTGGGTGTTCTTCGCCGACGACGACCCCGAGCACTACGGCTCCCTCGGCCGCGCCGTTCTCACTCTCTTCCTCCTCATCACCCTCGACGGTCTCGGCGACGCCGTCCGCGCGGGCCTGGAAATCTCCCGCTGGACCATCCTCTACTTCGCCTCCTACGTCCTGCTCGGCTCCTTCGTTCTGGTCAACCTCCTGATCGGCGTCGTCATCAACTCTCTTGAAGAAGCCCGCGAACTCGAAGCACCAACCCATCAGCCACAGGAACTATCCGCCACAGCCGACGCCCGACGCCTGCACGAGCGCATCGCAACAGCCCGCCAGGCACTCGACGCCCTGGAAGCCGAACTGGCGGCCCTGCCCACACCCCGGCTCCGCGAAGACCAAGCCCCCGCCGCTCCCCCGCATCGGCTGGACGCTCACTGATCGTGCCATCGCAAGCGGCCCTTCACCGTGCACCGCCACATCGACGGGGCCCGCACCGGAGCGAAGCCTCACCGCCGCCCGCCGACCACAACCGCGGTCTGGCCCACGGTGGAGGATCCGACGCTTTGCAGACGGATTCGGGCCACCCGGCTCAATTGCCGACGAAGGTCCCTGGAGCCGGGAGATGCCCATCGTCCGTATATGAGGAGCCATCTGCCGACCCTGCCGTCGCACTCTCTGTGGACTTCTGCGCCCGCGACCTCCGCTTTCGCTCACCTTACGAACCGCCCACGACCTTGGTCGGAGCACATGATCAGGCGAAGGCCGTCTCAGCGTCCGGAGAGTACCCAGGTGAGCGGCCCCGTTCGAGATGCCGTTCGGCGCCGGAGCTACAGATCAAGCTGAGCAGCCATGCGGAGTCCTCACGGGGACTGGCGCTGCGAGCGCCGCGACGCGCGGAGAGTGACACCAAGGACTCCGCCTGCACCCCCGCCGAGCACCAGGCCCATCGCCATGTTGTCGAAAACAGCCAGTCCGAGCACGAGCCCAACGGGAATGCCGATCAGCATGCCTACAACAAGCCCTGTACTGATGGACGATGCGCCGGCTTCCTCGTTGTTCGTCACACGATCATGGTGCCGAACGAGCCCCCCCGGAGACGAGCTTCAGTCCGGCCAACTTCAATCGGCCGGGCCTTGAAGAGCAAGCTAAGAAGCGCGGCCCGGCAGGCGTTCGGACATCTGTGTCAGCGATCGGCCAGTGGGCATTCGTACAGCCAACGACTTTTAGGGAGGGACGCATGGAGATCTCCGGAATCATCACCGCCATCATCATCGGCGCCGTCATCGGTGTGCTGGGGCGGCTCGCCCTGCCCGGCCGCCAGCACACCGGCATCTTGTGGACCATCGCCGTCGGTATCGTCGCCGCTCTGATCGGCACCGCCATCGCCGCCGCCATGGGCGTCGCCGACACCGGAGGTATCGACTGGATCGAACTGGCCATCCAGATCGCGCTCGCCGCAGGCGGCGTCGCCGCCGTCGAACGCCTCAAAGGCCGCTGACCACAGCCCACCAGCTTCTCTTTCGGGCCGCCCGGCATTCCCGGGCGGCTCACGCACACCCGACTCCGCACAATGGCTCGTTACCGCCGGCGGTCCGGTCTGCGGTCCCCGCGCCTGGTGCGGCCGACCGTTCACTGCGGGCGAGCGGGCCCCTGGGTACGCCGGGTGTGAAGCGAGAGCCACCCGGTAAGAGAACGCTCACCACCTTCCGCGACCGCAACGACGAAGGGCTGCCATGCTCACCCTGCTGACCGACCTGTGGCCGTTGACATGGAGCGTGGGAGCCTTCCTTGTGGCCACAGCCGTGACCGTGGTGTGCAGCATCCGGCTCGCAGGGCTGGGTGACAC
>NZ_JASKMS010000012.1 GCF_030124145.1 Streptomyces sp. 378
CGAGCGAAGCCGAGAACGGGGGAGCGTGCCGGGCGTCGCGACGCCGCGGAGATCCATCAGAAGGGGCCTAGCGCGCCGTGAACGCCAGCTTCGCCCCCAGCGCCACGAACGAGCCCGCGAAGCCCCGCCGCAGCCAGGCCATCACCCGTGGCCGGCCCACCACGTGCCGGCGCACCGACGCCGCCAGCACCCCGTACGCGGCGAACACCACGAAGGTCGCCAGCATGAAGACCCCGCCCAGCCCCGCCATCCGCATCACCGCGTGCGGTTCCCCGGGGCTGACGAACTGGGGCAGGAACGCGAAGAAGAAGATCGTCAGCTTCGGGTTGAGGATGTTGATGAGCACCCCGCGCACGATCACCCGCCGCGCCGACACCTCCGGGGCCGTATCCCGCTCCTCCACCGCGAGCGCCTGCTTGTCCCGCACGGTCGCCCACGCCATGTACAGCAGGTAGGCGACACCCGCGTACTTGAGCACCTGGAACGCGGTCGCACTCGCGTGCAGCAGCGCGGCGACGCCGGTGACCGTGGCCAGCAGGTGCGGGACGATCCCGAGCGTGCAGCCGACGGCCGCGACGACACTCGCGCGCCGCCCCCGGGAGAGCGCGGCGGCGAGGGTGTAGACGACGCCGGTACCCGGCGTGGCGACGACGACAAGGGTGGTCAGCAGGAACGCGATACTCATGCCGCCACCCTGGCGCGGGCGCCGCCCCGGGCAACAGGACCAATCGGCGCCGGCGCTCCGGGACCACTGCCCCGCGGCCCGAGGACACCAAGGGCTCCGCCGTTCGACACGGTTCTCGCGGCCGAGACCCCGGGCCCTCCGGGGGCGTCGACCGACCAGACCGCCTTGGAGCGTTCCCCGCACGTCGGGGTCGTCGGCGACCTCAACGACGAGCCGTCCGGCGAGGCGTCGGGCCCTGCGGGGCACGGGACTTCGGGACGTGATGAGGCACCCGCCCATCGGGCGCCCCGGGCCCACGGCACGGGGCGACCCCGGGGACCGGAATCGATCACCCGATGCCCCCGCCGCCCCTGTGGGAGCAGGCGCGGCACCTGGAGGCCGAACGGCGCGGTGTCCGGGCGCCGTTCACGATCACGTCCTTCGACACCGTCACCTCGACGTGGAACCGCGCCTCGGACCACACGGCGGTCCACGCCGACCCGGACCCGTGAAACGCGGCGGTGCCGGGCCCTTCAGAGGAGGAACCCGGCACCATCACGCGGAGAAGGAGGGTCAGCAGCCGATCAGGCGGGCCGCCAGGTAACCCTCGATCTGGTCGAGGGAGACGCGCTCCTGCTTCATCGTGTCGCGCTCCCGGACGGTGACCGCGTTGTCCTCGAGGGTGTCGAAGTCGACGGTCACACAGAACGGCGTACCGATCTCGTCCTGGCGACGGTAGCGGCGGCCGATGGCGCCGGCGTCGTCGAACTCGATGTTCCAGTTCTGGCGGAGCGCCTGGGCGAGGCCCTTGGCCTTCGGGGAAAGCTCGGGGTTGCGGGACAGCGGCAGCACCGCGACCTTCACCGGGGCGAGGCGCTGGTCGAGGCGCAGCACCGTGCGCTTCTCCATCTTGCCCTTGGCGTTGGGCGCCTCGTCCTCGACGTAGGCGTCCAGGAGGAACGCCAGCATCGCGCGGCCGACACCGGCCGCGGGCTCGATGACGTACGGGGTCCAGCGCTCGCCGGCCTCCTGGTCGAAGTAGGTGAGGTCCTGGCCCGAGGCCTTGGAGTGGGCGCCGAGGTCGTAGTCGGTGCGGTTGGCGACACCCTCCAGCTCGCCCCACTCACTGCCGCCGAACTGGAAGCGGTACTCGATGTCGGCGGTGCGCTTGGAGTAGTGGGAGAGCTTCTCCTTCGGGTGCTCGTACCACCGCATGTTCTCCTCGCGCAGGCCGAGACCGGTGTACCAGTTCCAGCGCTGCTCCATCCAGTACTCCTGCCACTTCTCGTCCTCGCCCGGCTTGACGAAGAACTCCATCTCCATCTGCTCGAACTCGCGGGTGCGGAAGATGAAGTTGCCGGGCGTGATCTCGTTGCGGAAGGACTTGCCCATCTGGGCGATGCCGAACGGCGGCTTGCGGCGCGAGGTGGTCTGCACCTGGGAGAAGTTGGTGAAGATGCCCTGCGCGGTCTCGGGCCGCAGGTAGGCGACGGAGCCGGAGTCCTGGGTCGGGCCGAGGTGGGTGGACAGCAGGCCCGAGAACTGCTTGGGCTCGGTGAACTGGCCCTTGTTGCCGCAGTTGGGGCAGTTGACGTCGGCCAGGCCGTTCTCCGGCAGGCGCTTGTGCTTGGCCTCGTAGGCCTCCTCCAGGTGGTCCGCGCGGAACCGCTTGTGGCAGGAGGTGCATTCGGTCAGCGGGTCCGTGAAGGTGGCGACGTGGCCGGAGGCCACCCAGACCTCGGGGGCCAGGATCACGGACGAGTCGATGCCCACGACATCCTCGCGCGACGTCACCATGTAGCGCCACCACTGGCGCTTGAGGTTCTCCTTGAGCTCGACACCGAGGGGGCCGTAGTCCCAAGCGGCGCGCTGGCCGCCGTAGATCTCACTACAGGGGAATACGAAGCCACGGCGCTTGCTCAGGCTGACGATGGTGTCGATCTTGTCGGCGGCCACGGTGCTCTCTTCATTACGACGACGGGCGACGAAGCGAGATGCTTCCAGCGAATGACTCAGGTTACCGGCGGGGGCGCCCCCTCAATCAAATCGCTCCCCCTGCGGCGTCCTCAAGGCCCCGGTCAGGACGTTTGTTGACAACGGTTTCCATATTTGTTGAAAATGACTGTCATGAACGTACGACGACACCTCATACCCACCGCCCTGGCCTCCGCTCTCGGCATCGGCGCCCTGACCGCCTGCTCCAGCGACAGCGCGGCCTCGGGCAACACGGAGAAGTTCGACGTCGTCGCGTCGTTCTACCCCATGGCCTTCCTCGCCGAGCAGATCGGCGGCGACCACGCGAACGTCACCAGCCTGACCGAGCCCGGCCAGGAGCCGCACGACCTGGAGGTCAGCACCAAGCAGCGCGCGCAGCTGGAGGAGGCCGACGCGGCGCTCTACCTCAAGGGCCTCCAGCCCGCCGTCGACGAGGCCGTCGGCCAGACCGGCATCAAGACGAAGATCGACGCGGCCGGCCTGACCACCCTCGAGGACCACGGCAACACCGAGCACAGCCACGAGGGCGAAGAGGGCCACGCGGAGGAGGAGGGCCACGCCGAGGAGGAAGGCCACGCCGAGGAGGAGGAGCACGCCCGCGACCCGCACGTCTGGCTGGACCCGGTGAAGTACGCCGAGGTCGCCGAGGGCGTCGGCAAGGCCTTCGAGAAGGCCGACCCGGATCACGCGGCCGACTACAAGAAGAACACCGCGGCCCTGGTGAAGAAGCTGAACGACCTGAACGCCGACTTCGAGAACGGCCTGAAGGACACCAAGACCAAGGTCTTCTTCACCAACCACGCCGCCTTCGGCTACCTCGCCGAGCGCTACGGCCTCACCCAGGAGGCCATCTCCGGCCTCGACCCCGAGAGCGAGCCCAGCGCCGCCCGGATCAGGGAGCTCCAGCAGGAGGCCAAGGCCGACGGCGTCACCACCGTCTTCTACGAGACACTGGTCTCCGACAAGACCGCGAAGACCCTCGCCCGCGACGCGAAGCTCAAGACCGACGTCCTCGATCCGCTGGAGGGCATCACCGACAAGTCCCGCGGCGACGACTACTTCCAGGTCATGGAAGCCAACCTCAAGGCCCTGCGCACGGCCCTGGGAGCCAAGTGACCGATCCATCGGAGGACGGCATGACCGAGCCCGTCGTATCCCTGCGCGGCGTCCGCGCCGACCTGGGCTCACGCCCCGTGCTGCGCGGCATCGACCTCACCGTGCGCCGCGGCGAGGTCGTCGCGCTGCTCGGCGCGAACGGTTCGGGCAAGTCCACGGCCGTGCGCACCATCATCGGCCAGGTGCAGACCGGTGCCGGTGAGATCCGGCTGTTCGGCACGGACCGCGGACGGTTCCGCGACTGGCACCGCGTGGGCTACGTCCCGCAGCGCACCACGGCCGCCGGCGGCGTGCCCGCCACGGTGACCGAGGTGGTCTCCTCCGGCCGCCTGTCCCGGGCCCGCTTCGGCATCCTGCGCAAGGCCGACCGCGAGGCCGTACGGGGCGCCCTGGAGCTCGTCGGCATGGCCGACCGGGCCAAGGACCCGGTCGACGCCCTCTCCGGCGGCCAGCACCAGCGCGTCCTGATCGCCCGCGCCCTCGCCTCCGAACCCGAGCTGCTGATCATGGACGAGCCGATGGCCGGTGTCGACCTGGCCAGCCAGGAGGTCCTCGCGCACACCCTCACCGAGCAGGTCTCGCGGGGGACGACGGTGCTGCTCGTGCTGCACGAACTGGGCCCGCTGGAGCCCCTCATCGACCGGGCGGTCGTCCTGCGCGACGGCTGCGTCGTGCACGACGGGCCGCCCCCGAAGGCCGTCGGACAGCACGCCCTGCCCGGCCACGACCACGTGCACCCGCACGCACCGGCGGGCGCCGAACCGATCCGCACGGGACTGCTGAGCTGATGGACTTCCTCGACTACGCCTTCATGCAGCGTGCCCTGCTCGCCGCCGTCCTGGTCGGCATCACGGCCCCCGCGGTGGGGATCTACCTGGTCCAGCGCCGCCAGGCCCTGATGGGCGACGGCATCGGCCACGTGGCGATGACCGGCGTCGGCCTCGGCTTCCTGCTGTCCTGGTCCCCGGTGTGGATGGCGACGCTCGTCTCCGTCCTCGGCGCGGTCCTCATGGAGCTGATCCGCTGGTACGGCAAGACCCGCGGCGACGTCGCCCTGGCGATGCTGTTCTACGGCGGCATGGCCGGCGGTGTGATGTTCATCAACCTCGCGCCGACGGGCTCCAGCGCCAACCTGACGTCATACCTGTTCGGCTCCCTGTCGACGGTGTCCGAGTCGGACGTCACGGCGATCTGCGTGCTGGCCGCCTTCGTCGTGCTGGTCACCCTGGGCCTGCGGCGGCAGCTGTTCGCGGTCAGCCAGGACGAGGAGTTCGCCCGCGTGACGGGCCTGCCGGTGCGGGCCTTGAACCTGCTGACGGCGATCACCGCGGCCGTCACGGTGACGGTGGCGATGCGGGTGGTCGGCCTGCTGCTGGTCAGCGCGCTGATGGTGGTGCCGGTCGCCGCCGCCCAGCAGATCGCCCGCAGCTTCGCCGTCACGTTCGCGATCGCCGTCGCCATCGGCGTGAGCGTGACGATCGGCGGCACCATGACCTCGTACTACCAGGACGTGCCGCCCGGTGCGACGATCGTGCTGCTGACCATCGGCGCGTTCCTCGTGCTGACGGCACTCGCGGCCCCACTGGCCCGTCGCCGCGCCCGTGCGGCGGCGGCCGCGCACACCCCGGCAGACCCGGCCGAGTGCGCGATTCCGGGCAGCCGGGAGGCGGCCGACGAAGTCGGCGTCTGACCGCTCCCGTCCCGGGCTGGCACAATGGCCCGGGCAAGGCAGACGTGAGGAGGCAACGGTGACGACCGCTGGACCGTCCGTGAAGGGCCGCGCCACCAAGCAGCGGGCCGCTGTGTCGGCGGCCCTGCAGGAGGTCGACGAGTTCCGCAGCGCGCAGGAACTGCACGACATGCTCAAGCACAAGGGCGACTCGGTCGGGCTCACCACGGTCTACCGCACCCTGCAGTCCCTGGCCGACGCCGGTGAGGTCGACGTCCTGCGCACCGCGGACGGCGAGTCCGTCTACCGCCGTTGCTCCACCGACGACCATCACCACCACCTCGTCTGCCGCGGCTGCGGCAAGGCCGTCGAGGTCGAGGGCCCGGCCGTGGAGAAGTGGGCCGAGGCCATCGCCGCCGAGCACGGCTATGTGAACGTGGCCCACACGGTGGAGATCTTCGGCACGTGTGCGGATTGTGCGGCTGCCTCCGGCGGTTGAGCCGATCCTCGCCGTGGGGGTGGGGATTCGTCGTCGGCCGCGGGTGTGTGTGGGGGGGCGTTCGCGCAGTTCCCCGCGCCCCTGAGGAGAGTGGCGCGTCGTCGTCCACCGCTGCGGGTGTGTGTGGGGGCCGTTCGCGCAGTTCCCCGCGCCCCTGACGTGCTGCGGAGGCGCATGTCTCGCCGGGCGCCCGGGACCGGGGCTCCTCTGGGAAGGCGTCGGTGCACCGAGGTGTGCCGACGGCAGTGGAAACCATGCCGCAGGACGCCGCCGCTGTGGCCCGGCTGCCGCCCGAGGGGCCGCCGGGCCTCGGCGTGCTACGGCTGGTCGCCCTCCATGGCCAGCAGTTCCTCGTTCGGGATGGCACCGCCGAAGCGCCGGTCCCGCGAGGCGAACTCCAGGCAGGCCCGCCACAGGTCACGCCGGTCGAAGTCCGGCCACAGCACGTCCTGGAAGACCATCTCGGCGTAGGCGCTCTGCCAGATCAGGTAGTTGGAGGTGCGCTGCTCGCCGCTGGGGCGCAGGAACAGGTCCACGTCCGGCATGTCCGGGTAGTACAGGTACTTCGCGAAGGTCTTCTCACTGACCTTCGACGGGTCGAGCTTTCCGCTCTTCACGTCCTCCGCCATCGCCTGGGCGGCGTCGGCGATCTCGGCGCGGCCCCCGTAGTTCATGCAGAAGTACAGGGTCAGCCGGTCGTTGTCCTTGGTCTGCTCCTGGGCGACCTGGAGCTCCTTGGCGACCGAGCGCCACAGCTTGGGCATACGGCCCACCCAGCGCACCCGGATGCCCAGCTCGTCGAGCTGGTCGCGGGTCTTGCGGATGAAGTCCCGGTTGAAGTTCATCAGGAAGCGCACCTCGTCCGGCGACCGCTTCCAGTTCTCGGTGGAGAAGGCGTACAGCGAGATGGCGCCCACGCCCATCTCGATGGCCCCCTGGAGCACGTCCAGCACGCGCTCGGCGCCGACCTTGTGCCCCTCGGTGCGCGGCAGACCCCGTTCCTTGGCCCAGCGACCGTTGCCGTCCATGACGATGGCCACATGGCGCGGTACGAGTTCCCCGGGGAATCTCGGGGGCCGCGCGCCGGACGGGTGCGGCTCCGGCGTCCTGTACTCCCGGCGCTGGCGCCCCAGGATCCCGCGTACGGCCATGTGTTTCTCGTCTCCTCGTGCTCGCTTGCTTCTCTGGTGCTCTGTGCCGGCTGCTCGCGCTACTTCTCGACGTAGCGCAGGGAGCGCAGCCCGCGCTCCATGTGCCAGTGCAGATACGCGGACACCAGCCCGCTGCCCTCCCGGACGTGGCGCGCCTCGCACGCGTCCGCGGTCTCCCAGTCTCCCGTAAGCAGGGCACCGAGGAGTTCCAGGGCCTGGGGCGAGGGTACGACGCTGCCGGGCACCCGGCAGTCCCCGCAGACGGAACCGCCCGACGCGACCGAGAAGAACCGGTTGGGCCCGGGCATCCCGCACTTCGCGCAGTCGGTGAAGCTCGGGGCGTATCCGTTGACGGCGAGGGAGCGGAGCAGGAACGCGTCGAGCACGAGATGCGGCGCGTGCTCCCCCCGGGCCAGGGTCCGCAGTGCGCCGACCAGCAGCAGGTACTGCTGCACGGCCGGCTCCCCCTCGTGGTCGGTGAACCGCTCGGCGGTCTCCAGCATGACGGTCCCGGCCGTGTACCGTGCGTAGTCGCTCACGATGGCGCCGCCGTACGGCGCGATGGTCTCGCTCTGGGTGCACAGCGGCAGGCCGCGCCCGACCAGCTCGCTCCCCTTGGCGAAGAACTGCACGTCGACGTGGGAGAACGGCTCGAGACGCGCCCCGAACTTCGACTTCGTCCGGCGCACGCCCCGGGCCACCGCGCGGACCCGTCCGTGACCGCGCGTGAGCAGCGTGATGATCCGGTCCGCCTCACCCAGCTTCTGGGTGCGCAGCACGATGCCGTCGTCGCGGAACAGACTCATGGAGCCATTCTGGCAGGGTCGTCACGTCAAGGGACCTCGCCCCTGCTGCGGGCGTTGGCGTACGCGGTGGCCGCGCGCAGCCGCTCGGCCGGGGTGGCGTGCCGGACGGCACCGGGGTCGGCGTCCCACTCCTTGCCGCCGCCGTACGGCCGCAACTGCACGTAGGGCCCCTCATGCCCCATCACGATGCCGATGCGACCGCTGCGGGTGTCCACGACGTACGCGCCGACCGGAGGCTTCATCGCGGCACCGCCACGAGCCGACCGGCGGTCCGCACGCGGTTCCGGCCCGATCCGAGGAGCGGGCAGGGCGCTTCCCGCACAAGACTCTCCGGGTCGAGCCCCGATGAGTGCAAGTTCATTCCGGCCTTGGTGAGTTCTGCCCGCAATTCTTTCACCGCGTCCTCCGCTTCTTCGGCGCAGAGCGCCGAGTGTCGTGCCTCCACCGTGCTCCCCCTCCTTTCGCGGTTTCACTCTTCGCATCTCTTCGGTCACGCTCCGCGTCTACACTCGGGAAGGGTCTGTGTCGTACAACTGCGGCGCGGCACAAAGGGGTTCGGCACGCGGTGCGGCAAAGCGGCCTGTCGGCGGGCTTTTCGCGGAAAGGCCGGTGCCGGCAAGAGGTGGGCCGGCGACCCGTTGAGACAATCCGGTCGTGGAAACATCGAAGGGGCACTCGAAGCCGGAATGGGGCATGCGCCCCGCGCGGCCGACGGATGTCGAGGCGATCGCGGATCTGCGGGCCGTGGTGATGCGGCCGGACCTGGAGCGGCTGGGCCGCTATGACGAACACCGGGTCAGGCAGCGCCTGCGGGACGGCTTCGCCGCTCGGCACACGTCGATCATCACGACCGGCGGCGCCTTCGCGGGCAGCGTCTCCCTGCGCCCGTCCGGGACCGGTCACTGGCTGGAGCACTTCTACCTCGTTCCGGCGCTCCAGGGCCGCGGGGTCGGTTCGGCGGTCCTGCGCACCCTGCTGGACAGGACGGACTCCACCGGCGACCTCGTCCGCCTGAACGTCCTGCGCCGCAGTCCGGCCCGCCACCTCTACGAACGGCACGGCTTCACGGTGGACACCCAGGACGCGATCGACGTCTTCATGGTGCGGCCGCCGACGGGCCGGCGCAGGGGAACGGGCGGGCCTTCGCGCCGGGCCCCGTCTGCGGGCCTGGGGTAATCCCCCGCACACATCAGGCGGTTACCCGGATGTGGTCCGCCGCCGGGTTCGGCCAGGCTGCTGCGCATGAAGCAGATGTCGAAATGCGCGGTACTGGTCGCCGCCGCCGGAATGATCCTCGGGTTCGCCGGACCCGGTGGGGCGTCCGCGGCCGGTGGGGAGCGGGTCGAGTGGGGCGCGTGCGCGGGCTCAGGGCTCGATCCCCGACAGCAGTGCGCCACCGTCGGTGTGCCCATGGACTACTCCGACCCCGACAGCCCCGAGATCCGGATCGCCGTCTCCCGGATCCCCGGTGAGAAGCCGTCCGCCCGGCGAGGCGCGCTGTTACTCATCCCGGGCGGTCCCGGTGGGGACAGTCTCGCCGATCCCTCCGGCAAGGGGCAGAAGCTGCCGCAGAAGGTGCGGGACGCCTACGACCTCATCGGGTTCGCGCCGCGCGGGATGGCGCCCTCCACCGCCGTCGACTGCGAGCTGGATCCCGCCGACATCGGACCGACCAAGCTCCTGCCCTGGCCGGGCCCGGACGGTTCCGTCGGCGAGAACATGGCCACCGCCCGGCGTACGGCAACGGCCTGCGTGCGCAACGGCGGTGAGCTGATCCGGCACATCAGCACCGCCAACGGGGCCCGCGACCTGGACCGGGTCCGGGCCGCCCTCGGCGAGGAGAGGATCTCCGCGTGGGGGGTCTCGTACGGCACCTACGTCGGCGCCGTCTACAGCCAGTTGTTCCCGCACCGCACCGACCGCATCGTGCTGGACAGCAACAACGACCCCGACCACACCCGCGTGACCCGCAACTGGCTCGCCGCCTTCGAGGCCGGGGCCGAGGACAACTTCCCCGAGTTCGCCCGGTGGGCGTCGCGGCCGGGCAATCCGCACCGGGTGGCCCGCACGCCCGCCGAGGTGCGCTCCGGCTTCCTGCGCCTCGCCGCCCGGCTGGACCGCGCGCCTCTGCCCTGGCCGGGCGCCAACCCGCCGCGGCTGGACGGCAACGCGCTGCGCCAGACCATGCTGTCCAGCCTCTACGACCCCGACGACTACCCGACCCTGGCCAGGACCATCCGGGCCGCCCGCAAGGGCACCGTGCCGCCGGTGCCCGAGGCGCCGCCCGAGTCGGTCCTGCAGAACGTCGCCGCGGTCGGCGTCGGCACGATCTGCAACGACGTCGACTGGCCCGACTCGGCCGCCGCGTACCAGAAGGACGTCGACGCGAGCCGCGCCGCTTTCCCGCTGACCGCGGGCATGCCGCGCGGGCCGATGGTGTGTGCGGCCTGGCCGTACGAGCCGCGGGAGCCGGCCGTGCGGGTCACCGACCGCGGGCCCTCCAACATCCTCCTCGTGCAGAACGAGCGGGATGTCGCCACCCCGCTCGCGGGGGCCCGGAAGCTGCGGCAGGCCCTCGGTGACCGGGCCGTCATGGTCACCGTGAACTCCACCGGTCATGACGCCTACCTCGCCAACGGCAACGCCTGCGGCGACCGGACCGTCTCCCGTTTCCTGGCCACCGGCACACGGCCCGCCTCCGACCTCTACTGCGGCTGAGGAGTGCGGCCGAGGAGTGCGGTGGCCCGCCGCCCCGTACCGGTGGGCCGCCGCGCGGAACTCCTCCTCCGGCTCCACGCGCCGGCCGGAGGCGGGGTCGTCCGGACGGTCCTTGACGACCTTGGTGAGGGCGTACTCCACCCAGTCGAGGTCCGGGCGCGGCTCGTCCGGGCGGCGCGGGGCGTCCGGGCGGCGCGGGGCGTCCGGGCTGGCGAACTCGAACGTCATCGCCGCGTACAGGCCCTCCGACGCGAAGACCTCCGGCAACTCGCCCCCGTAGTGGCGGATGAGGTGCGCCGGGCCGGAGGAGAGGTTCAGCCCTCGCCGAACCGGCGTACGTACCGCCGTTGCCAGGGCGTCTCCACGGCGTGCCGGTCGTAGTGCCGGCGGACGTACCCCACCGCCTCCTCCGCGGGCACCCCGTCCAGCACCGCCAGGCAGGCCAGGGCCGTGCCCGTGCGGCCGCGCCCTCCGCCGCAGGCGATCTCCACCCGCTCCCCGGCGGCCCGTTCCCACACGCCGGCCAGCGTCGCGCGGGCGTCCGTCGGGTCCGCCGGGAGGCGGAAGTCGGGCCAGCGGATCCAGCTCGACTCCCAGGGCACCCCGGGCGGTTGCCGACCGAGCAGATAGACGCCGTAGGAGGGGAGGGGCGCGACGGGGTCCAGAGGATGGCGAAGGCCACGGCCGCGGATCAAGCGGCCTGAGGGCAGCCGCAGGACGCCGGTGTCACTCTCGCTCCACAGCTCGCTCACGCCCCCATCATGCTCCATGTCACGTCGGCCGGGGGCGCGATCACTCCCCCTGTCGCCCCACCTCCGGCGGCACCCGGCCCGCCCTGACGATCGGCCAACTCACGCCGTCGTCGGCGCCATTGGTCCGGCCTCTGGCGGATACGCCATTCGTGTGCGACCCCTTGACCGCCCCCACACCCCCTCCTATGGTCGCGACCGCAGGACGTAGGACGTCGTACCTCCCCTGCCGGCCCCTTCCCCCGGACCCTCGCTGGAGGACCCGTGCGCGACGTGACCCCCGACGTGCCGGCAGTGCACCGCCGGTCATTCCTGAAGTACACCGGCGCGCTGGGCGCGACCGCCGCCGCCTCCACGTCGCTGTCGGCCTGTTCGTCCGGGCCGGAGTCCACCAACGACACCGGCACCGGCGGTGGCCGGGAGCGGACGCTCACCGCGGTCATCGGCTACGGCAACGACGGCAGCTGGGACCCCACCCAGACGGCGTCGGCGTTCTGCATGGCCGCCAACAACCACGTGTACGAGGGGCTGCTGGACACGGATCCGATCTCCCGGGAACCGTACGCGGCGCTGGCGACCGAGGTGCCGAAGGACCCGGACAGCACGTCATGGAGGTTCAGCCTGCGGGCGGGCGCGACGTTCCACGACGGCAGGCCCGTCACCGCCGACGACGTGGTGTTCGTCTTCGACCGGATCCTCGACCCGGGCACCCAGACCCTCGCCAAGGGCTTCTTCGCGAGCTGGTTGCGGGAGGTCCGGAAGATCGACGCGCACAACGTCGAGCTGGTGCTGAAGTTCCCGTTCCCGGACGGCCTTTCGCGGCTCACGCTCGCCAAGATCATGCCGAGGCACGTGTACGCGAAGCCGGGGGGCTGGGACGACGCCATCAAGGGCAAGGCGATCGGCTCGGGGCCGTACCGGCAGACCGCGCACCACCCGAAGTCGAACACGACCTTCGAAGCCTTCGACGGCTACAACGGCCCCCGCGAGCCCGCCTTCCAAAAGATGAACTGGCTGACCATCGTGGACGCGGCACCCCGGGTCGCCAAGATCTCCGGTTCGAGCGCGGGCGCGCAGATCGCGGACAACATCCCGTACGCCAACATCGGGCAGTTGGAGAGCGGCGGGCTGACGGTCGCCGGCGGGGCCGGGATGAACAACCTGTTCCTGATGTTCAACACCCGGCACAAGCCCTTCGACGACGTGCGGGTGCGCCAGGCCCTGCACTACGCCATCGACACCGGGAAGATGGTGGAAGTGGCGCTCAAGGGTCATGGGAAACCGTCGAGTTCCTTCCTCGACGAGGGCAATCCGTCCTACCGCCGGGCGAAGACGGTCTACGACTACGACCCCGACAAGGCCAGGGCGCTGCTGAAGGCCGCCGGGGTCAAGGGGCTGAGCGTCGACCTCCTCGCCGTGAACGTCAGCTGGATCGTCGACTGCCTGCCCACCGTCAAGGCGTCCTGGGACGCGATCGGGGTCAAGACGACCCTGTCCCCGCAGGAGACCACGGCCGTCTTCACGAAGATGGACCAAAAGCAGGACTACCAGGTCGTCGCCGCCGCCTCGAACCCCAACCAGTTCGGCGTCGACGCCGACCTGATCATGCGGTACAACCACGGGCCCGAGAACCTGTGGATGCGGTACACGCGGTGGGCCTCCGACCCGGTCGCCCGGCAGCTCTTCAAGGACATGGACCGGGCCACCCGGGAGCCCGACCCGCGGAAGAAGAAGACGATGATCCAGGACTGCATCGACGTCGTCGCCGAACAGGCCGTGCTCTACCCGGTCGTCCACAACGAGCTGATGACCGCCTGGGACCCGGCGCGGCTCAGCGGGATAAGGGCGCAGCCCTACCCGGGGCTCAACCTCCTGCAGGCCAGGTGGACCTAGCGCCATGACGGCCGTCCTGCGGATCCTGCTCCGCCGTGTCGCCCTCCTCGTGCCGCTGACGCTCGGCATCGTGCTGTTCGTGTTCCTGGTGATGCGGTTCTCGGACGTCGACCCGGCGTCGGCGTTCTTCCAGGGCGCCAACCCGACGCCGGCACAGTTGCACGACTTCCGCGAGGAACACGGCCTGCTGGATCCGCTGCCCGTGCGCTACGCCGGCTTCGTCGCCGATCTGCTCCACGGCGACCTGGGCACCAGCGCGCTGACCCGGGCGCCGGTGCTCGACCAGGTCACCACCGCGCTGCCGCTCACCCTCCAGCTGACGTTCCTCGGTCTGGGCATCGCGGTCGTGCTGTCCCTCGTGGGCGGTGTGACCGCGGCGATCCACCGGGACCGGCTGCCCGACCAGATCATCCGGGTGGTGTCCCTGACCGGTGTCGCGGCGCCCGGCTTCTGGCTGGCACTGCTGATGATCCAGTACCTGGCGGTCGACCTGGGCTGGTTCCCGACCGGCGGTTACATCAACCCGGCCGACTCCCTCTCCGGCTGGCTGAAGACCATGACCCTGCCGGCGTTCGCGTTGTCCCTTCCGGTGGCGGCGCAGCTGACCCGGATCGTGCGCACGGCCGTGGTGGAGGAGCTGGACAAGGACTACGTGCGGACGGCGATCGGGAGCGGGCTGCCGCCGCGGGTGGTCGTGGGGCGCAACGTGCTGCGCAACGCGCTCATCACCCCGCTCACCGTGCTCGGTCTGCGCGTCGGCTATCTGCTGGGCGGCGCGGTCGTCATCGAGACCATCTTCTCGCTGCCCGGCATGGGCAAGCTGATGATCGACGCCGTGAAGAACGGCGATCCGGCCGTGGTGCAGGGCGTGGTGCTGACCACGGCGGCCGGGTTCGTCGTGGTGAACCTGGTCATCGACGTCCTGTACCTGCTGGTCAACCCGCGATTGAGGGATGCGCCCCCATGATGACCCGCGTGCTGACCCGCAAGGGCCTGGCCCAGGCGCTGTCCCGGCCCGGTGTCCGGCTGCGCGGCCTGCGCAGGCTGCCGCTGCCGTCGAAGATCGCCCTCTGCTTCCTGGCGGTCGTCGCCGTGGCGGCGCTGTGCGCGCCGCTCCTCGCCCCGCACGACCCGCTCGACCAGCAGCCGCCGGCGGACGGCACCGGACATCCGTCGGCCGGGCACTGGATGGGCCAGGACAGCCTCGGCCGGGACATCCTGAGCCGGCTGATGTACGGGGCGCGCTGGTCGCTGGCGATCGGGCTCGGCGCGACCGGACTCGCCCTGGTGGCCGGCGCGCTGCTGGGGGCGATCGCGGCGACCTCCCGCAAGGCGGTGGACGAGACGCTGATGCGCTGCCTGGACATCGTGATGGCGTTCCCGGGGATCGCGCTGGCCGCCGTGCTGGTGGCGGTGTTCGGCGGTGGCATCACGGTGCTGATCTGCGCGATCGCGTTCCTGTTCACGCCGCCGGTGGCGCGGGTGGTCCGGGCGAACGTCCTCGACCAGTACGGCGAGGACTATGTGACGGCGGAACGGGTGATCGGCGCCCGGACTGCGCACATCGTGCTGAGGCACGTGGCGGTCAACTGCGCGGCGCCGGTGCTGGTGTTCTGCACGGTCCAGGTCGCCGAGGCGGTCGTGTTCGAGGCGTCGCTGTCGTTCATCGGGGCGGGCGTACGGCCGCCGGACCCGTCCTGGGGCAGTGTCATCGCGGACGGCAAGAACATGGTGCTGACCGGCGGCTGGTGGGCGACGGTGTTCCCCGGGCTGCTGATGCTGGTCACCGTGCTGTCGCTGAACATCCTGTCCGAGGGCGTGTCCGACGCCTGGGCGGCCCCGTCGGCGCGGGAGGCCGACGCGCCCGGCGATGATCCGGTGGAGGCGCCGGAGCCCGGCGGCGGGGAGGTCGTGCGGCTGCCCGGTCTGGCGGAGGCGGCCCGGCGGCTGCGGGCCCGAGCCCGTCCGCTGCCCGACGGGCAGCCGGTGCTCGCGGTGGAGAACCTCACGATCGGCTTCGACCAGCGGCACGGCGGCGTCGACATCGTGGACGGCATCGGCTTCGAGGTGCGCCCCGGGGAGGTGCTCGGGCTGGTCGGCGAGTCGGGCTGCGGCAAGTCCCTGACCGCGCTGGCGATCATGGGGCTGCCGCCGAAGGGGGCGCGGATCAGCGGCCAGGTCCGTTTCCAGCGGCGGGACCTGCTCGCCGAGCCGATGCGCGTACGCCGCAGGCTGCTCGGCCACGAGATGGCGATGATCTACCAGGACGCCCTGTCGTCGCTGAACCCGGCGATGACGATCCGCGCCCAGCTGAAGCAGGTCGTGCGACGCGGCGGGCACCGGAGCCCCGCGGAGCTGCTGACGATGGTGGGCCTCGACCCGGGGCGCACCCTGCGCAGCTACCCGCACGAACTGTCCGGCGGGCAGCGCCAGCGCGTCCTCATCGCCATGGCCCTGTCCCGCGACCCCAAGCTGATCGTCGCCGACGAGCCGACGACCGCCCTGGACGTGACCGTGCAGGCCCAGGTCATGGAGCTGCTGCTGCGGCTGCGCGAGGAGCTCGGCTTCGCGCTGATCCTCGTCTCGCACGACCTGGCGCTGGTCGCGGACGTCACCGACCGGGTGGTGGTGATGTACGGCGGGCAGATCGTGGAGGCGGGTGTGACCGCCGACCTGGTGGAGGCCCCGGCCCACCACTACACGCGGGGCCTGCTCGGCAGCGTGCTGTCGCTGGAGTCGGGGCAGGAGCGGATGACGCAGATCCGGGGCGTGGTGCCGTCCCCGGCCGACTTCCCCGCGGGGTGCCGCTTCGCCGGCCGCTGCCCGCGCGCGAGCGGCGTCTGCCGGACGACGGCCCCCGTCCTGGCCGGCACGCCGGCGCACACGGCGGCCTGCCATCACCCGGCCCTGGAGCTGGCGACGACCGAGACCGAGGCGGTGTCATGACCGGACGGCCCGCCCTGGTCGAGCTCCGCGACGCCCACGTCGTCCACCGGGCCCGCAGCGGCGGCCTCTTCACCCGCGACCGGGTGTACGCCCTGACCGGCGCAGACCTGGTGATCGCGCCCGGGGAGACCGTCGGCGTGGTCGGGGAGTCGGGCTGCGGCAAGTCGACGCTGGCGAAGGTGCTGGTGGGGGTGGAGCGGCCCACACTGGGGACGGTGTCCTTCCGGGGCAGGGACCTGTGGGCCATGTCGGCCGCCGAGCGCCGCCGGACCATCGGCGCCGGCACCGGCATGATCTTCCAGGACCCGTCGACGGCCCTGAACCGCCGCCTGACCGTCCGGCAGATCCTGCGGGACCCGCTGGACGTGCACGACCGGGGCACTCGCGGCCGACGTGACGAGAGAGTGCGGGAGCTGCTGTCCCTGGTCGGCCTCCCCCGGGGCCTCGCCGACGCCCTGCCCGGACAACTCTCGGGCGGGCAGCGCCAGCGTGTGGCGATCGCCCGGGCACTGGCCCTGGACCCGGACCTGGTCGTGGCCGACGAGCCGACGAGCGCCCTGGACGTGTCCGTCCGGGCCCAGATCCTCAACCTCCTGCTGGACCTGAAGGAACGCCTCGGCCTGGCGCTGGTGTTCGTCTCGCACGACATCCAGACGGTGCGGCGGATGAGCGACCGCGTGATCACCATGTATCTGGGGCGGATCGTGGAGGAGTCCCCGGCCGCGCTGGTCACCGACCGGGCCCGCCACCCGTACACCCGTGCCCTGTTCTCCGCCACACCCGGCCTGCTCGACCCGATCGACCCGATCCCGCTGGCCGGCCCGGTCCCGTCGGCGACCCGGCCGCCGAGCGGCTGTCCGTTCCGCACCCGCTGCTGGAAGGCGGACGGCACGTGCGCGGACGAGATGCCGGGCTTCTCCGCCGCGTCGGCACCCGCGCACCGCTTCCGCTGCCACCATCCTGTCCGGGAGGACGAGTCGACCCGTGACCTCGTCCACCGACGCGACCCGATGGAGGCGCCATGACCTTCGCCCCGCTGACCGGTGTCATCCCGCCCGTCTGCACGCCCCTGACACCGGACGGCGAGGTGGATGTCCCCTCGCTGCTCGGACTCGTCGACCATCTGCTGGCCGGCGGGGTGCACGGCCTGTTCGTGCTCGGCTCGACCTCGGAGGCCGCGTATCTGCCCGACCGTCAGCGCAGGCTGGTCGTCGAGTCGGTCACCGGCCACGTGGGCGGGCAGCTGCCGGTGCTGGCCGGGGCGATCGACATGACGACGCCCCGGGTCCTGGACCATGTCGCGTCGGTGACGGCGGCGGGCGCGGACGCGGTCGTCGTCACCGCCCCGTTCTACGCCCGGACCCACCCGGCGGAGATCGCCCGCCACTACCGCGCGGTCGCCGCCGCGAGCCGGGTCCCGGTGATCGCCTACGACCTTCCCGTCGCCGTCCACACCAAGCTGTCGGCCGACGTGGTGCTGGAGCTGGCCGCCGACGGTGTCGTGGCAGGGCTCAAGGACTCCAGCGGTGACCTGGCCGCCTTCCGCCAGGTCGTGACCGGTGTCCGGGAACGCCAGGGCGTCACCGGTTTCAGCGTGCTGACCGGCTCGGAGCTGATCGTCGACGCGGCCCTCGCGATCGGCGCGGACGGCACGGTGCCGGGCCTCGGCAACGTCGACCCGCACGGCTACGTCCGCCTGGACCGCCTGTGCCGCGCCGGGGACTGGGACGCGGCCCGTGCCGAACAGGAGCGCCTGTGCGCGCTGTTCGGCATGGTGACCGTCGGCGACCCGGCCCGGATGGGGCCGAACTCCTCGGCGATCGGCGCCTTCAAGGCCGCCCTGCACCTGCGGGGCGTGATCCGCTGCCCGGCGACGGCTCGGCCGCAGATCCCGCTGTCGCCGGAGGAGGTGGAGCGGGTGGGGAAGTATCTGGCGGCGGCCGGACTGCTCTAGAGCCCGCCCGTCAGACGCTCCCGGCGTGACCATGCCCGACCCGCGGTCCGGCGTCGGGTGTGCCACCGACGCCGCGGGTCCGCTCGCGCATGCCGACGAGCCCGAAGCCGGGGATTGCGCCGGGGCCGGTCCGGTGCCAACGTCGCGGACAGGCAGGTGCAGGGCGCCGTCCCGCTCCGCCGGCTCGACCCGGACGGCCGGTTCGGGCCCCGCGTGCCGTACGGCGTTCGTCAGGGCTTCCTGCACGATGCGGTAGGCGGCGGCGACGGCGGGGGTGCCTGCCGTATCCGTACGGTAGGCGGCGCCCACGGCGGAGGGCCTGCCGTATCCGTACGGTAGGCGGCGCCCACGGCGGAGGGCCTGCCGTATCCGTACGGTCTGCTCGACCCGGGCTCCGGCGAGCCGCGCGGCCCGGGCCAGGTCGGGTCCGGCTCCCTCCGGTCGGGTGTCTGGATCGGTCTCCGGACTCCCGTCCGCCGGGTGCCGTTTCGTCGGGCGTGAGGTCGAGCCGGGGGCTGCTGCCGGGGGCGGCCCCGGCCGCGCGCTACTCCCCGGGGAGTACGTGGGGGCGTGCCCTACGAAGGCGTGCGCGCCGCCGCCGCCAGCAGCCGGGTCACGTCGTCGGAGCAGATGGTGAGCGCCGCACCCACCGTCGCCAGCACATCCCGCTCGGCCGGGGTGTACGGCGCGTCCGCGAGGGCGATGCGGGCGCCCTGGAGCAGGATCGATTCGCGGCCGACGGTGGCGAGGTGCGGGGCGAGCGGGTCCAGGGCCTCGTGCAGCTCTATGGCGAGCCCGGCGCCGCACGGTCCACCGGTGATCCGGCCGGTGTCGGCCTCCAGCGCCTCGACGAGGGCGGCCAGCTGCTCCTCGGTGCAGTCGTCGAAGCCGGCCGCGCGCACGGCGAGCACGGCGGCCTCCAGTGCCGTACGGGAACCGGCGCCGCCCGCGGCCAGCACGGCGAGGGCGACCGTGTGCACGGCGTCGCGGAGCATCGCGGAGAAGCGCGTGGTGGTGGGGTGGTCGAGGACGTCCGTGCCGAAGTGGCGGCGGCAGGCGGCGCACTCCACGACCGGGCCGGTCTCGCCGCGCGGCAGCACGGGCAGGCCGAGCAGGGTGAAGCGGCGTTGTCCGGTCAGCCGCTGGTAGTTGCGGTCGCCGCCGCAGCCGGGGCAGAAGAACTCCCCGTCACCGGCGGCCGTCCACGCGGTGCGGGTGCCCAGGATGCGCGAACACCTGGCGGCATGGCCGTTTCGTCCCCGTCCTGGCAGCACGTCGCACCTCCGTCACGCCGCGCGGCAACGCCGCCGCGCTTGCGTGATGTTAGCCACATCGGAGACGAGGAGTCAGCACCCCGGAGGAGACCTTTCCGTGACCTCCACAGCAAATGGCCGGTATACGACGCGGCTCCGCCCGCCTACGTCGGCGGACGGAGCCCCTGTGGCGTCCTTGAGCGGCCTTCGGACGCAGACCCGTACGGCTGGTCAGCGGGCCGCGCGGTTGACGGCCGAGACGACCGCCTTCAGCGAGGCCCGCGTGGTGTTGGCGTCGATTCCGATGCCCCACAGGACCTTGTCGCCGATGGCGCACTCGATGTACGAGGCGGCCTGCGCGGAGGCGCCCTCGCTCATCGTGTGCTCCTGGTAGTCCAGCAGGCGCACGTCGATGCCGACGGACTGCAGGGCGTCGAAGAAGGCCGAGATCGGACCGTTGCCGGAACCGGTCAGGACGGTGTCCTGACCGTCGAGCGTGGCCTCCACCTTCAGGGTGTCCACGCCGTCGGTGTCGGTGGTCGACTGGTTGTTCTTGACCTGGATCCGGCCCCACGGGTTCTCGGGGTTGGGCAGGTACTCGTCCTGGAAGACCGACCAGATGTCCTTGGGCGTGACCTCGCCGCCCTCGGCGTCCGTCTTCGCCTGGATGAGCTTGGAGAACTCGATCTGCATCCGGCGCGGCAGGTCCAGCTTGTGGTCGTTCTTCAGGACGTAGGCGATACCGCCCTTGCCGGACTGCGAGTTGACCCGGATGACCGCCTCGTAGGAGCGGCCGACGTCCTTGGGGTCGATCGGCAGGTAGGGGACGGCCCACTCGATGTCGTCGACGGTGACGCCCCGGGCGGCGGCGTCGGCCTCCATGGTGTCGAAGCCCTTCTTGATGGCGTCCTGGTGGGAGCCGGAGAAGGACGTGTAGACCAGGTCGCCCACGTACGGGTGGCGCGGGTGGACCTCCATCTGGTTGCAGTACTCCCACGTGCGGCGGATCTCGTCGATGTCGGAGAA
The DNA here is from genome assembly GCF_030124145.1 of Streptomyces sp. 378. Lineage (GTDB taxonomy): Bacteria > Actinomycetota > Actinomycetes > Streptomycetales > Streptomycetaceae > Streptomyces. Next base: position 20,440 of record NZ_JASKMS010000012.1, read on the forward strand.
GTCGATCTGCGGGTCGACGCCCTGGGAGAACAGGTTCATGCCCAGGGTGACCAGGTCGACGTTGCCGGTGCGCTCACCCTGCCCGAACAGGCAGCCCTCGACGCGGTCGGCGCCGGCCATCAGGGCCAGCTCGGCGGCGGCGACGGCGGTGCCGCGGTCGTTGTGCGGGTGGATCGACAGGCAGACGTGCTCGCGGCGGGAGAGGTGGCGGCCCATCCACTCGAAGCGGTCGGCGTGCGTGGACGGCGTGGACCGCTCCACGGTGGCGGGCAGGTTCAGGATGATCTCGCGGCCCGGGCCGGGCTGCCAGACGTCCATGACCGCCTCGCAGACCTCCAGCGCGAAGTCCAGCTCGGTGTCGGTGAAGATCTCGGGGCTGTACTGGTAGCCGAACTCGGTCTCCGGGCCCAGCAGCTTCTCGGCGTACTCCATGACCAGGCGGGTGCCGTCGACGGCGATCTGCTTGATGTCGTCCTTGGAGCCGCGGAAGACGACCCGGCGGAAGACCGGGGCGGTGGCGTTGTACAGGTGGACCGTGGCGCGCTTGGCGCCCTTCAGGGACTCCACCGTGCGCTCGATCAGGTCCTCGCGGGCCTGGGTCAGTACGGAGATGGTGACGTCGTCGGGGATGGCCCCGGGCTCCTCGATGATGGAGCGCACGAAGTCGAAGTCGGTCTGGCCGGAGGCCGGGAAGCCGACCTCGATCTCCTTGTAGCCCATCTTCACCAGCAGGTCGAACATGGCGCGCTTGCGGGCCGGCGACATGGGGTCGATCAGGGCCTGGTTGCCGTCGCGCAGGTCGGTGGAGAGCCAGCGGGGGGCGGTGGTGATGCGCTGCTCAGGCCAGGTGCGGTCCGGGAGGTCGACCTGCTCGTAGCGGCCGTACTTGTGGATCGGCATGGAACTGGGCTGCTGGCGGTTCGCCATGATGCGGGGGCTCCTCAAGGGGTCCGGGAAGGACGGCCGACGACGCAGCACCAAGCTCCGCGGGGAGGGAGTCGGCCTCGACTACAGGCCCTCGCCGCGGCAGCTAAGGAGAAGCAGCCCGAAACGCATGATGCGCAGCATGCTAGCCGAGCCCCTCCCGGCGCGTGGGGTCGTTCCAGTATGCGGGACCCGAAGCACATACGGGACAAAAAGTGCGCTATACCACTCCGCCACGGAGCGTGAAGGGCGTTGTCACGGTATTTCACCAATCATGGTGGCGAGCAGTGACAGCATCGTCACGCAGTGCAAAGGTGCCGGGCATGACGACTCACGGGGGCTTCGAGCCCGTCTTCTGCACCATCGTCCCGCCCCATGTCCTCGACCGGCTCGCCCGCGCCGAGGACCCCGCGCTCGCCGGTCCCGCCCGCCGCACCCTGCAGCGCGACGCCTTCGAGCGCACCCAGCGCCGCCTGACCACGGTCATCGGCGCCACCGCCGTCGCCGCGGTCCCCGAAGGCAAGCCGCGGCGCACCGTCCACGACGCCCGGCACGGCACCAACCTGCCCGGCCACAAGGTCCGCGGCGAGGGCGACAAGCCCGGCAAGGACGCCACCGTCAACCGCGCCTACGCGGGTCTCGGCGCCACCTTCGAGCTGTTCCTCCAGGCCTACCGGCGCGACTCGATCGACGGCAGCGGCCTCCCGCTGAACGCGACGGTCCACTACGACCGCGACTACAACAACGCGTTCTGGAACGGCGAGCAGATGGTCTTCGGCGACGGGGACGGGGAGATCTTCCTCGACTTCACCCTCCCGATCGACGTCATCGGCCACGAACTCGCGCACGGCGTCACGCAGTACACGGCCAACCTCACCTACTTCGGCCAGCCGGGCGCGCTCAACGAGTCCCTGTCGGACGTCTTCGGCGCCCTGATCAAGCAGTACACGCTCGGGCAGACCGCCGCCGAGGCCGACTGGCTGATCGGCGCGGGCCTGCTCGCCCCCCGCGTGACCGGCACGGCCCTGCGCTCCATGAAGGAGCCGGGCACGGCGTACGACGACGACGTCCTCGGCAAGGACCCGCAGCCGGCCACGATGGACGACTTCGTGCGCACCGGCCGCGACAACGGCGGCGTGCACATCAACTCGGGCATCCCGAACCACGCCTTCTACCTCGCGGCCACCGCCCTCGGCGGCCACGCCTGGGAGCGGGCCGGGCAGGTCTGGTACGACGTGCTGACCGGCGGCGAGCTGAGGCAGGACGCCCTGTTCGCCGACTTCGCCACGCTCACCGTCAAGGCCGCCCGGGAGCGCTTCGGCGACGGGGAGGAGCTGGACGCCGTGTCGAAGGCCTGGGAGCGGGTCGGGGTGCGGACCCTGTAATTCCGTACTAGACAGGTCCCATGCGGATTCAGGTGAGGCGCACGGGCGGGTTCGCGGGCATCGAGCGGCACGCGGAGGTGGACACCTCGGGCCGGCCCGATGCCGCCGAGTGGCACGCCCTGGCCGGGCAGGCGGTCGCCGACGGGCGGAGCACGCCGCCGGTCGGGCTGCCGGACGGCTTCAGCTACCAGCTCACGGTGGACGGGAAGACCGTGTACTGCGCGGATCCCCGGCTGACGGCGGAGCAGCGCAAGCTGATCTCGCGGGTGCTGAAGGAAGGGGCCTAACGGCCGCTTCCCGCGCGGGCGTTGACTTCCGTTACCGTCGGTACGGATGATCCAGCGCATGGCGACTGACGCAGGCACCGCGATCCCCCGTTTCCCCGACGGCTTCCTCTGGGGCGTGTCCACCTCGGCGCACCAGATCGAGGGCGCCGCGGACGAGCGCGAACCGTCCGTGTGGGACGCGTTCACGGCGGAGCCGGGACGGGTGAAGGACGGCTCCACGGCGGCGGTGGCCTGCGACCACGTCCACCGCCACCGCGAGGACGTGGCACTCCTGGCCGGCCTCGGCGTGAACGCCTACCGCTTCTCGCTCTCCTGGCCGCGCGTGCGCTCCGAGAAGGGCCTGGACTTCTACGACCGGCTGGTGGACGACCTGTGCGCGGCCGGTGTCCGCCCGGTGCCGACGCTGTTCCACTGGGACCTGCCGGCGGACCTGGACTGGCTGGAGCGGGACACGGCCGCGCGTTTCGCCGAGCACGTGTCGCTGGTCGCGGGCCGGCTGGGCGACCGTGTGACGAAGTGGATCACCCTGAACGAGCCCGCCGAGCACACCCTGCTGGGTCACGCCCTGGGCGTGCACGCGCCGGGGAAGCGGCTGATGTTCGACGCGCTGCCGGCCGCCCACCACCAGCTGCTCGCCCACGGCCTGGCCGTCCGGGCCCTGCGCGCCTCGGGCGCCGGGGACATCGGCATCGCCAACTCGCACGGCCCGACCTGGGCGGCCTCGACCGAGGCGGCGGACGTGGAGGCGGCCGACTTCTACGACCTGCTGCTGAACCGCCTGTTCGCGGACCCACTTTTGCTGGGCCGGTACCCGGACGGCATCGGCGAGCTGATGCCCGGGGACGTGGAGGCCGACCTGAAGGTGATCGCCGAGCCGCTCGACTGGTACGGCATCAACTACTACGCGCCGACCAGGGTGGGTGCCCCGCAGGGCGCGCAGATCGAGTTCGGCGGGGTTACGATGCCCGCCGAACTGCCCTTCTCCGTCCGGGAGATCGAGGGACGCCCGGTGACGGACTTCGGCTGGCCGGTCGTCCCCGAGGGCCTCACCGAACTGCTCACCACGTTCCGCGACCGCTACGGCGACCGGCTCCCACCCGTCGTCATCACCGAGAACGGCTGCGCGTACCCGGGCGTGGACGACCAAGACCGCATCGCCTATCTGGACGGCCATGTGCGGGCCCTGCACCGGGCGGTGGAGGCGGGCGTCGACGTGCGCGGCTACTTCGTGTGGTCCCTGCTCGACAACTTCGAGTGGGCGGAGGGCTACGCACGCCGTTTCGGCCTGATCCACGTCGACTTCGACACCCTGGAGCGGACCCCCAAGGCGTCGTACCACTGGTACCGGGAGCTGCTGCGGGCACAGGGGCCCACGGCTTGACCGCCCGCTCCCGGAGATGTGCGCGAGCCCGCGGACGGCCTTGGAGCGGGCCGCGGGCTCTCAGAACCCCAGTTTGCGCAACTGCCGGGGATCCCGCTGCCAGTCCTTGGCCACCTTCACGTGCAGGTCGAGGAAGACCGGCGTGCCCAGCAGCGCCTCGATCTGCTTGCGGGACTTGATGCCGACCTCCTTCAGGCGCTTGCCCTTGGGGCCGATGATGATGCCCTTCTGGCTGGGGCGCTCGATGTAGACGAAGGCGTGGATGTCGAGGAGGGGCTTGTCGGCGGGGCGGTCCTCGCGCGGGAGCATCTCCTCGACGACGACCGCGATGGAGTGCGGCAGCTCGTCACGGACGCCCTCCAGCGCGGCCTCGCGGATCAGCTCCGCGATCATGACCTGCTCGGGCTCGTCGGTCAGGTCGCCCTCGGGGTAGAGCGCGGGGCCATCGGGCAGCAGGGGGACGAGCAGATCGGCCAGCAGACCCACCTGCTGGTCGGCGACGGCCGAGACCGGCACGATCTCGGCCCACTCGAAGCCGAGCTCCTTGCCGAGCTGGTCGACGGCGATCAGCTGCTCGGCGAGCGCCTTGCTGTCCACCAGGTCGGTCTTGGTGACGATGGCGATCTTCGGCGTCTTCTTGATGGACGCCAGTTCCTTCGCGATGAAGCGGTCGCCGGGACCGAGCTTCTCGTTCGCCGGCAGACAGAAGCCGATCACGTCGACCTCGGCCCACGTGGTGCGCACGACGTCGTTGAGCCGCTCGCCCAGCAGTGTGCGCGGCTTGTGCAACCCCGGGGTGTCGACCAGGATCAGCTGGGCGTCCGGGCGGTGCACGATGCCCCGCACGGTGTGCCGCGTCGTCTGCGGCTGGTTCGCCGTGATCGCCACCTTCTGGCCGACCAGAGCATTCGTGAGGGTGGACTTGCCCGCGTTGGGACGGCCCACGAAGCAGGCGAAGCCGGCCCTGTGGACAGCTCCGGCCGGCTCTTCGGATGACTGGGTACGAACGCTCATGGCGCCCATTGTCCCTGATCCACGAAGCCGCCCTGTACCGGACGCCTCTGGTGAGCTCCTCCGCCCTCGGCGCCGACGGCCTCGCGGCCGCCGCGTTCCCCAACACCCTCGACCTGGTCGCCCTCACCCCGTCCGCTCGTACGCCGTGAGCCGGAAGTTCCATGCCGTGGTCGTCGTGGCGGCGTACGCGTTCGGCGTGACGTACGGCATCGCCGGGCTGATCGACACCGCGAGGGGCTTCCGTGCCGACGAGGAGCGGGAGCAGACCGGCCTGGACCTTACGGCGCATGCCGGGACGGCCTACGATCACGGGGTCCTGGGCCACGGCGCCCCGGTCTCCTCCTCCGTCGTCTCCCCCGCCCGGAAGGTCACCCCCCAGGCATGAAGCTCATCACCGCGATCGTCAAGCCGTACCGCCTCGACGAGGTCAAGAACGCCCTGCAGGCACTCGGCGTGCACGGCCTGACCGTGAGCGAGGCCAGCGGCTACGGCCGGCAGCGCGGCCACACCGAGGTGTACCGCGGCGCCGAGTACCAGGTCGACCTGGTACCCAAGGTCCGCATCGAGGTCGTCGTCGAGGACGCGGTCGCCGAGGACGTCATCGACGCGGTCGTGAAGGCCGCGCACACCGGCAAGATCGGCGACGGCAAGGTGTGGGCGCTGCCCGTCGACACGGTCGTGCGCGTGCGGACGGGCGAGCGCGGCCCCGACGCGCTCTGACGCCGGGGCCGCGCCGCCGCGGTCTCAGTCGAAGACGAACGGGCCCGGTGACTGCGGCCCGGTCGCCGTGCAGGTGATGGTGATGCCGAAGACGGTCATCCGCAGCGAGCCGCCGAAGGCCTCCAGGCTGTCGCCCGAGGCCACGGTGCCGCTGAGAGGGCCGACCTCGACGGGGGCGCCGGCGGCCATCGCCGGGTTCTCCGTGCCGGTGAAGTCGACGGTTCCGCCGCCACTCTTCACCAGGGTGAGGGCGGAGGAGATCGAGTCCTCTCCCAGCGCGATGGGCGCCGTGATCGCGGAGGACGTGACCGTGACGGTGGCGGCGGTGCCGTCCTGCGTGGCCGTGAGCGTGGCCTCACCGCTGCCGAAGCCGCCGCAGTCCGCGCTGATCGTCGCCGTCTGGGGGGTGACGGCGAGGGCTGCGGGGGCGAAGGCGAGCCCGGTGACCGCGAGGGCCCCGGCCGCCAGTGCCGCACCTGCTCCGATTCGCTTGCATCTCATGGGATTCCGGCTCCCTTTCCGTGTGGGGGGACCGCTCGGCAGGTGGGTGCGGGCACGCTGCGCGAGAGTCGAACCTGACGGTCCGTCGGAACATACGGTTCCATTGATGCGCCTGGGAGCAGGGGCGGCAAGGGGGAGAACCGGCCTAATGAGAGCCGCCCCCAGTGAGGTTCAGCCGGCGGTGACGGTGGTCCGCACCGTCCCGTCCGGCCCGGCCACCAGGACCGGCGTCTCGGCGCTGCCCAGCTCCCGCACCGCCGCCCGGTCCTGCGCGGAGACGGTCTCCGCCTCCGTCACCAGCGCGGCCGCCTCCAGCGAGCGGGCGCCCGAGGCCACCGCCATCGCCACAGCGGTCCGCAGGGCACTGAGCTGCAGGGAGTCGAGGGCCACGGTGCCCGCGACATAGGTGCGTCCGGTCTCGTCCCGCACGGCCGCGCCCTCGGGCACGCCGTTGCGGGCCCGCGCGGAACGGGCCAGGGTGACGATCTTGCGGTCCTCGGGGTCGAGCGCGCTGCTGTCGGTCATGATCCGAGCATACGGAAGCGTCAGGCGCGGTCGAGGCGGAGGCGGTCCGCCCGCGGCAGACCCGCGACGACCAGGTCGTAGGAGTCCTCGATGAGCTCCCGGACCAGCTCGTCCGGGAGGGCGCCCTCGACGGTGACCGTGTTCCAGTGGCGCTTGTTCATGTGCCAGCCCGGGACGATCAGCCCCTCGTACTCGCGGCGCAGGCGGATCGCCTCCTCCGGGTCGCACTTGAGGTTGGCCTTCAGCGGCCGTGCGTCGAGGTGCGACAGGGCGAAGAGCTTGCCCTGCACCTTGAAGACCGAGAGCTCCGGGCTGAACGGGAAGTCCTCCACCGCCGCGTCGAAGGACAGACAGAACGCGCGCAGCTCCTGCGGAGTCATTCCGGCTTCTCCTCCTCGGGCGGCTCCGCCGGGTCCACCGGTTCCGCCAGCACCGTCACGATCTTGTTCCGGCGGCCGGCGGCGGCCTCCGCCGTCAGCCGCAGCTCGCGGCCGTCGGGCAGGTCCACGACGGAGGAGGCGCCCGCGATGGGGACGCGGCCCAGCGCCTTGGCCAGCAGGCCGCCGACCGTCTCGACGTCCTCGTCGTCGAAGGCCTCCAGGCCGTACAGCTCGCCCAGGTCCTCGATGTCGAGGCGGGCGGTGACCCGGAAGCGGTCCTTGCCGAGGTCCTCCACCGGCGGCAGTTCACGGTCGTACTCGTCGGTGATCTCGCCGACGATCTCCTCCAGGATGTCCTCGATGGTGACGATGCCGGCCGTGCCGCCGTACTCGTCGATGACCACGGCGACGTGGTTGCGTTCCTTCTGCATCTCGCGCAGCAGGTCACCGGCGTTCTTGGTGTCGGGCACGAAGAAGGCGGGGCGCATGGCCGTGGACACCTGCTCGGACTCGGCGTCACGGCTGATGTGCGTCCTGCGGACGAGGTCCTTCAGATAGACGATCCCGACGATGTCGTCCTCGCTCTCGCCGGTCACCGGGATGCGCGAGAAGCCGGAGCGCAGGGCGAGGGTGAGGGCCTGGCGGATGGTCTTGAAACGCTCGATGACCACCAGGTCCGTGCGCGGCACCATGACCTCGCGCACGAGGGTGTCGCCCAGCTCGAAGACCGAGTGCACCATGCGGCGCTCCTCGTCCTCGATGAGGGACTCCTTCTCGGCCAGGTCGACCAGCGCGCGCAGCTCCGCCTCGGAGGCGAAGGGGCCGCGCCTGAAGCCCTTGCCGGGCGTGAGCGCGTTGCCGATGAGGATGAGCAGCGACGGGATCGGGCCCATGATCCGGGCCAGCGGCACCAGGACGTACGCCGAGACCGTCGCGGTGCTCAGGGGGTGCTGGCGGCCGATGGTGCGCGGGGAGACGCCGACGGCGACGTACGACACGAGGACCATGACCGCGATGGCGACCAGGAGGGCCTCGGTGGTGCCGTCGAACTCTTGCAGGCAGCCGTAGGTGATCAGCGCGGCGGCGGCCATCTCGCAGGCGACGCGGACCAGCAGCGCGACGTTCAGGTAGCGGGTCGGGTCGGCGGCGACCTGGGAGAGCTTGGCGCTGCCGCGGCGGCCGGAGCGCACGGCCTCCTCGGCGCGGAAGCTGGAAACGCGCGCGAGGCCCGCCTCCGCGCAGGCGGCGAGCCAGGCCACGACGACCAGGGCGATGGCGCCCAGAGCCAGTTGGGGACTCATCGGCGGCGCTACGAGACCGTCGGCGCCGGGGACGGGCCGGTCAGGCCCCGCTCCGCGCGCCAGCCGTCCACGATGGCCGCCTGGAGGCCGAACATCTCGGCCTTCTCGTCCGGTTCCTCGTGGTCGTAGCCCAGCAGGTGCAGCACTCCGTGGACGGTGAGCAACTGCAGCTCCTCGTCCATGGAGTGCTGCGTGTCGGCTTCCTTGCCCTGCTTCTGAGCGACCTCGGGGCACAGCACGATGTCACCGAGCAGCCCCTGCGGCGGCTCGTCGTCGTCCTTGGAGGGCGGGCGCAGCTCGTCCATCGGGAAGGACATGACATCCGTGGGACCCGGGAGGTCCATCCACTGGAGATGGAGCTGCTCCATGGCGTCGGCGTCCACGACGATCACCGAGAGCTCGGAGAGCGGGTGGATGCGCATCCGAGCGAGCGCGTAGCGGGCGATGTCGAGGATCGCCTGCTCGTCGACCTCGGTGCCGGACTCGTTGTTGACGTCGATCGACATGGTGCTGTGTGTGTCTACTTCCCCTTGTGCCCGGACTTGCCGCGGCCCTGGTGCGCGCCGTTCCGGGTGCCGTGCGTGGTGTCGTACTTCTCGTACGCGTCGACGATACGGCCCACCAGCTTGTGCCGGACGACGTCCTGGGACGACAGCCGGGAGAAATGCACGTCCTCGACGCCTTCCAGGATGTCCTGCACCTGGCGCAGACCGCTCTTCGTCCCGTCGGGCAGGTCGACCTGCGTCACGTCACCCGTGATCACGATCTTCGACTCGAAGCCGAGGCGGGTGAGGAACATCTTCATCTGTTCGGGGCTCGTGTTCTGGGCCTCGTCCAGGATGATGAAGGCGTCATTGAGCGTACGACCACGCATGTACGCCAGCGGCGCGACCTCGATGGTGCCCGCCGCCATCAGCCGCGGGATCGAGTCCGGGTCGAGCATGTCGTGCAGGGCGTCGTAGAGCGGGCGCAGGTACGGGTCGATCTTCTCGTAGAGCGTGCCCGGGAGGAACCCGAGCCGCTCTCCGGCCTCGACCGCGGGACGGGTCAGGATGATGCGGTTGACCTGCTTGGACTGCAGGGCCTGCACCGCCTTGGCCATCGCCAGGTAGGTCTTTCCGGTGCCGGCGGGGCCGATGCCGAAGACGATCGTGTGCTTGTCGATCGCGTCCACGTAGCGCTTCTGGTTGAGCGTCTTGGGGCGGATCGTGCGGCCGCGCGAGGACAGGATGTTCTGCGTGAGCACCTCGGCCGGGGTCTCCTGGCCGTCGCTCTCGCCGTTGTCGCTCGCCTTGAGCATGGCGATCGAGCGTTCCACTGCGTCCTCCGTCATCGGCTGCCCGGTGCGGAGCACCAGCATCATCTCGTCGAAAACGCGCGAAATGAGGGCGACGTCCTTGGAGTCGCCGACCGCGCTGATCTCGTTGCCCCGGACGTGGATGTCGGCCGCCGGGAAGGCCTTCTCGATCACGCGCAGAAGGGAGTCGCCGGATCCCAGAACGGTCACCATGGGGTGCTGGGCGGGGACGGTGAGCTGCGCTCTCGCCTGCTCCTGCGCGGGGGTGTGAGCTGTGGGTGTCTGAGTCATGGGCCGGCGCTGAGGCCTGCGGTTCCTCCTCGTCACGGCCGCGTAGCTGAGGGCGGCCTCGCGATTCCCAGGGTACGACGGGGGAGTGACATCGCCGTAGGGGTTTTGGGGACGGGGTTGGAAAGGGGGGCGGCGGCGCGGGCCGGGGTCCGGGCGGAGCTGCCCGAAGGGCCGGGGGTCAGGCGGAGCGGCGGAAGCCGATCGTGGGCACGGCGCGCCGCAGCGGCCAGGGCCGCACCCGTTCCTCCGACACGAGCCCCGCCAGGAACCCGTACCTCTCCAGGGCCGCCGCCGACTGCTCCGCGACCGACTGCACCTTGCGCCACCACGCCGCGATCTCCGACCACCCCGGCGCCGACAGCGACCCCCCGAACTCCTGCACCGACAGCGCCGCCGTCAGTCCGGCGAAGGCCAGCCGGTCCGCCAGCGGCCAGTCCGCCAGGGTCCCGGCCACGAACCCGGCGACGAACACGTCGCCGGCTCCCGTCGGGTCGAGCGCCTCGACCTCGATCGCCGGTACCTCCGCCGTCTCCCCCGTCCGCCGGTCCACGGCGTACGCACCGTCCGCGCCGAGGGTGACCACCGCGAGCGGCACGTACTCGGTCAGGGCGTGCGCGGCGGCCCGGGGGCAGTCCGCGCCGGTGTACCGCATGGCCTCCTCCGCGTTCGGCAGGAACGCCTCGCAGTGCGGCAGGTCGGGCAGGCCCGCCAGATCCCACGCGCCGGTGTCGTCCCAGCCGACGTCGCCGAACACGCGGGTGCCGGTGCTCGCGGCCTGGGCGATCCAGGGCGCGCTGACGCCGGGGGCGAGGGAGGCGACGGCGGCACGGGCGCGGGGCGGGCACGCGGGGGCGGGTTCCTCGGGGGGTGGCTCGTGGCCGTGCGAGACCATGGTGCGCTCCCCCTCGTAGGCCATGGAGACGGTCACCGGGGAGTGCCAGCCGGGCACCGTGCGCGACGGGGAGAGGTCGATGCCCTCGCCGTGCTCCAGGGCGTCCCAGCAGTAGTCGCCGTAGTGGTCGTCGCCGAAGGCCGCCGCGAGGGACGTCCGCAGGCCGAGGCGGGCCAGGGCGGTCGCCATGTTGGCGACGCCGCCGGGGCTCGACCCCATTCCGCGCGCCCAGGACTCCGTGCCCCGCACCGGGGCGGAGTCGAGGCCGGTGAAGATGATGTCCAGGAAGACGGTGCCGGTGAGATAGACGTCCCAGGGCGGGTCGTCCGGCCTGCGCAGCGGGGCGAGGGGATCGGCCTGGCTCTGGCGGTGCGATCCCTTTCCCGGGCCCTTTCCGGCCGGGGCGGTGGACGCGGTCACGATGCGCTCCCTGACGTGGTGCGGGTCAGGCCAGTCTGCACCACTTCACCGACGACGTGACGCCGATCACGCCGGACCCACCCGACCCGTCAGCTCGCGCAGGACCCTCGCGCGCCCCCGCACCGGCATGAGCCGGGGTCACCAGCGGGGCACGGCGGGCGTCACCCACTGCGGGTCGGCGACCCGCATCGCCGCCGCGTCGTCGCGGTCCCGCAGGGCACCGTCGTCGTCCAGCCACCGCCGGTGCAGTGCGGCCAGCCGCTCGCGGTCGAGTTCCACGCCGAGGCCGGGGGCGTCGGACACGGTGATCCTGCCGTCCTCGAAGGCGAGCCGCTCGGTGAGGACGTCCTCCGACTGCCAGGGGTAGTGGGAGTCGCAGGCGTGGTGGAGGTCCGGGACGGTGGCCGCCACATGGGTCATCGCGGCGAGGGAGATGCCGAGGTGGGTGTTGGAGTGCATCGACACGCCGACGCCGAAGGTGCGGCAGACGGCGGCGAGCTGCTGGGTGTTGCGCAGTCCGCCCCAGTAGTGGTGGTCGGAGAGCACGACCTGGACCGCGCCGCGGGTGAACGCCTCCTCGATCTCGGCGAAGGTCGTCACGCACATGTTGGTGGCGAGCGGCACCCCGGTGCGTTCGGCGACCTCGGCCATGGCGGGTGTGCCGAGCGCCGGGTCCTCCAGGTACTCCAGGACGTCCCCGAGCTCGCGGGCCACCCGCACGGACGTCTCGACGGACCAGGCGCCGTTCGGGTCGAGCCGCAGCGGGTGCCCCGGGAAGGCCTCGGCGAGCGCGCGTACGGCGGCGATCTCCTCGGCCGGCGGGAAGACGCCGCCTTTGAGCTTGAAGGAGGTGAAGCCGTGGCGCTCCTTGAAGCGGCGGGCCTGTTCCACCACTCCGGCCGGGTCGACGGCGGCGCCCCAGTCGTCCTTCTCGGCGGGCACGCCCTCGGGGTGGTGGGCCCACTTGTAGAACAGGTAGGCGCTGTACTCGACGGCGTCGCGCACCTTGCCGCCGAGCAGCGTGTGCACGGGCAGTCCCAGCGCTTTGCCGAGGGCGTCCAGGCAGGCGACCTCGAAGCCGGAGACGACGGACAGCCGCAGCTTCTCGGCGGTCTGGACGCCGCGCAGCCCGCCGACGTCGACGGCGTTCTGCACGCGCGAGGCGTCCACCGCGACCCGGTCCGCGACGGTGAACAGGCCGTTCAGGTCGCTGACCTGGCGCCCTTTCAGCCGCTCGGCGAAGGACCGGGCCAGGTCCAGGTACTTGGCGTCACCGTAGGTCTCCCCCACGCCGGTGACGCCGTCGGCGGTGACGACCTCGACGATCAGCCGGGGTGTGTACGGCTGGTGCACGCCCTGGGTGTTCAGCAGCGGCGGGTCCGCGACCAGGATCGAGGTGAGCCGCACGTCGGTGATGGCGAGGTTCACGGGGGTGTCTCCCACGAGGTCGAGTCCGGCGGTGAGGGCCGCCCGGTCGGCGGGCGAGGGGGCGGTGAGCTACCCGGGGACGCGGTCGCGCGGTTCGGCGGACGGCACATGGAAGTCGCGCGGCAGCTTGTCGGCGATGCCGTGAGTCGCCGTCGCGCGGGGCGGTGAAGAAGGCGTCGGCGATCTCGAGGGATCTCATCCATGTATGAGAATGACGGTTGGGTATGAGAACGTCAACCGCCCCCGGCGCCCCCGATCACCATCGGCGCATGTCGGACACCGGGGTCGTCGCGCGGCTGGGTCCGCACCGCCGTCACCGGCTCCCCGCACCTCGACGAACAAGGCGAAAGGGCTCCGTTTACCCGGGCTTCATCGCCCCAAACGCAACGTGCTCCACATCACACCCTCCCGGCTCACGCGCCCGACTACTTGCTTGATACAAATTGCCCGCGCGTTCCTGTCCGTCGACGGTCGTCGCCCCCTCCCCCTTTCTGCCGCTCCTTTCGCATGCCCTGGGAACGCCCGTGTTCGCCCCTCGCACCACGCCCTGGCCCCTCGTCGCCCTTTTCGCGGCCGGGTACCTCGCCCCGTATCTGCTGCCGACCACCGTCGGCCGGCTCGACTCGGGACTTCCGCTCTCCGCCACGCAGGCCGGCGCCGTCGGCAGTGCCCTGCTGCTGAGTTCGGCCGCCGCCGGATTCGTCCTGGCCTCCCGGGTCGAGCGGGTCGGAGCCCGCACACTCGCCCGCCTCGGCCTCGCCCTGGCCCTCCTCGGCTACGGCGGCGCCGCCCTGGCCACCTCGATTCCCGCCGTCGTCGTGGGCGCCGTCGTCGGCGGCTTCGGCTCGGGCACGGCCACCACCGTCGCCGCCACCCTCATCGCGGGCCTGGGGGATCCGCACCGAGCCTCCACCGCCGGTCTGTTGAGCGTCTCCGGCCTCGCGGGCGCGGTGTATCTGACGGTGCCGCACCTCGGCCCCGGGCACGGTCTGCCCCTGGCCGCGCTCGCCCTCACGGCCCTGGTCGTGTGGCCGTTGACCGGCCGCCTCCCCGTCGGGACGCCCCCGGCGCCCACCCGGCACCCCAAGGCCCGGCTGCCGCACGCCCGTTCGGGGCTGGTGCTGGCCGCCGCCATGGTGTGCTGGTCGCTCGCCCAGAACTCCCTGTGGGGTGTGAGCGGCCGGATAGGTCTTGAGCAGGCGCACCTGGGCGAGGCCGCCGTGGGCGCCGTCTTCGCGGTGGCGCTCGGCGCCGGGCTCGCCGGTGTCCTGGCGGCCGGTGCCCTCGGGGCACGCCTCGGACGCGCGGTGCCGATCGGCCTGGGCACGGTCCTCATCGCGGGCTGCATCGTCCTCAGCGCCTCCGCGACCGGCTTCGGGAGCTTCGCGGCCGGCGAGATCGCCTGGAACACGCTCTACCCGGTGGTGCTGTCGTACCTCATCGGGCTCGCCGCCTCGCTCGACCCGCGCGGCCGCTGGGCGGTGCTGGTCGGCTCGGCGTCCTCGCTGGGCACCGCCGCCGGGCCGCTGACCGGCAGCGTGCTGGCGGCGCAGGCCGGGTTCCCGGCCATGGGCGCGGTGCTCGGCGGGGGGCTGCTGGTGATCGCCGTGCCGATGACCGCGGTCGCCCTGCACACCGGCGGACGTCCGCTGCTGCCCGGCGCGATCCGCCGCCGCGGCGGCCACCCGGCCGCCCTGCTCGCCGCCGCCACCGGCACGCCCACCGGCGCGGTCCCCGAGATCGGCGCCCCGGAGCAGCCCGTGGTGGAGATCCCGGTGGAGGCCGCCGCCGTCCCCGCCCGGCGCGCCTACGACAAGGCGGGTTCGGAGGCCCTCTGAGTCCGGCCCGGAGCGAGGCCCCTTCTGATGGATCTCCGCGGCGTCGCGACGCCCGGCACGCACTCTCGCCGCACCGAACGCCGCTCCTTCTCCCACTGAGATCCATCAGAAGGGGTCTAGCCGAAGGTGTAGGCCTCCACCTCGGCCAGATACCGCGCCCGCAGCTCCTCGTCGTCCTCCAGGAAGGAGGCGAGGAAGGAGTTGCGGGCGAGTTCCCGCAGCCGTTCCCCGGTGAGGCCGAGGGTGGCGCGCACGGCCTCGAAGTTGTCGCCGGCGTAGCCGCCGAAGTAGGCCGGGTCGTCGGAGTTGACCGTGCACATCAGGCCGGCGTCCAGCATGGCGGGCAGGGGGTGGTCGGCGAGGGTGTCGACGGTGCGCAGTCGCACGTTGGACAGCGGGCACAGCGTCAGCGGCACCCGGTCGCGCACCAGCCGCTCCACCAGCGCCGGGTCCTCCACGCAGCGCAGCCCGTGGTCGACCCGCTCCACCCCGAGGACGTCCAGCGCCTCGATGATGTACTCGGGCGGGCCCTCCTCACCGGCGTGGGCGACCCGGCGCAGGCCGAGCGCGGCGGCCCTCTCGTAGACCTCGCGGAACTTCACCGGCGGGTGCCCGACCTCGGCCGAGTCGAGACCGACCCCGGTGATCCGGTCCAGGTAGGGCTTGGCGGCGTCCAGCGTGGCCAGGGCCGACTCGGCGGACTCGTCGCGCAGGAAGCACAGGATCAGCCGGGTGGAGACGCCGTGGTTCGCCTCGCTGCTCCCCAGCGCCCGCCACAGTCCCTCGACGACCGTGCCGAGCTCCAGGCCGCGGCTGGTGTGGGCCTGCGGATCGAAGAAGATCTCCGCGTGCCGCACGCCCTGCGCCGCCGCCCGGGCGAGGTACTCGTTCGCCAGGTCCTCGAAGTCCCGCTCGGTGCGCAGGACGGCCATGAGCTCGTAGTACAGGTTCAGGAAGGACTGGAGGTCGTCGAACCGGTAGGCCTCGCGCAGCTCGTCCGTGTCGGCGTACGGCAGCGTGAGGCCGTTTCGGGTGGCGAGCTCGAAGGCGAGTTCCGGTTCCAGGGTGCCTTCGATGTGAAGGTGCAGTTCGGCTTTGGGGAGGGACATCAATTCATCGTACGGCCGTTTCACCGACGCTTCGGAACCGGTACCCGCAGGAGATCGTGGGCCACGGTCAGCTCGCCGTCGTACCCGGCGGCCCGCGCCTGCCGCTCGAACTCGTCGGAACCGGTGTACCGCTGGCTGAAGTGGGTCAGCACGAGGTGGCGCACACCGCCCTCCCGGGCCACCCGCGCGGCCTGACCGGCGGTCAGGTGCCCGTGCTCGACGGCGAGTTCCTCGTCCTCGTCGAGGAAGGTCGACTCGATGACGAGCATGTCGCAGTCCTCGGCGAGCGCGTACACGCCGTCGCACAGCCGGGTGTCCATGACGAACGCGAACCGCTGCCCGCGCCGCACCTCGCTGACGGCGTCGAGGCCGACCGCGCCGAGGGAGCCCTCGCGCTGGATGCGACCGACGTCCGGGCCCGCGATGCCGTGCGCGGCGAGCCGCTCGGGCAGCATGCGGCGACCGTCGGGCTCGACGAGCCGGTAGCCGTACGACTCCACCGGATGCGACAGCTTCCGGGCTTCCAGGGTGTAGCCGTCGGTGCGGGCGAGGGGTCCGTCGGCGTCGACCGGGGCCTCGGTGATGCCGACGGTCTCGCGGTAGGCCGTGGCGTAGCGGAGCCGGTCGAAGAAGCGCTGCCCGGAGCGGGGGTAGTGGGCGGTGATCGCGTGCGGGACCCGGTCGAGGTTGATGCGCTGGATCACACCGGCGAGGCCGAGGCAGTGGTCGCCGTGGAAGTGCGTGACGCAGATCCGGTTCAGGTCGTGGGCGGCGGCCCCGGCGCGCAGCATCTGGCGCTGCGTGCCCTCGCCCGGGTCGAACAGGATGCCCTCGCCGTCCCAGCGCAGCAGGTAGCCGTTGTGGTTGCGGTGCCGGGTCGGGACCTGGCTGGCGGTGCCGAGGACCACGAGTTCACGTACGGACAAGGCGGATTACCCCGGGGGCCAGTCGAGGCCGCGGCCGCCGAGCACGTGGCCGTGCACGTGCCAGACCGTCTGGCCGGCGCCGCTGCCCGTGTTGAAGACCAGACGGTGACTGTCGAGCTTCTCCTCCTCCGCGACGGCCTGGGCCTCGCGGAGCACGTCCGCGGTGAGGGCCGGATCGGCGGCGGCGAGGGCGGCGGCGTTCTCGTAGTGCGCCTTGGGGATGATCAGGACGTGCGTGGGGGCCTGGGGGTTGATGTCGCGGAACGCGACGGTGGTGTCCGTCTGGCGGACGATCGTCGCCGGGATGGTGCCTGCGACGATCTTGCAGAACAGGCAGTCTTCCTGGGGCTCCCCTGCCATTTTCCCTCCGGGGGTCGGCCGAACTCGGTCTTGCCGGGCATCGTATCGTCGTCGGGTGCGGGCCGTTTGTGGCCTGTCGCGCCCACGCGGCGGAGCCGCACATCGACACAGCCCCGCGCCCCTTAAAGGGTCGGCACGGCCGGGGGCGTTTTCGCCGGACTGGACTCCAGTGCCTCCAGTGCCAGCCGGATTGCTTCGTCCAGTTGGGTGTCCCTGCCTGCCGCGTGGTCCTGGGGGCGTTGGACGATCTCCACGTCCGGATCCACGCCGTGGTTCTCCACGCCCCACTCGTAGCCCTGCAGCCAGAAGGCGTACTTGGGCTGGGTCACGAGGGTGCCGTCGACCAGGCGGTAGCGGCTGTCGATGCCGATGACGCCGCCCCAGGTGCGGGTGCCGACGACCGGACCGAGACCGAGGGCCTTGACGGCCGCGTTGACGATGTCGCCGTCGGAGCCGGAGAACTCGTTGGCGACGGCCACGACGGGGCCGCGCGGGGCGTCCTCCGGATAGCTGTAGGCGCGCATGCCGCGCGGGACGGCCCAGCCGACGATGCGGCGGGCGAGCTTCTCCACGACCAGCTGGGAGGTGTGGCCGCCGCGGTTCTCGCGGACGTCGACGACCAGGCCCTCGCGGGCGACCTCGACCCGCAGGTCGCGGTGGATCTGGGCCCAGCCGGGGGCCTGCATGTCCGGGACGTGGAGATAGCCGAGGCGGCCGCCGGACTTCTCGTGGACGTAGGCGCGCCGGTCGGCGACCCAGGCGTGGTAGCGCAGGGGCTCCTCGTCGGCGACCGGGACGACGACGGCGTGCCGGGGATCGCCGCCGCCGGACGGGGAGATGGTCAGCTCCACCGGCTTGTCGGCCGTGCCGATCAGCAGCGGGCCGGGGCCGGCCACCGGGTCGACCGGCTGTCCCGCGACGGCGACGATCGCGTCCCCAGGGCGTACCGCGACGCCCGGCGCGGCCAGCGGGCTGCGGGCGTCCGGATCGGAGGTCTCGGAGGGCAGGATGCGGTCGACGCGCCAGCTGCCGTCCTCGTGACGGGAGAGGTCGGCGCCGAGCAGACCCTGGCGGGGGCCGCCGCCGCGTCCCCCGCGCGGGATGACGTAGGCGTGCGAGGTGCCCAGTTCGCCCTGGACCTCCCACAGCAGGTCGACCAGGTCGTCGTGGGTGGCGAGCCGCTCCACCACCGGGCGGTAGCGGTCGAGGACGCCGTCCCAGTCGACGCCGCTCATGTCGGGCCGCCAGAAGTGGTCCCGCATGATGCGGCCGTTCTCGTCGAACATCTGGCGCCACTCGGCCGCCGGGTCGACGATCTGGCGTACCCGGCTCAGGTCGACGGTGATGTTCGTGTCGCTGTCGTCGTCGTTGGAGGCGCGCCGGTCACTGGGAACGACCTTGAGCCGTCCGTCGGTCCACAGCAGCACCCGCTTGCCGTCGCCGCTCACCGTGAAGTGGTCGGCGTCGACGGCGAGATGCTCGACGCGCTGCTGGGCGAGGTCGTAACGCTCCAGTTCCGACTTGGGGTCGGGGCCGTCCGGGGTGGCCCGGGACGCGCCGAGGACACCGGAGACCGGGTGGCGCAGCCACAGGACACCGTCCTTGGCGGCGCGCAGGTTGGTGTAGCGGGCGGCCTCCACCGGGAAGGGCACGATGCGGTCGGCGAGGCCTTCGAGGTCGATGCGGGTGGTGGGGGTCCCCTCGCTGTCGGGTGTCTCCTCCCGGTCGGGCGTCTCGAAGGACCGGCCGTGCCGCTGCGGCCCGAAGGGGGACGGAGTGGTGGCCGCGAGGGTGATCAGATGCGGCCGGGCGCCCTCCACGAAGGCCAGGTCGAAGACGTGCTCGTCGTACACCGGGTCGAAGGAACGGGTCGACAGGAACGCGAGGTGCTTGCCGTCCATCGTGAACGCCGGCGCGTAGTCCTGGAAGCGCAGCGGGGTGGCCTCGGTGACCGACAGGTCGGTGGTGTTGGCGAGCTTCAGCTGGCTCAGGGGCCGCGGGCCGGGGTGGGACCAGGCCAGCCAGGACGAGTCGGGCGAGAAGACGGGCCCCGACACGTCACCGTCCTCGCTGCGGTCCACCTCGCGCACCTCGCCCGTCTCCCGCTCCACGAGCAACAGGCGGCCGTCGTGGCAGGCGACCGCGGCCCGGCTGCCGTCGGGCGCCATGGCGAGGTCCAGGACCCGGCCGAGCTGCCCGGCGGCGATCCGGCGGGGTGTCGCCCCGGGGGCGAGTCCGGTGGCGGGCGCGAACTCCAGGGCGTCGTCGCCCTCGGCGTCCGTCACCCACACCACCCACTCCTCGCCGTCCGCGCGGAACGTCCGCGGCAGCCGGGCCCGCACGCCGGGCGTCGCGGCCAGGGCGCGGGCCGGGCCGGAGCGGTGGGTGACCCAGTGCACGCAGCCGCGTACGGCGACCGCGCTGCCGCGCGCGGTGTGGTCCGGGCAGGCCGACCCGAACCAGCGGGAGGCGTTCACCGGGAACGGCTGCAGATCGGCGCGCTGTCCGCCCAGCCGCACCTCCAGCCGCCGCGGCTCGGCCCCCTCCAGGTCGTCCAGCACCCACAGTTCACCGGCGCTGGAGTAGACGACACGGGTGCCGTCGCTCGCGGCGTGCCGGGCGTAGAAGCCGTCGAGAGCCGTGTGCCGGCGCAGGTCGGATCCGTCGGCGAGGGAGGAGTAGAGCGCGCCGGTGCCCTCGTGGTCGGAGAGGAAGGCGATGCGGTCCCCGACCCACAGCGGGTACTCGATGTTGCCGTCGAGGTCCTCGTGCAGGCGCACGAACTCCCCGTCGTCCTGCCGGTCGATCCACAACTTGCCCGCGGTACCGCCCCGGTACCGCTTCCACCAGGCGGCCTCACGGCCCATCGGCGCGGACAGCAGGACCGTGTGCGGCCCGTGGGCGACATCGCCCACGGGCCCGTACGGCAGGACGGCGGCCGGGCCGCCGTCCAGCGGGACGGCACGGGCCCAGGTGCGGCGCAGACTCGCCTGGCCCTGGGTGCTGATGGCCAGGACCTCACCGTCCGGGGTCCAGCCGCGCACCTGCGTCTTCGCACTCCCCCAGTACGTCAGCCGCCGGGCGGGACCGCCGTCGACCGGGGCGACGAGCACCTCCGGGGCGCCGTCTCTCGTGGAGGTCCAGGCGACCGTGGTGCCGTCGGGCGAGATGCGGGGCTGGGTCACCGGCATGTTGTCGGCGCTGACCCGCCAGGCCCGGCCGCCGTCGAGCGGAGCGAGCCACACGTCGTCCTCGGCGGTGAAGGCGACCAGGTCACCGTGCACATGGGGGAACCGGAGGTAAGCAGGCGATGTCACCCGATCACCCTATGCAGGGACACCGCCGCGCGGACAGGGTTCGGATCACTTGCCCTCGACGGGGCGGCAGTCCGGGTACCGCTCGCACCAGATGGTCTGGGTGACGGTCACGGTGACGGTCGGCCCGGGTCCGCCGTTCGCGGGCCCGCCGACGGGCGACGGGCTGGTGGAGTCGCAGTCGCCGAGCCCGTCGACCTCGAACCACACCTTGCCGTCCACCTTGGCGGTGATGTCTCCGCGCACGCAGGCCCCGTTCACGGCGTGGGTGACCTTGCCGTCGACGGTGATCTCCTTGCCGTCGTTCGTCTCGCCCTCGCAGTCGACGGTCGCGACGGTCCGCTCACGCGCCGAGGGTGACGACTTCCCGCCGCTCTCCCCGTAGGAGGCGGTGCAGGTGAGCCAACGCACGCCCGCCTTCTGCCGGTTGAGTTCCTTGGTCACCGTCTCGTCGGTGGTGTACGCGACGGACGCCGAGCTGATGCTGCCCGGCTCGCAGGCCACAGCGCCGCCCACCGCCATCGCGGCGAACGTCGCCGCGACCGCCACTCGCCGACCGCGCGGCCCCAGCCGATTCCTCCTCGAAGCCCCCATGAAGGGGAGCCTGCCACCGACGGGGGCCGCGCGGTAGGGCGCAAAGGCGTCAGCCGCGCAGCAGCAGCCACTCCTGGAGCTCCACCAAGTTGCCCTCGGGGTCCTTGAGATGCGCCACCCGCATGCGGTCCGTCATGAGCACCGGGCCGTGCAGCACCGTGGCGCCGCGCATCGTGATCTCCTCGCAGTACGCGTCCAGCCCGTCCACCCGCAGCACGACCAGGGAGCGGTGACCGGCCGCCGTGTCGCCCAGTTCGTCGAGCACCTCGGCCATCACCGACCGGTCCTGCAACGCGATTCCCGCGGAGCCCACGGCGGGGCTGAACTTCTCGTACGGACCGTCCGCCGCGCCCGACTGCGGTTTGAGGCCGAGGACCTCGCCGTAGAAGCGGTAACAAGCGGAGAAGTCGGTCACGAGCAGACGAACCTGGGCGAGTTCCACGGTGCCTCCAAGCGGTCAGGACCAGCGTCCGGTGCGTGCCAGGAGTACGGCCGCGGCGGCCGTCCCGGCAGTCGATGTGCGCAGCACACTGCGTCCGAGGCGGTACGCCTGCGCCCCCGCCTCCTCGAACAGCGCCAGTTCCTCCGGCGCCACGCCCCCCTCGGGCCCCACGACCAGGACGATCTCGCCGGTGGCCGGCAGTGCGGCCGTGGCCAGCGGCGCGTCCCCGCTCTCGTGCAGCACGGCGGCGAAGTCCGCCCCGGCGAGCAGGGCGGCGACCTGCTTGGTCGTGGCCGCCTCCGCGACCTCGGGGAAGCGCACCCGGCGGGACTGCTTGCCGGCCTCCCGGGCCGTCGCCCGCCACTTGCCCAGCGCCTTGACCCCGCGCTCGCCCTTCCACTGCGTGATGCAGCGAGCCGCCGCCCAGGGCACGATCGCGTCGACGCCGGTCTCGGTCATCGTCTCGACGGCGAGCTCGCCCCGGTCGCCCTTGGGCAGCGCCTGGACGACGGTGACCCGAGGCTGCTCCTCGGGCTCCTCGGACACCGAGTCCAGCTGGACGATCAGCCGGTCCTTGCCTTCCGTGTCGAGCACGACACAGTCCGCCCAGCGGCCGGCCCCGTCCGTGAGCACGATGTCCTCACCGGCCCGCAGCCGCTTCACGGAGACGGCGTGCCGCCCCTCCGGCCCGTCGAGGACGTACCGGCCGCCGCCGCCCGCGTCGAAGTGCTCGACGACGAACACCGGCGCGGTCACAGCACGCCACCGCCCGTCGACGAGGCCCGGGCGGCGGCCAGTTCACCGGCCAGCACCTCGACCAGCTGCCCGGCGGGCAGCTCACGGGCCATCTTGTGCCCCTGCCCGGCCCACAGCGCCATGCCCTGCGCGTCGCCGGCCTTGGCGGCGGCCTTGCGCAGCGGCGAGGTGAGGTGGTGGATCTCGGGGTAGGCGGCGGGCGCGTACGGGCCGTGCTCACGCAGGAACCGGTTGACCAGGCCGCGTGCCGGACGCCCCGAGAACGCCCGGGTCAACTCCGTACGTACGAACAGGGGGTTGGTCAGCGCCTGCTTGTGCAGGGCGTTCGCGCCCGACTCGTGCGTGGCGAGGAAGGCGGTGCCCAGCTGGGCCGCGCTCGCGCCCGCCGCGAGGACCCCGGCGATCTGGCCGCCGCGCATGATGCCGCCCGCGGCGACGACCGGGATGCTCACGGCCTCGCGGACCTGGGCGATCAGCGACAGCAGCCCGATGCCGGACCCGTCCGTCTCGGGGATGTCCCGGTGGGTGCCCTGGTGGCCGCCCGCCTCGACGCCCTGGGCGATGACCGCGTCCGCGCCCGCCCGCTCCACCGCCCGGGCCTCGTCGGGAGTGGTCGCGGCGGCCAGGACGAAGGTCCCGACCCGGTGCAGGGTGTCGACGACCTCACGGCCGGGGACACCGAAGTGGAACGACACCACCGGCACGGGGTTGTCGCGCAGCACCACGAGCTTGGCCTCGAAGCCGTCGTCGCGTCCGCTGTCCGGATCGCCGAGCTCGGTCTCGTACCAGGTGGCCTCGCCGGCCAGCTGGTGGGCGTAGACGTCGAGGGCGCCGGGGTCGGCGTACTCCGGCTGCGGCATGAACACGTTGACGCCGAAGGGCCTGCCGGTGAGGCTCCGGAGCTGCTTGATCTCCTGGTACATCCCGTCGGCGGTCTTGTACCCGGCGGCGAGGAAACCGAGCCCTCCCGCTTCGCACACGGCGGCGGCGAGCTGCGGCACGGAGACGCCGCCCGCCATGGGGGCCTGCACGATCGGGAGGGGGAAGAGATCGGTCAGTGCGGAGGACATGACCGCATGTTGTCACGTCCTCCGAACAACCCCGAAACCGGCCTGCCGACTGGCATAGACCAGAAGCACGACCCGTTCCAGCGCCCGCTGCGGGCGTCCTTCGACCGCGAGAACAGCCCTTGCCGACCCTGCTGACCAGGCCCACCCGGGGGACGCCCCCGGACCCCGAGCACCCGCGTCAGCGCCCGTTGAAGGCGTCCTTCAACCGCGAGAACAACCCCTGCTGACCCGGCTGACCATGCCACCCGGGGGACAACCCCCGGACCCCCGGCAGCACCGCGTCAGCGCCCGTTGAAGGCGTCCTTCAACCGCGAGAACAACCCCTGCTGACCCGGCTGGAACTGGCCCGTGGGGCGCTCCTCGCCGCGGAGCTTGGAGAGCTCGCGCAGCAGGCGTTCCTGCTCGGGGTCGAGCTTGGTCGGGGTGGTGACCTCGACGTGGACGATGAGGTCGCCGCGTCCGCCGCCGCGCAGGTGGGTGATGCCCCGGCCGTGCAGCGGGATCGACTGGCCGGACTGGGTGCCCGGGCGGATGTCGACCTCTTCGAGGCCGTCGAGCGTCTCCAGCGGCACCTTCGTGCCGAGGGCCGCCGCCGTCATCGGGAGCGTCACCGTGCAGTGCAGGTCGTCACCGCGGCGCTGGAACTGCGCGTGGGGCAGTTCGTGGATCTCCACGTAGAGGTCACCGGCCGGACCACCGCCGGGGCCGACCTCGCCCTCGCCGGCGAGCTGGATGCGCGTGCCGTTGTCGACACCGGCCGGGATCTTGACCGTGAGCGTGCGGCGGGACCGGACGCGGCCGTCGCCCGCGCACTCGGGGCACGGCGTCGGGACGACCGTGCCGAAGCCCTGGCACTGCGGGCAGGGGCGCGAGGTCATGACCTGGCCCAGGAACGAACGGGTGACCTGCGAGACCTCACCTCGGCCGCGGCACATGTCACACGTCTGGGCGGAGGTGCCCGGGGCCGCGCCCTCACCGCTGCAGGTGTTGCAGACGACGGCCGTGTCGACCTGGATGTCCTTCGTCGTGCCGAAGGCGGCCTCGTCGAGCTCGACCTCGATACGGATCATGGCGTCCTGGCCGCGGCGGGTGCGCGAGCGCGGTCCGCGCTGCGACGCCGTGCCGAAGAACGCGTCCATGATGTCCGAGAAGTTCCCGAAGCCGCCGGCTCCGAAGCCGCCCGCGCCGCCGCCGGCCTGCGAGAGCGGGTCGCCGCCGAGGTCGTAGACCTGCTTCTTCTGCGGGTCCGACAGCACCTCGTAAGCGGCGTTGATCTCCTTGAACCGCTCCTGGGTCTTCGGATCGGGGTTGACGTCCGGGTGCAGCTCGCGGGCGAGCCGCCGGAAGGCCTTCTTGATCTCTTCCTGCGACGCGTCGCGGCGCACGCCGAGTACGGCGTAGTAGTCCGTGGCCACTACGACTCCGCCAGGATCTGTCCGACGTACCGTGCCACTGCGCGTACCGCTCCCATCGTTCCCGGGTAGTCCATGCGGGTCGGTCCGACCACGCCGAGCTTGGCGACTGCCTCGCCGCCCGAACCGTAGCCGACCGACACGACGGACGTGGAGTTGAGTCCTTCGTGGGCGTTCTCGTGACCGATCCGTACGGTCACGCCCGGATCCTGCGCCTCGCCGAGCAGCTTGAGGAGCACGACCTGCTCCTCCAGCGCCTCCAGCACCGGCCGGATCGTGAGGGGGAAGTCATGACCGAAGCGGGTCAGATTGGCGGTGCCGCCGATCATCAGCCGCTCCTCGTTCTCCTCGACGAGCGTCTCCAGGAGTGTGGAGAGCACCGTGGAGACCGTACCCCGGTCCTCGTGCTCGAAAGCCTCCGGGAGATCCTCCACCAGACTGGGCACATCCGCGAAACGGCGGTTCGCCACCCGGCTGTTGAGGCGCGCGCGCAGATCCGCGAGCGAGGCCTCGCCGAAGGGCGCCGGGCAGTCGACCACCCGCTGCTCGACCCGCCCGGTGTCCGTGATCAGCACGAGCATCACCCGCGCGGGTGCCAGGGAGAGCAACTCCACGTGCCGCACGGTCGAGCGGGTCAGCGACGGGTACTGCACCACGGCGACCTGGCGCGTGAGCTGCGCGAGCAGCCGTACCGTGCGCGCCACGACGTCGTCGAGGTCGACGGCGCCCTCGAGGAAGTTCTGGATCGCGCGCCGCTCGGGCGCGGTCATCGGCTTGACGCCGGCGAGCTTGTCGACGAACAGCCGGTAGCCCTTGTCGGTGGGGATGCGCCCGGCGCTGGTGTGCGGCTGGGCGATGTACCCCTCGTCCTCCAGGGCCGCCATGTCGTTGCGGACGGTGGCCGGGGAGACGCCGAGGCTGTGCCGCTCGGTGAGGGCCTTGGACCCCACCGGCTCCTCGGTGCCGACGTAGTCCTGGACGATGGCGCGCAGCACCTGAAGCCTGCGTTCACTGAGCATCGCGCACACCTCCAGATGTCTCCGTCTGCTGCCCTGCCGGTCCGGCCTGGCACTCTGCGCGTGCGAGTGCCAGCATTCCCCGGCCCAGTGTACGGCGGTGGGGTACACCCCCGGCAAGGCTGGTCGTGCGGCGCCGCGCCCCGGGCGGGGCGCACCGCTAGCGTCGCCGTATGACGGTGACTTGGGAAGACCTCGGGTGGGAGCGCGTGGCCGCCGGGGTGGGGCGGTGCCGGCTGCCGGTGTGGGACTGCACGGCGGGGCTGGTGGTCGGCGACGGCGCCGCCCTCGTGATCGACGCGGGATCGAGCCTCGCCGAGGGCGCGAAGGTGCGGGCACAGGCGCGGGCGGCCGCGGGTCACCGTGTGACGCATCTCGCGCTGACCCATCCCCACTTCGACCATGTCTTCGGCGCGGCGGCCTTCACGGACACCGAGGTGTTCGGCGCGGTGGGCGTGGACGCGGTGCTGACGCGGGTGCGGGACCGGGAGGACCTGCGCGCGGACGCCGTGCGCAACGGTCTGGCGGCGGACACGGCCGGGGAGGCGGCGGAGCGGCTGGCCCCGCCCGGCCATCTGGTCTCCGGCGAGTGGACCCTCGATCTGGGCGGCGGCCGGCAGGTGCTGCTGGCGAACGTCGGCCCCGGGCACACCGCGCACGACCTGGCGGTGCTGGTGCCGGGAGATCCGGAGGTGGTGTTCTGCGGCGACCTGGTCGAGGAGTCGGATGAGCCGCAGGCGGGCCCGGACGCGGTGCCGTCGCACTGGCCGGCCGCCCTGGACCGGCTGCTCGGCCTGGGCGGCGAGGACGCGCTGTACGTACCCGGTCACGGAGCGGTGGTGGACGCGGCGTTCGTGCGGGCGCAACGCGACGCGCTGGCGGCGCGTTTCGGCGTGTCGCGGTGATCGCCGTTCGCCTTCTCCTATCGTCATGCGAATGCGCCAGTACTCCGCCGATCTGACTCCACCGTGGAAGAAGCCCAAGCCGGTGCCCGAGGTCGCGGCGGAGCCGGGTCTGGTCGTGGAGGAGCCGGGGACCGGCTTCTGCGGTGCGGTGATCCGCTGCGAGGCGGGCACGGTGACGCTGGAGGACCGCTTCGGCAAGCACCGGGTGTTTCCCCTGGAGCCGCGCGGCTTCCTGCTGGAGGGCAGGGTGGTGACCCTCGTCCGCCCGGCCCCGGGCGGCCCCGCGCGTCCCGCCCGCACGGCCTCCGGGTCGGTCGCCGTCCCCGGCGCGCGCGCCCGCGTGGCCCGCGCCGGCCGCATCTACGTCGAGGGCCGCCACGACGCCGAGCTGGTCGAGAAGGTGTGGGGCGACGACCTGCGCATCGAGGGCGTGGTCGTGGAGTACCTGGAGGGCGTCGACGACCTCCCCTCGATCGTCTCCGAGTTCGCCCCCGGGCCGGACGCCCGCCTCGGCGTCCTGGTCGACCACCTGGTCCCGGGCTCGAAGGAGTGGCGCATCGCCCGGTCCGTCACCAGTGACCACGCGCTGGTCGTGGGCCACCCGTACATCGACGTCTGGGAGGCGGTGAAGCCGTCGTCCCTGGGCATCGGCGCCTGGCCCCGCGTCCCCCGCGGTCAGGACTGGAAGACGGGGGTGTGCAGGGCCCTGGGCTGGCCGGAGAACACGGGGGCGGCCTGGCAGCGGATCCTGTCGGGGGTGCACTCGTACAAGGACCTGGAGCCGGAGCTGCTGGGCAGGGTCGAGGAACTGATCGACTTCGTCACGGCCCCGTAGCCGCACTCGACTGCGGGCCATCGTGGCGCTGCGGCGGCCCAGGTGGGCGCTGGGGGCGACCCTGCCCGGAGCGCTCGGGGAGCTCGGGGAGGCACCCCGCTACGCCGGGCCGCGCACCCGCCCGGCCGCAGCACCGGTCCCGAGCACCTCAGTCCACGAGATCGCGCACCACCCCGTCCGCCAGCAACCGCCCGCGCAAGGTCAGCACAGCACGGCCCTGCGCATACAGCCCCTCCTGAAGCAGCCCTTCGGACAGGGCCCGCCGAGACGCCGCGAGCCCCTCCTCCCGCAGCAGCGACAACGGCACCCCGTCCCGCAGCCGGAGCTCCAGCAGAATCCGCTCGACCCGCCGGTCCTCCTGCGAGAGCACCTCACGCCCCGCCCCCGGCGACCTCCCCGACGCCAGCGCGGCCGCGTACGCCCCCGGATGCTTCACGTTCCACCACCGCACCCCGCCCACATGACTGTGCGCACCGGGCCCGGCACCCCACCAGTCGGCCCCGCGCCAGTACAGCTCGTTGTGCAGGCAGCGCCCGGCCTCGGAGGTCGCCCAGTTCGACACCTCGTACCACGCGAAGCCGGCGCCGGAGAGGACCTCGTCCGCGATCAGATACCGGTCGGCGTGGACGTCGTCGTCGGTCATCGGCACCTCGCCCCGGCGGATCCGGCGGGCCAGCTGCGTGCCCTCCTCGACGATCAGGGCGTACGCGCTGACATGGTCCGGTCCGGCGCCCAGCACCGCGTCCAGCGAGGCCCGCCAGTCGTCGTCGGACTCGCCTGGGGTGCCGTAGATCAGGTCGAGGTTGACGTGCTCGAACCCGGCCGCCCGGGCTTCCGCCACACACGCCTCGGGCCGCCCCGGCGTGTGCGTGCGGTCCAGCACCTTCAGCACGTGCTGCCGCGCGCTCTGCATCCCGAAGGAGATCCGGTTGAAGCCCCCCTCGCGCAGGGCGGCCAGATACGCGGGATCCACCGACTCCGGGTTCGCCTCGGTCGTGATCTCGGCGTCCTCCGCCAGCCCGAACTCGTCCCGGACGGCCTTCAGCATCCGGACCAGGTCACCGGCGTCCAGCAGCGTGGGCGTCCCCCCGCCCACGAACACCGTCCGCACCGGCC
This sequence comes from Streptomyces sp. 378, assembly GCF_030124145.1. Taxonomy (GTDB): domain Bacteria; phylum Actinomycetota; class Actinomycetes; order Streptomycetales; family Streptomycetaceae; genus Streptomyces. The sequence continues at coordinate 48,879 of NZ_JASKMS010000012.1, forward strand.
GCGGATCGTCGCCCAGCACCTTGCGCGCCAGCCGGATCTCGTCGGCCAGCGTCTCGGCGTAGTTGTCGCGGGAGGCCAGCACGCCGCCGGTGCCGCGCAGCTCGGTCGCGGTGTACGTGTTGAAGTCGCAGTAGCCGCAGCGGGTCGCGCAGTACGGGACGTGCAGGTAGAACCCGAGCGGACGATCGGCGGCCCCGGCGAGGGCGGAAGCGGGCAGCGCGCCGTCGTCGGGGACGGGCTCGCCGTCGGGGAGTGCGGAAGGCATGCCCTCCATTGTCCAGCACCCGGGCGGTCAGTCCGCCTGGAGCACCAGCAGCGCGAGATCGTCCGCCGGGGGCCGCGCCCCGAAGTCGTGCACCAGCCGCTTGATCCGCTCGGCTATCAGCTCCGCGTCCAGCCCGGCGCACCCGGCCAGCGCCGCCGCGAGACCGTCCCCGTCGTCGAACTGGCGGGAGCCCGAGCGGCGCTCGGTCACGCCGTCGGTGACGCACAGCAGCGTGTCGCCGGACCGCAGTTCGAAGGTCTCACTGGTGTAGGTGGCGTCCTCGACGACGCCGAGGAGGGTCTGCGGCGTCGCCGCCGTGTGGACCTCGCCGCCCGCCCCGAGCAGCAGGGGCAGCGGGTGCCCGGCGGAGGCGACGGTGCAGCGGACACCGCCGTCGAAGGGGACGAGTTCCCCGTACAGCAGGGACAGGAAGCGCGTCTGGGGACCGTCGCCGGGCGGGGTCGGCCGCGCGCCCGCGGCGACCAGCGCCCGGGCCGCCGCGTCGGCGGCCTCCGTGGCGTCGTCGAGCAGGAGCTGGTTGAGCCGGTCCAGGACGTCGGCGACCCGGTAGCCCTCGCGGGCCAGCAGCCGCAGCCAGGGCCGCGCCAGGCCGATCACGACGGCCGCCTCGGGCCCCTTGCCCTGGACGTCGCCGACGGCGAAGCACCAGCGGCCGTCACCGGCCGGGAACAGGTCGTAGAAGTCACCGCTCGGCCCGCCCTTGTCGCACGGCTCGTAGACCAGGGCGCTGCGCATGCCGGGGATCTCGGCCACGGCGCCCGGCAGCAGCCCGCGCTGGAGTACGGCGCTGATCGTGGCCTGACGGGCGTACTGGCGGGCGGCGCCGATGGCGAGGGCCACCCGGCGGCTGAGGTCCTCGACGAGGCCGGTGATCTCGTCGGGGAAGCCGGCCGCCCCGGACCGGCCGATGACGAGGGTGCCCAGCGGACGTCCCCCGGCGACCAGCCGGTACGCGAGGGCCGCGCCGGGCTCACCGGCGTCGTCACCGAGCGCCTCGGCGGGCCAGGGGTAGGCGACGGGCCCGGACCCGCCCTGCTCCCGACCGCGCTCGAAGGGGCCCGCCCCCATCGGGTCGAACGGTTGCGGCGGGTCCTTCTCCAGGGCGCGACGCAGCTCCTCGATGCGGTTCTCACTGCCGTGCCACACCCGGGCCAGGCGCGGGCCGCCCGCGCCGGCTCCGCCCCTCCAGCCGTCGCCGGTGGCCTCGTCCTCCAGCCACACCGCGCACCAGTCGGCCAGCCGGGGCACGATCAGCTGCCCGGCGAGGGCCGCGACCAGGTCCTCGTCGAGCTGCCCGGCGAGCAGGTCGGAGGCCTCGGCGAGGAAGGAGAGGGCGCCGCGGCCGAGCCAGGCGCCGTCGGGACCGTGGCGTCCGTGGCCGTTCTCGTGCCGGTCCCGCCAGTCCCGTAAGTCGTTCCAGTCACGCAGGTCACGGGACTCCCGCAGGGCGGGCCAGTCGCGTGCCTCCCCGCCCTCCCGCGAGTCCCAGGTCTCCCCTCCCCCGCGCGAGTCCCACAGTTCTCCCCCGGCACGCCAGGCCAGGACGGTCTCCCCCGCCTCGACGCCCTGGCGTGGTTCCGGCGCCAGGATCTCCGCCACCCGCAGGCCACGCGCCAGCGCCTGCTCCCCGGCGTACGCCTCGATCTGCTCGCCCGCCGCGCAGCCCGCGGCGGGCAGCCGCGCCCACACGGTCTTGCGCCCCGTGCGGTACGTGATCCCCCACGCCTCGCAGAGCGCGCCGACCAGCCGCAGGCCGCGCCCGTACTCGGGGGTGTCGTGCGGTGTCTCCGGCTCGCTGCCGCGCGGGGCGCGGGAGGGGTGGTGGTCGGAGACCTCGATGACGAGCGCGGCCGTGTCCGGGGTGCCGCCTTCGAGCCGGCACTCCATCTCGACGGCGGTGCCGGCGTGCACGACGGCGTTGGTGACGAGTTCGCTGACGACGAGCGCGGCGTCGTCGGCGAGGCGGTCGGGGAGGTGCCCGGCGCCGGGCAGGCCGAGCCCGGTCCACTCGGCGAGCGCCGCGCGCACCAGGGCGCGGGCGGCGCCCGGCGCGAGAGGGCTGCCGGGCAGGGTCGCGTGCGCCCGCGCGTGCTCCGGTGCGGGCGCCTCGGATGCGGACCCGGGCGTCGCATGGGCGGGCGCACGCGTATCGGAGGCGAGCGCCCCGGCGGGCGGTGTGACCACCTCCGCGGGCGGTGCGGGCTCCTCGGAAACGGGCCCCTCCTGGACGGGCACGGGCGTCTCCGCAGCGTGTGCAGGCGCCTCTGAGGCACGGGAAGCGGTCTCCCGTTGCGTCGGAATGGCCCCCATGGACAGCTCCCCGGGCAGTTCGTACGAATACGCCACAGTCGATGCCGACAGAGTGACAGACTGACCACGCCCATAAGCGCCGAGTTACCGAAGTGGGCCGCCATGAGTGAGAACAGTGCTACTCCTGTGGTCGAAGACCGGCACGAAGACGGTCAGATTCGTGCATCCGATCTGCGTCCTCTGCTCGCCGCCATGACAGCCGCGCGGGACGGCGACTTCGCCAAGGTGCCGGAAACCGGCCACGGGATGGTGGCCGAACTCACCGCGGTCTTCAACCAGATCATGGACCGCAGCATCCATTTCACCACCGAGACACGACGTGTCAGACGGGAGCTGGTGCGGCACGGCCGGCTCGACGAGCGCCTCTCGGCCAGCCCGGGCCAGGGCCTGTGGACCTCCCGCGTCGACGACGTGAACCAACTGCTCGACGCCCTGGTCGCCCCGGCGGCGAACGCCACGCGCGTACTGGACGCGGTGGCCGGCGGCGATCTGACCCAGCGGGTCGATCTGCACGACGGCACGCGGGAGTTACGCGGCGACCTGCGGCGCCTCGGCCGGGCCGTGAACAGGATGGTGGACCAGCTCTCCCTGTTCACCGGCGAGGTGACCCGGGTCGCCCGGGAGGTCGGCACCGAGGGCCGGCTCGGCGGCCGGGCCAAGGTGCAGGGCCTGTCGGGCAGTTGGCGGGACGTGACGGAGGCCGTCAACACGATGGCCGCCCGTCTGACGGCCCAGGTCCGGGACATCGCGGCGGTGACGACGGCGGTGGCCCGCGGCGATCTGACGCGCACGGTCACGGTGGAGGCGACCGGCGAGCTGCTGGAGCTGAAGCTGACCGTGAACACGATGGTCGACCAGCTCTCCGCCTTCGCCGACGAGGTGACGAGGGTCGCCCGGGAGGTCGGCACGGAGGGCCGGCTGGGCGGCCGGGCACAGGTCCGGGGCGTCTCCGGCGTCTGGAAGGACCTGACCGACAACGTCAACTTCATGGCGTCGAACCTGACCTCGCAGGTCCGCAACATCGCCCAGGTGACGACGGCCGTCGCCAACGGCGACCTGTCCCAGAAGATCACGGTCGACGCGCAGGGCGAGATCCTGGAGCTGAAGTCGACCATCAACACGATGGTGGACCAGCTCTCCGCGTTCGCCGACGAGGTCACCCGCGTCGCCCGCGAGGTCGGCACCGAGGGCAACCTCGGCGGCCGGGCTCAGGTCCGGGGCGTCTCGGGCGTCTGGAAGGACCTCACCGACAACGTCAACTTCATGGCCGACAACCTCACCTCCCAGGTCCGCAACATCGCCCTCGTCTCCACCGCCGTCGCCCAGGGCGACCTCGGCAAGAAGATCACGGTGGAGGCCAAGGGCGAGATCCTGGAGCTGAAGTCCACGATCAACACGATGGTCGACCAGCTCTCCGCGTTCGCCGACGAGGTCACCCGCGTCGCACGCGAGGTCGGCACCGAGGGCAACCTCGGCGGCCAGGCCCAGGTCCGGGGCGCCTCCGGCGTCTGGAAGGACCTCACCGACAACGTCAACTTCATGGCGCTGAACCTGACCTCGCAGGTCCGCAACATCGCCCAGGTGACGACGGCCGTCGCCAACGGCGATCTGTCGAAGAAGATCACGGTCGACGCGCGCGGGGAGATCCTGGAGCTGAAGGACACCGTCAACACGATGGTGGAGCAGTTGCGCGCCTTCGCCGACGAGGTGACCCGGGTGGCCCGCGAGGTCGGCACCGACGGCCGGCTCGGCGGCCGGGCCCAGGTCCTGGGTGTCTCCGGCGTCTGGCGGGACCTGACGGACAACGTCAACTCCATGGCCGACAATCTCACCTCCCAGGTGCGCAACATCGCCCAGGTGGCGACGGCCGTGGCGCAGGGCGACCTGTCCCGGAAGATCGACGTGGACGCGCGCGGCGAGATCCTGGAGCTGAAGACCACCATCAACACCATGGTCGACACGCTGTCCTCGTTCTCCTCGGAGGTCACCCGCGTGGCCCGCGAGGTCGGCAGCGAGGGCCGGCTCGGCGGCCAGGCCCGGGTCGAGGGCGTGTACGGCACCTGGAAGCGCCTGACGACGAAAGTCAACGAACTCGCCTCCAACCTCACCACCCAGGTCCGGGCGATCGCCGAGGTCGCCTCCGCCGTGGCCCAGGGCGACATGTCCCGCTCGATCACGGTGGAGACGCAGGGCGAGGTCGCGGAGCTGAAGGACAACATCAACCTGATGGTGGCCAACCTCCGCGAGACGACCCGCGCGAAGGACTGGCTGGAGTCCAACCTGGCCCGGCTCGCCGCCCTGATGCAGGGCCACCGGGACCTGATGGAGGTCGCCGACCTGATACTCCGCGAGCTGACCCCGCTGGTGAACGCCCAGTACGGCGCGTTCTACCTGGCCGACCCGGACGAGGACGGCGCGGCCGTGCGCACCACCGCGCCGATCAAGGGCCTGGCCTTCATCGCCGGCTACGGCGCCGCCCAGGACACGACCGTCGAGACCGGCGGCCTGCCGGTGCACGGTCTGGTCGCGCAGGCGGCCCGGGAGAAGAAGCGGATCCTGGTCGAGGACGCCCCGCCCGACTACATCAAGATCAACAGCGGGCTGGGCGAGGCGGCTCCGACCACGATCGTCATCATCCCGATCCTCTTCGAGGACAAGCTCCTCGGTGTCATCGAACTCGCCTCGTTCTCGCGCTTCTCCGATGTGCACCTGGCGTTCTTCGACCAGTTCGTCAACACGATCGGCGTCGCCATCAACACCATCATCGCCAACTCCCGGACGGAGTCCCTGCTCGGCGAGTCCCAACGCCTCGCCACGCAGCTCCAGGAGCGTTCGGACGAACTTCAGAAGCAGCAGGGCGAACTCCAGCGTTCCAACGCCGAACTGGAGGAGAAGGCCGCCCTGCTGGCCACGTCCTCGCAGTACAAGTCGGAGTTCCTGGCGAACATGTCGCACGAGCTGCGCACGCCGCTGAACTCCCTGCTGATCCTGGCCCGGCTGCTCTCCGACAACCCGGACGGCCATCTCACCGACCAGGAGGTGCAGTTCGCGGCGACGATCCACCGCTCGGGCTCGGACCTCCTGCAGCTGATCAACGACATCCTGGACCTGTCGAAGATCGAGGCCGGCCGGATGGACGTACGCCCCAAACGGCTGCCGCTGATCAAGCTGCTCGACTACGTGCACGCGACGTTCCGCCCCCTCACGATCGACCGCGGGCTCGCCTTCGAGCTGGCGGTGGGTGAGGACGTACCGCGTGAGATGTACTCGGACGAACAGCGGCTCCAGCAGATCCTGCGCAACCTGCTGTCCAACGCGATCAAGTTCACCGCGAACGGCAAGGTCGAGCTGCGGGTGGAGCGGGTGCAGGACGCCGAGCACCGACGGGGGTCCCCCCGGTCGAGGGAAGCCGAGAGGGGCGGAGCAGCCGGGCGTGAGGGAGTCCGGGACACCGACGACGTCGTCGCGTTCGCCGTCTCCGACACCGGCATCGGCATCGCGCAGGAGAAACTCCCGGTGATCTTCGAGGCGTTCCAGCAGGCCGACGGCACCACCAACCGCAAGTACGGCGGGACCGGCCTCGGTCTGTCCATCAGCCGGGAGATCGCGGGCCTGCTCGGCGGCCGGATCGTCGCCGAGAGCGAACCCGGCAAGGGCTCCACGTTCACCCTCTACGTCCCCGTCGTCTGCCCGGGTCACCCGGCTCCCGTGCCGCTGCCCGAGGAGCGCCCCGACCTGCCCCTGCCGCTCCGGTCGGACGCCGGGCCCCTCCCCGTGGCGCACGACACGGACGACGCGTGGCCCACGCCGACCAAGCTGGAGGCGTGGACGTCCGGCAGGCCGGGCCGGATCCTGGCCGGGCGGCGGGTGCTGATCGTGGACGACGACATCCGCAACGTCTTCGCCCTCACCCATGTCCTGGGCCGGGTCGGCGTGACCGTGCTGTACGCGGAGAACGGCCGCGAGGGCATCGAGACACTGGAGCGCAGCCCGGACGTCGAACTGGTCCTGATGGACATCATGATGCCGGAGATGGACGGTTACGAGACCATCTCCGCGATCCGCCGCACACCCCGCTGGGCAGATCTTCCGATCGTGGCGCTGACCGCCAAGGCGATGCCCGGCGACCGGGAGAAGTCCATCGCCCGCGGCGCCAACGACTACGTGCCCAAGCCGGTGGACGTCGACGGCCTGCTGACGGTCGTGTGCGCACTGCTAAACCCCGAGGGCGCGGAAGAAGAGGCATGAGCGGCACGGCCCCTCACCCCGGACGCGCCGGAATCCTCCTCGTCGACGACATGGAGGACAACCTGACGGCTCTGGAGGCCGTCCTGGCCTGCCTCAACGAGCCGCTGGTACGGGCCCGTTCGCGAGGAGGCGATGAAGGCCCTGCTGCGGCAGCCGATCGCCCTGGTCCTGCTCGACATCCGCATGCCCGGCATGGACGGCTTCGAGACGGCCGCCCACATCAGACGCCTCGACCAGACCCGGAACGTGCCGATCATCTTCCTCACCGGCGCGGACGACGACGCGGGCTACGCCTTCCGCGGCTACGCGACCGGCGCCGCCGACTACGTGACCAAGCCCTTCGCCCCGTGGGTCCTCAGGGCCAAGGTCAGCGTCTTCCTGGACCTCTACCGCACAGGCCGGGAGGTGGAACGCCTCAGGGCGGAGATCCAGGAGCTGCGGCGCCGGGTCGGTCCGGAGGCCTGAGCGGCCCCCTCCTACCGCTCGCGAGAGCCGTCGTACATCTCCTCGATCAGATGCTTGTACTCCCGCTCCACCACCGGCCGCTTCAGCTTCAGGCTCGGCGTGATCTCACCGTGCTCCACGTCGAGGTCCCGGGGCAGGAGCCGGAACTTCTTGATGGTCTGCCACCGCTGAAGCCCCTCGTTGAGCTGCTTCACATACCCGTCGACCATCTCGACGGTCACCGGCGCGGCGACGATCTCCGCGTACGACTTCCCCGCGAGCCCGTTTTCCTTGGCCCACTCGGTGATCGAGAGCTCGTCCAGCGCGATGAGCGCCGTGCAGTAGTTCCGGTCGGCCCCGTGCACCAGGATGTTGGACACGTACGGGCACACCGCCTTGAACTGTCCCTCGACCTCCGCCGGGGCGATGTACTTGCCGCCCGAGGTCTTGATGAGGTCCTTCTTGCGGTCGGTGATCCGCAGGTACCCGTCGGGCGACAGCTCCCCGATGTCCCCGGTGTGGAACCAGCCGTCCGGCTCCAGCACCTCGGCGGTCTTCTCGGGCAGCTTGTGGTAGCCCTCCATGATGCCCGGGCCGCGCAGCAGGATCTCCCCGTCGTCGGCGATCCGCACCTCCGTGCCGGGCAGCGGCTTGCCGACGGTGCCGGTGCGGTAGGCCTCGCCCGGGTTCACGAAGGACGCCGCCGAGGACTCGGTCAGTCCGTAGCCCTCCAGGATGTGGATGCCGGCACCCGCGAAGAAGTAGCCGATCTCCGGCGACAGCGCGGCGGAACCGGAGACGCAGGCCCGCAGGTTCCCGCCGAAGGCGTCACGGATCTTGGTGAACACCAGCGCGTCGGCCACCTTGTGCTTCGCGCCCAGCCCGAACGGCACGGACGCGGTCCCGGTCCGGCGGAAGTTGTCCTGGGAGACCTTGGCGTACTCGCGGGCCACCTCGGCCGCCCACTGGAAGATCTTGTACTTGGCGCCGCCGGCGGCGCGGGCCTTCGCGGCCACGCCGTTGTAGACCTTCTCGAAGATGCGCGGTACGGCCGCCATGTACGTCGGCTGCACCACCGGCAGGTTCTCGATGATCTTGTCGACCCGGCCGTCCACGGCGGTGACGTGCCCGACCTCGATCTGCCCGGAGGTGAGCACCTTGCCGAAGACGTGCGCGAGGGGCAGCCACAGGTACTGCACGTCCTCGGTGCTGACCAGCCCGGTCGCGGCGATCGCCTTCGCCATGTACGACCAGTTGTCGTGCGGCAGGCGCACACCCTTGGGGCGGCCCGTGGTGCCGGAGGTGTAGATGAGCGTGGCCAGCTGGTCCTTGGTGAGCGCGCCGACCCGGTCCTTGACCAGGTCCGGGTCCTTCTCCAGCCGGGCCGCGCCGCGCTTCTCCAGCTCGTCCAGGGTGAGGATCCAGTCGGCGGTCTCGACACCGGCCGGGTCCACGACCACGACATGCGTCAGCTCGGGCAGCTCGGCGCGCTTCTCCTTCGCCTTGGCCAGTTGCTCGGCGTTCTCCGCGATCAGCACCCGGCTCTCGGAGTCCGACAGGATGTACGCGGACTCGTCGGCGTTGGTCTGCGGGTACACCGTGGTCGTGGCGGCGCCGGCGCACATGATGCCGAGGTCGGCCAGGATCCACTCGATCCGGGTGCTGGAGGCGAGGGCGACGCGCTGCTCGGGCTGCACGCCGAGCTCGATGAGCCCCGCCGCGATGGCGTAGACCCGCACGGCGGCCTGCCCCCAGCTCAGCGATTTCCACTCGTCGGGCCCCTGGCCCGCCGGTGACGGGACCGGATACCGATAGGCCTCGGCGTCCGGCGTGGCCGCCACGCGCTCCAGGAAGAGGCCCGCCACGGAGGGCGGACGGTTCTCGATCAGGGTCTGTGTGTCGCTCACGACATCCTCCGGGGCCCGCGACGGTGCGGCTGGCTCAGGTGCGGCTGGTGGGCACTCACGAGGCGTCACGTGGTGCGGTGCGCACCCCGTTGTTTAACTCGCGAGTAACTATCGAGCAGGGATCAGAGTAAAGGGCGACCGGCCCCGGCGTAAGGGTCCGCGGCCTGTCACTTCGTACAGAGAGCTACCCCATGGACGCGCGAGGGCCCGCCGCACTTCGCACGGCGAGCCCCTGTTCAACCCGGATTGCGGTGTAACCCACGGTATCCGCGACTACTTCTTGCCCTTGCCCGACCCCGCGCTGTCATCACTCGACAGGACGGCGATGAAGGCCTCCTGCGGAACCTCTACGGAACCGACCATCTTCATCCGCTTCTTGCCCTCCTTCTGCTTCTCCAGCAGCTTCCGCTTACGGGAGATGTCACCGCCGTAGCACTTGGCGAGGACGTCCTTGCGGATGGCACGGATGGTTTCGCGGGCGATGACCCGGGAGCCGATGGCCGCCTGGACCGGCACCTCGAAGGCCTGCCGCGGGATGAGCTCCTTGAGCTTGGCGACGAGCCGCACGCCGTACGCGTACGCCTGGTCCTTGTGGGTGATCGCCGAGAAGGCGTCGACCTTGTCGCCGTGCAGCAGGATGTCGACCTTGACCAGGCTGGAGGTCTGCTCGCCGGTGGGCTCGTAGTCGAGCGAGGCGTAGCCGCGGGTCTTGGACTTCAGCTGGTCGAAGAAGTCGAAGACGATCTCGGCGAGCGGGAGGGTGTAGCGGATCTCGACCCGGTCCTCGGAGAGGTAGTCCATGCCGAGCAGGACACCACGCCGGGTCTGGCACAGCTCCATGATCGAGCCGATGAACTCGCTGGGCGCCAGGATGGTGGCCCGCACGACCGGCTCGTAGACCTCCGAGATCTTGCCCTCGGGGAACTCGCTGGGGTTGGTGACGGTGTGCTCGCCGCCGTCCTCCATCAGGACGCGGTAGACCACGTTCGGCGCGGTGGCGATCAGGTCGAGGCCGAACTCGCGCTCCAGCCGCTCGCGGATCACGTCCAGGTGCAGGAGCCCGAGGAAACCGACGCGGAAACCGAAGCCGAGGGCCGCGGAGGTCTCCGGCTCGTACACCAGCGCGGCGTCGTTGAGCTGGAGCTTGTCCAGGGCCTCGCGCAGCTCCGGGTAGTCGGAGCCGTCCAGCGGATACAGGCCCGAGAAGACCATGGGCTTGGGGTCCTTGTAGCCGCCGAGCGCCTCCTCGGCCCCCTTGGACTGGCTGGTGACGGTGTCACCGACCTTGGACTGGCGCACGTCCTTCACACCGGTGATGAGGTAACCCACCTCGCCGACGCCGAGCCCGTCCGCGGCGAGCATCTCGGGCGAGTTCGTCCCGATCTCCAGCAGCTCGTGGGTGGCGTTGGTGGACATCATCCGGATGCGCTCGCGCCTGTTGAGCTGCCCGTCGATGACGCGGACGTACGTCACGACACCGCGGTAGGAGTCGTAGACCGAGTCGAAGATCATGGCGCGGGCGGGGGCGTCCTTGACGCCGACCGGGGCCGGGACCTCGGCGACGACCTTGTCGAGCAGCGCCTCGACGCCCAGACCGGTCTTGGCGGAGACCTTCAGCACGTCGTCGGGGTCGCAGCCGATGAGGTTGGCGAGCTCCTCGGAGAACTTCTCCGGCTGGGCGGCCGGCAGGTCGATCTTGTTCAGCACAGGGATGATCTTGAGGTCGTTCTCCATCGCCAGGTACAGGTTGGCGAGGGTCTGGGCCTCGATGCCCTGGGCCGCGTCGACGAGGAGCACGGTGCCCTCGCAGGCCGCGAGCGACCGCGAGACCTCGTAGGTGAAGTCGACGTGCCCGGGAGTGTCGATCATGTTGAGGATGTGCGTGTTGCTCTTGTCATGGGTCGGAGCCCAGGGCAGACGCACCGCCTGTGACTTGATCGTGATGCCGCGCTCGCGCTCGATGTCCATGCGGTCGAGGTACTGGGCGCGCATCTGCCGGTGCTCGACCACTCCGGTCAGCTGGAGCATCCGGTCGGCGAGCGTGGACTTGCCGTGGTCGATGTGCGCGATGATGCAGAAGTTGCGGATCAGAGCCGGGTCGGTACGGCTCGGCTCGGGCACGTGGCTGGGGATCGCGGGCACGCAGGGTCCTGATTCTTGAGGCGTCCGCAGTGTCTGCGGTCTCGGGTCGGATCGATACGTAGCCTCCATCGTCCCACGGGTGGCGACCACGGACGGGTTTGGGCCGTGGATGGGGCCACTGGTAGCCTGGGTGGCTGTGCCTCATGCCCTCTCGCACGAGGCACGACCTCAAGAAATCACCCGGTGCGGTCGTCGTGCGGTATCCGTGCGGTCTCGTGCCAGAACCTGAGAAGGCTCATTCGTGGCGAACATCAAGTCCCAGATCAAGCGGATCAAGACCAACGAGAAGGCGCGGCTGCGCAACAAGGCCGTCAAGTCCTCCCTGAAGACCGCGATCCGCAAGGCCCGTGAGGCTGCTGCCGCGGGTGACGTCGAGAAGGCCACCGAGTACCAGCGCGTCGCCGCGCGTCAGCTCGACAAGGCCGTCTCCAAGGGCGTCATCCACAAGAACCAGGCCGCCAACAAGAAGTCGGCGCTGGCTTCGAAGGTCGACGCGCTCAAGGGCTGACATCTGATGTGACGCCGGAGGGAATCGAGCGGGCCCTCTCTCATCCGCTCCCGTCCGGCACCCCTCGGATCCGCGCGCGGCCTGCGTTCGCCACGCGGGCGCGGATCCAGCAGCTTGAATCGAAGGCCGGGTGCCCTCCTGTTCCCCATGGGACGGCAACCCGGCCTTCGGCCTGTTCAGGACCAGAACTCGTTGCTCCTGTCGATGTCCTCGACGCATTCGTCGAGGTCGGTGACCTTGTCGTCGACGATCCGGAAGATGATGCAGCCGGTGTCGTCGAGGCGCTTGCCGTTGCGCTCGGCCGTGAAGCGGTTCACACCGACCGCGTGACCGCGGCCGTCGACACAGATACTGATGAGGTCGGCGCGCATCGTCCCGTTCGTCTCCGCGCCGAGCCGCTCGTACATCTCGATGATCGAGTCCACTCCCTTGAAGTCGCCCGACAACGGGTGATCTCCCGGCACGTGGTGTGAGGCGTCCGAGGCCATCAGTCCGCGCAGGGTGTCCATGTCCCCGCGCGAGAAGGCCTCGAATCCCTTGCGGACCAGTGCTGCGTGCGGGTGTTCAGCCATGACCCTCGCCACCTTTCCGTCACTTGGCGACGTACGGCTGATACACCCGATTCTCCTCTTCTGCAGGAGGAGGGCGACTCGATCACGGCACAGGGGAGACATGGACGTGGAAGGCACGAGCGCACCAGTCCTGGTCCGCGCGGCGACCGGGCTCCCCGCCCGGGACCCGGAGCGGGCACGGCGCTTCCTCCTCCGAGAAACGCGGTCCGGATCCCGTCGACGAACCCCCGGCGGGCTGCCCTACCGGTGCGGCGGCGCGAAGTTCGCCCTCTTCCGACGAGAAGCACGGTCCGGATCCCGTCGACGAACCCCCGGCGGGCTGCCCTACCGGTGCGGCGGCGCGGAGTTCGTCCTCTTCCGGTCGACGAGGGCCTCATCCGGCACCTTCACCCAGATGGCGGGTCAGCCCCGGCCCCTGGAGCGGGCCGCCCGGGCGATGGTGACCACCGCCTTCTCCAGGGCGTACTCGGGGTCGTCGCCGCCGCCCTTCACCCCGGCGTCCGCCTCGGCCACGGCCCGCAACGCGACCGACACCCCGTCCGGGGTCCAGCCCCGCATCTGCTGCCGCACGCGGTCGATCTTCCAGGGCGGCATCCCCAGCTCCCGCGCGAGATCGGCCGGCCGGCCGCCGCGCGCGGACGACAGCTTCCCGATCGCCCGGACGCCCTGCGCGAGAGCGCTCGTGATCATCACCGGCGCCACCCCGGTCGCCAGGGACCAGCGCAACGCCTCCAGGGCCTCAGCGGCCCGCCCCTCGACCGCCCGGTCGGCGACCGTGAAGCTCGACGCCTCGGCCCGTCCGGTGTAGTACCGCCCGACGACCGCCTCGTCGATCGTCCCCTCGACGTCGGCGACCAGCTGGGACACCGCGGAGGCCAGCTCCCGCAGATCGCTGCCGATCGCGTCGACGAGTGCCTGGCAAGCCTCCGGCGTGGCGGATCTCCCCGTCACCCTGAACTCGCCCCGCACGAACGCCAGCCGGTCCGCCGGCTTCGTCATCTTCGGGCAGGCCACCTCACGCGCCCCCGCCTTGCGCGCCGCGTCGAGCAGCCCTTTGCCCTTGGCCCCGCCGGCGTGCAGCAGCACCAGGGTGATCTCCTCGGCGGGGGACCCGAGATACGCCTTCACGTCCTTGATCGTGTCGGCCGACAGATCCTGCGCGTTGCGTACGACCACGACCTTGCGCTCCGCGAAGAGCGACGGGCTCGTCAGCTCGGCGAGCGTGCCGGGCTGCAGCTGGTCCGGGGTCAGGTCCCGCACGTCCGTGTCGGCGTCGGCGGCCTTCGCCGCGGCCACCACCTCCCGCACGGCACGGTCGAGGAGCAGGTCTTCCTGGCCCACGGCGAGCGTCAGCGGGGCGAGGGGGTCGTCGTTCGCAGTCTTCCTGGCCATCGCGACAAGCATCCCACGCGCCACTGACATCGGGCCCCGGCGGACCGGGAGGCGCCCCCGCGCACGACCCGGGCGCCTACGGTTCCTCCCGCCAGCCCTCCCACTGGCCGGCCAGCCGGTCCAGCTCCCCGGGATCCAGGCGTCCGTCCTCGTCCCGCAGGACGACCAGCCACTGCGCGTCCTCGGCGTCGTCCTCACCGGCCAGCGCGTCCCGCACCAGCTGCGGCTCCTCGACGACCCCGAGCCTCTCCCGCAGCGCGTCCACCACCTCTTCCGCGGCATCACGGTCGGGCAGTACCAGCACATGTCGCACGTCACTCACGCCGGACATTGTCCGACACCGCGCGGCGGCCCGGCCGCTCAGGCCTTGCGCACGACCTGCACATCGAGTTCGACCCCGATGCTCGGCCCCACCACCGCGATGCCCCGCGCCAGCATCGTCTGCCAGCTCATGGTGAAGTCGTCCCGGTGCAGCTCGGTCGTGGCCCGGCAGGCCGCCCGCACCTCGCCCTCCATGCCGTTGCCCAGCCCGAGGTACTCCGTGTCCAGCGTGACCGTCCGCGTCACGCCGTGCAGCGACAGCGCCCCGGTCACAGCCCACCGGTTCCCGCCCTTGTGCACGAACCGCTCGCTGTAGAACTCCAGGGTCGGGAACCTCTCGACGTCCAGGAAGTCCGCCGACCGGAGATGGTCGTCGCGCATCCTCATGTTGGTGTCGATGGACGCCGCGTCGATCACCACGTGCATCGCCGACCGCTCCATCGGATCGGCGACCCGTATGACGCCCGCGAACGACGTGAACCGCCCGTGGATCCGGGCCAGTCCGATGTGCCGCGCGGTGAAGCCCACCGAGGAGTGCGCGGGCTCGATCTCCCAGTCACCGGCATCGGGCAGCTCCGGCGGCCGGGCCAGGTGCAGCGTCACGTCCCCGAGCGACGCCAGGGCGTTCTCCGCGACCTGCGTGGTCGCCCGGTACGGCGTGTACCCCTCCGCCGACACCGCGAGCCGGTACTCCCCCGCGGGTAGCGTCGTCATGAACGACCCGTACGGATCCGCTCCCCCGCTGACCACCGGCCGCCCCACGGCGTCCGTGACCGCGAACTCGGCGTGGGTGACCGGCTCGTTGACCGGATCCAGCACCCGGCAGGCCAGCACCCCGGCGCTCGGCGGTGTCGGCACCCCCGCCAGGGGGCTCGTCCGTTGCACCCGGTCGGTGCGGCTTCCCCGCCAGCGGCCGATCATCACGACTCCCTGAATGACTCGAAAATCGCCTGTTGATCACTGTTGATCACACGGTGCGAAGACGCATTCGACCACCGGTGAGGCTTTCGAGGCAACACGGGACCACATCACGGGAAACCAGCAGATGTGCTGGTACTACGCACGAGTAGCCCCATGTAGAGAGAATTGCCGCTTATGCGGGATTTCGCGCCACCGGCACCTTGTCCAGTCCGATGCCGAACCGCTCCCGGTACGCCCCGAGTACCTCCTCGTCCGCCCCCAGCTCACGCTCGTCGCGTGTGCCGTCGGCCGCCGTCACCGTGAGCCTGGGCCCGCTGAGCGTGATCCTGCCCCCGTCCTCCGTCACCCGCGAACAGACCGGTGACCGCGTGAAATGCGAGACCGGCGAGGTGCTGTGCCACCACGCCCCGGCCACGAAGTCGCCGAGCACCCGCGGCCGCACCTCCAGGCGGTACTGCGGTCTGCCGTCCCGGGAGACGTCCAGGTCCGCCGCCTGCGCCGTGCCGTGCCGCCCGCGCACCCCGGCCGCGTCCGGCCCCGCCTCGACGATCCGGAACGTGCCCCCCGGATCCTCCTGTTCGCCCCGGTCCCCGAACGCCAGCGGCAGATGGCTGTGCGCACCGAAGCCGACGTCGGCCAGCCAGTCGCCCCCGTCCACCGTCCGCACCCGCAGCGCGAGATGGTCATAGGGAATCCCGAGCCGCTCCCCGTCCCCGTACACCCGCCCCGCCAGCAGCGCCACGTCGAACCCCAGCGCGGCGAGCAACGCCCCGAAGGCGCCGTTGAGTTCGTAGCAGAAACCGCCCCGCCGGGCGCCCACCACCTTGTCCAGCAGCCGCTTCTCCTCCAGCACGATCTCCTCGCCCAGATGGATCGAGAGGTTCTCGAACGGCACGGTCTGCAGGTGTCGCAGGTGCAGCTCGCGCAACGCGTCGACGGTGGGCCACGCCGGGGGCTCGACCCCGATCCGGCGGAGATAGGCATCAACCTGTGCTGAGTTCATGCCCTCAGTCTCGCGCCACGCTCAGCTCCCCGCCCCCTCCCACGACCGCGAGCGCGCCGTCCCGGTCCGTCCGCAGCACCGCGGCTCCCCCGGCGCGCAGAGCGGCCACGGTGCCGGGGGCCGGGTGACCGTAGGAGTTGTCCTCGCCGCAGGAGATGAGGGCCAGCCGCGGTGCCACCCGGCGCAGGAGGCCGGGGTCCTGGTAGGCCGATCCGTGGTGGGCGACCTTCAGCACGTCCACCCCCTCCAGCGCCCCGGCAGCCGGGGAACGCGCCAGTGCCCGCTGCGCCGGGGGCTCCAGGTCCCCCAGGAGCAGCAGGCGCAGTCCGGCGGCACGGACCAGCATGGCCACGCTGGCGTCGTTCGGTCCCTCCGGCACCGGGTGGGCCGCGGGCACCCCCGGCGCCGGCTCCGGCGGCGGCCAGACCACCTGCCAGGACAGCTCCCCCGTACGCCGCTGCTCCCCGGCCGTCGCCCGCGTCACGGGAATCCGCCGCGCCGCCGCCAACCTCCCCACGAACGCGGCCTGGTCCGCGGGCTCTTGGAAACCCGTCGTCTCGATCGCGCCCACCGCCCGGGCGCGCAGCACCCCGGGCAGACCGGCCACGTGATCGGCGTGGAAGTGGGTGAGCACGACCAGCGGGATCCTGGTGACGCCCAGGGAGCGCAGACAGTGGTCCACGAGCTGCGGATCGGGCCCCGCGTCGACCACCACACCGGCTCCCTCGCCCGCGGCGAGCACCATCGCATCGCCCTGCCCCACGTCACACATCACCAGCCGCCAGCCCGGCGGCGGCCAGCCCGTGACCACCCTGGTCAGCGGCGGCGGCTGCACCACCGCCAGCGCCAGCAGCAGGCCGCAGATCCCGCACCACCAGGGGTGCCCGAGGAGTCGCCGTCCGACGAGCACCACGACCAGGGTCACGGCCAGGAGCAGCGCCGCACCCGTCCAACTGCCCGGCCAGTCGATCCCCCCGCCGGGCAGCGCCGCCCCGGTCCGGGCGATCCGCGCGATCCACCCGGCGGGCCACTGCGCGCACCACGCCAGGGCCTTGGCCATCGGCATCGCCACCGGCGCCGTGGCCAGCGCCGCGAACCCCAGCACGGTCGCCGGCGCGATCGCGAACTCCGCGAGCAGATTGCACGGCACCGCCACCAGGCTCACCCGCGCGGACAGCACGGCCACGACGGGGGCGCACAGGGCCTGCGCGGCAGCGGCGGCGCCCAGCGCCTCGGCCAACCTCGCCGGCACCCCGCGTCGCCGCAGCCCGGCGCTCCAGCGCGGCGCGAGGGTGAGCAGGGCGCCGGTCGCCACGACGGACAGCAGGAACCCGTAACTGCGCGCCAGCCACGGGTCGTAGAGCACCAGCAGCAGGACCGCCGTCGCCAACGCCGGGATCATCGACCTCCGGCGTCCGGTCGCCAGGGCCAGCAGCGCGACCGCCCCGCAGGCCGCGGCCCGCACCACGCTCGGGTCGGGTCTGCACACGACCACGAACCCGAGCGAGAGGGCGCCCCCGAGCACCGCCGTCCCCCGCAGGGAGATACCGAGCCGGGGTGCGAGCCCCCGCCGCTCCACGCGCTGTGCCAGGCCCGGCGGTCCGAGCAGCAGCGCGAGGAGGATCGTGAAGTTGGCCCCGGACACGGCAAGTGTGTGGGTGAGATCGGTCTCCTTGAAGGCCTCCTCCAGCTCCGGGGTGATCCGTGAGGTGTCTCCCACCACGAGGCCCGGCAGAAGCGCCCGGGCGTCCACCGGCAGCCCGTCGGTGGCCTCCCGCAGCCCGGCGCGCAACCGCCCGGCGAGCCGCTGCGGTCCGGAGGGCTCGCCGGTCACGTCCGGTCCGCCACGGCCCCGCACGCGCAGCACGGCCGCGACCCGGTCACCGCCCCTCATCGCGGGAGCCAGCCGGGCACTGATCCGCAGCCGCGTCGACGGCAGCAGGCCGAGCCACGGGGACCGCACCGGCCCACCCGCGACCCGGCGCGGAAGGGACGAGTCCACGTCCACGATCATCAGCACCGGCGTCCGGACCGTCACCGCCGCGCCGCCCGCCTCCTGGACGCGCCGCACGTCGGCGTCGATCAGCACGGCCGTCGGAGCCACGTGATCGCCCCGGACCTTCGGCCGGGTGAGCCGCGGGTCGGACGTGAGCTCGACGTCGGCGGTCACCGTGGCGTAGTCCCGCGCCAGGCCGGGCACGGGCCCCCGGCGCAGATCCGACCCGTGCAGCCCGGCCGAGGCGGCGGCCGCCGCCACACACAACAGCAGGGCGGCGGCCGAGGCCCGCGGCCAGGACGCCGCCCCGCGCCGCCGGGCCGACGGCAGCAGCGCGACGGCCACCAGGCAGCCGATCACGATACCGAGCGCCCACGTCGGGGACGCGCCCAGCACCAGCGCCGCCGTCGCCCAGGCCGCCAGGGCGGGTGGCACGAGCCGCAGATCCGTCGGACCCTCCTGGCGTGGCCGGGCGGCGCCGAGACGCGCGCCGGAGGAAGCGTGCACGGCGGACCGGTCGGGGCGGAGCCCGGCCGCGGCCTCGTCACGCCGCACCCGCGGGCCGGGGGCGCCCCTCATGGCCGTACGAGATCGCGCAGGTCGGCGAAGCGGCGATCGCCGATGCCGTTCACCTCGCGCAGCTCGTCCACCGTGCGGAAGCCGCCGTGCTGGGTGCGGTAGTCGATGATGTGCTGCGCCAGGACCGGACCGACGCCCGGCAAGGTGTCGAGCTGGTCCGCGGTGGCCGTGTTGAGGGAGACGGGGGCCGCCGGCCCGGCCGGAGCACCACCGGCAGCCGAACCGGCGCCCGCACCGGGTCCCTGGGCGGGCGCCGGTCCCCCGACGACCACCTGCTCGCCGTCCACGAGGAACCGGGCGCGGTTGAGCCCGTCGGTGTCCGTGCCCGGCTTCACCCCGCCCGCCGCGCTCAGGGCGTCCGCCACGCGCGAGCCGGCCGGCAGCCGGTGGATCCCGGGCTCACGGACCTTGCCGCTGACGTCCACCACGATCTCGGCCGCCCCCGCCGTACGGGCCCCGGCGGAAGGACCGGCGGAGATCCCGGCGGGCACCCCGGCACCGCCCGGGCCTCGCTTCTCCAACGCCTCCCCGCTTGCCTGCCCCTCCCCGAACGGCACCGCCGCCCGCACCACCTCCGGCGGCCGCACAGTCTGGGTGCGCCCGGTCCAGAAGTGCTGCACGGCGAAGGCCGCGGCGACGACGAGCACGACGGTCAGAGCGAGCACGTTCCGCCGCTCCAGGCCACACCTCGTCTGCAGCCACAGCGGCATCCGCTCCCGCAGCGCCGGCCCCACCCGCTCGCGCCAGGCTCCCTCCGCCGCACGCTGGTCTCCGAGGTCTCCCTCGTGATCCACCTCGGCGAAAGCGCCCCTGTGAGCCCTGGACGCCGTACGGCCGTCATGCCCTGGCCGGGGCTCCTCCACAGCGACGGAACCCGACCACCCAGGCGGTCCCTGCCCCGACTCCCGCCGCTCTCCGGCCTGTTCGGCAGGTCCGGGCGGCCCGGTCCGCTCATCCGGATCGGCCCCGGTTCGATGCCCGCCGAACAACGTTCCGGCGCGCCGCCGGAGTTCCTCCGCCGAGGCATGATGCCGGCGGGCCCGCCCGCGCGGAACGGACCGGCGGTGACGGACGCGCCCGTCGGACGCCGGTGGGCGGCCCGGCCCACTGGTCGCGGTCGCTGTGCGTGAACGTGATCGAAGTGCCATGCGACGAGGATCGGCCACCTCGCCCCATCCGCGATGATCTTGCTCAATCTCCGGGGACGGCCCCCCGGTTGGGGACAACTCCGTCACTCACACGGATGACCCGAGCCCTCCAGCAACGTTCACCGGGGCGAAACGACAACGCCCAGCAGACCGGGCCCCGTGTGCGCCCCGATCACCGCCCCGACCTCGCTGACGTGCAGATCGGCCAGCCCGGGCACCCGCGTCCGCAGCCGGTCGGCGAGGGCCGACGCCCGGTCCGGGGCGGCGAGATGGTGAACGGCGACATCCACCTGGGCGGCGCCCGCACGGTCGGCCGCGATCTCCTCCAGTCGGGCGATCGCCTTGGACGCGGTCCGCACCTTCTCCAGCGGCTCGATACGGCCGTCGGTCAGTTGCAGCAGCGGTTTCACCGCGAGCGCCGAGCCGAGCAGGGCCTGTGCGGCTCCGATGCGGCCGCCGCGCCGCAGGTAGTCGAGGGTGTCGACGTAGAAGTAGGCAGAGGTGCCCGCGGCTCTCTTCTCCGCGGCCGCGACGGCCTCGTCCATCGTCCCGCCCGACTCCGCGGCCTTCGCCGCGGCGAGCGCGCAGAACCCGAGCGCCATCGCGATCATTCCGGTGTCCACCACCCGCACGGGCACCGGCGCCTGCCGGGCGGCGACGACGGCCGCGTCGTGCGTACCGGAGAGTTCGGCGGAGAGGTGGAGGGAGACGATGCCGGTGGCGCCCGCCTCGGCGACCTTGCGGTACGTCTCCGCGAAGACCGCGGGACCGGGCCGCGAGGTCGTCACGGGGCGCCGCTTCTGCAAAGCCTGGGCGAGGGCCCGGGTGGAGATCTCGGTGCCCTCCTCCAGCGCCCGGTCACCGAGGACCACGGTCAGGGGGACCGCCGTGATGCCGTGACGCTCCATCGTCCGGGTCGGCAGGTAGGCCGTTGAATCGGTGACGATCGCGACATGGCGGGACATGAGCTGGAGGTTACCTGCCGTAGCGCCGCTGCGGCAGCCCGGCCCCCGCGCCCCGCGGAGCGGGTGGCGGGATCAAGTGGTGCTCTCGGGGCGGGGCTTCTTCTGCCAGGGGTAGGTCGGGCGGGGTCCCGGCGGCGTGATTGCGGGCCTCACCGGCTCCTGCGCCGGGCTCGACTGCGCGCTGTCCGGCCAGGTCTGCCCTGCCGTGGCGGCGTCGGCGGCCGATGCCTCGGGCCACGGCGGTGTCGCGGGCCTCGGCGGCGAGGCCGGCTGCCGGGACGACCCGGACGGCGGCGACGACGCGGACTGCGGCTCGGGCGCCGTCCAGTGCCGCAGTGCCCCGGACTCCAGGTCGATCTGCGCGCTGAGCGAGTCGAGGTCGTCCTCCGCGAAGCGGCTGGCGCGGTCGCGTGCCGCCCAGCGCAGCGAGTCCGCCGAGTGCGTGACGCGTTCGGTGCGCTCGCGCAGCTCGGGGAGCCGCTCGGCGAGCGCGGTACGGTCCGGCTCGGACTCCAGGCGCTTCAGCTCGTCGTCCAGCTCGTGCCCGTGCGCGCTCAGCCGTTCGAAGAGGCCGACGGACTCCTTCAGGGACTCGTCCTCGGCGACCGCCGCGTGCAGCACTTCCTGGGTGGCGCGCATCGAGGTGCGCAGCTTCAGCCGGAGCTGGGCGACTTCGCCCGCGGCGCCGGGCTGGACGAAGGACCTGGCGCGCAGTGTGTGGTCCTCGACCGTGCGTCGGGCCTGGGTGATGCCACGGTCCACACCGCGCTTGGCGGCGCCCACCGCCTTCACCGTGGCGTGCGCCCCGAGCCCCACAAGGAGCACGAAGAGCAGGGCGAAGACTGCGATCACTGCTTCCACAAGGGCTCCTCCTCAGGACGTCACGGCGCCTCGTCGCTCTTCAACGGTAAACGCAACAGGCAGGTCCGGAGTTCCAGAAAAACCCCGAACCTGCCCGTAGGGGACCACCCCGAGAGGGATCCGCACACCCTCGCGGCTACGCCGGAACGATGTTGACCAGCTTCGGCGCGCGCACGATCACCTTCCGGATCCCGGCACCGCCCAGCGCGGCGACGACCTTCTCGTCCGCCAGCGCGACCTTCTCCAGCTCCTCGTCGGAGATCGACGGCGAGACCTCCAGCCGCGCCTTGACCTTGCCCTTGACCTGCACCACACAGGTCACGGTCTCGTCGACGACGTATGCCGGGTCGGCCACCGGGAAGTCCTGGTGCACCACCGAGTCCGTGTGCCCCAGCCTGCGCCACAGCTCCTCGGCGATGTGCGGGGCCAGCGGCGCGACCATCAGCACCAGGGCCTCGGCGACGGGACGGGACACGGCCGCGCCGACCTTGGTCAGGTGGTTGTTCAGCTCGGTGACCTTGGCGATGGCCGTGTTGAACCGCAGGCCCTCCAGATCACCGCGGACCCCGTCGATCGCCTTGTGCAGGGCACGCAGCGTCTCTTCGCCGGGCTCGGCGTCGACGACGGTCACCTCGCCGGTCGCCTCGTCGACGATGTTGCGCCACAGCCGCTGCAGCAGCCGGAACTGGCCGACCACCGCACGCGTGTCCCACGGCCGGGAGACGTCCAGCGGGCCCATGGCCATCTCGTACAGGCGCAGGGTGTCGGCCCCGTACTCGGCGCAGATCTCGTCCGGAGTGACCGCGTTCTTCAGGGACTTGCCCATCTTGCCCAGCAGCCGGGAGACCTTCTCGCCCTGGTAGTAGTACGCGCCGTCGCGCTCCTCCACCTCGGCGGCCGGCACCGCGATGCCACGGCTGTCGCGGTAGACGTAGGCCTGGATCATGCCCTGGTTGAACAGCTTGTGGAACGGCTCGGCGGACGAGACGTGCCCCAGGTCGTACAGGACCTTGGACCAGAAGCGCGCGTACAGCAGGTGCAGGACGGCGTGCTCGGCGCCGCCGACATACAGGTCGACACCGCCGTGCGGCCTGCCCTCACGCGGGCCCATCCAATAGCGCTCGATCTCGGGGTCGACCAGCTTCTCGGAGTTGTGCGGGTCCAGGTAGCGCAGCTCGTACCAGCAGGAACCGGCCCAGTTGGGCATGGTGTTGGTCTCGCGTCGGTACCGGCGCGGGCCACGTCCGTCGCCCAGGTCCAGCGTGACGTTCACCCAGTCCTCGTCGCGCGACAGCGGGGTCTCGGGCTGGGTGTCGGCGTCGTCCGGGTCGAAGGTGCGCGGCGAGTAGTCGTCGACCTCGGGCAGTTCCAGGGGCAGCATCGACTCGGGCAGCGGGTGGGCGATGCCGTCCTCGTCGTAGACGATCGGGAAGGGCTCGCCCCAGTAGCGCTGGCGGCTGAACAGCCAGTCGCGCAGGCGGAAGTTGACGGTGCCCTCGCCGACGCCGGACCGCTCCAGCCACTCGGTGATGCGCTCCTTGGCCTCGGCGACGCCCAGACCGTCCAGGCTGACCTCGTCGTTGGTGGAGTTGATGATCCTGGCGTCGTACGAGGAGAAGGCGTTCTCCCAGGTCGCGGTGTCCGTGCCGCGGCCGTCGGTCGGCTCGACGATGCAGGTGATCGGCAGCTCGAAGGCGCGTGCGAACTCGAAGTCGCGCTGGTCGCCGGCCGGGACGGCCATGATCGCGCCGGTGCCGTAGCCCATCAAGACGTAGTCGGCGATGAAGACCGGGACCTGCTCGCCGCTGGCCGGGTTGGTCGCGTACGCGCCGATGAAGACGCCGGTCTTGTCCTTGGCCTCGGCCTGCCGCTCCACGTCGGACTTGGAGGCGGCCTGGGCGCGGTAGGCGGCGACGGCCTCACCGGGGGTGGCGTGGCCGCCGGTCCACACCTCGTGGGTGCCCTCCGGCCAGGCGGCCGGGGTGAACTTCTCGACCAGCGGGTGTTCGGGCGCCAGCACCATGTAGGTGGCGCCGAACAGGGTGTCCGGGCGGGTGGTGAAGACGGTGATGCGCTCGCCGTCCACGGGGAAGTCGACGCGGGCGCCCTCGGAGCGGCCGATCCAGTTGCGCTGCTGCAGCTTGATGGCCTCGGGCCAGTCCAGCTCGTTCAGGTCGTCCAGCAGACGGTCCGCGTAGGCGGTGATGCGCATGTTCCACTGGCGCAGCTTGGCCTTGAAGACCGGGAAGTTGCCGCGCTCGGAGCGGCCGTCGGCGGTGACCTCCTCGTTGGCCAGCACGGTGCCCAGCCCGGGGCACCAGTTGACCGGCGCGTCGGAGGCGTAGGCCAGCCGGAACTCGCCCAGGACGTCGGCCTTCTCGGCGGCGCTCAGCTCGCTCCACGCGCGCGTGTGCCCCGGTACGGGCCGCTCACCCGACTCGAACGCGGCGACCAGCTCGGCGATCGGACGGGCCCGCCGGGCGTCGTGGTCGTACCAGGAGTTGAAGATCTGCAGGAAGATCCACTGGGTCCACTTGTAGTAGTCCGGGTCGATCGTGGCGAACGAACGGCGCTTGTCGTGGCCCAGGCCCAGCCGGCGCAGCTGGGCCCTCATGTTCTCCATGTTGGCTTCGGTGGACACGCGCGGGTGCGTGCCGGTCTGCACCGCGTACTGCTCGGCGGGCAGGCCGAAGGCGTCGAAGCCCAGGGTGTGCAGGACGTTGTGGCCGGTCATCCGCTGGAAGCGCGCGAAGACGTCCGTGGCGATGTAGCCCAGCGGGTGTCCGACGTGCAGGCCCGCACCGGAGGGGTAGGGGAACATGTCCATGATGAACTTCTCGGGCTTGGCCGCGGTCTCCGGGTCCCCGGCCAGGTCGCCCTTGGGGTTGGGCGCGGCGTAGGTGCCGTCGGCGTCCCAGAAGTCCTGCCAGCGTGCCTCGATCTCGGCAGCCACGGCGGCCGTGTAGCGGTGCGGCGCGGCATCCGCTGCGGCGGCAGCGGGGTTCGTCTCGCTCATGATCCTCAAAGCTCCATCGATCGTCTCTGCCTGCGGCCTGTGTGGTTCGAGAAACGAAAAATCCCCTCGCACAGGAGGGGACGCCGCGCCGATTCCGACCACTCGACTCGCCCGGTGGCCGGGATTGATCAGCGCGGCCCGCTAAGCAGAAGGCGTACGGCACGCATGGCGCTAGGGTACCGCAGGCCCCCAGCGCGTCGCGACGCGCTTCCGAAGGCCGCCTCGGTGCCCGAAACACTGAACCAGGGTCAATAGTTACTTCGCGTAACAGCTACTAAGGGACATCACAACAGCCACATTGCCCTTTGATAACAACGCAACAACTCAAACCTCGTACTCATCGGTATGGCTGCGCTTAGAGTTCGGCACGGGACCGCTGCTTTCCCGAACCGCTCGGAGTTGCCCCCATGAACCCTCATCGCAGTAACACCTCGCCACCCCCGGACACCGGGACGTGGGGAGGCAGGTCGTGAACCCCTACGACTCCACGGCAGACGACTCCTTCGCCGAATACCTCAACTTCGGCGCGGGCGTGCTGTCCCTCGTGTGCCTCACCTGCTCGGTGATCTGGGGCCTGGTCGCCCAGGACCGGGTCCTGCTGGACACCCGCAGGCGCATCCTGGCGCAGGCCGTGCACCGGACCACGGCCGTCGCCTCGATCGTCTTCCTGCTGGTGCACATCGGGGTCAAGCTGGCGCTGGACCACACCTCGTGGATCGCGGTCTTCATCCCCTTCGGGCTCCTCCTCAGCGACGACGAGGTCGTCACCGGCCGGTCGTTCCTCATCGGCCTCGGCACCCTGGCCAGCATGCTCATGATCTTTGTGGGCATCACCGGCGCGCTGCGCAACCGCTTCGCGTCCCCCGCGCCCGTCGCGGCCCGCTGGCGGGCCATGCACATGCTGGCCTACCCGGCCTGGTGCGCCGCGCTGGTCCACGGCCTCTACGCGGGTCGCTCGGCCAAGCCGATCTTCGTCATCCTGTACTGCCTCTCCCTGGCGGGCGTGGCCGCAGCCCTCGCCCTGCGCGCGGCTCCGCGCCAGGTCAAGCGCGAGGTCGCCGACAGGATCGCCTCACTGATCGGGCCCGGTGAGAGCCAGGGCCGCAGGGATCTGGAGGAGAGCCGGGCCCGGGCGGCCGGTGGCTTCGCGCTGCCCGGCTACGACGGCCGAGAGGCACCCGCGAGGGCATCGGCCTCCGCGCCGGGGCCGCTGTACGAGAAGGCGGAACGCCCCGCGGCCAGGGAACCCGCGAACGGCTTCGCCGCTGCCTACCGAGCCGTCTCGGGCCCTCCCCAGGGCCAGCAGCCCTTCGCGCCCGGGCCGGCCACCAGCATGCAGCTGCCGCTGGACCTGCAGCCCACCGAGACCTTCCCGACCGTGGACGGCCCCTCGAGCACCTCGGGCAACTGGCCCATCCCGTCGCCGCCGCCGGTCGGCGAGGCCCCGCCCTCGGCCTATGACCCCCTACAGGACACGGGCTTCAACATTCCGCCCTACGACCCCCTGCAGGACACCGGACAAAACAGCCCCGCCTATGGCAATCCAGGCGCCGCCGGCTATGGATCGAGTGACGTGTACGACACGGGTGAGACGAACGCCGTCTATGACACGTACTACCCGAACGACACGTACAACAGCGGTCCCGCCACTGAAACAACGCCCGGTGCGTCCTATGACTTCGACGCACCGGGATCGGGCGAACCTTGGAACACGCCTTCCGGAGGCTTTAAGTGAACGAGGCCCTGCCCGACGTACCCGAAGTCCGCGTGGTCGGCCTTCCCCAGCTCACGTCGGGCTTCGACCTTGTCGATCGGCTCGATCTGCCCATGCACCTCAAGGTGCACGGGCCGCTCGAGCCGATGGGCGGCGAGCAGCTCGCGCAACTCGCCGAACGCATCAACCTGAAGGGCCGCGGCGGCGCGGGGTTCCCCTTCCACAAGAAGCTGCGCTCGGTCGCCGAGGCGGCGATCAAGCGCGGCGTCCGGCCGGTCGTCGTCGTGAACGGAAGCGAGGACGAACCGGCCTGCCGCAAGGACACGGTGCTGATCAACCGTGCCCCGCATCTGATCCTGGACGGCGCGCTGCTGTGCGCCGAGGCCCTGGGTGCCCGCACGCTCGTGGTGGGGGTCACCCGTGAGTCGACCCAGCGCTCCATGGAGGCCGCGCTCGCCGAACGCGGCCTCAGCAACGGCCGTCGATCGGCGCTGCGCGCACGGGTGCAGCGCAACCCGGTCCGTATGGTCACCGGTGCCGCCGCCTCGCTGGTCCGCTCGATCGACGGGGGCCCGGCCATCCCGTCCGGCCGCAAGGTCAGCGCCTCGCAGAACGGCGTCGGCGGCGCGCCCACGCTGCTGTCCAACGCCGAGACCTTCGCCCAACTGGCGATCGCCGCCCGCATCGGCCCGGAGCGCTACGGCAACACCGGCCTGTACGACGAGCCGGGCACCGTGATGCTCACGGTCTCCGGCGCGGTCGCCCGGCCGATGGTGATCGAGGTCCCGACGGGCGTGCCGCTGCGGTACGTCCTGCAGCTCGCCGGCGCTCCGCCGATGCCGCAGGGTGTGCTCACCGGCGGCTACCACGGCAAGTGGATCGACGCGGCGACGGTCAACGAGGCGATCGTCTCCCGCAATTCCCTGGACGCGGTGGGCGGCGCGCTCGGCGCCGGCGCGATTCTGCCGATCACTCAGGACACCTGCCCGCTGGGCGAGTCGCTGCGTGTGGCCCAGTGGCTGGCCGAGGAGAGCGCCGGCCAGTGCGGCCCCTGCTACCTCGGCCTGCCGGCCGCCGCACGCGGTCTGGAGGACATCCTCAACGGCGGCGGACCGGCCGCCCTGGAGGCGCTCAAGCAGGTCGCCAAGAACGTGAAGCGGCGCGGCGCGTGCTCGCACCCGGACGGCTCCGCGATGTTCCTGGAGTCGACCATCAAGGCGTTCACGGACGACCTGGCCGCCCACGTCCTCGGCAACGGCTGCGGACGGCCCGTGGAGGGCGTTCTGCCGCTCTTCGAGGGCGGCAGGGCCCCTACGGGCATCCCGGGCGGCGGCGAGTCCGAGGAGAACGGTCCGAGCCGTCAGAAGATCTACGTCGACTGGACGCTGTGCAGGGGCCACGGGCTGTGCGCGGACATCCTGCCCGAGGTGTTCCAGCTGGGCGCCGACGGCTTCCCGACGGTGGCGCAGGCGCAGGTGCCGCGGTACGCCGAGGCCAAGGCTCTACGCGCGGTGCGCCGCTGCCCCGCGCTGGCGCTGCGCCTTGAGGAGGGGAG
Organism: Streptomyces sp. 378; assembly: GCF_030124145.1. Lineage (GTDB taxonomy): Bacteria > Actinomycetota > Actinomycetes > Streptomycetales > Streptomycetaceae > Streptomyces. The sequence goes on from NZ_JASKMS010000012.1 coordinate 76,767, forward strand.
CGCGCAGGGCGGGCCGTCGCGCAACCTCCCGGTCCTCTCCCAGGGCCGCGGCCGCCGCGCTCTGGGCCGCTGAGAAGGCCGAGGACGAACGCGACACGCACATACGGCGGGCTCCTCGTGGGGGCCCGCCGTCCGCATCCGCACACGAGGCGACACGAAGAAGGCGGGCCATCCGAATCGGATGGCCCGCCTTCTCATCTGCTGTGGAGCTAAGGAGAATTGAACTCCTGACCTCCTGCATGCCATGCAGGCGCTCTACCAACTGAGCTATAGCCCCTTGCCGGTGTTCCTCCGGGTTTCCCCGGCGGCGACGCCAACTTTACTGGTCCACCGGGCCCAACACCAAATCGATTTCACCCCGTACGGAGATGCCCGCTATGTCGGTTTCGCACCGACTCTGCGGGCTCAGGCCGTGACGAACGAATAGAACCGCTTGAGCGTGCAGTGCTCCTCCAGAAGCCGGCCGTAGATCGGCTCACCCTCCAACTCGCGGTATGTCTCGATCGGGTCGCCTTTTATGATCAGCGCCCGCGCGCATTCCTCGCACCAGTACTGGTAGTCGGGATTGATCGGTTCCATGTCACGGACGATCGGAGTCCCGCTGCCGCACCAGTCGCACTTCCGCCTGTGTGCACCCATCGATCAGCTCCAGCTGTGGCCGCAGGCCGTGCACACGTAGGAAACTCCGCCGTTGTCGCCGAGCATCTGGGCCACGTGCGCGGAACCACAGGAAGGGCAGCTGAGGCGGGTGGACATCTCCCGGGTCAACGCTGCTTCGAGGAGGTGGTCGGCCTCCTCGAGGATGCTCGCAGGCATCGCTACTCCTCCCGTCGGGTCGCGCCCCCTTCCGGCCGTTTGATTCTGCCACGGCCGGACCAATACGGTCAGCGACGCCTCAGTACCAGTCCGGACACGGCACCCCGGCGGGGCCGTAGAGGTATACGCCGGGAAGGGCCCGAGCGACTCAAGCCGGAGCATGAAAAATCCCGCCCCCTGGTGGGAACGGGATCTTGATGTGGAGCTAAGGAGAATTGAACTCCTGACCTCCTGCATGCCATGCAGGCGCTCTACCAACTGAGCTATAGCCCCTCGCGTCTCCCCGCTGGCGGGGCGAACAAGAAGAACTTTAGCCTGCGACCTGCCGGAAAGTGAAATCCGGGGTCAGTCGTCGTCGCCGAGCACCGCTTCCGGCAGGGTGCCGGCGTTGTGCTCCAGCAGGCGCCAGCCGCGGGCACCTTCACCGAGGGCGGACCAGCAGCAGTTGGAGAGCCCACCGAGGCTCTCCCAGTGGTGGGGGTCCAGACCGAGGAGGCGGCCGATGGTGGTGCGGATCGTGCCGCCGTGGCTGACCACGACGAGGGTGCCGTCGTCCGGGAGCTTCTCGGCGTGCCGCAGCACCACGGGGGCGGCGCGGTCGGCGACCTCGGTCTCCAGTTCGCCACCACCGCGGCGGACGGGCTCACCGCGCTTCCACGCGGTGTACTCCTCGCCGTACCGGGCGATGATCTCCTCGTGCGTGAGGCCCTGCCAGACGCCCGCGTAGGTCTCTCGCAGGGCCTCGTCGTGGGTGACGTCGAGGCCCGTGAGGGTGGCCAGCTCGGCGGCCGTGGCCGCGGCGCGCCGGAGGTCGGAGGCGATCATCGCGTCCGGCTTCAGCGAGGCGAGGAGCCGGGCGGCGCGGCGGGCCTGGGCGACGCCGGTCTCGGTCAGCTCGACGTCCGTGGTGCCCTGGAAACGGCGCTCCACGTTCCACCGGGTCTGGCCGTGCCGCCAGAGGATGACGCGGCGGCCCCGGCCCTTCCCGGCGGACGCCTCACCGGGGGAGGTCACCGCCAGTCACCGTCCAGCTCCGCCGCCTCCTCGGCCGCGCGCAGCTTGGCGTGCTCCTCGGCCTTGCCGCGGGTGGCCTTGGCCTCCTCGGGCAGCTCCAGTTCGGGGCAGTCCTTCCACAGCCGCTCCAGGGCGTAGAAGACACGCTCCTCGCTGTGCTGGACGTGGACGACGATGTCGACGTAGTCGAGCAGCACCCAGCGTGCTTCGCGGTCGCCCTCGCGGCGCACCGGCTTGGCGTCGAGTTCCTTCGAGAGGCGCTCCTCGATCTCGTCGACGATCGCCTTGACCTGGCGGTCGTTGGGCGCGGAGGCCAGCAGGAAGGCGTCCGTGATGGACAGCACGTCACTGACGTCGTAGGCGAGGATGTCGTGGGCCAGCTTGTCGGCGGCCGCCTGGGCGGCGGTGTTGATCAGCTCGTGAGAGCGGTCGGTCACGGTCACTACAAGGCTTTCGGTCGGCGGGCACTTGTCACCAAGGGTCTCACGGACCGCGGCGGGCCCCCCACGCGATCGACGGGATCGCGTGGGGAGCGCGCTCCCCCTGTCAGCCGGCGGACGGCGTGTAGTCCTGGCCGAGGACCACGAAGACGTCGCCGCCCGCGGAGATGCTGCCCTTGGTGACGGAGCCCGCGGGCAGGCCCAGGGTCTTGGCGACCTCGGCGGCGTCCGCCTTGTCGGCGGCGTCGGCGTAGACGACCCGGGAGGTGGCCCGCGCGGTGGCGGTGCCGCTCTCCAGGAAGGTGAAGCCGCCGTTGAGGAGTACGACGCGGGCCTTCTCGGTGTTGTCCTTGACGCCGGTGGCGTTCTGGACGGCGACGCTGACGGCGGCGTCCTTGTCGGGGCTCTTGGCCTTGCCGCCGAGGACGTTCTTGACGACACCCGCGCTCGCCTGGGGACTGAGCGTGCCGTCGTTTCGGACCGGCAGCAGGGCGGTCTTGACGTCACCGCCCTTGGCGAGGTCGGAGAGCCCGGCGAGGAAGGTGCCGAGGTCCTTGTCGGTGAGGGACGGGTCCAGGATCTGCGCCAGGGTCTGGATGGTGGTCGTGGCCGCCTGCGGGTCGGAGGACATCTTGCGCAGGACGCCGTGCACGACCTGCCCGAAACGCTCCAGCTGGGCGTTCTGGTCCTCGCCGGGGGCGCGGTAGGTGGCGTAGGCGACCGCCATCTTGCCGCTGAGGGTCTGGTCCTGGCCCTTGGCGACCAGGGGGGCCTCGCCCTTCTTCTTCGCCTCCGGGTCGGGCACCTCGGCGTCGGTGTCGACGTCGATGTTGCCGACGAGGTCGACCAGGTTCTGCAGGTAGGGGGTGTCCAGGCGCCAGGTGCCCTCGATGTCGGTGCCGAGGACCGTGTCGAGCGCCTCGCGGGTGCCGTCGGAGCCGTCGTCCTCGACCGACTTGGCGAGGGTTGTGGTGGTGCCGTCGTCGCTGGTCAGGGTGAGGGAGTTGGGGAGCAGGACGGTGGTGCCGCGCTGGAGGGTGGTGTTGTCGACGAGGAGGGCGGTGGAGGTGCCGCCGCCCTTGGTGTCGTGCAGGTGCACGACGATCACGTCGCGCTTCTGGGCGCCCGCGGCCGTCGCGGTACCCGTCTTGGAGCCGTCGGAGGACAGGCCCGGCAGCTTCCCCGCGTACCAGAGGTAGCCGACGCCTCCGGCCGCGACGAGCGTGAGGACGACGGCCAGGGCGACGATCCGGCCGCGGGCGCGGCGACGGGCCTCCTCGCGGCGTTCGGTGCGGTTCTCGGTGAACTTCAGCCAGTCGATGACGTCTTCGGAGTTGGCGTCCGGTTCCTCGACGAAGGCGAACTGCTCGGTGTGGTAGTCCCCTTGCGGCTCGGCGGGTTCCTCGTGGTCGGCGGGGCCGGCCTGCTGCGGGATGTGGGCCGTCCGCTGGGCGGTCTGCTCGGCGACGCGGGGCTGCCCGCCGGCGGCTGCGGCTGCGGCCTGGCCGTAGGGGTCGTGCGGCGCGCCCTGGGCCGGACCGCCCTGGTGCGGGCCGGTGGCGTACGGGTCGTAGGCACCGTAGGAGGGGGCGGCCTGCTGCTGCCCCGTGCCGTAGTCGTAGGCGGGCGGGGACTGCTGCCCCTGCTGCCCGTACGGGTCGTAGCCGTAACCCTGCTGGTGCTGCTGGGCGTACGGGTCGTACGCCTGCTGCTGGCTCTGCTGGGGCCGGACCTGCCGGTAGACAGGTTGGCCGTACTCGTCGTAGCCGACGAGCTCGTACTGTTCGGCGCCGTGCCCTGCGGCCCCCGCGTCGTATCGGTCGTTCACCGGTGCCCCTCTCGGCTCACTCGCCGCGGTACAGCTCGCGCTTGTCGATATAGCGCACGACTCCGTCCGGCACCAGGTACCAGATGGGGTCCCCCTTGGCGACTCTCGCACGGCAGTCCGTCGAGGAGATGGCGAGGGCGGGAACCTCCACGAGCGAGACGCCCCCCTCCGGGAGGCCGGAGTCGTCCAGGTGGTGGCCCGGCCGGGTGGCCCCGATGAAGTGCGCCAGGGAGAACAGTTCCTCGCTGTCCCGCCAGGTGAGGATCTGGGCGAGCGCGTCGGCGCCGGTGATGAAGAACAGGTCTGTGTCGGGGTTGAGCGCGCGCAGGTCGCGCAGGGTGTCCACGGTGTAGGTGGGGCCGCCGCGGTCGATGTCGATGCGGCTGACGGAGAACTGCGGGTTCTCGGCGGTCGCGATGACCGTCATCAGGTAGCGGTCCTCGGCCGGGGAGACACTGCGGTGGCTCTTCTGCCAGGGCTGGCCGGTCGGGACGAAGACCACCTCGTCGAGGTGGAAGGCCGCGGCCACCTCGCTGGCCGCCACCAGGTGCCCGTGGTGGATCGGGTCGAAGGTGCCGCCCATGACGCCGAGGCGGCGCTTGCCCGGCTGCGACGGGCTCTTTCCGGGGCCGTCGATCTGACGCCCGACCGTGGCGGCACGGCGGGGCTCCGAGTGTCGCTCGGTGCCGCTCGCCGTGTCCGGTGCCGGGTCGCGCGGCGTCCTGTTCGCCGGACCGGTAGGCATGTCCTGCTCTCCCATGCGTGCAGACCCTACCGGCCCTGCCTGAGGGCTCCGGCCGCCCCCGTGGTCCCCGGGGCACCCTCCGCGGGGCGCCCTGCCGGGCTCAGCGGTCGCGGTTGAAGCGGGTGGTGATCCACAGCAGGAGCAGCAGGATGAAGAGGGCGGCGCCGCCGGTGAGGTAGGGGCTGAGGCTCTCGTGCTCTCCGCCGTGCTCTCCGCCCTCGGCGGCGAGGGTGACCAACTGGGCAGCGGTGCTGTGGAAGCTCATCTTCGGCAGGACCTATCGCGTGTGGGCGGGATAAAGACGTCGGCTCATCGTAAGCGGGCGCCCGTTCCGACATCACCCCGACTCCGTCTGTTTGCGCCGCGGGCGGTCGCACGTGCCGCCGCCGGCCCCGGTCCCTGGGGGGTCCCGGCGGGGAACCTTCGTGTGACCTCAGTCGTCCTTCCGTCTGTAGCCACGCAACAGGAACCACGCGGTCAGCGCACAGCCCAGGATCATCACGACGAGCACGATCCGCAGCATCCCCGGCCCTTGTCCCTCGGCGGCGTTCGCGGCCCCGGCAAGCCAGCCGGATGCGGGGTGGTGCTCCATGTCGGTGGTCTCCTTCGCTGTACTGCCCGACCACCGTAACTCCGCCTAGGCTGGGCTTCGCCTCGGGAAAGCAAAAGGCCGCACAAAGGGCCGCAAAGGTCACACCAGACGCATGGGGGAAGACATGTCCGACGGCCACGAGCACCACGGGCACGAGCACGTGCCGAGCAGGCAGCGCAGGCGCTTCCCCGGGATCTCCTCGCGCGCGTACGAGCACCCGGCCGACCGCTCCGCCCTGGTGGCGCTGCGCAGGCTGAGCGGTTTCGACACGGTGTTCAAGGCGCTCAGCGGTCTGCTGCCCGAGCGCAGTCTGCGGCTGCTGTTCCTGTCCGACTCGGTGCGGGTCTCGGACCAGCAGTTCGCCCATCTGAACGTGATGCTGCGGGACGCCTGCTACATCCTGGACCTGGAGAAGGTCCCGCCGATGTACGTGAACCAGGACCCTCAGCCGAACGCGATGTGCATCGGTCTGGACGAGCCGATCATCGTCGTGACGACGGGTCTCGTGGAGCTGCTCGACGAGGAGGAGATGCGGGCGGTCGTCGGCCACGAGGTCGGGCACGCGCTGTCCGGGCACTCCGTCTACCGGACGATCCTGCTGTTCCTGACCAGCCTCGCCGTCCGGGTCGCCTGGATTCCCCTGGGCAACCTCGCGATCATGACGATCGTGACCGGGCTGCGGGAGTGGTTCCGCAAGTCGGAGCTGTCGGCGGACCGTGCGGGGCTGCTGGTCGGGCAGGACCCGCAGGCCTCCATGCGGGGTCTGATGAAGATCGCCGGCGGCAACCACCTGCACGAGATGAACGTGGACGCGTTCCTCGCCCAGGCCGAGGAGTACGAGGCCGGGGGCGATCTGCGCGACTCCGTGCTGAAGATCCTGAACGTGCTGCCCCGCTCCCACCCCTTCACCACCGTGCGGGCGGCCGAGCTGAAGAAGTGGGCCGAGTCGCGTGACTACCAGCGGATCATGGACGGCCACTACCCGCGGCGCGACGAGGACCAGGACACCTCCGTTCGGGACTCCTGGCGGGATTCGGCGAACCACTACACCACGCATGTGAAGAACTCGAAGGATCCGCTGATGAAGCTGGTCACGGATCTCGCGGGCGGAGCCGGCGACCTGGGCGACCGGGTCCGCCGCGGCTTCGGCGGCTTCGGCGCCACGCCCCCGAAGCCGCCGCAGGGCCCGGAGACGGGGGCGTCGTCGGATTCCCCGGGGGACGACCGGCCGCCGCGCGACGGGAACTAGGCGCCACCGCCGCCAGGCGGCTCCTCCCCTCACCGACAGGGGCGCCACCGGGCCCACGGGGCGTTCCGGTGCCGGGAAATCGGCCCTCCGGTGCCGGGAACCGGTGGGCCACGTCATGCGGAGCCCTGAGCCGCGGCTCGCCTCGCGTGGCCCTCCCGTGCGGCGCCACAGCTCACCTACACGGCTTCCGGTGCGCCCGGGCCCCCGCCTCACGCGGTCCTCCCGTGCGGTGCCCCGGCCCTCCCATCACGGCCCCGGCCCGCCCCACGCGGTCCTCCGGTGCACGCCCCGGCTCGCCTCACCCGGGACCCGTGCGCGCCTCCTGCGGTGCCCCGGCCCGCCCCACGCGGTTCTCCGGTGCACACCCTGGCCCGCCCCACGCAGCCCTCCCGTGCGCCGCCCCAGCCCGCCCCACGCGGGGTCCTCCCCTGCGACACCCTGGCCCTCCCATCACGGCCCCGGCCCGCCCCACGCGGTCCTCCGGTGCGCCGCCCCAGCCCGCCTCACCCGGGACCCGTGCGCGCCTCCGCTCGTTCGTTCACACCTTCGGCTGGGCGCTCGTCGCCAGAGAGCCGCACAGGGCCGTCGCGCTGCCCGTGGCGTAGGGGTCCGTGCCCGCGGGGCCGCCCTCCTTGGCCGTCTGGCCGGCCAGGAGGGGCCGGAGGTGGTTCGTGGAGTCCTCGGCGCAGGACAGCGGGCCGGCCTGGACGTAGGAGACGACGAGCTGCGCCTGGTGCAGCCGCAGGTTGTCGCGGTCGAAGCGGAAGTGCAGCTCGCGCCGGAGAGTGAACAGGGACGCCTCGTCCTTGCCGCCCTTGTCCGCGGCCCCGGCCGTCCGCAGCGCGTACACGAACGTGTGGTCGGCGGTGACCTCGAGCGTGGACGCGTCGGTCTCGGCGGCCTGGAGCGTGCCCTGGACCCGGACGTTGCGGTCGGCGAGCTCGGCCCGTGCGGGATCGAAGCGGACCAGCCAGCCGGTGGGCGCGTGTCGTCCGTCGGCGGAGGGGCGGGCGAAGCTCTGGTCGAACTGGTCCAGCTGGTCGGTGTCGAGCAGCACCCGGACGGCCCGGACCTCACCGCCCGTGAGCACCGCCGGGTCCAGGGCGGAGCGCACGATGTAGTCCTTGGCCGTGGTCAGGGCGCTCACGACCTGGCTGTCCGAGAAGTGCGCGGTGCGCCGCGAGGCGGGCAGCGGCACGCCCTCCGCGCCGGTCTTGAACTGTGCGGCGGGGCTGTGCTCGTACAGGTACGCCGGGTCGGCGCTGCCGGGGACCTTCCCCTCGGGGACGAGCGGGATGACGGTCATCCGCAGCGGCTCGTCGCGCTCCTGGGCGGCCGGGGTCTGGTAGGGGTGTCGTACACCCATGTAGATCGCGGTGCCGAAGGCGACGGCGATCAGCAGGACCAGGACCAGCGCCTGCCGGGACAGGCCCCGACGCAGCGGTGGCCTGCGTCGCACGGCGGGCGCGTGGTCGGCGATGCGCTCCTCGGCGGAGAACTCCTGAAGGCGGGCAGCGCGGACGAACGACTCGTCGAAGACGACGGATCGGTACTCGTCCTCGCCACCTCCGGGGGCGCCCTCGGGAGTCCCCTCAGGTGGGTTTCCAGGCCCGCCCATATCTTCAGGGTAGGTCGCGCGAAGCTCGGGTAAACGCCCCGCTGCACCGCAAGTTCTGACAGGTTCTCACCAGGACGGGCGGGTTCCGGTCAGGGGGTGCGAGGGATCACCGACATGGCCGGCTGGGAGTGGTCGGCGGAAGCGGAGGGTGCGGCCCCGCTGCCCTGTTCCAGCCCGGTCGAGGCCGGCGGCGGGACGGGTTCCTCGCGGTTGGAGGACGCTCCCCGGTAGACCGCCGTGAAGGCCAGGGCCACCATGCCGATCCCCATCACCAGCGCGAGCAGCCAGGCGACGGGCCGGTGCCAGCGGACCTGTTTGGAGTACGGCCCCGGGTAGCCGTAGTGGTCCTCGAGGACATCGGGGTCGTCCAGCTCGTCGAGGTCGGGATCATGACCGAAACGGTCGTGGCCGTCCGGGCCGAACCCGTCGTCGTAGCGCTCGCCTCTGGAGTGGGCGCGGCGGGCCTCCGCCTCGGAGGCCTCGGCTCTCGCCTGCGCCGCGGCCAGGAGGCGCTCCACCGCGCTCGGCTCGTGCACCACGGCCGCGCGTACGAAGGCCTCGTCGAAGACCACGGAGGCGAACTCTTCGTCCGACACCCCGCGGTCGTGGTCGTCGTCGGGCTCCCGGCCGTCCGGAAACGGCGTGCCCCCCACGTCCTCCGGCACGGATCCAGAGTAGACCTGAGGGGTCAATTTGGGCAGACGGTATGGAAATTCATCCGCCGGTCGGGGCGACTCTCTCGGGGGTGCGGACAGGCGCGCGTCCGCCCGGTCCGCCCCTGCCGCACCCGGATGCGCCGTCCGCGCGGCCCGCACAGGTATACGCGCACTGGCATGCCCCGTTACGCCGTACAGGTATACGCGCAGCGGCATGCCCCGTTACGCCGTCCGTGGGTCAGCGCCGTACGTGGCCGTCCCCGGTGACGATGTACTTCGTGCTGGTCAGCTCCGGCAGACCCATCGGGCCGCGGGCGTGCAGCTTCTGCGTGGAGATGCCGATCTCCGCTCCGAAGCCGAACTGGCCGCCGTCGGTGAAGCGGGTGGAGGCGTTCACGGCGACGGTGGTGGAGTCGACCAGCTGGGTGAAGCGGCGGGCGGCCTGCTGGGAGGTCGTCACGATCGCCTCGGTGTGGCCGGAGGTCCACAGCCGGATGTGCTCGACGGCCTTGTCCAGCGACTCCACGACGGCCGCCGCGATGTCGTGGGAGAGGTACTCCGTCTCCCAGTCCTCGGTCGTCGCCTCGACGACGGTGGCCTTGGAGTCCTTGGCGTGGGCCTGCACGCGCTCGTCGGCGTGCACGGTGACGCCGGCCTCCGCGAGGGCGTCCAGAGCGCGGGGCAGGAACTCGGCGGCGATGTCCTGGTGCACCAGCAGGGTCTCGGCGGCGTTGCAGACGCCGACCCGCTGGGCCTTGGAGTTGACCAGGATGTCGACGGCCATGTCCAGGTCGGCCTGGGCGTCGACGTAGATGTGGCAGTTGCCGGTGCCGGTCTCGATGACGGGGACGACGGACTCCTGGACGACCGTGTTGATCAGGGAGGCGCCGCCGCGCGGGATGAGCACGTCGACCAGGCCGCGGGCGCGCATCAGCTCGCGCACGCTGTCGCGGCTCTCGCCGGGGACGAGCTGGATGGCGTCGGCGGGCAGCCCGGCCCCGCCCACGGCGTCGCGCAGGACGCGTACGAGGGCGGTGTTCGACTGGTACGCCGAGGAGGAGCCGCGCAGCAGGACCGCGTTGCCGGACTTCAGGCAGAGGGCGGCGGCGTCGACGGTGACGTTCGGCCGGCCCTCGTAGATGATGCCGACGACGCCGAGCGGCACGCGGACCTGGCGCAGGTCGATGCCGTTGGGCAGCGTGGAGCCGCGGACGACCTCGCCGACCGGGTCGGGCAGGGCGGCGACGTCGCGGACGTCGGAGGCGATGGCACGGATCCGCTCGGGGGTGAGCGTGAGCCGGTCGATCATGCCCTCGCTGATGCCGGCTTCGCGGGCCTTGGCGACGTCCTTGGCGTTGGCCTCGACGATTTCCCCGGCACGGACCTCCAGCGCGTCCGCGACGGCGAGCAGCGCGTCGTCCTTCTCGGCCCGGGGCAGCGGCGCGAGGGTCGCGGCGGCGGCCTTGGCGCGGTAGGCGGCCTCGGTGACCGGGGACATGGAGTCGTACGGCGAAAGCGTGGTCATGAGGGAAGGGTAGTGCGCCGGGCGGATCCGTTCATCGCGCGTTTCACAGCCCGAGACACCTCCCGGACCGGATCAGAACGGGTGGACTCCGACCGGTGAGGCCGGGGGCGGCCCGTACCCCTCGGCGATGCGCTGGTGGTACGTGGCGCGGTCGATGACCTCCAGGCCGACGATCTCCCAGGGCGGCAGTCCGGCCGTCTGCCGGTGCTCGCCCCACAGGCGCAGGGCGACGGCGGCCGCGTCGTGCAGGTCGCGGGCCTCCTCCCAGTAGCGGATCTCCGCGTGGTCGACCGCGTATCGGCTGGTCAGGAAGAACGGGTGGTCGTGGGCGAGCTGTTCCAGGGCGCGCCGGACCTCCGGGAGCGGGGCCTCCTTGCCGGAGACGCTGAGGGTGACGTGCCACAGCCGCGGAGTGTCGCCGGGTTCCTCGCCCCGGAACCGGTCCCCGGCCGCCACGCTCGTCAGGGCGCGCTCCTCACCGGCCGCGCGGGAGCCGGCACCACCGTGGGACGTCTGAGTCCCAGGGCGCACTCGTCTCACGACGGCCTCCTTTGCACAATGGCGCTGCGGAACAGTTCCCTGGGTCAAAGTTGAGCAGGCCGCAAGGGATCGCGGGGCGGTTTTGCGGAACGTCCACGACCGGGGGCGGACGTTTCGACGCATTACGGGTGCAGGACCACCAGGTCGTCCCTGTGTACGACCTCGCGTTCGTACGCGGGTCCGAGTTCTCGGGCCAGTTCCCGGGTCGAGCGGCCGATCAGCCGGGGGATCTCCTTGGCGTCGAAGTTGACGAGCCCGCGGGCCACCGCGTGCCCCGTACCGTCCCGCAGCTCGACGGGGTCGCCGGCGCTGAAGTCGCCCTCGACGGCGGCGATCCCGGCCGGCAGCAGCGACTTACGGCGGTCCACGACGGCCTGTACGGCGCCGTCGTCCAGGGTCAGGGCGCCCTGCGGGGTGGAGGCGTGCTGGAGCCACAGCAGCCGGTCGGCGGAGCGCTTGCCGGTGGGGTGGAAGAAGGTGCCGGTGTCCTGGCCGGTCAGGGCGTCGGCCGCGTGGACGGTGCTGGTCAGGACGACGGGAACACCGGCGGCTGCCGCGATCCGGGCGGCCTCCACCTTGGTGACCATGCCGCCGGTGCCCACTCCGGCCTTGCCCGCGCTGCCGATCTCGACGTCGGCGAGGTCGGACGGGTCGCGCACCTCGCCGATGCGGGAGGTGCCGGGCTTCGCGGGGTCCCCGTCGTAGACGCCGTCCACGTCGGACAGCAGGACGAGCAGGTCGGCGTGGACGAGGTGGGCGACGAGGGCGGCCAGGCGGTCGTTGTCGCCGAAGCGGATCTCGTCCGTGGCGACGGTGTCGTTCTCGTTGACGATCGGGACGGCGCCCATCGCCAGCAGCTTGTCGAGAGTGCGCGAGGCGTTGCGGTGGTGCGCGCGGCGGCTCATGTCGTCGCTGGTCAGCAGCACCTGCCCGACCCGGACGCCGTAGCGGGCGAAGGAGGCCGTGTAGCGGGCGACCAGGAGGCCCTGCCCGACGCTGGCGGCGGCCTGCTGGCGGGCGAGGTCCTTGGGGCGGCGGCGCAGGCCCAGCGGGGCGAGGCCGGCGGCGATGGCGCCCGAGGAGACCAGGACGATCTCGCGCTCGCCGCCGCTGCGGACCTTGGCGAGGACGTCGACCAGCGCGTCCACGCGGTCCGCGTCCAGGCCGCCCGAGGCGGTGGTCAGCGAGGAGGACCCGACTTTGACGACGATCCTGCGGGCCTCGCCCACGGCCTGCCTTGCCCCTGCCACGTCGCCGTCCGTCCCCTCGCGTCGATTCGCTCCCTCACCGGGAAATCTACGGGACGGCCGGAGGGGGCGCGGCGCCGGTCCACGCTACGGACGGTGCCGCCCGCGTCACGGACAGAGCCCTCAGTGGACGGCAACCGCCCTTCCGCCCGCGTCACAGGACGCAACCGTCCCTCTCCAACCCCGCCACGGACCAGAACCCGCGCAGGACGGCAACCACCCCTCCGCCCGCGCCGCACGACGGCAACCGCCCCCTCTCCAACCCCGCCACGGACCAGAACCACACAGGACGGCAACCACCCCCTTTCCGACCCCGCCACGGACCAGAACCCGCACAGGACGGCACCGCCCCTTTTCCGGCCCCGGCCAAGACAGGAACGAGATCATCCGCTACGGTCCACGACACGCGGACCGACAGCCACCCCCACACCCCGACGACACGCGCGTGTCGTCGGGAGGTCGCCGCGCGTTAACCCGGACGGCCGACCTGCGCCGACCCGACGCTCCTGGAGTGACCGCAGTGCCCGTACCTCTCCCTCGTCCGCAGGCCCTCCTCAAGGGGCTGGTCACCGTAGTCCTGGCCGCCGCCTTCGCCGCACAGGCGGTAGCGGCGCTGCTGCCGAACGTCCCGCTGCTGATCGCCGCGACCGTCGTCTCCCTGGCCACCGAGGGGGTGCTGTACCGGTGGCAGCGTGGGGTGCTGTCGCTGTTCGCCAAGTCGCACGCCGACATCGCCGTGCGGCACGTCCTGCGGGACCTGCTGCTGGTCGTGGGACTGCTGCGGCTGGGCGAGCAGGACCGGGAGACGGTGTACGCCCCGCTGGTGGCCGGGCTGCTCGTCTTCTACGCGCTGCACTGCGCGATCCAGGCGGCCTCCGTTCTGGTGCGCCGTACCCGCACCCTGCCGGTGCTGACCCGCAACATCGACGCCTCGGCGCTGCGGCTGTCCCCGGCCACGTCCGTGCTGCTGCGCCGTCCCGGACACCGGCTGCTGGTGTTCGGCCTGCCGGCGACGGCCGGACTGCTGGCCAGTGCTCCGGGCGACCGGCCCGTGTACGCGGCGGCGGGCATCGCGCTCTCGCTCGCCCTCGGGCTGGCCGGTCTCGGCGCGCTGCTGATCCGGCTGCTGCCGGGCCGTCGTCCGGCGAACGAGCAGCAGGTGCTCGACTGGTTCGACGCGTGGCTGGCCGACTACCGGCCGACCGTCGGCCTGTACTTCTCCGGCGGCGCCGCCTCGGCCTACCAGGCGAACATGTGGCTGGAGCCGCTCGCCGGGCTGGAGGGCAGGCCGGTGATCATCCTGCGCGAGCGGTTCATGGTGCAGAAGATCGCGGCGACGGACATCCCGATCGTCTGCCTGCCGAAGGTGTCGACGCTGATGCGTCTGGAGCACTCCACGCTCCAGGTCCTCATCCACCCGGCGAACTCCGGCAAGACCTCCCAGGTGCTGCGCATTCCCACGATCAAGCACACCTTCGTCAACCACGGCGAGAGCGACAAGCTGTCCTCGTGCAACCCGTACGCGAAGGCGTACGACGAGGTGTGGGTGGCCGGGCCCGCAGCGCGTGAGCGGTACGCGCTGGCCGAGGTCGGGGTCGAGGACAAGGACGTGGTCGAGACGGGCCGCCCGCAGCTGGACGGCGTGCTGCCCTACGCGGGCCCCCCGGCCGGGCGGTGGACGACCGTGCTGTACGCGCCGACCTGGGAGGGCTGGGACGGCAACCCCGGCAACACGTCGGTGATCGCGGCCGGTGAGAACCTGGTGCGGGCGCTCCTCGCGGACCCGGGCGTCCGCCTGCTGTACAAGCCGCATCCGCTGACGGGCTCGGTGGACCCCCGCGCGGGCGCGGCCGATCTGCGGATCCGGGAGCTGATCCGGGCGGCCAACCGGGAGCGGGCGGCGGAACGCCCCTCGGACGGCGCGGAACTCGCGCGCCGCACCGCCGAGCTGGACCGGCTCACCACGTCGGCCTTCCGGGCCGGGTCCGACACCGTGGAGCGGATGCTGGTGCAGTCGACGCCGGAGCCGGGCCGCGCGGCGGCGGTGGCGCGGGCGACGGCCGCGTGGGAGGAGGCGTACTGGGCCTCGCTGCCGGAGGGCGAGCACCAGATCATCACGGATGCCCGGCCCACCCTGTACTCCTGCTTCAACGTGGCCGACCTGCTGATCAGTGATGTGTCGAGCGTGATCAGCGACTTCCTGGCGAGCGAGAAGCCGTACGCGGTGGCCAACACCAGCGGGTTGTCGGAGGACGCCTTCCGTACGGCGTTCCCGACGGTGGTGGCGGCCACGGTGCTGACACCGGACGCCGCCGGGGTCCCGGAGCTGCTGGAGGCCGTCCGGCACCCGGAGCGCGACGAACATGCCGGAGCGCGCGCCGAGTTGAAGCTGCGCCTGCTCGGCCCGGCGGAGCCGTCGTCGCAGGAGCGCTTCAACGACGCCGTCCGGGCCCTGTGCGGGGAAGCCCGGGACCATCGGGCACGGGTGGCGGAGCGGCTGGCCGCGGTGCCCGGTCAGCGCACCCCGGCCTCGGTCCCGACCGCGCCGCGCTGAGCGGCGGCAGGCGCGGTCACGCCGCGTGCCGTACCTCGCCGGAGGCCAGCACCCGCCGCGCCTTGCGCACCGCCCGGCGCACGAACGTGTCGCCCCCGCCCTCGCGGTAGCCCGGGAAGGCACGGGCCTCCCGGGGCCCGGCGAGGTAGACCGAGTCGGGCACACCGGCGGCGCGGTCGCGGAAGTGCGGGTAGGCCAGGTAGACACGGCGGCCCTTCCTCTCCAGGAGGGCCGCCGCCTGCTTCTTGTCCTTGACGAACTTCACGACGTCCGGCAGCAGGTCGGGGCGCTGCTCGGCGACCAGGTGCAGCCGCAGCCGCTCGTGGACCTTGAGGCGCTGGGCGACGCCCTCGCTCCAGTGGCTGTCCATCAGCGGCTTGGCCAGCTCGAACTTGTGCCGGCGGATCTCCTCACTGTCCGTCAGGTACGTGGGCCCGAACTGCGGCAACAGCGTGATGAGGAAGGGCCGGAGCATCAACTGGTCACGCCGGCCGCCCGCGGGGACGAGGTCGGCGATGAGGCCCATCAGAGCCCGCGCGGAGTCGAAGCGCAGCGCGTAACCGCCGCTCTTCGTCACATGCTTGCCGTCGTCCCGGCCGACCAGGTAGTAGCAGGTGTGGTCGGCGACCACGGAGACGCCGTCCGCGCGCAGATACGCCTCCATGGTGAACAGCGCGTCCTCGCCGGTGTACAGCGACTCGTCGAAGCGCATGTCGTGCCGGTCCAGCAGCGCGCGGCGGAACAGCTTCTGCGCGCTGAGCGTGAACTTGATGTTGGAGGAGAAGACGTCCGTCCGCTCCACCGTCCTGCCGAACATGGACTTCGGCGCCGAGCGGTTGACGCCCTCGACCTTGCCGAGCACCACGTCCGTGCCGGCACGGTCGGCCATGGCCACCATCCGCTCCAGGGCCTCGGGGCCCAGCCGGTCGTCGGCGTCGAGGAAGAAGACGTAACGTCCGCTCGCCTTGCCCAGGCCGACGTTGCGCGGGCCGCTGGGACCGCCGGAGTTCTCCTGACGGATCACCAGGACGCGCATGGGAGCCCGCTCGGCGAACTCCTCCAGGTACTCCCCCGTTCCGTCCGTCGAACCGTCGTCCACCGCGATGACCTCGACGCGTGTCGGATCGATGGTCTGCGCCTCGACGGACGAGAGGCACTCGATCAGATACGGCATCGCTTCGTACGCCCCGATGATCACGCTCACATCAGGCTGCGCGGTCACGTTTCCCCCTAGTCAATGGGATATTCCCCCCGTATCTCCTCATTCGCTACTTGGTAGACGGGTGATCGAGGCAAGCGGTTGTCTCCCGTATGCATGTTCGTGAGTCACGTCACACGGAGAACGCACGGGGAGCCGGAAAGGGAAAGAGTTCGGCCCCGAGGAGATGCTCCTCGGGGCCGAACTCTTCGGTCAGCGGCGGCAGTTCAGATCGTGCCGACACCGTCCGTGTCACCGGCGGCGGCCACCCGCTGCCCCGGCAGGACGTTCGCCGGCTCGGCGTCGGCACCGGCCGCCGCCACCCGCGACGCCTGGCCGACGTTGCGCGTCTCGGCCTTGAGCGCGAGGTTCGCGACGGCGGTGTTGAACTGCTCCAGGGAGGTCGGCTCGTCCGGGCCCAGCAGGTACTGCTTGAGCTCCTTGCGGTCCTCGGCCAGCGGGTCGGCCTCCGGGGCGCGGACCGCGTCGAGCAGCCCGCCCAGCTCGGACGCGCTGTTGGACAGGATCACCGCGGCACGCACCGCCGTGTTGTTCCGCTTGAACTCCTCGACGCCCACCTCGGCGGAGTCCGTGACCGCGTAGGGCTTGCCGCTCGCGATGAAGTCGGACACCACACTGGAGATGTCCGAGACCATCGCGTCGGAGACGTTGAAGCAGTCGTACAGCCGCGGCTCGGCACCGGTGATGACGCGGTGCTCCCAGGACGGGAAGGAACGCCAGTAGGCGTCGTTCCACTCGGCGCGCAGCCGGGCGGCCTCCTCGTGCCGGGCGACGTCGATCAGCCCGTCACGGCTGGCCATGGCCTCGTCGCCGCGGTCGCCGCCCGAGCCGGACAGCTGCGCGAGGCGGGCCTCGATCCGCTCCAGCTCGGCCTCGGCCTGCGCCTGGGCGGCGGTGTCGGCGATGAACCGCGTGTTGATGGCACGCTCCGCCGCGGCCTTCTCCACCAGGGCGGTGATCCGCCCGTGGGCGGCGCCGGCCTCCTGGCTGACCGTGCCGGTGAAGGGGTGCGGCTTGTACAGGACGCGGACCGGCGGGTCGGCCCGCACGAGCTGCTTCACGATGTTCTCGCCGGCCAGCATGATCGAGGTGTTGCCCGGGTTGCCGTCCCAGCCCTCCCACGTGGGGGCGTACAGCACCGTCGGGATGCGGCCCTCGGGGACGCCCTGCCAGGTCCGGATCGGGGCGAGCTGCGGGCGGCCGACCTCGACGATGTCCTCGTCGCGGACGCCGACGTCGGCGATGGCGTAGCGGTCGCGGCCCGCGCGGCCGGCCGTCCACACCTCGTCGTAGACCTTGCTGTACGGGTTGACGCTGGCGAGCTTGTCGCTGTCGCCGTGGCCGATGAAGACGTGCTTGATGGTGGGCACGCGCAGCATGTGGATGTTCTTGCCGACGTTGGCCGCGTAGAGCGCGACCCGCACCGTGGACAGGTCCATGTTCATCAGGTGCACCCCTCCGGGCACGCAGATGACAGGGACCGTGGTGGGCGCCAGATTGTTCAGGATGACCCGCTCACGCAGGATGATCAGCGGCTTGGAGTCCAGCTGCTCCATGGTGTCGAGCCACATGTTGACCTGGTACGCGGAGTCCTTCGAACCGGAGAAGTACAGGACCGTCTCCGGCTTGTACTCGCCCAGCCAGTCGTCGACGGCGGCCAGGACCCTCTCGGCGTTCGGGGGGATCTTCCGGCCGCGCACGTACGGCACGAGCGCGAGGACGTACAGGGTGGCGAGGACCACCGTGATGCCGATGCCGATGAAGCCGATCAGCGCCGACTCCAGCTGCGCGGCGAGCAGGACGCCGACGACCGCCGCGAGGTCGAGGTGCAGCATCTTCTCGGCGGAGCGGTGGAGCAGCCCGCGCGGCGGGGCGTCGGGGATGCGGATGCGGGAGGCCAGGTCGACGTTGCGGGTGGCGACCGGCATGCGACGGCGATTGCGGATCAGCTGGACGAGCGCGCCGTGCGGGGCCTGGAGACCGTAGAAGGCGATGAAGCAGGCGATCGCCCCGTAGTAGATCAGGTTGTCCGCCAGGGACAGCCGGGCCAGCAGCAGGATGAGCAGCAGCTGCCGGATCAGGAAGCGGATCGACAGGCCGGCCCGCACCTTGCCCAGGCGGTTGATCAGATAGCTGCCCTTGCGGTGCAGATAGTGGTCCGCCAGATACGTCACGGCGGCCGCTGCCGCGAAGGCGGGAACGCTCGGGACGAGCGCGGCCAGCATGAGGGCGGGGAAGCCCGCCACCATGAGGACCGCCGCGGCCAGCTCGGCCGCGCTGCCCACCCGGGCGACGCGAATAGCGGTGGATATCACGGAGAAACCTGCTCTTGGGAGGGGTGCCGGTCTTGTTTCAACCATGCGGCTGGTCTGTGAATATTCGCGAGGCTGTATGGACTCAGGCCCCTGCGAACACTCCTGCCGACGAATGCCGTTAACAGGAGGGCGCAGAGGCCTGAATTACCGAAGTCTGAGTGCCGCCAATTATTACACGCCGTCCTGCCGGTCCAGCACCGTGGCCAGGGCCTGCTCGAAGCCGGAGGCACGGGCCGCGTCGGCCGTGGGGTCCTGCTGGCGGACGTCGATGACGTGGCCGGTCAGCTCGGAGAGCAGCACATCGAGCGAGGTGCGGGCCACGGCCTCGGAGGACAGCAGGGAGCCCGAAGGCTCCTGGCCGAACGCCTTGGTGCGCATCGGGGTGGCGGTGCGCTCGGGGTTGATGCAGTTGACGCGGACGCCGTCGCCGGCCCACTCGTCGGACAGGGCCTGGGTGAGGTTCACCATGGCGGCCTTGGTGGAGGAGTACAGGCTGTACTCGGCACGGCCGCGGGTGTAGCTGCTGGAGGTGTAGAGCAGCAACTGGCCCTTGGTCTCGGACAGGTACTTGTACGAGGACCGGGCGATCTGCACCGGGGCCAGGTAGTTGACCTTCAGCGCCTCCTCGATGGTGGCGTTGTCGGTCTCCGCGAGCTTGCCTATGCGCAGCACGCCGGCGGTGTTGACCACATAGTCGATGCGGCCGGTCTCGGCGTACGCCTTGGACAGGGCGTCGTCGACCTCTTCCGGATTCTCCACGTGGGTGCCGGTGGTGGAGCGGCCCAGGGCGTAGACCTTGGCGCCGTAGGACTCGGCGAGTTCGGCGATGTCCTTGCCGATGCCGTAGCTGCCGCCGAAGACGACCATGGTCTTGCCGGTCAGCAGCTCACGGTAGGCCTCCTCGGAGACCTGCTCGGGCGCAGCCGTGGAGGCGAGCTGGAAGAGCTTGTCGGCGATGAAGACGTCGACGGGCTGGGTGACCTTCATGTTGTACTCGTCACCCGCGACGACGTGGATCGGCACGTCCGGCAGGTACTTGAGCACGACCGAACAGTCGTCGGTGGCCTGGAAGTTGGGGTCGCCGGCGGCGACCTCGTAGGCCCGCCGGATCGTGGACAGCTTGAAGGCCTGCGGAGTCTGGCCGCGGCGCAGCCGGGAGCGGTCCGGGATCTCGGTGATGAACTCGCCGTCCTCGCCGTGCGTGCGCGTGACGATGATGGTGTCCGCGGACGGGATGGCCACGTCGACGGCCTGGTAGCGCTCCAGCGCGACGACGCAGTCGTCGATGACGCGCTGCGAGAGCAGGGGGCGCACGGCGTCGTGGAAGAGGACGTTGGCGTCCTCACCCTCCGCCAAACCCTCGCCCAGCGCGGCGATGGCGCGCTCGGTGGTCTCGTTCCTCGTGGAGCCGCCCTCGATGACCTTCGAGACCTTCTGGAATCCGGCCTTAGCGATGATCTTCTCGATGTCGGGCACGTAACCCGGCGCCATCAGCACGATGATGTCGTCGATCGAGTCGGTGTTCTCGAAGGTGGCCAGCGTGTGCTCGATGACTGCCTTGCCGGCGATCTTCAGCAGCTGCTTGGGGATCGACAGACCCACCCGCTGACCGGTGCCACCGGCCAGGATCACTGCGGTGGTACGGGGCTTGGCTATGTGCTGGGACACAGGTGACCTACCTTGGGACGACAGGGAACCTCGAAATGGTCCCACTTGTGGTTACCGCATTGCAAGGTGAGCGACCTCTGCCGCATATGTGCGCGCCACCTGTCATTCACCTCCCGCTCCTGGTGATTGGTGAGACTTGCGGTGCGTTCCCCGGGAAATGCGCTGTGAGTAACTGCACAGAAGTTCAGCGACGGCCGAGGCGCCCGGGACCGCGGTGACCGAGGACCCTCACCGGTTCCTTGGACGATGTCCCGTGCACGGTACGCGCTTTGGGGGTGCCCCGCGCACCATGCCCGCCGCTCGCGGCGCCGGGCACGAGGGCCTCGATGCGCGGACCCGCACGCCCCGGGACGCGGCACCGTACGCGTTCTTCATCGGTCCGGCCGCGAATACGGCCCGCCCGTCCGCTCATTGCCGCTGAATTCCCGGCCAAGATTTCGCGGCGTTTCGGCCTCGGCGAGAGTCATACGCCGCGAGAGCGGGTCGGACTTCTCACACGGCTCAAATACCCCCCCGGGGGACCGTGAGGAGCCCGGGACGGCGAAGAGCCCGAGACTACGGGAAGCCCGGGACGGCGAAGAGCCCGAGACTGCGGGAAGCCCGGGCTCACGCCTCTCGCGGACGGGGTCAGACGACCTCGACGCCCGGGCGGCCGGCTTCGACCCTCAGCCGGGCCAGCGTGCTCGGGGTCGCGGTGGGCCGCCGGACGGTGTCGACCACCCTGACCTGCGCGTCGATGCGATCGCGGCGCACGTCGAAGAGGTGGTAGCCGCGGTGTGCGTCGAGCAGCTTCCAGTGCGGGTTGTCCGGGCGCCGCGGGTCCCACTCCCTGCGGAAGGCATCCTGGTCCTGGTCACCGTTGCTGGAGATGGAGGTGCCGACGAACTCGGCGCCGACGACCCGGGAGCCCGGGTCGGCGTAGTCCTCCTTGAGGTCGCTGATCATCGTCAGGTGCCGGTCGCCGGAGAGCACCACCGGGTTGCGGACCTGCCTGAACTCCTGGAGGAACCGGTTGCGTTCGGCCTGGTAGCCGTCCCAGGCGTCGTAGAACCAGAGCTTGCCGTCGCCGACCCGGAGGTCCGTCTCGGCCATCATGATCTGGGAGGCGATGAGGTTCCAGCGGGCCGGCGAGCCCTGGAGCCCGTTCAGCAGCCACCGCTTCTGCCGCGCGCCGAGCATGGTCAGCGACGGGTCCTGGGCGCCGGTCTGGCTGGTGGCCTGGTCGCTGCGGTACTGGCGGGTGTCCAGCACGTTGAGCCGGGCCAGGCGGCCGAACTCCAGGCGGCGGTACATCCTGATGTGCGGACCCGTGGGGACGGCGGTGGCACGGACCGGCATGTGCTCGTAGAACGCCTGGTAGGCCGCGGTCAGCCGGGCCACGAACGCGTCGTGCGGCTGCTTGCCCGGGTCCTGCGGGATCTCGCCGGCGAAATCGTTGTCCACCTCGTGGTCGTCGAAGGTGACCACGAAGGGCGCGTTCGCGTGCATCGCCGCGAGGTCCGGGTCGGTGCGGTACTGGGCGTACCGGTTGCGGTACTGCACGAGGCCGAACGGCTCGCCGGTGCCCTCGTGCCGCCGCAGGGCCGTCGCCGAGGGCGTGGACTCGTAGATGTAGTCGCCGACGAACACCACGACGTCCGGGTCCTGGTCGAGCATGTCCGCGTAGGGCGTGAAGTAACCGTGCTGCCAGTTCTGACAGGAGGCGAGGGCCATGCGCAGGGAGCCGCCGGAGCTGTGGGGGTGGGGTGCGGTGCGGGTGCGGCCCACGGGGGAGAGCTGCCCGCCGGTGCGGAAGCGGTACCAGTACGTACGGTCCGCGCGCAGCCCGCGTACGTCCACGTGAACGCTGTGCCCGTACTCGGGCCGGGCCTGGGCGATCCCCGCGCGGACGACCTTCTTGCACCGGGGGTCCTCCGCCAGCTGCCACTCCACCGGCACCACCCGGTCGGGCATGCCGCCACCGGCGAGGGGGTCGGGAGCGAGCCGGGTCCACAGCACGACGCCGTCCGGGAGTGGGTCCCCGGAGGCGACGCCGAGGCTGAACACTCCGTCGGGCAGCGGCGTCTCGGCCGCGCGGGCGGCGTCCGGCAGCAACAGCTGGGCGGAGGCCGCCGCGCCGAGCACCGCGGCACCGGCGGTCAGAAAGCGGCGTCTGTCGGGGGATGCTGCTCCGGTCATCGGCTGACTCCCTTACCTCGCTGGCCACGTGGACACGGGGAAGCTTCACGCTCGCGGGCGGCCCGCCCGCTGAACGCCGGGGTTCGCGTACATGACAACTAAGCAGACAAAGAGAGACCCGCCGCCAGCACGAGAACAAGCCGTTGCCGGGGCGAGTCTGACAGATGCTCAGTGAGCGAATCCGGCGCCGAGCCATGCGCCTGTGGCGGTCGTGCCGAGGAGCGAGTTGCCGAAGGCCGTGGTGGCGTTGCGGCTCACGACCGTCGTGGGGCCGGACCTGAAGTACCACACGAATCCGGCGTTGCCGTTCTCCCCCGGCGCTCCGGCGGCCAGGCCGTCACCGTTCGCGTCCGCGAGGTGCACGGCCCTGCCGAACGCGTCGCCCGCCTCGGCGGCACCCGGCACGTCGGGCATGTCCTGCGTGACCGCCTGGGCACCGGCGCCGGTGAGTCAGTCCGCGCCGCCGCGCGGCACGACGACCGCGCCCGCGCCCGACACCGTGCCCAGATCCTCGCCGGGCACGCCGGTCACCACGTCCGGGTGACGAGGCCGCCCCTGCTCATGGAATCAGGCACGTGGACTCCGGTGACCCGCTACGCGGTTGGGGCAGGCGGAACGAGATCCGTTCCGCCCGCCCCATACGACTCGCTCTGCCCGAGGACGACTTGGCCGCGCCGCAGTCCGTTGCGCAGGTGCTTTCCGTTGCCTCACACCGCTCAGAACGGCTCGAAGTCGTCGAACTCCTGCTGGGCCTCGTCCCGCTCGGCCTGCCGGTCCTTGCGGCGCTGCGCGGCCGGCCGCTCCCCCTCGAGCCGGTGGTCCTCACCGCGGCGTCCGAGCATCTCGGCCCCCGCTGTCACGGACGGCTCCCAGTCGAAGACGACCGCGTTGTCCTCGGGGCCGATGGCCACGCCGTCGCCGCCTCGGGCGCCGGCCTTCATCAGCTCCGCCTCGACACCGAGCCGGTTGAGCCGGTCCGCGAGGTATCCGACGGCCTCGTCGTTGTTGAAGTCGGTCTGACGCACCCAGCGTTCGGGCTTCTCACCGCGCACCCGGAACAGACCGTCGGCTTCCTGCGTCACGGTGAAGCCGGTGTCGTCCACGGCCTTGGGCCGGATCACGATCCGGGTGGCCTCTTCCTTCGGCTTCGCGGCCCGCGACTGCGCCACGATCTCCGCGAGCGCGTACGACAGCTCCTTCAGGCCCATGTGCGCCACGGCCGACACCTCGAACACGCGGTAACCCCGCGCCTCCAGGTCGGGCCGCACCATCTCGGCCAGATCCTTGCCGTCCGGTACGTCGATCTTGTTCAGGACGACGATCCGCGGCCGGTTGTCCAGCCCGCCGTACTGCCGCAGCTCCTCCTCGATGATGTCGAGGTCGGAGGCCGGATCGCGGTCCGATTCCAGCGTCGCGGTGTCCAGGACGTGCACGAGCACACTGCACCGCTCCACGTGCCGCAGGAACTCCAGCCCCAGGCCCTTGCCCTGGCTGGCCCCGGGGATGAGGCCGGGCACGTCGGCGATGGTGTACACCGTCGAGCCGGCCGTGACGACACCGAGGTTCGGCACGAGGGTGGTGAAGGGGTAGTCGGCGATCTTCGGCTTGGCGGCGCTCAGCACCGAGATCAGCGACGACTTGCCGGCACTCGGATATCCGACGAGCGCCACGTCGGCGACGGTCTTCAGCTCCAGGACGACGTCCCGCAGGTCTCCCGGCTCACCGAGCAGCGCGAACCCGGGCGCCTTGCGCCGCGCGGAGGCCAGTGCGGCGTTGCCGAGGCCGCCCCGGCCGCCCTGCGCGGCGACGTAGGACGTGCCGTGCCCGACGAGGTCCGCGAGGACGTTGCCCGCCTTGTCCAGCACGACGGTGCCGTCCGGCACCGGCAGGACGAGGTCCTGCCCGTCCTTGCCGGAGCGGTTGCCGCCCTCGCCGGGCTTGCCGTTGGTGGCCTTGCGGTGCGGGGAGTGGTGGTAGTCGAGCAGCGTGGTGACCGACTGGTCGACGGTGAGGATCACGTCCCCGCCACGTCCGCCGTTGCCGCCGTCCGGCCCGCCCAGGGGCTTGAACTTCTCACGGTGGACGGAGGCACAGCCGTGGCCTCCGCTACCCGCGGCGACGTGCAGCTCGACGCGGTCCACGAAGGTGGTCATGGGATGTGCCTCCAGTTACTGCGGGAATGTCTTGGGGTAACACGCGAAAGGCGGACCCGCTTCCCGTGAGGGAAGTGAGGTCCGCCTCGCGAAAGTTTCCGATCAGGCGACCGGAACGATGTTCACGACCTTGCGGCCACGGTGGGTGCCGAACTGCACCGCACCCGCCGAGAGCGCGAACAGCGTGTCGTCGCCACCACGGCCGACGCCGGAGCCCGGGTGGAAGTGGGTGCCACGCTGACGGACCAGGATCTCACCCGCGTTGACGACCTGACCGCCGAAGCGCTTCACGCCGAGCCGCTGGGCATTGGAGTCGCGACCGTTCCGGGTGGACGATGCGCCCTTCTTGTGTGCCATTTCTCCTCAGTCCCTTACTTCGCAGCCGCGGGGATCTCAGTGACCTTGATCGCCGTGTACTGCTGGCGGTGGCCCTGGCGACGGCGGTAGCCGGTCTTGTTCTTGTAGCGCAGAATGTCGATCTTCTGGCCCTTGTGGTGGTCCACGACCTCGGCCTGGACCTTGATGCCGGCCAGCACCCACGGGTCGCTGGTCACGGCGTCGCCGTCGACAACGAGCAGGGTCGAGAGCTCGACCGAGTCGCCAACCTTGGCAGTGGAAATCTTGTCAACCTCAACGATGTCGCCGACAGCAACCTTGTGCTGGCGACCACCGCTGCGCACGATGGCGTACACGCGGAACTCACTCTCTAGCTCGGGAAACGGCACCCCCGCAGGCCAGCCGCCCGCTCAGCGAGCGGCCTCTCCTGGGCGCCCGGCGCCCGGAGGATGAGGTTTACGGGGATGTGACGTGTCAGTCGACACGCCGACGGTCAAGGTTACGGGGCCGCGGCCGAAGGGGTCAAACCGAGCCGGGCCCGCCACCTGTGCGACCGGTCACGCCGGTCGCGCCCCCGGGGCGCACGCGGGGTTCGCGCACGCCCCGGGGGCATCGAAGCCGGTCAGCCCTCGTCGGTGGAGGCCGAGACGGAGGACCCGGAGGACCCGGACTGCTCCGCCGCCACGGTCTTCTTCGACGTGGCCTTCTTGGCGGCGGTCTTGGTAGCCGCCTTCTTGGCCGTCGTCTTCTTGGCGGCGGTCTTCTTCGCCGCCGTCTTCTTGGTGGTGGCGGCCTTCTTCGCCGTGGCCTTCTTGGCCGTCTTGCGGGCCGTCTTCTTGGCGGGCGCCGGCTCCTCGGCGGCCTCCTGCGGGACGGCACCGTCCGGCGCGGGCGCCTGCGGGGCGTCGGACGCGACCTGCTCGGACGCGGCCTCCGACGGGGCAGACGGGACCACCACGACGGCCGTCTCCTCGGAGGCGGTGGACACCGTGGGCTTGCGCACGGCACGGCGCCGCGGGCGGGCCGGGGCGGCGCTCTCGGCGGGCGCCTCGGCCGCCGGCTCGGGCTGTCCGGCCGGCTCGGGCACCTCAGCGGCCTGGGACACCGCGGGCGCGGTCTCGGCGACCGTCACCACGGCCGCCTCGGCACCCGCCGGAGAACCGGCCGGGGCGGACACCTTGCGGGTGGCCCGCCGCCGGGTACGGCCCGTGGGCGCGACCTCCTCAGCCGGAGCGGCAGGAGCGGCCTGCGCCGCCTCGACCACCGGGTCCTCGACGGCCATCGGCTCGGCCTGCGCCTCGACGGCCGACTCCGGCTGCACCGGACGGGCGACCTCCTGCGCGACGGTCACGTCCTGAGCCGTCGGCACCTCGGCCTCGGCCTGCTCGGCCCTGCCCCTGCCGCGCCGGGCCCTGTCCCTGCCCTGCTCGGCCTTGGGCTCCGCCGCCTCACCGCGCGGGGAACCCGCCGGAGCCGACGCCCGCCGGCTCACCCGGCGTCGCGTCCGCCCGCGGCCGGCCGCGGCCTCCGCCTCGGCGACGCTGCTGTACAGCTCCTCGTCGGGCTCGAAGACCGGTTCGGGCAGCGCGATCGGCTCGGCGGCCTCGGCTCCGATCTCGGCCTCCGTCTCGGCCTCCTCCTCGGCGGTCTCGACGACGGCCTCGTGGACGTGAGGCTGCTCGGCGGCACCGGCACGCGCGCGTTTCTTGCGCTTGCCACCGCCACCGGGGGCCGCCGGCTGCTCCATGTGCACGATGACACCGCGCCCGTTGCAGTGGACGCAGGTCTCGGAGAAGGACTCCAGCAGGCCCTGTCCGACCCGCTTGCGGGTCATCTGCACGAGCCCCAGCGAGGTCACCTCGGCAACCTGGTGCTTCGTACGGTCCCGGCCCAGGCACTCCAACAGGCGCCGCAGCACCAGGTCCCGGTTGGACTCCAGCACCATGTCGATGAAGTCGATGACGATGATGCCGCCGAGGTCGCGCAGCCGCAGCTGACGCACGATCTCCTCGGCCGCCTCCAGGTTGTTCCTGGTGACGGTCTCCTCGAGGTTGCCGCCCTGACCGGTGAACTTTCCGGTGTTGACGTCGACGACGACCATCGCCTCGGTCCGGTCGATCACCAGCGAACCGCCGCTGGGCAGCCAGACCTTGCGGTCGAGGGCCTTGGCGAGCTGCTCGTCGATCCGGTACGTGGCGAAGACGTCGACCTCGGAGGTCCACTTCGACAGCCGCTCGGCGAGGTCCGGCGCGACGTGCGCGACGTAGCCGTGGATGGTCGACCACGCCTCGTCACCGCTGACGACGACCTTGGAGAAGTCCTCGTTGAAGATGTCGCGCACGACTCGGACGGTCATGTCCGGCTCGCCGTACAGCAGCGTCGGAGCGTTGCCGTTCTTGGCCTTCTTCTGGATGTCCTCCCACTGCTGCTGCAGCCGCTCGACGTCCCGGCGCAGCTCGTCCTCGCTCGCGCCCTCGGCGGCGGTGCGCACGATGACGCCCGCGTCCTCGGGGACGATCTTCTTGAGGATGGTCTTCAGCCGGGCCCGCTCGGTGTCGGGCAGCTTGCGGCTGATACCGGTCATGGAGCCCTCGGGCACGTACACGAGGTAACGGCCCGGCAGGGAGACCTGGCTGGTCAGGCGGGCACCCTTGTGACCGATCGGGTCCTTCGTCACCTGGACGAGCACCGACTGTCCGGACTTGAGGGCGGACTCGATGCGCCGCGGCCCGTGGGCCATGCCCAGCGCCTCGAAGTTGACCTCACCCGCGTACAGCACGGCGTTGCGGCCCTTGCCGATGTCGATGAAGGCGGCCTCCATCGACGGCAGTACGTTCTGCACCTTGCCGAGGTAGACGTTGCCGACGTACGAGGTCGACTGCTCCTTGTTGACGTAGTGCTCGACGAGCACGTCGTCCTCGAGGACGCCGATCTGCGTGCGGTCGCCGTGCTGGCGCACGACCATCACGCGCTCGACGGCCTCGCGGCGGGCCAGGAACTCGGCCTCGGTGATGATCGGCACCCGTCGGCGGCCCTGCTCGCGGCCTTCGCGGCGGCGCTGCTTCTTGGCCTCCAGGCGGGTCGAGCCCTTGATGGACTGCACCTCGTCGGACGGCTCGGCCTTGGGGCGGGGCTCGCGGACCTTGACGACCGTGCGCTCCGGGTCGTCGTCGGACGGCTCGGGGTCGGTGCCGGAGTCCCCGGCACGGCGTCGGCGGCGACGGCGACGGCGGCTGCTGCTGGAGCCACCGCCGGACTCGTCACGGTCGGCGGCGTCCTCGGAGTCCTCGTCGTCCTCCTCGGCGCCGTCCTCGGTGTCCTGGTCCTGCGCGGCGCTCTGCTCGGACTCGGCGTCCTCGCCGTCGGACTCGGCCGACTCGCCACGCCGACGGCGGCGACCGCCCCGGCGACGGCGGCGGCGCGAGCCGGTGCCCTCGGACTCGTCCTCCTGGTCGTCGCCGTCGGCCTGGTCCTCGGCGGACTCGTCGGCGTCCTCCGGCTCGTCGGCGGCGGTGTCGACGGCAATGGTCTCGGGGGCCGGGGCCTCGGACTCGTCGCCGGCACCCCGGCGCCGGCGACGGCGACGCGAACCACCGGTCGGCTCCTCGCGCTGGGCCTCGGCCGGCGCGGACTCCTCGATCTCCTCGATCTCCTCGGGCTCCGTCGCCCCGCCCGCCTCGGCGGCGGCCGCGGCGGCCCGCTCCGGCGTCTGGAACTGGGGCTCGGTGAAGACGGGCGCCTGGAACAGCGCGACGGCGGGCCGCCTCGGACGCGACGGCGTCTCGCTGTCGCTGTCGGCCGCACTCGCGGTCGCCCGGTCGGCGGCCTTCGAGGCCTTCGCGCCCTTGGCGGGCTGGGCGGGCTCGGCGAAGCCACTGGCGGCCCGGCGCACGACTCGACGACGGCGACGCGGACCGGCCTCCTCGGCCGACTCGTCGGCGGGGGCGGTCTCGGCGGGGGTCTCCGACGCCATGGCCTCGGACGCGCGGGCGGACTCGGCGGCGGAATTCTCGGTCACGGGTGCCTTCGCCTCCTCGGCGTCGCCCTCCACCGCGTCCGCGACGGAAGGCGCCCCGGCGGGCGTGGACGCCCGTCGTGAGGCACGTCGGCGAGTCCGACGCGGAGCAGCCTCTTCAACGGCCTCGGCGCCCTCGGCCGCGGTGGCACTGTCGGTCACGACCGACGCTTCCGGGGCTCGGGCCTCGGCCGGTGCCTCAACCGTCTCGGCCGCGGTGGCGGCGGGCGAAGTCACGGTGCGCGTGGCACGGCGCCGAGTGCGCTTGGGGGCGGCGACCTCGGGCGTCTCGGCGGGCGCAGGCGTCTCGGCGGGCGCGCCGGCCTGGGCCGGCTCGGTCGCCCCGGAGTCGGTGGGAGCGCCGGCGGTCACCGGGACCACGGTCTCGGCGGCCTCCGCGTCCGCGGGAGCGCCGACCGGCGCTGAAGCGCGGCGCACGGCGCGACGCCGCTTGCGCCCGGCGGGCACGGCGTCCTCGTCGCTTTCCACGGCCTCGGGCGACGGTGCGGCGGCCTGGGGCGTCTCGGCGACGGTTTCTTCGACCTCGTCGGTCTCCACGGCCTCAGCCGCGAGTTCCTCCGCATCAGCGGCCGGTACGGCCGGCGCGACGGTCTCCGCCGACGCGTCGGAGGAACCGCCGACGGGCGGACCCGCCGGGCGGGACGCGGCACGGCGCCGCCGGCGCGGCGGCAGCGTGTCGCTCGGAGTGTTCTGTTCGGAACCCTCTGTGGGTTCGGTCGGTTCGAGCATGCGGGCTTATCTCCCGTCAGGCTCCCGGGCGCCGCGCCTGGCCCGGCGATGCCGGTGACGTCCGCGGCGCGCGCAGTGCGCGTTCGCCGCCGTCCGGGGCGCGGGCGCCGCACGGGAGCTCGCTGTGTCCTGTCTCGCCGGTTCCGTACGCCGAATGCGCACGGCCTGGCGAAAGTCTTCTGGTCGGTACGCTGCCCGACCCAGGTGGCTCCCGAGTCCGAGGGCGGCGTTACGACGTCCGTCCCTTCGCGGGACCTTCCTTACGCCGGCGCCGTCGCGGCGGCAGTCGGTTCGGCCGTTGTGAGGGCCTCGACTGCCTCGCGGTCGGGCGCGAGCGGGTCGGTCACCGTGCCGGTCTCTTCATCGAACAGCCCCTGCGCCAGCCTGGTCACCGCTGCGGGGACCGGCGGCGCCAGGTCGGCCACGGCGCGAAGACCGGACAGGACGTCGTCGGGTCGTACGGCAGGCGTCACGTGCCGAACAACCAGCCGCAGTATCGCACAGGGCTGGTCGGTCGGCCTATCAGCCTGCGAACTGTGTGTTTCCTCGAGCCCGCGAACCTCCAGGCTCGCGACGGCGGAGCGGGCGTCGAACGTGCGCACGCCGTTCTTGGCGAGACGCTGCACCTCGACGGTCCCGGCCGCGTTGAAGGCGTCCGCCGCTCGGCGGGCCTCCTCCGGCGGCACTCCGTCCAGCCGGAGCTCCCAGACGGAAGCCGTCAGCCGGTCGGCGAGTCCCGAGGTGCGGGCCTCGACCGCCTCGATGATGTCGAGCCCGGTGGGCAGCGACTCGTCGAGAAGGGCCCTGAGCTGCTCCGGGTCGCGGGGCGCGGTGAGCGCGATCTCCAGGTATTCCGCCTCACTGCCCGTACCGGTGGGTGCGGCATTGGCGTACGACACCTTCGGGTGCGGTGTGAAGCCCGCCGAGTAGGCCATCGGCACCTCGGCACGGCGCAACGCACGCTCGAAGGCGCGCTGGAAGTCACGGTGGCTGGTGAACCGGAGGCGGCCGCGCTTGGTGTAGCGCAGTCGGATGCGCTGCACCGCGGGTGCGGGCGGCGGGCCTTCGGGCTGTCGCTTGCCCAGTGTCGTTCAGTCCTTCGTGAGAGCGGTCGTACTCCTACCAAGAGTACGTGCCTCGCGCCCGGAAGGTTCCCTCCGGTCGGCCGGCAGCGGCTGCCGCGGTTCACCGAAGAGCATCCGGCGGATGTCGGCGCGGGTCTGCCGCACGGACTCCCGCGCGGCGGCCAGCGCCTGCCGGGTGGCCCGCCCCACACCGCGGGCGGCCTGAGCGGCCGGCCGCAGGACGGTGTCCCGCACGACGTGTCCGACGGGCGTCAGCACGCTGCGGTACACCCACCGGACCGGTTCGACGAAGATCCACCTGAGGAGGGTGCCGAGGAACCGCCCGACGGCGAGCGAGATGTACCCGGCGACGCGCCAGGCGTGGCCGAGGGCGTCCCACACCTCCCTCCCGATGACGGCGAGCACTCGTCCGACGGGGGTGAGGATCCAGCGCCAGAGGGCGAGCGCGGGCAGGACGAGCACGACGCGGGCGATCCAGTGAAGAGCCGTGCCGACCCCGGTGACGATCATGCTCACCAGCCACACGAGGCCCTTGCCGCACCAGGAGATCCCGCGGCCGAGAGGTTCGAGCACCCAGGTGTACAGCCAGACGGCGGGTACGGCGACGAGGTACTTCGCCAGCCAGGCAACGACCGCCCAGACACCGATGCCCAGCGCTGCCAGCCCGGCGCCGAGCCCTTTCAGGACCCAGCTCACCGCGTGCCCGAAGGGAGTGAGCAGGTGCGTGTACACCCAGCCGAGCGCGGCTCCCACACCCCGCGCGATCCAGCCGAGTACGGCCCCGAACCCCCGGGCGACCCACGCGATCGCCTGCCCCACCGGGGTCAGCACATGCCGGTACAACCACACCAGGGGCACGACGACCAGGACGTTCCCGAGCCATCCGAGGGCCTTGCCCACGGGGACGACGACGTAGCGCCACAGTCCGACGAAGGGCCAGACGAACACCGCCCGCGCGAGCCACAGCAGCGCCCGGCCGAGCGGCCGCAGCAGCACGTCGTTCAGAAACCGCCCGATCACGACGAGCGCGTCCCACAACATCCGCACCGGGACGACCAGCACGAACACGATGATCCGTACGGGAATCCGGATCGCGACGGCGAGGCAACCCCCGGACGCCTCCGGCTCCCGCCGGACAGGCGACTCGGCGGCGCGCCGCTCGAGCGGGCCGACCCGCGTGCCGGAACTCTCGCGGGGACGCTTCTCCAGATCCATACCGTCGTAGACGCCTCAGCGCCTCGTTCGGATGCAGCACCGCACAGTCCCGCCCCGTTCGCCCGCAGTCCTTCGGCTCGGCCGCGTGGTCATACGGCTCACGCGCGGCCGACCTGCGCCTGGAGCAGCCGCGGTGACTCCTGGAAGCCGCTGCGGGCGTACGCGGGGACGGCACGCGGACTGGAGTGCACGGTCACGCGCTCCAGCCCGAGCTCGCGGGCTCCGTCCAGCACGGCCCGGATGAGCCGCCCGCCCAGCCCGCCGTCCCGCGCCTCGGGGACGACATACACGCACTGGAGGTCTCCGGAGGCCCGCCGCGGTGCCCGGGGCGTGGGCACCCGCTGCACCACCGCGAGCCAGGCCATGCCGATGACCTGCTCGTCCCGGACGAGGACCATGCAACGGTGTGAGCCGGCGTTCTCCCCGGCCCAGGCGACGAAGTGCCGGACGAAGTCGTCGCGTTCACCGAGGTCCGCCGAGCCGTTCTCGACGAACCACTCCCATCGGAGGGCGGCCACAGTGGCCAGTTCGGCGGGCCGGGCGGGGCGGATGCTGATGTTCTCCATCAGGGCATTGTCGGATCCGCGGCCCCGTCCGTCTCCCAGCGCAGCAGATCTCCCGGCTGGCACTCCAGCACCTCGCAGAGCGCGGCGAGGGTGGAGAAGCGGACCGCCTTGGCGCGGCCGTTCTTGAGGACCGCCAGGTTGGCGGGGGTGATGCCGACGCGTTCCGCCAGTTCGCCCACGGACATCTTCCGCTTGGCCAACATCACGTCGATGTCGACGGCGATCGGCATCAGATGACCTCTTCCAGCTCGGCCTGCATCCGGGCCGCCTCGATGTCGCGTGCGACGGCCTGCGCGAGCAGCATCCGCAGCACGAGCACGATGAGCGCGACGCCCAGCACCGCCACGACGACCCCGCACAGCAGCAGGACCACCCCGGGAGCGACCGCCTCGCCCGGCGCGAGCACGACCGCGAGCGCGAAGACCAGCAGGGCGGCCGCCACGAAGGCCCCGATCACGATGTGCACATAGCGGAAGGCGGCGGTGGAGAACACCGTGCCTCGCCGCACCATCGTCACCAGACGCCACACGCACACCACGACGACCTGGGCGGTCACGACACCGAGGACCGTGATGACCAGGATCGGGATCCGCAGATAGGCGTACTCGGGCTTGAGCCCGTTCATGTCGACGGCCAGCAGCGGCACCATCACCCCCTGCACGAACAACGACCCGGCGATCAGCACCACGAGCACCCCACGCAACGCCGCCACGGCCAGCTTCCCCATCACCACTCCTTCGATCGAGTCACGATGGAAATCTATCGAGATTCGATAGACGACACAAGAGGCGGACCACCGGGCGCACACATCAAGGTGTGCGCCCGGTCGAGGCGATGACGCTGGAGCACCCGCACCGGAACGGCCGGACGACGGCGGGGCGGCTGCGACGCGGCCGACATCCGCCCGCCGCCCGTCGAACGTCGCACGTCGCACGTCGCACGTCGCAGGAGGAGAACCCGGAGACGCCGACACGGGCATCCCATGATCGGACGGCTCCCCCAGCACACCGTCTGAACCGGGGGAACCTGGCCGGGTGGGCCCCCCGGGGGAGCGTCGCCAACCCGACCTGCCCAGCGGGTCCCCCGCGAGACGGGTCTCTCACCTCCCGCCACGACCGCGCGTGAGGCGCGACCGCCGACGCCACTGAGCCCCCTCCGGGTCAGAGGGGGCTCAGTAGTCGCCAGAAACGCTTCAGCGAGCGTGGCTCACCTCAGTGCGAGTGACCGCTCGGCTCCGGCGCCACGTTCTTGACCGTCAGAGGCAGCAGCTTCTTCCCGGTCGGACCGATCTGGATGGCCGTGTCCATCTGCGGACACACCCCACAGTCGAAGCACGGCGTCCAGCGGCAGTCGTCGACCTCGGTCTCGTCGAGGGCGTCCTGCCAGTCCTCCCAGAGCCATTCCTTGTCCAGGCCGGAGTCGAGGTGGTCCCAGGGGAGGACCTCCTCGTAGGTGCGCTCGCGGGTGGTGTACCAGTCGACGTCGACACCGAACGGCGCGAGGGCCTTGTCGGCGCAGGCCATCCAGCGGTCGTACGAGAAGTGCTCGCGCCAGCCGTCGAAGCGGCCGCCGTCGTCGTACACCGCGCGGATGACC
This sequence comes from Streptomyces sp. 378, assembly GCF_030124145.1. Lineage (GTDB taxonomy): Bacteria > Actinomycetota > Actinomycetes > Streptomycetales > Streptomycetaceae > Streptomyces. The sequence continues at coordinate 110,687 of NZ_JASKMS010000012.1, forward strand.
GCACCGATACGGCGGTCGCCCCGGGAGAGGAGGCCCTCGACGATGCCCGGCTTGCCGTCGTGGTAGCGGAAGCCGATGGAGCGGCCGTACTTCTTGTCGCCGCGGATCTTGTCCCGCAGCTTCTGCAGACGGGCGTCCGTCTCCTCCGCGGAGAGCTGCGGGGCCCACTGGAAGGGCGTGTGCGGCTTGGGGACGAAGCCGCCGATCGAGACCGTGCAGCGGATGTCGTTCGAGCGGGAGACCTCGCGGCCCTTGGCGATCACCCGGGTCGCCATGTCGGCGATCTGGAGGACGTCGTCGTCGGTCTCCGTCGGCAGGCCGCACATGAAGTACAGCTTCACCTGGCGCCAGCCGTTGCCGTACGCGGTGGCGACCGTGCGGATCAGGTCCTCTTCCGAGACCATCTTGTTGATGACCTTGCGGATGCGTTCCGAGCCGCCCTCGGGGGCGAAGGTGAGGCCCGAGCGTCGGCCGTTCCTGGTCAGCTCGTTCGCCAGGTCGATGTTGAAGGCGTCCACGCGGGTGGAGGGCAGCGAGAGGCCGATCTTGTCGTCCTCGTAGCGGTCGGCGAGGCCCTTGGCGATGTCGCCGATCTCCGTGTGGTCGGCCGAGGAGAGGGACAGCAGGCCCACCTCCTCGAAGCCCGTGGCCTTCAGTCCCTGCTCGACCATGTCGCCGATGCCGGTGATGGAGCGCTCGCGCACCGGGCGCGTGATCATGCCGGCCTGGCAGAAACGGCAGCCGCGGGTGCAGCCGCGGAAGATCTCCACCGACATGCGCTCGTGGACCGTCTCGGCCAGCGGGACGAGGGGCTGCTTGGGGTACGGCCACTCGTCGAGGTCCATGACGGTGTGCTTGGAGACCCGCCACGGCACGCCGCTGCGCTTGGGTACGACACGGGCGATACGGCCGTCGGGCAGGTACTCGACGTCGTAGAAGCCCGGGACGTACACCCCGCCCGTCTTCGCCAGGCGGAACAGCAGCTCCTCGCGGCCTCCGGGGCGGCCCTCGGCCTTCCAGGCGCGGACGATGGCGGTGATCTCCAGGACCGCCTGCTCACCGTCCCCGATCACGGCGCAGTCGATGAAGTCGGCGATCGGCTCGGGGTTGAACGCGGCGTGGCCGCCGGCCAGGACGATCGGGTCGTCCAGGCCGCGGTCCTTGGCCTCCAGGGGGATGCCGGCGAGGTCGAGGGCGGCCAGCATGTTCGTGTAGCCCAGCTCCGTGGAGAAGGACAGGCCGAACACGTCGAAGGCCTTCACGGGCCGGTGGCTGTCCACCGTGAACTGCGGGACGTGGTGCTCCCGCATGAGCTCCTCGAGGTCGGGCCACACGCTGTACGTGCGCTCGGCGAGGACGCCCTGCTGCTCGTTGAGCACCTCGTACAGGATCATGACGCCCTGGTTGGGCAGACCGACCTCGTAGGCGTCCGGGTACATGAGCGCCCAGCGGACGTCGCAGGAGTCCCAGGCCTTGACCGTGGAGTTGAGCTCTCCGCCGACGTACTGGATCGGCTTCTGCACATGCGGGAGCAGAGCTTCGAGCTGCGGGAAAACCGACGCAGCGACTTCGGCAGGCATGTCGCGCACCTTCGTGAGCTGGACTGAACTGACAGGGGTGACCATCCAGACTAACGCGATCGCGCGGGGCCTTCGTACGCCCGAAGGTCAGAGGTCCGCCGCACCGTCCTTGATCCCGTCCCAGAACCCGGGCAGTTCGGTCTCCACGCGTGCGGCCCGCTGCTCCTCGCGTTCATGGAGCAGGCCGTAGGTGAAGGCGCTCTCCCCCGCGGCGTGGGCGACCGCCGACAGCTCGCGGAGGGTCCGGCGGGCCATCACGCTGTCCTGGTGTTCGCCGAGCAGGTTTTGCAGCGACTTCATGGACTTGACCATGGTCTTGGCCGCCTTGCCGAGGACGGGTTCGGCCGCCTCCGCGGCGTAGCGGGTGCGCTTGGCCTTCTTGCGGGCCTCGTGCAGCGCGATGTCCCGGTCGGTGCCGGGTCCCAGGTCCGTGCCCTGCTCGATCAGCCGGGACACCTTCCGGAAGTCCTTCCGTACGGCCTTGGCGATCGGCTTGCGGGGCTCCTTGCCGGCCGCCTTCAGCAGCGGCGGGTCGGCGATCAGCGCGTCCAGGGTGTCCAGCAGGGTGAGGTAGCGGCGGGAGTCGAGGACGCCGAGGAGGCGGCCGCGGGCCCCTTTGTGCTCGGCGCCGGACCAGGAGCGCAGGCGCTCGGCGACCGGGCCGCGGATCAGGCCGGCGGGCACCTCGTCGACGGCCGCCGTCAGCCGTTCGGTCAGCACCTCGCGGTCGCGGTCCAGGCCCAGCTCGCCGGCGAGCCACTTCAGCTCGTCGGCGACGGGGTCCGTGACGGTCCGGTCGAGGATCTCGCCGAACGACTTGAAGGTGCTGCGCAGCCGGCGGGTGGCCACGCGCATGCTGTGCACGGAGTCCTCGGCGTCCCGGCGGACGGCGGGGTCGAGCTCGACGATCGCGTCGCGCTGGGTGCGCACGTAGGCGAGCACATGGTCTCCGGCGGTCACCGGTTTACCGGGGGCGGTCGCGCGCCGAGCGACCGGTGCCGTCTCCTGCAGGGCGCGGGCCAGCTTCGACGACGACGCCGAGGGCCGTACGCCCGCCTTGCGCAGCCGCTTCTCCAGCTTGTCGAGGAGGGCCGGGTCCGTTCCGTCGGCGAGTTCCACCTCGATCTCGGTCCAGCGTGCTTCGCCGCCGCGGCCGGTGAGCCGCTCGGCGTGCACGGTGTCCACGCTCATCTCGGCGAGGAGCCGGCCGTCGGCGTCGAGCAGATGGCGAACGTCGCGGTCGGAGCGCAGCCGGACCACCGGGAGCAGCTCGCCGCCGCGGACTCGGGAGCGGACCAGTGAGGTGAGTTCGTCGGGGAGAGTGTCGGAGAGGGGGGCGTGGATCTCGTCGCGGACGTCTTGGGCGACCGGGAACTTGAGGTGCCAGCCCGCGTCGGAACCGCCCGTGCGGCGGCGCAGGGTGACGGACGACGCGGCGAGGCGTTCGTCGAGAGTGTCGTAGTAGGTGGCGTCGAGGTGGGACACCCCCTGGTCGACGACGGCCGCGACCCCGGCCGCTCCGGTGAGGTCGGGTGGCCCGCTGTCGGCCGATTCGTACTTCCGCTCGATCTCGCGCTTGCTGTCCGCCATGCACCGAATCTAGTCGGCCGGGGCGCGGGGCGGCAGAGGGCCACCCCGCGCGGTGTCATGCCGACATCGGTCGTTGCACCCGGATCGACTGCAACAAGCCCACCGCTATCCACACGGCGAACATCGACGATCCGCCGTACGACACGAACGGCAGCGGCAGGCCGGTGACCGGCATGATGCCGAGTGTCATGCCGATGTTCTCGAACGTCTGGAAGGCGAACCAGGCGACGATGCCCGCGGCCACGATCGTGCCGTACAGGTCGGTGGTCTCCCGGGCGATGCGGCAGGCCCGCCACAGGACGATGCCGAGGAGGGCGATGATCAGTCCGCCGCCGAGGAAGCCGAGCTCCTCTCCCGCCACGGTGAAGACGAAGTCCGTCTGCTGTTCCGGTACGAACTGGCCGGTGGTCTGCGAGCCGTGGAAGAGGCCGGAGCCGGTCAGGCCGCCCGATCCGATGGCGATACGGGCCTGGTTGGTGTTGTAGCCGACGCCGGCGGGGTCGAGCTCGGGGTTGGCGAAGGCGGCGAAGCGGGCGATCTGGTAGTCGTCGAGCACGCCGAGCTGCCAGACGGTGACCGCGCCGAGCGTGCCCGCGCCGAGCAGGCCGAAGACCCAGCGGTTGGATGCCCCGGAGGCCAGCAGCACGCCGAGCACGATGATGACCATCACCATGACCGACCCGAGGTCGGGCATCAGCATCACGATCAGCATCGGCACGGCGGCCAGCCCGAGCGCCTGGAGGACCGTGCGGTGGTCGGGGTACTGCTTGTCGCCGGCGTCGACCCGGGCCGCCAGCAGCATGGCCATGCCGAGGATGATCGTGACCTTCACGAATTCCGAGGGCTGGAGCGAGAAGCCGCCGGGCAGCTGGATCCAGGAGTGGGCGCCGTTGATGGTGGAGCCGAGCGGGGTCAGCACCAGCAGGACCAGCAGGACCGAGAGGCCGTACAGGACCGGCACGGCGGTGCGCAGGCCGCGGTGGCCGAGCCAGATCGTGGCGGCCATCAGGGCGAGGCCGATGCCGGTGTTCAGCAGGTGCCGGACGAGGAAGTAGTACGGGTCGCCCTGGTTGAGCTCCGTGCGGTTGCGGGTCGCCGAGTAGACGAGGAGCGTGCCGAGCAGCGACAGGGCCGTCGCCGACAGCAGGATCGGCCAGTCGAGCCGCCGCGCCACCGAGTCACGGGCCAGCAGTCGCGTCCAGCCGGAGCGCTCGGGCCCGTAGCCGGAGACCTGGAAGCTGTTCACACCGCCGGTCATGCTGGCAACCTCCGGCTTCCCCGGCGGCGCCGCTTTCGGGTGTCACGGTTCTCCGGCGTCGGCGGGGCCGCCGTCGCCGGCTGGAGCGGGTCGGCCGGGGCGTTGGGGTCCTTCTTCTTGGCCTGCTGGTCCTTGGCCGGGTCCTTGGAGACCTTCGGGGAGGCGATGGTGCCGTCCGTCTTGACCTTCGGCAGGGCTTTCTGCGGGGTGGGCAGCAGCGCCTTCTTGGGGTCGATGTCGCCGTCCGGGGAGACGCCGTACAGCGCGTTGTAGATGTTGCGGACGGCGGGGCCGGAGGCGCCGGAGCCCGTACCACCCTGGGAGATCGTCATGACGATCGCGTAGTCCTTGGTGTACGTGGCGAACCAGGAGGTCGTCTGCTTGCCGTAGACCTCGGCGGTACCCGTCTTGGCGTGCATCGGGATCTTGTCCTGCGGCCAGCCGCCGAACCTCCAGGCGGCCGTACCGCGGGTGGCGACTCCCGCGAGGGCTTCGCTTATCTCGCTGCGCGTCTTCTGGGTCATCGGGAGCTTGCCGTGCGCCTTGGGCTTGATCGGCGTGACGGTCTTGCCATCGGCGCTGATGACGGCCTTGCCGACCGACGGGGTGTACATCGTGCCGCCGTTGGAGATGGCCGCGTAGATGGTGGCCATCTGGATCGGTGTGACGAGGGTGTCGCCCTGTCCGATGGAGTAGTTGACGGAGTCACCGGCGCGCATGCGGTTGCCTTCGAGGCAGTTCTCGTAGGCGATCTTCTCGGCGTAGCTGCCGTTGCGCTTGCCGGTGCGGCACCAGGCGTCCTTGTTGGCCTTCCAGTAGTCCAGCTTCCACTGGCGGTCGGGGACGCGGCCGGTGACCTCGTTGGGCAGGTCGATGCCGGTCTCCTTGCCGAGGCCGAACTGGTGGGCGGTCTTGTAGAACCAGTCGTTGGCGTTCTTCTTCGGCTTGGTGCCGCCGTCGCGCTTCCACTCCTCGTGGGAGAGCCGGTAGAAGACGGTGTCGCAGGAGACTTCCAGGGCGCGGCCGAGGCTGATCGGGCCGTACCCCTTGGACTCGAAGTTCTTGAAGACCTGGCCGCCGATCGAGTACGAGCTGGAGCACTGGTACGGGCCGTTGAAGGAGTAGCCCGCCTTGACCGCGGCGGCCGTCGGGATGACCTTGAAGATCGAGCCGGGTGCCGACTGGCCCTGGATGGCGCGGTTGAGGAGGGGGTAGTTGGAGGTCTTGCCGGTGAGGCGTGCGTAGTCCTTGGCGGAGATGCCGCCCACCCAGGCGTTGGGGTCGTACGTCGGGTTGGACGCCATGGCGACGACGCGGCCCGTCTTGGCCTCCATGACGACGACGGCTCCGGAGTCCGCCTTGTAGTTCGTGCCGGTGTTCCGGTCGTGCTGCCGGCGGGCCTCCTTCATGGCCTCGTTCAACTGGTACTCGGCGATCCGCTGGACCCGGGAGTCGATGCTGGTGACGAGGTTGTCGCCCGGGTGGGCCGGGTCGGCCTCGGCCTGGCCGATGACCCGGCCGAGGTTGTCGACCTCGTAGCGGGTGACGCCGGCCTTGCCGCGCAGCGCCTTGTCGTACTGGCGCTCCAGGCCGGAGCGGCCGACCTGGTCGGAGCGCAGGTACGGCGAGTTGGTGTTCTGCGCCTTCTTGATCTCCTCGTCGGTGACCGGCGAGAGGTAGCCGAGGACCTGGGCGGTGTTGGCCTTGCCGGGGCTCGGATAGCGGCGCACGGCTTCCGGCTCGGCGGTGATGCCGGGGAAGTCCTCGGCGCGCTCGCGGATCTGCAGGGCCTGCTTGGCGGTGGCCTCGTCGGTGATGGGGATGGGCTGGTACGGCGAGCCGTTCCAGCATGGCTGCGGCGTCTCGGCGTCGCACAGCCGGACCTTCTCCTGGACTTCCTTGGGCGTCATGCCCAGGACCCCGGCGAGCTTGGTGAGGACGTCCTTGCCGTCGTCCTTCATCTTCAGCAGGTCGGTGCGCGAGGCGGAGACCACCAGCCGCGTCTCGTTGTCCGCCAGGGCCACGCCGCGGGCGTCCAGGATGGAGCCGCGGACGGCCGGCTGGACGACCTGCTGGACGTGGTTCCCCGAGGCCTCCTTGGCGTAGGCCGCGCCCTCACGGATCTGGAGGTACCACAGGCGGCCGCCGAGGGTGAGCAGGAGGGAGAGGACGAGGACCTGGATGACGACGAGCCGGATCTGGACCCGTGAATTCCGGCCGGTCTCGGGAATGTTGGTCACTGCGGCTGCCTCCCCCTCTCGGTGCGCGTACAGATGTGCGGGTGTGACGGTGCGTCGGGGCACGGATGTGCGGATACGAGTGAGGAACGACGGGCCCACGCGTCGGCGTTCCTACGGGAGTGACCCGTTCGGGTGATCTTCCCTGCGGTCACAGCCGCTTGACCCCCTTGATGCGCCCGGCGCGCGCCATCCGCGCCCGGGCCGCCCTCATCCGCATCCCGTTGCGCTGGCCGCCGGTCTTCAGTCCGGTGCCGCCGGCGAGCCAGCCGGAGGAGATGTCCGCGGCCTTGGCGGCGGAGCCGGTCTCGGCGAGCGGATCGTTCTCCGCGCGTCGGGCCAGGGCCATGATCCCCGGCACGACGAACGGGGCGAGCAGCAGGTCGTACAGGGCGGCCGTGAACAGCAGGCTGCCGAGGCCCACATGGCGGGCGGCGTCGTCACCGACCAGGGCGCCGACCCCGGCGTACAGCAGGGTGGAGCCGACCGCGGCGGCCGCCACCACGACCATGGGGCCGGTCGCGGACTTCAGCTGGCCCGTCTCGGGCTTCACGAGGCCCGCGAGGTAGCCGATGACGCACAGCACGAGGGCGTAGCGCCCGGCGGCGTGGTCGGCGGGCGGGGCCAGGTCGGCGAGCAGGCCCGCCCCGAAGCCGACCAGGGCGCCGCCCACATGCCCGTACACCAGCGCGAGGCCGAGCACGGTGAGCAGCAGCAGGTCGGGCACGGCGCCGGGCAGGTGGAGGCGGGCGAGGACGCTCACCTGGATCACCAGGGCGACGACGACCAGGGCGGAGGAGAGCAGGATCCGGTTGACGCGCATGGGGTGACAGCTCCTACTGCTCTTGCTGGTTCTGGCCGTCCACGGGCGCCTCGGCCGACGGCGTCACGGTCACCGTGACCGTCGGCCGGGGGGTCGGCTTGGGCTTGGGCGGGAGGACCGTGTCACGCGGGTCCTTCTTCGGGGCCTCGACGACGACACCGACGATGTCGAGCTTGGTGAAACCGACGTACGGCGTGACGTAGAGCGTGCGGGTCAGGCCGCCGCCGGAGGGGTCGACGCGGGAGACCACACCGACGGGTACCCCGGGTACGAACGGCCGGTCGGCCTGCGAGCCGAAGGTGACCAGGCGGTCGCCCTTCTTCACTTCGGCCTTGCCGTTGAGGAGTTCGACGCGCAGCGGGCGGTCCCCCTGCCCGGAGGCGAAGCCGAGCTCGTCGCCGGACTCCATGCGGGTGCCGACCGTGAAGTCGGGGTCGCTGGCCAGCAGGACCGTGGCCGTGTCGGGGCCGACGGTGGTGACGCGACCGACGAGTCCCTCGCCGTTCAGGACGGTCATGTCGCGCTTGATGCCGTCCCTGGCGCCCACGTCGATGGTGATGGTCCAGGAGAAGCCCTGCGCGGCTCCGATGGCGATGACCTGGGCGCCCTTGATGCCGTACTGGCCCCGGCCGGCGATCTTCAGCATCTTGTCGAGCTGCTCGAGGCGGCTGCGGCTGCGGTCGTCGCTGCCGAGCCGCGCCTTCAGGGCCGCGTTCTCCTGTTCCAGCGCGGCGAGCCGGTCGTGCCGTTCACCGGAGTCGCGGATGGCGGAGACCGCGTTGCCGACCGGGTCGACCGCGGCCGAGACGCCGCTCTCGATCGGGCCGAAGACCGTCGCCGCGCCCTGTCGGGCACCGTCGACGGGTGAGTCCTCCCCACCGCGGATGTCCACCGTGATCAACGCGAACGCGACGGCGATCAGCAGCACCAGGAGCAGCCGGCTCTCTCGTGTGTCCCTCACGTGCGGCGGCCGTGCCCTTCCTCATAGGAATTCGGGAAGCCCCAGGGAAACCCGAGGGGCTGCTTTGTGGGAGCTTATGCAGCTGTATCAACGATCCGCCGTACGAGAGGAGATCGTCCCGTACGGCGGAATCGAAGCGTTATGTCATCTGCGCGGCTGGGCGTCCAGCACCTGCTGGAGCGCCTCGAACTCCTCGACGCACTTTCCGGATCCGAGCGCCACGCTGTCCAGCGGGTCCTCGGCGATGTGGATCGGCATACCGGTCTCCCGGCGCAGCCGCTCGTCGAGGCCTCGCAGCAGCGCTCCGCCGCCGGTCAGAACGATTCCTCGGTCCATGATGTCGCCGGACAGCTCCGGCGGACACTTGTCGAGGGTCGTCTTGACGGCGTCGACGATCGCGTTGACCGGCTCCTCGATGGCCTTGCGGACTTCGGCGGCGGAGATGACGACGGTCTTCGGCAGCCCGGACACCAGGTCCCGCCCGCGGATTTCGGTGTGCTCGTCGGTGTCGAGGTCGTACGCCGAACCGATCGTGATCTTGATCTGCTCGGCCGTGCGCTCACCCAGCAGGAGGGAGTACTCCTTCTTGATGTGCTGGATGATCGCGTTGTCCAGTTCGTCGCCCGCGACACGGATGGACTGGGCGGTGACGATGCCGCCGAGGGAGATGACCGCGACCTCCGTGGTGCCGCCGCCGATGTCGACCACCATGTTGCCCGTGGCCTCGTGGACCGGCAGGCCGGAGCCGATGGCCGCGGCCATGGGCTCCTCGATGATGTGCACCTGCCGGGCGCCGGCCTGGGACGACGCCTCGATGACGGCGCGGCGCTCGACGCCCGTGATGCCCGAGGGCACACAGACGACGACCCGCGGACGAGCCAGATACCGCCGCTTGTGGATCTTCAGAATGAAGTAGCGGAGCATCCGCTCGGTGATCTCGAAGTCGGCGATCACGCCGTCCTTCAGCGGACGAACGGCAACGATGTTGCCGGGTGTGCGCCCGATCATCTTCTTCGCTTCGGCGCCGACCGCGAGGATGCCACCGGTGTTGGTGTTGATCGCGACGACGGACGGCTCGTTGAGTACGATCCCGCGACCCCTGACGTACACCAGCGTGTTGGCGGTCCCGAGGTCGACAGCCATGTCACGGCCGATGAACGACATTGAGTTCCCCATCAGGATTCGTCTGGCCTTCCCACTGGCTTTTGAGGGCTTTTCAGGTAGGCAAAGGTGGGTGCTGTGACGTGAAGGCTTCCATCGTAGACGCGCCTTCGCGAACACTGCGGGAGGGTCTCCGCCATTGTCAGCAGATGCCGACCGCATTCGCTTCTGGAGACGGGCGTTCGGGGCCCATCGTTCCCTCGATCGCCACCCATACGCCGCACAGTCCGGGGGTCTGCGCCCCCGGACCCGACGTATGTGCTGGTGAGGTGTGGACGCTATGCCCGACCGGGGAAGAAAATCTTCACCTCGCGCTCGGCGGACTCCTCGGAGTCGGAGGCGTGGATCAGGTTCTCCCGGACGATCACCCCGTAGTCACCGCGGATGGAACCGGGCGCCGCGGCGATCGGGTCGGTCGGGCCGGTCAGCTGGCGGACCCCCTCGATGACCCGCTCACCCTCGACGATCAGCGCCACGACCGGGCCGGAGGCCATGAACTCCACCAGCGGCTCGTAGAAGGGCTTGCCCTTGTGCTCGCCGTAGTGCTGCTCCAGCGTGTCCTGGTCCAGGGTGCGCAGCTCCAGCGCGGTGATCCGCCAGCCCGCCTTGCGCTCGATGCGGCTGATGATCTCGCCTGTCAGGCCTCGACGGACGGCGTCGGGCTTGAGGAGGACGAGGGTGCGCTGGCTCACGACGGGCTCCTTATGGGTGAAGGTCTTGCGGTGGGACGAGATTACCCGGCGTGTCGGGGCGCCCGTTACGCAGCGTCAGGCGTGGAGGAGTTCGCCTGCGCCGCGAATCTGGCCTTCGCCTCGTCCACCTTCCGCCCGTAGTGCACGGACGCCCACCACAGCGCCGCGAAGATCGCGCCCAGGAAGTACATGGTCGGCACGATGAACCCGGACGCGATGAGCGCGATCTGCAGCGCCCAGCCGAGGGCGACCCCGCCCGGGCGCGTCACCAGGCCGCACAGCACCAGGCACAGGAACATCGCGATGCCGCTGACCGTCCACACGGTCGTCATGGACAGGTCCGGGTCCTTCATGGCGACCAGACCGGCGAACCCGATGACGAAGAACTCGCCGATCAGGGTCGAAGAACACAGCGTGCGCACGTGACTCAGCCTCTCCCCAGAAGCAGTCGGGCCTCGCCGACGGTGATGACGGAACCGGTGACGAGCACACCGCCGCCCGCGAACTCGCCCTCCTCCTCGGCCAGGGTGATCGCGGCCTCCAGCGCGTCGGGCAGCCGCGGCTCGACCTGGACGCGCTCCTCGCCGAACACCTCCACGGCGATACCGGCGAGCTCGTCGGCGTCCATCGCGCGGTGGCTGGAGTTCTGCGTGACCACGACTTCGGCGAACACCGGCTCGAAGGCCTCCAGCAGCCCCCGCACGTTCTTGTCGCCGCTCGCGCCGACCACGCCGATGAGACGGCTGAACTGGAAGGCCTCCCCGATCGCCTCGGCCGCCGCCCGGGCACCCGCCGGGTTGTGGGCGGCGTCCAGCACGACCGTCGGCGACCGCCGCACGACCTCCAGCCGGCCCGGCGAGGCGACGGCCGCGAACGCCTTGCGGACCGTGTCGAGGTCCAGCGCGTCGGGCCGCTGCGCGCCGACACCGAAGAACGCCTCGACGGCGGCGAGCGCGACGGCCGCGTTGTGCGCCTGGTGCGCGCCGTGCAGCGGCAGGTACACCTCGGGGTACTCGCCGCCGAGCCCGCGCAGCGTCACCAGCTGCCCGCCGACGGCCACCTGCCGCTCGACGACACCGAACTCCAGCCCCTCCCGGGCCACCGTCGCGTCCACCTCGACGGCCTTCTTCAGCAGCACCTGGGCGGCGTCGACCGGCTGCTGCGCCATGATGACCGTCGCACCCTGCTTGATGATGCCGGCCTTCTCCGCGGCGATCTCGGCGTGCGTGGAGCCGAGCCGGTCGGTGTGGTCGAGGTCTATGGGCGTGACCACGGCGACATCCCCGTCGATCACATTCGTGGCGTCCCAGGAGCCACCCATGCCGACCTCGACGACGCCGACGTCCACGGGGGCGTCGGCGAACGCCGCGTACGCCATGCCGGTGAGCACCTCGAAGAACGACAGCCGGTACTCCTGCGCGGCGTCGACCATCTCCACGTACGGCTTGACGTCCTGGTACGTCTCGATGAACCGCTCGGGCGCGATGGGGGCCCCGTCGAGGCTGATGCGCTCGGTGATCGACTGCACGTGCGGCGAGGTGTAGCGGCCGGTGCGCAGCTCGAAGGCGCCGAGCAGGGCCTCGATCATGCGGGCCGTGGAGGTCTTGCCGTTCGTGCCCGTGATGTGGATCGACGGGTACGACCGCTGCGGCTCCCCCAGCACGTCCATCAGCGCGGCGATACGGCTGACGGAGGGTTCCAGCTTGGTCTCGCCCCAGCGGGTGGCGAGCTCTGTCTCCACCTCGCGCAGGGCCTTGTCGACCTCGGGGTCGGCGGGGCGCGCGGGGATGTCGGCGTCGGGCGGGCCGCCCTGGGTGCGCAGGGTTCGGCTGCCGGCTTCGATGACCGCGAGGTCGGGGTCGCGGTCGGTCTCCTCCGCGATGATCTCGTCGAAGGCGGTGAGGGGGTCGGGCTGGTCGTCGGCGTTGTGGTCTGGAGGGAGCTCGCTCACGGGGCCCAGTCTACGGAGACCGACTGACATTGCTTGCGGTGGCTTATGTCCCTGAGCGGCTGCGGGTCCGTGGGGGTCGCTCGCGCGGTTCCCCGCGCCCCCGAACCGCGTGCAGGCCCCGGCGCTGAGCAGCATCGGGGCCTGCACGACCGACCGTACGCACCCTTACGCCTGCGGCAGGCGCTCCAGCTGGGACTGGATGCGGGCGATGTCCTCGTCCGCCTTGGTGAGGCGGGTGCGGATCTTGTCCACGACGTGGTCGGGGGCCTTCGCCAGGAACGCCTCGTTGCCGAGTTTGGCGTTGGCCTGGGACTTCTCCTTCTCCGCCGCGGCGAGGTCCTTGGCCAGGCGCTTGCGCTCCGCGGCCACGTCGATCGTGCCGGAGAGGTCCAGGGCGACCTCGGCACCGGCGACCGGGAGGGTCGCGGTGGCCGTGAAGGCCTCTCCCTCCGGCTGGAGGCGGAGCAGCTGGCGGATGGCCGCCTCGTGGGGCGCGAACGGGGTGCCGTCGAGGGCCAGCCGGGCCGGGACCCGCTGGCCGGGCTGGAGACCCTGGTCGGCGCGGAAGCGGCGGACCTCGGTGATGACCGACTGGAGGCTCTCGATCTCGCGCTCGGCGTCGGCGTCCCGGAAGCCACTGTCCTTCGGCCAGTCGGCGATGACGACCGACTCGCCGCCGGTGAGCGTGGTCCAGAGGGTCTCGGTGACGTACGGGACCACCGGGTGCAGCAGCTTCAGCGTGACGTCGAGGACCTCGCCGAGGACCCGCTGAGAGACCTCGGCCGCCTCGCCGCCCGCCTGGAACGTCGTCTTGGACAGCTCGACGTACCAGTCGAAGACCTCGTCCCACGCGAAGTGGAACAGGGCGTCGGAGAGCTTCGCGAACTGGTAGTCCTCGTAGAACGCGTCGACCTCGGCGACGACGGAGTTCAGGCGGGACAGGATCCACCGGTCGGTCGCCGACATCTTGGAGGCGTCCGGCAGCGGCCCCTCGATCGTCGCGCCGTTCATCATCGCGAAGCGCGTCGCGTTCCAGATCTTGTTGGCGAAGTTGCGGGAGCCCTGGACCCAGTCCTCCCCGATCGGGACGTCGACGCCCGGGTTGGCGCCGCGGGCGAGGGTGAAGCGCAGGGCGTCGGAGCCGTACTTGTCCATCCAGTCCAGCGGGTTGACCGCGTTGCCGAATGACTTCGACATCTTCTTGCCGAACTGGTCGCGGACCATGCCGTGCAGGGCGATGGTGTGGAACGGCGGGGTGCCGTCCATCGCGTACAGGCCGAACATCATCATCCGGGCGACCCAGAAGAAGAGGATGTCGTAGCCCGTGACCAGGACCGAGTTCGGGTAGAACTTCGCGAGCGACTCGGTCTGTTCGGGCCAGCCGAGCGTGGAGAACGGCCACAGGCCGGAGGAGAACCAGGTGTCGAGGACGTCGGTGTCCTGGCGCCAGCCCTCGCCGCTCGGCGGCTCCTCGTCCGGGCCGACGCAGACGACCTCGCCGTTGGGGCCGTACCAGACCGGGATGCGGTGGCCCCACCACAACTGCCGCGAGATGCACCAGTCGTGGAGGTTGTCGACCCAGTCGAAGTAGCGCTTCTCCATCTCCTGCGGGTGGATCTTGACGCGCCCGTCGCGGACCGCGTCACCGGCGGCCTTCGCGAGCGGGCCGACCTTGACCCACCACTGCATGGACAGGCGCGGCTCGATCGTCGTCTTGCAGCGCGAGCAGTGGCCGACGGAGTGGACGTAGGGCCGCTTCTCCGCGACGATCCGGCCCTCGGCGCGCAGCGCGGCGACGATCGCCGAGCGGGCCTCCAGCCGGTCCAGGCCCTGGAAGGGACCGTGGGCGGTGATGACCGCGTGCTCGTCCATGATCGTCAGGGCGGGGAGGCCGTGGCGCTGGCCGATCTCGAAGTCGTTCGGGTCGTGCGCCGGGGTGACCTTGACGGCACCCGTGCCGAACTCGGGGTCGACGTGCTCGTCGGCGACGACCGGGATGGAGCGGTCGGTCAGCGGCAGCTTGACCAGCTTGCCGACCAGGTGCTTGTACCGCTCGTCCCCGGGATGGACGGCGACGGCCGTGTCCCCGAGCATCGTCTCGGCGCGGGTGGTGGCGACGACGATGGTGTCGTCCCCGTCGCCGTACTTCATGGAGACGAGCTCGCCGTCGTCGTCCTGGTAATCGACCTCGATGTCCGAGATGGCCGTCAGACAGCGCGGGCACCAGTTGATGATGCGCTCGGCGCGGTAGATCAGCTCGTCGTCGTAGAGGCGCTTGAAGATGGTCTGGACGGCCTGGGACAGGCCCTCGTCCATCGTGAAGCGCTCGCGCGACCAGGCGACGCCGTCGCCCAACCGCCGCATCTGGCCGCTGATCTGCCCGCCGGACTCGCCCTTCCACTGCCAGACGCGCTCGACGAACGGCTCACGGCCCAGGTCGTGGCGGGACTTGCCCTCCTTGGCGAGCTCCCGCTCGACGACGTTCTGCGTGGCGATACCGGCGTGGTCCATGCCCGGCTGCCACAGCGTCTCGTACCCCTGCATGCGCTTGCGGCGGGTCAGGGCGTCGATGAGCGTGTGCTCGAAGGCGTGCCCCAGGTGGAGCGAGCCCGTGACGTTCGGCGGCGGGATGACGATGGTGTAGGGCGGCTTCTCGCTCTTCTCGTCCGCCTCGAAGTAACCCCGCTCCACCCAGCGCTCGTACAGCGGCCCCTCCACGTCGGCCGGCGCGTACTGGGTCGGCAGGTCGGTGCTGGGCGCTGGTGGCTGCTGCTGAGCGTTCTCGGTCACGGGGTCAGTTTAGAGGTGTCACCGGCCCGTACCGAAACGCGTTTGCTTCGTAACGATGGGCCCCCCGATGCCATGCACACGGCGGGTCTGCGCCAGGATGACCGGAAGACACACGCATCTGGAGGGGAACCCAGAACATGAGTTACAACCAGCCGGGCCCGTACGGCGGGCAGCCCCAGCAGCCCGGCCCGTACGGCCAGCCGGGCCCGTACGGCCAGCCGCCGCAGGCGCCCCAGCCCGGCTACGGCTACCCCCAGCAGGCCCCTCCGCCCCAGCCCGGCTACGGCTACCCGCAGCAGCCCCCGCAGGGCGTCCCGCCCCAGCAGGCCCCTTACGGTCAGCAGCCCCCGTACGGCCAGCAACCGCCCTACGGCCAGGCCCCCTACGGCGTCCCCCACCCCCCGGCTCCCGGTGGCGGCAAGAAGAAGACGGGCCTGATCATCGGCGCGGTCGCGGTCGTGGCGGCGATCGGCGTGGGCGCGTACTTCGTGATCGGCGGAGGCGGCGGCGCGGGCGCCCTGGAGGACGACGGCCCGCACAAGCTGGCGACTCCGGCGAAGGTGCTGAGCGAGTACAACCGCATGTCGAAGGACGGGGCGACCGCGGGCGACGACTCCACCAGGGAACTGGAGAAGAGCGGCGTCAAGAACGGCAAGTCGGTGCTGGGCACCTACTCCACGGTGGACATCAGCAAGTACGACCCCAACGACCCGTCGTCCGCCGCCTCGCTGGCCACGGCCAAGACCGCCTCGTTCTTCGGGGTCTACGGCGAGATCTCCGACCCCGAGGCGGCCCTGGACACGTTCTTCGCCAACTTCAAGAAGTCGTCCGAGAAGGAATCCTCCGGCAGCACCGGCCCCAAGACGGAACTGATCGGTGAGCCGGAGGAGGCTGACCTCGACGGGGCGGTCATGAAGTGCCAGGCGGCCAAGGGGCAGGACCTGGTGACCAAGAAGGAACAGACCAACTGGTTCTGCGCCTGGGCGGACTACAGCACGATCGCCGTGGTCTCGTCCCGTGAGGCCACTCAGGAGACCAGCAAGGACGCCGCCGTCGACATCACCACCAAGATCCGCCCGGAGATCCGCGTCAAGGCCTGACGACGCCGAAGACACAAAGAGGAAGGGGCCACGGTCGTCGACCGGGGCCCCTTCCCTTACGCCTGTGTCACGCCGTCTTCTGCTCGCCCGGGCCGCGTCCGTTGCGCGCGTCCCGCGGGATCAGGGTCGGGTTGACGTTCGACTGGACGACGTCCGCCGTGATGACGACCCGGGCCACGTCCTTGCGGGACGGCACCTCGTACATCACGCCCTGGAGGACTTCCTCCATGATGGCGCGCAGGCCACGCGCGCCGGTCTGGCGGAGGATGGCCTGGTCGGCGATGGCTTCGAGGGCCTCGCGCTCGAAGTCCAGCTCCACGCCGTCGAGTTCGAAGAGGCGCTGGTACTGCTTGACGAGCGCGTTGCGCGGCTCGACGAGGATCTGGAGCAGGGCCTCACGGTCGAGGTTGTGGACCGAGGTGATGACCGGCAGGCGGCCGATGAACTCGGGGATCATGCCGAACTTGACCAGGTCCTCCGGCATGACCTCCTGGAACTGGTCCTTGGACTCCATCTCGCGCTTGGAGCGGATCTGCGCGCCGAAGCCGATGCCCTTGGCGCCGGCCCGGGACTCGATGATCTTCTCCAGTCCGG
The DNA here is from genome assembly GCF_030124145.1 of Streptomyces sp. 378. Classification (GTDB taxonomy): domain Bacteria; phylum Actinomycetota; class Actinomycetes; order Streptomycetales; family Streptomycetaceae; genus Streptomyces. The sequence goes on from NZ_JASKMS010000012.1 coordinate 127,424, forward strand.
CGAAGGCACCGCCCACGATGAACAGCACGTTCGTCGTGTCGATCTGGATGAATTCCTGGTGGGGGTGCTTACGGCCGCCCTGCGGCGGAACCGAGGCGGTGGTGCCCTCCAGGATCTTCAGCAGGGCCTGCTGGACGCCCTCGCCCGAGACGTCGCGCGTGATCGAGGGGTTTTCACTCTTCCTCGCGACCTTGTCGATCTCGTCGATGTAGATGATCCCGGTCTCGGCCTTCTTGACGTCGTAGTCGGCCGCCTGGATCAGCTTGAGCAGGATGTTCTCGACATCCTCGCCGACGTAACCGGCCTCCGTGAGAGCCGTGGCGTCGGCGATCGCGAAGGGGACGTTCAGCATGCGCGCGAGGGTCTGCGCGAGGAGGGTCTTGCCGGAGCCCGTGGGGCCCAGGAGCAGAATATTCGACTTCGCCAACTCGATGGCGTCGTCACGGCCGTTCGCCCCGCCGTTCTCGCCGGCCTGGACCCGCTTGTAGTGGTTGTACACCGCTACGGAGAGGGCCTTCTTGGCGGCCTCCTGGCCGACCACGTAGCCCTCGAGGAACTCGTAGATCTCGCGCGGCTTCGGGAGTTCCTCCCAGCGGACCTCGCTGGTCTCCGCGAGTTCTTCCTCGATGATCTCGTTGCAGAGGTCGATGCACTCGTCGCAGATGTACACACCGGGCCCTGCGATGAGCTTCTTGACCTGCTTCTGGCTCTTGCCGCAGAACGAGCACTTGAGCAGATCGCCGCCGTCACCGATGCGTGCCACGGTGTGCTTCCCCTTCGCCTGGGAGACTCCTGGACGCGACGTCCAGCGGACTCCTGGTGCTGCCTTATGTCCGACGGTACCTTGCCGGGCCACCCGTCCGGCCCCCCTTGGCGCGGTTCGCTTTGACGTGAACCGAGCCAAACCATGCCAAGGGGCGGCAGACGATACAGCCTCTCGCCTCAGCGCAGGCTCGAGTTGTCCATCTTCCGGGTGCTGATGACCTGGTCGATCAGGCCGTAGCTCAGCGCGTCCTCGGCCGTGAGGATCTTGTCGCGCTCGATGTCCTCGCGGATCTTCTCGACCGGCGTGGTGGAGTGCTTGGCCAGCATGTCCTCCAGCTGCGCGCGCATCCGGAGGATCTCGTTCGCGGCGATCTCCAGGTCGGAGACCTGACCGCGGCCGGTCTCGCTGTACGGCTGGTGGATCAGCACCCGCGCGTTCGGCAGGGCCATGCGCTTGCCCGGCGTACCGGCAGCCAGCAGGATCGCGGCGGCGGAGGCCGCCTGGCCCATGCAGACCGTCTGGATGTCCGGCTTCACGTACTGCATCGTGTCGTAGATCGCGGTGAGCGCCGTGAAGGAGCCGCCGGGGCTGTTGATGTAGACCGAGATGTCACGGTCGGGGTCCATCGACTCCAGGCACAGCAGCTGCGCCATGACGTCGTTGGCGGAGGCGTCGTCGATCTGGACGCCGAGGAAGATCACGCGCTCCTCGAAGAGCTTCGCGTACGGGTCGTACTCGCGGATGCCCTGGGAGGTGCGCTCGACGAAGCGCGGAATGATGTAGCGGGACTCGGCCTGCGGGCCGGTGTAGCGGCCCTGCGAGTCGCTCATGTCCTGCACGGCGGGCTGGCGGTCGTAGATCCCACTGCCGGGGAACTGGTTCACGGTGTCTCCTGATAGGGGCTGAGGCGGTCGGCTGGGGCTTTCTGGGGTCGCTGGGGGCCCGGGAGGGCTCCGTGGGCCTCACGGGGCGCCACAGGCCCCGTGGGGACCGCTCAGGCCCCGGTGCCGCCGCCGCCCGGCATGCCTGCGGCCGTGGGGATGACGTCGTCGATGAGGCCGTACTCCTTGGCCTCGAAGGCGTCGAACCAGCGGTCGCGGTCCGAGTCGCGGGTGATCTGCTCGACCGACTGGCCGGTGTGCTGCGAGGTCAGCTCGGCCATGCGCTTCTTGGTGTGCAGCAGCCGCTCGGCGTGGATCTTGATGTCCGAGGCCGAGCCGGCGAGGCCGGCGGAGGGCTGGTGGATCAGGATCTCGGCGTTCGGCAGCGCGAAACGCTTGCCGGGGGTGCCGGCGCTGAGCAGGAACTGGCCCATCGAGGCCGCGAGGCCCATGGCGATGGTCACCACGTCGTTCTTGATGAACTGCATGGTGTCGTAGATCGCCATGCCGGCCGTGATGGAACCGCCGGGGCTGTTGATGTACAGGTAGATGTCCTTGTCCGGGTCGGCGGCAAGGAGCAGCAGCTGCGCGGTGATCTTGTTCGCGATGTCGTCGTCGACCGGCTGGCCGAGGAAGATGATCCGCTCGTTGAGCAGCCGGTTGTAGACCTGGTCACCGAGGCCACCACCGATGGAAGGCTCGCCGGCGGCTGAAGGCATCAGATTCGTCACGTATCCACCTGCTCGTCTTACGACGGCGCCGGGCCGTCTCACGTTTCCCTAGGGGCTAGGAGCCGTTCGGGGACTCCACTGCCCTCGTATTCATGGACCCTAACGCGCGGGTCCCTTCGGGGAATCCCGGAGATGGGAGTGTTCGCCGGGGGCGTAGCGCAGCACGGCTTCGGCGGGGCGGTTGGGTCCATCGGCGGCTGCGGGCGCGTCGTGGTCACTCGCGCCGTTCCCCGCGCCCCTGAGGTGCGCTGCCCCCGCGGGCGGCAAGAAGGCCCCGGGGTTCGCACCCCGGGGCCTTCTCATGAACTCACCGGTGCCGGGGCTCAGCCCTCGGTCTTGTCCTTGGCCGGGGCGTCCTCGGCCGGGGTCTCCTCGGCGGAGGCCTCCGTGGCCTCGGCCTCGGCGGACTCGGTCTCGTCCTCGTCGTCGAGGTCGACGATCTCGCCGTTGGTGTCCTTGACCGTGGCCTTCTCGACCACGACGGCCAGGGCCTTGCCGCGGGCGACCTCGCCGACCAGGAGCGGAACCTGACCGCCCTCGACGACCGCCTGGGCGAACTGGTCGGGGGACATGCCGGAGGAGGCCGCACGCCGCATGAGGTGCTCGGTGAGCTCCTCCTGGTTGACGTTCAGCTTCTCCTGCTTGACGAGCTCGTCGAGCACGAACTGCGTCTTGATGCCCTTGACCGCGGCTTCCTTGGTCTCGGCGTCGAACTCCTCCTCGCTCTTGCCCTGGATCTCCAGGTACTTCGCGAGGTCGAGGCCCATCTGGCCGAGCTGGTGGTGCTCGAGGTTGTGCTTGCGGGTGTTGATCTCGTCCTCGAGCAGCTTCTCGGGGACCGGGACCTCGACCAGCTCGAGCAGCTTCTCCAGGACGCGCTCCTGGGCCTGCGTGGCCTGGTCGTACTGCTTCATGTTCTCGAGGCGCTTGCGGCTGTCCGCGCGCAGCTCCTCGATGGTGTCGAACTCGGAGGCGAGCTGCGCGAACTCGTCGTCCAGCTCGGGCAGTTCGCGCTTGGCGACCTGGGTGACCTTGACGGTGACCTCGGCCTCCTTGCCGGCGGCCGAACCGCCCTTGAGCTCGGAGGCGAAGGTGGCCTCGCCACCGGCCTCCAGGCCCTTCACGGCGTCGTCGATGCCGTCCAGCAGCTCGCCGGAGCCGATGGTGTAGGAGACACCGTCCGCGACTCCGTCCTCGAGGACCTCGCCGTCGACCTTGGCGCGCAGGTCGATCGTCACGACGTCGCCGTCCTCGGCGGCACGCTCGACCGGGGCGGTGGAGGCGAAGCGCTCGCGCAGCTCCTCGACGGCCTTGTCGACGTCCTCTTCGGTGACCTCGACCGCGTCGACCTCGACCTCGATGCCGGAGAAGTCCGGGATCTCGATGGTCGGGCGGATGTCGACCTCGGCGGTGAAGTTCAGCGTCTCGCCGTCCTTCAGCTCCGTGATGTCGACCTCGGGCTGGCCCAGCACGCTGAGCTCGGCCTCGTTGACCGCGTCGGTGTAGAACTTCGGAAGCGCGTCGTTGACCGCCTCCTCCAGAACCGCACCGCGGCCGAACCGCTGGTCGATGACCCGGGCCGGGACCTTGCCCTTGCGGAAGCCCTTCACCGTGACCTGCTGGTTGATCTTCTTGTACGCCGCGTCGAGGCTGTCCTTGAGCTCCTCGAAGGGCACCTCGACAGTGAGCCGAACCCGAGTCGGGTTCAGGGTCTCCACGGCGCTCTTCACGGTTCGGTCTCCTTGTGGCTGACTTCTTGGTTTCTGCCGGGGCCAGAACGGCCCGGCGGACTTCGCCGCCCGGAGGACTTCAGACGATGAGACACACGGGCGTGCAGCTTGCATAGTAACGGCAGCGACTACACCGCCCAAAAGGCGATCACGTAAAGCGATCGGATGGGCGATCACGCGAGTGATCGGGTGGCTGGTCGGGGTGGCGGGATTTGAACCCACGGCCTTCCGCTCCCAAAGCGGACGCGCTACCAAGCTGCGCCACACCCCGTCTGGTGCGAGACGTAGGGTACATGCCGCGAGGCGGTGTGACCGCCGTATTTCCACAGGGTGCGCGCCGCGCCGTCTCCGTCGGGAACACGGTGTGCGACGGAGGGGACCGACCCGCTACGATGCCTTCAGTGCCGCGGTCACCCGACCCGCGGCGCGTGCTGTGCGGGCGTAGCTCAATGGTAGAGCCCTAGTCTTCCAAACTAGCTACGCGGGTTCGATTCCCGTCGCCCGCTCCATCCGGCTCAGGGCCGGGCCGGAGGATCACTCCTCCGGCCCGGCCCTGAGTGTTTTCCGGGAGCCGGGTCTCGGCCGGTGAGACGGGCCGGACCGCCGTGGACCGCTGCCGGGGTCAGAGGTCCCGGACGTCGACGCTGTAGACGGAGCGGACGCCGTACGGGACGTACAGGGCGTCGCCGACGAGCGACAGCGGCGCTCCGGAGGTGACGAACATGCTGTCGACCCGGCCGCCGTCGTCGCGGCCGAGCCGGGTGGCCTCCACCTTGCCGCTGCGCGCGTTCAGGGCGGCGAGGCGGCCACTGGGCGAAGCGAAGTAGACGTGAGTGGCGGAGGCGGTCGGCGGCCCCTGCCGCTCCAGGGTGGAGTTGGATTCCCAGAGGGTGCGCCCGGTGAGCGGCGCGACGGCGCGGACGCCGCCGCTGCCGCGCGTGAAGTAGAGGGTGCCTCGGACCAGGTACGCCCTCGACGCCTCGGGCCGGGGCTTCGCCAGCCGTCGCACGGTGAGCTCGTGCGAGGAGGCGTCGATCAGGGTGAGGCCGCGGGCGGTGGACGTGCCGTCCACGAACACCAGATGTCCCTCCTGCGCGCCGAGCAGCTCCAAGGCGCCCTTGGCCTCGACGGTCCAGCGGGACTTCCCGGTGGCCGGATCGATCTGGGAGACGGTGGTCCTGGCGCGCTTCTCGTCGTCGGCCTCCGTCGTGCAGATCACGTAGGCACGGTCGGCCGCCGAATCCAGCGAGCAGTCGCCCCGGGCGCCCGGCTCCGGCTGCCGCCAGCGGACCTTGCCGGTCTCCGCGTCGAGCAGGGCGTACTCGTCGCCCCGCGATCCGTAGAAGGTGACGACACCCTCGGACACGGCCGTGGCACCGCCCCGGGGCCCCTCGGGGACTCTCGCCGTCTCGCCGCTGCCGGTCGGGGTCCGCCACAGCTCCTTGCCGGTGTCGGCGGCCAGGGCGTGGACCGTGTAGCTGGAACCCACGCCGCTCGCGCCTACCGGGTCTTCGGCCCCGTAGGCGTAGACGCGTCCGTCGCCGGTGCCGATGAGCGCGCCCTCGTCACCGGAGGCGCCGTCAGGTGTGGTGTCGACGGGCCGGCTCCAGGTGTTGCGACCGTCGGCGAGACCGAAGCGCGTCGCCATGAGGTCGGATCCGGCGCACACGAGAGAGGCGTCGACGACGGAGCAGCTCTTGAAGGACGTGTCGGGCCCGCCCAGACCGCCCTCGCTGTCCACCGGGGCCTTCGCCGTGGCGACCCACGGCTTCCACCCCTCGGGGAGGTCGGCCGTCCTGGTGGTGGTGGAGGAGGAGGGTGGGCGGTCGTCGTCCTGGATCAGGGTGACGGTCGTGGTGACGACCGCGGCGAGGGCGACGCTCACGGCGGCCGAGACCAGCAGCAGCCCGCGCCGGAGGCGGCGCCTGCGGCCGGCCTCGGGTTCCGGGGGTCCGGCCGGGTCACGTGGCGGCTGGGCCTGGTTCGCCGGGGTCTTGTCGAGTCGGGGGCGCCGCGCGTCGGGCCGTTCGGCGTCCACCCCGCCGTCCGCCTCGTCGGGCAGGGGACGGGACGTCTCGCCCCGCTCGGTGCGGGCCGCGTCGGGCCATGCCGTGACGGCCGGTTCGGTCGGCCGTGCGCCCGGCCAGGGGCGTACGGGGCGTGGTGTGCCGGTGCCGGGCGCGGAGCGTGTGCCGGGGGCGCCGCCTTCGCGGAGCAGGGTGAACAGTTCGTGCGCGGCGGGGCGGGACTTCTGGTGCTTCTCCAGGCAGAGGCGGATGAAGGGGAGCAGTTCGGCGGGGACGCCGGTGAGGTCCGGCTCGCCCTCGACGACGCGCAGGGCCGTCTCGTACGGGCTGGGACTGTCGAAGGGGCCGCGGCAGGTGGCGGCGTAGGTGAGGACCGAGCCGAGGGAGAACATGTCGGCGGCCGGTCCGACGTCCTGGGGGGCGGCGAACTGTTCCGGGGACATGAAGGGCGGGGTGCCCATGACGCGGCCGGTCTGGGTGAGGACGTCGGAGGCGGCGAACTCGGCGGCGCGGGAGATGCCGAAGTCGATGACGCGGGGGCCGTCCTCGGCGAGCATCACGTTGGCCGGTTTCAGGTCGCGGTGGACGACTCCGGCGCGGTGGATGTCGCGCAGCGCCTCGGCGAGGCCGGCGGCGAGGTCGCGCAGACGGGGCAGCGGGAGCGGGCCGTGCTCGCGGACGTGGGTGCCGAGGTCCGCGCCCGGTATGTAGAGCGTGGCCATCCAGGGGTGGGGGGCGTCGGCGTCCGCGTCGACGACGGGGGCCGTGAAGGCGCCGCTGACCTGGCGGGCGGCGGCCACTTCGCGGCGGAAACGGGTGCGGAACTCGTCGTCGTCGGCGTACTGACTGTGCACGACCTTGACCGCCAGGCGTCGGCCGGAGGCGGAGCCGGCCAGGTAGACCACACCCATGCCGCCGGAGCCGAGACGGTCCTCGATGCGGTAGCCGCCCACCTCCGCCGGGTCGGAATCGCGCAGCGCCATCCCCCTACGTTCCCCCCGTCACGCACCGTCCTGTGGTCGGGGCGAGCGTATCCGTCCGCGCCGCGGACCCGCGGCGCGGGGCTCGGGTGGCGCGGTCGCGTCCCGCCCGTCAGAAGCTGATGGAGTTGATGGTCTCCGCTATCGAGTTGAGGAATCGCTGGATGTCGTCGGCCATACCGGTCGAGGCGAGGAAGAAGCCGAAGAGGACCGCCACGATCGCGGGACCTGCCTTGATCGATCCTCCTCTCAGCAACACCACAAGGATGATCGCCAACAGCAGCACCACAGACAGTGAAATGGCCACAACTGATCACACCCTCGGTCGGTCCGCTAGCCCGGCCCGGGGACGCGACCCCGCGCACCCCGCCAGGACCATCGTGCCACCAACGTGGCCTGGCTATGCGGCCGGTGGCGCATCGACTGCGCCCGTGTCGTCCCCGCCCGCGGGTGTCGCCCGTGCGCGGGAGTCGACACCGGGGAGTCGTACGGCAATTCGAGGGGCCACCCGCACAGGGAATTCGACCGCTTCCTTTCCGTCTCCACACAACGCGTCCGCAGCTAATTCGAATTGTTGCCACAGACTCACCAACACCCGTGCGGAGCAGGCGTCGAAGAGGGCGGAATCAGACATTCCACAGGAGTCGCCTGCTGGTCTTATGCGTCGCTTAGTCCGGATGTATCACGACAAGCAGGGCCTGGACATGTCCACATTCCGGCATCAGACGATGTGTCGACCATCACGCCGACAGCGGCGTCAACTACCCGTAATCCGGGGTACCCGCAGCGAATAGCCAGGAATCACGTCCGGCGTTTTACGAATAGCTGCAGGGAACGCTAGGGTGCCTCAGATGTTCCACGCTGCCTCGTCCCCCGCACGCGCAGCGAGGTCCCGGATCGTCTCCCCGAGCACCTGGTGGGAGGGTCTGTGACGAACTCGCTGCGACCGAACGGCGACCGCAGGGCGCCACTTCCCCCGGCACAGTCGCCGGTCGACGGAGTGCCGAGCCCGCGCTCGCCGCAGAGCACGCAGAAGAAGCAGAACGGCAGACAACGCGACGCGTTCTTCGACAACGCCAAGTACCTCGCGATCGTGCTGGTGGCCGTCGGCCACGCCTGGGAGCCGCTCAAGGGCGACAGCCGGGTACTGGAGGCGGCGTACCAGGTCGTCTACGCGTTCCACATGCCGGCGTTCATCATCATCTCCGGCTACTTCTCCCGCAGTTTCGACATGCGGCCCGACCGGCTGAAGCGCCTGATCACCGGCGTCGCCGTGCCGTACATCGTCTTCGAGACGGCCTATCCGCTCTTCAAGCGGGTCATCGACAACGACCCGCATCAGGAGATCAGCCTCCTCGACCCCTGGTACCTGACCTGGTTCCTGGTCGCGCTCTTCGTCTGGCGTCTCACCACCCCCATCTGGAACCTGGTGCGTTGGCCGCTGCCGCTGGCGCTCGGTCTCGCCATGCTGGCGAGCGTCACCCCGGAGATCGGTGACGACCTGGACCTGCAGCGCGTCCTGCAGTTCCTGCCGTTCTTCGTGCTGGGCCTGGTGATGAAGCCCGAGCACTTCCACATGGTGCGCCGCCGTTCGGTGCGGATCGCCTCGGTGCCGCTGTTCGCCGTCGCGCTGGCCTTCAGCTGGTGGGCGGTGCCGCGCATGAACACCGCGTGGTTCTACCACCGTGACGCCGCGCAGGAGCTGGGCGCCCCGTGGTGGACCGGCCCGGTCATGGTGCTCGCGATGTTCGGCTGCTCCCTGGTGCTGACGGCCTGCTTCTTCGCCTGGGTGCCGCGCCGCCACATGTGGTTCACCGCCCTGGGCGCCGGCACGCTCTACGGTTACCTGCTGCACGGCTTCCTGGTGAAGGCCGGCGACTACCAGGGCTGGTTCGAGGCGTCCTGGCTGCACCACCCGGCCGGTGAGATCTTCGTGACCGCCCTCGCGGCCGCCGTCGTGACGGTGCTGTGCACCGGGCCCGTGCGGCGCGTCTTCCGGTTCGCGATGGAGCCGAAGATGGACTGGGCCTTCAAGCGGGACGCCGCCGAGCTGGCCCGCGAGCGCCAGGGCGCCGAGCGGCGCGAGCGCGACCGCGAGAAGCTCAACGCCTGACCCTCGGGGCGGGACTCATCCGACGAGACCGAGAAGTGCGCGCATCCGCGCGTACTTCTCGGTCAGTCGTGTGCGGGTCGCCTCGTCGAGGACCGCGAGGCGGGCCGGGTCGGCGTTGTGCGCCAGGTCCGACTCCTTCACCAGCAGCGCACCGGGCGTGGCGAGGATCCGCGCGGCGTACTCCTCCGGCGACTCCCCCTCCCGCTTGGTGACGGCGAGGACGATGTCCTTCGTGCGGCTGCTCAGCGCGGCCCCGCGCAGCCACTCGAGGGAGAGCGCGTCGTCCTCCACGGCGTCGTGCAGCCAGGCCGCCGCGATCTGCTCCTCGTCGCCGCCCCGGGCCCGTACGCCCTCCGCCACGGCCCGGAGGTGTTCGGCGTAGGGCCGGCCCGCCTTGTCGGTCTGGCCGGCGTGCGCGGCCCGGGCGGTGGCCTCCACCTGGGCCGGTGTCATGGGGGATGTCTCGGTCACCGCTTCAGTGTCTCCCCACGCAGCGCCGCCTGGAAGCCCAGGCCCCTCATCGACCCCCCGGACGGCGGCCGGGCCCCAGGAGGAGACCGTGGTCGCTCCGCCCGAGGCCCGGAGGAGGACCCCGCTTCAGCGGGTCGCGGCCGCCGTCGGTCCCTCGCGGCAGATCAGCAGCAGGGCCCGGTCGTCGTTGACGTCCTTGGCGACGGCCTCGATGAGGTGCCAGGCAGCGCCGTGGAAGCCGCCGGCGACATAGCGGTCGGCCTCGCCGGTGAGGCGGTCGATGCCCTCGACGATGTCGCGGTCGGCGGTCTCCACCAGGCCGTCCGTGAACAGCATCAGCACGTCCCCCGGCCGCAGCGAGCCCTTCACCGGGTCGAACTGGGCACCGTCGTAGACCCCGAGGAGCGGGCCCTCGGCTGCCTTCTCCTCCCAGCGACCGCTGCCGGCGCTGAGCTGGAGGCCCGGCGGGTGACCCGCGGAGTAGAGCTCGTAGTCGCCGGAGTCGAGGTCGAGGACCAGGTGGATGGAGGTGGCGAAACCCTCCTCCCAGTCCTGGCGCAGGAGGTAGCCGTTCGCGGCCGGGAGGAAGGCGTGCGGCGGGAGCGAGCCGAGCAGGCCGCCGAACGCGCCGGACAGCAGCAGGGCGCGGGAGCCCGCGTCCATGCCCTTGCCGGAGACGTCGGTGAGGACGACTTCGAGCGTACGGCCGCCGTTGGTGCGGGCCGCCACCACGAAGTCGCCCGAGAAGGACTGGCCGCCCGCCGGGCGCAGGGCCATTTCCCGGTGCCAGCCGTCCGGCAGGTCCGGCAGCTTGCTCTGCACCCGGATGCGTTCACGCAGGTCGAAGAGCATGGTGCCGCCACGCCGCCAGGGCACCCCGACCCGGCTGCGGAACTGGGCCAGGAGCAGCCCGAAGAAACCGCAGGCCGCGACCACGAGGACGATGCCCGGGGTGACCCTCGACGCGCCCTCCGTGTACGGGCCGAGCCGTACCGCCTCCACGATCAGGGCCGTGGCCGCCGCCGCGTACAGCCCGAGCAGGCTCGCGGGCCGGAGCAGCAGTCCGCCGACGACAACCGGCAGGACCAGCGCGGCCGGTGAGAACCACACCGAGTTGGCCAGCGTAGCCGCCGCGATCAGGGGAACCATCAGGAGCAGCCCGGCCAGGGCGATCCAGTCCGAGCCGTTGCCGCGGAAGTAGTCCACGGCGGCTCGGCGCACGCCGACGCGGACCCGGTGCCATTGTTTCTTCAACCGGGCCGTGAACGTGTCGGCTTCCGCGCGCCGCTGCCGTCCTGATGCCATTAGTTCGGGACCCTATCCATCGGACCAGCCCCTTGGCACGGGAGGTCCCACTTGTCCCCCGTCCGAGGGCCGACTTCACAGTGAACTTCACCGCGCGCAGCGCTGCCGTCAACCGGGGAGAAATTCCGTCGCTCGTCCCGCATGGCCCTGGTAGGCATGGCTCATGGCATCTGACGCGAACGGCCTCTCCACCGACCTGCGGGTCCTTCGACAGGATGAATGGGACAAGTGGTACAACACCCTGATCCGGGGCTTCGGAGGGGTGCCGGAGGCCGCCGAGGAGCGGGAGTTGTGGAACTCCCTGACCGAGTTCGACCGTTCACTCGGTGTCTGGGACGGGGACGAGTGCGTGGGTACGGCCGGGGCGTTCAGCTTCCGGTTGACCGTGCCCGGCGGCGCCTCACTGCCGGTCGCGGGCGTCACGATGGTCAGCGTGGCCGCCACACACCGCCGGCGCGGCATCCTGACCTCGATGATGCGGCGGCAGCTGGACGATGTGCGCTCGTGGGGTGAGCCGCTGGCCGTGCTCACCGCGTCCGAGCCGGCGATCTACGGGCGGTTCGGATACGGCAACGCGACCTTCTCGCTGTATGCCGAGATCGACACGAGCCGGGTGCGGCTGTCGGTGTCGGCCGGTACGGACGACGTAAGGGTGCGGTACGCGGCGCCGGCCGAAGTGCTCGATGTGTGCGAGGCGGTGTACGCCCGGCTGGTGCCGGCGCGGCCGGGGATGCTGGAGCGGCGGCCCGGTTGGGAGCGGCTCGGGGTGCTCGATCCGGAGAGCGAGCGGGACGGGGCGTCGCCCCTGCAGTGCGTGCTCGCCGAGCGGGACGGGGAGACGGTCGGGTACGCGCGCTATCGCGTCAAGCCGGTGTGGGAGTCGCCCGGGCCCGACGGCAAGGTCGTCCTGGAGGATTCGGCCGCGCTGGACCCCGCGGCGGACGCGGCGCTGTGGCGGTTCCTGTTCGGGATCGACCTGACCTCGACCGTCGCCGTGCGAGGGCGGCCGGTGGACGACCCGTGGCAGTACCTGGCATCCGACCTGCGGCGGTGCAATCTGCGGTTGCGGGACTCCCTGTACGTGCGGCCGGTGGAGGTGGGGGCCGCGCTGGAAGCGCGCACGTATCAGACGCCGGTGGACGTGGTGTTCGAGGTGGAGGACACGTTCTGCCCCTGGAACGCCGGGCGCTGGCGGCTCAGCGGGGATGCGAAGGGGGCGTCCTGCGAGCGTACGGCGGATGCGGCGGATCTGGCACTGTCCGTACGGGAGTTGGGCGCGGCCTATCTCGGCGGTGTGTCCCTGGCCTCGCTGGGCGCCGCGGGGCGGGTGCGCGAGTTGCGGCGGGGGGCACTGGCGGAGGCGTCACTCGGGTTCGGGGCGGGCGCGGTGCCGTGGCTGCCGCACGGGTTCTGAACCCCGGGCGGTCCCAGGAGCGTTGCGCCCCGGAGGCGCTTACCAAGGCTCGCCCGGATTCAGGACGGGCGCGGTGCCGTGACTGCCGCACGGGTTCTGAACCCCGGGCGGTCTCAGGGGCGTTGGCAGGCCGGGCACCAGAAGAGGTTGCGGGCGGCGAGATCGGCGGTGCGGATCTCGCCGCCACAGATGTGGCAGGGCAGGTCGGCCCTGCGGTAGACGTACACCTCGCCGCCGTGGTCGTCCACGCGGGGCGGGCGGCCCATCGCCTCCGGGGTGTGCTCCGGGCGGACGGTGTCGATGCGGTTGTTGCGGACGCCTTCGCGCATGAGGTCGACGAGGTCGGTCCAGATCGCGTGCCACTCGGCGGGGGTGATGTCCTTGCCGGGACGGTAGGGGTCGACGCGGTGCCGGAAGAGGACCTCCGCGCGGTAGACGTTTCCGACGCCGGCGATGACCTTCTGGTCCATGAGGAGGGCGGCGATCGTCGTACGGCTGCGGGAGATGCGGCGGAACGCGGTGTCCGGGTCGGCGTCGTCGCGGAGGGGATCGGGGCCCAGCCGGTCGTGTATCGCCTGCTTCTCCGGGGGTGTGATGAGGACGCACGTGGTGGGGCCCCGGAGGTCCACGTAGGCGGTGTCGTCGGCCAGGCGGAGGCGGACGGTGTCGGTGGGGGGCGGTGCGGGAGCCGGGCCGAAGGTGACCTTGCCGAAGAGACCGAGGTGGATGTGGATCCAGCTCGTGTCGCGGAAGCCGAGGAAGAGGTGTTTGCCGTGGGCTTCCGTGTGGGTGAGTTCCGTGCCGGTGAGGAGGGCGGCGGCGGCCGTGAACTTGCCCTGGGGGCTGGTTGCCCGGGGTTTCGTGCCGAGGAAGGCGGCGCCGTAGTCCTGCGCCAGGCGGTGGATCGTGTGGCCTTCCGGCACGGTTCTCCTTGCGGTCGTCGCCCTTGCCTCAGCCGTTCGGTGAACCCTGTTGGGCGGTTGGGCAGGCGGCGAGGCCGCCCCCGGTGCGCAGGCCCACCCCCGCGGGGGTTCACCTCCGCACCCCGCGGGGGTGCCTCTGAGCCGCCCCGGCACTCGGGCTGCGACCGAGCTCGGGCAGCCCCACGCCGGATCGGGCAGCCGCTCCACGCGGCTGCCCGAGTCCGTCCGTCAGCGCACTGGCCCGGGGGCCTACTGCTGCGGGTGGTGCGGGGGGATCGGAGGCAGGTCGCCGGTCGTCTCGTAGGCCGACAGCATGTCGATGCGGCGGATATGACGTTCGTCACCGGAGAACGGGGTGCCGAGGAAGATCTCCACGAACTTCGTCGCCTCGTCCTGCGCGTGCATGCGCGCGCCCACCGCGACGACGTTCGCGTTGTTGTGCTGGCGGCCCAGGGCCGCCGTCTCCTCGCTCCAGGCGAGGGCCGCGCGGACGCCCTTGACCTTGTTCGCGGCGATCTGTTCACCGTTGCCCGAGCCGCCGATGACGACGCCGAGGGCGTCGGGGTCCGCGGCCGTGCGCTCCGCCGCCCGGAGGCAGAAGGGCGGGTAGTCGTCCTGAGCGTCGTAGAGGTGCGGGCCGCAGTCGACGGGGTCGTGACCCGCCTCCTTCAGCCACTCGACGAGGTGGTTCTTGAGTTCGTAGCCCGCATGGTCCGAGCCGAGGTACACGCGCATGGGACGAGTGTGACACGGGCGTTTCGGGGCAAGCGCGCGGGGTGTCGCTCAGGAAAACCCGGGCCCCGCGTGAGCCACATTACAAAAACTCAGTAAAACCTCGAGCAACAATGTGGTTTCGTAGGTTCTCCTGATCGTTAGCCTCCGATTCACTGGACCAGCTCGTACACCGCTCGTACGAGCCCCCGTACACCGTCGTGCCGCGACACACCCCGTTCGTACGGCTCGGGCGGTCCCGTACGGAAGTACAGCTCCCCGGCGCAAAGGAAACCCGTCCATGACCTCGCAGCCGACCATGACCAAGCCCGGAAACGACCCCGAAGAACCCGGAGAACCCGAAGCCCAGGGCTCCGGGCTGCAGGCCGGGCTCAAGAACCGGCATCTGTCGATGATCGCCATCGGCGGTGTGATCGGCGCCGGACTCTTCGTGGGATCCAGCTCCGGTATCGCCACCGCCGGGCCCGGCATCCTGCTGTCGTACGCGCTCGTCGGCACGCTCGTGGTGCTGGTGATGCGGATGCTCGGTGAGATGTCGGCCGCCAACCCGACCTCGGGTTCCTTCTCCGCGCACGCCGACCGGGCGCTCGGTCCGTGGGCCGGGTTCTCCATCGGCTGGCTGTACTGGTTCTTCTGGGTGGTCGTGCTCGCCGTGGAGGCGACCGCCGGTGCGGTGATCCTGGAGGGCTGGATACCGGCCGTGCCGCAGTGGGGCTGGGCCCTGATCGTGATGCTGGTGCTGACCGCCACCAACCTGGTCTCCGTCGGCTCCTACGGCGAGTTCGAGTTCTGGTTCGCCGGCATCAAGGTCGTCGCCATCGCCGCGTTCATCGTCATCGGCGGACTGGCCGTCTTCGGGCTGCTGCCGGGCGTGGACAGCGAGCAGGCCGGGCTGGGCAACCTCACCGGGCACGGCGGCTTCCTGCCCCACGGGGCCGGCGCCATCCTCACCGGTGTGCTGCTCGTCGTCTTCTCCTTCATGGGCAGCGAGATCGCCACCCTGGCCGCCGGTGAGTCCGAAAACCCTCGGCAGGCCGTCACCAAGGCCACCAACAGCATCATCTGGCGTGTAGCGGTGTTCTACCTCGGCTCGATCGCCGTGGTCGTGTGCCTGTTGCCGTGGGACAGCAAGTCCATCACCGAGGACGGCTCCTACGTGGCCGCGCTCGACTCCCTGGGGATCGCGCACGCCGGTCAGATCATGAACTTCATCGTGCTGACCTCGGTGCTGTCCTGCCTCAACTCCGGCCTCTACACGGCCTCCCGCATGGCCTTCTCCCTCGGCCGGCGGGGTGACGCGCCGAAGGCCTTCGCCCGCACGACCTCCAACGGCGTGCCGCGCACGGCGATCCTCGCGTCCGTCGCCTTCGGCTTCGTCGCGGTGTTCTTCAACTACAAGTTCCCGGACTCCGTCTTCCTGTTCCTGGTGAACTCCAGCGGCGCGGTCGCCCTGTTCGTGTGGCTGGTGATCTGCTTCTCCCAGCTGCGCATGCGGAAGATCATCAAGGCCGAGGCGCCCGAGAAGCTCGTGGTGAAGATGTGGCTGTACCCGTATCTGACATGGGCGACCGCCGCGCTGATCGTGTTCATCCTGGGCTACATGCTCACCGACACCGAGCACGACGGGCGCCGGACCATCCTGCTGTCGCTGCTCGTCGCGGCGATGGTGCTCGTCGTCGCCGTCGTTCGGCAGAAGGTCGGTGGTGGCCGGTCCGCCGCCGACGCCCCGCAGGTGCGGGACGCGGAGCGGAGCGAGGTCTCCGCCGGCTGATCCTCCGGCCGCCCACCGGTCGTCGTGAACGGGGCCCGTGGTGTGTGCCGCCGCCCGGCAGCACACGCGACGGGACCTCTTCCGTGTGCCTACAACACCGTGAAACCGTCCTTGACCTTCTCGTAGGTGTCGCGCGCCTCCTGCTCGATCCCCTCCTCGTACCAGGTGTTGACCTGGTACGACGTGCCGGTCACGTTGAAGCCGAGCAGACGGGCGTGCCAGTGGACGCCCTCCAGCGTGAACGTGTACTCCCAGACCACCGCCGGGTGACCTCGGAACGTCGTCTCCTCCAGACGGATCTTGCGGTAGCCCTGGCCCTGGTGGGCGTTGCGCTCCGAGGTCTGCCAGGTCTCCAGCAGGTCGCCCCGGGCCAGGGAGGACTTGCCCACGAGTTCCTGGGAGCCGTCCGGGGAGGTGTAGTGCACCTCCGCGCCCGTCTTCACGTCCCGCCGCCAGCCCTCGGGTGGCGCCCAGGCGAAACCGCCGGCCTCCCGGCGCGTGCCGGGCGGCAGGGTCCGCGGCCTGGTGGTGCCCTCGACGGTGGGCGAGGCGGTGGTGCCGCCGGTGGTGGCCGGTGCGGAGGCCGAGGAGCCCGCGCGGGGCGTGTCGTCATCGCCGGGTGAGCCCGGCGATGACGCCAGCAGGATGCCCACGACGGTGCCGGCGGTGGCGAGGGTGGCCGCCGCGGCGGTGAGTACAACGCGGCGACGGCCCGCGCCGGGGCGGCGGCCGGGGCGGGGTGTGGCCGGGACGGCCGGTCCGGGGAGTTCACCCGGCGGCATCGGCACGGGCGCCGGGTGGGGGCGGTGCTCGGTCTCCGCCTGTGCCCGGGTGAGGGAGACACGGCCCGGGCGGTGGGTGGGACCGGCTCGGTTCTCGGAGCGGGCCGCCGCCGTCCGGGCCCCCGCGGCGGATTCAGCGGGGGTGGTGGGTGCGCAGTGGGGGTCCGGGCCGGGGGCGGGGCGGCGGGGGTCCCCGGGGGTCGTGGGGCGAGGAGCGGGGAGGCGGTCGGGGGTGGGTGACTCCCGCGGGGATGCGGGGGGAGGCGACTGCGGCGCCGGGCCCGGCTGTTGTCCCCCGAGGGTGGTGTGCGGACCCGGGGCGGGCTCCGGCTCCGGTATCGAGTCCCGTGGCCCCACCGCGACCGTGGGTGTCGGTGCCGGATACGCCACCGGCTCCAGCGCCGTCTCCAGCGTTTCCAGGTCCGGGCGAGCCGACGGTTCCTTGGCCAGCAGGGCGGTCAGAATGTCCAGCAACGGGCCGGCGGCGGCCGGGAGTTCCGGCTCCTCGTACAGGACCGCGTGCAGGGTCGCGAGCGTCGTGTCGCGGGAGAACGGGGAGCGGCCGCCCAGGGCCGCGCAGAGGGTCGCGCCGAGGGACCAGATGTCGGACGGTGGGCCCTGGGGGCGGCCGGAGATGCGCTCGGGGGCCATGTAGTCGGGCGAGCCGACCAGCATGCCGACCATCGTGAGCGCCTTGGTGTCCTGGATCGCGGCGATGCCGAAGTCCGTGAGGACGACCCGCCGTCCGTGGCCGGAACCGTTGCCGTTGCCGCGTGTGGATCCGGCCGACCCGTCCGTGTGTTCCACGAGCACGTTGCCGGGCTTGATGTCACGGTGCAGTACGCCCCGTTCATGCACCTGCCGTAGTGCCGCGACCAGACCGAGGCCGATGCGGGCCGTCTCGCCGGGGCTCAGGGGGCCCGTCTCCGCGAGGATCCGTTCGAGGGAGCGGCCCGCCACCAACTCCATGACGATCCACAGGCGTTCGCCCTCGTCCACCACGTCGTAGACGCGTACGACATTGGGGTGGTCGATGCGGGCCGTGGCCCGGGCCTCGCGCAGGGTGCGTTCGCGGCGGGTCCTGCTGTCCTCCGCGTCGAGACCGTCGATCCGCATTTCCTTGACGGCGACCTGCCGGTCGAGTATTTCGTCGGCGGCTCGCCACACCCGCCCCATTCCCCCCTGACCGATACTTTCGACCAACCGATAGCGTCCCGTCACCAATATCCCTGGAACACCGCCGCTGTTCGCATTTCCCGGCAATCCGCTGCACCCCCTCCACGACGCCGCGACCGACTCCAGTGAAACACAACGGTCACACTTCGCGCCGCACCAGGATAGTGCGGCGAAATCTTGTGGTACCTCTTTCATTGCTGCGAATTCGGGTGCAGCCCAGGGGGACGCAAGGGGGGCCGAACATGAGTTCTCGTCATACGACGGCGATCGCGGGATCGCTGGTCATGGCATCTTTCTCGGCGGTGATGATCCTTTCCGGCACGGCCGGCGCGGAGGACGACGGACCGCCGAGCGGCAAGGGGGGAAAGGTGGTCGACGAGGCACCGGCCGGCGTGAAGCTCACCACGCTGCTGCCCGGGAGGATCTCGGTCGACAACGGGTCGGAAAAGACGGCGATTACGGCCACGGTGAAGAACGAGGGGAGCAAGGACAGCGGGAAGATCAGGCTGTTGGTCGTCGGATTCGACGGACTTGTCGTCGAGGGCGTCGAGGGGTGTTCGGCGATACCCGAGAACGGACTTCCGGAGGGTTCGAACAGCGGATTCGCATGCCCGATCGACAATCTCGCGGCCGGTGAGTCGAAGTCGTATGCCGTGGATGCGACGTTCGACCTCGGCAAGACCGGGAAGATCTGTCTGCCCGTGCAGACGAGCGACGGGAAGAAGACCTTCTGGCAGCAGGGACCGGTGCCGTTCGGCACGAGCAACCCGTCGCCCGACGCACCGGCCACGCCGCTGCTGCTCGGCACCGACAACAAACCGGCGGGCCCCGGCCGCAAGGAGCTGCCGAAGACGGGGCCGGCCCGTGATCTGCTGCCGCTGGGCGCGGCCGGTGCGTCGTTGCTCGCGACGGGCGTGGCCGGAATGTGGTGGTCGCAGCGGCGGCGGCCGGGTGTACGGGAGGGCTGATTCAGCCCCGGTCGGCCCGGTTGACGCCAAGAGGCCCGCCGGGGGCGTCATGCCCCCGGCGGGCCTCGGCACAACGCCTGCGGGTCAGCGCTTGTTCGCGAATTTCCAGGCCGTCGGGAGCGCGCCCATCGCCAGCGCCGCCTTCAGCGCGTCGCCGATCAGGAACGGCGTGAGGCCGGCCGCGATGGCGGCGGTGGCGGACATGCCGGTGGCGAGGGCCAGGTAGGGCACGCCGATAGCGTAGATGATCGCCTCGCCCACCAGCATCGCGCCCGCCATGCGCAGCATCGAGCGGTCGGCGCCGCGGCGGGCCAGGGCGCCGACGACGGTGGCGGCGAGGATCATGCCGAGGATGTAGCCGAAGGAGGGGGCGACTCCGGAGGAGGCACCGGCGAACCACGGCACACCGGCGATGCCCGCGAGGGCGTACAGGGCCAGCGCGAGGAAGCCGCGGCCCGCGCCGAGGGACGTGCCGACGAGCAGCGCGGCGAAGGTCTGGCCGGTCACCGGCACCGGGGAGCCCGGGACGGGCACGGCGAGCTGGGCGGCGAGGCCGGTGAGCGCGGCGCCGCCGAGCACGAGGGCCGCGTCCCGGACACGGGTGGGGGCACCGCCCTGCTCGAGCGCCGCCGAGAGCTTGGGGGAGGGGAGCAGGTCGGCGAGGACCTGTCCGGCGCGGGCGGGTGTGGCGGCAGCGGTGCTCATGGGGACTCCGCGGAGTGAGGGCCGGTGGGACACGGTGACGCTATCCCAGCGCCCTGGCCCCGATCACCGTCAGCGCTCGACAAAGGCGTGGACCGGCGGTTGGTCGACTTCGAACAAAGGGTGCGGGATACACCGAGGACGGGGTGACGCCGGTCACGGTGATGGGATGGTGTGTGCCACGCGGGCCGGGTGGAGCGGCGTCTGTAGGTTTCCCCCAAAGCGCTGCCTCCGCCACCTGGTCACCACCCGGGCACGCAGAGCGACGCGACTGTCCGGATGGTGGGATGCCTCTCCGCCGCCGCCGGGAGGCATCCGAGACTGGCGGCGTTTTTGCCCTCGTACGCCCCTCACCCACAGGACGAACCGCACCCATGCCCAGCAGCACCACCACGGAGACGCCGACCGGCACGGACGGCGTCTCCCTCTCCCCCGGCCTGAAGCAGCGCCATCTGTCGATGATCGCCCTCGGCGGGGTGATCGGAGCCGGTCTGTTCGTCGGCTCAGGCGCCGGTATCGCCGCGGCCGGTCCGTCGATCGTGGTCGCCTACGCCCTCTCCGGTGTCCTCATGATGCTGGTGATGCGGATGCTCGGCGAGATGTCGGCCGCGTATCCGTCGTCGGGGTCTTTCTCGGCGCACGCGGAGCGGGCGATCGGCCCCTGGGCCGGATTCACCGCCGGCTGGTCCTTCTGGGTGCTGCTGTGCACGGCCGTCGGCCTGGAGGGCATCGGCGCCGCGAAGATCGTCAGCGGCTGGCTGCCGGGCACGCCGGAGTGGGCGTGGGTGGCACTGTTCATGGTCGTCTTCTGCGGCACGAACCTCGCGGCCGTGAAGAACTTCGGCGAGTTCGAGTTCTGGTTCGCCGCGCTGAAGGTCGGCGCGATCACCCTGTTCCTGGTGCTGGGCGTCCTGGCGATCGCCGGTGTCCTGCCCGGCACGGACTCGCCCGGCGCGAGCCACCTCACCGACTTCCTGCCCAACGGCGCAGAAGGCCTGGTGATCGGCCTGCTCGCGTCGGTCTTCGCCTACGGCGGCCTGGAGACGGTCACCATCGCGGCGGCCGAGTCGGAGAACCCCGTCAAGGGCGTGGCGAGCGCGGTCCGTACGGCGATGTGGCGCATCGCGCTGTTCTACATCGGTTCGATGGCCGTCATCGTCACCCTGGTGCCGTGGGACTCCGAGGCGGTCGTGGAGAGGGGCCCGTACGTCGCCGCCCTCGACGAGCTGGGCATCCCCGGCGCCGGCCAGCTGATGAACGTGGTCGTCCTGGTCGCCCTGCTGTCCGCGATGAACGCCAACATCTACGGCGCCTCCCGCATCGCCTACTCGCTGGTGGAGCGCGGCCAGGGCCCGCAGGGACTGGGCCGGGTCTCGGGCGGGGTGCCGCGGATCGCCGTGCTGGCGTCCTCCGTCTTCGGCTTCCTGTGCGTGCTGCTGAGCTACTGGCGGCCGGACGACGTCTTCCCCTGGCTGCTGAACATGATCGGCGCGGTCATCCTGGCCGTCTGGATCTTCATCGCCGTGTCACAGCTGCGGCTGCGCCGCCGCCTGGAGCGCGAGGCGCCCGAGAAGCTGGCCGTCCGCATGTGGGCGTTCCCGTGGCTGACCTGGGCCGCCCTGGCCGGCATGGCGGCCATCTTCGTCCTGATGGCCCGTGAGCCGGACACACGGGTGCAGCTGTACTCGACGGGCGCGATGATCCTGGTCCTGGCGGTCATCGGATACACCTGGCAGAGGGCTCGCGCCCAGCGGTAGGAAACCGCCGTCCCAGGCCCCCGCGACACGCGGGGGCCTTTTGTATGCCCGGAGCATCCACCGGCCTCCTCCTGCTGCTAGCGTGCAGTTGCAAGTGAGTTGCAATAACGGTCCGGAGGGGATCCCGCGCATGCCCGTCTACACGCTGCCTGAACTGCCCTACGACTACTCCGCGCTCGCCCCCGTGATCAGCCCCGAGATCATCGAGCTGCACCACGACAAGCACCACGCCGCCTATGTGAAGGGCGCCAACGACACGCTGGAGCAGCTGGCCGAGGCGCGGGACAAGGAGTCGTGGGGGTCGGTCAACGGGCTGGAGAAGAACCTGGCGTTCCATCTGTCCGGGCACATCCTGCACAGCATCTACTGGCAGAACATGACCGGTCCGAAGGATGGCGGCGGTGAGCCGCTGGCGCAGGACGGGGTGGGTGAGCTCGCCGACGCGATCACCGAGTCGTTCGGTTCCTTCGCCAAGTTCAAGGCGCAGTTGTCCAAGACCTCCGCGACCACGCAGGGTTCCGGCTGGGGCGTGCTCGCCTACGAGCCGCTGAGCGGGCGCCTGATCGTGGAGCAGGTCTACGACCACCAGGGCAACGTCGGCCAGGGCGCCACCCCGATCCTCGTCTTCGACGCCTGGGAGCACGCCTTCTACCTGCAGTACCGCAACCAGAAGGTGGACTTCATCGAGGCGATGTGGCAGGTCGTCAACTGGCAGGACGTGGCGCGGCGTTACGAGGCGGCCAAGTCCCGCGCGGATGTGCTGCTGCCGGCGCCCTGACGGCGGCCCGGCGCCGAGTCGTCCTGCCTCGTGATCGTCTTCTCACCCTTCACGCACGGCAGGCGGAATGAAGGAAACCCCCGCGAGGACGTGACTCGCGGGGGTTTCCCGTGTGCCGGGACCTCTGGTCGATCCGCGTCATGCGCCCAGGGTGCTACGGCACCTCCCCCTCGCACGGCACATTGAGTGAGAGGAGTGCGGCGCGACCGTCGGGGTTCATGCGCAGTTCGCTGATCGCCGCGTTCCGCAACCGCGGGAGCACCCTGCGGTACTCGCTCAGCGGGATGGACAGCAGGGTGCACAGCACCAGCCGCAGCAGGGTGTTGTGGGCGACGACCATGACGCGTTCGCCCGGGTGGGCGGCGGCGACGTCCCGCAGGGCGCGCACTCCGCGGGCCGCCGCGGCCAGGGGGTCCTCGGCGCCGGGGAAGGAGTGCTCCACCGGGTCGGCCCGGTAGGCCGCGGCCCACTCCGGGTCCTCGGCCTCGAACTCGGCGAGCGTACGGCCTTCGAGCACACCGAAGTCGCACTCCCTCAGGTGGGGTTCGCTCTGTGCGGTGAGGCCGAGGGCGCGGCAGGCGGGTTCGGCGGTGGCGACGGCCCGGGACAGCGGGGACGTCCAGATCGCGTCGACGGGGTGGGCGGCGGCCCACCGGCCCAGGGCCTCGGCCTGGGCGCGGCCGGTGTCGGTGAGGTCGATGTCGCTGATGCCGGCGTAGCGGTTCTCCGCGTGCCAGACGGTCTGTCCGTGACGGACCAGCAGGAGGGTCGTACTCATGATGCGGAAGTATCCCGGCTCAGGCGACGGTGCGCGTGCGCGGCGACCGGGGCGGGCAGCCAGCCGCGCTCCCGCAGGGCGTCGACGAGACGCGCGTAGGGCTCGGCGAAGGCGGCCGTGCGGTCGGGGCGGGGTTCCAGGACGGTCCGGACCCGGACCATGCGCTCGGCGACGTCCGCGAGCGCACCGGAGCCCGACGCCCCGTACGCGGCCAGGGCCGCCATGCCCAGGGCCGGTTCCGTCTGCTCGGGGACGCGGGCCGGGCGGCCCAGGATGTCGGCGCGCAGTTGGTTCCAGTACGGGCTGCGGGCGCCGCCGCCCGTGAAGGTGAGCGGGCCGTCGAGGGGGGCGCCGAGGTGGTGGAGGTAGTCCAGGCACAGGCGTTCGACGAAGCCGACGCCCTGGAGCAGCGCGGCCCACAGGTCGGCCGCGCCCGCCGGGTCACCGAGGACGAACGCGGTCGCCTCCGGCGCACGGAACGGGAACCGCTCCCCCGGTGACACCAGGGGGTAGGCGAGGGCGCCCGACGGTGCGAACGCCATGGCGGGCACGTCCATCTCGGCCGGGTCGGCCTCGGGGAAGTGCGCCGCGAGCGCCCCGGCGCCGACGCTCGACGCTCCGCCGGGCAGCCAGGTGCCGTCCGGGGCGCGGTGGTTGTAGACCACGCCGGTGGGATCGCGGACCGGGTCGCGGGCGGCGCCCTTCAGCACGAGCGTGGTGCCGAGCACGGAGTTCCACGAGCCGGGCCGCAGCGCGCCCGACGCGATCTGGGCCGCGCAGCCGTCCGTCATCCCCGCGAACACCGGGGTGCCGGCGGGGATGCCGGTGGCGTCGGCGGCGGCCGGGCAGACCTCACCGAGGCGCGTGCCCGGGCGGACCACGCCGGGGAACACGCTGTCGGGGACGCCCAGTTCGGCCAGGACGGCCTCCGGCCAGCGGTCGCCCTCCAGGTCGTAGCCCGTCTTCAGGGCATGGCTGGAATCGGCAGGGGGCGACCCGCCCGTGAGCCGGGAGACGATCAGGTCGGGCTGGTGCGTCAGGCGCAGCGAGCTGCCTCCGTACTGCCCCAGCAGCCACAGGGCCTTCGGCAGCGCCCAGGTGTCCTGGACCGCGAGCCCCGCCCGCCGGGCCCGCGCCGCCTCCCCCGTCGCCCGCCCGTCGTCGTACATCAGGGCGGGGCTCACGGGACGGCCCGAGTGGTCCGTCAGCAGGACCGTGCCGGACGTGCCGCACACCGCGAGGCCGCCGACCGGCGGGCCCGGGGGCGCGGCGGCGAGGGCCGCTCGGGACGCCGTGCACAGCGCCGCCCACCACCGCAGCGGGTCCTGCTCGTGCCGGACGCCGTCGCGCCGCCCGGTCAGCGGGGCCGAGCCGCTGCCCAGGACCGTGCCGTCGGCGGTGACGAGCAGCACGCGGACGCTCTGTGTGCCCAGGTCGACGCCCAGCCAGCCCGCGCCCTCGTCCACCATCCGGAACCTCCCACACCGTCGCAGCCGGATCTGTGAACTTCTCACTGTGCCCCGATATTTTCCCGTGCGCGAGGGATTGACGCCCAACTTCGGCCGTTCCACCCTCTGTTAACGAGTCGACTCGACGTGTTGCCCCAGCTCCACGCGGAGGTATGGATGGACACGCACGTGCACGACCGCCGGCGCTTCCTCGCCCTCGCCGCCGCAGCGGCGGCGGCCCCGCTGCTCACGGCCTGCGGCGCCGGTTTCGGCGGGAACGACGACAAGAGCGACGGGTCCGCTGCGGACGACGTCACCGGTTCCTTCGACTGGAAGCGGGAGCAGGGCACCACCGTCAAGGCCCTGCTCAACAAGCACCCCTACACGGACGCCCTCATCGCCGACCTGAAGTCGTTCACGGCGAAGACCGGCATCGAGGTCGAGTACGACGTCTTCCCCGAGGACAACTACTTCGACAAGCTCACCGTGGACCTGTCCAGCGGGCGTGCCTCCTACGACGTCTTCATGCTCGGCGCGTACATGGTGTGGCAGTACGGGCCGCCGGGCTGGCTGGAGGACCTCGGTCCCTGGATGCGCAACTCCTCGGCCACGGGCGCCGAATGGGACCAGGCGGACTTCTTCCCGAACCTGCTCCAGGCCGACCGGTGGTCGCTGAAGGCGGGCGCGCCGCTGGGCCAGGGCGGGCAGTACGCCCTGCCGTGGGGCTGGGAGACCAACGTCGTCGCCTACAACACCGAGGTGTTCGGGAAGCTGGGGCTGAAGCCGGCCGAGACCTTCGACGAACTGGCCGAACTCGCCGGGACCATCAAGCGGAAGGCGCCGGGTGCCGGTTTCGACGGGATGTACGGGATCGCCGTACGCGGGTCCAGGAGCTGGGCGACGATCCACCCGGGCTTCATGACCATGTACGCCCGCAACGGGCTGAAGGACTTCACGGTCGACGGCGGGAAGCTCACACCCGCGATGAACAGCCCCGAGGCGGTGGCCTTCACCGAGGAGTGGGCGCGGATGGTGAAGCGGGGCGGGCCGCCGTCCTGGACCTCGTACACCTGGTACCAGTGCTCCAGCGACCTCGGAGCGAAGAAGGCCGCGATGCTCTTCGACGCCGACACGGCCGCCTACTTCCAGGCGGTGAAGGGCGCGAGCCCCGCCTCCGGGAAGATCGCCTTCCACCCCGGGCCGAAGGGACCGGACGGGTCGCTCGCCACCAACATGTGGATCTGGTCGCTCGGCATGAACGCCAAGAGCAGGAAGAAGAGCGCCGGTTGGCTGTTCCTCCAGTGGGCGACGGGCAAGGAGCACCTGCGCAGGAGCGCGATCACCCACAACCACATCGACCCGGTGCGCAAGTCGGTCGCCGACGACGCCGCGTACAAGGACAAGATGCGGCATCTGCCGGGCTTCCTGGAGACCTTCGAGACGGTCGTCGACCAGACGAAGATCCAGTTCACCCCGCAGGCGCAGTTCTTCGACGCGACGACCAGCTGGGCGGCGGCCCTCCAGGAGATCTACGGCGGCCAGGGCGCGCAGTCCGTGCTGGACGGGCTGGCGGACGACCTCGCCGGCAAGGTGGGCTAGCCGTGCGGCTCGCGCTGCGCCCGTACTTCCTGATCGTCCCGGCCCTGCTGCTCACCTGCGGGATCCTCTATCCCTTCGGGCTCGGGCTGTACTACACGCTGTTCGACTTCTCGGCGAGCAAACCGCAGCCGGACATGGTGGGGTTCGAGAACTACCGGGCCGTCTTCACGCAGGAGGCGTTCTGGAACTCGGCGTGGGTGACGGTGCTGTACGCCGTCGGGGCAGCGCTCGCGGAGACCGTCCTCGGGGTGGCCGTCGCCCTGCTGCTGCACCGCTCGACCCTGGTGGGCCGGGTCCTGGAGAAGATCCTCATCCTGCCGCTGATGATCGCCCCGGTGATCGCGGCGATCATCTGGAAGCTGATGCTCCAGCCGTCCGTGGGGGTCGTGAACCACCTGCTGCGGCCCTTCGGGCTGGGCGGGGTGCAGTGGACCGACACCCCCACGGGTGCCCTCCTGTCGTCGATCGCCGTGGACGTGTGGGTCTACACCCCGTTCGTGGCGATCCTCGCCCTCGCCGGTCTGCGGTCGCTGCCCACCTCCCCGTTCGAGGCGGCGGCCGTGGACGGCGCGGGGTGGTGGTACACCTTCCGGCGGCTGACCCTGCCGATGCTGTGGCCGTACGTGCTGGTCGCGGTGATCTTCCGGTTCATGGACTCGCTGAAGGTGTTCGACATCATCTACGCCCTGACCGAGGGCGGGCCGGGCGACTCGACGGTCGTCCTGCAGATCCGGGCGTACCTGGAGGCCATCCGCTTCCAGCGCTACTCCTTCGGGATCTCCTACACGATCGTGCTGTGGGCCGTGGTGTACCTGGCCGCGATGGTGCTGGTGAAGCACCTGGGGAAGATCCAGCGGAAGGCCGCGGAGGTCACCACATGAGGAAACGCGCCCTGGGGTGGCTCGGCGACGCCGCCCTCGTCCTCTACTTCGTCTTCGCGCTGTTCCCGGTCGCCTGGATGGTGATCCTGTCGCTGAAACCGGCTGACCAGCTCTTCTCCACCTACTTCTCCTTCTCCCCGACCCTCGACGGCTACCGGACGGTCCTCGGCGACAGCGAGGGCATCCCGTTCGTGCGGTACTTCGTCAACAGCCTGGTGGTGTCGGTGGGGGCGGTGGTGCTGTCGCTGGTGGTGGGGCTGCCGGCCGCGTACGCCTCGGCGCGGTGGCGGTTCAAGGGGTCGGAGAACCTGATGTTCACCCTGCTGTCGTTCCGATTCGCACCCGAACTGACCGTTATCATCCCGCTGTTCGTGCTGTACCAGAAGCTCGGTCTGTTCGACACGTACGTCGGCATGGTGTGGGTGCTGCAACTGGTGACGCTGCCGCTGATCGTGTGGATCATGCGGTCCTACTTCGCCGACCTCACCCCCGAGCTGGAACAGGCCGCCCTGCTGGACGGCTACACCCGCAAGCAGGCCTTCTTCAAGGTGGCGCTGCCGCTGGTCAAGCCGGGCATCGCGGCCGTGTCGCTGCTGGCGTTCATCTTCGCCTGGAACAACTTCGTCTTCCCGCTGATCCTCACCTCCAACGAGGCCCAGACGGTGACCGTCGGCGCGCTGTCCTTCCTCGGCGGCGACCGGCCCAAGTACAACCTGACGGCCGCCGCCGCGCTGGTGTCCGTCGTCCCGCCGCTGCTGCTGGCGCTGACGATCCAGCGGTATCTGGTGCGGGGCCTGTCGTTCGGGGCGGTGAAGTCGTGATCCGGCTGAGTGGGATACGGAAGGCGTACGGGAGGACCGTCGCGCTCGACGGACTCGAACTGGACGTGCGGGAGGGCGAGTTCTTCTGCCTGCTCGGGCCCTCGGGCGCGGGCAAGACGACCACGCTCAAGACCGTCGCGGGGCTCGAACAGCCCGACGCGGGCACGGTCGTGCTCGACGGCGAGGACATGCGCGGCGTCGAGCCCTACGACCGGGGTGTGGCGATGTGCTTCGAGAGCTACGCCCTCTACCCGCACCGCTCCGCCTACGACAACCTGGCCTCGCCCCTGCGCTCGCCCCGGTACCGGCTGCCCGCCGCCGAGGCCCGGCAGCGGATCGGCGCGATCGCCGAACTGCTGGGCATCTCGGGGCTGCTGGACCGGCCGGTGGGCCGGCTGTCCAACGGGCAGCGGCAGCGGGTCGCCCTCGGCCGGGTGCTGGTCCGCCCGGCGCGGGCGTTCCTGCTCGACGAGCCGCTCTCCCACCTCGACGCCAAACTCCGCCAGCAGATGCGGGCCGAGCTGAAGGCGATCGGGGCCGTGCAGCGCACCACCACCCTCTACGTCACCCACGACTCGGTCGAGGCGCTCGCCCTCGGCGACCGGATCGGGGTCGTCCGGGAGGGCCGGATGGTGCAGACCGGCACCCGGGAGGAGATCTGGTACCAGCCGTTCGACACCGAGGTCGCGCGGGCTTTCGGCCGGCCCCGGATCAATCTGCTGCCGGGGGTGGTGACGCGGAGCGGGGTGCGGTCGGACGGCGGGGTCGAGCTGCCGGTCCGCGCGCGGGCCGCGCCCGGCACGGACGTCCTGGTCGGTCTGCGGCCCCGGGACCTCGCCCTGCGCGGCGAGGGCCACGAGCTGACCGGGACGGTGTACGTCACCGAGGTGCTCGGCCGGTCCGTGGAGGTCACCGTCCGGCTCGGGACCGGGAACCAGCGGGTGTCGCTGGTGGCGGCCCGGGCGGACGCGGCGCGCCTTCGTCCGGACGATCCGGTACGGCTCGTGGTCCGGCCTGAGAACCTGCTGCTGTTCGAGGCCGACCGGCCGGAGCGACCGGGACGACGGATAGAGACGCAGCCATGAGCAGCAACAGCAGTGGTGGACAGCAGGGGCCCGCGGCGCGGCAGGCCGCCATGGCCGAGCAGGTGCTGGCCGACGGCTCGGCGACGGCGGCGGAGCTCGCCGAGCGGTTCGGGGTGAGCCTGATGACCATCCACCGGGACCTCGACGAGCTCGAACGGCAGGGCATCGTCAGGAAGTTCCGGGGCGGGGTGACCGCGCAGCCGTCGGGGGTCTTCGAGTCGAACGTGC
The DNA here is from genome assembly GCF_030124145.1 of Streptomyces sp. 378. GTDB lineage: Bacteria > Actinomycetota > Actinomycetes > Streptomycetales > Streptomycetaceae > Streptomyces. The sequence goes on from NZ_JASKMS010000012.1 coordinate 156,271, forward strand.
AGTACCGGCTGAAGAGCATGCGGGCCGAGAAGGCCGCCGTCGCCGAGCACGCGTTGCGGATGGTGGAACCCGGGATGGCGATCCTGCTGGACGACTCCACGTCCACCCTGGAGATAGCGAGACGGCTGCGCACGGCCGAGGTCACCCCGCTGACGGTCGTCACCAACTTCCTGGAGGCGATCAATCTCCTCTCCGACCAGCGGGGCATCCATCTGATGGCGCTGGGCGGCGACTACGACCCGCTGCACTCCTCGTTCCTCGGGGTGTCGTGCGTGGAGGCGGTCGAGCAGCTCCGGGTGGACGTGTGCTTCGCGTCGACGTCGGCCGTGCACCGGGGTTACGCGTACCACCAGGAGCAGCACATCGTGTCCGTGAAGCGGGCGATGCTCGACGCGGCGGCCCGCAACGTCCTGCTGATCGACCACACCAAGCTCGGCCGGGTCGCCCTGCACCGGGTCGTCCCGCTGTCCCGCTTCGACACGGTCCTCGTGGACGGCGGGGCGTCACCGGAGGCACTGCGGGATCTGGACGAGCACAAGGTCCGTTACGAGGTCTGCGCGATGCCCGTGAGCGAGCCGTAGAGGGCCCGCCGGTGCCTCGGAACCTGGAGGCGAACGAGCCAAGGAGAGGGGACGGTCATGACGGGACTGGAGTTACGTGAGCTGAGGAAGACCTACCGGTCCCGGGGGCGGCCTCCGGTGGAGGCCGTGCGCGGGATCGACCTGGCCCTGCGGTCCGGGGAACTGCTCGGGCTGCTCGGTCCGTCCGGGTGCGGCAAGTCGACGACCCTGCGGATGATCGCCGGGCTGGAGTCCGTCACCGGCGGAGACATCCTGGTCGGTGGGGCGTCGGTCGTCGAACGGCCCGCACAGCGGCGGAACATCGGCGTGGCGTTCGAGAACTACGCGCTGTATCCGCCGCTGTCGGTCGCGGAGAACCTGGCGTTCGGCCTGAAGGCCCGCAAGAGGGCCGACCGCGGGGACGTCGGCCGCAAGGTGAAGGAGATCGCCGAGCGGGTCGGTCTGACCGGGCTCCTCGACGCCCGCCCGGCCGGCCTGTCCAGCGGCCAGAAGCAGCGCGTGTCGCTGGCCCGGGCCCTGATCCGCGAGCCCGACGTGCTGCTCCTCGACGAACCCCTCTCCCACCTGGACGCGGCCCAGCGCGACACCACCCGCCGTGAACTGAAGCGCATCCAGCAGGACTTGGGCCACACCACGATCCTGGTCACCCACGACCAGGAGGAGGCCCTCTCCCTGGCCGACCGGATCGCCGTGATGCACGACGGCGTCATCCGGCAGCTCGGCACCCCGTACGAGATCTATGACAGCCCGGCCGACGTGTTCGTCGCGGACTTCGTCGGCGAACCCGCGATCACCCTGCTGCCCGGCATCGCCGACGGCGACGGGCGGGCCCGGCTCTCCGGCGCGGTGCGCCTCGTGCTGCCCGTGCCGGTGGAACGGGGCCGTGAGGTGGTGGTCGGCATCCGCCCCGAGGACGTCCGGCTGACCGCCGAGGGCGGCCTGCCCGCCCGGGTCGTCGCCCACGAACCGCTCCTGGAGTCGGGTCTGGCGACCCTCGCCCTGGACGGGGTCGAGCGGCATCTGGTCGTCCTCACCGGCCCCGAGGTGCGGCTCGCCCACGACGAACGGGTCCGGGTCGCCGCCGACCCCGAGCACACCCATGTCTTCGACGCCGAGACAGGAGATGCCCTGCGATGACTGACGGAAACAGCGTGCGTGTCGTGGCCGCCGGAGACCATTTCGTCCTGCCGTCGCTGATCACACGGGCGGTGCGGCACGAAGTGGAGCGGGCGGACGTCAGGGAACTGGAACTCGGGTGGCCGCTGGAGCCGTTCGGGCCGGTCGCCGAGGTGCGGGAGGCCAGTGACGCCGAGGACGCGCTGATCGAGGCGCTGGCCGGGGCGGAAATCCTGGTCACACAGATGGGGCCGGTGACGGAGAAGGTCCTCGCCGCCTGCCCGGAGCTGAGACTGGTCGTGGTCTGCCGGGGCGGGCCGGTCAACGTCAACCTGGAGGCGGCCGAGCGACGTGACGTGCGGGTGTGTTTCGCGCCGGGCCGCAACGCCGCCGCCACCGCCGAGTTCACCGTCGGCCTGATGCTGGCCGCCCTGCGCCGCATCCCCCAGGCCCACGATCCGCTCGTCCGGTGGGGCAGCTGGGAGGGAGCGACGTACTACACGTACGAGCACAGCGGACTGGAGCTGGAGGACCTGCCCGTCGGGCTGGTGGGGTACGGGGCCGTCGGCAGCCGGGTCGCGCGGGTGCTCTGCGCGTTCGGGGCGCGGGTGATGGTCCACGACCCGTATGTGCACGGCGAGATCCACGGTCTGCGCCTGACCTCCCTCGACGACCTCCTGCGCCGCTCGCAGGTGATCAGTCTGCACGCCCGGCTCACGCCCGGGACCCGGGGGCTGATCGGCGCCCGGGAGCTGGGACTGCTGCCGCCCGGCGCGGTGGTGGTGAACGTGGCGCGGGGCCCGCTGCTGGACGAGGGCGCGCTGTGCGACGCGCTGGAGAGCGGCCGGGTGTCGGCGGCGGCGCTGGACACGTACGAGCGGGAGCCGCTGCCGTCGGAGTCCCGGCTGCTGGGGCTCGCCGACCGCGTGGTGCTCACCCCACACCTGGGCGGGGCCTCGCGGGCGGTGGCGGAGAAGGCGGCGCGGATCGCCGCCGAAGAGGTGGGCCGCTGGGTGCGCGGTGAGCCGCTCGCGCACTGTCTGACCTGAGGACCCGGAGGAGAGCCGCATGTACGTCGGTATCGATGTGGGCACGTCCATGGTCAAGGCGGCGGCCTTCGACGCCACGGGCCGTGAACTCGCCGTGGCCGCGCGCCCGGTGGGCCTCTCCCTGCACGGCGGGGTCGTCGAGCAGGACATGGAGGAGGTGTACGGGGCGGTCGTCGCGGTGCTCGGCGAGGTCACCGAGCGGGTCCCCGGGCCGGTCGAGCTGGCCGGGCTCACGGGGCAGGGCGACGGGGTGTGGCTGGTCGACGCGCAGGGGCGGCCGGTGCGGGCGGCGGCCTCCTGGATGGACGGGCGGGCGCACGAACTGGTCGACCGCTGGCTGGCCGACGGCACGTTCGAGACGGTGTTCCGGCGGACGGGCAGCGCGATGTTCCCGGGCTGCCCGGGCCCGCTGCTGGCCTGGCTGGACCGTCACGAACCGCGGGCGCTCGACACCGCCAAGGCCGCCCTGTACTGCAAGGACATGGTGTTCCAGCGGCTGACGGGAGCCGGTTTGACGACCGATGTGTCGGACGCGTCGATGCCGTTCCTCGACCCGCGGACCCGGGCCTACGACGACGGGGTCGTCGAGCTGCTGGGGCTGGCGCACCGCCGGGGACTGCTCGCCCCGGTCAGCGACCCGGTGGCCACGGCCGGGGCGCGGGGCGAGGGCCTGCCGTCCGGGACCCGGATCGCGAACGGCCCGTACGACCTGCCGGCCTGTGCGCTGGGGGCCGGGGTGACGTCCCCGGGGGACGGTCTGCTGATCGTCGGCACCTGTCTGGCCAGTCTGGTGGCCACGACCGGGCTCGACCTGACCGGGGAACCGGCGGGCCTGTACATCTCCACCGACCGGCCCGGGCACTGGCTGCGTGCCATGCCCGCCATGGTCGGCACGGCGGCGCTGGACTGGGTGCTGTCGACGACGGGGGTGCGGCACGACGAGGTGGACGGCCTGCTGGCAGCGACGCCTCCGGGTGCGCACGGTGTCGGCGTGCTGCCGTACTTCGCGCCCTCCGGTGAACGCGCTCCCTTCGTCGAGCCGCGTCTGCGTGCCGAACTCAGCGGTGTCTCCCTGGAGTCGACCCGCGGTGATCTGGTCCGTGCCACCTGTGAGGGCATCGGGTACGCCGCCCGGCACTGCCTGGAGGCGGCGGGCCTCACCGGGAACCTGGCCGTCTGCGGGGGCGGCACGCGCAGCTCCGCCTGGATGCGGCTGCTGGCCGATGTGCTGGGCAGGCCGCTGCGGGTCGTCGAAGGCGAGGTGGGAGCGCGGGGCGCGGTCCTGGCGGCGGCCGAGCGCTACGGGGTGGCGCTGGACGCGGTGGCGTGGACGAGACCGACGGCGGTCGTCGAGCCGGACCCGGACCGGACCGCGTTCTACACGCGGGGTTACGAGGAGCACCTGCAGCGGCTGGCGCAGGCCCGGGCGCGTCGGTGAATCCGCTTGCGACGACGGGGAGTCGCATGCCTCCTGCTCGCGGCGGGCGGGGGAACCCCCACGGCCGCCACGGCCACCCCGGCGGTGGCCGAAACCCTCAGGGGTGGTCCGGCCGCGACACGGGGAGCGGACCGACCGATTTCGGGGACGCGTTCGCCGCATACGCGCTGTACTACCGCTTGGGGGTCGGCGCGGTGGTGACCGACTTCCCTGACCCGGCGGTGATGGCTAGTGCCGCGGCAGGCAACGTTTGCCCCGTCGCGACGCCCGGCACGCTCCCCCGTTCTCGGCTTCGCTCGAACGGGAGGGGCCCCCACCGCCGCACCGGCCGAAAGCCCAAGTACGTCCAGTACGAGGGCTTCCGGCCGGCACGCCGAGAGCACGCACCGGACGCCGCTCCTCAATGGGCAAACGTTGCCTGCCGCGGCACTAGGAGACGCTGATGTTCTTCAAGGACAAGCACTGCCCGACCTGCGGGGGCGGCGGCACTCAGGTGTTCGCGCCGCTCAAGCCCGCCGAGCGCAAGGCCCTCGGGACCAACCGCACGGACCTGTGGCGCTGCACCGCCGCGGGCTGCCGGTGGTACCAGCCCTGGGACCACCGGGCCGGCGGGGGCCGGCTCCCGGAGGAGTTGATGAACCCGGAAGCCGACGCCTCGACCTGAGGCCTACAGGTTGGAGAAGTCCGGGCCCTTGGTGCGGGTGCGCTTGATCTCGTAGAAGCCGGGGACCGAGGCCACGGCGAGGGTGCCGTCCCAGAGGCGGCCGGCCTCCTCGCCCTGCGGGGCCGGGGTGACGACCGGGCCGAAGAAGGCGATCTGCTCGCCGTCGGAACCGGGTACGGCGATGACCGGGGTGCCGACGTCCTGGCCGACCTTGTCGATGCCCTCCTTGTGGGAGGCGCGCAGCTGAGGCTCGTACGGGGTGGAGTCCCAGTGCTCCAGGAGGGACTCGGGCAGGCCCGCGTCCTTCAGGGCGGCGGCGACGGTCTCCTTGCCGGGGCCCTCGTCCTGGTTGTGGATGCGGGTGCCGAGCGCGGTGTAGAAATCGCCGAGGACCTCGGGGCCCTGCTCCTGCTGCGCGGCTATGACGACCCGGACGGGGCCCCACGCCTTGGTCTCCAGCAGCTCGCGGTATTCCTCGGGCAGCTCGTCCAGCTTGTCCTCGTTGAGGACGGCGAGGCTCATGACATGCCAGCGCACCTCGATGTCCCTGACCTTCTCCACCTCCAGCACCCAGCGGGAGGTCATCCAGGCCCAGGGGCACAGCGGGTCGAACCAGAAGTCGACGGGGGTCTTGTCCGACATGTCTCTCCTCACGAGGAAACCGTTTCCCCGGCAACGCCCGTACGCGCTGCCGTCATTCCCGGCTGCCCCGTGTCAGGTGCACGTGGCAGGATCGGTCCTGTTCAGCCGTGCCCCACGACATCTGAGGAGTGCCGCCCGTGCCCGGTGAGAATCTGTCCCGCGACGAAGCCCGGGAGCGGGCCGCCCTGCTGAGCGTCGACGGGTACGAGGTGTCCCTCGACCTGCGGTCCGCGGTCGGTGAGGTCCGGGGGGACGGGCCCCGCACCTTCCGCTCCGTCACGACGATCCGCTTCCGCTGCAACGAGCCCGGGTCGAGCAGCTTCGCCGACCTGATCGCGCCGAGTGTGACGGCCGTCTCACTCAACGGCCGTGATCTGGACCCCGGCGAGGTCTTCGACGGCTGCCGGATCGCGCTGGAGGACCTGGCCGCGGACAACGAGCTGGTGGTCGACGCCCAGTGCGCCTACTCCCGGACCGGCGAGGGCCTGCACCGCTTCGTCGACCCGGAGGACGGCGAGGTCTACCTGTACACCCAGTACGAGCCGGCCGACTCCCGCCGGGTCTTCGCCACCTTCGAGCAGCCCGACCTGAAGGCCCCCTACCGCTTCGAGGTGCGGGCCCCCGAGGGCTGGACGGTGTGGAGCAACGGGGCCGGTGAGCAGGCCGACGGGGTGTGGCGGTTCGCCGAGACCAAGCCGATCTCGACGTACATCACCTGCGTGGTGGCGGGCCCGTACCACTACGTGACGGACTCCTACACGCGCACCCTCGCCGACGGCACGACGCTGGAGATCCCGCTCGGCGCCCTGTGCCGCAAGGGCCTCGCCCCCTACTTCGACGCCGACGACGTGTTCCTCGTCACCAAGCAGGGCCTGGACTTCTTCCACGACCACTTCGACTTCCCGTACCCGTTCGGGAAGTACGACCAGGCGTTCGTGCCCGAGTACAACCTGGGCGCGATGGAGAACCCGGGCCTGGTGACGTTCCGCGAGGAGTTCATCTTCCGCGGGAAGGTGACGCAGGCGTCCTACGAGGGCCGGGCCAACGTCATCCTGCACGAGATGGCGCACATGTGGTTCGGCGACCTGGTCACCATGGAGTGGTGGGACGACCTGTGGCTGAAGGAGTCCTTCGCGGACTTCATGGGCGCGTTCTCCCTGGTCGGCGCGACCCGCTTCGCGAACGGCTGGATCACCTTCGCCAACCGCCGCAAGGCCTGGGCCTACCGCGCCGACCAGCTGCCCTCCACGCACCCGGTCACGGCGGACATCCGCGATCTGCAGGACGCCAAGCTCAACTTCGACGGCATCACGTACGCCAAGGGCGCGTCGGTGCTGAAGCAGCTCGTCGCGTACGTCGGCGAGGAGGCCTTCCTGGAGGGCGCCCGGCGCTACTTCAAGCGCCACGCGTACGGCAACACCCGCCTGAGCGACCTGCTGTCGGTGCTGGAGGAGACCAGCGGCCGGGACATGAGCGCCTGGTCGCGGTCCTGGCTCCAGACGGCCGGGGTGAACTCGCTGACGCCGCAGGTGCTGCTGAACGCGGACGGCCGCGTCGAGGAGCTGGCGGTGGTGCAGGAGGCGGCGGAGTCGCACCCGGAACTGCGCCCGCACCGGGTGGCGGTGGGCCTGTACCGGGTGACGGAGGCCGGGGCGCTGGAGCGGTACGCGCGCGTGGAGACCGACGTCGACGGCGCGCGCACGGTCGTGGCGGAACTGGCCGGGGCCGACGCCCCCGACCTGGTCCTGGTCAACGACGACGACCTGACGTACTGCAAGATCCGCTTCGACGAGACCTCGCTGGCGGCCCTGCGCGAGCACCTGGGCGCGGTCACCGACCCGCTGGCCCGCGCCCTGTGCTGGTCGGCGCTGTGGAACATGACGCGCGACGCGCTGCTCCCCGCGCGGGAGTTCGTGGACCTGGTGCTGCGGTTCGGCGGGCGCGAGTCCGAGATCGGCGTCGTGCAGATGCTGCACGCCTGGGCCGAGTCGGCGGTCACCCACTACACGGCGCCCGCCCGGCGCGAGACGAGCGCCCGGCTGCTGGCCGAGGGGGCGCGGCGTGAGCTGTACGCGGCCGGGGCGGGCAGCGAGCACCAGCTGGCCTGGGCACGGTTCTTCGCCCGGACGGCCACCACCGAGGCCGACTTCGAGCTGCTGCGGGACCTGCTCGCGGGCACCGCGACGGTCGAGGGTCTCGACCTGGACCAGGAGCTGCGCTGGGTGTTCCTGGAGCCGCTGGCCGCGCACGGTGCCGTGGACGAGAAGGTGCTGGCCGAGGAGCTGAGCCGGGACGACACCGCCTCGGGCAAGCGCCACCAGGTGCGCTGTCTGGCCGCCCGCCCGTCCGCGGCGGTCAAGGCCCAGGCGTGGGCGCGGGTGGTGGAGTCGGACGCGCTGTCCAACGCCATGGTCGAGGCGACCATCGCGGGCTTCTCCCAGGACTCGCAGCGGGAGCTGATCGCGCCGTATGCCGAGAAGTACTTCGCGGCGATCGAGCGGGTGTGGGCCGAGCGGTCGATCCAGATCGGCATGCACGTGGTGCAGGGCCTGTTCCCGTTCCTCCAGCAGTCCCGGCAGACGCTGGACGCCGCGGACGCCTGGCTGGCCGCCCACGAGGAGGCGGCCCCGGCGCTGCGCCGGCTGGTGCTGGAGTCCCGTGACGATCTGGCACGGGCGTTGCGTGGACAGGCGTGCGACGAGGCCTCTGACCAGTAGCTTTGGCCTGAGATCCGGGCGTTCGGCCTTCGTTACGAGATGAGTGCCCCGCAAGCCGTAACCCCTGGTCCGCACCCGAACGGACCAGGGGCTTTCGGCAACCGAACACCCGTCCTTTAGGGCCGAGTTGTCCATATTTGTCGACGACCCTGTAACAGCGGTTCAAGGGGGGTGGGGACGCGGGAATCTGCGGGACATGACCCACAACACCCCGCTCTCCCCCCGCCCCCTGCACCACCTGTCCGGCGGCGGGCGCCCCCACGTGATGACCACGGCCCAGCTCCGCTCGCACGGCGTCTCCACGGCCGAGACGAACGAGCGGTGCCGCGCGGGCGGTCCCTGGCAGCAGATCCTCCCCGGCGTCGTGCTGCTCCACCCGGGCCCGCCGACCAGCGAGGAGCGGCTGCACGCGGTGCTGATGTACGCGGCGCGGGAGCGCGGCACCGGGGTGCCGGCCCAGCCGGGCGCGAGCGGACCGCACGCCCCCGCCTCCCCCGAGGTGATGATCACGGGCCTGGCCGCGCTGACGCTGCACGGCTTCTCCTCCACTCCCCCGCTGCCGTCCCTGGACACCATCGACATCCTGGTCCCGCGGCTGCGGCGGCTGCGCTCCACGGGCTGCGCGCGCATCGTCCGCACGCCCGCCCTGCCCGCCCCCGAGCAGGTCACCGGGGTGCCGGTGGCGCCGGTCGCCCGCGCGCTGGCCGACGCGGTCGCCGAACTCGCGGACGCCGGCGTCGTCCGCCGGCTGCTCACGGAGGCGGTCCGCGGCGGACACTGCGACCCGACGGTCGTGGTCCGCGAGCTGAACCAGGCCCGGCTGCTGAGCCGCCCCCATGTGGTGGACGCGGTGGAGTCCCTGCTCGCCGAGGGCCGGGCCCGCGCGGAGGACCGCCTGTACCGCATGGTCCACGAGTACGGCCTGCCCGACCCGGTCTGGAACGTCGACCTGCGCCTGCCCGGCGGCCCCTACCTCGGCGGCCTCGACGCGTACTGGCCCGACCAGGCGGTGGCGGTGGAACTCGACACCCGGGCGCCCCGTCAGGACGACGACGCCCTGTGGTCCGAGTACGCCCGCAAGCGCGAGCACCTGGAGCGGCTCGGCATCACGGTCGTCCACATCACACCGCGCAAGCTCCGGGACTCCCCGGACCAGCAGGCGACGGTGGTCCGCACGGCCCTGATGGCCTCGGCCGACCGCGAACCGGCCGCGTATGTCGCGGTGCTGCCCCGGTAGTGACGGACCGGGGCAGCACCAGGAGGGAAGAGGAGGGGCCGCCGGGACGCACCGGCGGCCCCTCCTCGCGGTGTGGAGTCGCTCCTCGCCGCCCAGGCCCGCGGCGACGGGCACGTCGTAGCAGCTCGTGGAGGGCGAGGGAGCGGCGGCCGTCGCCGGTGGTGACGGACCTCAACCGCTTCTCCGGCGTCCCGTGGAGCAGGAGGCGAGCGCAGCAGCACGGCCGGTGGCGTCCGTTGTGCGAGCCCGGGACTCCGACCCCGGGGCGTTCACCCCTTCTTGAGCACCAGTTCGGTGTTGCGGTCGTCCGGGTCGCCGCCGAGGGTCGTTTTCGCGCCGGGGGCGTTGAGGGACAGCTCGCGGTAGAGGGCCGCGAGGCCGGTCTGGGAGAGGTCGGAGAAGTCGGTGCGGTGCGGGGCCGAGGATTCCACCAGCGTGGTGAACAGGGAGATCGTGCCGTCCTTGTTGTCGGTCAGCTCGATGATCCGGGCGAGCTGCGGGAAGTCGACGTGGGAGGCGGTGGAGATCTCCCAGAAGGAACGGCCGCCGGGCGCGGAGTGCGGGGTGATGACGTTCTTGTGGATGTGGCCGTTCACCCAGGCGAGCACCCGGGGGTGGCTGCCGAGCAGGGCGAGGACCTCCTGGCCGTTGTGGCGGCGCTCGTTGGGCCTGGCCGGATCACGGCGGAGGTTCGTCATCGTCTTGCTGGTGTGATGGCTGAAGATCACCGCGTAGGAGTCCTTGTTGTCCCGCAGTGTCTTGTCGAGCCATCTCATCTGGGCCGTGCCGATGGACCCCTGGTAGTGGCCGGCGGCGTCGGTGGTGTCCAGGCTGATGCCGATGACGTCGTCGGAGATCCGGAAGGCGTAGTACTGCGTACTCGCGTCCAGGTTGGCGGAGGAGTAGCCGTGACCGGCCGGGCCGACACCGCTGTGGGCCGGGTCCAGGTGCGCCCTGAGGTACTCGGCCGGCGTGAAGGGGGCGCGCCGCTCGTCGGGAGTGACCGAACGCATCGAGCGGGCGTGGGAGGTGAGGAAGTCGTGGTAGCGGACGCCCTCGGGGTCCCGGGCCTTCTTGATCTGCGCCTGGAGCCGCCGGGCCTCGGCCGCGGTCACGTTCATCAGTTTCTTGCCGCCGACGGCGAGTTCGGTGAGGTACGAGTCACCGTGCGAGGCGTAGCAGCCCATGGGCAGGGAGTCGTGGTTGCCGACCGTGGAGTACCAGGGCAGGTTGAGGCCGGGGCTGCGCACCTCCCGGATGGCGGCCTTCAGGAAGCCGTCGAGGTGCGGGAAGCCGGCCTGCTTGTCGGTGTCGCGGACCGCGGCGTCCGGCTGCCAGTACTGCTTGAGGCCGCTGTTCTGGACGCCCTCGTAGCGGCGCGGGTCGCCGGTGTTGGGCGTGATGCGCCCGCCGCTCATGATCTTCATGAACCATTCCAGCTCGGACTTGGCGTTGTTGTCCGTGTTGTCGCCGGTGGTCATGGCGAAGTGCAGCGGGGCGCCGGTGACGGGGGCGCCGCGCAGGGCGTTGATCCGCTCCACGAGGGCGATCGCGCCCTGCACGGTCAGCGCCTCGTGCGGCCGCCAGGCGTGGATGTCGGCCGAGCGCAGGTACTCCAGGCGCAGCGGGTGCTGGGCGTCGATGATGTGCAGGTCGGTGAGCTGCACGAAGGCGGCGAGCGCGGTACGGCGGCCCGCCCGGCCGGGCTTGGGCGCGGCCAGCTCGGAGCGGACGACCCGCTTCCAGCCGGGTCCGTCGCCCAGGCGCCGGTAGCCGGAGCTGCCGCGCGGGGCGGCGACGGACGCCAGGGTGGTGCCCCTGGTGTACGGGGCCAGTGGCGCGGCGGGTGCCAGGCGCGAGGAGGCCGCCACGGCGGCGTCGGCGCTCTCCTTGACCGTGGCTGCCTCGCTGTCACTGGGCCGCAGGGCGTAGCCGACGCCCCCGGACAGGGCGACCGCGCCGGTGGCGGCGAGGACGGAACGACGGTGGATGCCCTGGCCGGAGCCGGCGACTGAGCGTGTGCGCGACATGCGCTTCTCTCCCCGAGTGCGAACGCGTCGGCAATGGTCGCGGGGCGTCGATGACCCGAACACCCCGCTCGTACTGGATCGTTGGCAGCGGGAATGACCTGCGCGTAAACGCGGCGGCAACGCGCAGCGCCGATCACCGAACGTGGATCTTGGACTACCCTGCGCGTCGTCGCCTGCTCCGGGACCGGCCCGCATCCGGTCACGCGGCGTTCATCTTCCGGGGTAGCGCACCTACTCCGGGACCTTGGCCAGCCGTCCGGTGACCGGGCGTTCGCGCCACATGCGCAGGGCTATGTCGACCATCGACACCCTGACGAGACCGGGCACGGCGTCCAGGTCCTGCCAGGCGGCGAGGTCGGTGGAGCCGTTCACCTCGTTGCGCAGTGCCCCGCCGATGATCCGGCCCTCGTAGACGAACCGGACGCCGTGATGGTCGACCGGGGGCCGCAGGCCCTCGCGGAAGACGCGGTGGGAGGAGTCCACGCCCAGCAGTCCGGTCACCTCGATGTGGTACCCGGTCTCCTCCTCCACCTCCCGCACGACGGTGTCGAAGGGATCCTCGCCGTGCTCCATGCCGCCGCCCGGCAGGACCCACTCGGGGGTGCCGTCCTGGGCGGGTGAGCGGGCGAGCAGGATCTGTCCGTCCCGGGCGCATACGGCGTAGGCCGCCACCCTCAACTTCTGTCGCACGAGGGGACGTTAACCGATTTCTCCGCCACCTTCAGGACTGATGCTCACAAAACGAATCGCGGGTTTTCCCCATACCTACACTTCGTTTCGGTCAACCCTCCCCAAAGAACTTCCCCTTGCGTAAGGCTGTGCGATCGTCCGGGCTTGCCGTTCGGACCGTTGGCGACCTGGACCGATCGGTCCCGGTCGCTTCCCGCTCGTTCCTTTACCTACAAGGGATGCCGATGACCCCTCCCACCCCGCGCGATCAGATATCGGGCCCGAGACGCGTGGCCCGCATCGCCGTGGCCGCCGGTATCGTCGCCGCGCTCTCCGCGGCCGGGCCGATCCCCCTGGCCTTCTCCGCCGACGGTCCCGGCGCGGACGCCCCGGCCGACCCCACCGTCAAGTCCGCGCACGCCAAGCTCGGTTCGGACGACGCGGACCTGCTCGCGGAGGCCAAGGCCGACGGCGACAAGACCGTCACGATGATGATCGCCACCGCGCCCGGGAAGACCGAGCAGGTCGCCGGGCAGCTGGACGCGGTCAAGGGCGGCTCGGTGGGCCGGGCCGACGACAAGCTGGGCTACGTCCGCGCCACCGTCCCGACGGCCAAGGCGGACTCGGCGATCGCCGCCGCCACCAAGCTCTCCTCCGTGCACGGCATCGACCTGCGCGAGGAGATCCCGCTGGACGACCCGACGCCGAGCGCGGACACCGCCAAGGGCGCCAAGGCCGCGAAGGGGAAGTACCCGGCGCCGGGGAAGAAGACCCCGGCCGAGAACCCGTACAACCCGTCCTTCGAGACGGGCGCGGTCGACTTCGTCGAGGACCACCCGAAGGCGGACGGCCGCGGCGTCACCATCGGCATCCTCGACTCCGGCGTGGACCTCGGCCACCCGGCGCTGCAGAAGACGACGACCGGTGAGCGGAAGATCGTCGACTGGGTGACGGCGACGGACCCGGTCGTCGACAACGACAACACCTGGCGCCGGATGGACACCTCCGTCGCGGGCCCCACCTTCACGCACGACGGCAGGACCTGGAAGGCGCCGTCGGGCTCGTACCGGGTGAGCACGTTCAAGGAGTCGTACACCACCGGCGGTGACGCCGCGGGTGACGCCAACCGCGACGGTGACACCACGGACTCCTGGGGCGTGCTGTACGACCCGGCCGCCGGTACCGTCCGCGTCGACCTGAACAACAACTTCGACTTCGCCGACGACACCGCGATGAAGCCGTACAAGGACGGCTTCCAGATCGGGTACTTCGGCACCGACAACCCGAAGACCGACATCGCCGAGCGGCAGCCGTTCGTCGTCGAGATCCGCAAGGACGTCGTCCACAACGGCGCCGGCGCGAAGGCCGACTTCGTCAACATCGGCGTCATCGAGTCCGAGCACGGCACGCACGTCGCCGGCATCACCGCCGCGAACGGCCTGTTCGGCGGCAAGATGGACGGCGCGGCGCCGGGCGCCAAGCTGGTCTCCTCGCGTGCCTGCACCTGGTCCGGTGGCTGCACCAACGTCGCGCTCACCGAGGGCATGATCGACCTCGTCACCAAGCGCGGTGTCGACATCGTCAACATGTCCATCGGCGGCCTGCCGGCGCTGAACGACGGCAACAACGCGCGCGCCGAGCTGTACACGCGCCTCATCGACACCTACGGCGTTCAGCTGGTGATCTCCGCGGGCAACTCCGGCCCCGGCGCCAACACCATCGGCGACCCCTCCCTGGCCGACAAGGTCATCTCGGTCGGCGCGTCCGTCTCCAAGGCGACCTGGGCCGCCAACTACGGCTCGGTCGTGAAGAAGAAGTACGCGATGATGCCGTTCTCCTCACGCGGCCCGCGTGAGGACGGCGGCTTCACGCCGACCCTGGTCGCCCCCGGTGCCGCGATCAACACCATCCAGACCTGGATGCCGGGCCAGCCGGTCGCCGAGGCGGGCTACTCCCTGCCGGCCGGCTACGGCATGCTCCAGGGCACCTCGATGGCCTCCCCGCAGGCCGCCGGCGCCGCCGCGCTGCTGCTGTCGGCCGCCAAGCAGAAGAAGATCGAGCTCACGCCGGCGACCCTGCGCACGGCCCTCACCTCGACCGCCGACCACATCAAGGGTGTGCAGGCGTACGAGGAGGGCGCGGGCCTGATGAACATCGAGGACGCCTGGGACTCGATCCGCGACGGCGCCGCCTCGCACGCCTACACGGTGAAGGCGCCGGTCGACACCGCGATGGACGACAAGCTCAAGACGCCCGGCTACGGCACGGGGCTGTACGACCGTGAGGGCGGCCTGAAGGCCGGCCAGAAGAAGACGTACGAGATCACCGTCACCCGCACGTCCGGCGCCGACAAGGCGATCCGGCACGAGCTGCACTTCGAGAACAACGCGGGCGGCACGTTCCGGATCGTCGGCTCCGACGAGGTGAAGCTGCCGCTGAACAAGCCGGTCACCGTCAAGGTCCAGGCCGCGCCGAAGTCCGCAGGCATCAAGAGCGCGATCCTGGAGGTCGACGACCCGAAGACCGAGGGCATCGACAGGCAGGTCCTGACCACGGTGGTGGTCGCGGCACCGCTGAAGTACACGTTCTCGGCGTCCGGTTCGGTGCAGCGCAACAGCTCGCGGCACTACTACGTCACCGTGCCCGAGGGCGCGAAGACGCTCGAGGTCGCGATGAGCGGGCTGAAGGACAAGAGCCAGACCCGGTTCATCTCCATCCACCCGTACGGCGTCCCGTCCGACCCGACGTCGACGATCAACTGCTACCCGAACTACGCGAACCCGGCCAACACCTGCCGCCCCGACCTGCGTTCGTACGCGGACCCGCAGCCGGGCGTCTGGGAGATCGAGGTCGAGTCGCGCCGGACGTCGCCGCTGCTGGACAACCCGTACGAGCTCGATGTCGCCGTGCTCGGCGCGGCCTTCGAGCCGGAGACCGTGACCGTGCCCGAGGCGAAGATCGGCACCCCGGCCGCCGCCTCCTGGAAGGTGACGAACGGCTTCGCCGCGATCGACGGCAAGCTGGTGGGTGGCCCGCTCGGCTCGTCGAAGACGACCCGGCCGTCGGTCAAGGAGGGTGAGACGCAGACCACCACCGTGGTCGTCCCGGAGGGCGCCACCTCCCTCGACGTCGCCATCGGCAGTGTCTCCGATGCCGGCGCCGACCTGGATCTGGCGGTCAAAGACGCGTCCGGCGACGTGGTCGGCCGGTCCGCGGACGGCGACTCGGAGGAGTCGGTCTCCGTCCCCTCCCCGGCTCCCGGGAAGTACACCGTCGAGGTCTTCGGCTACTCGGTGCCGGCCGGCACGACCGAGTACGACTACCAGGACCTGTTCTTCGCTCCCACCCTGGGCAGCATCTCCGTCGACGGCTCGGCGCCCGTGAAGCTCGGCACGGGCGACTCGGCGACGGTCTCGGGCAGCGTCACCGCCGCGGCGTCCGCGCCCGAGGGGCGTGAGTTCTTCGGCAAGGTCCAGTTGGTCAACGCGCGCGGGACGGCCGCGGGCGTGGGCAGTGTGAAGATCGAGAAGGTCATGCCGTAACTCCTGATGCGGCAAAGGGGGGTGTCCTGACGGACACCCCCCTTTTTTCAACTGCCAGGGGCCCCTACCGAGACGCCCTGATTCCGCCGATGTTGACGTCCTCACATACCTTCTCAATGAACCCACCGACCGCGTAGCTGGATCGGCGGGCAGCCTGCTCATGCTCCGGCTCGGGGTGCTCATACCAGGCCAGTAACCGGTCGAAGTCCTCCGAAATTCGACTCGGGAGACCGTCGTTGAGATCCTCGATGATGTGATGCCGCTTGTGCGGGCTCAGTTCCTCGGCCCGCTGAAGGTCCAGCGGGGCTGCCGTGCGGCAGAACGCAGCCCTCTTGGCCGAGTCCTTGAACTCGTCGGCCTCCGACTCGCCGAACCAGAGAAATCCGACGCTTCCGAGCCCGAGCACCGCCGCCGCCGCCGCCGTCACGGCGGTCACCACGTACCTCTTTCTCATGCTCAGGTGCCCGCCTTGATCGCGTTGAGGTCGTGCTGGTCGTAGTGGGTGGGCCAGACCTCCTCGCGCATGCAGGAGTTGTTGTCCGTGTCGTTCGACTTCTTGCGGTGGCCTAGGTCGGCGGTGTGGCCGAACTCGTGGCAACCGAGGCTGCGCCACTGTGACGCCGTAAGGCTCCAGTGGGTGTTGAACCGAACGCGGATGATGTCACAGGAGGTCCACAGGGCGTTCCAGTCGGTGCAGTCCGCGTAGCCGTGCCAACCGTTGCTTCCGTAATCCTTGTCGTAGACCTCGATGTCACCACCGCCCCAGGAGGTGGTGATGACACTGCGTTCCAGTTCGGCCTTACCGTGATTCATTGCCTTCGTGCCGTTGGCGGTCAGGCTGAATCCCTTGATCGCCTGGTTTCGGTTGTCCGGGTCGGTTCCGTTGTCGTCGTGACCGGCGCGAGCCGTAGCGGGGAGCGCGAGGGTGAAGGCAGCCACCAGTGCAAGGGCAGTGGTCAGCCGGGGAGAAAGTCTCGGCACGGGAGTTCTCTCTCTGTCGGTGTGAGGGACGTCGGAGTCGGTGGGCGATGCCGGGCGCGGGGTCATCCGCTCGTGGCCGATGCCGAGGGGCTGGGCTCCGAACCGTCGTCGACCGAGTCGTCGGGGTACGGTTCTTCAATGCCGTCCTCGGGTGCCGGCGACTCCTGAGAGGCACTCGGCGCCGCCGGCAGCTCCGGGACCCTTTGCAACTGGTCGCTGTTCTCCGGCTGCAGCAGGTACCTGATCCGCATCTCCAGGTCCAGTGAGTCCATCGAGGCGAGGTCCGCGGCCAGATCGGATTCGGGATCAGCCGACAGCTGGAGGAATCCGTCGGCCTTCTTCAGCGCCCGCCCCTGGGTGTTGATCAGCCGGTACCGGTCGGCAACGCCAGCGCTCCGTGTGAGGAAGTAGTAGCCGTGGTCGCCCACCTCGCTCCAGGCGACGTTCTCGACTTGGTACCCCGCCCCTTCCGAGTCCCATCCCCACTCCTCCACGACAATCTTGGAGGGGAGCACGCTCTTCTTGAGGCTTGTCTCGATGGAGAGGGTCACATCGCGCGCCTGCTCAACGCCACCGTCCTCCTCACTGCCTGTGCTCCGCCCTGGCTGAATGTCTGTGACGGTGGCCTTGACGATGTAGGGCGTCGACCCCACCAATTGTTCGAGGTTCTTGAATACCAGGGTCTCGCGCCCGTGGACGATGCGCTCGGCCACCGGATCGAGACGCCGGTCCGATTCGGACGGCTTCCCCACGGCACTCCAGGCGCCGACCCCGATGACCGCGCTCGCTGCGGCCATGGCGATCGCGGCTCTCCACGACGCCTTCAGCCGACTCGGTCTCGCAGCACTCACGGAACCTCCCCCTGTATGCGAATGGCATGGACATGCCATGAAGATCGCATGGAGGAACAGTAAGAGTCCGGTAAAGGGGGGCAACGGCTTTGATCCGGCCAGGGACCCCGAGAAACCGGCTCGTTCTGACCTTGCCTCGCTCTCCGGCCGCCCTAGCTGGCGCGGGTCATCCGGCGGGGCACGGCATACCTGCGGCCCCCGGCAGCGCCCTGTCGACCCATTGCCGCCCCCAGTCAAGAGCATCTCGGATACCGCTGCCCTGGTGGCCGTCAGGGACTGGATCGCCCTGCCGGAAGGTCTGAGGACCCTCAGCGGAGAACCGGGACACAATGACCAGCATCCTCACGCCTGGTCTGTAATACGACCCGGTGTCGTCTCCCTCGCTGGTGAAGACCAGTTCGGGTTTCCCGCTGCGCGGC
Organism: Streptomyces sp. 378; assembly: GCF_030124145.1. Classification (GTDB taxonomy): domain Bacteria; phylum Actinomycetota; class Actinomycetes; order Streptomycetales; family Streptomycetaceae; genus Streptomyces. Next base: position 174,207 of record NZ_JASKMS010000012.1, read on the forward strand.
TTGTAATAGCGGTCAGCATCAAGGACGACCCTGACACCCTGGTCCCGGGCCAGAGGGTCGACGCGCGCCACCGTGCCCTCGGCGACGGCCGTGGAGCAAGCCACAATGCCCTCGGGGGTGAGTTTCGTGTCGGCGCTGTGCTCCTCTGTGCCGCCATTGTGCGCCGCCCAATACGCCGTGCCCGTACCGAGCGCTGCCACAGCGACAGACGCGGCAAGCGCGAACAGCAATCCGCGTGTACGGCTGGTGCGTACGCCGCGTGCGGACGCCTCGGCGGAGCCGGCACGGCCGTCGGGGGAGGAATCCCGGTTGCCCGAGGCGTCCTGGCCGCCGGACGCATGCCGGGCCAAACCATTGCCGACACGCTGCAGTTGATGCCGGACGACGTCCATGTCTCGTTCCGCTTCCGCGTAGGCGGAAGCGGCAGCCGCGTCCCCGGACGGAGAGGGCTGCCCAAGCAGCACCGCCATCAGTTGCTCGTCCCGGTCCACTCTCACGCCACCTCTTCCTTTTGAAGCCGTTCGCGCATGATTTTCGCCGCGGCGAACAACCTGCTTTTGACCGTGCCCACCGGCACACCGAGGAGTTCGGCGATGCGCCGCACCGGCAGATCGGCGTAGTAGCGCAGGACGAGCACCTGGCGCTGTGCGTCGGGCAGCGCGTCGAGTCCCTCGGCGACAGCCATCGCCAGCAGGCTGCTCTCCTGGCCGCTCTCGACCTGGGCGTCCCGCGTGTTCAACAACTTCAGCCGGGTGGCGACGCGCTCCTGACGGTTCCTCGCACGGTGCCAGTCGGCCGCGATGTTGGACGCCACCACCGCTGTCCAGGCGCCGACGTCACGCGGCGCCTCCTCGCCGCGCGCCCGGCGTTCGAGCAGCTTCAGCCGTACCTGTTGCAAGCCGTCCTGCAGATCGCCCTGCGGCACCCCACCGAGGGCCAAAACAGCACGTACCCGGTCGGCCTGCACTGCGTCGAGCGGGTCCTGCTCACGACCGGACAGGTTGCGGTCCGCGTGGAGCGGGTCGTGCGCTCTTGCACCCGGAGACCTCCTGATCCGCACCAGCGCTCTCCCCCCATTCGTGTTTCTCCTATGACGCCGAAGCACCACGGAACGTTCGATCCGGAAGGCCTCCGTCGGGTGACGGGTTCCCGCCTCTACTCATTCGCAGGGCAGGGTGCGGGACTCGGGCAGCGCCCGGAGGATCCAGGTACGGTCGCGCGCGATGTCCCGCTCACCGACGGTCCACATGTCGGGGGACACCCCGTGACGCGGGGATGCCGTCGAGCACATGGTCGCCGGTGCGCAGCCGTGGGTCGACGGCTCTGTCGATGACGAAGGTGACCTCGTCCTTCTCCTCAGCGGGCTTGTAGGAGCGCGTCACCTCCAGGGTGATCCGGTCCTGCGCGGTGCCGGGCACGGGCTCGATGCCGGTCACGTCGCCCTCAACGATGAGGCGGGCGCAGGCGACATAGCCCGGGGCGCTGAGTTTGGCATCGCCGCCACTGTCCTGCTGAGCGCTGGAACCGCTCGCCGCGCCGCCCGAATCGCCCCTGGTCTGGACCAGCAGCCAGCCCATTCCGGTCACCGGCGTCCCGGCACAGGCCACGGCGAGGGCAGCGACGGCGATGGCGAGCGGGCGTCGACGCGGGCGGGCGGATAGTACGGGGGCCGGATCCTCCCTGTGCGCGGGCTCAGCCTCGGGTGCTTCGCTCAGCGCGTGCCCGGTGATCCCCAACTGCTCGCGGAGCAGCGCGACGTCGGCCGCCGCCGATCGGTGTTCCGCCAGGAAGGCGGCGTCCTCGTGGGCCTCGGGCGGTAGCGGCTCGTCCGTGAGCGCGACCATCAGGGGGTCCGCGCCGACGTGCCCGTCGTGCTCGGCGGCCATCTCACACCACCTCGTCCTCGTGCAGGCGGGCGCACAGGGCCCGTACCGCCGTGTGCAGCCTGCTCTTGACCGTGCCCTCCGGGACGCCGAGCTGTTCGGCGATGGACCGGACCGGCAGGTCGGCGTAGAAACGCAGCACGACGACCTGCCGCTGGGCGTCGGGCGCCCGTCCAGGCCCTGGGCGACGGCGACGGACAGCACGCTGGTGTCCTCGCCGGAGGGGTGCTCCAGGTGCCGCAGGGCGGCCGGCCGCTCCCCGAGCCGCTCCTGGCGGCGCTTGGCCCGGTGCCAGTCCATGGCGAGGTTGGAGGCGACCACGGCCGCCCGCGCCGAGACGTCCCGCGGCGCCTCCTGGCCGCTAGCGGCCCGCTCCAGCAACCGCAGACGGACCTGCTGCACCCCGTCCGGCAGGTCCGCCTGCGGCACTCCGCCGAGCGCGAGCACCGCCCGCACCCGGCGCTCCTGTGCCGCGTCCAGCGGATCGTCACCGGTCCCGGCGCGCGTCTCCCGACCCCGCCGGGCCCTTCCGCGCAGCAGCACAAGCCACCCCCTCGCCGTGTTTCTCCTAGGCCGCCGGCTCCGCCCGGAACGTTCGGTGCTCTTTCTTCGGGCGACAGAGGCGTACGTCACACTCCCGTGTGGCCGAGAGCAACAGGGGCAGGCGACCTTGCGGCGTATGCCCCCCGGCAGCTGAATTTCTCCAGCTCAGCGGGGGTGGGCGCCGGACGTCCGCAACCATGGAACGGGACACGTCGTCCCACTCTCCGGGCAGACCGGGGAAAGAAGTGGACAGGCGGGCCGTGGTCGGCCGCATGATGGAAAAGCCTCGGCCAAGCAACGAGCACGTGAAGAGACGCAGGAGAGGGAGTCACCGTGAGGGTCGGAATCGTCGGAGCCACCGGACAGGTGGGCACGGTCATGCGCAGGATCCTCACGGAGCGGAACTTCCCGGTCACCGAGCTGCGCCTGTTCGCCTCGGCCCGCTCGGCGGGCTCGGAGCTGGACGGCGTGACGGTGGAGGACGCGTCGACCGCCGACTACACCGGCCTGGACATCGTGCTGTTCTCCGCGGGCGGTGCCACCTCCAAGGCACTGGCCGAAAAGGTCGCCTCCCAGGGCGCCGTGGTGATCGACAACTCCTCCGCGTGGCGCAAGCACCCGGAGGTCCCCCTGGTCGTCTCCGAGGTGAACCCGCACGCGATCGCGGACCGCCCCAAGGGCATCATCGCCAACCCGAACTGCACGACGATGGCCGCGATGCCGGTCCTGCGTCCGCTGCACGACGAGGCGGGCCTTGAGGCCCTGGTCGTCGCCACCTACCAGGCGGTCTCGGGCTCCGGCCTCGCGGGCGTGGCCGAGCTGCACGGCCAGACGCAGAAGGTCGTCGCCGAGGCGGACAAGCTGACGCACGACGGCGCGGCGGTCGACTTCCCCGAGCCGGGCGTCTACAAGCGCCCCATCGCCTTCAACGTGCTGCCGCTCGCGGGCAACATCGTCGACGACGGCCTGAACGAGACCGACGAGGAGCAGAAGCTCCGCAACGAGTCCCGCAAGATCCTGGAGATCCCCGAGCTGAAGGTCTCCGGCACCTGCGTGCGCGTCCCGGTCTTCTCCGGCCACTCCCTCCAGGTCAACGCCCGCTTCGCCCGCCCGATCTCCCCGGAGCGCGCGACGGAACTCCTGGCGGATGCCCCGGGCGTCGTCGTCACGGACATCCCCACTCCCCTCCAGGCCGCCGGCAAGGACCCGTCCTACGTCGGCCGCATCCGCCGCGACGAGACGGTGGACAACGGCCTGGCCCTCTTCGTCTCCAACGACAACCTCCGCAAGGGCGCGGCCCTGAACGCGATCCAGATCGCGGAGCTGGTGGCGGCGGAGCTGAAGGGCTAACCCCTCTCCCCCGCGCAGTCCCCGCGCACCTCGTAGAGGAAGCAGCCGTACTCGACGGCCCGGATGTGGACCAGTGCCACGGCCGGGTCGTCGAACGCTTCCCGGAGGGCCTGCCGGAACGCGCCGGGTTCCCGGACCAGCCGTCCGCCCAGGATGTGGCCCTCGGCCGAGTAGCGGCGGACCGTGCGGTGGGTGCCGGTGAAGGGGAGGGCCCCACCGGCCGGGCCCGCGCACTCCTCGGCGTGGACGAAGACCGGGCCCTGTTCGTCGTAGGCGCCCGGAGCGGCGCCGGTTTCGGCGGCCCAGCGGCGCAGGGGGGCGTATGAGACCAGCGCGACGCGTTCACCCGGCTCGCTGTGGCGCAGACAGCAGCGGAGGGGGGCGCCGCCCTCGGTGTCGGTGAAGGGGGTCGCGGGACGGCCCGCGTCATCCGTCGTGCGCAGCTCCTTCAAGGCCCGCGGGTCGATGGGGCGCGCAGTGTACGTGGTCGTCATCATGCTCATCAGGCTCGCGCGCGCGAGGCCTTCCTACCGGCGGAATCCGGACGTCACGTTCGCCCGGCCCCGCCGCCCGAGGGGTATCCCTAGGAGACGCCCGGGTCGTCGCCTGACGTCGAGTCGCCGTGGAAAGATGGCGCAACCCACCCATAACGAGGAGATGACCGCGTGCCTGGCACAAACCTGACCCGCGAAGAGGCGCAGCAGCGGGCGCAGCTGCTCGCCGTTGACTCGTACGAGATCGAACTCGATCTCTCCGGCGCGCAGGAGGGCGGCACCTACCGGTCCGTGACCACGGTGCGCTTCGACGTGACGGCCGAGAACGGCGCGGAGTCGTTCATCGACCTGGTGGCGCCGGCGGTGCACGAGGTGACCCTGAACGGGGACTCCCTCGACCCGGCCGAGGTCTTCGCGGACTCCCGGATCGCGCTGCCCGGGCTGCTCCACGGGCGCAACATCCTCCGGGTCGTCGCCGACTGCGCCTACACCAACACCGGTGAGGGTCTGCACCGGTTCGTGGACCCGGTCGACGACCAGGCCTACCTCTACACCCAGTTCGAGGTCCCGGACGCCCGCCGGGTGTTCGCCAGCTTCGAGCAGCCGGACCTGAAGGCGACTTTCCGGTTCACCGTGAAGGCGCCCGAGGGCTGGACCGTCATCTCCAACTCGCCGACGCCCGAACCCCAGGACAACGTCTGGGCGTTCGAGCCGACCCCGCGCATCTCGACGTACATCACGGCGCTGATCGTCGGCCCGTACCACTCGGTGCACAGCGTGTACGAGAAGGACGGCCAGTCCGTCCCGCTCGGCATCTACTGCCGACCCTCCCTCGCCGAGTACCTCGACTCGGACGCCATCTTCGAGGTGACCCGGCAGGGCTTCGAGTGGTTCCAGGAGAAGTTCGACTACGCGTACCCGTTCGAGAAGTACGACCAGCTGTTCGTACCGGAGTTCAACGCGGGCGCGATGGAGAACGCGGGCGCGGTGACCATCCGCGACCAGTACGTGTTCCGGTCGAAGGTGACGGACGCGGCGTACGAGGTGCGCGCCGAGACCATCCTGCACGAGCTGGCCCACATGTGGTTCGGCGACCTCGTGACCATGGAGTGGTGGAACGACCTGTGGCTGAACGAGTCGTTCGCCACGTACACCTCCATCGCCTGCCAGGCGCACGCGCCCGGGTCGCGCTGGCCGCACGCGTGGACCACCTTCGCCAACTCCATGAAGACCTGGGCGTACCGGCAGGACCAGCTGCCGTCCACCCACCCGATCATGGCCGAGATCCGGGACCTGGACGACGTCCTGGTCAACTTCGACGGCATCACGTACGCCAAGGGCGCCAGCGTCCTGAAGCAGCTCGTCGCCTACGTCGGCATGGACGAGTTCTTCCGGGGCGTGCAGGCGTACTTCAAGCGCCACGCCTACGGCAACACCCGGCTGTCGGACCTGCTGGGCGCGCTGGAGGAGACCTCCGGCCGTGACCTGAAGACCTGGTCGGAGAAGTGGCTCCAGGCGGCCGGCATCAACGTCCTGCGCCCGGAGATCGAGACGGACGCCGACGGGGTCGTCACCTCCTTCGCCATCCGCCAGGAGGCCCCGGCGCTGCCCGCCGGAGCCAAGGGCGAGCCGACGCTGCGCCCGCACCGGATCGCCGTCGGCCTGTACGAACTGGACGAGAGCAGCGGCAAGCTGGTCCGCGCGGAGCGCGTCGAGCTGGACGTGGACGGCGAGTCGACGCCCGTGCCGCAGCTCGTCGGCAAGCGCCGCCCGGCCGTGATCCTGCTCAACGACGACGACCTGTCGTACGCGAAGGTCCGCCTGGACGAGCAGTCCCTGGCCTTCGTCACGGAGCACCTCGGCGACTTCGAGTCCTCCCTGCCGCGGGCCCTGTGCTGGGCGTCGGCCTGGGACATGACGCGGGACGCCGAGCTCGCGGCCCGCGACTACCTGTCGCTGGTGCTGTCCGGCATCGGCAAGGAGTCGGACATCGGTGTGGTGCAGTCGCTGCACCGCCAGGTGAAGCTGGCGATCGACCTGTACGCCGACCCGGCCGCCCGCGAGGCACTGCTGGCTCGCTGGACCGACGCGACGCTGGCCCACCTCAGGGCGGCGGCACCGGGCAGCGACCACCAGCTGGCGTGGGCGCGCGCCTTCGCGGCGACGGCCCGCACGCCCGAGCAACTGGATGTGCTGGACGCGCTGCTGGACGGCTCGCAGACCGTCGAGGGCCTGGTCGTCGACACGGAGCTGCGCTGGGCGTTCGTGCAGCGCCTCGCGGCGGTCGGCCGGTTCGACGAGGCGGAGATCGCGGGCGAGTACGAGCGGGACCGTACGGCCGCCGGTGAGCGCCACGCGGCCACGGCCCGGGCGGCCCGCCCGACACCGGAGGCCAAGGCGGAGGCGTGGGCGTCGGTCATCGACTCCGACAAGCTGCCGAACGCCGTGCAGGAGGCGGTCATCGGCGGCTTCGTCCAGACCGACCAGCGCGAGGTGCTCGCCCCGTACGCGGACCGGTACTTCGAGGTGGTCAAGGACATCTGGGAGTCCCGCTCCCACGAGATGGCCCAGCAGATCGCCGTCGGCCTCTACCCGGCGGTCCAGGTGTCCCGGGAGACCCTGGACAAGACGGACGCCTGGCTGGCGTCCGCCGAGCCGAACGCGGCGCTGCGCCGTCTGGTCTCGGAGTCCCGCGCGGGCGTCGAGCGCGCCCTGCGGGCCCAGCGGGCGGACGCGGCGGCCGGGGAGTAGCCCCGGCGGCTCGACACCCGACGGAAGGGGTGTCAGGCAGAAGGGGAGTCCGCGGAAGAGGCGCCCGACAGAAGGGGCGTCCGGCGTGGGCCGGGCGCCCCCTCGCCTGCCCTCCGCGCCCCTCGGACGGGCGGGGCCGCTGCTATCGCCGCAGGGCTCCGCCCCGCACGTCCCCCGGCTCCGTGCGGGCTTTCCCCCTACTGACGCCGATGGTGTACGACGGCCGGGTGACGAACTGCCCGGCCACCGTCGCCCCGAACGCCAGCCCCATGCCGACCACTTGCACGGGCGTCAGCGCCTGCCCGAGCGCCGCCCAGCCGACGACGGCCGCGGTGAGCGGGGAGAGCGGCACGAGGAAGGAGACCTGGGTGGCGGTCATACGGCCGATGCCCCGGAACCACAGCCAGTACGCGACCGCCGTGTTCGCCACGGCCAGGTAGAGGTAACCGCCGACCGCCGGGCCGTCGAGCGCCGGTGGGGCGCCCTCGACCAGGAAGGCGAGCGGCGCGATGAGCAGGCCTCCCGCGGTCAGCTGCCAGCCGGCGAGGGCCAGCGGGCCGACGCCCTCGGGGCGCCCCCACCGCTGGGTGAGCACGGTGCCGGCCGACATCGAGGCCGTCGAGGCGACGGCCGCCAGCAGACCGAGCGCGTCCAGCGCCCCGGCCGCCCGCAGGACGACGAGGCTGACGCCGAACGCGGCCACGGCCCCGGTCAGCAGCGTGCGCGCCGAGGGCCGCTGCCCGAGCAGCAGCACGGAGAGGCCGGCCACGAACAGCGGACCGGCCGAGCCGACGACCGCCGCCAGACCGCCGGGCAGCCGGTACGCGGAGAGGAACAGCAGCGGGAAGAAGGCGCCGATGTTCAGCGCGCCGAGCACCGCCGCCTTCCACCACCAGGCACCGCGCGGCAGCACCCGGGCGAGGGCGAGCAGCAGCAGGCCGGCGGGCAGGGATCGCACCAGGGCGGTGAACAGGGGGCGGTCGGGCGGGAGGAACTCGGTGGTGACGGCGTAGGTCGTGCCCCAGGAGACGGGGGCGAGGGCGGTGAGGGTGATGAGAGCGGCGCGGGAGGTGGCCATGACGGGCACCCTTCAAGTAGGTCGATAGAAAGTAGCTTAGCGCTAAGCAACTTTCAGTCAAGCTACTTCCTGGCGAGTGACCGACTGGCGACCGATAGGCGGGGCATGGCCGATACTCGGGGCATGAGCGAACGCCCCGAGCAGCGCAAGGACCCCGTCGACGCGATCATCGGGCAGTGGGCGACCGTCCGGCCCGACCTGGACACCGCCGCGATGGAGGTCTTCGGCCGGATCAACCGCCTCTCGCACGCGATCGGCGAGCGGGTGGGGAAGGTGTACGCGACGTTCGGGATCTCCCGCGGGGAGTTCGACGTGCTGGCGACCCTGCGCCGCTCCGGCGAGCCCTACACGCTCTCACCCCGGCAGCTCTCCGCGACGCTGATGCTCACCACCGGCGGCATGACGGGGCGGCTGGACAAACTGGAGCGGGCGGGGCTGCTGCGCCGCTCCCCCGACCCGCACGACCGGCGCGGGCTGCACGTCACCCTCACCGACGAGGGCCTCGCACTGGTCGACGAGGCGGTCGGGGCGGGACTGTCGGTCCAGACGGAGGCGCTGTCCGCCCTGGGCGCGCGGCGGGCCGGGCAACTGGCCGATCTGCTGCGGGACCTCCTGGCGGGGACGGACAGGCCCTGACACGCCGAGGGCGCCGCCGCGGTCATCGCGGCGGCGCCCTCGGCGCGGAACGCTGATCAGGCCTTGACTTCGCTCGTCGCGTCGGCCTTCGTGGTGATGTTGGAGCTGGTCGGGTCCTTCTTCTTGTGCGACTTGTCGCCGATCACCACCAGACCGTGGATGACCAGGTAGAGCACGAGGGGGGCCACGACGAAGAGGCCCAGCGTCTCGATGACGCTCAGGCCCGGGCCGGGGTCGTCACCGTCGTCGCGGGTGAGCGCGCTCGCGGGGGACGACATGAGCAGCATCATCAGCGTCGTACCGGCTGCCAGGGCGCCGGCGCGCAGGGCGTTCTTCTTGTCCACGGTGTCAAAGTATCCAACGCCGACCGGGGACGCGCGCCCGGGGTGCCGTAAGACGCCCATGTCTCATGATCCGCGCTCCCTGAGCACCTCCATCAGCGCGTGCAGCCGCGGTGAGGCCGCCAGGTCCTCCAGCGTCACCGGCCGCCCCTGCGCGTCAGCGATGGGCAGACGCCAGTTCGGGTACTGGTCCCACGTCCCGGGGAGGTTCTGCGGGCGCCGGTCGCCCACGCCGTCCGGAAGCCAGACACCGACCATGCGGGCCGGGGTGCGCAGCAGGAAGCGGTGGACGGCCTGGATCTCGGCCTCCTCCGAGGAGGTGTCGCTGCCGCCGCCCGTGCCGTGCAGCAGGCCGAGCCGGGAGAGCAGGGTCAGCCACTCCCCCGCGTCGGCGGCGGCCTCGGCGCGCTCCTCCTCCAGCGGGCGGGTCAGCAGGCCCAGGCTGTCGCGGAGCTCGACGTGCTCGCCGGTGAGGCGGGCCGCCGTGGAGGGCAGGTCGTGGGTGGTGGCCGTGGCCAGGCAGTCGGCGCGCCAGCTGTCGGGAGGCAGGGGACGGCCGTCGCCCTCCCAGTCACGCTCGAACCACAGCACGGACGTGCCGAGCACCCCGCGTTCGCGCAGCGCCTCGCGCACGCCGGGCTCGACGGTGCCGAGGTCCTCGCCGATCACCGGCGCCCCGGCCCGGGAGGCCTCCAGGACCAGCACGGCGAGCATGGCCTCGGCGTCGTAGCGGACGTAGGTGCCCTCGGTGGGCGGGTGGCCCTGCGGGACCCACCAGAGGCGGAACAGGCCCATGACGTGGTCGATGCGCAGCGCCCCGGCGTAGCGGAACAGGGCACGCAGCAGCTCGCGGAAGGGGGCGTAACCGGACTCGGCCAGGCGGTCGGGGCGCCAGGGCGGCAGGCCCCAGTCCTGGCCGCGGGCGTTGAAGGCGTCCGGTGGGGCGCCCACCGACATGCCGGCGGCGAAGTACTCCTGCTGCGCCCAGGCGTCGGCCCCGCCGGGGTGGACACCCACCGCGAGGTCGTGCACGATCCCGACGGGCATCCCGGCCTCGCGCCCGGCGCGCTGCGCGGCGGTCAGCTGGGTGTCGGTGAGCCAGGCGAGCCGGGACCAGAAGTCGACCCGGTCCATGAGGCCGTTGCGCGCCCGGACGGTCTCGGCCGACCGCGGATCGCGCAGGCCGGTCGGCCAGCGGTGCCAGTCGGAGCCGTGCACCTCGGCGAGCGCGCACCAGGTGGCGTGGTCCTCCAGGGCCTGGCCCTGCTCGGCGAGGAAGTCGCAGTAGGCGGCGCGCCGGCCGGGACCGAGGGGGACCTCGCCGAGCAGTTCCAGCGCCTCCCGCTTGAGCTCCCACACGGCGTCCCGGTCGATCAACGCGCCCTGGTGCAGCACCGCTTCGCGCAGCCGTCCGGCTCGCTCCAGGAGGCTGCGCAGGCGTTCGGGGTCCTCGACGTACGCCGCCTCGGGGATGTCCTCGACGCGCAGGTGCACGGGATCGGGGAAGCGGCGCGAGGACGGGCGGTACGGGGAGGGGTCGGTGGGGGCGCCGGGAACGGCCGCGTGCAGCGGGTTGACCTGGACGAACCCGGCGCCGAGCGATCGCCCGGCCCAGCCGGCCAGCTCGGCGAGGTCACCGAGGTCGCCCATGCCCCAGGAGCGGCGGGACAGCAGGGAGTAGAGCTGGACGAGAAGTCCGTGGGTGCGCCCGGCGGGGCTGGGCAGGCGGGGCGGGGCGACGATCAGGTGGGCGGCGGCGGTGCGGCCGTCGGGGGTGGTGGCGGTCAGCCGGTGGACGCCGGGCGGGAGACCGTCGGCCGAGGCGCGGGTCTCGCCCTGCTCGGTGTCGATCCGCAGCCGGGTTCCCTCGGGCAGCGCGGCCAGGGCGGCCGGGGGGCTGCCGCTCCAGCCGACCACGGTCGGCGGCAGCAGCCGTTCACCCGCGTCCCGCTCGCGGGCCGCGAGCGCGGCGCTCACGGCGCCGGGCGTGCTCGCGTCCACGCCGAGGGCGGCCAGGGTCAGGGTGAGAGCCGTGGCCGAGGCCGCGACCACGCGGTCCGAGGACGGACTGTAGGACGTGGCCACGCCGTGCAGGACGGCGAGGCGGGACAGATCCTCGGAGGGCGGGTCGGCCGGCCGGGGTGCGGTCATCTACATCCTCGAGTAGTCCGGGACGAAGGCCGGGGGCTCGCTGGTCAGGGGGGCGGCTTCGGCGAGCGGCGGCTCACTGGTGAGGGGCTCGGCGTCGGGCAGCGGGGGCTCGCTGGTCAGCGGCAGTTCGGTGTGGGTGCTCTCGGAGCTGAAGACGCAGTAGCGGGGATCGGCGTAGTGGGGGTCGTCGAGGTCGGCGGACGGGTCCGCCACGGGTTTGGACGGGGCCGGGAGCGGAAGGAAAGTCATCGCAGCCACGGGGGCCTCCTTGGCATGTAAGGCTTTCGACGGGTCATCGCAGCCCTACCCAGTCGGCGCGCAGGCAGACGCCCCAGAGCGAACATCGTGCTTCGGCTCACATTCCGCTCCCCTCCACCCCCTCCAGATTCCGGCATTCGCGCCACAACGGCCACTCTCGTTGACACCTTCTCCGGACGGTGATGGGCTCGTTCTCCCGGTCGAACACATCTGGAGGGGCCTGTGGGACTGCGGCGTGGAACGCGAATCGCCGTCCTCGCGGTCGCCGTCGTCACCGGGAGCCTTGTCGCCCCGCCCGCCGCGACGGCGGCTCCGCCGGCCCCGGGCGCGACCGTGACGGCGACCCCCGACACCGCCGGACCGGACCTCTCCGTCTGGCCGCGCCCGCAGTCGCTGCGCGCGAACGGCGCCCCGGTCGCCGTGCCGCACGACGTCGCCCTGATCACCGGCGCCCGGACTGATCCCCACTCCGTGGAGGCCCTGCGCACGCTGCTGCGGAAGGCGGGAGCCCGCCGGATCACGGACACGGCCGGACCGGGGGCGCTGGTCGTCCGGGCGTGGACCGAACCCGTCCGCCGGGGCGACCGCCATGCCCCGCCCTCCGGGGGATACGAACTGTCCGTGGGCCGGGACGGCGTCTCCCTCACCGGCACCGGCGAGGACGGTCTGTTCCACGCCGTGCAGACGCTGCGGCAGCTCGTCCGGCCCGACCGCACGATCGCGGCGGTCGTGGTGCGTGACTGGCCCGGCACCGCCGTCCGCGGTATCACCGAGGGTTTCTACGGCACCCCGTGGACGCACCGGCAGCGGCTGGCGCAGCTCGACTTCATGGGGCGCACCAAGCAGAACCGCTACCTGTATGCCCCCGGTGACGACCTCTACCGGCAGGCCCGCTGGCGTGAGCCCTACCCGGCCGGGCAGCGGGCCCGGTTCCGGGAACTGGCCGAGCGGGCCCGGCGCAACCACGTCTCGCTCGGCTGGGCGGTGGCCCCGGGCCAGGCGATGTGCTTCGCCTCCGATGCCGATGTGCGGGCGCTGACGCGCAAGCTGGACGCGATGTGGGAGCTGGGCTTCCGGGCGTTCCAGCTCCAGTTCCAGGACGTCAGCTACAGCGAGTGGCACTGCGGGGCGGACTCCGACCGGTTCGGCTCCGGCCCCGAGGCGGCGGCGCGGGCGCAGGCCCGGGTGGCGAACGCGGTGGCCCGGCACCTGGCGGCGCGGCACCCGGGCGCGGCCGCCCTGTCCATCATGCCGACCGAGTACTACGAGGAGGGCACGACCGACTACCGGCGGGCACTGGCGAGCGGCCTCACCGCGGGCGTCGAGGTGGCGTGGACGGGGGTCGGGGTGGTGCCCCGCACCATCACGGGCGGCGAACTGGCCGGCGCGCGCGAGGCGTTCCGGCATCCGCTGGTCACGATGGACAACTACCCGGTCAACGACTACGACCCGGGCCGTCTCTTCCTCGGCCCGTACCGGGGCCGGGAGCCGGCCGTGGCGACCGGCTCGGCCGCCCTGCTCGCCAACGCCATGCAGCAGCCGGAGGCGTCCCGCATTCCGCTGTTCACCGCCGCCGACTACGCCTGGAACCCGCGCGCCTACCGTCCCGGGGAGTCCTGGCGCGCCGCGATCACCGACCTCGCGGGCGGGGACCGGCGCCGCGAGCGGGCCGTGGCGGCGCTCGCCGGAAACGACGCGTCGTCGGTGCTCGGCGAGGAGGAGTCGGCGTATCTGCGCCCGCTGGCCGAGGCGTACTGGAGGTCCCGCACGGCCGGCGGCACGGGCGCCGACGACGCCGCGCGGCGGCTGCGCGAGGCCTTCACCGTGCTGCGCGAGCTGCCCCGGCGGCTGTCCGGAACCGGCCTGGGCTCCGAGGTCGCCCCCTGGTCGGAGCAACTGGCCACCTACGGCGAGGCGGGCACGGCCGCGCTCGGCATGCTGGAGGCGCAGCGCGCCGGGGACCCGGCGGCGGCCTGGACGGCGTACCGCAGGCTCGGCGTCCTGCGGGCCCGGCTGGAGTCGGCGCCGGTCGAGGTGGGCACGGAGGTGCTGGACCCCTTCCTGCGACGGGCGCAGAAGTCCTACGCGGCCTGGTCCGGCATCCAGCACGAACCGCCCCGCAACCCCGGCGACGGCCGCACCCTGCGCTTCCCGCGGCCCCGGGCCCTGACCGCCGTGACGGCCCTGACCGAGCCGGGCACCGAGGGCGGCGTCGAGATGCACGTGCCGGGGCAGGGCTGGCGCGAGGCGGGCCGGCTGGACCGGTCCGGGGCGACCGAGGTGCGGCTCTCGGCACGGGCCGATGCCCTGCGGGTCACCGGCCCCACCCCTTCCGGCGTGCACCACCTCATCCCCTGGTTCACCGACGCCCCCGCCACCTCCCTGGGCCTGCCCCGCGACCGCGCGGACGTCGAGACCGGCCGTACGGAGCGGCTGACGGCCCGGCTGAGCTCGCTGCGCCCCGCCGACGCCCGCGGCAGGCTCACCGCCGAGGCACCCGAGGGCGTCCGGGTGCGGGTGCCGAGGACGGAGCTGACCGTGCGGCGCGGCACCACGGTGGGGGTTCCCGTCGAGGTGACCGTGGAGCGCGGCACCCCGATGCGCTCGTACGACATCCGGCTGGGGTTCGCGGGAGCGGACCGCACGCTCACCGTCCGCGCCGTCCCGCCCACCGGCGGCCCCGACCTGGCCCGCACCGGCACCGCCCGGTCCTCGGGCGACGAGACGCCCGACTTCCCCGCGTCGGCGGCCAACGACGGCGACCCGGACACCCGCTGGTCCTCCCCCGTCGACGACGGCGCCTGGTGGCAGGTCGAGCTGGCCCGCCCGGTTCGGCTCGGCCGGGTCGCGCTGCACTGGCAGGACGCCCACCCCTCGGCGTACCGCGTCCAGGTCTCCCCCGACGGCCGCCGCTGGCGGGACGCGGCCACCGTCCGGGACGGCGTGGGCGGCCGGGAGAACGTCCGCATGGACGAGCGGGACGTGCGCTTCGTACGCGTGCAGGGCGACAAACGGGCGACTCCGTACGGCTATTCGCTGTGGTCGGTGGAGGCGTACGCCGTCACGGACTGAGTCCCTCGAGGACCCGGCGAAGCGGACTGGGCGGAGAAGAAGAGCGACGGCCTTCGGCGTTGCTACTGCTCGTGCCGGTGCTCGGGTTTCTCGGGCAGTGCGCCCGGATCGGGGCGGTGCACCGCGACCGGCGGCCGGCCGGGGCGACGCCCTGGCAGGTGCGGCGGATCGCCGCGCTGGAGGCCGGACCAACCTGTCTGCTGGGCTCGGCGGTCGGCATCGTCTTCTCGGTGCTCCTGCTGCGCCTGTGGGACCGGCCTACCGCCCTGACCTGGGCTGGGATCTCCCTGGTCGCCGTCGCCGTACCGCTGCTGGGCGCTGCGCCGGGTGGTGGCCTCTCCGCTCGGGTGGGTGCGCAGGGCCGGGCCCCGCACCGGACGGGGGCCGGGGCTGCTGTTCCTGGCGGCGGTGCTGCTCGCCGGCCTCGGCGGGACGGCCGTCGGCGCGCGGTACGCCCTGCTCGGCAACGAGCCGGTCCCCTGGGCGATCACCTTGGTCCCCGTCGCCGTCTACGCCGCCTGCCTGCTGGCCGCGGCCACCGCACTGCCCCTGCTGCGCCGATCGGTGCGCCCGGGGGAACTGCGGTACGCGTAGGCGCTTCCCCCCATGACGGGCCGGCCCGGGGGAACGGGGGTTCCCCGGGCCGGTCGGCAGGCCGCACGCGGCAATACGAAGGCCCGGATCGTCGTCAGGCGGAAATGCCGTCGATCCGGGCCATGGCGTCCTCCGCGCCGTACGGCTGCAAGTACGGCAGCCAGCGCGGATCCCTGTGGCCGGTCCCGATGATGCGCCAGGCCAGGCCGGACGGCGGGGCGGGTTTGTGGCGCAGCCGCCAGCCGATCTCGAAGAGGTGGCGGTCGGCCTTCACGTGGTTGCAGCGGCGGCAGGACGCCACCACGTTGTCCCAGACGTGCTTGCCCCCGCGGCTGCGCGGGATGACGTGGTCGACGCTGGTTGCGACGCCACCGCAGTACATGCACCGGCCCCCGTCGCGGGCGAACAGCGCCCGGCGGGTCAGTGGAACGGGCCCCCGATAGGGAACCCGGACGAATCGCTTGAGCCGGACCACGCTGGGTGCGGGGACTGTGACGGTCGCGCTGTGCAGGTAGGCG
This sequence comes from Streptomyces sp. 378, assembly GCF_030124145.1. Taxonomy (GTDB): domain Bacteria; phylum Actinomycetota; class Actinomycetes; order Streptomycetales; family Streptomycetaceae; genus Streptomyces. The sequence goes on from NZ_JASKMS010000012.1 coordinate 189,876, forward strand.
CCGGACTCCTCAAGGCATACGGCCTTGTTCTCGAGGACGAGGACGAGCGCGCGGCGGAGCGGTACGACGCCCAGGGGCTCGTACGACGCGTTGAGTACCAGGACATGCGGCACGGATGCCTCCTTGGACGCCGGCGGCGCGTGGCTCGCGCCGGGACGATTCGTAGTCAGTCTCCCCTCATGCCTGGTGGAAGCGCCACCATGTCCCCGTAACGGGCTGGGAGTGTTTTCGACCACATCCCATTCATCCCCAGGATCATGGTCTGTTCAAGCCAGGGTGAGCACGGTCTCTCCTTCACACATCCCGCGGAAGCACACACAATGCCCCGTTAGTGTGGTGGTTCTGCCCCTTCGGTGACCCAGCCGTGACCTTGACCCCCCAGAACCACCGCGCCGGGGCAGACCGCTGCACCTGGAGGTACCTGCCGTGTCCCTGTCCCTCGCGGACTCCGTCCTGTTGGCCGCCGACCCGTCACCGTCGCCGACCCCCTCGGAGACCCAGTCCCCGAGAGTGCCTTCGCTCCAGGACGCCCAGGAGAGCGCGACGAACGCCGCCGGCTGGGTCGAGCAGAACTGGTCGACGTGGCTCGCGATCGGGCTCAGGGTCCTGCTCATCGTGGCGATAGCGGTGATCCTGAGGGTCGTCGTACGGCGGTCGATCACCAAGCTGATCGACCGCATGAACCGGAACCACCAGACCGGGGAGAGCAGTGCGATCGGCGGGCTGCTCGTCAACGTCGAGCGCCGTCGGCAGCGCTCGCAGGCCATCGGCTCGGTGCTGCGCTCGGTGGCGTCGTTCCTGATCATCGGCACCGCCGCGCTGATGATCCTGGGCACCTTCCAGATCAACCTCGCCCCGCTGCTGGCGTCCGCCGGTGTCGCCGGTGTGGCGATCGGTTTCGGCGCCCGCAACCTGGTCACCGACTTCCTCTCCGGTGTCTTCATGATCCTGGAGGACCAGTACGGCGTCGGAGACACGATCGACGCGGGCGTCGCCTCCGGCGAGGTGATCGAGGTGGGCCTGCGCGTGACCAAGCTGCGCGGTGACGGCGGCGAGATCTGGTACGTCCGCAACGGCGAGGTCAAGCGGATCGGGAACCTCTCCCAGGGCTGGGCCACGGCCAACGTCGACGTCACCGTCCACTCCGGCGAGGACCTGGACAAGGTCAAGGCCACCCTGGACGAGGTCGCCGAGAAGATGGGCGCCGAGGAGCCCTGGAACGAGATGCTGTGGGGCCCGATCGAGATCCTCGGCCTGGACAGCGTCCTGCTGGATTCCATGGTCGTGCGCGTCACGGCCAAGACCATGCCCGGCAAGTCCCTCACCGTGGAGCGCGAACTGCGCTGGCGCATCAAGCGGGCGTTCGACGCGGCGGGCATCCGGATCGTCGGCGGCGCCACGGCCACGCTCGAGGAGCAGCCCGCGGACCCGACGGCGGGGATGGCCGCCCCGTCGGTGTACGCGAACGCGGCGTCCCCGCAGTCGGCCGCGGCCTCCCCGCTCACCCCGCCCGCCCCGACGAGCACCACGAAGTAGCCGTCCGTCACGGCCCGCGGGAGAGGGCGGCATCCGGCACAGCCGGGTGCCGCCCTCTCCGCATGTCCGACGCGTGTCCGGCCGCATGTCCGATACGCGTGCGCCCTGTGTCCGTAAGGCGACGAGCGGTCCCTCTTGACGCCTGCCCGGCGCAGACCTACTTTCCTCTTATCAACAGGAAACTTTCCTAATAATGAGGGACGGCGGGGCGCCGGCCGCCGGGTCGAGTTCCCCGCCTGATCACGAGAAGCCGAACAGCCGAAGGGCAGGTGCGGACCCGCATGGCAGGAACCGCCGGCACGCCGGGCACTCCGCGCGTCCTGCGCGCCATGAACGACCGGGCCGCCCTGGATCTGCTGCTGGAGCACGGACCGCTGTCCCGCACCCGGATCGGCAAGCTCACCGGCCTGTCCAAGCCGACCGCCTCCCAGCTCCTGGCCCGTCTGGAGGCGGCTGGGCTCGTCCTGGCCACCGGCACCACCGAAGGCCGCCCGGGACCGAGCGCCCAGCTCTACGAGGTCAACCCGGCGGCCGGTTACGCCGCCGGACTCGACGTCACCCCTCAGCGGATCCTCGCCGCGGTCGCCGACATCACCGGCCGCACGATAGGCCGCCACGAGTCGCCCGCCCCCGGCAGGCGCACCGGCACCCCGGTCGTCCAGCAGGTCACCGACGCCCTGGACGGCGCGGTGAAGGCGGCGGGTCTCGTCCGGGACGACGTCCGCCGCCTGGTCATCGGCACGCCCGGCGCCTTCGACCCCACCACCGGCCGGCTGCGCTACGCCTCCCACCTCCCCGGCTGGCACTCACCCACCCTGCTGGACGAGCTCGCCGCCACCCTGCCGATGCCGTTCGAGTACGAGAACGACGTCAACCTGGTCGCGCTCGCCGAGCAGCGCCTCGGCGCGGCCCGCGGCCACGCGGACTTCGTGCTGCTGTGGAACCAGGAGGGCCTGGGCGCCGCCCTGGTCCTCGGCGGCCGACTGCACCGCGGCTGGACCGGCGGCGCCGGCGAGGTCGGCTTCCTGCCGGTGCCGGGCACCCCCCTGGTCCGCCGGGTCACCGAGGCCAACAGCGGCGGGTACCAGGAACTGGCCGGTTCCCAGGCCGTCCCGCGCCTGGCCCGCGAGCTCGGCATCGCGAACGTCCCGCCGGGCCCGTACGCCGAGGCCGCCGCCGAACTGGTGGCCAGGGCGGCCCAGGCCGGCGACGACGCCCACCGGCACCTCCTCCAGGCCTACGCGACCCGGCTGGCCACCGGTCTGGCCTCGCTGGTCTCGGTCCTCGACCCCGAACTCGTCGTGCTGAGCGGCGCGTCCCTCACCTCGGGCGGCGAGCCGCTGCGCGCCCTCGTCCAGGCCGAACTCGAAGAGCTGGCCGCGTCCCGCCCGCGTCTGGTCGTGGGCGACGTCCGTGAACACCCCGTGCTGCGCGGCGCCCTGGAGAGCGCGCTCGCCACCACACGCGACGAGGTCTTCGACACCTCCCGCTGACCCGCCCCTCCCCCGGTATTCCCTTCTTCCTTCCCCCACGTCTCAGGGAGCTCTGCGATGAAACTCACCGTGGTCGGCGGAGGCTCGACCTATACGCCCGAACTCGTGGACGGCCTCGCCCGCCTGAGGGACACCCTGCCCGTCGAGGACCTGGTCCTGATGGACCCCGCCCAGAACCGTCTCGACCTGGTGGGCGGCCTGGCCCGCCGCATCTTCACCCGGCAGGACCACGCGGGCCGCATCACCACCACGACCGATCTCGACGAGGCGGTGGACGGCGCGGACGCGGTCCTCCTCCAACTCCGCGTGGGCGGCCAGGCGGCCCGCGAGCAGGACGAGACCTGGCCCCTGGAATGCGGCTGCGTGGGTCAGGAGACCACCGGCGCCGGTGGTCTCGCCAAGGCCCTGCGCACGGTCCCCGTCGTCCTGGACATCGCGGAGCGCGTACGCCGCGCCAACCCGCGGGCGTGGATCATCGACTTCACGAATCCGGTCGGCATCGTGACCCGCGCCCTGCTCCAGGCGGGCCACAAGGCGGTGGGCCTGTGCAACGTGGCGATCGGCCTGCAGCGCAAGTTCGCGGCCCTGCTCTCCCTGGAGCCGTCCGAACTCCACCTGGACCACGTGGGCCTCAACCACCTCACCTGGGAGACGGCGGTACGCCTCGGCGGCCCGGAGGGCGAGGACGTCCTGCCGGAACTGCTGGGCCAACACGGCGACACGATCGCATCCGACCTCCGCCTGCCCCGCCCCCTGCTGGACACCCTGGGCGTGGTCCCCTCCTACTACCTGCGCTACTACTACGCGCACGACGAGGTCGTAGCAGAATTGCGCACGAAACCGTCCCGGGCGGCCGAAGTGGCCGAGATGGAACGCCGGTTGCTCGCGCTGTACGCCGACCCGGCCCTGGACGAGAAGCCGGAGCTGCTCGCCGGGCGGGGCGGTGCCTTCTACTCGGAGGCGGCGGTGGACCTGGCCGCGGCCCTGCTGGGCGGCGGCGGCTCGCCCTACCAGGTGGTGAACACCTACAACCGGGGCACGCTGCCGTTCCTCCCCGACGACGCGGTGATCGAGGTCCAGGCGGCCGTGGGGGTCAAGGGCGCGTCCCCCCTGCCCGTGCGGCCCGTGGACCCGCTCTACGCGGGCCTGATGGCCGACGTCACGGCCTACGAGGAGCTGGCCCTGCAGGCCGCCCTGCACGGCGGCAGGGACCGCGTCTTCCGCGCCCTCCTCTCACACCCCCTCGTCGGCCAGTACGCGTACGCCGAGACGCTCACCGACCGGCTGATCGCACACAACCGGGAGCACCTCGCGTGGGCCTGACGACACGTGTCCTCGCCATCGACGCGGGCAACAGCAAGACGGACGTCGCGATCGTGACGGCGGACGGGGACGTCCTCGCCACGGCACGCGGAGGCGGCTTCCGTCCGCCGGCCGTGGGCGTGGACGCGGCGATGGACGCCCTCGCCGAAACGGTGGCGCAGACCCTCGGCACCGCGGGTCTCACCTCGGTCACCCATGTCTCGGCATGCCTGGCGAACGCCGACTTCCCCATCGAGGAAGAGCGGTTGGCGGCGGCGCTGCGGGCACGCGCGTGGGGCACGACCGTGACGGTCCGCAACGACACCTTCGCGATCCTGCGGGCCGGTGTCACCGAACCCCGGGGTGTGGCGGTCGTCTGCGGCGCGGGCATCAACTGCGTGGGCATGCGCCCCGACGGCCGCACGGCCCGCTTCCCGGCACTCGGCAGGGTCTCGGGCGACTGGGGCGGCGGCTGGGACCTGTCCGAGGAAGCCCTCTGGCACGCCTCCCGGGCGGAGGACGGCCGCGGCGCCCCCACCGCCCTGTCCCACACCCTCCCCGCCCACTTCGGCCTGCCCTCCGTGTACGCCCTCGTCGAGGCGCTGCACCTGGCGCACATCCCGACGCTCCGGCGCCACGAGCTGGCCCCGGTCCTCTTCGCCACGGCCGCCGGCGGTGACGCCATCGCCCGGACGATCGTGGAGCGCCAGGCCGAGGAGGTGGTCGCCATGGCAGTGGTCGCCCTGACCCGCCTGGACCTGCTGTCCGAGCAGACCCCGGTCCTCCTGGGCGGCGGCATCCTGGCGGCCCGTCACACCCAACTCAACGACCACATCGAGCACATGCTGGCCGAACGCGCACCGAATGCCGTCCCGCGGGTGGTCACGGCCAGCCCGGTCCTGGGCGCGGCGCTGCTGGGCCTGGACCACGTCGGAGCGAGAAGGGCGGCGCAGGAGAGTCTGCGCAGGCATTACGACGCCTAGGCCGACCGCGACGCGCCCGCACCCGCGTACTGCGAGAAAGGGCCGTGTCGGGGGGTGTCCGCCCGCAGCGGCTGGCGCGTCAAGTCAGTCGGTATGAGCGTCCATCGCGCCGTTCCGAGGACGGACACCCCCCGGCGCGGCCCCGCCCCCCCCACCCGGCGCAAGGCGAAGACGCACACCCCCACCCAGCGCCACAGGCAAAGCACACCCCCCCCGGCGTCACCCACAGACGACGCGCACCCGCCCCACCGGGAACCGATCCACCTCCCCATACGTGTTCCTGGGCAAGGGGCGGTGCCCGGGGGGGGTGTCCACGCTGCGATCCGATCAAGATCCAGACAAGGCCGGTGCGGATGTCGGCCCCGGCAGCGATACTTGCGGCGACGGATGACCACGGGGGAGGTCACAGTGACGTACACGCCGAAGAGCAACCCGCCGCCACCGGGCCCGGGCCTGCCCATCCTGCCGGCGGTACCGGCGCAGACGGCACCCCCGGCCCGGCACCCCGGCAGCGCCCCCGCACCGCCCGAACTCCCGGCGGGCCCCCGCCGCACCGCCTTCGCCGAGGGCCTCGACCGGCTCCGCTCCGCCGCCACCACCGAACCCGGCCGCCTCCGCGTCATCGGCGCCCTCCTGGCCCTCCTCGTCATCGCCTTCGGCGCGGTCGCCGCCTGGCAGATGACCGGCCGCGCGGCCGCCGCCGACGACGTCCTCACCCGCAGCCAGCCCCTCAGCTCGGACGCCGCCGACATCTACCGCTCCCTCGCGGACGCCAACACCGCCGCCTCCAGCGGCTTCCTCGCCGGCGGCCAGGAGTCGGCCACCACCCGCGAACGCTACGAGCGGGACATCCGCACGGCCGCCGAGAAGCTCGTCAACGCCGCCGCCAACGCCGACCCGCACTCCCCGTCCACGGCGACGATCGCCGAACTCAACCGGCTCCTCCCGGAGTACAAGGGCCTGGTGGAGCGGGCCCGTACCTACAACCGCCAGGGCTTCCCCGTCGGCGGCGCCTACCTTCGGTACGCCAACGAGAAGATGCAGCAGCAGATGCTCCCGGCGGCGGAGGACCTGTACAAGAAGGAGAACCAGCGCCTGCGCGCGGACTACGCGGGCGCCACCCCGTACCCCTGGGCGGCCATCGCCCTCGGCGTCGCCGCCCTGGCCGCCCTCGCCTGGGCCCAGCACCGCAACTACCGGCGGACGAACAGGGTCCTGAACCACGGCCTGGTGGCCGCCACGGCCACGGCCACGGTCGTCCTCCTCTGGCTGGTCGTGGGCCACACCGTCGCCCGCGCGGGCTTCAACGACTCCTACGACCACGGCGTCCGTTCCCTGAACGTCCTGCACGACGCGCGCATCGCCTCCCTCAAGGCCCGGGGCAACGAGAACCTGACCCTGGTGGCGCGCGGCGCGGAGACGAAGAAGGTCGGCGAAACGACCTACGACGCCTACGACTACGACTTCGGCTCGGACATCAAGGCCCTCGCCGCACACCTGGCGGCGGCGGAGAAACTCGCCGACGACGCCTCGGGCGAACGCCCCGTCACCGCCGCCGTGGGCAATATGACGGAGTGGAAGAAGCGCCACGCCGCGGCCCGCGAGCAGGACGAGAACGGCAACTACCAGCAGGCGCTGGACAGGGTCATCGGCACCAAGGGCGCGACGGGCGAGTGTTTCGACAGCGTCGACGAGAACCTGCGCACGGCGATCGCCCACGAGGAGACGGAGTTCAAGCGCGCGGCGGACGACGGCCGCGGTGCGCTGACGGGCCTGCCGGCCGGCGCGGCCGTGCTCGCGGTGCTGGGCGCCGCGGGCGCGGTCCTGGGCATCGGCCGCAGGCTGTCGGAGTACCGGTGAACGGGCCAGGGGCGATGGGAGGAACGACCGTGCGAGACGCACTCAGGGGCTGGGGCGGAGTGACCGCGATGGCAGTCCTCTGCGCCCTGGTGGCGCTGGTGGCCCTCTGCCTGCCGCTCACCACGGCACCCGCGGCCACCCAGCACACCACCGCGGCCACGCGCACCGTCGGCACGGCGGCGGAAGAGGACTGCGAGGCCCCCGAGCAGCAGACGCTCTCCCCCTCCTCCGCCGACGGCGACACCATCCGGGCGATCAAGAACCGCGAGGGCGAGAAGCGCAAACTGATCGTCGGCGTCGACCAGAACAGCTACCGCTGGGGCTACCGCAACCCCAACAGCGGCAAGACCGCGGAGCTCGAGGGCTTCGACATCGACCTGGTGCACCGCATCGCCGAGGACATCCTCGGCGACCCGAACGCCGTGCAGTTCAAGGCGATCCCCACCGACCAGCGCATCCCGGCCATCAAGGACGGCCGGGTGGACATGGTCGTCCGCACGATGACGATCAACTGCGCCCGCATCGCCGACGTGGCCTTCTCCGCGCCCTACTTCAAGACGGGCCAGCAGGTCCTGGCCCCGAAGTCCTCGCCCGTCAAGGGCTACGACGGCACACTCGCGGACCGCCGCGTCTGCACGGCCGCCGGCTCGACGGCGTACGCGAAACTCCAGGCGGACCAGAAGGCAGGCGACCTCCCGGCCAGCACCGACATCTCCACCACCGTGCCGAACCAACTCGACTGCCTGGTGCGGCTCCAGCTGGGCGAGGTCGACGCGGTGGTCACCGACGGCGCCCTCGCGGCGAGCCAGGCGGCACAGGATCCGACGGTCCAGCTCAAGGGCGACGCCTTCACTGCCGAGTATTACGGCGTGGCGATGAAGAAGGACGCGGACGATCTGGTACGCCGGGTCAACCAAATCCTGGTGGACTACCGCAAGGACACCGCGAACGGCTGGCAGGCGTCGTACGACCAATGGCTGTCGGCAACCCTGGGCAAGGATGCGAAGAAGTCGCAACCACCGGCACCGCAGTACCTCCGCACCACCTGACCCCCCGCCGAACCCGCGAGCACACGCAAGCACCCGAGAGCACCCGAGAGCACCCGCACCAGACGACGACAGACGACACGCGACACACAACCGCAGCGAGAGGTGATCGATGGGCGTCACGGGATCCACCGGGCCGGTGATGGACCGGGACGAGGTGGACCGTGCGCTGGCCCGGCTCGGCGCGGAGCACGAGGCGATCGAGACCTCGCTCCTGGCCTTGCAGGACCACGCGGGCCGCAGACTCCTGGAGGGCGCCCGGCTCACCGGCGTCACCCAGGAGCGCTGGACGTCCACGGAGGCGTCGATCACGCTGCTGTGGACGTACTTCGACGCGTACACCGACGCGCTGCGCACCGCCCGCGACATCCGGGCCCGCCGCCGCTGGTCCAGCCGCGAGGACCTGGTGGAGTTGACGGAGCTGCTGAACGGCGACTCGGTCACCGTCGCGGGCAGCGCCACGGCGACGGCCAACGCCCCGACCCTGCACGGTGGTCCGAACAGGCTCAGCGAGCGCTACTCGCTCTCCGCCCTCGTCGACCGGATGAACGAGCTGTACGCGACGAGCCTGGACATGGTCGTCGCCGCGGACGCGGTCTGGTCGGCGCTGCCCGCCCGGATCGATCTGCTCGCGGCGGAACTCCAGCGCACCCGCCGGCTCGCGCACTCGGTCGGCGTGCGCCCCGGCGAGCACCCGGCCGGTGACGACCTGGAGCGCATCACGCGGATACTGACGAAGCTGCGCGAGCAGGTGGTCTCGGACCCGCTGGCCTTCTGGCTGGCCGCGGAGGGCAGTTCGGCGCCGGGCGGCGGCAGGCCGGACCTGACGGTGTACGACCGTGAGGCACGGGCCCTGGAGGACGTACGCCGCGAGATCGACGCCGTACTCACCGTGCGCCAGGACGCCGAGAAGCGGATCGTGCGGCTGCGGGACATCCTCAGCCGCGCGGACCGCACGCTCGCCGAGGCGCGCACGGCACGCGGCGAGGTCCTGGCGAAGATCGCGGCGACGGAGGTGCCGGTCGTCAGCGGCCCGCCGACCGTGCTGCAGGAGCAGCTGGCGGCGGCCGCGGAGTACCGCAGGCAGGCGCAGTGGCACCGGCTGTCCCCGCTGCTGGAGTCGCTGGAGCAGAAGGCGGAGGACGAACTGCTGCGCGCCCGCGAGTCGTTGACGGCCGTCACCGCCCCACTGGCGGTCCGCGCCGAGCTGCGCGGCCGGCTCGACGCGTACAAGGCGAAGGTCGCCCGGCACGGTTTCGCGGAGGACACCCTGCTGGTGGAGCGGTACGAGAAGGCGCGCCGCATGCTGTGGAGCGCCCCCTGCGACCTGCGCGCCGCCGAGCAGGCGGTGCTGCGCTACCAGCACGCGGCCGCCGAGCTGCTGGGCGGCGGCCCGCGGGTGCCGGGGCAGGGTGTGCCCGAGGACGACCGGAGGGGGCCGGGCGCATGAGTGACGAGGGGGAGTCCATGAGTCAGCCACCGCAGGAGCCGCCCGGCGCGTCCGGACGCGCCTGCCAGCGCCCCGCCTGCGGCGGCAGCTACGAGGACGTGGGCGGTGGGGAACTGTACTGCGACACCTGCGGTCTCGCCCCGGTCGTCGCGGCGGGGGGACCCCCTTCCGGGAACGGCATGGTCGGTTCGCCTCCCACCGGCATCACGGCCGGCGGCAGGGGCGGCTCCCGCGGGTCCGCCGGCACCGGTGGTTCCCGCTCCGGCAGCCGCAGTTCGCGGACCTCCTCCCAGTCGTCGAGGTCCCGCCGTTCGGTGTCGGGACGCCTCTCGCGGTCCCTGTCGGGTACGTCGACGGGCCGCTCGATGTCGGTGCGCAGTTCCGGCTCGACCGCCGGTTCCGCGTCCCGGGGGCGGCTGGGCGCCGGGCTGGTGCAGGTGCCGCCGATCCCGCGGCCCGACCCGCGCGAGATGGTCCTGGACAACCCCGAGGTGCCCGAGCGGAAGCGGTTCTGCTCACGGTCCGACTGCGGAGCGCCGGTGGGCCGGGCGCGCGGCGACCGGCCGGGCCGTACGGAGGGCTTCTGCACCAAGTGCGGCCATCCGTACTCGTTCGTGCCGAAGCTGAAGGCCGGGGACGTGGTGCACGGCCAGTACGAGGTGGTCGGCTGTCTGGCGCACGGCGGCCTGGGCTGGATCTACCTCGCCGTCGACCGGGCGGTCTCGGACCGCTGGGTGGTCCTCAAGGGCCTGCTGGACACGGGAGACCAGGACGCCATGGCGGCGGCGATCTCCGAGCGTCGTTTCCTCGCGGAGATCGAGCACGCCAACATCGTGCGGATCTACAACTTCGTGGAGCACCTGGACCAGCGCACGGGCTCGCTCGACGGCTACATCGTCATGGAGTACGTCGGCGGCAAGTCCCTCAAGGAGATCGCCAACGCCCGCCGCACCGCGCAGGGCAGACGGGACCCGCTGCCGGTGGAGCAGGCGTGCGCGTACGGCATCGAGGCGCTGGAGGCGCTCGGGCACCTGCACAGCCGGAACCTGCTGTACTGCGACTTCAAGGTCGACAACGCGATCCAGACCGAGGACCAGCTCAAGCTGATCGACATGGGCGCGGTGCGCAGGATGGACGACGAGGAGTCGGCCATCTACGGCACGGTCGGCTACCAGGCCCCGGAGGTCGCCGAGGCGGGCCCGTCGGTGGCGAGCGACCTGTACACGGTCGCCCGCACCCTCGCCGTCATGACGTTCGACTTCCAGGGCTACACCAACGTCTACGCCGACTCCCTGCCCGATCCGGACCACATCGAGGTGTTCCGGCAGTACGAGTCGTTCTACCGGCTCCTGGTCCGTGCCACGGATCCCGACCCGGCCCGCCGCTTCGCCTCCGCGCAGGAGATGACCGAGCAGCTGACGGGCGTCCTGCGGGAGGTCGTCTCCCTCCAGACGGGTCGTGCCCGCCCGGCCCTGTCCACGCTCTTCGGACCGGAACTGCGGGTGCCGGACACGGAGTTGTTCCCGAGGCTGGACGCAGAGGTGTCCCGCCTCGGGGCCCGGGCGGTGCGGACCCGGGCGTCCGCCGCCCCTGCCGTCCTGCCCCACCCGCAGCGGCCCGGGGGCCCGCACGGCCTCGTCAAGCCCGTCGACACCCCCGCCGCCGCCTTCGCCCTGCCCGTCGCCCGGGTCGACCCGGGGGACCCCAACGCCGGTTTCCTGGCGGGCCTGATGACCTCGGCACCCGCCGAACTGCTCGGCGCCCTGGCGGCGGCCCCGGTCCCGTCGATCGAGACCCGCCTGAGGCAGGTCCGGGCCTGGCTGGAGACCGGCGAGCCGGCCACCGCGCTCCAGGCGCTGGTCGCGCTGGAGGGTGAACGGCCCGACGACTGGCGGGTGGTCTGGTACCGGGGTGTGGCCGCGCTGGTGACGGGCGACGACGAGGGCGCCGCGCTCGCCTTCGACGCGATCTACGACGCCTTCCCGGGGGAGATCGCGCCCAAGCTGGCGCTGGGCCTGTGCGCGGAGGTGCTGGAGCAGCTCGACAACGCCGCCGAGTACTACCGGCTGGTGTGGTCGACCGATCCGAGCTATGTGAGCGCCGCGTTCGGCCTGGCCCGCGTGCAGTTGGCGACCGGGGACCGGCGGGGTGCCGTGCGTACGCTGGAGTCGGTGCCGGAGTCCTCCATCCACTACACGGCCGCGCGGGTGGCGGCCGTCCGGGCGCGGCTGCGGCAGCGTGCGGCGACCGCGTCCGACGCGTCGTTCCCGGAGGATCTGACGGCCGCCGCGGCGCAGGTGGAGGCGCTGGAGGCGTACGGTCTGGATCCGGCGCGCCGGGAGCGGTTGTCGGCCGAAGTCCTCGGTTGCGCGCTGGACTGGGTACTCTCCGGGGACCAGGGTTCCGCCCCTCCCGCCGCCGGGGGACGGACGCTGCTCGGCAGCGGCCTGGACGAGCGGGGCCTGCGTTTCGGTCTGGAACGCTCGTACCGCACGCTGGCCCGGCTGGCGCGGGGCGGCGAGGAGAGAATCGACCTGGTGGAACGTGCCAATCGTTACCGCCCCCGGACGTGGGTGTAGTTGATGTCGCAGATGCCCCGGTTGTCCGCCTGCCCGAGCTGCGAGGAACCCCTCGAGTCGGGTGACCGTTTCTGCGGCGCGTGCGGATACGACCTGTCCGCCGTGCCGGCACGGCCTCAGGACAACCCGACCATCACCATGAACGGCTCGGTGCCCGCCCAGGGCGCTCCGGCCGGTGCGTACCCCGAGCCCCCGTCGGCGCCGTCCGCCGGCGCGGCCTGGCCCGTCCCCGGGCCGGACGGCACGGGTGCCCCACAGCCGGCGCACCTGCCGGGCGCCGATTCGGGCGGCTCCGCACTGCCGCCTCAGGCGCCCCCGCCCCCGAGCGCCCCGCCGGCCCCGGCCGCGGGCGTGCGGTTCGACCGGCCGCCGCAGCCCGACGGGCCCGCCGCGTCGCCGGAGATCTACCAGACACAGCCCGACGAGTACCTCCTCCAGGCACCGGACCCACGGGTGTCCGCCGAGTCTGCGGCCCAGGCCGCGGGCACCGGCGGCAAGGTCTGCGTCGCCTGCCGGGCCGGCCGCGTGGACGACGACGGCTACTGCGAGAACTGCGGCCACGCCCAGCCGCGCGAACGGGACCACATGGAGCAGGAGTCCGGCCCGGTGGCCGCGGTCAGTGACCGCGGCCTGCGCCACCACCGCAACGAGGACGCGTTCGCCATCGGCACCACCGCGCTGCCCGACGGCTCCCCCGCCTGCGTCGCGATCGTCTGCGACGGTGTCTCCTCGGCGACCCGCCCCGACGACGCCTCCGCGGCGGCCTCCAAGGCGGCGGGCGAGACGCTGCTGGCGGCCCTGCCGCGCGGCGCGCACCCGCAGCAGGCGATGCACGACGCGATCCTCGCCGCCTCGCGCGCCGTCAACTCGCTCGCCGCGGAGCCCGCCACGGCCCTTGAGCAGGCCCCTCACCAGAACGCCCCCGCCTGCACCATCGTCGGCGCCGTGGTGACGTCGGGCCTGCTGATCGTCGGCTGGGTCGGCGACAGCCGCGCCTACTGGGTCCCGGTCGACCGCAGCGCTCCCCCGGCCCGGCTCACCGAGGACGACTCGTGGGCCGCGCAGATGGTCGCCGCGGGCCTGATGAACGAGGCCGAGGCCTACGCCGACGAGCGCGCCCACGCGATCACCGGCTGGCTCGGCGCGGACGCCTACGAGCTGGAACCGCACACCGCCGCGTTCAAACCGGACCGGCCCGGCGTGGTGGTGGTCTGCACGGACGGTCTGTGGAACTACGCGGAGGCCGCCGACGACATGGCCCGGGTCGTCCCGCTCGACGCCGCCGTGCACCCGTTGCACAGCGCCCGGGTGCTCCTCGGCCACGCCCTGGACGGCGGGGGCCACGACAACGTAACAGTGGCGCTCGTGCCGTTCCCCGCCGTGCCCCAGGGGGCAGGATCGGCCTGAGGCCAGGTACGGGGACGCACGCCTCGGCGGACCGGAGGGGACCGGTCCGCCTACCGTCATCACCCCGCCGCGGCGGGGGCTTTGAAGGGGGATCGAAGCAGCATGGCCAATTTCTCGAAGTCGAACGTGCCCCAGTTCTCGGTGGACGTGTACCAGAACGAGTACCTGCCGGAGGGCGCCGGTGAGGTCAACGCCATCGTCACGGTGTCGGCGACCGGCGGCGGCACGATCGGCAGCGCGGTCGCGGCGCCCCACCTCTACTCGCCCGGCCAGGGCCCGTCCGCGGCCGTGGCGATCATGGTCGACTGCTCCGGGTCGATGGACTACCCGCCGACCAAGATGCGCAACGCCCGCGACGCGACGGCCGCCGCGATCGACACCCTGCGCGACGGTGTGCACTTCGCGGTGATCGGCGGGACCCACGTGGCCAAGGAGGTCTACCCGGGCGGCGGGCGCGTCGCGGTCGCCGACGCCACCACGCGCGAGCAGGCCAAGCAGGCGCTGCGCTCGCTCAGCGCCGGCGGCGGCACCGCCATCGGCACCTGGCTGAGACTGGCCGACCGCCTGCTGTCCTCAGCGGACGTCGCCATCCGGCACGGCATCCTGCTCACCGACGGCCGCAACGAGCACGAGTCGCCCGAGGATCTGAAGGCCGCGCTCGACGCGTGCGCCGGGCGGTTCACCTGTGACGCGCGCGGTGTGGGCACGGACTGGGAAGTGAAAGAAGTCACAGCGATCGCCTCCGCCCTGCTCGGCACCGCCGACATCGTCGCCGATCCGGCCGCGCTCGCCGCCGACTTCACACAGATGATGGAAACGGCGATGGGCAAGGAGGTCGCGGACGTCTCCCTGCGGCTGTGGACCCCCGTCGGCACGACCGTGAGGTTCGTCAAGCAGGTCGCGCCGACGGTCGAGGAACTGACCGGCCGGCGCACCGAGGCGGGCCCGCGCGCCGGCGACTACCCCCTCGGTTCCTGGGGAGACGAGTCCCGCGACTACCACGTCTGCGTGGAGGTCCCGGCCGCGAACATCGGGCAGGAGATGCTCGCGGCCCGGATCTCGCTGGTCATTCCGCAGCCCGACGGCAACGCCCAGAACCTCGGCGCGCAGGGCCTGGTGCGGGCGGTGTGGACGGACGACGTGGTCGCCTCGACGTCGATCAACCCTCAGGTCGCCCACTACACCGGGCAGGCCGAACTGGCACAAGTCATCCAGCAGGGGCTGGATCTTCGCAAGTCGGGCGATATGGATGGAGCAACGGCCAAACTGGGCCGGGCCGTTCAGCTCGCGAGTGCCTCCGGGAACGCCGATACTGCGAAACTGCTTGCGAAGGTGGTGGACGTGGTCGACGCCGCGACCGGTACTGTGCGACTGAAGGCGAAGGTCGCGGAGGCCGACGAGATGACGCTCGAGACCCGTTCCACCAAGACCGTCCGCGTGAAGAAGTGACCTGGAAGAGATCGAAGGAGGGACGCGCCGACATGCCGACCTGCCCGAACGGACACCAGTCGGGTTCCGACGACTGGTGCGAGGTCTGCGGTCACCGCATGGCGGGTGCCGTGCCTCCGCCTCCTCCCCCGCCGCCGCCCGGCGGCTACGGCTTCCCGCCCCCCGCCGGGCCGGGCGGCCCCCAGGGCCCCGGTGGCCGGCCCGGCGGACGCCCGCCGCACCTGTCCGCCGTACCGAACGCCGAGCCGGAACTCTGCCCGCAGTGCCGTACGCCGCGTGAGGGCGGCGCCCCGTTCTGCGAGGAGTGCCGGTGGAACTTCCTGACGAACACGGCGACGTCGTACACGCCCGCGGCCCCGCCGCCCGGTCCGGGTGGGCCTTTCCAGCCGCCGGGCCGGCAGGGCCCGCCCGGGCCGTCGTACGGCGGCGGTGACTCCTACGAGTACCAGGGCTCCCGCCCCTCGCAGATGAACCGCCCGGCCGAGCCGATCCCGCCGTTCGGCGGCGACCCGTCCGGCCGCCCCGGCCAGGGCGGCCCCGGCGGCTACCCGGGCCCCGGCGGTCCTGGCGGCCACGGAGGCCCGGGCGGTCACGGCGGCCCTCCCGGCCCGCCCGGATTCGGTGCCGACCCCTCCCGGCCGGTCCCGCCTCCGCCTGGACCCGGCGGTCCGGGTGGTCCCGGCGGTCCCGGTGGCGCTCCGCAGGCCTACCACCAGTCCGGCCCGCCGGCCCCGCCCGGATACCCGCAGGAGACGCAGCGGCCTCCGCAGCAGGGCGGTCCGTCCTTCGGCGGCGGTGAGGACGACTGGGTGATCTCCCCGCCGTCGTCCGGTCCCGGTGGCCCCGGCGGCCCCGGTCAGGGCGGCTACGGCTACCCGCAGCCCGGCGCGACCCAGGCCCCTCCCGGCCCCGGCGGCTTCCCGCAGCAGCCCCAGCCGCCGCGGGGACCCGCGACGTGGACGGCGACCATCGGCCCGGACCGCGACTACTTCATGGCGATGATGCAGCGCTCCGGTCCCGAGGCCGCGGGCCTGAACCTGCCCGCGTACTCGCCGGAGCAGCAGCGCCGGCTCACCGGCAACCAGCTCACGATCGGCCGCCGGCGGCACTCCACCGGCGACACCCCCGACATCGACCTGTCGGTGCCGCCGGAGGACCCGGGCGTCTCGCACCAGCACGCGGTGCTGGTCCAGCAGCCGGACGGCAGCTGGGCGGTCGTCGACCAGAACTCCACGAACGGCACGACGGTCAACGGCTCGGAGGAACCGATCCAGCCGTTCGTCCCGGTACCGCTCCAGGACGGCGACCGGGTGCACGTGGGCGCCTGGACGACGATCACGATCCGCCGCGGCTGAGCCCCGTCACGACGGGAGGGGCCAGGCGTACGGCCCCTCCGGGTCGTCCAGCCAGGCCCACTCCCGCTCACCCCGGACGGTGATGCCGTAGCGCTCGCGCTGCGGCCGGCCCTCCTGCTCCCACAGCGCGTGCGCCTCCTGCGGATCGAGGCTGCCGCGGGTCAGGGCCAGCAGGAAGCGGAACAGGTCGTCCTCCCGGGCCCGGCGCGGCACCCCGCCCAGCTGGGCCGACTCGCCCCCGGGCCGGCCGGTCCCGCGCAGCGGCACGAAGTAGGCGGGGGTGTGCAGGAAGCGTCCCTCGGCGTCCCCGGCGCCGGTCACCGTCAGCACGATCAGGCCGGTGGCCAGCGGCATCAGGATCCGGCCTCCCGGGCGGCTCTGGGCCACCCAGGCGCACGGGACGGTGCTCAGGGCGCAGGTCGCGATGATCCGGTCGAACGGCGCGCGCTCCGGCACACCCCGGGCGCCGTCGCCGGTGACGACGACCGGGTGGTACCCGGCCGCGGCCAGGTGCCTGCGCGCCGACTCGGTGATCTCCGGGTCGAGATCGACGGTGGTGACCTTGTCGTCGCCCAGCCGGTGGGCCAGCAGCGCCGCGTTGTAGCCGGTGCCCGCGCCGATCTCCAGGACCGTGTGGCCGTCCGCGACGTCCAGCGCGGCCAGCATGTCCGCCATCAGGGACGGCTGGCTGCTGGAGGACAGCAGCTCGCCGTCGCGCAGCCGGGTGGCCAGCGGGGTGTCCTCGTAGGCGCCCCGCAGCCACCGCTCCCGCGCCCCCCGGTCGGCGCTCTCGCCCCAGCGACGTTCGTAGCCGCCGGCGACACCGACGTAGTAGTACGGCACGAAGAGGTGCCGCGGGACCGCCGCGAAGGCGGCCCGCCAGCCCGGATCGGCGGCCCAGACCCCGCTCGCCTCGATCCGCCGCACCAGTGCCGCCCGCGCGACGGCGGCGAGACCGTCGAGTTGCCTGCCGGGTCCGTAGCCGCCCATGTCTCCACAGTAGGGGCAAGGACCTAGGTCTTGAGTCCTATGCCGGGGCGTCTGAGACCATGGATCGCGTGAATGAGATTCGGCGCGGCACGCTTCAGGAGCAGACCTTCTACGAGCAGGTCGGCGGGGAGGAGACCTTCCGTCGGCTCGTCCACCGCTTCTACGAGGGAGTCGCCGAGGACCCGCTGCTGCGGCCCATGTACCCCGAGGAGGACCTGGGCCCGGCCGAGGAGCGTCTCGTGCTGTTCCTCATCCAGTACTGGGGCGGCCCCACGACGTACAGCGAGAACCGCGGCCACCCCCGGCTGCGGATGCGGCACGCGCCCTTCGCGGTCGACCGGGCGGCGCACGACGCGTGGCTGAAGCACATGCGCGTCGCCGTCGAGGAGCTGGGCCTGTCCGAGGAGCACGAGCACACGCTGTGGAACTACCTGACGTACGCGGCGGCCTCGATGGTCAACACCGCGGGCTGACGCCCGCCGGGGGGCCGGTCAGCGGACGCTGACGTCCAGCGCCCCGAGCCCGGCACGCCGGACGGCGACGGACCCGTACGGTGTGCGCAGCCTCAGCCACGCGCCCGAGGAGAACAGAGCCGGCGGCTCTCCGGGCCGCAGGAACCCGAGGGACTGCGCCGCGTGCACGGCCCGGACGGGGAGCCGGGTGTCCCCGACCGTACGGGACCAGATGTCCCGCCCGATCCGGTCCAGCTCGTCCCGGGTCCGCCGCTCGGCGGGCAACTCCCCCGTCCGCGAACGGAACTCGGCGACGACGGCGGCCACCAGGGCCCCCAGGGCGTCCGGAGCGGGCAGTCCCGGCTCGGCCCGCCAGCCACCGCGGGGCGGCAGCACACCGGCCCACGGCGGCCCGGTCACGGCCCCCGGCACGACGACGGTCCCGGCGCTCTCGTCCACCGTCTCCAGCAACTCACCGGCCGAGACGGTCACATCCAGCGTGACCTCCAGCCCCTCCTCGTACGGCTTCCCCAGCCGTACCGCCCGCACGGCCAGCACCTCGAACGAGGGGGGCCGCCCGAAGACGGCCAGCGCGGTGCCGGCCGCCTGCAGCCGCACCGCGGCTCCACGGTCGTAGTGGAGCAGGCGGGAGAGGAAGGCCGCTAGATCCGCCGCCTCCCCCTCGTCGGCGAGGTGGAGCACCGTCATGCGGCGACGGCCTCCTCCTCGGCGTCCTCCATGTACTCACGCAGGAACTCCCGTTCCTGCGCGGTGATCCGGCGCGGGCGCTGCGCCTGGAAGTCGAACGGCACGATCACCGTCGAGGCCCGCACATAGACCTGGTCGCCGTCCTTCACCTCGTAGGTGAGGGTGAAGGACGCGGCCTTGATCTCGGTGACCCACAGCTCGATGTCCACCGGGTGGTGCCGGTGGACGAGCTGCCGCTTGTAGTCGATCTCATGGCGTGCCACCACGGACCCCTGCTTGAAGTCCTTCTCCGGGCGGAACAGGAAGTCGATACGGGCTTCCTCCAGGTAGCGGAGGAACACCACGTTGTTGACGTGGCCGTACGCGTCCATGTCCGCCCAGCGCAGCGGGCAGCGGTAGATGTGCCGCAAGATCGATCAGCCCCGGGTCAGCTTCTTGTAGGTGGCACGGTGCGGACGAGCGGCGTCCGGGCCGAGCCGCTCGATCTTGTTCTTCTCGTACGACTCGAAGTTGCCCTCGAACCAGAACCACTTGGACTCGCCCTCGTAGGCGAGGATGTGCGTGGCGACCCGGTCCAGGAACCACCGGTCGTGGGAGACGACCACGGCCGCACCCGGGAACTCCAGCAACGCGTTCTCCAGGCTGCTGAGGGTCTCGACGTCGAGGTCGTTCGTCGGCTCGTCGAGGAGCAGCAGGTTGCCGCCCTGCTTGAGGGTGAGCGCGAGGTTCAGCCGGTTGCGCTCACCGCCGGAGAGCACGCCGGCGGCCTTCTGCTGGTCCGGCCCCTTGAACCCGAAGGCCGAGACGTAGGCACGGGACGGCATCTCGACCTGGCCCACGTTGATGTAGTCCAGCTCGTCGGAGACGACCGCCCACAGCGACTTCTTCGCGTCGATGTTCTCGCGGCTCTGGTCGACGTAGGAGATCTTGACGGTGTCGCCGACCTTGATGGATCCGGAGTCCGGCTCCTCGATGCCCTGGATCATCTTGAACAGGGTCGTCTTGCCGGCACCGTTCGGCCCGATGATGCCGACGATCCCGTTCCGCGGCAGCGTGAAGCTGAGGTCGTCGATGAGCAGCTTGTCGCCGAAGCCCTTGCTGAGGTTGCTGACCTCTACGACGATGCTGCCCAGGCGCGGGCCCGGCGGGATCTGGATCTCCTCGAAGTCCAGCTTCCGCATCTTGTCGGCCTCGGCGGCCATCTCCTCGTAGCGGGCCAGACGCGCCTTGGACTTGGCCTGACGCCCCTTGGCGTTGGACCGCACCCACTCCAGCTCTTCCTTGAGCCGCTTCTGCCGCTTGGCGTCCTTCTGGCCCTCGACCTTGAGGCGGGCGGCCTTGGTCTCCAGGTACTTGGAGTAGTTGCCCTCGTAGGGGTAGAGGCGACCGCGGTCGACCTCGCAGATCCACTGGGCGACGTTGTCGAGGAAGTACCGGTCGTGGGTGACCGCGACGACGGTGCCCGGGTACTTGGCCAGGTGCTGCTCCAGCCAGTTCACCGACTCGGCGTCGAGGTGGTTGGTGGGCTCGTCGAGCAGCAGCAGGTCGGGCTGCTCCAGCAGCAGCTTGCACAGCGCGACGCGGCGGCGCTCACCGCCGGACAGGTTGGTGACGGGCCAGTCGCCGGGCGGGCAGCCCAGCGCGTCCATGGCCTGCTCCAGCTGGGCGTCCAGGTCCCACGCGTTGGCGTGGTCCAGGTCCTCCTGGAGCTTGCCCATCTCGTCCATGAGCTCGTCGGTGTAGTCGGTCGCCATCTGCTCGGCGATCTCGTTGAACCGGTCGAGCTTGCCCTTGATCCCGGCGACGCCCTCCTGGACGTTCTCCAGGACGGTCTTGTCCTCGGTCAGCGGCGGCTCCTGCTGCAGGATGCCGACGGTGTAACCGGGAGTGAGGAAGGCATCACCGTTGGACGGCTGCTCAAGGCCGGCCATGATCTTGAGGATCGTCGACTTGCCGGCGCCGTTCGGGCCGACGACGCCGATCTTCGCCCCCGGCAGGAAGCTGGTCGTCACGTCGTCGAGGATCACCTTGTCGCCGTGCGCTTTGCGCGCCTTGCGCATGGTGTAAATGAACTCAGCCAAGAGAAACCGTCCGGCAGCTTGAAACTGGCAGTGGGCAGATACACCCCATCTTGCCGTACCGCTAGGCCTGGGTGGAAACGCGTATGACCGGGGGCGGCTGACCTGGCCTTTCTCGGATACCGACTGCCGGGCGACTGTCACTGCCGGTCGCCTTTGGTCGGCCTTGGGCGCCCTCGGACGGCGCAGGGGCGGCCCAGGATTGATCGCTTGCGGGCAGCGTGCGTGGGGTTGGGCCGCCGCCGCGACGTGAACGGCAGCCGTTGATCGCGTCATCCGCGACTGGCATGGACGCGCCCGAAGCACCGCCCCACCCGGCCCTCGACAGGCCATGCGACTATCGGTTGATCGGGATCTCTGTCTCCTGGAGACCGACTTCTTCGTGCTCGCCGGGTGGCTACGCGCCCTCGCGAGTGGATGAGCACCACCCTCCTCGCGACGGCAGTGATCACGTTCTGCGGCGGCGTATCGATGAGACCCGCCGCCTCGCCGTCGTCACGGTCCGCCTGGGCGAGGAGTTCGTGCTCGTCTTCGGCTGATCACCGAGATGCAGCCGCCGTCAGCTGACGGTGCTGGCCGTCGACCGGCCGTTCGTCGTCGTCACTCCCCCGCCGCCTCCCTGCGACGCAGCACGATCAGGGTGGTTCCACCGATCAGGACCAGGCCGATGGCGACGCCCGCGATCAGGGGGGTGATGCCGGAGCTGCCCGTTTCGGCGAGGTTGGTGTCGGAGGCCGTGCCGCCCACGGTCATCGGGCTCGGTTCGCTGAGGGTCTGGGTGGTGGTGCCGGTGTCGCTGCCGCGGGTCCGGCAGTCCAGCGTGCCGGTGAAGCGCTTCTCGAAGCCGCCGGGGCCGTGGACCGTGAAGTCGTAGGCCTGGTCCTCCTGGAGCGGGACCGTCACCGTGCGGGACTCGCCCGCGGCGACGGTGTGTTCCAGACCGGCCAGCTCGAACGTGAACGGCTCGTCGCCCTTGTTGGAGGCGATGATGTCGACCCCGCCCCCGGCACAGTCCTTCGCCGCCGTCAGCGCCGGGGCCGGCCCCTGCTTCGCCCAGGTCGCCCCGGCCGTCGCGGACACCGTCGACTCGCTGGAGCCGGCCAGGATCTGCGTCTGGCTGCGGCTCTCGGAGGTGAAGGCACGGCCGACCGGCACGGTGGTCGAGGCCTGTACGGTCAGTTCCGCCGTGCCCGCCGCCGCGTCCTCGGGCACCTCGAAGAACACCTGCCCGCCGTCGGACGTCGTGGTGACGGCCTTGCCCTGCTGGTCGACGATCCGTACCCCGCTCGTCGCGGCGTCCGCGGGCGGGGTGACCGTCGCGCTGCCGGCGTTGGTGCGCACCGTCACCGGACCGAGCCGCTCGCCCGGCCGGCCGGAGACCGCGGGCGGCTCGACGGTGAGCGAGGCGCGGGGCTCGGGCAGACTGCGGGCGCTCTTCTCCAGGTAGTCCGCGAGTTGTTCGGCCTGCGGGTCCAGGGCGTCGACGGCCACGTCGTCCGAGTAGCGCCAGATCGCCACCTGCGTACCGGCCGCCGCGTCCTGCTCCGTCATCGCACCGCGCACGCCCGCCTTCCGCGCCAACGCCGCGAGGTCGTTCACCTGCGGGTAGGAGTTCTGCAGGATCCAACGGATCTTGCCGGCGTCCTTGTTGACGCCCAGGGACGTGCCGCTCCACGGCGTCTCGTGGTACTTGGCGTCCCGCTGGGTCGGGTTGTGGAGGTCGACGCAGTACGTCTGGAGCATGCCGCCGCCGTCGACGGACATCTCGAACAGGCCCGCCGGGATCTCCTGGTCGCCGGTGGCGGCGTGTATGACGGCCGCGCCGTACGTCTTGAGACCGCCTATCGTCGCGGCCGCTCCGCCCTGACTCTGCGTCGTCTCGTCGGCGGCCGCCCGGCCGGCACCGGCCAGCCCGCCGGCGGCGACGAGCCCGGACACCACCGTCGCGGTGGCGAGGCGAGCAGCCCCTCGCCTTCGCAGGAACAGCTCAGAGAACGAAGCAAGCACCAAATTCCCTTTCGAGCAGGACCCGTTGACGTGGGGGGGGACGGTCCCACCTGCAGAATCAGAAGCCTCACCGGACGCAAGAGTCCCGAGAGCCATGTCCGGCATCCTAGGGACGCGGGGGGCACCGCCCGCCGATCAGACGGTCGGACGAGTGATCCGACTCGGAATCGTTATCGCCAAGTCCGCAGGTGAGCAGGGCTTATCGACAAATCCACCCCTGACTGTTCGGTGCACACTCGTCGATAAGCCACAGTTCGGGCAGTCGCCGTCGACGACGGACTGTCACGCCAATACGGCTGGCTCCGGCTCGTGTTGAGACTGTTTACCCCCTGGGCTCGCGGAATCCGGCGACGGTGTTTCCCAGTTGGGCTCCGGCTGCGTCGCCGAGGGCCCGGTCTCGGTCTTGGCGGCGCGCCTGAAGGCCGAGGTGCCCCAGGCCAGATCGTGGCCGATCGCCACCGCGTCGATGTCCGCCGACGTCCAGTTCTGCCCCTCGCGCACGTCGGTGCGCACCTTCAGCCTGCCCTGCACGATCACGGGCTCTCCGACCGTCAGCGACGCGGCCGTGTTGGTGGCCAGTTGCCGGTTGGCCCACACCGTGAAGAAGTTCGTGTGCCCGTCCGTCCAGGTGTTCTTCTCGCGGTCCCAGTAGCGCGCGGTCACCGCCAGCCGGAACCTCGCCGACGGGCCGGACGCCATCTCCCGGTACACCGGCTGCGTCGCCACCCTGCCGACCGCGCACACCATCGTCTCGTTCATGCGAACCCCTCCCTCGCCCGGACCACGGCACCCGCACCGGGCCGACACGCGTACGGGCCCGTCCCGTACGGCTGTGTCTGCCAGACTGCCGCCGCCGGGCCGAACCCGCTGAGCGCTGTGGACCACCCCCGCCCTGTGGACAACGCCGCCACCCACAGGGATGGCACCGGATGGCCCCCGAGTCGCGACGACGGCACCTCCGCGGCCCGTCACAGCCGCCCCGACCCGGAGTCACCGCCCACCCGGCGCCTCACCGCCGTAGCGTCGCCTGTCGCCTGTCGCCTGTCATCAACTACCGATCACCAACTACCTGTCACCAATCACCTGTCGCCTGCCACCTGCGCCTCACCGCCCGCCCGGCGCCCCACCATCCCCCACCACCTCACCGTCACGGCCTCACCGCCCCGCGCCCACCACCCTCCCGTACTGCTCGCGAACCTCCCGGTACCGCAGCAGCTCCGCCGCCACCGGGTCCAGGACCCGGGCCCTGCCGCATCCGGCTGCCGCCTCCCGCAACCGGCGTTCGGCCTCCAGGCCGTAGCGCCGGGCCGGGCCGCGGGCCGCCAGCCGGCAGCTCCACTCGATGAGCGGGCCGCCGACGATGCCGATCACCATCAGCAGCACCGGCACCCCCAGGTTCGGTGACATGACCCCGACGATCTGCCCCAGCAGCCACAGCCCGCCCAGGAACTGCAGGATCGTCATGGACGCCTGGGTCAGTACGGCCACCGGCCACCACCCCGGCCGCGGTGGCCGCCCCGTCGGCACGCCCGCCCGCACGGTCAGTTCGTCCAGCGCCTCGGGCAGCCCCTGCGAGCCGCGGACGGCCGCCTCGCGCACCGCCTGTGCCCAGGGCGCGGGAAGCCCGGCCGAGGCCCGGTCGGCGACGGTCCGCACCGCCTGCTCGACCCGCTGACGGGCGGTGGCCTCCTCGTCGGCCTGCGTGCGCGACGGGAGCCGGCCCGTGGTGGGCTCGCCGCGGTCCTGGTACCAGCGCCACAGCCGCAGCCAGGGGGTGCCGCAGGCGCGGTTGGCGTTGCGCTGCCAGGCGCGTTCGGCCGCCTCACCCGCCGCCGTGGCGCCCACCGCGTCCGCGAGCCGGTCGGAGAACTCCTCCCTGGCCTGTTCGCTGAGCCCGGTCCGCCGCTGGGTGGCGTAGACGGGCCACAGCCGCGCCGCCGCCATGTCGACGTCGGCCGAGATACGCCGGGCGGGCGCTCCCCGCTCGGACACGAACTGGCCGAGCGCCTCCCGCAGTTCTCCGACGCCGTCCCCGGTGAGGGCGGACAGCGCCAGCACGGTCGTGCCCGGTTCGCCGTATTCGCCGAGGGCGATGCCGTCCTCGTCGAGGAGCCGCCGCAGATCGTCGAGGACCTGCTCGGTGGCCTCGCCGGGCAGCCGGTCGATCTGGTTGAGGACCACGAACATGACCTCGGCGTGCGCCGCCATCGGCCGCAGATAGCGCTCGTGGAGGACGGCGTCGGCGTACTTCTCCGGGTCGACGACCCAGATGACCGCGTCGACGAGCGCCAGGATGCGGTCCACGTGCTCGCGGTGCTGTACGGCCGCGGAGTCGTGGTCGGGCAGGTCGATCAGGACGAGTCCGCGCAGCGGCGACTCGCCGTCCCCGGTCGGCAGCGGCCGGCGGCGCAGCCGGGGCGGGATCCCGAGCCGTTCGATGAGGCCGGCGGCCCCGTCGCTCCAACTGCACGCGAGGGGGGCGGCGGTGGTGGGACGGCGTACGCCGGTCTCCGAGATGGTGACCCCGGCGAGCGTGTTGAACAGCTGCGACTTGCCGCTGCCGGTGGCGCCCGCGATGGCGACGACGGTGTGCTGCCCGGAGAGCCTGCGGCGCGCCGACGCCTCGTCGAGCACGCGGCCGGCCTCCGAGAGGGTCCGGCTGTCGAGGCGGGTGCGGGAGAGCCCGACGAGTTCCCGCAGGGCCTCCAGCCGGGAGCGCAGCGGCCCCTCGTACACCAGCGGGGTCACCGTCGGAGGGACGGCGGAGCGGTGGTCCGTCATGGGGAACCGGTCTCCTTCGGCTGTCTCGTTGACCCGGCGCGCGATGAGCCCGTCGTCCCAGGCCTCCGCCGCGTCGGTACGCGCCGCGCGCTCGCCGTCGAGGGCGCCCCGTGAGGGGCTCTTGGCGGACCTCGTCCTGCCTGCCTCGTCGTCCGGCTGATCGGCGTGGTCCGTGGGGTCGTGGTCAGTGACGGCGGTCACCGGTCACCTCTCCTTCTGCAGTACGGACAGCGCGGCGATGAGTTCGGCCTGGGGCTCGGGGTGGACGTCCAGCGCGTCGAGCGGGGCGAGCCGGCGCTCGCGTTCGGCGTACAGGACCCGGTCCACGTGCTCGGTGAGCAGCCGCCCGGCGCGGTCGCGCAGCCGCAGCGCCCCGTGGGCGCCGATCCGCTCGGCGAGCCCCTCCCCGGCCGTCCGGCCCCGGCGGCCGCCCAGCAGGGAGGTGGCGACCAGGGCGGCCACCAGTTCGGGGTCGGGTGCGAGGTTGCGGTCGAGTTCGCGCACCTCGTCCTCGGCGTGCTCCTCCAGTTCGCGGCGCCAGCGGCGTACGGCGAGGCCGATGCGGTGCTCGGCGTTGTCCGCGCCGGTGTCGCGTGCGGCGAGTTCCGGCGCGGCGGAGGCCGGTTCGCGCCGCCAGGCGTCGTCCACGCGCTCGTCGGCGGCGGTGACGGCGCACAGCAGCAGCGCGCTGAGGCTCTCCACGAGCGCGTCGAGGAGTTCGGCCGCGGTGCAGTCCAGGGGGAAGGCGCGCCAGCGCTTGAGCGCGTCCCCGGCGAGGACCGCGCCGCTGTGCAACCGGCCCCGCACGCGCGCGTGCTCGCTGTCGTACGC
Source organism: Streptomyces sp. 378 (assembly GCF_030124145.1). Lineage (GTDB taxonomy): Bacteria > Actinomycetota > Actinomycetes > Streptomycetales > Streptomycetaceae > Streptomyces. The sequence continues at coordinate 216,183 of NZ_JASKMS010000012.1, forward strand.
CCCTTCCACGGCGGAGGTGAGCCGCAGCGCGGCGGCGTGCTGCGCGGCGGCGGCACCGGCGAGCTCGGGCATCCGGGACTTGAGGGAGTCGAGGACGCCGTACGCCGTGCGGGCGAGGACGTGCTGCCGGGCCGCGGGATCCTGGGTCTGGTGGACCAGCCAGGTGCGCAACTGGGCGACGGCGGAGGCCGGCAGGAGCCCGCCGCCCCAGGCGGACTCGGGCAGTTCGGGCACGGTGAAGCGCGGCACCTCGCCGAGTCCGGCCTTGGTGAGCAGGGCCCCGTACTGCCGTGACACCTCGTGGACGACCTGGTGGGGCACGCGGTCGAGGACCGTCACGAGGGTGATGTCGTATTCCTTGGCGGTGCGCAGCATGTGCCAGGGGACGGCGTCGGCGTAGCGGGCGGCGGTGGTGACCATGACCCAGATGTCGGCGGCGCAGATGAGTTCGGCCGCCAGGACGCGGTTGTCGGCGACTAGGGAGTCGATGTCGGGTGCGTCGAGGAGGGCGAGGCCGGGCGGCAGGCTCTCGGCGGTCTCGACGCGCAGCACGCGCGCGGGGTTCTCGCCGGGGAGCAGCAGGTCGTCCGTGGAGTCCGACTGGGGGACCCACACGCGGGTCAGGTCGGGCAGCACCCTCATCCCGCTGAACCAGTGATGGTCCTCCGGATGGCAGACCAGCACGGGGGTGCGTGTCGTCGGCCGCAGCACGCCCGCCTCGCTGACCCGCCGTCCTACGAGGGAGTTCACGAGCGTCGACTTCCCGGCTCCGGTCGACCCGCCCACGACGGCCAGAAGCGGCGCTTCGGGCTCCCGCAGGCGGGGCACCAAGTAGTCGTCGAGCTGCGCGAGGAGTTCGTCGCGGTTGGCACGCGCGCGTGGGGCCCCCGCCAGGGGCAGCGGGAAGCGTGCGGCGGCGACACGGTCGCGCAGGGCGGAGAGTGCGTCGAGCAGCTGAGGCCGTACGTCCAAGGTCACCACATGTGAAGAATGCCCAATTTTAGGGGAATTCTGAAGCATATGAGCATGTCTGCGCGCCGACAGAACACAAGGGACGGAAGGGACGACTGGGACACAGGCGCACCGCAGGCATAACGAGTGCACAACACCCGATGCCTCTGACGCCAAAAGCGATGCACGATTCGTACCTGCCTGCGATTATCAGGACCGCTTCACTGAACCTCCACATCGAGCCACGGAGGCGAAGCAACAGGGACAAGGACGCGGGAGCCCTATCCTTGTCCCCGGCAACGTCACGGATCGGCCCACACCCGGGCACCACGACAGAGGCCACCACACCCGGCCCCCGTAGCTCAGTGGATAGAGCAGGCGCCTTCTAAGCGCTTGGCCGCAGGTTCGAGTCCTGCCGGGGGCGCAAGTCTCCGCCCTCCCTTTGGGGAGGGCTTTTTGCTGGTCAGGGCGGGTGCGGGGTGGTGCGGCGAAGCCCCGGGCGCCCTCTTGATGATCAAGGGCGGTTTCCGGGGCTGTCCGGCTGTTACCGGGTTTTTGCGGGTGGCCGTGTCGAATACGTGTCGAAGTTTCTGCGGGCCGCGAGGTCAGTCGGCGGACGGCCGCTCGGGAAGATCTCCGGCAGCTTCGAGCCGCCGCTTCAGGTCGGGCAGCTGGCCCTCGACGCAGCGGGCGTAGGTCGCCAGGAGCACGGCAACGCTGTTCCCAGCCCACTCGGCCACCTGGGCGGGTGGAATCCCGTCGTTCAGCCACTTCGTCAGGCGCGTGTTCCGGTTGTCGTACACGCGCCGCCCGGTGGGCGACTCGAAGACGTGCGGGGGCAGTACGGCCTTACGGGCATTGCGCCACGCCCGACGGATGACGGAACCGGCGAGGATGCCTCCAGACTCGCCTTGGAACAGCAGGTCACCCGGCTTGAGCTCTTCGACCTCGATGTGCTGCCGAAGGATGCGCGTGAGGGCGGGATGCCCCGGGACAGTGCGGGTCTCGCCCTCAGCACGGCCTTTCAGGTCGCGCTGACGTGACCCTGCCCGAGCCTGACGCCGCCGATCATGGATCTCCCCTGTGTCTGTCCACTGCTTTCCGACCTCTGGAGTCGCGGTGTGGATCAGCAGCTCGCACCACTGGTAGCAGGCCTACGTACTCTGCGACGCCGGACGCGCTCCCATGACGGTGCAGCTGATACGCGAGGCACAGCGACTCGGCGGCACGGCCATGTCCCCACGCCTTACAGCCTGGCTACACGCCGCAGAAGCCGAGATATGCGCCCGAGCCGGTCTGACCGACGACTGCAAGCGCGCACTGGAAAGCGCCGTAAGGTCCTTGCCCCCGGGTGAGGACGCCCGCGACCCGGACATGCTGAGTATCTTCCTCAACGAGGGGCACCTCGCCAGATGGCGCGGCAACGCGCTCGCCCTGATCGGCGACCACGAAGCAGTCCAGAGCCTCTACACAGCCCTGGACACAGCCGACCCGACGTTCATACGAGCGTCCGCAGGGCTGCACTGCGACCTCACTCAGGCGCACATGGCCCGCGAGCCACGGCTCGACGTCCGCCGGCGCCTGAGTGGTCACAGACCGATCCGGCACCCGGTAGGAGCTACGGCCATGCACCTCGATGACGCCCTCGGCGACGAGCTTCGCCAGCACCTGGCGCAGAGCCGTACGGCCGATGTCCAGCTCTTCGGACAGGGTGCGCTCAGACGGGATCTTGGAACCAGGCGAGTACTTCCCCGTCGAGATCCACTCGCGGATCGTGCGGTAGACCCGCTCCGACTTCGGTCCCATCCGTTGAGCACACTCCTTGTCGCCGAGCTATGTCGAGCGACACAGGCGTAGCCGCCAGAGCACTCACGTGAGTAGACACAGCCGGGACCAGACGATCACATGGGAGCGCGGTAGAACTTTCCCTACATCCATCAAGGCCCGCGCACGGCGCGGGCGCGCGCCGCCTCTGCGGCGCGGCCTGCCTCCTGTCTGCGCCCCGGCTGGCCGCGCCCGGCGGCGCGCTAGGTGCAGCGGGCAGAAGCGAAGAAGTCACCCACTGGTCAAAGACGTGCCTCCGGCGGGGGCGCTCAGGCTCCGAGATGGCGGGGGCGCCGCTCGCGAGTGCCGGCCGTGAGTGGCGGGCGCGGGGAGCTCCCATCCCGTCTGCCGTCGACCCAGGCAGAGCCGAGCAGACGCGGCCCATGGCGTCCAGGTCGTTCGTACAGTGGCGCGCTCCACCTGGACGCCATGAACCACGCCCGCTCCACGGTGTGTGGGTCGACGGCAGACGGGATGGGAGCTTGGGCCGGTGGTGGGTTGATGACGAGTGGCGACACGAGGTCGGCAACGACCTGTTTTGCGCGTGCCGCGCACGGCTGCCACCCAGCCGACATCTCGGCCCGCCGGGTCAGGTTGGGCAAGGCGTGTATGACCTCCATAGTCAGCGTTGCCTGAGTGATTTGCGACGGTTCATTGCCCCGAAAACACGGTCACTACTACTGCGGCCACGCCAATTATCGTAGTGGCAATCAGTCCAGCCAAGGCAATTCGATTTGCTGCATTGAGGCGGCTCCATACAGATCCGCGGGTGACATCCTCGGTGACGCGGAGAATTGGCCTAGCTGCCCGCGAGGTGAAGAATAGCCATGCAAACAGGAGCAAGAAAATAGGGCCAAAAGTTGGCGCCATTACATAGATCCAGAAGTCCTTTCCGGCTTCCTTGCCTCCTCGGTCCTGCATCAGGCCGAGCACGCCAAGGATCCAGCCAGCACCCAAAAGGGACCAAATGTAGAACCAAGGGCTCGCCTTCTGTTCGATGACGACTCTTCCTCCGGCCTGCTCCAGGAACAGTTGGAGTCGCGCCGCCTGCCCTAGGACCCACGTCTCGTCTTTTCCGGAGACGGAGAACTCCACTCGGCGAGTTTCTACGCTCAAGGAAACGCGCCGGTCCCCCGTCGTATCGCTGGCCTCAACTAGAACATAGGCCCATAGTTTTAGATCCCCGCCTACATTTGCCGAATTCAGGGAATTGATAAGTCCGTCAAGGTCGGAGGCGCTATAGCGTGTCGAGTTCCGCTGCGTCGATACCTCAACGCTAGCCGGGTCAGTGCCCTCAGATGCGAGCGCGAACACTCTTTTTAGGTCGCTGTTTCCTAGCTGACAGTTCTGAAAAATCAAGCGCTTCTCGGTGCGCTGCGTTGGCGTCGACATGATGACATTGTGCGACTAGCGTCACTCTGAGGTACCCGAACGGCCAAAACTTCGCGCCAGAAGCGGGCCTACGACTGTAGCGAGATGCCTCGCCATGCAGGCACAACCGGAGCGGCAGGCGTGCCAGGTCTGTGCCGCGTGGTGTGGTCACCCTTGGTCTGCTGCAGTTGAGATACCTCAATTGCCGAGATTCCGGGCGTGAGGTCGCCCAACGAAGGCGTGCCTGACCTGGAGGTCTCGGCGACCGTCCGGCGACTTGACGCTGAGATCATCAGTAGCTGGCCTGCCGGCGCAAGGCAGTGACCTGCGCGTCCCCACTTCCAGTCACGTCCGCCCGTACAACGCAGTGATCGCGACCGCCCGGCGCCCTGGGCCGTGCGAAGCCGACCAACGCTGACAGTCGGCACCCACGGGTGACCACCCCCACCCCGCTCTTCCGGCAACTCGTCACGGAGGCAACACGACTCTCGAAGAGGGCGTCTTTTTGCGTTTCCCTGGGCAGGAATTCACTCGTCTGCCGTATGTCACCCTGCTGGGCCGCCAACAAGCCGCTCGCCAAGATCACAGCGGTCTGAGAACGAACCGACTCTCCGGATCCCGCACAGGGCGACACCTTCACCACCACCTCGGCGGATGACTCGCACCGGCCGGTGACCACCACACGGTGGTCACCGGCCGACTGTCCTCCGCAGAACTATCGGGCCATGCAGTGCAGCGAGGCCTCAACTGGCCGTGGTCACACCCTCGTAATGCCCTCGGCCGACCGTCTCAGTTTCCGTCTCATTCAGCGCCGTTCACGGCCATTCAGACGGGATCGAAGGCGGAAGCCGATCGCAGGGCCAGCCGCCCATGAACGCAGGTGAACGCCCCTGCACCCAACCCACCATCCCACCACCACAGGTTGGAAGAGGAATTGTCAAGACCTGTGGATCCGCGTTCCACACGGGGTGCGTCTTTACTCACGTGGTCGGGGTGAAGGACGGCCGCCGTGACGAGCGTGCAAGGAGTCCTCGGCGGCTGCCTCCGGGGCGATCAGCACTTGGCTGCACTCGCGTTGACTCGTCAAGTCAGTTCGCGCGCCAGTCGTCTGAGTGCAACGGTCTGACTGCCCGCGAAAGCAGCGACATCAATCGCGACCGCCACAAGGGTGAGCAGGACAAGCACACTTGCTGCAGCCACAGACACCGCAGCGAGCACACATGCCGCAAGTGCATTCGCTACAAGTACGAGACGCAAGCTCCCCGCCAAGGGACGAAGACTGAGCCACCACACGACACCGGCCCACAGCACCGCAGCCCCACCGATGCTGACGACGACGAGTGCCGACACGGTAGGCCGCCGGCCGCGCTGTGCCTTCGTCGCGGGTTGTAGAACCCAGTGATCCATGTGGCGATCTTCAGGCGGGCCTCGGTCCGGGTCGCGAATTGTCGGCGGTGGATGTACTCGACCTTGATCAGCGAGTTGAAACTCTCCGCGGCGGCATTGTCCAGCGCGGACCCCACGCGTCCCATGGACTGCACCACGCCCAGGCGGTCACAGAGCTTGTTGTACGCCTCGGACGTGTACTCCGCGCCGCGGTCGCTGTGGAAGATCGTCGCGGCCAAGCTCCACCTCTCGGAGTCCAAGGTCCGCAACTACCTCTCCTCCGCGATCGGCAAGACAGGCACCCGCAACCAAAATAAAGGCAATGCGGGAGGCGCGGCAGCAGGGGTGGTTGTGACCCTGCTGCCGCGGCGGGGGTTGTGACCCCTGCCGCGGCCCTGCCCGCATCGCTCACCTCACCCCCGTGACCTCCGCCTTCTTGTAGTTCACTCCGTCCGGTCCCAGGCACACGAACCAGTCCTTCTGGGAGCCGTCCACCTCGCGGATCAGGTTCTTGAAGTCGCCGGCCCCCGCAGCGGCCCGTTCCACCCGGGTCTTCGTGCCGTCGCCCCAGGTGCAGGTGACCTCCTGGACGGTCCGGGCGACCTGCCCGATCACCAGGCGCTGCGGGGCGCCGACCCGGTCGGTGTCCAACGGCCTCGAGTACGCCTCGAGATCCTTGCCCGAGACCAGGCCGTCCTTACTGAATAGTCTCAGGATCACCGTCGACGACTTGCCCCCCACGGTCAGGTGCACGAAGAACCAGCTCTCGCCCACCAGGTCCGAGGCCTTCTCCACATCGACCGGCTTCTCCCCGTACAGGGCCATCTCGGCGAGCTGGGCGCGTGCCTCCGCCGTGGTCTTCGGCGCGGTCCAGACGGCAGCGTCGACCTTCCACTTCCTGCCGTGGTCCGTGCCCCTGGCCAGAGTCGTCACCCGCCGTTCGGGACTCTGCTTCGCCGTCCCCGCCGAGGGCCGCGCGGCCACCTGCCCCGCCCCGTGCCCGCCGCCCGTGCCTCCCGCCAGCGCCAGCGTCGTCCCCGTGGACCCCGCGATCACCGCCGCGGCCGCCGCGGCAACCGCCCAGCGGCGCGTCTTGCGGCGCCTCCCTCCCCGTACCACCGCCTGATAGGGGGCCGCGCCGACCTCCACCTCGTCCGCCGCGTCCGCCAGCAGGAGGGCGATGTCCGTGTGCGCCTCGTCGTACGTCATATCGTGGTTCGTCTCCCTGTCCGCGCTCATCACTTCCGCCCTCCGTTCGTGAGTGCCTCGGCCAGTCCCGGCAGGGCGCGGAGCTTCGCGATCCCCCGCGCCGTGTTGCTTTTCACCGTGCCGACGCTGCATTCCATGGCCTCCGCCGCCTGCGCCTCGCTCAGGTCCTCCCAGTACCGCAGGACCACCGCCTCCCGCTGGCGCGCGGGCAGTGCGGCGAGCGCCGTCAGCAGCGCGCCGCGGTCGTCCGCCCGCGCGATGCGGTCGTCGGCGTCGGGCAGTTCGTGGGTGAGGCCCGAGTCGTCCTTCGGCGCCAGGAACTCCTTGAGGCGTCTGCGGTGCCTGCGGGCGTGCGCGTTGATCATCACGCACCGTACGTACGCGTCGGGGTCGTCGGCCGCGCCGACCCTGCGCCAGGCCGCATAGGCCCGTTCGAGCGTCGACTGGACCAGGTCCTCCGCGGCATGCTGCTCCCCCGTGAGTAGGAAAGCCGTGCGCAGCAACCGTGGCCAGCGGCCGACGACGAAGCTCTGGAACTCCGCGTCCCGAGCCTCTTTCCGATCCCTCATGGGCACCTCCTAGATGGTTGAAGGAGTCCATGAGGATCGGATTTCGTTGCACCGCCGCGCGGAGGATTTTTTTCGAGCCTCGGGCCCGGAGATTGTGCGGCAGGCCCGCGCGGCCGTGGCCTCACGCCTGCCGCACCGGCACCTTCCGCGGCAGCCACAGCCTCAACGCTACGAGGGGAAGGTCAGTGCGACGACGAATGACTCGTGCCAGACGCGTGCCAGATGCTGCGGGGAACCACGGGGAACAGCGGGGAACCCATCGACCGTCCGCCAGGCGTCTGCCTCCCTCCATCGCAGGACAGGCCCCCGACCAAGCCCTTGATGCCCTTAGCTTGGCGTTTATCCTCGCTGAGCTCGGTGCTCCTTGATCGATTCAGCGCGTTTGGCTGTCT